>NZ_JBFUPW010000002.1:0-654100 GCF_041360795.1 Arthrobacter sp. RCC_34 | reverse complement strand
GACCTGTGAAGCTGACCGGTACTAATAAGCCGACAACCTGACCACACACCACACCCCACCCGGGTGTGGGTCAAAAAAACACTGTGCTACGCGTCCACCATGCGGTCCCCAAACAACAAACCCACCAGTTTGAAACCAGGGAACCAGACATAATTGAATAAGCAACACCACCCCTGTCACCACAGGCACGGTGTTGCGTGTCACGGAAACGATCCAGTGACCCTTACAAACCAACCCCCACCCAGGTGGGGTGTTTGAAAGAGTTACGGCGGTCATAGCGTGGGGGAAACGCCCGGTCCCATTCCGAACCCGGAAGCTAAGACCCACAGCGCCGATGGTACTGCACTCGCGAGGGTGTGGGAGAGTAGGACACCGCCGGACACAACCACAAAGGGATGGCCCCGAGCAACGACGCTCGGGGCCATCACTGCATCAACCACCACCACAAACACCAACAGCCCCCACACCCGGGGGCTGCCGTCGTTAACAACCCACCACCCGGCCACCCGCGCCGGGCCACGCCCCCCAACACCCACACCACAACCACCCCGCCGTCGCGGACCACCCCCAAGACCACCAAGGGGCCACCTCAGCCCCATCAAGGGGCTGTCCGTGTTTAATAGCCCACTCCCGGTGGGCCTTGCTCCTTTGACAAGACGCTCGCTTGGGCAATGGATAGACTGTGCCGGAAGCCACACTCTGACGTGGCTTTCATTCACTATTGGGGGCACTACATGAAGTTTTTCCGGCGCGCCGTCTTACCGTCACTGTGGCTGGTGCTCGGTGCCGTGATCGCGGCGTCACTCGTCAAGATCGCCTTCGTCGACGGGGTGAAAGGCGCAGAGCAGGTTTCAGCTCCGGAGGTCGGCTTTGAGGCCCCCGTCGTGCCGGCAGGCCGGGCGACGGTGTCGAACGTCGTCGAGGTCAAGGGGGCGGTTCAGGCGGATCCTGCCGTTCCGGTGCGGAGCACTGAGGCCGGGACCGTGGTGTACCTGTACATCTCCTCCGGGAAACCGGTCGCCGAGGGGAGCCCGCTGTTCCAGGTGCGCAAGGTCCGGGAGGCGCAGAACGAGTCGTCCGCCACGGGCGACAGTTCCCAGAACCAGGAGGCCGGCCAGGAGGCCGCCAAGTCTCCCGTGAAGCAGGCGCCCGTACAGTACGACTACCTGGACGTCCTCGCACCCTCCGCAGGGGTGCTGAAAGACTTCACGGCGCTGCTGGGCCAGCAGGTCACCGTCGGAGAGAACCTGGGTGCGGTGGACCCCGGTACCTACAGTGTCACCGGCTCGCTCGACGCTCAGCAGCAATACCGCCTCCTCGACAGGCCCGCGAAGGCCGAGGTGACCGTCACAGGCGGTCCGGCGCCCTTCACGTGCTCGGACGTGGCTCTGGGCAAGGCGACAGGTTCCGCCGATTCAAAGACCTCCACCGACAGCGGCGCCGGTGGAGCTTCCGGTGGCGCCGGGAGGCCGGGGCCCGGACCAGGGCAGGGGACCGGAGCTTCTGACGGCGGTTCCACGGCGACAGGGACCGTCTCGTGTCCTGTTCCCGCCACGGTGAAGGTGTTCCCCGGCCTCGGGGCCACCCTCAAGCTGACCGCCGGGGTGGCGGAGAACGTGCTGACGGTGCCGTTGACCGCTGTGAAGGGCAGTTTCCAGGAGGGAACGGTCTGGGTGAAGTCGACGGGGTCCGGCGGCTCGGAAGGGGGCCAGCCGGCGGAACCGGGCGAAGGCGCAGCAGGTAAGGGCGCTGCGGTCCAGGGGAATTCAGGCCAGGGGAATCCCGGGCAGGGCGCCGCTGCGGGAGGCGGCTCGGTGGCAGCGGCCGGCGGCACGTCCGTGACTCCCGCGGGATTCGTGGAACGCAAGGTGTCGCTCGGTCTGAGCGACGGTGTGCAGGTCCAGGTCACCAAGGGCCTCAAAGAGGGCGAACAGATCCTCGAGTTCCTGCCCGGTGTGCCCGCGCCTCAGGGACAGGGTGGTCCCGGCTCAGGTCCGGCCGGCTTCAGCCCGATGGGCGGCTGAGATGAGTCTGCTGGTCAGCCTGCGGGACGTCACCAAGTCGGTGACCTTGCCCGATGACAGTGAGCTCCATATTCTCAAGGGCGTCTCACTGGACCTTCACGAAGGCGACCGTCTCGCCGTCGTGGGTCGGTCGGGAGGAGGGAAGTCCACTCTGCTCAACCTCCTGGGACTGCTGGATGTCCCGACGAGCGGCGAGCTCGACTTCCTCGGCCTCCCGGCTCGGCGCATGGGCGAGGCGCGCCGCGCCCGCGTCCGTGGCGAGAGCGTGGGGTTCGTGTTTCAGCAGTTCAATCTCCTGCCCGAACGCACGGCGCTGGAGAACGTCATGACGCCGCTCTACTACGCGTCGGGGCGGGCCTTCTGGCGCCGCCGTGAGCTCGCCCTGCAGCTCCTGGACCGTGTGGGACTGGCTGCCCGGGCCGATGTGAAGCCCGTGCGGCTGTCGGGCGGTGAGCAGCAGCGCGTGGCGATCGCCAGGGCACTGGTGCGGCGCCCACGCCTCATTCTCGCCGACGAACCGACAGGCGCTCTCGACGTGGAGACGGGGCAGGCCGTCATGAGTCTCCTGGAGGAAGTCGCCGAGGAGACCTCGGCCGCGCTCGTGACGATCACCCACGACCGCGCGGTGGCAGAGCGTTCGGCTTGGCGGCTGCACCTGGACGCCGGCGTCCTGACCGGCGCTGAGGACGTGGCGCCGGAGGAAGGGCTGGTGACGGCATGACCTCCTTGCTGGCAGCCATCCTGGAGGCATGGCACGAGCTCCGCGTCCACAAAGTCAGGGTTCTCCTCTCGCTGATCGGCGTCGCGGCCTCTGTCGCGGCGCTGACCGGTGTTCTCGGGATGGGCGATGTGGTCCGGGAGGGCATGAAGGACCAGGCCGAACGGACCGGGGGACGCGGAGCGACACTGGGTGTGAACCTTTACGCGGAATCGGGTCAGATCCCGGCGTCGCAGAGCGATCCCCTCATGAAGAAGATGGCCGAGCGCTACCGGCTGGATAAGGTCTCCCGGATCTCCCGTGGGGAGGTCGGCGTTCAGTTCCCCCGCGGCGTCCAGTCCATCACCGCGACCGTGGTGGATCCGGCGTATGCCTCGATTCTGCGGACGTCCGTGGCGCAGGGCCGCTGGTTCAGGGACGACGACGCGCGGCGCCTGGCGCCCGCGGTGATCGTCAATGAGAGCGCCTGGAGGGAGCTGGGGTCGCCGTCGCTGACGCGGCAGCCCGGTGTCCTGCTGTACCAGAACGGCGTGCACAGCGCCGTGATCGTGGGGGTCGCGCGGTCTCAGTGGCCGGAGGAACCACCCTCGGCGTATCTCCTCAGCGGAGACGGGAAGCGGCTGGGCGTGGGAGAAGTGACGTCCGAGTACCGGGTGTGGGTGGACCCTGCCCAGGCCGACCAGCTCCGGCAGGCCCTGGAAACCGATCTCGGGGCGCAACTGCCCGGGGCGTCGGTAGGGGTGAACCGGATGGACTATCTGGCGTACGGGGACCCGCTGGCGTCCCTGCAGTGGGCGGTGGCGGGAGTGGCAGGGGTGATCCTGCTGCTGGGCGCGCTCGGCATGCTCACCGTGGCCCTGGTGACGGTCAAATACCGCGTGCGGGAGATCGGCATCCGCAGGAGTTTCGGAGCGACGTCCAGCCGGATCTTCGTGGGGGTCATGATGGAGTCCCTCGTGGCCACGGCGGTCGCGGGCCTCCTGGGTGTGATGCTGGCCGTCGCCGTGGTCAAGAATCCCTGGGTGGAGTCGCACCTCGCCCCAGGACTGGACGCCTATCCGCCCTTCCCGCTGGGCGCCGCCCTGATCGGCATGGGAGCGGCCATCGTGGTGGGCGCACTCGCCGGGGCGATTCCCGCGCTGATCGCCATCAGGGTGAAGGTCATCGACGCCATCCGGTTCTGAGAGCGCGCCGCACGGCGGATGCCGCCGAAGCCGGGGAGGCAGGCTCTGAACAGTGAAAACGCTGTGGCCCGGCCGTGTTAACACGGCCGGGCCACAGTGTTTTCAGAGCCTCAGCCTTCTCAAAAGCTTCGCCCGGACGATCTCCGGAGAGTCAGTCCTCGTAGTCCTCATCGCCGTCGTCCGCCTTGATGACGCCGGCTTCCAGGACCTTGATCAGGTCGGTGTCCGGGTTCAGCAGCAAGGTGGCCTCGTCCCGGCGGTGACGCAGCACGTCGTCGATGTAGGACTGCAGCGCCTCCGCCATGGGGACGTGCTGATTCCGCTTCTCCGTCATGTACCAGCGGTGTTCCAGCACTTCGTGGACCACCTCGGCCGGTTCCAGCTTGCCGGAGAGCTCGCGCGGGATCGAGCGGACGATCGGTTCGAACACCTGGGAGACCCAGGCGTGGGCGCTGATCTCCTCGTCCTGGCCGGGGTAGTTGTCGGCCCGGTAGGCGTCCATGTCGTTCAGGAGCCGGCGGGCCTGGTTCTCCTGAGCATCCAGGCCGGTGAGGCGCAGCAGGCGCCGCTGATGATGACCGGCGTCCACCACCTTCGGCTGCAGCTGGATGGTGGAGCCGTCCGCCGTCGTCTTGATGGCGTACTCCTCCACGTCGAAGCCCAGCTCGTTCAGGCGGCGGATGCGGGCGCCCACGCGCCAGCGTTCGCCCAGCTCGAAGGACTCCTTGGCCGTGAGTTCGTCCCACAGCCGGCGGTAGGACTCCATGATCCGTTCGCTCGTGGCGACGGGGTCCACGAGCTCGTCGATCAGTTCGCCGTCCAGCAGGTCCATGAGCTCACCGGCGATGTTCACGCGGGCGATCTCGAGGTCGTACTCGCGCTGACCGGTGGACAGATCGGGGTACAGCTCACCGGTCTCCGCGTCCACGAGGTAGGCGGCGAAGGCACCCGCGTCGCGGCGGAACAAGGTGTTCGAGAGGGACACGTCGCCCCAGTAGAACCCCACGAGGTGCAGCCGGACCAGGAGCAGCGCCAGAGCGTCGATCAGACGGGTCAGGGTGTCCTTGCGGAGCATCTGGGAGAAGAGCGCCCGGTACGGCATGGAGAACTTCAGATGCCGCGTCACGAGACAGGGGTTGAGCGGCCGCCCATCCGGGGTGGTGCGGCCGGTGATGACGGCGACCGGCTCCACGGCCGGGACGTCCAGCCGGGCCAGCTTGCGGAGCATGTGGTACTCGTGACGGGCCACGTGCTCACTGGTCTCCTTGATGGCGATCACGGTGCCGCCCAGGTGGGCGAACCGCACCACGTGGCGGGAGATGCCGCGGGGGAGGGCCGCAAGGTTCGCCTGCGGCCATTCCTCCAGGGCGATGTGCCACGGCAGGTCCAGCAGCTCAGGGTCCGCGCTGGCCGCGGTGATGTTCAGGGAGCCGACGACGGGCCCCGAGGGAGCCTCGTCCACGCTCGCCGCCTCGGCACGGGGCAGCTTTCCCACCTGATCGTAGTCGGTGGGCTCGTCATGCCACTGTGCCCCGTTGGAGGGCGTGTTCTCACTCATGGTTCCATCTTCCCTTAAGCTCACCGGGCACTGTGATGGCCCGGAGTGGATTACCCCGGCGTGGACTACTCCGTGACAGCGGCGCCGGCAGCACCGGCGACGCCGGCGTTCTCCGGCAGCGCGGTGACCGCGGAGAGGTCGACCCCTTCGAAGGGATCGCGCGGAGTGGCGTTCCACTCGATGTCCGGGCTGGGCCGGAAGGTCACGCCGAGCGCCACGAGACGCTCACCCAGCCCGCCCAGGCGGGAGGCGAACTCCGTCGCATTCTTCGCCGCGGCGTCGCTCCAGGCCGTTTCCGCGAGGGCGATGGCCCGCGGGTAGATCAGCCAGTGGGCCTCGTCCAGGCTCCGGATGGTCTCGCTCCACAGCGGCGCCTCGACGCCCAGCACCTGGTCCTCCTCGAGCCCGTCGCGAACCGGATCCCAGCCGTAGTAGAGGTCCCAGTCACCCATGGCCGCCCACTTGAGGCCGATCGGGTCCGATTCCACGTACTTCTGGTCCAGATAGCTGCCCTTGCCCGGGGACATGACCACGCGGGCGGCGTTCTCCCGGACCTGCCGGAGCGTGGGTTCCAGGTCACCGTCCCAGTACTGGATGACGGCGCCGGATGGCAGCTCGGCCTGGGCGTACTCGTTCCAGCCCATCACCGTCTTGCCGGTGGCCGCCACGGACGCCGCGAAGTCGGTGACCATGGCGACGAAGTCCTCCTTGGAGGTGACCAGGGCCTCGTCGCCGCCGAGGTGAAGATACGGGCCGGGCGTCAGTTCCGCCAGCTGCCGGAACACCTCGGCCACGAACGGGCGGGTGAGCGGATTGTCGTTGTACAGGGTGGAGAAGCCCACCTCGCCCGTGGCGGTGGGGCTCGTGGCGATCCCGTCCGGGTTCAGTTCCGGGATCGCCGCCAGCGCCGAGTTCACGTGACCCGGCACGTCGAATTCCGGCACCACCGTGACGAAGCGCTCGGCCGCGTAGGCCACGATCAGGCGGTAATCGTCCTTGGTGTAGTAGCCGGTGCGTCCCGGACCGAGCCCCCAGCCTTCCCGGTTCACGGCCCCGTCCTTGCCGATGCGCGCCAGCTCCGTGAAGTCGATGCCGGTGGGGTTGTCCTCCGGGGTGTCCAGCTCGATACGCCAGGACTGGTCATCGGCCAGGTGCAGGTGGAGCACGTTGTACTTGAACCGGGTCATGACGTCGATCAGCCGGCGGATCTCGTCGATCGGGTAGTAGCTGCGGGCCACGTCCAGCATGATGCCGCGGTATGCGAAACGGGGGGCGTCCCGGACCTCGACATGGCCGAGCGGGATGTCACTGATGGGCGTCGCGGTGTGGCCGGATTCCAGGGCGGCGGGCAGCAGCTGCCGCAGCGACGACGACGCGTGGAACAGCCCCGCGGCGTGCGCGGCACTCAGCCGCACGCCGTCGTCGTCGACGGTCAGGGTGTAAGCCTCCGTCCCGTCGGGGTGGGCGGAGTCGATCCCGAAGCCGATGACCGGGCCGCCGGTCGCGGCGGTGAGGACGGGGACGGCCCAGCCGGTGCCGGCGCGGAGCCAGCCCGCGAAGGCCCCGGCCACGGCTTCGGCGCCGGGGCTCGCGACCACCTGGGTTCCTGAGGTGAGGATGAGGGCGCCGTCGGCGGTGACGGTCGAACGAGGCGCGGGGGTGATGAGGTGCTGAGATGACACGAGTGCTCCTGACAGGGTCGCTGGAGTGGAGGACTTGCTGGCGGGCGCCACGAAGGGGCGCCGAAGAGGGTGTACCAAAGACGGCCCGTTCCGTGAGGAACGGGCCGTCGAGGCTGAGGGTTCAGAGAACCGGTGAGTCAGCGATCGGAGGACTAGTCGCCCAGGCGCTCGCCGGTCTTGGTGTCGAACAGGTGCACGTGGCCCTGCTGCGGGCGGACCCAGATGGTGTCGCCCTTCAGCGGAGGACGGCGGCCGTCGACGCGTGCCGTGATGTCGTGGCGCTTGCCGTCCAGCGTGGTGTGGCCGTACACGTAGGCGTCGGCGCCGAGCTCCTCGACGACGTCGGCCTCGACCTGCAGACCTTCGCCCTCGGGGGCGTTCTCCAGGTCCTCCGGACGGACACCCAGGGTGACCGTCTTGCCGGTGGCGTCCTCGAGGACGTTGTGCGGGACGGGGTACACGGTGCCACCGAACTGGACGCCGTCACCGACGACGGGCAGTTCCAGCAGGTTCATGGCCGGGGAGCCGATGAAGCCGGCGACGAAGACGTTGGTCGGGCGGTCATACAGGTTGCGCGGGGTGTCGATCTGCTGCAGCAGGCCGTCCTTGAGCACTGCCACACGGTCACCCATGGTCATGGCTTCGGTCTGGTCGTGGGTCACGTAGACCGTGGTGACGCCGAGACGACGGGTCAGGGACGCGATCTGGGTACGGGTCTGGACACGGAGCTTGGCATCCAGGTTGGAGAGCGGCTCATCCATGAGGAACACCTGGGGGTTACGCACGATGGCGCGGCCCATGGCGACACGCTGACGCTGACCACCGGAGAGGGCTTTCGGCTTGCGGTCCAGGTACTGCTCGAGGTCGAGGAGCTTGGCGGCTTCGCGAACGCGGGTCATGCGCTCTTCCTTCGGCACACCGGCGATCTTCAGGGCGAAGCCCATGTTGTCCGCCACGGTCATGTGCGGGTACAGCGCATAGTTCTGGAACACCATCGCGATGTCACGGTCCTTCGGCGGGACGTCGGTGACGTCACGGTCACCGATCAGGATCCGGCCGGAGTTCACATCCTCAAGGCCTGCGAGCATACGCAGCGAGGTGGACTTGCCACAGCCGGACGGGCCGACCAGAACGAGGAATTCACCATCTTCGATCTGGATGTTGAGCTTGTCAACGGCGGGCTTGTTGGTCCCCGGGTACAGCCGGGTTGCGTTGTCATAGGTAACTGTAGCCACAGTTATCGTGTCCCTTCATCGGCAGGTACGTGCCGAACGATCCGTAGTGAATGGTGAGTATTCAGTTGTCATGAAAGTGCGGGGTCCTCCGGCCGGGCCGAGCCCTGCCACGTGGATCCCGCACTCAGGCGATGCCGCACGGTAATGTGCGCCACATCACATCCTCAGTATGGCAGATCGTTGTGACCTTTGTCTCCCTGATGACGTGAACGGTGGCTGAACAGGATCTCCAGCAGGTCCGCCACGCCTTCGGGGGAGGGCACGCGGAACTGCGCCGCGGTGAAGTCCTCGCCGACCTTCACCCCCAGATCGGGGTGGGGCAGACCGGGATTGGTGTCGAGGCGTGCGAAGGCGGTCTCGTCCGTGGTGTCATCCCCGGCGTAGAGCACGGCGACCGGGCCGAGCACCGTGCGGAGGAAATCCAGGGCCTCGCCCTTCGAGGAGCGGACCACGGACGCCTCCAGGACACGCTTTCCCGTCATGAGGTGGACGCCCGTCTCACGTTCGAGCAGATGCCGGGCCGCGGCTTCGGCGTCCACGGCGTCCTCCACCGTGGCCTGGCGGGTGTGGAGCACGGCGCCGGCCGGCTTCTCCTCCACCCAGCACCCGGGTGCCACCTGGGCGACCTCCTCGAGCACCTGGTGGACCTTCTCGAGCAGCGCCTGCTGGGTCGGGTCCAGCACCAGGCCCGTGCTTCCGGCGCCGAGCCAGACCTCCGCGCCGTGGCTGCCGACGAGCAGGGTCTCCGGCGTGGGCTGAGCCACCGTCCTCAGGCTCGCCAGGGAGCGGCCGGAGACGAGCGCCGTCGTCGTGCCCTCCAGGCTGGAGAGGCGGCGGAAGGCGGCCGCCGCGCGGGGGAGCGGGCGTGCCTCGTCGGCGTGGGCGACCAGAGGGGAGAGGGTGCCGTCGAAGTCCAGAGCGACGAGCAGCTGCGGCGCGTCGGCCAGATGCTCGACGGCGCGGCGCAGCTCCGCGTTCAGGCTGCCGCGTGTCTGCTCGGGCCAGATGGGCTCACTCATGCCGGTGACCGTCCGCCCGTGTGAGTTCGGACAGCCGGTCCAGGAAAGCCGTGGACCAGCCCTGGACGTCATGGGTGAAGACCTGGCGGCGCATGGAGCGCATCCGGCGGGCCGCGTCCGGGCGGGACACGGTCGTGGCGGCGAGGATGGCCGACTTCAGGCCGTCGATGTCATGGGGGTTGACCAGGAAGGCCTGCTTGAGCTGGTCCGCGGCCCCGGTGAACTCGGACAGGACCAGGGCGCCGGTGTTGTCGACGCGGGCCGTCACGTACTCCTTGGCCACGAGGTTCATGCCGTCCCGCAGCGCGGTGACGAGCATGACGTCCGCCGCGAGGTACAGCGCCACCATCTCCTCGACCGGATAGCTGTGGTGCAGATAGCGGACCGCGGTGCGACCGAGGGTGTCGAAGCCGCCGTTGATGTGGCCCACGGTGCCCTCGATCTCCTCACGGAGCCGTCGGTACTGGTCCACGCGCTCGCGGCTGGGGCTCGCCACCTGGATCAGGCAGGCTTCCTCCACCGTGAGGTCGCCATCCTTGAGGAGTTCCTCGTACGCCTTGAGGCGGTGGCGGATGCCCTTGGTGTAGTCCAGGCGGTCCACGCCGAGCAGGATGGTGCGGGGGTTGCCGAGCTCGTGCCGGATCTGGCGGGCCCGGTCCACGACGGCGGGATCCTTGGCCAGCGCCTCGATCTGGCCGACGTCGATCGAGATGGGGAACGCCTCGGCCACGCAGAGGTGTGCGGTGGGCAGCCCCGGGTCGACCATGAGCGACTGGGACTTGCCGGTCTGCGGCTTGCCCTCCACCGTCATCCGCGCCGAGGAGGCACCGGTGAGCCGGAGCGCGGCACGGACGAAGTTCCGGGCGTCGCTCGTGCGCTGGAAGCCGAGCAGATCGGCGCCCAGGAGGCCTTCGAGGACCTCACGGCGCCAGGGCAGCTGGGCGAAGATCTCCGGCGGCGGGAACGGGATGTGGTTGAAGAAGCCGATCGTCACGTCCGGGCGGATCTGCCGGAGCAGCCGCGGGACGAGCTGGAGCTGGTAGTCCTGCACCCAGACCGTGGCGCCCGGGGCCGCCACCTTGGCGGTCGCCTCGGCGAAGCGGCGGTTCACCCGGCGGTAGGAGTCCCACCAGGTGCGGTGGAACTCGGGACGGGCGGTGACGTCGTGGTAGAGCGGCCAGAGGGTCGCGTTGGAGAACCCCTCGTAGTAGAGCTCCACGTCCTCGGTGCTCAGGGCGACCGGGACGATGTCCGTGTCCCCGTGGGTGAAGGGTTCCACCGTCTCGTCCGGTGCGCCATGCCACCCGACCCAGGCGCCGTCGGCGCCCTGCATGACCGGGGCGAGGGCCGTCACGAGGCCGCCGGGGGAGCGGCGCCATTGCGCGCCGCCGGCGTCGTCCACCACACGGTCCACGGGCAGGCGGTTGGCCACCACCACAAAATCGAACTGACGCGAGGATTCCCCCGCGGTACTGCTGTTGTCCTCGGCGTGCACGGCGCCCCCTCAGAGGTTGGCTTCTCGATTCCTGCTTCCAGCCTAGTCGCACGTCGGGTGCGGGGTGGATGTGTGACCGTGCGGGTCAGCAGAGGGCGGACGGCCGGTTCAGGGGCACGCTTGTGCCACCGACCAGCGGTTTCCCAGACATCTGGCCTAAAATCGTGCTGAATG
Source organism: Arthrobacter sp. RCC_34 (assembly GCF_041360795.1). Lineage (NCBI taxonomy): Bacteria > Bacillati > Actinomycetota > Actinomycetes > Micrococcales > Micrococcaceae > Arthrobacter > Arthrobacter sp. RCC_34. The sequence continues at coordinate 643,011 of NZ_JBFUPW010000002.1, read as the reverse complement.
AGGTAGCCCAGGGCCCCGAGGCCCTCTATCCCCCTGAGGAAGCATGAGCCCTTCTAATGAACCGCGCCCCAGCAAGGCCGAACGTACCGCGCAGGCCCGTGAGCAGGCCCGCATCATCCGTGAACAGCAGGTGAAGAAGGAGAAGCGCAACAAGCTTCTGCTCATCTGGGGTGTGGTGGTCGCCGCCGTGCTGGTGGTCGCCATCGTCATCTGGGCCATCATGGCCAACAACGCGAACAACGCGCCCATCCCGGATTCCGGCAGCACCCCCGCCAACGCCAACATCCATGGCGGCGTGATCCTGACGAAGGACGGCGTGAGCGCCCAGCCGGCCGCCCAGATCAACACGGCGACGCTGCCCCCGCAGCCGACGGCCGCGCCGAGCCAGGGCGCCGAGGCGAAGGCCCCGGGCGTCGAGGCGGAGTCCGGCAAGCCGGTCAAGGTGGTCGCGTACATCGACTTCATCTGCCCCGTCTGCAAGAACTTCGAGACCACCTACGGCTCGCTGCTGGACGAGAACGTGAAGAGCGGCAAGATCACGGTGGAGTACCGCCCGATCGGTCTGCTCGACTCGCGCTCGACCACCAACTACTCCTCCCGCGCCGCCGCGGCGGCGGCCTGTGTCCTGAACGTGTCCCCGGACAAGTACCAGGCATACTTCAAGGCCCTGTTCGACAAGCAGCCCGCCGAGGGCAGCGCTGGTCTGAGCAACGACCAGCTGAAGTCGATCGCCCAGGACGTCGGCGCGAAGGACATCGCCAACTGCGTGGACGAGCGCACGTACCGTCCGTTCGTGAAGGTCGCCACCATGGAGGCCACTGCGGTGGGCGTGAACGGCACCCCGACCATCTTCGTGGACGGCAAGCAGTACGGCGTCGGCGAGAACACCAACGTCCAGTTCCCGGACATGATCACCAAGGCGATCGCCGCGAAGACCGCCAAGAAGTAGGACCGGCAAGAAGTAAGCGCGGCGCTCCCGTCCCCTGGATGGATCCAGCGCTCGACGACGGCCCGTCACCTTTCAGGGTGGCGGGCCGTCGTGCTGTCCCTGGTGGGTGCGGGGCGGCCTGCGGGCCGCCCGTTTGGGGAGTCCTCCCGCTCTCGGCTACGCTTTAAGCCGCGCCGCCGTGGCTTCACGCGGCGCCTGCCTCCTTAGCTCAGTTGGCCAGAGCACCTGTCTTGTAAACAGGGGGTCGCCGGTTCGAATCCGGCAGGGGGCTCCACGAGAAGGCCCCCGGAATCCGCGTGATTCCGGGGGCCTTCGGCGTGCGCTGAGTCCGCTGTCCAGGTGGTGAATCCGCTATCAGATGTAGCGGATTCACCACGTGGACAGCGGACTCGGCGAGTGGGGCGGGCCCCGGTGTGTCCCGGCATCTCGTCCCTCATCTGACAACCGCCCTCACCACCACCCCGAATTGCCATTCCCGGCGGACCGGCTTAGCCTGAAAAGGCAGCGCTTCGTTAGGCGAGGTTCCTGCACGAATACAGGCCACTGATCTGACGACGTCGAGAGACGCCCAAGGTTAGGACAGGTCCTCCCGGATTAAGGGTTGACCCAAAGTGGCTTCCGGTTGCCGAGGGCAGCGGATACGTCGTGCAGTGCCAAAGCTCTTACGTGGAGGCGACTACGGCACCACCGGATCATCCATGACACACGCCATGCCCTGTCCGGCCACGCCAGTCCACCAGCCCGGGACCACAGCGCCCGGGACCTCCCCGTTCGTGAGGCGCGCACGAGCTTCACAGGAGGTGAGTCCCATGTCAGCGGACAGTTGCAGTCAACCCCGTCATATCCAGGGGACCGCCTCCGCGCGCAGCCTCCGCTCCTGAACTTCTCCTGCCCACGGCAGCCCCGTCCACCGCACCGGTGACGGCGGGCGACTGCCCGGGCTCCGCCGTCGTGCGCTTCAGCACGGACAGGCCAGGAGCGGCCGAGCGCCGAGCCGGATCCCCTTGCCCCGCCGCCCGCCGGTCACCATCCGGCCCTGCGGCAGCCAAGGAGTACCTCATGCTGACCTTCCTCACCCGCGGCGCCGAGCGCACCGCGTTCTCCGAGACCACACGGCAGGCCACAGCCCGCCGCTCCACCGCACTGCTGGACGCCGCCCGGATGACCCCGGAGGCGGCCCTGCGCCACCTGGGCAGCGCCCCCGAAGGCCTCACGGCCCACGACGTCCACGAACTGACGCAGCGCTTCGGCCCCAACGACATCCGCCATGACCGCCCGGCCCCGGCCTCGGTCCAGTTCGTGAAGGCGTTCGGGAACCCGTTCGTGCTGATCCTGCTGTTCCTGGCGGGCGTCCTGTTCATCACCGACGTCGTGATGGCGGATCCGGCCGATGGCCCCGACTACAAAGGTGTCCTGACCGTCTCCGTCATGGCGACCATCAGCGCCGTCCTCCGTTTCTGGCAGGAGTACCGGGCCGGGAACGCCGCCGAGAAGCTCCGCGCCATGGTCACCACCACCGCGGCCGTGACCCGGTGTGTGAGCGGCAAACCGGTGAGTGGCGAACTCGACATCCAGGAGATCGTCCCCGGGGACATCCTGACCCTGGCCGCGGGGGACATGCTCCCCGCGGACGTGCGCTTCCTCCGGACCAAGGATCTGCAGCTCAACCAGTCCATGCTCACGGGCGAGGCCATGCCCGTCGAGAAGAGCGCAGAGCCTCTGCCGCCTGCCGCGGCCGGCGAAGAGGGTGACGCGTCCGACGACGTCGACCCCCTGAACGCCGACAACCTCGGCTTCATGGGCACGTCGGTGGTGTCCGGGTCGGGCACCGCCGTGGTCGTCGCCACCGGGAACCGCACCGCGTTCGGCTCCCTCGCCGCATCCCTGTCCGGCACCCGCCCCGAGACCTCGTTCGACGTCGGCATCCGGAAGGTCAGCACCACGCTGATCCGGTTCATGCTGATCATGGTGCCCACCGTGTTCGTCATCAACGGGCTGACCAAGGACTGGACGAGCGCGTTCCTGTTCGGCGTCACGACCGCCGTGGGCCTGACACCGGAGATGCTGCCGCTGGTGGTGACCGCGAACCTCGCCAAGGGCGCGAACCTCATGGCGAAGCACCGGGTGATCGTCCGGCGTCTTAACTCCATCCAGAACCTGGGCGCCATGGACGTGCTCGCCACGGACAAGACCGGCACGCTCACCGAGGACCGGATCGTCCTGGAACAGCACCTCGACAGCACCGGCCGCCCGAGCGAGCGGACCCTGCTCTCCGCCGCCGTCAACGCCCACTTCCAGACCGGCCTCCGCGGCCTCCTGGACCGGGCCATCCTCGACGCGGCCGGAGACGAGCTGCCCCGCCTCACCGGGGCGTACACGCTCGTGGACGAAATGCCCTTCGACTTCGCCCGCCGCCGGCTCTCCGTGGTGGTCGAGGACCTGGACGGCCACACCGTGGTCATGAAAGGTGCGGTCGAAGAGGTCCTCTCCCTTTGCACCCACGAACTCGTGGGCCGGGCGCCCGGGGGACGCGCGGCGCCGCTCGGCGAGGAGCGCCGCCGGGAGATCGAGGAACTGGTGGCCGCCCAGAACGCGCTCGGACTGCGGGTCCTGGCCGTCGCGGTCCGGGCGATCCCCTTCTCCGCGGACGGACCGCGGGCGGAGGCGGATCTGCCGCGCACCGAGTACACCGTGGACGACGAGCGGGACATGACCCTGCTCGGATTCCTCACCTTCCTGGACCCGCCGAAGGCGAGCGCCGGGCCCGCGCTGGCGAGCCTGGCCCGTAACGGCGTGGCCGTGAAGGTGATCACCGGTGACGGCGCGCTCGTGGCGCAGAAGGTCTGCGCCGACGTCGGGCTCGACACCGGCCGCGTGGTCCTCGGTCAGGAGACCGAGTCCCTGGACCTGAAGCAGCTGGGTGAACTGGCGGAGCGCACCACGCTCTTCGCCAAGGTCAACCCCGCCCAGAAGGCCCGCATCCTCGAGGCCATGCGCGAGCACGGCCACACGGTCGGGTACCTGGGCGACGGCGTGAACGACGCCCCGGCGCTCCGCACCGCGGACGTCGGCATCTCCGTGGACACCGCGGTGGACATCGCCAAGGAGTCCGCGGACATCATCCTGCTGGACAAGGATCTGACGGTCCTGGAGGCCGGGGTGATCGAGGGCCGCAGGACGTTTGTGAACACGATGAAGTACATCAAGATGACCGCGTCCAGCAATTTCGGCAACATGTTCAGCGTCCTGGTGGCCTCGGCCATGCTGCCGTTCCTGCCCATGATCCCCGTGGTGGCGCTCATCCAGGGACTGGCCTACGACGTGTCCATGCTGACGCTCCCGTGGGACCGCGTGGACCGCAAGGAACTGAGCCGACCCCGGGTCTGGGAGGCCGATAGCCTGTCCCGGTTCATGACCCGCATCGGCCCGCTGTCCTCGATCTTCGACATCAGCACCTACGCCCTGATGTGGTTCGTGTTCGCGGCCAGCACCCCCGAGCACGCCGCGCTCTTCCAGTCCGGCTGGTTCGTGGAGTCGATCATCTCGCAGACCCTGATCGTGCACTTCCTGCGCACCCGGAAAGTGCCGTTCCTGCGCTCGCGGACGAGCCTGCCCGTGCTGATCGCGACCCTGGCGGTGTGCGTCTTCGGACTGGTCCTGCCGTTCACCGGCTTCGGCGCGGGCCTCGGCCTGGTGCCGCTGCCGTGGACGTACTTCCCCTGGCTCGTGCTCACCCTGGCCGCGTACTGCGGCGTGGTCCAGCTGGCGAAGCGGCTCTTCATCCGCCGCTTCGGCGCCTGGATCTGAGCCCTCGCCACCCTCTCCGGAGCGCACGACGACGGCGGTCGGCAGCGCGCCGAGCCGCCGGCCGCCGTCGTGCGCTCCACTGCCCCGGATCACTGTTCGGACTCGGTCTTCCGGGGTGATTAACGATCCGGTGCTCATCGCTGTTTCAGCAGGATCCCGGGGGCCCGAACCGGCGTAGCGTGGGCCTATCAGCGTTCATTCTGCGGAGGAGCGGTCATGAAAAAGATCCGTGCGCTGCTGATGGCACTTCTCCTGCTGGCCGGACTCGGTCTGATCGCCCCGGCGGGGGCGCAGGCCAGCCCGTACTGCGGCATCACCTGGGGGTCGCTGGCGAAGAGCGTCGGCGGCATGTCCACGGCACCCGTGACGAACGTCCGGACAGGCCAGCAGACCTGTTACGACCGCCTCGTGGTGGACCTCCAGGGCAAGGCCAAGGGATACACCGTCAGCTATGTCACTCAGGTGCGGCAGATCGCCAGCGGGCAAGTGGTCCCGCTGCGCGGCGGGGCGTTCCTGAACATCGTGGTCAACGACCCGGCCTACCGGGCGGACGGGACCGCGAGCTACACTCCGGCCAATCCCCGGGAACTGTCCAATGTCTCCGGTTACTCGGCCTTCCGCCAGGTGGCGTTCGCCGGATCCTTCGAGGGCAGGACGTCTATCGGCCTGGGTGTGAGGGCCCGTCTGCCGTTCCGGGCGTTCATCCTGGACGGACCCGGAGGTGGATCCCGCCTGGTGGTGGATGTGGCGCACTACTGGTGAGAGCAGGGTGTGAGTGGACGAGGGGACGGCTTCAGGCCGTCCCCTTTCCGTGACCGGAAGCCGGGTCACGGAGCGACTTTCTCCGTCACGAACCGCGGGTACCTGACGGCATAGGGTGCGGCCGGCGTCGCGCAATCCGCCGTGATCCGGCTTCACACGGCGTGATCATGAGCCACGAAGCGTCATACCGGGCACGCCGGCGCGCCTCCTCCGGGGGCGGTTCGCAGGTCCGGTGCTCACGGAGCGACGCCGGGCGTCATCCGCCGTCGCACGCCCGCCTGCCGCGCAATGTTGAGCCGCCTTTCCTCCCGTGAACGGACCCGCGAATTTCCGCTCCGCTTCTGCTCAGATGGTTCCCACACGGCGGGCCACCGGGTCCGCCAGAGCAATCGAGGAGAAGCCCCGTGGGCCAGCGCACCAGCAAGAGAACCGTGAGCAGGACTGTGATCGCAGCCGCGATCATGAGTGCCACCGCACTCGTGCTGAGCGCCTGCGGCGGGGCCGCCACGGCCCAGAGCGCGAAGGATCAGGTCAAGACCCTCCGCTACGAAGGCAGCGCCAACAGCGTGACGCTGCCCGAGCTGGCGGCGGACCTCGGCTACCTGGGGGACCTGAAGCTCGGCTGGGTGGGCAACACCATCAGCGGCCCGGCCAGCATCCAGAATGCGGCCACGGGCAACACGGAGTTCGGCGGCGCGTTCGCCGGGGCCGTCGTGAAGCTCCAGGAGGCCGGCGCCCCGGTCAAGGCCGTGATCAACTACTACGGCTCTGACGCGAAGTCCTTCTACGGGTTCTACGTGAAGGCGGACAGCCCGATCAAGACCGCGAAGGACCTCATCGGCCGGAAGATCGCCGTCAACACCTTGGGTGCCCATGCCGACGCCGTCATCACCACGTATCTGCAGAAGAACGGCCTCAGCAAGGACGAGATCAAGCAGGTCCAGCTCGTGGTGGTCGCGCCGAACGACACCGAACAGGCGATCCGCCGTGGACAGGTCGACGCCGGGGCACTCAGCGGCGTGCTCCAGGACAACGCGGTGGCCACGGGCGGTCTGCGGTCCCTCTTCAGCGATTATGGACTGTTCGGCGCGTTCGCCGGAGGCCAGTACGTCTTCCGGAACGACTTCATCGCGAAGAACCCGGACACGGTCCGCACCTTCACCACCGGCGTGGCCAAGGCGATCGAGTGGGCGAGCACCACACCGCGCGCCACCGTCATTCAGCGGTTCACGGACATCATCACCAAGCGGCACCGCAACGAGAGCACCGCGACCCTGAAGTACTTCAAGAGCATCGCCATCCCGGCGAACGGCGCGATCCAGGACGAGGACTTCCAGCGCTGGAACACCTGGCTCAAGGACACCGGCATCCTCAGCAAGGACGTGCAGCCGTCCAAGTACTACACCAACGAGTTCAACGCGCTCGCAGGGACCGGGACGGAGGGCAAGAAATGAGCACTCCCAAGATCAGCCTCCGGAACGTCACCAAGACCTTCCGTCTGCGCCCCGGCAAGGGCTCCAAGGGGGGAGAAGGGGTCCGCCTCACCGCGCTCCAGGACGTGAGCCTGGACGTGGCCGCCGGGGAGTTCCTGACTCTCGTGGGGCCGAGCGGTTCCGGCAAGACCACTCTGCTCGACATCCTCGCGGGCCTGGCCTCCCCGGACAGCGGAGAGGTTCTCCTGGACGGCCGTCCCGTCACGGGTCCCGGTCCGGACCGGGCCGTGGTGTTCCAGCAGTACGCCCTGTTCCCGTGGCGCACCGCCGCGGAGAACGTGGCATTCGGCCTGGAGGACCGTCAGCTCGACGGCAAGTCCCTGAACCGGAAGGAACGCCGGGCGCGGGCCCTCGAGTACCTGTCGCTCGTCGGGCTGGAAGGGTTCGAGGATCGGTACCCGCACGAGCTCTCGGGTGGTATGCGGCAGCGCGTCGCGATCGCCCGGAGCCTGGCGTACGAGCCGGACGTCCTCCTGATGGACGAGCCGTTCGCGGCGCTGGACGCCCAGACCCGCGAACAGCTCCAGGACGAACTCGTCCGGCTCTGGCAGCGGACCGGCAAGACCATCATCTTCATCACCCACGGGATCGAGGAGGCCGTGTACCTGGGGCAGCGGGTCGCCGTGCTGAGTTCGCGCCCGGGACGCGTCAAGACGATCGTGGACATCGACCTGGGGGACCGGGACGCCGAGGGCGATCTGCGCTCCAGCCCGGCCTTCGTCCGCCAGCGTCACCTCCTCTGGGAGCTCCTGCATGACGAGGTCCGGCGGGCTCAGGCCTCCGGTCACGCCAAGATCCTGCCGGACGGCTCGGCTCCGGACGAGGTTCCGGCCGGGGTCCCCGCCGGGGCGGGCGCAGTCCCGGCAGGGGCCTCGTCCGGGACGGGCACTGTCCCGGCAGGGGCCTCGTCCGGGGCGGGCGCTGCCCGTGAAAGGAGCGCGGCCTGATGAGCACGAGCACGGTGAACGACGAGATCATCACGGCGACGACGACGGCGGCTCCTGACCGGGCCGCGGAACAGGCTGGTCCCGCGGCGTCCACGCAGCCGGCCACCGCGGCTGCGGACGGCACTCCTGCCGGGGTGACCACGGCTGACGGTCCCACGACGGCCGGTGAGGGAGCGCGGGAGGGGGCGCCGACGTCGTCCGCGTGGTCGGCTGCGCGGCGGGTGGCAGGCACGATCGGCAGGGTCTCCGGCCGCGTGCTCTGGTCGACCGGAGCGATCGCGCTCTTCCTGCTGCTGTGGGAGTTCGGCCCGGGGCTGTTCCTCGACGAGGCCACGCGGGTCTTCCTGCCGCCGCTGCACGAGGTGCTCGCCGCACTGGGCAAGCTCATCGAGTCCGGGCAGTGGCAGGAACACGTGCTCGCCAGCCTCGGGAGATCGGTGAGCGGCTTCGCCATCGCAGTCAGCCTGGGTGTTCCTCTCGGTCTTCTCATCGCCTGGTACCGCGGGCTCGACCGTTTCCTCAACCCGCTCCTCGAGGTGTTCCGCAACACCGCGGCGCTCGCACTCCTGCCGGTGTTCACGCTGCTGCTGGGCATCGGGGAGGTCTCCAAGATCAGCATCGTCGCGTACGCGGCGTTCTTCCCGGTCCTGCTCAACACCATCCTGGGCACCCGGAGCGTGGATCCGCTCCTCATCCGGGCCGCGCGGACCCTGGGTCTCGGGAGCGGACGGCTGTTCCTCAAGGTCATCCTGCCCTCCGCCGTCCCCACCATCTTCACCGGGGTGAGGATGGCCGGCACCGCGTCCGTGCTCGTCCTGATCGCCGCGGAAATGGTCGGGGCCAAGGCCGGCCTCGGGTACCTGATCACCAATGCCCAGTCGAGCTTCCTGATCCCCGACATGTACGCGGGCATCCTGACCGTCGCGGTGTTGGGCTTCACCGTGAACTACCTCCTGGTGGCCGTGGAACGCCACTTCTCCCGTTGGCGCCTGGCCGAGTCCAGCCGCTGAACACTCCACCTGTCTGAAGAGGAAGGAACACCATGCCACGCCAACTCATCCTGAACGCGTTCCTCATGAGCAATGGGCACCACGAGGCCTCCTGGCGGCTGCCGGAGAGCGACACCCGGGCCGCCACCGATGTGAAGCACTACCAGCGGCTCGCACAGACCGCGGAGAAGGCGCACTTCGACGCCGTGTTCTTCGCGGACTCGCCGCTGCTGCACGGGGACGTCACCCAGCGCCCCTACGGCGTGATCGAACCGACCGTGCTCCTGGCCGCCATTGCCGCGGTCACCGAGCGGATCGGACTCGTGGCCACGGCTTCCACGAGCTACAACGAGCCGTACAACCTGGCCCGCCGCTTCGCCGGGCTGGAGCAGATCAGCGGCGGACGGTCCGGCTGGAACGTGGTCACCACGGCCGGCGATGCCGCGGCCCGCAACTTCTCCCTCGACAGCCAGCCGGCCCACGCCGACCGCTATGCCCGGGCCGAGGAGTTCCTGCAGGTCACGGAGAAACTCTGGGACAGCTGGGAGGACGAGGTCCACGTGGGGGACAAGGACCGCGGCGTGTGGGGCGACCCCTCCCGGGTCCACCCCGTGCTGCACCGCGGCGAGTTCTTCCAGGTGGAAGGCGCCCTCGACGCGCCGCGCTCGCCGCAGGGACGCCCGGTCATCATCCAGGCGGGTTCCTCGGAGAGCGGCCGCGACTTCGCCGCCCGCTGGGCCGAGGCGATCTTCACGGCGCACCAGACCGTCGAGAGCGCACGGGAGTTCTACGCCGACCTCAAGCACCGGGTGGCGCTCGCAGGGCGCGATGCCGACGCGGTGAAGGTCCTGCCCGGGATCGTCCCCGTCATCGGCGCGACCGAGGAGGAAGCACGGGCCCTCGACGAGGAACTGAACCGTCTCATCCTGCCCGAACACGCGCTGCGGCACCTCGCCGGCGTCATCGGCGTCGACCCGTCGCGCCTGGCCCTGGACGAGCAGCTTCCGGACGACCTCCCGGAGGAGTCCCAGATCGAGGCGAACAAGAGCCGCCGCACCCTGATCGTGGAGCTGGGCCGCAGCGAAGGCCTGACCGTCCGGCAGATCATCGGCCGGCTCGGTGGCGGCCGGGGGCACCAGACCTTCGCCGGAACGGCCGAGCAGGTGGCGGACCGCATCGAGCACTGGTTCACCACCGGCGCCGCGGACGGCTTCAACATCATGCCGCCGGTCCTGCCGTCCGGACTGGACGTCTTCACCCGCGACGTGGTCCCGATCCTTCAGGAGCGCGGGCTCTTCCGCACCGAATACACGGGGACCACCCTGCGGGAGCACTACGGCCTGCCGCGTCCGGCGAACCTCTTCGCCGCCCGCCACGCTTCGGCGGAGCACGACGACGCCGCCGCACCCGGCAGCCCCGGCGGCGGTGCCGCGGGGGAACAGCCCGTCCTGCTCGGGGGAGGTGCCGCCCGTGCCGCTCGTCAGTGATCCGGACAGCACGCAGTTGCGCCACGCGTTCGCCAAGGTGCCGAGTGGCGTGGCGGCGCTCGCCGCTCTCGTGGATGGCGCCCCGCAGGGACTCGTGGTCTCGACGTTCACGGTCGGGGTGTCCCTGGACCCGCCGCTCGTGATGTTCGCGGTGCAGAACTCGAGCCGCACCTGGCCGGTCCTACGGAGCTCGGCACGCTTGGGCGTCTCCGTCCTCTCAGCCCACCAGGAGCACGCCGCGCGGCAGATCGCGTCCAAGGACGGGGACCGCTTCGCCGGGCTCCCCGTGAGTGTCAGCAGCGAAGGCGCGCTCCTTCTCCCGGGCGCCGCGCTCTGGCTCGACTGCTCGGTGGAGCAGGAGGTCCCGGCCGGGGACCACGCCGTCGTCCTGCTGCGCGTGCATGGGCACGAGGTGCGCGAGGGGCACGTGGACCCGCTCGTGTTCCACTCCTCGACCTTCACCGGTCTCCGGCAGCCGGCGCTGGTCTAGGGCGGAGGCGCTGGAAATACGGTCGGGCAAGCGTCAACGGGGAAGTGAGCCATGTGCTCACTTCCCCGTTCTCGTGTTGAGCGCCAGGATGACGAGGAGGCCGGCGCCTGACGCTTTGCCGGCGCCGCCGTCGAGCGTCTGACATCCCCTGCTTGACCTTGACGCTGCGTCAACTTCTACGCTGGTGATCATGGAGGACAACGAGGACTGGAGCATCCAGGAAGTGGCCCGCATGGCCGGGACCACCAGCCGCACGCTGAGGCACTACGAACAGGTGGGGCTGCTGAAGCCGAGCCGGGTGGGGCACAACGGCTATCGCCATTACGACCGCGACGCCCTGGTCACTTTGCAGAGGATCCTCCTGCTCCGCGGCCTGGGACTGGGCCTGCCGGCAATCAGTGAAGTGCTGTCCCGGCAGACCGATCAGGCGGATGCCCTCAGCCGGCACCTAGAGCTGCTGCGGCAGGACCAGGCACGGCTCGCCCGCCAGATCCAGGCGGTGGAGCACACGATCAGGCAAGTGAAAGGAGGTGGTCGGCTCATGGCACAGGACATGTTCGATGGATTCGATCACACGCAGTACAAGGAAGAGGTCGAGCAGCGCTGGGGCGCCAAGGCCTACGCGGATTCGGACGCCTGGTGGCGCGGACTCGGCGAGGACGGGCGGCGAGCCTGGCAGGAACGCCAGCAGCGGCTGGGCGCCGACTGGACAGCCGCAGCGGGCCGCGGCGTCGACCCGGCGAGTGACGAGGCGCAAGCTCTCGCCGCACGGCACGATGCCTGGCTCTCCGGGATCCCCGGGACGCCTGGACATCCGGACGGCGCTCCGAAGGAGTACCTGCTCGGCCTGGCCGAGATGTACGTGGCGGACCCGCGATTCGCGGCGAACTACGGCGGGCAGGACGGAGCGGAATTCGTGCGTGACGCCTTGCGCGTCTATGTGGAGCGCCGGGACGCCTGAGCGGCCGCTCCCCGCCGCCACATGACGAACGGGCGCCCTCCTGGACCTCAGGAGGGCGCCCGTTCCGCGTTCAGGTGGCGGCGTGCGGCCAGGGGGATCGCGAAGCGTTCAGACCCGGCGCAATGAGATGTTGTTGCAGGCTTCGCAGACGCTCTCCGGGATGACGCCGGCGTTCTGGAGCTTGCCGAAGATCCAGCAGCCCAGGCAGAACCCGGCGAAGGATTCGAGGGACGCCGCCACGATCAGCAGGCCCAGCAGGACCCACGCCACCGGGGCGAGACCGACGGTCCAGAAGATGGCCGCGGCGGTCGAGAGCACGGCGCCGATGGTCTGGGCGAACCTCTTCGGAGGGCCGGCGACCAGACGCGGTGCGCCCAGGCGCGGGGCGATGACGTGCACTGCGAGGCGTCCGGCGGGAGAGTACCGTGGGCCGCCGGCCACCCGGAGCCAGAAGCCCAGGGCGATGAGCCAGAGCAGCCAGCCCCAGCCGGCCGTCAGGCCGAGGATCAGGGTGACGACGCTCAGCACCACGATGATCCCCGCGGTGGAGCGTGCGGCGTACTCGTTCACCGGGTTCGGGAACGCGAACAGCCGCTTCAATCCGGAGCTGGTGGAAGTGGTCACCCTGCCAGACTACGGACGGCCCGCCCGCGCACGGAAGCATTATTGCTCCATGCGACGGGCGGGCCGTCATTCAGGGTGGGCCAGAGGCCCGGACCGCTCGGAAGAAGAGCTCAGAAGGAGAGCGGGACGTGCAGTTCCTTGATCCACTGCCGGCGTCGGTAGTCCCGGGCCCGGAGCAGCACGGAGTCGTGGGAGACCTCCACCTGCAGGCCGCTGGCCTCCAGGGGATCCAGCGCGCGCTCACCGCCGTGGCCGTCGTCCTCCCAGAGGGTCTGGATGGCGCCGGTGTTGACGGTCATGAAACCCTCCGGATTGCCGGTGCCCGGAACCACGCGGCGCACCGCCCAGTCGGAGAGGTTCAGGTCCCAGTGGGTGTGGCCACTGAAGAAGAACACGTTCTTGTACAGGCCCAGAATGCTGAGGAGCCGGTCCGCCTGCAGGTAGTCGCCCTTGTAGAGCGCGTTCCGGGTGCCGGAGACGGTGTTGGGGAGCGGGTGGTGGCAGAACACCATCACGGGCTTGCGTCGGCGGGCGTAATAGGCCAGGCGGGACTCGAGCCAGGCGAACTGCTCGTCGCTCAGCCACACCTCGTCCCAGAGCTTGCTGTCGTGGTAATGCATGTACTTCTCGGTGCCGAGCAGGAGGGCCGGGACGCCGCCCAGGTCCACCTCGGTGTAGACCTTCTTGCGGCCCGTGAAGTCATAGAAGTTGTTGTACAGCTTCTCTTCGGTGCACCCGTTCGGCCAGGTGTCCTGACGGAGCGTGGTGGGGTTCAGCCACTTGGGGACGTAGAACTCGTGGTTGCCGATCACCCAGTGGGCGTTGCGGGGATGCGGATTGGAGTCCAGCACCTTGCGGACGTCGGTGTATTCGAAGTCGTAGCCGCGCGGGGTGATGTCACCGTTGATCACCAGGCCGGCGCTGCGGGTGCGGGGGTTGGTGGTCTCGATGTCCTGCAGGGCCATGGCGAAATCGTGCAGATCACCCTGGATGTCACTGATGACGGAGAAGACGCTGCGGGCCCGGCCCCAGCCGGACGTGGCGGGTGCGGACGTGCTGCCGGCCTGCGCTGCCGATGCGGTGCCCACGGCGGCGAGCCCGGCCAGGGAGGTGGCGATCGCCGTGCGGCGGGTGAGGGGTTTCATGGCGGAGTGGATCCTTCACTGGGGGAGTGGTCGATTCCACGATAGGAAGGCTAAGTGAAGGGCATTCGCTTCTTGATTGCACTTGTCTATACAGCTGGGTGAACGCGACGTGAACGGTACTGCGAGTCGCGCCTCGGTTCAGGCGTGAGGGTCGCTTCCGGAGCCGGGCGCCGGGAGTCCGTCGAGGGAATTGAAGGTGTACAGCTGCACGCTGTCGATTCCGGGCAGCGCTTTGAGCCGGCTGATCATCTCCTCGGGGGCGTACCGGTTCCCGGGCAGGAGATTCCGGGCCAGGGACGCCTTGCCGCTGAGGAACCGGAGGGACGACCCCACTCCGATCTTCGCGGCGAGGGACACGAGCCGTGCCGTGGGGACCGCCCCGGCCACACCCGCCCGGACGGGAAGGTCCACCCCCTCGCGGCGGAGCCCTGCCACATAGTCGCCGATTCTCTCGGCCGAGAAGCACATCTGCGTCACGACCCGGCTCGCGTGCTCCTGTTTGCGCCGCAGGGACTCGAGGAGCACGTGATCCGGGATCCCCGGGTGCCCTTCGGGATACCCGGCCACGCCGACCGTGAAGCGCCCGCCGCCCAGCTCCGCGATGTCCCGGAGCAGCGCCTCACCGTCGGCGTACGGCCCGGCGGGAGTGCCGGCGTCGCCGCCCACCGCGAAGAGCTCGGTGACCCCCGCGTCCGCGCATTCCTCCAGGACCCGGAGCAGACGTTCCCGGCTGCTCAACCCCTTCGCCGCGAGGTGCGGCACCACCCGGTAACCGTTCCGAGCAAGCTCCGTGGCCACCGCGAGTGTGGCCTCCACGCCGTGCTTAGGCAGGCAGGTGACGCTGATCGATCCGGACGACGACGGCGGCACGGCCTTCCGCGCCGCCTCCACGATGCCGGGGGTCGGGATGACCTCGAGATGTATGGACAGCATGCCGGCTTCCGGGGTTTCCATGTCAGTCGATCCCGTCAGGCTTGGGTGGCGATGAGGGTGCGGGCTTCTTGGCGGGTGGTGCCGGAGTCTTGGATGCCGTCGGCGATGTGGGCGAGGTTTTCGGGGATGTCGCGGCCTTTTTTGCGCATGGCGGTGGCCCAGAGGCGTCCGGCGCGGTAGGAGGAGCGGACCAGGGGTCCGGACATGACGCCGAGGAAGCCGATCTGTTCGGCTTCGTCGGCGAGGTCGACGAATTCCTGGGGTTTGACCCAGCGGTCCACGGGCAGGTGCCGTTCGGAGGGTCGCAGGTACTGGGTGATGGTGATCAGGTCGCAGCCGGCCTCGTGCAGATCGCGCAGGGCCTCTGAGATTTCTTGGCGGGTTTCGCCCATGCCGAGGATGAGGTTGGATTTGGTGACCATGCCGTGGGTGCGGCCTTGGGTGATGACGTCCAGGGAGCGTTCGTAGCGGAACGCGGGGCGGATGCGTTTGAAGATGCGGGGGACGGTTTCGACGTTGTGGGCGAACACTTCCGGGGCGGAGTCGCAGATGGCTTGGATGTGGTCGGGTTTGCCGGAGAAGTCGGGGATGAGCAGTTCGACGCCGGTGCCGGGGTTGAGTTCGTGGATTTTGCGGACGGTTTCGGCGTAGAGCCAGACGCCTTCGTCTTCGAGGTCGTCGCGGGCGACGCCGGTGACGGTGGCGTAGCGCAGGTTCATGGATTGGACGGAGCGGGCGACTTTGGTGGGTTCGAGCCGGTCCAGGGGGGAGGGTTTGCCGGTGTCGATCTGGCAGAAGTCGCAGCGGCGGGTGCATTCGGAGCCGCCGATGAGGAAGGTTGCTTCTTTGTCTTCCCAGCATTCGAAGATGTTGGGGCAGCCGGCTTCTTCGCAGACGGTGTGCAGGCCTTCTTTTTTGACGAGGTTTTTCAGGCCGACGAATTCGGGTCCCATCTGGACTTTGGCTTTGATCCAGTCGGGTTTGCGTTCCACGGGGGTCGCGGCGTTGCGTTGTTCGATCCGCAGGAGTTTACGGCCTTCGGGGACAAGAGTCACAGCACGGGTCCTTCGTCGTCGGGTGAAGCGGGTGAAGCGGTGCGGCCGGTGATGCGGTGGCGTGAGTGATGCGGTGGCGCAAAAAACACGGTCGGAACAGCGTAGCCTCCGGTGCTGCGCGGACCCCCGTCCACGCAGCACCGGCGACGATCAGCTGAGGCCGTTCACGCCCGGGTACAGCGGGTGGGCCGTGGCGAGCGCATGCACACGGTCCCGCAGGCCGGTGAGGTCGGCGTCGTCGTCGGCGATGAGAGCCTCGGCGATGATGTCCGCGACCTCACGGAAAGCTTCCTCGCCGAAGCCGCGCGTGGCCAGGGCCGGGGTGCCGATCCGCAGGCCCGAGGTGACCATCGGCGGACGCGGGTCGAACGGGACGGCGTTGCGGTTGACCGTGATGTCGATGGCGGCCAGGCGGTCCTCGGCCTGCTGGCCGTTCAGGTCGCAATCGCGCAGGTCCACGAGCACCAGGTGCACGTCGGTGCCGCCGGAGACCACGGAGATGCCCTTGTCGGCCACGTCGGTCCGGGTGAGACGCTCGGCCAGGATCCGCGCACCCGCCAGGACGCGTTCCTGGCGCTCACGGAACTCCTCGGACGCCGCGATTTTGAAGGCCACTGCCTTGCCCGCGATGACGTGCTCCAGCGGGCCGCCCTGCTGACCGGGGAACACGGCCGAGTTGATCCTCTTGGCGATGTCCACGTCGTTGGACAGGATGATGCCGCCACGTGGCCCCGCCAGCGTCTTATGGGTCGTGGACGTCGTGACGTGGGCATGCGGCACGGGCGAGGGGTGCAGCCCCGCCGCCACGAGGCCGGCGAAATGCGCCATGTCCACCATGAGGTAGGCGCCCACGGAGTCGGCGATCCGGCGGAACTCGGCGAAGTCCAGCTGGCGCGCGTAAGCGGACCAGCCGGCCACGATCAGGGCGGGCCGGTGCTCCTGAGCCAGACGCTCGACCTCGGCCATGTCCACGGTGTGGGTGTCCTCGCGGACGCCGTACGGGACGACGTTGTAGAGCTTGCCGGAGAAGTTGATGCGCATGCCGTGCGTGAGGTGGCCGCCGTGGGCGAGATTCAGACCCATGATGGTGTCGCCGGGCTTGATGAGCGCGTGCATGACGGAGGCGTTGGCCTGGGCGCCGGAGTGCGGCTGGACGTTGGCGAACTCGGCGCCGAAGAGGCCCTTGATCCGGTCGATGGCGAGCTGCTCGATGACGTCCACGTGCTCGCAGCCGCCGTAGTAGCGCTTGCCCGGATATCCCTCGGCGTACTTATTGGTCAGGACGGAGCCCTGGGCCTGCATGACGGCGAACGCGGTGTGGTTCTCCGAGGCGATCATCTCGAGGCCCTCGCGCTGGCGGTGCAGCTCGTCGTCGATCTTCGCCGCGACCTCAGGGTCCAGCTCTGAAAGGGATGCGTTCAGCGACGCCGGGACCACTTGCTCGTACTCGGTGACGGCGGCACTCACAGTTCGCCTCCATTGGCCGCGGCGTACTCCTCGGCGGACAGCAGCGGGCCCTCGGCGGTGACCGCCACGGTGAAGAGCCAGCCCTCGCCGTACGGGTCGCTGTTGATCAGGGCCGGATCGTCCGATGCCGCGGCGTTGACCGCGGTGATCTCGCCCGAGACCGGAGCGTACAGATCGGACACTGACTTGGTGGACTCCACTTCGCCGCAGGTCTCCCCGGCGGTGATGACCGTGCCGGCTTCGGGCAGGTCCACATAGACGATGTCCCCCAGGGCATCCGCCGCCACCGCGGAGATGCCGACGCGCACCGCGCCTTCCCCGTCCGCTGCGACCCACTCGTGCTCGGCCGAATACCTCAGGCCGGCGTCCACTCTGCTCATCTTCACTACCTCTTTCCGCTGTTGCTCATCCGCTGGGCGTCACGGCCCGGTTCGTCCGGCAGCCCGGGAGGGCGGAGGACGAAGTGTGGGGGCCGCGCTGACTGCATCGCTGAGGAAGGGTGTCCTGCTGCCGTTTCCCCGAGCAGCACGGAGTGGCCACGGTGAGGTGTGCCCTTCCAGGCCGGGTGAGGGAGGACGGTCGGTCCGGCGGACATGAGGAACCCTTCGGCTTAGGCGCCGCGAGGGCGCCACGATGACAGGTGTTCCTCCCCGCTCTGTATGGGACCTGAGAGATTCCGCGGGCTGAAGGGCCCCGCTTGCACCGTCGGTGAGCCCGGCGGACCGGGCTGCTTTCCAGAGTTGCCTCGCCGCGGCGGTACGGGTGCCTGAGAGATTCCCGGGGAGGGTTTGCTCCTACGGCGCCTGCCCGGCGTGCCGGGAGGTCTCTCCCGCCGCGGATCAACAGCGTCCGCACCACCTACCGGTGATGCGGCTCACACGATATCCGTAATCACTGGTCATGCGCAAAACTCCGACGATTCGACGCAGGTTTTTGACACCTTCGGGATCTATGATCAGCTCGACATCATCGTAGGGGGGCTCCATCAGTCATGCCGGATTCATCCATCAGCCGCCGCGCGGCCCTGCTGGCACTGGGAGCCGCCACGGCACCGCTGCTGGGGGCTTGCGCCGACTCACCGTCGGCCCCGCCTGGCGCGAAGACGAGCGGCAGCCCTGCGCCGTCCTCAGGCGGGGGAACGACGACGTCGGCCGCTCCTTCGCCGAGCCTGGCGCCGAGCTCTACCCCCACACCCCGCAAGACCTTTGCGGGTGACTTCAGGCTTCCGCCCGTGCAGAACGGCCTGGCGCCGGTCATCACCCGGGTGACGACGAAGCAGCCGGTGGTCTTCCTGACGATCGACGACGGCGTGGTCAAGACCCAGGAGTCGCTCGACCTGCTGGACGAGTACGGCTACCCGGCCACCCTGTTCCTGACGAAGAGCGCGATCGCGGGCAATCCGGACTTCTTCAAGAAGTTCCAGGCCCGCGGCGACCGCATCCAGAACCACACCATCAGCCACAACACCTCCATGGTCAATGAGAGCTACGAGTACCAGCTCGGCGAGGTGACCGGGATGCAGGCCTACATCAAGCGCCACTACGGCACCACGCCCACGCTCTTCCGCCCGCCCGGCGGGGCTTACTCGAACGCCATGCGCACCGCGGTGGCCGCCGCGGGACTCAAGGCCGTCATCGACTGGGAGTGCAAAGCCAACGCCGGCCGGATGGACTATCAGGTGGGCAACGGTCTGCGCCCGGGTGACATCTGCCTCATGCACTTCCGGCCGGAATTCAAACGGGACCTCGCGGCGTTCCACAAAGCACAGAAGGCCTCCGGACTGACCGTGGTCCGCCTGGAGGAGTTACTCGGAATCTGAGTTCTCCCGCCACCGCCGAAGTGGGATAGCGTCGGAGTACGGAACAATTCACATCACAGGAGGAAGCATGAAGGCATCACCCACGCTCGCGGCCAATCTCCAGGCCGTGCTGACCGACCTGATCGAATTGCACCTGCAGGGCAAGCAGGCCCACTGGAACATCGTGGGACCGAACTTCCGCGATCTGCACCTCCAGCTGGACGTCCTGATCGACCTGGCCCGCAACCTCAGTGACGACGTCGCCGAGCGCATGCGCGCCCTGGAAGCCGTCCCGGACGGCCGCAGCGTCACCGTCGAGAAGGAGACCAACCTCGCGGCGTTCCCCGAGGGCCTGATCTCCACGCACGACGCCATCGACCGCATCGTCGCGGCCATCAACGCCACCGTCGGCACCACCCGCAAGGTCCACGACCAGGTGGACGAGGAGGACCCCACCTCGGCGGACCTCCTGCACACCGTGCTCGAGGGACTCGAGCAGCAGGCCTGGCTCATCGGCGCGGAGAACATGAAGCCCTGACAGCCCGCTGACACGGACGGGACGACGACGGCGCCGCACCCTCCCGGGGTGCGGCGCCGTCATCGTGTCTGAGCCACACATTACCGCGCGGGTTCGGCTACTGATCCGTGGCAGCTTGCGTAAAGGGGCCCCGCGCCCCGCCAGCGGCGTGAGCATTCAACTCCGCGCGGGGATAGCAAGCAGAACGGATCAGCAGCCGAACCCGGGCTCCGGTCCCAGGCGGCTCAGTCCACCAGGGCCGGGGTGTCCATCTTCAGCGTCTGCCCGCGGAAGAACTCGGGCCGCTTACGGGACATCACGAACATCACCACGACGCCGAGCAGCAGGATCCCCACACCCACCACGAACACCAGGCCCACACCGAACACGGCGGTCCCGGAGCCGAACGCCGGGTCCCAGGAGTCGACCGCGGTCTGGATCATGACGACGAACAGCATGATGCCGCCCACCACGGGCGCCAGGCCGCGCAGGAGGAAGTTCCGCGGGCTGGCCAGCAGGGTCTTCCGGAAGTACCAGACGCAGGCGAACGCCGTGAGGCCGTAGTAGAAGCAGATCATCAGGCCGAGGGCCAGGATGGTGTCATTGAGGACGTTCTGGCTCACGATGTGCATCACCGCGTAGAAACCCCACGAGATCACGCCCGCCGCGACGGTGGCGTTGGCCGGGGTGAAGTGCACCGGGTCGACCTTGGCCATCGACTTGGGCAGCGCGCCGTAGTGTCCCATGGCGAGCAGGCCGCGGGCCGGGGACATGAAGGTCGACTGCAGGGACGCAGCCGAGCTGGAGAGCACGGCCAGGGACATCAGGATGGCGAGCGGGCCCATGATGGGCGAGGCCAGTGCCGTGAAGATGTTGCCCGAGTTCTCCGGGTTCCGCAGGCCGAAGCCCTGCTCGCCGATGCCGGCGAACATGATGCAGGCGATGGCGACCAGCAGGTAGATGGCCAGCACGGACAGAGCCGTGATGGTGCCCGCCTTGCCGGCGGTCTTCCGGCCGTCCTTGGCTTCCTCGTTCAGGGTCAGGCAGACGTCCCAGCCCCAGTACACGAAGATCGAGAGGGAGATGCCGGCGGTGATCGCGCTGAAGCTGTCCACCTTGGTGATGTCGAACCAGTCCCAGGAGAAGGCCATGCCCTGGCCGGAGTTCTCCCAGTTCACGATCGCCATGATGGCGAAGAGGCCGAGCACCAGGAGCTGGAAGCCCACGAGGACGTACTGGACGTTCTTGGCGGTCTCCAGGCCGCGGTAGCTGATCCACACGGCCGCGACCACGAAGACGAGGCACGTGGCCACGTTGATCCACTGATTGCCCGCCAGATCGGCCAGCCCCTCCACGCCCGTGACCTGCGCCAGGAAGAGGTAGAAGAAGTCCACGGCCACGCCCGCCAGATTGGACAGCACGATGATGTTCGCGGCGAGCAGGCCCCAGCCGCCCATGAAGCCGATCCAGGGTCCGAAGGCCTTGGTGCTCCAGGTGAAGGTGGTGCCGGAATCCGGGGAATCGGTGTTGAGCTCGCGGTACGCCAGGGCCACCAGGATCATCGGGATGAAGCCGATGACGAAGATGATGGGGAGCTGCGCGCCGACCTCCTGGACCGTCGGGCCGAGGGCGCCGGTCAGGGTGTACGCGGGGGCGATGGTGGAGAGGCCGATGACGACGATCGCGAGCAGGCCGAGCTGACCGGACTTGAGCCCTTTGCCGTCCACATCCTGGTGGGCGCTGCGGGGGTGATGTTGTTCCATGGGTGGCTTTCTGTGCATGGCCAGGCGGCAGCGTCGCCGCGACGGGCAGGCCGGTGAGGGCTTGCCCGCCGACCCGGAAGGGCGGGTCTGGCCGGGCCGGGCGGGGGCCCGGCGCGACGGGTCAGCGAGCGGCGCGAGGCTGCTGCTGGGTGATGCAGTGGATGCCGCCGCCGCGGGCGAAGAGCTCACGGGCGTCGACGGTGACGATCTCGCGGCCCGGGTAGGCGGCGGAGAGGGCTTCGACGGCGCGGGCGTCGTTGGCGTCGTTGAACGAGCAGGCGATGACGGCGCCGTTGAGGACCACGTGGTTGATGTAACTGAAGTCCACGAAGCCCTCCTCGTCGGTGAGAGTGGCCGGCGCGGGCACCGGGATGACGGTGAGCGTGCGGCCCGCGGCGTCCGTGCTGTCCTTGAGGAGCGCGATGATCTCCTGGGAGACCTCGTAGTCGGGGTGGTCCGGGTTCTCCTGGTGGTGGACCAGGACCGTGCCGGGGGAGGAGAGCGTGGCGACGATGTCCACGTGGCCGCGGGTGCCGAACTCCTCGGAGTCGCGAGTGAGGCCGCGGGGCAGCCAGATGGCCTTGGTGGCGCCGATGGTGCGGGCCAGTTCGGCTTCGATCTGCTCCTTGGTGGCGCCGGGGTTGCGGCCCTGATCCAGCTGCACGGTCTCGGTGAGGAGCACGGTGCCTTCGCCGTCCACGTGGATGCCGCCGCCCTCGTTGACGATCGGGGAGGAGATCAGTTCTGCGGGGGTCTGTCCGGCGACGAACGCGCCGATCTCGGAGTCCTTGTCCCAGGCGGCCCAGTCCTGGGCGCCCCAGCCGTTGAAGACCCAGTCCACGGCGCCGAGGCGGCCCTCGGCGTCCAGGACGAAGCTCGGGCCGATGTCGCGCATCCAGGCGTCGTTGAGCTCGGCGGTGACGACCTCGACGCGCGGGTCCAGGTACTGGGCGGCGATCTCGGTGTCCGCCGGGTCGACGACCATGGTGACCGGCTCGAAGCGGACGGCCGCGTTCGCCACGGCGGCCCACGTGGTGCGGGCGGCGTGAGCGTCCTCGGCGGTCTCGCCCAGGGTGTAACCCTCGTGCGGGAAGGCCATCCAGAGACGTTCCTGCTCGGCGGTCTCCGAGGGCATGACCCAGCGCTGGGCGTTGTCGGCGGGAGTGGTTTCGTCAGCCACGTCAGACTCCAATGTGTGATGGCTAGCTTGTGAGGAGGGCCACAAAAATGAACAATGTTCATTTAGTATGGGTGGTGCGCTTCACATTTGGCAAGCCGTCGACGGCGGGCGGCACGCCCCGGGCGTCTGACCAGCGGATTCACTGGCAGGCGCCCGGGGCGCTTCTCCCCAGGGGCCGGAGGTGACTCCGGCCCAGGTCAGCCTCCCCAGACTGACCGGTCGTGCGCAGGAGCCGGTCAGTGACCGGGACGCTCCTGCCGGCTTTCCTTGGTGGCGCGAGGGACCTTCCGCAGGCCGATCGCCGCGGCGACGGTCACGCTGACCATCAGCAGGGCGCCGATGGTGGCCGTGAGGGTGACGCCCGAGTCGAAGGCGTGCTGCGCCGTCGTCGTGAGCTGATGACCCAGCTCGCCGCCCACGCGGTGCGCGACGTCGATCGCTCCGGCGAGCGTCTCCTTCGCCGCGTGGCCGTCGGCCTCACTCAGCCCGGCCGGCAGCCGCAGGTGCTGCTGGTAGCTGGCCGTCAGGATCGACCCGAGGATCGCGGTGCCCAGCAGGGCTCCGAACTCGTAGCCGGTCTCCGAGATCGCGGAGGCCGCGCCGGCCTTCTCCGGCGGCACCGACCCCATGATCAGGTCGTTGGAGATGGTCTCCGCCGCGCCGATGCCGATCGACAGCAGGTAGACGGCCAGGAGGAAGACCGGCATGCCGACGCTGTTGCCGAAGAGTGCCACCAGGACGTAGGCGGTGGTGCTCAGGGCGAGGCCCGCCGTGACCACGGTGCCGGGGCGCAGGGCGCGCACCAGCGGGACCGAGGACAGGCCCGCGATGATCGTCGCCACGGAGGCCGGCAGCAGGGTGATGCCGGCCTGGAACGGGCTCATGCCTTCCACCAGCTGCAAGTGCTGGGAGAAGAAGAAGATGAAGCCCGTCATGGAGACGAAGGACAGGACGTTGGCCGCGATCGACGTGCTGAACACCGGGTTCGTGAACAGCGTGACGTCCAGCATGGGAGCTGGGATCCGGCGCTGGCGGCGGACGAACAGCACGCCCATGCCCACGCCGAAGAACGCCAGGGCCAGCGGGAGCGGCTCGAAGCCGTGCACCGTGAGCTCCTTGATGGCCACCGCGACAGGACCCATCGAGAGGATCGACAGGAAGACGCTCGGGACGTCGATGGGGTGCGGCGAGTTGTCCTTGGACTCCGGGATCATCCGGGTGCCCAGCACCAGGAGCGGCGCCAGCAGGAAGGCGGGCATCATGAGGACCGCGCCCCACCAGAAGTGGTCCACGAGCCAGCCGCCGACGATCGGGCCGAGGGCCGCGCCGCCGGAGAAGAAGGCTGCCCAGATGGCGATCGCCAGCCGGCGCTGGTTGTTGTCCGTGAAGATGTTCCGGATCAGGGACAGGGTGCTCGGCATGAGGGTGGCGCCGAACAGGCCGAGGGCCGCACGTCCGGCGATCAGGGCGCCGGCGGTGGGCGAGAAGGCCGCGGCGATGGAGGCCAGGCCGAAGCCGGCGCTGCCGATCATGAGGAGCTTCCGGCGCCCGATGCGGTCGCCCAGATTGCCCATGGCCACGAGGAGCGCGGCCAGGACGAGCGGGTACGCGTCGATGATCCAGAGCAGTTCCACGCCGCTCGCCTGCAAGGAGCTGGCGATGGCGGGGAGTGCGAAAGTGAGGGCGGTGTTGTCCACTGCCACGAGCAGCACGGGCACCATGAGCAGTGCCAGGGCCGCCCACTTCTGCCATGGCGCCGTCCCGTTGCTCGTGTTCGGAGTCAAGGTCTTGGTCGTCATGATCATAACTGTACCGTCTGGACTGTATAGTTTCAATCCGGGCGTCATCCTCCCGCGCCACCACCGAACCATGCAGAATGGAAGCCATGTCACGAAAGCCCGTAGCCAGGAACGCCGTCCTCGACGCCTTCGAGTCGATGCTGATCGAAGTGGGGGAGCGGGGCGCCACCCTGGATGCGGTGGCTGCGCGTGCCGGGGTCTCCAAGGGCGGTCTGCTGTACCACTACCCGAACAAGGAGGCGCTGGTCGCCGCCCTTCTGGACCGCTTCGACACCCTGGCCCAGGAGGAGATCGAAGCCATGAAGACGGCTCCGGAAGGCGCCGGCGTCTACTTCATCAAGGAGGCCATCTGGGACGGCGGACCTCTGGACCGCTCCTTCGTCGCGGCGACCCGCCTCGCCGAAGTGGCCCACGCCGAGACCCAGCGCCGTTTCGCCAGAATCCAGAAGCAGTGGCTCGAGGTGCTCACGGAGGAACTCGGCGAGGACCTGGCGCGGGCCGTGCGGTACATGTCCGACGGGCTGTACTTCAATGCGGTCCTGGAGAACGGCGGGGGTCAGGAGATGGACCGCGCCAAGACCGACGCCGAAGTGCAGAGCCTCCTGCGGGTGCTCGAGCTGGTCCGTGGCAAGATGTGAGCCCGCCGGCCCCGGCTCGTTTGCCCTCCCAGGCCGCAGGGGAGACAATTGACGTTGTGACTGCTATCACCGCGGTCCGCCACAAGTGAATAAGCCATCGATCCGCGGCGGGAGAGTCCTGCGAACGGGTATTACGCAGGCGCCGTAGGAGCAAAACCTCCCCAGGAATCTCTCAGGCCCCCGTACCGCCGCGCCGAGGCAACTCTGGAAAGCAGCCGGTCACCCGGCTCACCGACGGTGCAGGTGCCCGCCCTTCGTGGTGGGTGCGAAAACTCTCAGGTCCCACACAGAGCGGGGAGGAGCCCATCCCGTTCCGGCGTACCATTCGCCGGCCAAGCACTGGAGTTCCTTCGTGACGAATCCCTCCGCCGTCCTTGATCTGGCGAAGTCCGGCAGCTTCGTGGACCGCCACATCGGCTCACGCCGTCAGACCGAGATCGACACCATGCTGCAGGCCGTGGGCTACAGCTCGGTCGACGCCCTGGTCAACACCGCGGTCCCGGATGACATCAAGCAGCCCACCCCGCTCACGCTGCGCCCGGCCCTCTCCGAGGTCGAGGTCCTCGCCGAGCTGCGCCGTCTGGCCTCGCTCAACAAGACCGCCGTCCAGCTCATCGGCCAGGGCTACTACGACACCGTCACACCCGCCGTGATCCGCCGGAACATCCTCGAGGCGCCGGCCTGGTACACCGCGTACACCCCGTACCAGCCCGAGATCTCCCAGGGCCGTCTCGAAGCGCTCCTGAACTTCCAGACCATGGTCCAGGACCTCGTCGGCCTGCCCATCGCGAACGCCTCCTTGCTGGACGAAGGCACCGCCGTCGTCGAGGCCGTCCTGCTCATGCGCCGCGCCAACAAGGCGAAGGAAGCCGCCGACGGCAAGACCGTGCTCGACGCCGACCTCCTCCCGCAGACCATCGCCCTCGTGAAGGGCCGCGCCGAGGCCCTCGGCTTCGAAGTCGAGGTGGCGGACCTGTCCGCAGGCCTCCCGGAGGGAGCCATCAACGGCGTCGTCCTACAGCAGCCCGGCGTCTCCGGCAAGGTCTTCGACCACGCACCGGTCATCGCCGCCGCCAAGGAACGCGGCGCCATGGTCACCGTCGCCGCCGATCTGCTCTCCCTCACCCTCATCACCCCTCCCGGTGAGCAGGGCGCGGACATCGCCGTCGGCAGCGCCCAGCGCCTGGGCGTCCCGCTGTTCTTCGGCGGCCCGCACGCCGCGTACATGGCCGTCCGCAAGGGCCTCGAGCGTTCCCTGCCGGGCCGCCTGGTCGGTGTCTCCAAGGACGACGCCGACACCCCGGCGTACCGCCTGGCCCTCCAGACCCGCGAGCAGCACATCCGCCGCGAGAAGGCCACCTCCAACATCTGCACCGCGCAGGCCCTGCTGGCGATCGTCGCCTCGATGTACGGCGTCTTCCACGGCCCCGACGGCCTGAAGGCCATCGCCTCCCAGGTTCACGCCCACGCCGCACGTTTCGACGCCGCCCTGCGCGCCGCCGGTGTGCAGACGGCGAACACCGAGTTCTTCGACACCGTGACGGTCATCGTCCCGGGCCGCGCCGCCTCGATCCTCGCGGCCGCCGAGGAAGCCGGCTACAACCTTCGCGCCATCGACGCGGACACCCTGGGCGTCTCCTTCGACGAGACCACGACGCCGGAGACGGTCACCGCCGTCGCGTCCTTCTTCGGCGCGGACGCCTCCGCCGTGGAGACCTCCGGCGCCGAGTACCCGCTGGCCCTGCGCCGCAACACCGAGTTCATGACCCACCCGGTGTTCAACACGCACCGCTCCGAGACCCAGATGCTGCGCTACATCCGCCGCCTCTCGGACCGTGACCTGGCACTGGACCGCACCATGATCCCGCTGGGCTCCTGCACCATGAAGCTCAACGCGACCGCCGAGATGGAAGCCATCTCCTGGCCGGAGTTCGCCTCCATCCACCCGTTCGCCCCGGACTCCCAGACGGCCGGCTGGCGTGAGCTGATCGACGGTCTCGAAGCCGATCTCGCCGAGATCACGGGCTACGACCAGGTGTCCATCCAGCCGAACGCCGGTTCGCAGGGCGAGCTGGCGGGCCTGCTGGCCATCCGCGGCTACCACCACTCCCGCGGCGACCAGCAGCGCGACATCTGCCTCATCCCGGCCTCGGCTCACGGCACCAACGCGGCGTCCGCCGTGCTGGCCGGCATGAAGGTCGTCGTCGTGGCGACCGCGCCCGACGGCACGATCGACCACGAGGACCTCAAAGCCAAGATCGAGGCGCACCGCGATGCGATCGCCGCCATCATGATCACCTACCCGTCCACCCATGGTGTCTACGACGCCGATGTGCGCTACATCTGCGACGCCGTGCACGAGGCGGGCGGCCAGGTCTACATCGACGGCGCCAACCTGAACGCCCTCGTCGGCCTCGCCCAGCCGGGCAAGTTCGGCGGCGACGTCTCCCACCTGAACCTCCACAAGACGTTCTGCATCCCGCACGGCGGTGGCGGCCCCGGCGTCGGACCGGTCGCGGCCCGCGCCCACCTGGCGCCGTTCATGCCCGGCAACGCGGCGGACCCGGCCAACGGCGCCGGCGGCGCCCCGATCTCCGCGAGCCGCTTCGGCTCGGCCGGCGTGCTGCCCATCTCCTGGGCCTACATCCGCCTCATGGGCGGCGACGGTCTCACCGAGGCCACCAAGTCCGCCCTGCTGGCCGCCAACTACGTGGCCAAGCGCCTGGACGAGCACTTCCCGGTCCTCTACACCGGCGAAGGCGGGCTCGTGGCCCACGAGTGCATCCTGGACCTCCGTCAGCTGACCGCCGACACCGGCGTCACCGCGGAGGACGTGGCCAAGCGCCTCATCGACTTCGGTTTCCACGCGCCGACCCTGGCGTTCCCGGTGGCCGGCACCCTGATGGTGGAGCCCACCGAGTCCGAGGACCTGGGCGAGCTGGACCGTTTCATCGACGCCATGATCGTCATCCGCGGTGAGATCGAGCAGGTCCGCAACGGCGACTTCAGCGTCGAGCACAGCCCGCTGCGCCACGCGCCGCACACGGCGTCCGCCGTCGTGACCTCTGAGTGGGACCGTTCGTACAGCCGCGAGCAGGCCGCCTTCCCGGCCCGCCCGGACCACTCCGGTCACGCTCACGGCCAGGACAAGTACTTCCCGCCGGTGGGACGTATCGACGGTGCCTCGGGCGACCGCAACCTGGTCTGCTCCTGCCCGCCCATCGAAGCGTTCGAGAACTGAACCCGCCGCACAGGACCGAAGGACATCCACTCCATGACTGAGAACCACACAGCCCTGTACGCCGAGCACGAGAAACTGGGCGCCTCGTTCACCGACTTCGGCGGCTGGCAGATGCCGCTCAAGTACGGTTCCGAGCTGGCGGAACACCACGCCGTCCGCCAGGCTGCCGGCCTCTTCGACCTCTCCCACATGGGTGAGGTCTGGGTGGAGGGCCCCGGCGCGGGCGCCTTCCTGGACTACGCCCTGGTGGGCAAGCTGTCCGCGATCGCGGAAGGCAAGGCCAAGTACTCGCTGATCTGCCAGGAGGACGGCGGGATCATCGACGACCTCATCGTCTACCGCCGTGGCGAGGAGAAGTTCCTCGTGGTGCCGAACGCGGGCAACGCACCCGTCGTCGCCGAGGAGCTCCAGCAGCGTGCCGAGGGCTTCGACGTCACCGTCACGAACGCCTCGGCCGACATCTCCCTCATCGCGGTCCAGGGCCCGAACGCGGAAGCGATCCTCCTCACCCTGGTGCCGGAGGACGAGCACGAGACCGTCACCGGGCTGAAGTACTACGCCGCCGTCGAGGTCACCATCAACGGCGAGTCCCTCCTGCTGGCCCGCACGGGCTACACGGGCGAGGACGGCTTCGAGATCTTCGTGGGCAACGAGTCCGCCCCGTCCCTGTGGCAGGCGCTCCTGTCCGCCGGCGAGGGCCACGGACTGGTGCCGGCAGGCCTGGCGTCGCGTGACTCGCTCCGCCTCGAGGCCGGCATGCCGCTCTACGGCAACGAGCTCTCCCGGGAAGGCACCCCCTTCGCCGCGGGACTCGGCCCCGTGGTCGCGCTCAAGAGCAAGGACGGCGATTTCGTCGGCCGTGCCGCCCTCGAAGCCGCCAAGGAGAACGGTGTGGGGACCACCTCGGGCCGCCGTCTGGTGGGTCTGAAGGGCCTGGGCCGCCGCGCCGGCCGCAGCCACTACAACGTCCTGAAGGACGGCGTCGTGGTGGGCGAGGTCACCTCCGGTCAGCCCAGCCCGACCCTCGGATATCCGGTGGCTCTGGCCTACGTGGATGTGGCTTACACTGAACCGGGCACCGCGCTGGACATCGATCTGCGCGGCAAGGCGGAACCGTTCGAAGTGGTCTCCCTGCCCTTCTACAAGCGTGAGCGTTAGGCGGTAAGAACCGTGGCCGTTGGTGTTTTTGAGCTCTTCAAGATCGGCGTGGGCCCGTCCAGCTCCCATACCGTGGGGCCGATGCTGGCGGCCGCGGTCTTCGCCCAGGAGGTGCGCGACGCCGGCCTGCTGCCCCGCGTGGCAGGCCTCGCCGTCGACCTCTACGGCTCCCTCGCAGCCACCGGCCGCGGGCACGGCACCTTCACCGCCGTGCTCCTCGGACTGGAGGGCTACTACCCGGACAAGATCCTGCCGGAGGAGGTGGAGGAGCGGCTCGCCGCGATCGAGGAGAGCGGCACCGTCACCTTCGCCGGCGAGGTGCGCCTCGACTACGGCGTCGCGGACATGATCCAGCACCCGCTGACCGTGCTCCCGCGCCACACGAACGGCATGAAGTTCGCCGTGAAGGACGCCGACGGCGAGATCCTCCACGCGGCCACCTTCTTCTCCGTGGGCGGCGGGTTCATCGTCCGCGAGGGCGAGGAGCAGCAGGCCAAGCAGGAGCTGGAAGAGTCCAAGAAGGAGCTTCCGCTGCCGTTCCGCACGGCCGCCGAGCTGCTCGGGCGCTGCCACAGCAAGGGCCTGGGCATCTCCGACATCATGCTCATCAATGAGAAGGCGAGCAGGACCGAGGAGGAGATCCGTGAGGGTCTGCTCAAGATCTGGGCCGTCATGGAGGCATGCGTCGAGAAGAGCATCCACCGCGAAGGCCTGCTGCCGGGTGGCTTGAACGTCCGCCGTCGCGCTCCCGACTGGCACGATCGCCTCCTCAAGGAGGACAAGGACCGCGACCCCAAGTACTGGCAGGAGTGGGTCAACCTCGTGGCGCTGGCCGTCAACGAGGAGAACGCGAGCGGCGGCCGCGTCGTCACGGCGCCCACCAATGGCGCCGCGGGCATCATCCCGGCCGTGCTGTACTACGCGCTGAACTATGCACCCGGCATGGAGAACGCCACCCAGCAGGACAAGGACGATGTGGTGGTCAGGTTCCTGCTGGCCGCCGGCGCCGTCGGCGTGCTCTACAAGGAGCAGGCCTCCATCTCCGGCGCGGAGGTCGGCTGCCAGGGCGAGGTCGGCTCGGCGTCCTCCATGGCTGCGGCGGGACTCGCCGAGGTCATGGGCGGCACCCCTGCGCAGGTGGAGAACGCCGCGGAGATCGCGATGGAGCACAATCTGGGCCTGACCTGCGATCCCATCGGCGGCCTGGTCCAGGTGCCGTGCATCGAGCGCAACGCCATCGCCGCGGCGAAGGCCATCAACGCCACCAAGATGGCGCTCTGGGGCGACGGCACGCACCGGGTGTCCCTCGACGAGGTCATCATCACGATGCGGGAGACCGGCAAGGACATGTCCACCAAGTACAAGGAGACGGCGCTGGGCGGACTTGCCGTCAACGTCGTGGAGTGCTGAGGGCGTTCGCGCCCCCGCTCCCGGGACACGCCTGGGAGCAAGATCACCTCTGAACCGCCGAAGGCTCCGGGACGGCGAAGGGCGGCGGATTCCCGCCGCCCTGTGGCGTTCCGGGTGGCTCTCTGAGACCCGTTCCACAGCATCCGGACAGGGGCCGCCGGATAGACTGACGACAGCCGTTCAGCCACCTCAGGATTGGAAGCCGTGACCTTGCGAACCTTCACCGCCCGCTTTGCCACCGACGATGAGATCGCGCGCTGGGACGAGCTGGTCACGGCCAACCCGAACGGCGGCAACCTGCTGCAGTCCGAGGCCTACGCATCGGTCAAGAAGCACTACGGCTGGGACATCCGGCACGTGGTCCACGAGTGCGCGGAGTACAGCAGCTACAACCTGGTGCTGGAGAAGCGCATCCCGCTCCTGGGCCGCTACTGGTACATGATCAAGGGCCCGGACGTGTCCGGCGTCCAGGATCTCCCGGGGATCTTCACCGCCAACGCCGAGTTCGTGAAGCGGGAGCGCCTCGGGGTCTTCGCGATCAAGATCGAACCGGACCTCGTGGCCACGGACACCTCGCGCGCCGTGCTGAACGGCCTGGGCGCGCTCAAGACGCCGAACCTCCAGCCCAATGACCACACGGTGGTCCTGGACATCTCGCCGGAGACCGAGGACATCCTCAAGAGCTTCTCCTCCCGCGGCCGGAACGCGGTCCGCCGCGCCCTCCGCGAGGGTGTCGAGGTCCGCAAGGGCGAGGCCACGGAAGAGGACTTCCGCGCGATGTACTCGCTTATGAACGGGACCCTCGAGACCAAGGCCACCGTTCGGCCCCGCGAGTACGACTACTTCCGCCGCTTCTGGGGCGGATTCATGGAGCGCGGGCAGGGCCACCTGTACTTCGTCCACGAAAACGGTGTGCCTTCGGTGGGAGCCTTCGTCATCAACTACGGCCACAAGGGCACGTACAAGGACGGCGGGTCGCTGCAGAAGCGCAACCAGTACGGTGACTCGCACCTGGTCCAGTGGCAGGCCATGAACGACATGAAGGCCCTCGGCTGCACCGAATACGACCTCTGCGGCACCCCGCCCGCGGCGAGCATCAAGGACCCGGAGCACCCGCATTACGGCCTGGGTCTCTTCAAGACCAGCTTCTCGAAGACTGTCACCGACTTCGTGGGATGTTATGACCAAGTGCTCAGCCCCGTGAAGTACACAGTGTGGGCAAGGATCGGTGAACGGGTGGTCCGCCAGATCCACACCCGCCGCACCGGTCAGCAGTTCTACTGAGCCGCACCGCGGCTCCGAAGCGCAGGGAGTCCTCATGAACGCCAGAGAGCCGCACCGCAGCGATCCGGACGCCAGGACGACGTCCGCCGCGAACAGCCCCCGACGCGGCGACGACGACGGCGCGCAGCCGCCCGCCGCCGACCCTCGCCCCGCCGAGGGCGCGGCGCAGCCCGGGGAGGGTGCGCCGTCGTCGTCCGCTCCGCGCACGGACCGCCCCCTGGACGCCGCGGGCCCGATGCCCCGAGTGCCCGTGCCGAAAGCGCCTGTCCCGAAAGCGCCCGTGCAGAGCGCCGGCACGGGACGCATTCCCGTCCCAGTCCCGGCGCGGCCCGCCGCGAGCTCCTCCTCACCCCGCAACCCCGGACGCACCCCCGGCCGCGGGGCGGGCCCCGCACGGTCCGGAACGCGGCCCGGCAAGACCACGGCCGCGCAGGCCCGGCCGACCACGGACGGCCTGCCCAAGACCGAGCCGCTGACCCCGGCCGAACTGCGCGCCACCACCTCCGCCAAGCGCATGCTGCGGAATCTCGTGCGCGGCGAACAGCCCCCGACGGCCCCGCTGAGCATCGTGGACCGGCTGGCCGGCAGCCCGTACGCCAACCCCACCATCAGGGTGGGCGGCGTGGACGAGTCGGCGCGCAAGACGATCGACTTCGCCCTCCGCCTGGCCGAGACGATGTTCCGGTACGGAGCCGGCGCCCTCGAGGTCGAGACCAGCATCATCGCGGTCACGGCGGCGCTGGGGCTGAAGAACGTCGAGGTGGACATCACCAATCAGTCGGTGTCCATCAACTACGCCCCGAAGGATCAGACCCCCATCACCCTGCTCCGCGTGGTGCGCTCGTGGACCAGCAACTACGCGGGGCTGTCCGAGGTGCATCAGCTCGTTTCGGACATCGCCGCGGGTGGCGTGAGCCGCAAGGAGGCCAATAAGCGGCTGGACGAGATCCTCAAGCGGCCCAAACCCTTCGCCCGCTGGATGGTCACGCTGGCCTTCGGCGTGTTCGCCGCCGCGTTCGTGGGCGTCCTGGGCGGCGGCCTCCTGGCCTCGTCGATCGCGTTCGTCTCGTCCCTCGTGGTGGATCTGGTGTCCCGGCAGCTGGCGCGCTGGCGGGTCCCGGACTTCTACGCCACGGCGGCGTCGTCGTTCTTCGTGACATTCCTGGCGCTGTTGCTCTGGCGGTTCGGGGCGAACATCGCGCCTTCGATCGTGGTGGCCGGCGGTATTCTGCTGCTCCTGCCCACGGGGCGTCTGGTCTCCGCGGTGCAGGATGCGATCAACGGATTCCCCGTGACGGCCGCCGGGCGTCTGCTTTCCGCGATGCTGACGTTCGGCGCGATCGTCTCGGGCATCGGTGTGGCGTTCGTGGCGGGCAACCTCACGGGCATGCCGGACATCAACGTCACGGCGACGTTCCCTCCGGCGTACGACTTCTGGTTCCAGGTGGTCCTGGTGGCCGTGTCCCTCGTGGCGATCACCGTGACGGAGCAGTCGCCCGTGCGGCTCGTGCTCCCGACCATGGCGGTGGGGATCGTCGGGTACTTCGTGCTGCTGGGCATCGCCCAGGTGGGCGTGGGGGACCGGATGGGACCCGCGGTCTCGGCCGTGGTGATCGGTTTCCTCGCCCGCGTGGTGGCCCTGCGGATGGGCGCCCCTCAGCTGGTGGTCGCCGTCCCGGCCGCGCTCATCCTCTTGCCGGGTCTGCGGATCTTCCGGTCCATGTACACCCTGACCATCAACGGGGACGACTTCCTCAACGGCGCGGGCGGCATGCTCAACGCGGTGGCCGTGGTGCTCGGGATCGCCGCGGGCATCGTGCTCGGCGACAGTCTCGCCCGGCCGCTGACGTCCGGTCTGTCCAGCAACGAGCGCCGCAGGACCCGCCGCCGCTGACCCCTCCACTCATCGATCGTCCCCACCGGCTCCCAGGGCTCGTGCCTCACCCCGGGGCCCTCGCCGGTGTGGGCCCACCGCACGACGCCGAAAACCCCCGGAATCCGGGGGTTTTCGGCGTCCTATGGAGCACTCGATCTTGGTGGTGCGTCAGATCTTGCCGATCTCCGTCTTCTTCTCCGCCTGGAACTGATCCTCGACCCGGCCGTAGGCCCAGTAGCCGGAGATCGACACGTCCTTACGGTCCAGGCCGCGCCTCTTGATCAGTTCGTCGCGCAGTGCCTTGACCAGCCCGCGCTCTCCGTGCACGAAGGCCTGGACCTTGCCCTCCGGGAACTCGTGCGCAGACACTGCGTCGACCAGCACAGTGCTCTCACCGGCGGGCACGCCACGGCGGAACTGCCAGGAGAGCTCGACGCCGGAGGGCGCCGTCAGCTCCTGGACATCGGCCTCGGTGTCCACTTCGATCAGCGCCAGTCCGCGCGCGTCGGCCGGAAGGGCTTCCAGGGCTGCCGAGACGGCGGGCAGCGCCGAATCGTCACCCAGCAGGAGGTGCCAGTCGGCGTCGGGGCTGGGGGAGTAACCGCCGCCCGGTCCGCGGAAGGTGAACCGGTCTCCGGGAACCGCGCGGGCCGCCCACGGTCCCGCGAGCCCCTCGTCACCGTGCACCACGAAGTCGATGGCCAGTTCCCGCGCGTCCAGGTCCACGTGACGGATCGTGTAGGTCCGGGTCACGGGTTGTTCCGCGGGGGAGAGGTGCTCCTGCGCCCAGGCGGGGTCGAACGGCTCCGGGTAGGTCACGCCGGGGCGCGGGAAGGCGATCTTGACGTAGCGGTCCGTGAAGTCGTTCAGGACGAATCCGGCGAATCCGGGGCCTCCCGCGTGAACCCGCACCATGTGTTCGCTGACCCGTTCGGTACGGAGCACTTCGAGGGTGCACCAGGGCTTCGACGGGCGGCGCGCGGGGGTTTCAGTCATGAGGTGAGCCTACCCTAAGGGCCCGTCCCGGATGGTCTCGAGCGAGCCTCAGAGGCTCCAGTCGACAGGCTCCGCCCCTTGCTCCGCCAGCCGCTCGTTGACCTTGCTGAAGGGCCGCGAACCGAAGAATCCGCGCGACGCCGACAAAGGGCTGGGATGGGCGCTGCTCACCGTCGGGCAGCCGTCCAGCAAGGGGGTGACGCCTGCGGCGTCGCGGCCCCAGAGGACCGCTACGAGGGGACGGTGCTTCCCGTCGGGAGTCCTGCGTGCGACGACGGCCCGGATCGCCGCCGTCGTGAACTCCTCCCAGCCGTGCCTGCGGTGCGAGCCGGCGTTCCCCGCCTCGACGCTGAGCACCCGGTTCAGGAGGAGGACGCCCTGGTCCGCCCACCGGCTCAGATCGCCGTGGGTCGGAGTGGCGAGGCCCAGATCGTCGTGGAGTTCCCGGAAGATGTTGCCCAGGCTGCGCGGCACCGGGCGGCAGTCCGGGGCGACCGAGAAGGACAGCCCCATGGCGTGGCCGGGCGTCGGGTAGGGGTCCTGGCCCAGGATCAGGACCTTCACGTCGTCGAGCGGGCGCCGGAAGGCGGTGAACAGCGCGGGCGCCGGCGGGAGGACCCGGGCGCCGCTTTCTTCCTCGGTGGCGAGCCAGCGGATCACGGAGCCCAGGGCCGGACCTTCGTGCGAGAGGGCCGCGGCCCAGCTCGGGTGGAGGGCGCCGCTCTCCACGAGCCCGTCCCAGCCCTCGTCGGCCAAGCGGCGGAACGCCCCTGGGTCGCGGGGGTGTTCTCCGGTTCCCGATCCCTCGCCCGGGAAGGCGAAGGCCTCCTGGGAGCCGGTGGGGCTGTGTGCGGGGCTGCGCTGGTCCATGCCCTTGATTGTGCCAAATGACATCGTTGTGATTTCGGATCTATCATGGAAAGGACGCACGGTGAAGGGAGGAAACATGGCCGAGGCAGCAGTGTCGCCGGACGGTGTTCCGGCCCACCCCGGATCCCCTGACGGCTCGCAGCCCGCTCCGGGATTGTCGGAGCGTGACCAGCGGATTCTCGAGTTCGAACGGTCCTGGTGGAAGTACTCCGGAGCCAAGGAACAGGCCATCCGTGAACTGTTCGATCTCTCCGCCACGCATTACTACCAGCAGCTCAATCAGGTCATCGACAGCCAGGCCGCTCTGGCGCATGACCCCATGCTCGTCAAGAGATTGCGTAGACTACGTACGTCGCGCCACCGGGCCAGGACTGCTCGTCGCCTGGGCAACGGCGCGTGAACCTGTAGGACCACCTGCCACTCCGTGAGGACGCGCCTCGATGACCAAATACGCCCGGGACGAATTCGATGATGTGCCGGAAGGCACCGAACGCCGCGGGGTGCACCGTGTCGCCAGGGCCTCCGCCGGCGCCGCGCTGCGTCCCCTGCTGGCGTCCGGCGTCGTCGCCCTGCTGATCGGCCTCGTGGCGTACTTCGCCTTCCCCTCCATGGGCGCCCGGGCGGAGGCCAAGGCCTCGCCGTCCGCCTCCTCGAGCGCTTCGGCGAAGCCATCCGCCAAGCCGTCGGCGAAGCCGTCCGCATCGGCCCCGGCTCCTTCTCCGAGCGCGACCGCCCCGTCCGCTCCGCCCACCACCACGGCGGCCGTGGACAAGTCGCGCCCCGTGTCCGTGTACAACGGCACCACGACGGCGGGCCTCGCGGCCGGCTACGGCGCCAAGGTCACCGCCGCCGGCTGGACGCTGGGACCCGTCGGCAACTGGCAGGGCGTGGCCCAGCCGAGTTCGGTGGTCTTCTACAGCTCCGAGGGCCTCAAGGCGTCCGCGACCGAGCTCGCCGGCGCCCTCGGCATCGCCCGGGTGGAGCTGGCTACGAACCTCCAGGACCCGCTCGCCGTGGTGCTGGGTCCCGGCGCGGCCTGACCTCTCCCCGGATCTTTGTCCCGGATATTCGGCGGACCCCGTCTGACCGACGCTGAGTGAACGGTGTCGTCGGACGGCAACTGCACATTCTGATGTTCGGATTGTTCGTTCCACTCTGGCTTCCCGGACGGCGGGGCAGGTCACCCGCCGCTTCCGCCGGACACGCCGGGTCCGCACCCGGTCGCGCCTCATGGGGCGGCGCGGTCCTGAGGTTTCGCCGCTGGCGTGAACGCCTTGCACTCACCAGACGAGAGTGCTAATTATTGAGTTAGCACTCCGGAGTGCCGACTGCTAATGAATCCGTTCCGCGGATGATGGCCGGCCCGCCGGAGAGAAGGCAACCCCGGTCTCAATGAGGCCCGGTGCGCCGGCGTACGGATGCCGGCGGGCCGTGCCGTCCGTCGCGGGCATTGGGCAGCCAGGACCCTTCATCCCTCAACGACAGTCCGGAAACGTACTGACCCGAAAGGACCTTTGCCGTCATGGCCAAGATCATTGCATTTGATGAAGAGGCACGCCGCGGCCTGGAGCGAGGCCTGAACATCCTCGCCGACGCCGTCAAGGTCACCCTGGGCCCGCGTGGTCGCAACGTGGTGCTCGAGAAGAAGTGGGGCGCTCCCACGATCACCAACGATGGTGTGTCCATCGCCAAGGAGATCGAGCTCGAGGATCCCTACGAGAAGATCGGCGCAGAGCTGGTCAAGGAAGTCGCCAAGAAGACTGACGACGTCGCCGGTGACGGCACCACCACCGCTACGGTGCTGGCTCAGGCGCTCGTGAAGGAAGGCCTGCGCAACGTCGCAGCTGGCGCCGACCCGCTGTCCCTCAAGCGCGGCATCGAGAAGGCCGTCGAGGCCGTCACCGAAGAGCTGCTCGCCTCCGCCAAGGAGATCGAGACCAAGGAAGAGATCGCCGCCACCGCGTCCATCTCCGCCGGTGACGCTCAGATCGGTGAACTGATCGCCGAAGCCCTGGACAAGGTGGGCAAGGAAGGCGTCATCACCGTCGAGGAGTCCAACACCTTCGGCCTGGAGCTCGAGCTCACCGAGGGCATGCGCTTCGACAAGGGCTACATCTCCGCGTACTTCGTCACGGACGCAGAGCGCCAGGAGACCGTGCTCGAGGATCCCTACATCCTCATCGTGAACTCCAAGATCAGCTCCGTGAAGGACCTGGTCGCCGTCCTCGAGAAGGTCATGCAGGCCAACAAGCCGCTGCTGATCATCGCCGAGGACGTCGAGGGCGAGGCCCTGGCCACCCTCATCGTCAACAAGCTCAAGGGCACCTTCAAGTCCGTCGCCGTCAAGGCTCCGGGCTTCGGTGACCGCCGCAAGGCTCAGCTGGCCGACATCGCCATCCTCACCGGTGGCAACGTCATCTCCGAGGAGATCGGCCTCAAGCTCGACGCCGCCACCCTGGCCGACCTCGGCCAGGCCCGCAAGGTCGTCGTCACCAAGGACGAGACCACCATCGTCGAGGGTGCCGGCGACGCCGAAGCCATCGCCGGCCGCGTGGCTCAGATCCGTTCCGAGATCGAGAACTCCGATTCGGACTACGACCGCGAGAAGCTCCAGGAGCGCCTGGCGAAGCTGGCCGGCGGCGTGGCCGTCATCAAGGCCGGTGCAGCCACCGAGGTGGAGCTCAAGGAGCGCAAGCACCGCATCGAGGACGCAGTCCGCAACGCGAAGGCTGCTGTCGAGGAAGGCATCGTCGCCGGTGGTGGCGTTGCCCTGATCCAGGCCGGCGCCAAGGCGTTCGCCAACCTGCAGCTCGAGGGTGACGAGGCCACCGGCGCCAACATCGTCAAGGTCGCCATCGACGCCCCGCTGAAGCAGATCGCCTTCAACGCCGGCCTCGAGCCGGGCGTCGTCGCCGACAAGGTCCGCAGCCTGCCTGCCGGTCACGGCCTGAACGCCGCCACCGGCGAGTACGTGGACCTGCTGGCCGCCGGCGTCAACGACCCGGTCAAGGTGACCCGTTCCGCTCTGCAGAACGCGGCCTCCATCGCCGGTCTGTTCCTCACCACCGAGGCAGTCGTGGCCGACAAGCCGGAGAAGAACGCTCCGGCCGCCGGCGCCGACGAGATGGGCGGCATGGGCGGGTTCTGATCCCCGGCTCTGCTCGCCGGTGTCTCACCGGACAGTGCACGACGGCGGGCCGCACCTTTCGAGGTGCGGCCCGCCGCCGCGTTTAAGGGCTGTGCCGGCTGGAGGAGAAGTTCCGGTGGCTGGGAAGCGCTGGTGGCTGGGAAGCGCCGGTGCCGGGTGCGAGGCCGGATGACGGAGGCCTTGTGGCAGGATTGTCGGGTGACGATTACGGCTGCTGCAGATGGTTCCGCGCTGGGCAATCCTGGACCCGCGGGGTGGGCCTGGTACATCGACGACGAGACCTGGAGGGCCGGCGGCTGGCCGCACGGCACCAACAACCAGGGCGAGCTCATGGCGGTGCTGGATCTGCTCCGCAGCACCGCGCATCGTGCGGACGAACCGCTGAAGATCCTCTGCGACAGCCAGTACGTCATCAACTGCCTGACCAAGTGGATGCCGGGCTGGAAGCGCAAGGGCTGGCGCAAAGCGGACGGCAAGCCCGTCCTGAACGTGGATCTGCTCAAAGACCTCGACGATGCCCTCAAGGGACGGAACGTCGCCTTCGAGTGGGTGAAGGGTCATGCCGGACACTCACTGAACGAGGCCGCCGACGACCGCGCCCGTGCCGTCGCCACCGCCTACCAGCGCGGGGGGAAGTCGATCCCCTCCGGTCCCGGCTTTCCGGGGGCTCAGC
Organism: Arthrobacter sp. RCC_34; assembly: GCF_041360795.1. Classification (NCBI taxonomy): domain Bacteria; kingdom Bacillati; phylum Actinomycetota; class Actinomycetes; order Micrococcales; family Micrococcaceae; genus Arthrobacter; species Arthrobacter sp. RCC_34. The sequence continues at coordinate 603,551 of NZ_JBFUPW010000002.1, read as the reverse complement.
TCTCCGAGCCGCAGAACGCGGAAACTCGGCGTGCGGAAACCCGGAGCCTGAGCGTCCAGCGTTCCGACGCTCGCACCGCACCGGCAGAGGCTGCCGTGTTCCAGAACCCCCACGCGGCGACCGGTCCCGCACCGAGCGCCACGGTCCAGGCTCAGCCGTCTGCGTCTGCGTCTGCGTCTGGGTCTGCATCTGCGTCTGTGTCCGGCGCGGACGAGGCGGAGCCCGATCTGTTCTCGGTCCTGGAGGAGGACTTCCGGGATTCCGCCGGACAGCAGGACGCGGTGGCCACGGTGACCGCCTTGGAGAAGCGCCTCCTGGAACCGGCCGTCCGCGGCGACCTCGGCGAGGTGGCCCGGATCCTGCATCCCGACTTCGAGGAGATCGGGAGTTCGGGCCGCACCTGGTCCCGGGAAGAGATGCTCCTCGTCCTGGCCGACGAGGATCACGAACCCGTGGACATGACCCCGCTGTCCGCCTCCCGGCTGAACGAGAGCGCCATTCTGCTGCAGTACCGGACCAGATCCGCAGGCCGGACGGTCCTCAGGAGTTCGCTATGGCTGCTGACCGAGCCGGCGTCCTCCCGAGGCGCCGCGGCGGAAGGCACCTGGCGTCTGCGGTTCCATCAGGGCACCCCCGAGTAAAGAGCCATCGGACAGGCGCCCCTGCCTGGCGCCCGGAATTCCGGGCACCAGACGGGGCCCGCTCAGTGGGCGAACCGCTGGGCATTCGTCAGTTCGACGTCCCGGTATTGAGCCGCCGCCTGAGCGAGAGCCGAGTTGATGGCCGCCATGGATGCTTCCACCCGATTCTGGGTGGCGGCCCACTCAGCCACCAGGGACTGGAAGCTGGCGGAGGCGTTCCCGCGCCAGCTGCCTTGCAGAGCGGTGAGTCCCTGGTTCATCGCCCGGATGTCGGCGGAGATGCGTTCCATGGTGCCGCGGACCCGGCCGGACTGAAGGTGTAGAAGTTCGGTGTCGACGGAGATGACGCTCATGGTGTTTCCTTTCGCTGGGACGGACCCGGTGGGGTCTTTCGTCTCAGCCTAGGAACGCGCTCGGCTGCCGGGTCGCGCGCAGTGGCCTATGTGGACAGAGGCTCAGGCACTCCGTCCACAGGCTCGCCGTGGAGGTTCGCTCCGTCGTCGCGCGTCATTGTCGGCAGGCGCGGGAGGGTCACTCGGTGATGTCGGAGGCGAGAGCGTCGTCCGCGGAATGGGGGAGCCGGACCTGGAACGTGGCTCCGCCCCCGGGGGTGTCGATGATCCGGACCGTCCCGCCGTGGCTTCCCACGATGGCGGCGACGATCGCGAGACCCAGGCCGCTGCCGCCGGTTTCCCGGGTGCGAGAGGTGTCCGCCCGGTAGAAACGTTCGAAGATCCGGGCCTGATCCTCCTCGGAGATCCCGGAGCCGTGGTCGCGGACCTCGAGCACGGACCAGGATCCGTCCTCGTCCTGCCGCCGGCCCACCGCCAGCTCGAGGGGAGACTCCTCCGGGGTGTACCGGAGCGCGTTGCCGACCAGGTTGCTCACCACCTGGCGGATCTTCGCCTCGTCACCCAGCACGGGAGCCGGGACCGGCTGCGCCGAGTCCAGGCCCACCAGGCGGACCTCGCGCTGTGGCGCGCTCGCGCGAGTGTCCACCACGGCGTCGTTGCCCAGCAGCATCAGATCGAAGGGCTTCTCCTGCAGCGGCCGCTGCTCGTCGAGACGGGCGAGGGTCAGTAGATCCTCGACCATGGACCCCATGCGTTTGGCTTCGCTCTCGATCCGGCCCATGGCGGTGGCCACGTCGGCGTCGGTGCGCAGGGCGCCATGACGGTAGAGCTCCGAGAAACCGCGGATGGTCACCAGCGGGGTGCGGAGTTCGTGGGAGGCGTCGGCGGCGAAGCGGCGCATGCGCTGCTCGGAGGCCGTGCGTGCGGCGAACGCCGATTCGATGTTGGCCAGCATGGTGTTGAGGGACGTCGCCAGTCGCCCGACCTCGGTGTGAGGCGTGCGGATCTCGACGCGCTGGGACAAGTCACCCGAGGCGATGGCCGCCGCGGTCCTCTCCACGCGCGCCAGGGGACGGAAGGACCGGGTGACCGTCCAGGTGGCGATGAAGAACGCGAGGATCAGCGTGAGGAGACCGACGCCCACGACCACCAGGATGGCGTGCTCCATGATCTCGTCCACCGGCGCCAGGGGCAGCCCGACCACCACCACGTAGCCGTGGCCGCTCTGGTCGACGAAGGGAACCGCCACTGCACGCCAGTCGTGCCCGGTGGTGCCCGCGATGTCGAAGGGCTTCCGCTTCAGGGAGGTGGCCTGGGCCAGGCTCATCTGCTCGATGTCCGGGTAGCCCGACTGATTCGCTCCGGTCCGGTACACGGGAGCGCCGGGGCGCAGGACCACCACGGAATAGTCGGTGGGGACACTGCTCAGACCACTGGTCAGCTGGGCGTACCCGCCGTACTTCTGCATGCTGGTGGTGGCGACGCTCAGCCGGTCATCGATCTGCGATTGAAGATAGCTGTGCAGGAGCGCCATGGTGCCCGCGCCGGTGGTCACGAGGGCCACCAGCAGCAGGCCCATGATGGTTGCGATCAGCTGTGCCCGCAGGGACGCGGACTTCCACCGGCGGAGCAAGTCAGCGCTTCTCGGCAGTCCGCAGGACGTATCCCACGCCTCGCTTGGTCTGGATCAGCGTGGGGGCGTCCGGGACGATGTCGATCTTGCGGCGCAGGTAGGAGATGTAGGACTCCACGATCGAGGCGTCCCCGTTGAAGTCGTATTCCCAGACGTGGTCGAGGATCTGGGCCTTGGACAGCACCCGGTTGGGGTTCAGCATGAGGTAGCGGAGGAGCTTGAACTCGGTGGGGGACAGCTCGATGGTGGTCCCGCCGCGGCGCACCTCGTGGGCATCGTCGTCGAGCTCCAGGTCATCGACGCGGATGATCGCCTCGTCCTCGAGCAGCGGCTGGGTGCGGCGGAGGACGGCGCGGACGCGCGCCACGACCTCATCCAGGCTGAACGGCTTGGTGACGTAGTCGTCGCCGCCCACCGTCAGGCCGTTGACCTTGTCCTCGGTGTCGTCCTTGGCCGTCAGGAAGAGCACCGGGATGTGGCGTCCGGAGGCGCGGAGTTTCCGGGTCACGTTGAAACCGTCCATGTCCGGGAGCATCACGTCCAGGACGATCAGATCGGGGGACTCGCTTTCGGCCTTGGCCAGGGCGTCGCGTCCGTTGGCGGCGGCCACCACGTCGAAACCTGCGAAGCGCAGGGACGTTGACAGAAGTTCCCGGATGTTGGGTTCGTCATCAACAACCAGGAGTTTGGCTTCAGGCGTTTCAGTCTTCATGTCGTCCATCTTCCGCTCCGACCCTGAGTGTTGTCTGGAAGATTTCTGTATGCACCGGCGAAGCGGGCCGCGACATATGCCGGGTGAACGTCCTCGCCCGGGTAAAATAGTGTGGATACGCAGACCGCGAGCCGTGCCACCCAGACCGGTTGAACCAGGTGGGGGCATGGCCTGACAGCAAGCTAAGACAGACAGAGGTAAAGAAGTGCCTACCGGCAGCGTCAAGTGGTACGACAAGGACAAGGGTTTCGGCTTCGCAGCGTCCGAGGACGGGCAGGAGTACTACCTGCCGTCTTCCGCGCTGCCCGCCGGGGTGGGGGAACTCCGGAAGGGCGCCAGGATCGAATTCGGCGTCGCCGAAGGCCGTCGCGGTGCTCAGGCCATGGGCGTCCGGCTGCTGGACAAGCTCCCCTCCGTCTCCAAGGCGAAGCGCACCTCTCCGAAGGAACTGGCCCCGATGGTCCAGGACCTCTCCACCGTCCTGGACAACCTGTCCGGGATGCTCTCCTCGGGTAAATACCCGGATGGCAAGAAGGGCGCCGCCATCGCGGCCGCCCTGCGCCAGGTCGCAGATCAACTGGAAGCCTGAGACATGACTGCCGAGCGTCAGAACACCCTTCGCACCCCCGCCCCCAAGCCGGGCGTCCCGCAGTGGAAGACCGGCAAGCCGGACGCGATGCTCGCTGCGGCAGTGGACCAGGCGCGGCGTGAGCTGGAAACGATCACGCCTGCCGACAGCATCGGCGAGCACCTCGGGGCCAAGCGCGAGGAGGACCGGGTGGTCACCCACCTGTTCGCTTCACGCCTGGCAGGCTACGTCGGCTGGCAGTGGTTCGCCGTGCTGACCCGGAACTCCCGCTCCAAAGTGGTGACGGTCAGCGAGATCGGGCTGCTGCCGAGCGATGATTCGGTCCTCGCCCCGCCGTGGGTCCCGTGGTCCGAGCGTGTGCGGCCGGAGGACGTCGCTGCGATGCAGGCGGAGGAGTCTGCCGCGGCCGGGGAGACGGGCGGCACTGAGAAGTCCGACGACGGCGAGGCGGCGGCGTCCGGCGCGACCGTCGCGGACGCGGATGAGGACTCCGTCGAGGATGCCGCTGCGCCCTCCGATGCTGCCGGCGACTCGGCTGAAGAAGACGTTGAGGAAGACGCCGAAGAGGACGACGCTGAATAGCACGTCCATGCTATGAAGATCCTGAGCCGCCGAACGGCTCGTCAAACGCCTGTGGGCCCGGTTTCCCGGGCCCACAGGCGTTTGCGGTGAGGATGTGCGCGGTGGTTCCTGAGCTACTTGCGCAGCTCCCCGACGATGTAGTCGATGGAGGCGGTCAGGGCGCTCACATCCTCGGGGTCGATCGCCACGAAGGTCGCGATGCGCAGCTGGTTGCGGCCGAGCTTGCGGTACGGCTCGGTGTCCACCACGCCGTTGGCTCGCAGGATCTTGGCGACCTGCGCGGCGTCCACGGAGTCGTCGAAGTCGATCGTCGCGATGACGTTCGAGCGGTCCTCGGGCCGCTGCACGAACGGCGTCGCGTACTCGCTCGCCTCGGCCCACGAGTACACGCGGTCCGCGGAGTCGGCGGTGCGCTTGCTGGCGAAGTCCAGGCCGCCCTGGGCGTTGAGCCACTCGACCTGGGCGTTCAGCGTGACGAGGGTGGAGAGCGACGGCGTGTTGTACGTCTGGTTGAGTACCGAGTTGTCGATCGCCGTCTTCAGGTTCAGGAAGTCCGGGACCCAGCGATCGCTCGCCGCGATCCGCTCCGCGCGTTCCAGCGCCGCGGGGGAGAAGAGCGCGAGCCACAGGCCGCCGTCGGACGCGAAGTTCTTCTGCGGGGCGAAGTAGTAGACGTCCGCCTCGCGGACGTCGACATCCAGGCCGCCGGCTGCCGACGTCGCGTCGACGACCACGAGCGAACCGTCATCGGCGCCGTTCACGCGGCGCACGGGCGCGGCCACGCCCGTGGAGGTCTCGTTCTGCGGCCAGGCGTAGACGTCGACGCCGGCTTCGGCCACGGCTTCCGGCCGGGTGCCGGGTTCGGCCGTGATGATGGAGCTGGTCTCGAGGAACGGCGCCTTCTTGGTGGCGGAGGCGAACTTGGAGCCGAATTCGCCGAAGGACAGGTGCTGCGCCTTCTTCTCCACGAGGCCGAACGTCGCGATGTCCCAGAAGGCCGTGGAGCCGCCGACCCCGAGGACCACTTCGTACTCCTCCGGAGCGTTGAAGAAGGACTTCAGGCCGGAACGCACGGAGCCCACCAGGTTCTTGACCGGGGCCTGCCGGTGCGAGGTGCCCAGCAGAGTGGCGCCGGCGGCGCTGAGGGCCTCGACCTGCTCGGGACGGACCTTGGAAGGGCCGGCGCCGAAGCGGCCGTCCTTGGGAAGGAGATGGGCGGGGATGGTGAGGTGTGCCTGATCGCTCACAGATTGCTCCAGTTCTGGTGTGTGGCAGAGGGGACGGGTCCTTCCGGGGTGCGCCCGTCCTGAGGCCATTTTGCCGCAGGGCGGGCGCCAGGTCCCAAGCGGGTCCGGATTCCGGAGTCCGGGAGCGTCATCTGCCGCATCCGTTATTCAGAGAGAGTCCAAATAAGCTAGACTAGGGGGCGGCGTTCTAAGCTTGACGACATGAAGCTTGGGCGCGGACGCCATGGCGCACACGACGCGAGTGAGGGTAGGACGGGATGACTGATCTGATCGACACCACGGAGATGTACCTGCGGACCATCCTGGAGCTGGAAGAGGAGAAGATCGTCCCCCTCCGTGCCCGGATCGCGGAGCGTCTCCATCACTCCGGGCCGACCGTCTCCCAGACGATCGGCCGGATGGAGCGCGACGGCCTCGTGGTGGTGACGGGCGACCGGCACCTGGAGCTGACGGATCACGGACGACGCCGCGCGGTCGAGGTCATGCGCAAACACCGCCTCGCGGAGCGGCTCCTCTCTGATGTGATCGGCCTGGACTGGGCGTTCGTCCACGACGAGGCCTGCCGCTGGGAGCACGTGATGAGCGAACGGGTGGAGCGCCGTATCTACGAATTGCTGGGTCACCCGACCGATTCGCCGTACGGAAACCCGATCCCCGGACTCGAGCAGCTGGGCGGTCTGGCGGGCGAACCGTTCGCCGCAGGTCTGATGACTCTCGTCCAGGCCATGAATGAGTACGCCCCGGGGTCCGTGGTGACGGTCCGTCGCCTGGCGGAACCGGCGCAGGTGGAGCCGGAGCTGCTGCAGCAGCTCGATGAGGGCGGGATCCGCCCGGGAGCGACCATCGGTCTCGAACGTGCCGGAGATTACATCGCGGTGCGGGTGGCCGGCATTGAGGGCGCTCTGGAGCTGCCGCCCGAAGTCGCAGCCCACGTCTTCGTCTCGCTCGGCTGAATGCCGCGCTGAGCTGCAACGTCACTCTTCAGAACGCGTCCGCGGCTCCGCGGGCGCGTTCTTCGCGTCCGTCGTCGGTGGCCGTGGGTTTATCCACATACTAGATAACGAATTTATTACTCTTGGGCCCGTTCGCGTATAGTGATGTCTCAGCGCTGAAACCTAAGCGTGACCTGTTTCGTACGCCGAGCTCTGCTGGCGAAACCAGGGTGTGAAGCATGACAGCAGAGGCGGGGGAACCATTTCCGGCGGCCTGGAATCAGGTCGTCTTGGGGTGAAGCCCGCGGCGGTGCTGGGAACTTTTCAGAGGCGGTGCAAGCCGTTCCCCCTGGATTCCCGTGTGCCTCCGCAGGCCGGGCAGCTGACTCTCAGGCCCGAATCCGACAGCTAACTTCGAAGGCGCTATGAGAGGGAATGCATACGTGAGCAATGACAAGCTGCGCGGACGTCGTCGCGCGAGTGGTCCGGCACCCCAGGCCGGAGGTCCCGCGCGGACCGTTCTTCCGTCGACGCCCCGTAAGGCGAAGCGGAGGGGCCCTCTGCAGCAGATCACCGATCTGGCAGTGAAGAGCGGCGCCATCCACAAGGGTGGCCTCGCGCTCGCAGCAGGCGGCCTCGCTCTGACCATCGCTTTCCCCGCCAGCTCCGGTCCGCTGGCCGAAGCGGCCGGCAGGGATGGCGCGCAGACCACGGTCGGCATCACCGCCAGTGGCGCCGTTCAGGCTCCCGTCACCGCCTCCACCGGGGCGAAGATCTCCTTCAGCCGCACGTCGGCCACCACCAAGCAGGATCCCGACGCCCGCCTGAAGGCCCTCATGAGCGCTCAGTCCGGCAAGGTGACCCCCGCGGCCGCCAAGGGTTCGCTGGGCTCCCCGCTCGCCTCGCTGACCGAGGCGTCGCCCTTCGGCTGGCGCATCAACCCCCTCGGCGGTCCGTCCGACTTCCACAGCGGCGAAGACTTCGTGGCCCAGTGCGGCACCCAGGTCATGGCTGCGGCGGCCGGCAAGGTCGTCTTCACCGGCTGGGTGGACACCGGCGGCGGAAACCGCGTCGTGGTCGATCACGGCAATGGTCTTGAGACCACCTACAACCACCTGAGCTCCTTCACCGTGCAGCCCGGACAGACCGTCCAGCGCGGCGATGTCGTGGCGCTCAGTGGCACCACCGGCGCCTCCACGGGCTGCCACCTCCATTTTGAAGTGATGGTCAACGGCCAGGTCGTCGACCCGTCCGGATGGCTCTGATCGAGAGCCATCTCTCGGTCTCGGCGAATGTTCCGTAACCTTAACGTGACATTCTGCCGAGACTCCTGTAATTTATAGATCGCGCCTCCTCGTAAGAGGGGGAGCCCTGGGTTGGATTGCCGAGCTCTGCCACCAACCGAGGTCCGTTCGTTACTACTTCGTCTGGCAGAGGCGGGGGAACCAATTCTGGCCTTGCGTGCAAGGCCTTGGGGTTAAGTCGTCAGTTCGCGAAAGCGACGGACGGCCGGATGGCTCCCATCCGAATCCGACAGCTCACCTCGTAGGCATCGGGAGAGGCTTTTCCTTGTCTTTTGGCACTACCTCTGCGCGCCATCGCGCTAAGCAGGCACCCAACACTTCGCTTCTTGAAATCTCCAAGGCCGTTTCTTCGAACGCCGGATCCATGGGCCGTCAGGCCGCAGTGATCGCCGCGGCTTCGGGCCTGGTGCTCACCAGCGGCATCGCCGCCAACGCCGCGGAGACCAGCGTTCAGCGCGATTCCTCCGCAGCAACCACCCTCGAGGTCAAGGCTGCTCCGCAGGCCGTGGCCGCATCCTCCACCGCCAAGCTCAGCTTCGTCCGCACCGCGGTCAAGACCGAGCCGGCTCCGGTCGTCGAGGCCCCCGTCGTCGAGGCTCAGTCCAACACTGAGACCCAGACCGCTCCGGTCGCCGACAACACGGCCAACACCAACACCAACACCCAGGTGACCGGTTCGAACGTCGCGGCTGCCGCTCCGGCGCCGAAGACGGTCAACGCCGCCGCCGCTTCCGGCAAGGGCGCTGCAATCGCTGCTGCCGCTCTGGCTCAGCTCGGCGTCAACCAGGACTGCACCGCTCTGGTGTCGAACTCCCTGCGCGCCGTGGGCATCAACTTCCACGACTGGCCTGCCGGTTACCTTTCCCTCGGACGTACGGTGTCCGCCGCTGAAGCTCAGCCCGGCGATGTCATCTACTACGCCGACGGTGGCGTCGGTGTGCCTCACGTGGCCGTCTACATCGGCAACGGCCAGGCCGTGCACGGTGGATTCCTCGGTTACACCACCAAGGTCTACGACGCGTTCGTCGGCTCCGGCCCCGTCTTCATCCGCGTGGGTGGCTAAGACCACGGTCTGAACCGCCAGCCCCTCCCGCTGGAGATTGTCAGAAGGACCCCGCCTGTGGCGGGGTCCTTCTGTCGTTAAGCCGGGAATTGTCGCAGGCGCCAACGAGGGGTGAATTTTTCGCGCGACACGTCCGCAATGTGGTCCAAGGCATCGCGCACGCGCCCGGGCGTGTTTAGGCTGGTTACGTCGATCCATAGCCCGGACACGCCGGGGGCAGCCGGCCCTCGTGCCCCTGCCGGGTGCGGCCGTGAAGAGGTATGTGCATGCGCACTCTCGTTCTGAATGCTGGATATGAACCGCTCGCGGTGGTCACCTTCCGCCGGGCGCTCGTCCTTGTGCTGGCTGGAAAGGCCAGCGTGGTCTCGGAGGGCGGCGAACCCGTCGTCGGCCCCCGTGAAGTCCTGGGACGGCCCTCGGTGATCCTGCTGAACCGCTACATCAGACCACGGCACAATGTGGTCTCGACGGTCAGCAGGAGAGGGGTCCTGCGCCGCGACGGTCATCGCTGCGGATACTGCGGCAAGGCCGCGCACACCATCGACCACATCCTGCCGCGGTCCCGCGGCGGACGGGACTCCTGGGAGAACCTCGTGGCGTGCTGCCTCAAGTGCAACAACACCAAGGGCGACCACACTCCTTCGGAGATGGGCTGGCGCCTGCGTTTCAGCCCGCGGCCTCCCGTGGGGACCGTGTGGCAGATCAAGGAGCTGGAGAAGCCCACTCCCGAGTGGAGCGCCTACCTGCCCGCCGAGGACGCCGCCTGAGCCCTGCCCGATGAGCAGCCCGGCCGTCCTGCCGTCCGAGGTCGCTTCGGCGCGCCTCGTCCACCCGGCCGAGGGCTTACCTCGGCGACACGATGGCTCGGGCCCGGCCCCGTCCCGGCTCCCGTTCTAGGCTGGAGTTCTGGCCCGGGAGGCCGGAGCGATGAACGGGACGAGGAGCGGGGAGGCGCCGGCCGATGTCAAAGACGCCGAACTCAGGGACGCCGAGGTCTAAGACGCAGGCGAGCGGCGTCGTGATGCCCATCAGCCGTCGGCGGAGTCTGCACCGCTTCGGGAGCGTCCACCCATGACGGCGCAGGACGGAAAGCCCACCACGAAGCTCAGCTGGGACGAGGCCCGGGGCCTGCTGCAGGACCGCGTGGAGGCCCTTCCCGCCGTCCATGTGCCCTTGACGCAGGCGGCAGGTCTTCTTGCGGCCGAGGACGTCGTCGCCGAGGAGGACGTGCCGTACGGTGCGAGGGCCGCGGTCGACGGCTGGGTGGTCAACGGCAGTCCTCCGTGGGTGATCGCGGAACCGGGGGAGCGCCTGGCGGGTCGTCAGAGCAGCCGTGTCGAGAAGGGCCGGCCGCTGCCTCCCGGCGGCAAAGGTGTGCTCGCCCTCGCGGACGCCCGCGTGACCCTGGACGCCGAGGGGCTCGCCGTCGTCGACCGTGCGCCGGGCGCCCGCCCCGGGGCGCCGCGTAACGGAGAGAACATCGTGTCGTCGGGGCAGGGGCTGTCCGCGGGCGCGCCACTCGTGACCCGTGGTTCGACGCTGGACCCGCTGCGTCTCGCATTGCTGGCCGGAGCAGGCCTCGACACCGTCGCCGCCATTCCGAAGCCCCGCGTTCAGGTGGTGCAATCGGGCCGCCTGGTGACTCAGGGCCGTCCCGGGTGGGGCGAGGACCGGGATGCGCTGGGACCCGTTCTAGGACTGCTGCTGGACGCCTGGGACGTCGTGGTCGAGAACAGGGCCAGGATCTCCGGCACGGCGGCGGAGTGGCGCACGGCGTTGGAGGAGGACGCCGACGGCGCGGCGGCCCCCGTCGACGTCGTCGTGACGGTCGGCGGAACCGGAGCGGGCGAGGAAGACCATCTGCGCGAGGCGCTGGAGGCGCTCGGCATCGACTACGTGGTGGATGGCTTGTCCTGCGAACCACTTCAGACCGCGGTGGCGGGCGTGCTGCCGGACGGCCGCCATGTCCTCGGCCTGCCCGGCGCACCCGGCGAAGCGCTGACAGCGCTGGCATTGCTGGGGGAGCCCCTGTTCGCGGCCCTGGGGCGCCGTGAGGCTCAGGCTTTCCGCTCCGTGCCCTCGGGACGCGCCCTGGAGGCTGAGCTGCGCCCTACGCGTCTGGTGCCCGGCCACACGGTCTTCGGCATGGCCTCGCCCTGCGGGCCGGGCCACGGTCTGGCCGAGTGGGCTGGGGCCGAGCTGCTCCTGGCGGTGCCGCCCCACGGGGTGCGGATGGGCGAGGAGCTGATGGCTCTTCCGCTGCCCTGGAAGCGCAGCGAGCGGGGTGCGGGCACTCCGAAGCCGGCGAGGTCAGGGGCGTCGCCGTCGTCGCGCCCCGAAGCCGCCTCACCGGAAGGCAAGCGTCCTCCCAAGGCCGCCCGGAGCTCGGAGCCGATCGATTGGGCGGCCCAGGACTGGGACTCGATCCGAACCCCGCCGGAGCCGGATCACAGCGGCCCCGACGGGTCCTGACCTGGCACCCGACAGGCGGATCCGCCGGTCGTTACTTCGCCTCACCCTCGAACAGGGCCTTGTGGGCGAACCCGGCGATCAGGCCGCCGGCGATCGGCGCCACGATCGAGGCCCAGAGCTGCGCCAGCGCGGCAGGGCCGCCGTAGACGGCCGTGGCGATGGAGCGGGCCGGATTGAAGGAGCCGTTCGTCACGGGGATGGCGAGAAGGGCGATGACCACCAGGGTGAGCCCAATGGCCAGCGGCGCCAGCTTCCCTGCGCCGCGTTTGCCCGTGACGGCGAGGATGACGGTGACGAACAGGGCGGTCGCGACGATCTCGGCGATGAAGAACGACGCCGCGTTGTAGCCACCGGGCGACAGCGCGCCCCAGCCGGTGGAGGCGAAGCCACCCTTCTGGGCGGCGGCAAGGGCGTCGTCCTTGCCGCCGGCGAGGATGGCGACCAGGGCGGTCGCGCCCAGGACGGCGCCGATGACCTGCGCCACCAGGTAGGCCGCGACGTCCTTCCACGCGAACCGTCCCGCCGCCGCGAGTCCGAGCGTCACGGCCGGGTTGAAATGGCCGCCGGAGATCGGGCCGAACGCGAACGCCCCGATGATCACGGAGAGCCCCAGCGCCAGGGCGACCCCGAGGAAGCCGACGTTGAGGCCGCCCTCGCCGGCGGCGAATCCTGCGGTGAAGAGCGCGGTGCCGATGACACCGAAGACCAGGAAGAACGTGCCGACGATCTCGGCCCCGAGCTTGGCGGCCACGGAGGGAGCAGCAGTCGTCATTGACTCAGACATGTTTCCTCTTTCGAATAACTCACAATAAAGGGTGGATAACATGCCCATGCTAGGGATCGCCGAGGTCTGGACCAATAATCACTGGAGGGTGATGCCGCCACGAGCCGTAAGTGGGCGGTTGTGACTGTTCCGGGGGCCCACGTGCGGTGCGAACGGCCAGAGAGTGGCGTGGCCGGCGGGCGCGGGGAGAGGGAGCTCTGCCGCAGGTAACTGACGATCTGACGTCAAACAGGTCACAAACCTGTTTCCAGCATGACCTGACGGAGACTCCCGGGAGCCTTTTCCGAAGCGTGAGAGGGCCGTTAAAAGGCTGAGCGGTGGCGAACCCCCCGGTTCGCCGCCGCTCATCCCCCCAATGTGTGAGCGCCTCCCCAGACGCCACGATCACACGTTTTCTATTATCCCAGGTTCTGTACAAAACACATCCGTGATCAGATCACCGTTTGGTAAAGGTTCGCGTACTGACTAGTTCGGGCCCCAGGCCTCGGGAGCGATGGCCCGCCCCGCAGTGACCTTTGCGCGGCCTCTCGGGCCTCTGTTAGAGTTTTTGCCCGGAGCCCGCCGCGCCGGATACCCCCCAAGTTCGGAGCGGCGGGTTTTTCCCTGTCCCGGAACGGCCTCACCGCGGAACCAGGCCGCCGGATCACGTCCGAGGAGGACAAGCCATGAGTATGGACCGGGCGGCGATGAGCTCCCTTTACAACCTTTCCCGCGCGCAGGAAGGCCGGCGCCCCTTCTCCCGGGAGACCATCCGCCGCGTCCTGGCGTTCGCCGTCCCGCACCGCGCGCGCCTGACCGGATTCATCCTGCTGTCCATCGTGGCGGCCTTCCTGGCCGTGGCCACGCCGCTGCTCGCGGGGCAGGTCGTCGATGCGATCGTCGCGGGCCGGGACGTGGACCTCGTGGTGCGGCTCGCGGTGCTCATCGCGGTCGTCGCCGTGGCCGAGGCGGGCGTCGGGCTGCTGGTCCGGTGGTTCTCCGCGACGATCGGCGAGGACGTCATCCTGGACCTCCGCACCGCGGTCTTCGACCATGTGCAGCGCATGCCGGTCGCGTTCTTCACCAGGACCCGCACGGGAGCCCTCGTCAGCCGTCTGAACAATGACGTGGTCGGCGCGCAGGCGGCCTTCGCCGGAACGCTGTCCTCGGTGGTCAGCAACCTGGTCTCCCTGACGCTGACGCTCGTGGTCATGCTCGACAAATCCTGGCTCGTCACCCTCCTCGCGCTGGTCCTCCTCCCGCTGTTCCTGGTGCCCGCGCGGCTCATGGGCGGACGGCTGGCCGCACTGCGCCGTGAAGCCGCCGCCCAGAACGCCTCCATGGGCACCCAGATGACGGAACGGTTCTCCGCGCCCGGCGCGACCCTCATCAAACTCTTCGGCCGTCCCGCGGACGAGTCCCGGGAGTTCGAAGCCCGCGCGCATCGGGTCCGGGACATCGGCGTCCGGGCCGCCATGCTCCAGTTCACGTTCGTCACGAGCCTGACGCTCGTCTCCGCGCTCGCGCTGGCCCTCGTCTACGGCGTCGGTGGCTGGCTGGCGCTGCACGGGACGCTGGGAGCGGGCGACGTCGTCGTGCTGGCACTGCTCCTCACGCGTCTGTACGTGCCGCTCACCGGCCTCAGCAACGCACGCGTCGAGATCATGAGCGCGCTCGTGAGTTTCGAGCGCGTCTTCGAGGTCCTGGACCTCCGGCCCATCATCCGCGAGGTCGAGCAGCCGCGGACGCTGCCCACGGGGGCACTCGCCGTCGAGTTCAAGGACGTCCGGTTCTCCTACCCCTCCGCCGAGCAGGTGTCCCTCGCCTCGCTGGAGGATGTGGCGGTGCTGGACTCCCGGGGTGGCGAGGAGGTGCTGCACGGTCTGAGCTTCCGCGCCGAACCGGGGCAGACCGTGGCGCTGGTCGGCTCGTCCGGCGCCGGCAAGTCCACCGTGGCACAGCTGCTCGCACGGCTGTACGACGTCGACGCGGGAGCGGTGCTGCTGGGCGGCGTCCGGCCCGGCGAGGGCGTCGACGTCCGTGAACTGAGCTTCGATTCGCTGCGGCAGGGCGTCGGGATGGTGACGCAGGACGGCCATCTGTTCCACGAGACCATCGGTTCGAACCTCCGCCTGCCGCGGCCGGATGCGAGCGATGACGAGCTCTGGGACGCCCTCCGCCAGGCCCGGCTCGAGGACATGGTCCGGTCCCTGCCCGACGGCCTGGACACCGTGGTGGGGGAGCGGGGCTACCGTCTTTCCGGCGGCGAACGCCAGCGGCTGACGATTGCGAGGCTCCTGGTGGCCGGCCCGCGCGTCGTCATCCTCGACGAAGCGACCGCCGCCCTGGACTCCGCGAACGAAGCCGCCGTGCAGGAGGCACTCGCGGCCGCGCTGAGCGGGCGGACCGCCGTCGTGATCGCTCACCGGCTCTCCACGATCCGGGACGCCGACCAGATCCTGGTGGTCGAGGGAGGCCGGATCGTCGAGCGGGGAACTCACACCGAACTGCTCAGCGCCGGTCGACGCTACGCCGAGCTGTACACCACGCAGTTCGCCGAGGCCCACGACGCACTGACTGAAGCCGGTCAGGACCTCGGGGCGCCGTCGTCGGAGGACGGGGAGGGCGGCACGCCCTCACGAAGCTGAGCGGTTCGCAGCGTCACTTGGCCGTGGGTTTGCCGTTCACGGTGGACCGTTCCGGCGGCGTGAGGGGGTTCTGGCTGAACGCGTCCCGCGGCTGGAGGGAGAAGCCCTGCCAGTGCACGTCCATGGGACTCTGATCCTCGTCGCGCGGCACATGGTGATAGGAGACGGCCACCCAGGAGACGACGTCGTCGAGCTTCTCCCCGGACACGAACTGAGGGATCCCGGCGGAGGGGCAGCCTGCGGACAGGTTCTGGGTGGCGTACCGCTCACAGTCTTTGAACCGGGTGAACGCCACGTCATAACCGAAGGCCGCATCGCCAGCACCGGGTCCGGCCTGGCCGGCGTGGTCGCCATGGCTGTGCGGGGTGTAGCCGTCGCTCTGGTCGAGCTGGATGCGGTAGGACACCTGATGGCCGTCCGGGTTCCTGGCGCCGCCCAGGACACGCCACCAGCGGCGGTCGTCCCGCAGCCGCTGGGTCTCGGTGGCGAGCGGGGTGAAGGTGCCGTTCACAATCGCCGCGTCCTTGCCGCGCTGTCCCGTGAAGTCCGCGTTGTACTCCTGGACGCTCTGGTTCCCCGGCAGTCCCCAGTGGATCCGCCAGACCGCGTTGTGGCTGTGGCTCGTGGCGCCCTCTGCGGCGCCCGGGCCGACGGGAGAGCCGTGCTCGGCGTCGTGGGAGTAGTCCTCCGGGGAGAGATCGCCGGTGGCGCCGAGGCGCGGGGTGATGCTTCCGTCTTCGCCGAAGCTGTACAGGGAGAGGTATTCGTACCAGCCCACCACCGAGAGTGTGCTGATCTCGAAGGAGCGGCCACGCTGGGCGACAGGGCTGCCGGTGTATTCGCTGCGGCGGCCCAGGCCGGCGTCGACCTCTTCCGTGCAGAGCACCTCACGGGTCTCCGAGCCGCCGACCGCTCCGGAGCCGAAATCGGGCAGCGTCGTCGCGACCCTCGTGCCGGCGCATTCGGCGGAGCCGAGCGTCTTCATGTTCCGCCCGCCGAAGCCGTGCTCGGTGATGTCCTTGGTGGTGCGGACGCCGGTGTCATAGGGGACCTCCAGCTGCGAGAGCGAGATCTCCTGGACGACCGGCAGCGTCTCCTGGCCCGGCGCCGTGTAGCCCACCTTGGAGAGGGTGAGGCCCTGCTGGGGATCGACGCTCCAGCACATGGTCCAGGAGCTGCCGGCCGGGAACCGGTGGGTGAGGGTCTTGGCGCCGTCGCCGCACTCCGGCGCCGCTGGGCCGGCCCCGGAGGAGGGCGACGACGCCGGCGCAGGTTCCGCGGAAGCGGTCCGGCCGGGTGCCGCGAGGGTTCCCCCGGCCCACCCGCCGAGGAAGACGAGCACTGCGACAGCGAGGGCGAGAAGGAGCTTGGTCTTCCGGGTCACCGTTCCTCCTGGAAGGTTCTGAGGAGCCTGGCGGCCTGCCAGGCGGCGGACACGCCGAGGGTGTGCCGTCCGGTGACGGCACACCCTCGGGTGGTGCTGGCAGCGGTCAGCAGCCGGCCGGGGTCGCCTTCGCGGAGGACTTGCCCAGGTCCAGACGTGCGCCGTCGGCGGACTTCAGGAAGGACAGGCTCAGGGCCGAGAGCGAATGCGAGCTCGGCACCGGGGCGCCGCCCGCAGGGGTGCAGGTTTCGGTGCTCTGGCTGTTGACCTTCACGGAGACCACCTGGGTGGCCGCGGTGAAGACCGGCTGGAGCATGTTCACCACGGTGGAGGTGAACCCGAACTTGATCTGGTTGATCAGCAGATCGAACACCCCGTCGCCGGCGTTGGCGATCACCAGGTTGTAGACCGGGCGGAAGACCGTGCCCACCACATTGGCGGACTTGGCGAGCGTGGTCACGAGGCTGCCGACCACTCCGCCGAGCAGTCCGCTGCTGTTGTTGACCGGGGCCGGGAGCGTGCCGGTCGCCGCCTGCTTCAGGGTGAAGCTCCAGGTGATGTTGAGTCCGTTGGGGCTGAGCAGGAGCGGACCGACCCAGCTGAGCTTGATCTTCACGGCGTCGAGCGAGTTCTCCACCGCGCCGACGGCGATGTTGGTCGCGTCATGCATCAGATCGTGGACCGTCTGCGCGATCAGCGGGTAGTCCTTGGAGTCGATGAGCTCCTTGTTCGGGCTCTGCGAGTTCAGCCCGCCGGACGCGAGCTGATCCAGGTGGACCTTGACGGTGCCGGTGGAGAGATCGATGGTGACGAGCTTGTTCTTGGACGTGAGCGGCTGGGCCAGCAGCTTCGCGAACACCTTGTCGCGCGTGTTGCTCTGGACGGTCAGCGTGGGCGTCGGAAGGACGACGCCGAGCAGCCCGTTGAGCTTGTTCAGCGGCACGCCCTGATTGACGATCTGCTCGATCTTCCGGTCCACGGCGCCCAGACCGTTGTACAGCTGTGCCGCCGCGTTCTTCACGGCGGAGGACTTCACGGTGACATCCGCCTGGCCCACGCGGTAGCGGCCCGGGCCGCCGACGCCGTCGGGGTCCTGCAGCCGGCCGTTGACGAAGCTGGTCTCGGAGGAGAAAGCGCCGAGGTCGAGCGTGACGCTGTCCACGAGGCCCGCCGGGATCGTGGATCCCGCGCCGGCCTTGATCAGGTCGATATGGGCAGCCTGAGACGGATCGCCGGTGGTGGTGAAGGTGAAGTTCTGCCCGAGCGCCCCTGACGCGCCACGGGAGTCCTGGGCCGAGCCTGCTTGGCTGATGCTGGTCAGCAGACCACCGGAGTCCAGCCGGACCAGGCTGGAGAGCGCCACGGATGCTCCGCCGATCGTCGTGCTCGCGGATCCGAGCTGCACATCGTTCGGCACGTAACCGTAGTTGGGGCCTGGGTTGGAGGGGTAGGCGGCGGAGCTGCCGCCCCAGGTCACGGCATTCTTCCCTGTAAAGGACACCGAGACGGGGGCGGAGGAGGCGGAGGACGGCGACGGGGTGTCGGCGACGGCGGGCGAGAGGCCGGCGCTCACGGTGGTGAGCGCCACGACGGCGGTGACGGCGCCGAGGCGCCGTCCTTGCTGCCATCGCAAAGAGGCGTGAGAGTGCGGTGATGAGGTCATGACAGATTCCTTAGGAGTGAATGAACCAAGAGATTTCTCTCAAAGGGTGTTGGAACTGACATCACAAACGTTGACATCTTGGTAAATCAGTGTCAATAAGTGTCCACACGCGGGTGTTTTCGGAATGGCAGGAGCCGCGTCTGAGCAATACCTGGACCGCCCTCGGACCTGGGGCTGAACGTCGCACGGGAGCGAAATCTCGCATGCCGGAATTCTTGAAGAACTGAATTCACCATGATGACAGGTGGCGGGGGAGCGGGCCTCCCGGGCCTCAGGACAAGGAAAAGGCCCCGGCCACCACGAGGGTTTCCAAGGCCTTTCCATAGGTCACCGCGAACGGAGGATTTCCTCTGCGGCACACGGTGTCAGTGACGCGTTGCGTCGGGTCAGCGGGCCCCGCGGGTTTCGAGGAGCGCCGGGAGGACGTGTTCGGTCAACAGAGGCGCGAGATCGCCGGGCCACTCGCGCTCCAGGTCGAGCCAGCGGATCGCCTCGATCTCCGCGGCAGGCGTGGCTTCCCAGGCGCCGGGTGCACTGAACACGCTGGCCCTGATGACGGTGTCCGCCTCATTGGCCGCATCCGCGTCCCAGGTGCCCAGGTGCTGGAGATCCTCGGGCCGGATGCTGATGCCGACCTCCTCCGCGAGTTCACGGCTCGCGGCCTGCGCCGCGGTCTCGCCGGGCTCGGGTTTCCCGCCCGGGTGCATGAACTTGTCCGTGCCGCGCTTCCGGACCGTCAGGAGCCGCCCCTCCTGGTCGTAGACACAGACGGCGGACACGGTGAGGAAGTGCGGTGAACTCATGGTTCAGTACCCTAGCAAGCCGGCACTGGGGAGCGGTGTTCCGGTGCGGCCGCACCCGGAAAGCACGGAACCGCGGCACGCTGCTGCGTGCCGCGGTTCCGGCGTCGGACTCTGTGTGCCCTCGATTGGATTCGAACCAACGACACCGGCTTTAGGAGAGCCGTGCTCTATCCCCTGAGCTACGAGGGCGGGCTGACAACGCCCTTAAGCATACAAGCTTGCGGCCTGCGCCTAGGCCTGAGTCTTCTTCCGGCCGCGCACGAGCGCCACGACCGCAGCCGCGAGGCACAGGACGAAGAGCACCCAGCCGGACACCACCAGGAACGAAGCCCAGGCGACGGCTCCCGCGGACGGGGCGGCCGCGGCGAAGAGCGCGTCGACGGCGAAGTTGCCGACGATGCGGACCACCACGAACAGCCCTGTCAGGGACCAGAGTGCGGTGCGGAGCCAGGAGCGGCCGGTGTTGATCCCGATCACGAGCGCCCAGGCCAGGCCGAACAGGAGGGGGAACAGCATGCCTGCGGTCTTGTGCACCCAGTTGAGCTGACCGCGGGCGGCGTCGTCCATGGCGCCGCGCAGCTGCTCGATCGCGGCGGAGTCGAAGCCGAACACCCGCGAATCTGGCATCGTGAGCCCGCCGCTGAGCTGCGTCATCTGGGACAGTGCCATCAGGTGGAGGTACCAGAACATGAACAGGGCTGCGATCACGGCGGCGATGACGAGCATCTTCGCACTGGACTGCGGCTGCTGCGCCGGCTGCTGTCCGGGCTGCTGAGGGGTGGAACGCTGCCTCAGCGGGTTGATCACCGGCGGGGGAGCGGTGTCGGGGACATCGGCCCGGGAGCCGTGCTTCTTGATGCGCTGGGCAGGCGTTTTGGACATGTCCTCCATTATCGCGGATACGCTGGAGTCATGAGCATCGGCCGCCACAGCACCGCCAACCCCGACCCTTCTCTGAGCGACGCCGCCCTGGCCGAAGTGCTGGTCCGGGAGGCCGGTTCACTGGCCCAGCTGATGCGTGCTTCGGGGGTGACCTCGCAGCAGAAGTCCAATGTCGCCGACGTGGTGACGGAGGCGGATCGCGCGGCCGAGGCGTACATCGTGGAGCAGCTCCGGCGCTGCCGTCCGGACGACGGAATCCTCGGCGAGGAGGGCTCGGCCCACCCGTCGGCGAGCGGGCGCACCTGGGTGATCGACCCTGTGGACGGCACCTACAACTTCCTGCGGGGTTCCACCTACTGGTGCTCCGCCGTCGCGCTCGTCACCGAGGAGGATGGCGTGCGCCGACCGCTCCTCGGGGCCGTCCATCAGCCGGAGGAGGACAAGCTCTGGGTCGGCGGGGAGGACCACCCCGCCACGCTCAATGGCAGGCCGCTGAGCGGCCCGGCCACGAAGGATCTGGCGGAGTCCAGTGCGGCCACCTACATCCACCCCACCTGGCTGCAGGATCCGCTGTGCGCCATGCCCTGGCACGCCGCTGCAGTGGGCGCCGCGTCGCTGCGGATGCTCGGATCGGGGTCCTGCGATCTCTCCCGGGTGGCGCAGGGCGAGATCGACTGCTGGTTCCAGCACTCCTGCCCCGACTGGGACTGGTTCCCGGGCGCCGCTCTCGTGCTGGCCTCGGGCGGCGCCGTCGACGTCGTGACGGTCAACGGGCTCCGCTGGTTCCTCGCCGGCAGCACGACGGCGGTCGCCCAGCTGCGTGCCGCGATGCTCACCACGAACGTGAGCGGCTGAGCCCCGGGCCGCCTGGGTGGCGCGGCGCCAGGTCCGCCAGGTCCGCCGGACGAGCAGAGCGAACAGAACGAACAAGAAGGCCCCGGACGGATGTCCGGGGCCTTCTGCGTGCAAGAGAACGGTTCGTGGAACCGGACGGCCTACGGGACGGGCGTTGCGGTGCCCGTGTAGTTGAGGGTGCCGGCGCCGAAGAGGACGGTGCCCGTCGCGAAGACGTTGAGGTCCCAGGTCAGGGTGACGGGGCAGGTGATCTGCAGCAGCGAGGGCAGGCCCACGAGGATGACATTCACGGTGGCGGTGATCCGGGTGGGACGGACCGGGTTGTTTCCGAGGATGTAGGTGCCGTTCGGGAAGGTGATGTTGCTGAACAGCCAGGTGCCCGGCAGGGCGCCGATCTGGCCGAAGGTGCCCGTGGCGGTGCCGAGACCCGTGCCGACGTGGGTGCTGCCGTCGCTCATGGTGAGGGTGGCAGAGGTGACGATCGAGGTGTAAGCCGGCTGGAACAGGCTCAGATTACAGTTGCTGGAATCCATGCCGAACACGCCCGCGAAGGCGAGAGCACCCTTGTTGCCCACCACGATCGACTGGCTGGTGGTGGCGCCGCCGAGCAGGACGCCCGGCTGGATGCAGGTGGGGCAGACCGGTCCGCCGGAAGCGGCGGCCGCGGGGGTGCCGATGGCCGCAGCCAGCACCGGCGTAGCCCATGCGGCGCCGCGGAGAACCCGGCGGCGCTCGATGGACTTGTTCGTCTCGTTACTCATTATTGGCTCCTGGAAGATGCGAGTGATGAGCCGGATCCCTAATTCCGGCTTCCTATGAGTTGTATCACGATGTCAGAGCCTGTTGTCAATGATTTAAAAGTCTGCGACAGGTAGTCATACCGATTTGATAGGTGTCTCTCGGCAGGGCGGAAGGCACCCGCGGCTTTTTCCGTGAACGGGAAAAGTCCCGGACTTGTTCAGAACGCTCCGGAAAAGCGATGACGCCGGCGGACCGGTGGCCGTCGTCGCTCTGACGAATTCCGCAGTTCAGGGATCAGCGCAGTTCAGTAAGCAACGCGGACTTTCAGCGTTCCTCGGCGGCCTCGCGGAGGACGTCCGCGATCTCCTCGACGAAACTCTCCATCTCATCAAGTCCTTCGACGGGGCCTCCGGCAAGATATCCGTCCGCCCCGAGCAGCACCGCGGAGGGAGAACTGGTGAGGCCGAGGGCGTTCCAGGCGAGGCTTTCGTGATCGTAGAGAACACCCTCGGCCGTGGGGATGGAACGGCGGAGCGGTTTGTGCGGCACCGTGCTGAGGATCCTTACATCGACCTCGGGGATGCGTTCGCCCCATTCGGCGACCTTGCCCGCCGCCACGTGGCTCGGCTTGCACACGCAATTGAATGCCACCAGGAGCTGGGGCCTTGCTGACGCGAGTTCCCGTAGGGTCTGCACACCGCCGTCCTCGGATTGCAGGAGAGCCGTGGGAATGGGATCGCGGTCGTAGTCGGCGTCCTCGGGGTCCGGCTCCTCGGAAGCGGGGCGCTGCGGCCCGGCGGCGGCACCGGCCTGATCCTGGCCCGGGCGGGACACGATCAGCCCCGTCAGCGCCAGCAGAAGGGCGCACAGCGCGATCCACCAGAGGCCCGCGGGCTCTTGCGTGACCACGGAGAACACGGTCCCGCCGCCGAAGGCCAGCCACAGGGTGAGCGCACTGAGAACAAGAAGCAGTGAATTCCGGAGGAGGGTCTTTCCGGAAACACTCTGATCGCCGATACGGCCGAAACACCCGCAGTTCGGACGTGGATCAAAAGTCATGGCGCGGGCGATGACCACCCAATAGCCGAGGAACAATGCCGACGACAGCACCGCGGCGACCACAATAGCACCCCGCCACGGAGACAGCAGAAGAACGGCCAGGAGAAGCTCGCCCGCGGGAAGCGCCCACGCGAAATAGTCGTGTCGCAGGAAACCGGGGAGCCGGAGTTCGGTCACCACGCTGAGCGTTGATTCACGGTCCCGCAGCTTGGCGATTCCGCTCAGGACGAGAACGGCCGCGAGACCGATCGGGGCGAGGACAAGCGCATCCGGTGTCAAACTTCCTCCACTGATTCCGTTGATTCCCCTGATTCCTCAGGGGTGTTTCCGTCGCGGTGAAAAGCGACGGAAACGCTCAGTTCCCGTTCTTCAGATTGTTGGCCGCGATGAAATCGGGCATTTTTCCGGCCTTCATCGCATCGGCCAGGCTGTTCGCCTTGGCGGAGTCGAGATTCACGATCGACTGCCCGTCCGGCGACCAGCCGGTGCCGAGAGTCGGGAGCGTGAACATGACCGTGTTCGAGGGCCGGATGTCCTTGAGCTCCACGGCGAGTTCCCCGGCCTTCTGCCCGGTGAACGCCGAGTCCACCGTGATGAAGGGCGAGATCTCGTTGACCACGGAGCTCAGGGTTCCCGGGTTGGCGAGCACCTCCGGCTTGGCGATCTTGCTCATGAGGGCGCGCAAGAAGACGCGCTGGTCCCGCACTCGCTGATAGTCGCCGTCGTTGAAGGCATAGCGCTCACGGACGAAGGCCAGGGCAGTGGTGCCGTCCATGTGCATGGTGCCCTTGGGATAGTGGAAGCCCTCCTTGCCGAAGCCACTGGACGTGAAGGCCACGGGGACGTCCACGTCCACGCCGCCGATCGCGTCGGTGAGGCCCTTGAAGCCCTCGAAGTCGATGAAGGCCACGTGATCGATCCGCTGCTTCAGCAGGCCTTCCACGGTCTGGACGAGGAGTGGGACGCCGCCGAATGCCAGGGCGGCGTTGATCTTGGCTTCTCCGTGCCCGGCGATGGGGATCCAGGTGTCGCGCATGATCGACACGAGGTAGGCGTTCTTCCGGTCTGCGGGCACGTGGAAGAGCATGAGGCTGTCGGCCCGCTGGTCGGACGCCTTCCCCGACTCGGCGGTGTCCTTCGTCGCGCCACGGCTGTCGGAGCCCACCAGCAGGATGTTGATGGCCGCTTTGTCGCCCACCTTGGTGACGGCGGGACGCTGACTCTCCGCGGGGAACGCGGAGGGGAGCTTGGCCGTCTTGGAGTCGAAGGTGTTCATCAGGCTTGCGATGTAGATGAACGCGGCCACCCCGGCGAGCACCACGATCGTGGCGAAGCTGACCAGGGTCCACAGTGCCACCCGCTTCTTCCGCTTGCGGGGCGCGGTCGGATCCGTGGTCGGGGCCGAGGAGGATTCCGGAGGGAGATCGGTGGGGCTCATGGCTTCCTTGGAGTGGCTCGGACGGGAAGAGGTGTTCCCGGGATGGTCAAGTGGTCTTTTCCTGTAGCCTGCTGACGTTGTTCCGCTGGAGAAAGGTGTTCCATGACGCGGGGTTGGCTGGTCACGGCTCGGACGGTCTTCGCCGTGTACATCGTGGCGCTTCTCCTGGTGGTGCTTCTCCCGGCGGACGATGCGCGCCATGTGACGGGTTTCGTCTCCGTCATCGCCGATTTCCTCTCCACGGTCGGAATCCCCCGTCAGCCGGCCGAAGTGACTGTCGAATTCCTGTCCAACATCGTGCTGTTCGGCCCGTGGGGCTTCCTCCTCCGGCTGCTGACCCGCCCGGCCCTTCCCAGCTGGGCGGTGGCGCTCAGCGGGGCTGTTCTGTCCACGGGGATCGAGCTCCTGCAGCTCATCATCCCTGGCCGGGTGACGGCGCTGTCCGATGTCATCGCCAACACGCTGGGCACCCTGGCGGGGGTGCTGCTGCTGAAGGTGGTCCTGGCCATCACGTCCCGCCTCAGTGCGCGAGGTGCCGTGTGAGGCCCGCGGCGATCCGGCGGGTCAGGTCATCGATCTGGCGGCCCACCGCCCGATGCACTTCCTCCGGCAGGTTGATCGGATCACGCACATCGTCCTCCGCCGAGAGGGGCGCCAGATGACGGGCCGACGACGCCGAGCGCACCACCGCACTCACGGCTGAGCCGGCTGCGGCGTCCGCCGGCCGTCCCCACAGCGGTGCGTCACTCGCCGCCGCGCCCTCCTCCGCACGCGGCAGGGCGTCGAGGATCCTGCCGAACTCCGCAAGAGTGAAGGTCCGCTGGGCCGCGGTGGGGTGACGCTTGACGAGGTCGTCCCGCTGGCCCCGCGTCATGGTCAGGACCAGATCCGACGCTCCCACGATCTCCGCCGAGAGCTGCTTCCCGACCGCTCCGGTGGGATCGGCTCCGTACTCCCGGGACAGCGCTGCGGGCCAGGGCTCCATGGGCGCCCCCACCACGGCACGCAGACCCGCGCTGAGCAGTTCGAAATCGCCCAGCCCGGCCTGCCCCAGGCGCGCCCTCAGCAGCTGTTCGGCCAGGGGCGAGCGGCAGATGTTGCCGATGCACACGGTCAGAACAGTCGACGGCGGCCTGCGGGCGGACTGGGCGGAACGGGACATCAGGCCCTGCTACGGTCCCGACGGCGCATGTGGCGCTGCGGCTCGAGCTCCACCGGATCGGTTTCGCTCACCGGGGTGGACTCGGTCACGGGCACGTGGCTGGCGCGCGGGGACTTGTCGCCCGCGTCCTTGCGGTTGTAGTACGTGTAGTACTGGTAGCCGTAGCCCGCGCCCGCGGCGGACTTGCGGGGCACGCCGTTGATGATGATGCCGAGGGGACGGCCCTTGACGCGCTCCAGGTTCTGGAGTGCGCGCTTGAGCTCGTCGTAGGTGCTCTTGCCGGAGCGGGTGACCACCAGGGCGCCGTCGGTCTGGGCCGTCAGGATGGCGGCGTCGGTGACAGGCAGCAGCGGGGGTGCGTCGATCAGGACGATCGCGTGCTTGGCGATGTCCTGCAGCATCTTCTGCATGACATTGGAGCCGAGCAGCTCGCTGGGGTTCGGCGGGACGGAGCCGGCTCCGAGGACGTAGAGGTTGCCGCTGTCGCCCCACGGCTGGAGGACCTCGTTGAGGTTCGCGCGGCCGATCAGCACGTCGGTGAGGCCGATGGTCGTGAGCAGTCCGAAGGTCTTGGCCACGGTGGGGCGGCGGAGATCGCCGTCGACGACGACCACGCGCTGGCCGGACGCCGCGATGGTCTGGGCGAGGTTGGCCACCACGGTGGTCTTCCCCTCGCCGGGGAGGGCGGAGCTGACCACGATGATGCGCGGTGGGTTGTCCACGTCCATGAACTGGAGGTTCGTGCGCAGCTCACGGATGGCCTCGGCCACCGCGTGATCCTGGTGGCTCGTGTTCTCGAGATCGTTGCCACCGTGGGACGAGACGATGCGGTGCGTGCTGTCGAAGTCCTTGTTGAACGGCACCGTGCCGATCACGGACAGACCGGTTTCTGCCTCGACCTGGACGGCGGACCGGACGCGGCGGTCGAAGAGATTCCGCAGCAGCGCGTAGAGCACGGCCACGACCAGGCCGGCCACCAGCCCGATGACCAGGGCGAGCCGGGTGTTGGGAGAGCTCGGGGAGGTGGGGAGCTGAGCCGCGTCGAGGGAGCGGAAGCTCACGATCGACTTCTCCGCGGTGTTCGCGGGACCCTTCTCCAGGGCGTCGACCTGCTTGCCGACCGCACGCACCCAGGCCTCGGCGAGATCACGCGCATCTTCGGGCGTGCCGGCCTGTGCGGTGAATTTCAGGGTCGCGGTGTCCAGCGGATTCTGGGCGGTGACCCGGCTGATGAGCTGTTCCGGCGTCGTGTTCTGGAGCTTGAGATCCGAGATCACGTTTTCCGCCACGGAGCGGGACTTCGCGACATCCAGATAAGCCTTCGCCCGGGACTTGGAATAGTTTTCGCCGATCATGGCGGTTCCGAGGTCCTTGTTCACACCCACGGAAATGATGCCACTGGCATCCGCGCTGTACACCTTCGGCTGCAGCAGGCTCCAGCCGAACGCCACGAGGACGCCCAGGACCGTGATGCCGAGGACGGAAACCCAGTGTGCTCTGAGAATTTTCCAGTAATCGGTCAACTCCATGTAGATATCCCCTTGGTGGTGCGGTGAAGAAAAGTCGCTGCGCCAGTGCAGAAGCCTGGCATCCTGAACATCCTAGCCTGTGGATCTAAAGTGTTACTCAATAACTTAGGCATGACATTCGCGTCGCAAGCCGAAGGGGCCGACAACTCGGCGCTGCGGGAAATGCGATGTGCGGACGACGAATGGTTCGTCGTGAGTGCGGTGAGGGGAAAAGCGGTGCGGCAAGACGTCCTGGGGGGCCAGGCGAAGGGATCCGGGGGACCGGAGTTCGACGGAGGACAGCAGGGCACGGGGATTCCACGCGAATGTGTGGTTGGCGAAATCTCGCTCACCCACCATGAGGGTGACCTTTCCGTTCTCGAATTCCCGGGCGGTTGGGTGGACCTCTACTTCCTGAACCGTGCGCTGATCAGCAATCCGGCCGACGGGCGGGCGATGGAATGTTCCGGGGCGCTGCTGCTGGTGCCCGGTGGGGAAGGCCTGGAGAGCCCTTTCCGGGGCCCAGGGGATGTGGACAGGATCCGGCTGACGCGCAGCACGGCCGAAACGTTCGCTCCGCGCGCCCTCACGGGCCTTCAGTTCTTCCCCACCCTCACCCGTCTGGACCAGGCGACACACAGCTTCATCCGCGCGATGATGGCGCATCCGGAGGACCATCGGCGCTCGTCGATCGAGGATTACGCGTCGGAGCAGATCGTCCTGGAACTCGCGGGCAGCACGCTGCTGGAGCACTGCGGATCCTCCTGGGCGCCGGGTTCGGCCTCTTCGGCGCTCCGGGATGAGGCCATGGCGGTCATCGCTCAGCGGTGCGCGGACAAGCACTTGAAGCCGGAGGCGGTGGCGAAAGCCGTGCAGTCCTCACTGCGCAGGGTTCAGGCCGCTTTCGCGGAAGTGGGCAATTCGATCGCGGCGGAGATCCGACGGCAGCGGGGCCGGCTGGCCAGGAATCTGCTGACGGATTCACGCTACGACGTGCTGAGCGTTCAGCAGATCGCCGAACAGACCGGCTTCGGCACGACGGCGGCCCTCCGCCGCGCGCTCGATGAACTGTATGGCTGCGGACCGCGGGAATTACGGGAAGGCCGCGCTCCTCTGGAGTGAATAAATCCTCTTTTATAAGTGGGAGATCACTTCCGGAAAGAGGAGTCTTCCGACTTCGGGGGCGGGTTTTTTCCTGGACTCCCGGTTCGGCCGACGTCAAAGACCTTCGCGAATGCCGCCATAAAGCACGTTTCGCGCACAACTTGTGTCGTTAAGCGCCAACTTTCCCGGAATGGTCTCCTGCCCGCTCCCGCCGTGGTTAGGCTCTCAATCACTAGGGGGGAACCGGCACTCGCAAGGTTCCGCAGCCCACAGACTTTTTGTCGTGAAACGAAACATTGAGGAACCATGAGCGCAGATATTAAGCTTTCCAACTCCACCAGCCGCCGCGCCGTCGTGAAGGGCGCTGCCTGGTCCGTGCCCGTCATCGCCGCCGCCGTCGCCGCACCGGCGGCCAGCGCCTCCACCTCCGAGCTCGGCGCCCTCGCCCTGAACGGCTCCTGTGGCGTCCTCGGCCTCATCGGCCCGGGCTTCACCCTGACCGCTTCGCCGACCGCCCCGATCCCGGCCGGCACCGTCATCACGATCGCCGGTTCCGGCGTGGCCAACATCGGCGTCTTCAGCGTCACCGGCGGCCTGGCTTCGGTCGCCGTGCTGAGCGGCACCGGCCGTCAGATCACCCTGACCGCTCCGCTCGCGGCGGGCACCACCCTGAACCTGCGCACCACGCTCTCGATCAGCGTCGCCTTCAGCCTGAACGCGTCCGTGACCCTTCCCAGCGGCTACACCGCCACCGGTGGCAAGCTCTCCGGCAACGTCAACTCGACGCTGGTTCTCTGCAGCGCCAACTGATCACCGACCCGGGATACGGCAGGACGGCGGAATAGTCCGCCGTCCTGAATCCCGCGTCACGGGGAGCCCCGAGAAACGCGTCAGCACTTCTGCTGGCGCGTTTCGCGCTTCCCGGGGAGTGGATTAGGGTGATCGAAGGTCACCGACAATGTCTTATGGCGTGACTTTTGGTTGAAAAAAATCATTGCTGGGGGGAAATTGCAGTCCGACGACATTCTGGTGAATGCCTTGGGCGGAGTGGTCCGGGTGCGACTGGACTATTCCGGCCAGCCTCTGGACGAAGCGCGCCTGCGGGCCCTTCAGGACCCGTGGGCCGATGCTCAGCCCCTGCACCGTGACCTGGAGGCGCCCGGCGTCGACGTCTTCGAGCTGAGCTGGCCGTTCCCAGACGAAGCGGACCTGGTGCGCTCGGTCGCAGATCTGTCCACACATGCCACGCTTGCCGCGATCGAAGGACGCCGCGGGCAGCTGCTCATGCTCCACGCCGCCGGCATCGCCGACGAGAAGGGGCGGGTGCTGGCCTTCATCGGCCCGTCCGGCCGGGGGAAGACGACGCTCGCCAGGACCCTCGGGCAGCAGTTCTCCTACGTCACGGACGAGACCGTGGGCATCGAACCCGACGGCTCGGTGCATTCCTACCGGAAGCCGCTGTCCATCATCCGGCCCGGCGAGGACCACAAGGAGCAGGTGGCGCCTTCCCTCCTCGGACTCAGGGAACTGCCCGACGCCGAGCTCAGGCTGGGCGGCCTGGTGCTGGTGTCCCGCGTCCCGGATCTCCAGGGCCGCCCGGAGATCGCGCAGCTGGAACTCTGCGAAGCACTCGCCGCGATCGTTCCGGAAGTCAGCTATCTCGCCGATCTCGACCAGCCTCTTCAGATGATCGCCCGGTTGGTGGACCGCTGCGGGGCCATCCGCCAGGTCACCTATCGTGAGGCGAGCGACGTGCCACCACTGGTTCCTGAACTCCTCACCGGTGCGGAGCCGGAATCCTGGGAGGCCGTCCTGCCGGTCCCGGACGCGGCCGGCGCCCACAGCGCGCTGAACGAGGAACGTTATGTACCTGCACCGGTCCTGGATGCGATCGAGTCGGCGGGGCAGACGGCCATCATCGACACCAGCCGTGTGGTGCACATCCTCGACGGCGTAGGACCGGTCATCTGGCGATCACTCTGCGCGGGGCGGGACTTCGACGGCGTGGCCCACGATGTCGAAGCCGTCTTCGGGGGGCCGCCCGAGCGGAGTCTGGACGCCGCCGTCAGCGGAGTGCTCCGGGCGCTGGCCGATGCCGGGCTCCTGCAGCGATATCCCGACCGCGTCGCATGAGCGCCGGAGCAGCGGGCGACGACCAGCCCGAGTCCCTGCCGACGACCCCGGGCGGCCGCGAAGGTGACGCGCCGCAGGCGGGCGGTGAGCGCCGTCGTCGGCCCCTTCTGAAGTCCCTGTGGTTCCAGGTGCTCGCCGCGGTGGTCCTGGTGGCACTCGTGCAGGGATTCCTCGTCAAGGTGTACCAGGTCCCGTCGGGATCCATGGAGAACACCCTCAATGTGGGGGACCGCCTGCTCGTCAACCGTGTCGCTTATGCGGGATCGACGCCTCAGCGGGGTGATGTCGTGGTCTTCCGGAAGCCGGCCTCCTGGGGCCCGCAGACCGAGCACGGCGCCCTGCGCACGGCCGTCGGATGGTTCGGCGATCTGACCGGCATCGGCCCAGGGAACACGGATTACCTGGTCAAACGCGTGGTCGGCGTGCCGGGGGACACCGTCGCGTGCTGTGACGCCCAGGGCAAGGTGACCGTGAACGGCAAGGCGATCGACGAACCGTACCTCTACCAGGACCTGCCCTGGACAGCCGGGACCTCTGCCTGCACGAGCGCCGCCTGGACCGCACGGTGCTTCCGGCCGGTCACCCTCGGCGCCGACGAGTACCTCATGCTCGGCGACCACCGCTCCAATTCCGCGGACTCCGTGATCTCCTGCCGCAGCGCCGCGGCCACCCCGGGGTGCGCCAGGACGGTTTCCCGCGAGGAGATCATCGGCAGGGTGGACTGGTTCCTGTTCCCGTTCTCGAAGATCGGACGCCGGCCCTGATCGCGGTTCCGGCGGCTCGGTGAGCCGCCGGAACGCCTGTCAGCGTGCCGTGCCCTGCCGCGCGTGAAGGTACGGGGCGAGTTTCTCGCCCAGTGGCTGGGCGAGCTTGGTGCTGAACGTCGCGGTCAGGTGGTGGCCGTCCCGGTACACCAGGTTGTCGCCGATGATGGGGTCGCAGCGGTCGGCTGAGCAGAGGTAGTCGCTCAGGTCGATGAAACCACTGCCGTGAGCCGCGGCGGCCGCCTTCTCCGCGTTCTGGACCTGCGGGGTGAAGGCCGCGGAACGGGCCTTCCCGCAGGCGCTCGCGGCCGTGATCTTCGCCGAGAGGCAGACAGGCGTGCTGACCTTGAGATCAGGGGTGTCCGCCAGGACGACGGTGGTCGCCCGGATGCTGTCCAGGGTCTTGCGCAGACCCTTCTCCCAGCTTTCGCCGTCCAGTAGCCGGGGCAGTGACGCCGCGTAGTTGGACAGCACGACGAGGGCGACGGGTTCGGAGTTGAGTCTCTCGATCACCTTCTGCTTCCATTCCGCGCAGCTGGTGTACGGAACCCCGTTGAGGGAGACGCCGGCGAGCACCGAGGGGCACGAACTCTTCGTGCGGCTCTCGAGGGAGTAGCCGTGGCCGGCCGCGAACGCTTTCAGGGCCGGGAACCAGTGCGCCGCGTGGGAATCGCCGAACAGGACGATCCGAGGAAGCTTGGGGTCGCCGTAGACGCAGCTCTTCAGGTCACTCTCGGTGAACGTGGCGTGGCACCCGTCGTCGTAGATCTCCGCCTGATCAGTGGAGGCCTCGCTCAGCGACGGCTTCAGATTGGACGGGACGAATCCCGTGAAGGCCGGCGCCGCCGAGATCGAGGC
This sequence comes from Arthrobacter sp. RCC_34, assembly GCF_041360795.1. Taxonomy (NCBI): domain Bacteria; kingdom Bacillati; phylum Actinomycetota; class Actinomycetes; order Micrococcales; family Micrococcaceae; genus Arthrobacter; species Arthrobacter sp. RCC_34. The sequence goes on along the minus strand of NZ_JBFUPW010000002.1, from coordinate 572,258 downwards.
CGTCTGCGCGGCGGCATCGGCGTGGAGGGGAACCGAGCGGACGTACAGGAACGATCCGGTCGCGATCAGCGCCACGATGACCGGCGCGACGGCGGCCGCCAGCAGGGAGCGGCGCGGACGGGCGTTCTTCAGCCACCGGCCATCCCGTGCCGGCGCTTCGACGAACCGGTAGAGCAGCCAGGCCAGCGGAACGCAGAGGAGCGCGATCCCCAGCCGGAGCGGGGCGGACAGGTGGGCCTGGAAGACCGCTGCGTTGATGAGCAGGAACAACGGCCAGTGGACCAGGTACAGGGAATAGGAGATGAGCCCGATGAACTGGAACGGCCGGAGGGACAGGATCGTCGCCGGCCCGAAGCGGGAGTCGTTCACCCCCGCCAGGATCACCGCCGCCGTCGACAGCACGGGAAGGGCTGCGGCGACGCCGGGGAACGAGGTGCTGGAGTCGAAGAGGAACAGCGACGCGAGGATACCGGCCACACCGATCCAGCCGAGGACCGGGCCGGCCTTGATGAGATCCGGCCGGTACGCCGCGACGAACGCGGCCAGGCCGCCCGCCCCGAGTTCCCAGGCGCGGGTCGGCAGCGAGAAGAACGCCCACGGCTGCGAGTGGTACGTGAGAACGGCTCCGGCGATGAAGGATGCGACCGTCAGCGCCGTGACGAGGAGGAAGAGGCGTCGGACCCGGGACCGCATCGCCAGGAAGCCCAGGCCCAGGAGGACCGGCCACACCAGATAGAACTGTTCCTCCACGCCCAGGGACCAGTAGTGCTGGAACAGGGAGGGGGACTGCTCGGACAGATAGTCGGTCCCCTCCACCGCGAACAGGTAGTTCGGGACATAGAGCGCGCTCGCGACCGCCCCTTTCCACACTTCGCGGATCAGCATGGGCGGATACCAGATCACCGCCCCGAGCGTGGACAGCGCGACGACGACGAGCGACGCCGGCAGAATGCGCCGGACCCGGCGGGCGTAGAAGCCGGCGAAGTCCACGCGCCCCCGAGCGCGCAGCTGACTCAGCAAATGAGAGGTGATCAGAAATCCAGAGATCACGAAGAATATGTCAACGCCGACATATCCGCCGGTGATGAAGGGCATGTTCGCGTGATAAAGGAGAACCGACGCGACGGCGATCGCACGGAGGCCCTGGATATCTCCCCTGAATCGGGTGGTGCGGTGAGAGGTCACAGGATATGACTGTACAGGCTGATGAATGACATTACGCCGGCCGGAGTTCACCTTCTGAAGTCAACTTCCGGCATTCCGGCGTCGCACTGTGAATCGGGCCCCTGAAAGACGGGTGCGTCCGGTACGATTACCGGGGGGTTCAGGTGAAATCGAGCCAGCGCAGGCCTGGCCCCGGGAGTGCTCTGAACAGCACTCTTTCCCGGCTGGCTGGATTCGACCTTCAAAAGGCTGATGGGCCGGAAATAAATGCATGAACACTCGCAGTAAGAGCGGCAGGGGACTTCTTCAACTGCTGACCGGCACCGTCGGGGCCCAGTTACTCACCTTTGCGGCTCTGCCATTGATTTCGCGCCTCTACTCTCCGGAGAGCTTCGGCCAGTATTCTCTCGTCCTCTCTCTTGCGGCGATCGCCACGCCTCTGGCGACGCTCCGGCTGGAATCGGCCACCCTTCTCCCGCAGGACTCCTCACACGTCCGCTCGATCACGGGAGTCGCCCTCGGCGCGATTCTGGTGATCGGCGTCGTGTATTCGGGGGCCGTCTTCGCTCTGAGCTCATTCGGCGTCTCCGGCCTCAACGTGTCCTTCGGTCTGGCCGTCTGGATCTTCATCTTCACGGTCCTCATGGCCGTGTTCGAGCTGCTGACCCGGCTCACGCTCAGGAAGAAGCTGTACAGCACCGTCGCGACGCGCACGTTTCTGCGGTCGGCCGCCACGGTGGCCCCGCAGCTCGGGCTGAGCGTCGGCCCGGCGCAAGCGGTTCCCGGGCTCCTCATCGGCGCGTTGATCGGGCATCTGGCGGGGCTCGGGGTGATGGTGAAGAGCACCAAGGAGTTCCTCTGCCGGCCCCGGCTCCACGACGTGCGGACCGTCTGGCGCCGGTACTGGCGCTTCCCGGTGGTGTTCGCCCCGTCCGCCCTGCTGAACGCCTTCGGGCTCCAGCTTCCCCTCGTCTTCTTCATCGCCCACTTCGGGATCGGTCCCGGAGGCCAGGTCGGCATGGCGGACAAGCTCATCTCGGTGCCCGTCACCCTGGTGGCGGCGACGATCGGCCAGGTCTTCGCGGGTGAGGCCGCCGACCGGATCCGGTCCGGCGGAGCGGGCCTCAACCGACTCTTCCTGCGCTTCAGCGCGCTGCTCGCGGCCGGGGGCCTGGTGGTCGGCGTCGCGGCGGCGACCCTCGCCGAGAGCGTGCTGCCGTGGATCCTCGGCTCGCAGTGGACCACTGCCGGCATGGTGGTGCAGACGCTCGCCCTCAATGCGGCCATCCGGCTCGTCGCGAGCCCACTCAGTCAGATCCTCATCCTCCTGGAGAAGTCACTCCTCAACACGATCCTCGACGTGACCCGGGCGGTCCTGATGGTGATCTCCTTCTCGCTGGTCACCGCACTCTCACTGTCGCTCACGCAGGCGACGTTCCTGGTCTACACGGCCATGGCGGTGACGTACTTCGTCACCTGGGTCTGCTGCGCCGTGCTCGCTCACAAGGCAGACCCTGGAAAGGGGAAACGTGTTCAGCTCTCGCAGTAGTCGGCGTCGTCAGCGGAAGATCGCTTTCGTCCTCCTGCAGGAAGGACGGCTCGGAGGCCTTGAGCGACGGCTCATGCGACTGGCCGCTCATCTGCTCTGCCGGGGGGTGCCCCTGACCGTCTTCACCTCGAAAGCAGCGTTCGCGACCATCCAGGACGCGGGCATCCGCATCGACTCCGGTCACGTCGTGTTCGTGGATTCCGCCTTGGCGGCGCGCGTTCTGGGGCCCCGGGGAGCCCTTCGTCTGGGCCTTCTGGGCAGAGTGTTCCCGAGCCTCCTGAGCGGCCGGTACCGCCACGTGCACCTCGTGCATGATCCCGGCAACCTGAGCACCTTGTTCGCCCGGCTGTCTTCGCTCATCCCGCCGTTCTCTCTGACCGTCGCCGACTCACGGCACAGCTACGGCGACGAGCACCTGCCTCCGCTGGTCAAGGCGGCCGCCGTCGACTGCCTTTCCGAGGACATCGCCGACCACGTGCGCCGACACCTCCCGCAACCGGGTGGTCCAGCGCGGTCCGAGCAACTGGTCAAGGTCGCGCCCTGCAGTTTCGCCGACTACCCGGCTGTCGTTCCGCCGTATGAGTCGCGCGGCATCGACGTGGTGTTCGCGGCGAGGTTCACCACCGGAAAGGGACTGGACCTTCTGGAGCGGATGGAGCCGCTCCCGACGGGGATCGGCCTGCATGTGCTCGGCCAGCCGGCGTCGGGACCCGACGGGTTCACGCCGACCGTCGACGGCGCCGAGGTGTACTTCGCGCCGAACCTCCCCTCCGTCCTGGGACGTGCGCGCGTGTTCCTGAGCCTTCAGGACGAGGAGAACTACCCGTCGCAGTCGCTCCTGGAAGCGATGTCGGTGGGCTGCGCCGTCGTGGCCACCGACGTCGGCCTGACGCGCAAGCTCGTCGACGAGACCACCGGCCTGCTGATTCCGAGGTCCCCGGAGGCGCTGCGGGAAGCGATCCTGCGGTTGACGGACGATCCCGCCTGGGCGGAGTCCCTGGGGGCGGCCGGCGCCGTCAAGGTGAGGGAGGAGCACACCATCGATCGCTTCGCCGACTACTTCGTCGACGAGGTCCTGACAGGGTCCTGACGCTCGGGGCCTGAGGCTCCGACTCGGTGGGCTGCCAGCCGGCGTCCTACCGCCGTCTGCCGCGGACGAGGCCCGCGACGAGCCGCCTCAGGCGGCGCAGACGGACGAGCACCAGGTGTTCGCTCTCGCTGTCCACGCCCGCTTCGTACTCGATCAGGGACTCGCGCGGCGGCCACAGCAGCCGGCGTCCCAGGATGAACCGGTCCCGCCAGGAAGCGCCGCGCAGCAGCATCAGATAGCCGCCGAGCCGGGTCGGCTGCAGGCGCCAGTTCCAGTTCGCCGGAAGCGCGGTCTCGTCGCCGAGCACGGCCGAAGGATAGGCGCGGAGCAGCGGCGTCCGCAGGACGCTCGTTGCGCCGAGCCGCCCGGCCGCCGCGACGACGTCGGGACCTCCCAGCGTCAGGATCTCTTCGACCTGGTCGAAGCGGGATTTCTCGTCGTCGACCCCCAGCGTGGGACGCGCGGTGTGCACGGCATGGATCACCGCGTTGTCCGTGCGGTTCGGCACGGAGATGGGCACTCCGGCGGCCACCAGGGTCGTCGCGCCGGATGTCAGCGCTCCGAATACGGAGCTTCCCGTCTCGGTCAGGCCGGGGAAACTCCGGTGGAGGTCGAGCTCGCAGCCCCATTCGTCCGGTTTGAGAGTTACCGAGTGATGGACGTCGGTGCCGTGCCAGATGTCCAGGAAGATCCGCCAGCCCCATTCCTGGAGACTGGCCACCAGACGGTCGACGTCGGACGGGTCGACCCAGACGTCCACGTCGCCGGAATGCGCCCGATCGCGGAGACCCTGCTGGTGGAGGACCGGCCCCTTGATGAACACCACGCCGATCCGCTCATCACGGGCGACACTCGCGACGAGCGCATAGACCAGCTCGTGCAGGGGCGACACGAGCCAGGGCGGGCTCAGCTCACGGATCCGCGCGGCGTGGTCAATGTCCGCGGAGGCGATCCCGGCCTCTGCGTACTCCCGCACGAGGTCGCGCTGCGCCTGGTCGAGGTCGTCGTCGTCGACCGGCCCGTCGACGAGGAGGCGCCACAGCGCGGCATTCTCACCCGCCAGACCGATCGGCTCGGAGGGGATGCACGGGAGGACCATCACTTCGATCCCGGAGTGATTGTCCTCCCAGTCCCGGAGGTCGAGCGCGCCGTAGGCGGTCGCCACCCAGGTGCTCATGGACGCACCGTCTCAGCGCCCACGGCGGACCGTGGCGCGGCCGGGACCGGACAGCTCCGCATCCGGCGCGGCGTCGTCCGGCGTGTTGTCGGTGGCGCTCTCCTCAAGATCGTTCCCCAGGGCGGCTGTCGGAGCGGGCTTGGTGAAGTACAGGTGACTGCCCACGCCGATGATCGCGTACAGGATCATGTACAGCGGGTTGTAGAACGACGGTCCTGCGACGGAGTCGAACAGGATGAAGAGCATCCAGCCGAACCCGGTCACGCCGACACAACGGGCCAGGGCGCGGGTCTCCGTCTTGGCGGACAGCTTGTAGAACATCCGGATGATCGACAGGACCAGCCCGATGAACGCGAACAGCCCGAGCCAGCCGGTCTCGCCGATCACGGCCGGCCAGAAGGTGTCCACCAGGAAGTTCGAGGAACCGCGCTCCAGCGGTGTCAGGCCCCAGATGTGGTCGAAGCCACGGGAGACGTATTCGGGGCTGTAGCGCAGCGCCGCCACCCAGCTGGCGTACCGGCCGAAGCCGGCGCCGAAAGGCATGGCGAGATTGGCGACGTCGACCGCTCCGAGCGAGAGGACCGTCCGCGCGGCGGACGCCTGCCCGGTCTCCGAGAGGTACTCCCGGGAGATGCTGCCGAAGATCGAGCTGAAGAAGTCACCGGAGACGAGGATGCCGACGGGCACGGCCAGGACGGTGACGAGGACGGCGGTCGCGCGGGTGGACGTGCGAGCGAGAAGGCCCGCCCACGCCATGACGGCCGCGGCCCAGAGCCTGCGGCGCATGCCCAGCAGCCCGCCGACGGCCGTGGTGAACGCGAGGAACGCGCTCGCACGCGACTTGCGCACGGTGCGGCGATAGCTCAGCGCTGCGACGGAGATCAGGCCGAGGACCGTGGCGTAGATGCCCGGGTGGACGAACGGCCCGATCAGGGAGGGGATGCCGAACCGGTAGTCGAGGTTTCCACTCGGCGAGAAGACCTGGGCCCAGGGGCCGGGGGCGACGAGGTTGATGGCGCCGGTGACGATGAGCGCCGTGCCGATCAGGAAGAAGTACTTCGCGGAGCGCTGGATGTCGCGCGGGGTCCAGTCGAGCTGCGCGACGGCGAACGCGAACACCAGGCCTTTGAGCGCCGAACCGGCGCCGAGGGCGAAGACATCCGCCGGGGTGGCATTGAGAGCGTTTCCGATGCCACCGGCGAGAACGAACAGCACGATCCAGCCCATGCCGGGAATGCGCACCAGACGTCTTTTCGACATGAGGCGCCCGAGCGGGAAGATGAGAGCGGCCAGCGCGGTGACCACTTCATCGGTGTACGTGATCCACTCGACTTTGAACAGCCACTGAATGCTGTCTTCGAGCATGATGAACCAGACGGCCGCGAAGACGAAGGATTTCGGGAATTTGATCGTCAGGAAAACGCCCAGGAGTGCGGCTGCGATCACGCCGAGTAAAGTCGTTGCTTCCATCAGCGGCTCGTCGCTCCGCATCTCTCGTCAAGGGAGCGCCCAGGCATCACCATGTCAGTCGTCTCCATTCACGGTTTTCCAGAGATGATCAAGAGCGCGGCCCGATGAACGATCCTCGACGGCCCGGGCGATCGTCGTGCGATCGCAGGACAGAACCGCTTCCGCTGCTTTCGCGATGTCTGCTGGATTGCGCCCCTGAATGATTCTACCGATATCGTCCGTCAGCACTTGATCCGGATCCGCTTCGGACGTGGCGACCACGGGAATTCCGCTGGCAAGGCCTTCGTACATGACAATCGGTGATCCCTCGAAATGGGATGTCATGAGGAGGACATCCGAATTCCGCATGAGTGTCCCCACTTCGGAGCGGGGCTGTGCGCCGACCAGCCGGATGTGGTCTTTCAGGCCCAGTTCTTCGATTCTCGCGTCAACGTCAGGACGGAGAGTCCCGTCCCCGACCATGATCGCTTTCCATTCCGGGCCGGCCTCGGATGCGCGGCGGGCCAATTCGGAAAAGACCTCGACGGCGAGGACCGGATCCTTCGGGGATTCGAACCGGCCCACCCAGACCGCTGTGGGGGTTTCCGACGCCCGATCATCCGCAGGACGTGGGTAATACAGCGACTCGTTGAACCAGGTGCGGACCCGTCGGGCGGGATAACCGAGCGATTGATACAGCTCCGCCGAGGCACGGTTGAACACCAGGGTGAGGTCCGCTGCGGCGAGCACCCGCCTTTCCAGGAACCGGTAGAGGCCGGGAGCTCGTTTCCAGAAGCTGTCGCCGTGTGCGGCGATCGCTGATTCCGTGTTCGTGTGCACGAAGTAGACATGCCGCCGGGCCGGGAAGAGGCGGGTGATGAGCGATGGTTCCAGGCGGTGGGTGTGGATGGAGCTGCGCCGGGTGGAGGTACGGAGCATGACGAGCAGGATCGGGAGGAGAAGCCGGATCGAGTGGGGGATCCGCCGTCGCTGGTTTCCCGGGTCCACCCGGGACAGCGGGACGAAGTCGACCGGCACGCCGAACCCGTCCACCGAGGTGCGGCGGAGGAGCGGCCTGGTCTGACTGACCCCCAGAAGGAGGATCCGTTCCCCGGCAGGCGCGTGCAGGAGCATGTCCCTGATGCAGGTGTCGATCCCACCGGGCACCGGATTCTCCGGGTCGAACTGGTGGACGATGATGGCGGTGTAGGGCCCAGTGGCGTTGACGCGGGTCACGAGCCGCCTTTCAGGCTTTCCGACGAAGGGGTGCCTGACGGCGTGCTGTCCGGGACCGTGCTGCTCGACGACGGCGCGCCCGCCTCGGAGCCCGAGCGCAGCGTCCGGCGGGTAATCCGCAGGAACCGCGGCCCCTTGATCAGATACCGCGGAGCGAGTCGGCGGAACTCCTGCGCGAGACGCCACGTCCACTCGAGTCCGATCCGCTGCACCGGCCGTGGGGCCCGTTTCTTGTGCCCTGCGGCGAAATCGACGGCCGCTCCGGCGCCGATGTAGACGGCCGCCGGCAGCTCGGGCCGCCAGTGCAGGAACCAGGATTCCTGTTTGGGCGCGCCCAGGCACAGGAACACGATGTCAGGGTTCAGTTCGTTGAGCGCGTCGACGATCTCCCGTCCGGCAGGATCCCCGGGGGTGCCCAGCATCGGTGCGGGGATTCCCACGATCGTGGTCCGGGGGTGCTCGGCGCGCAGGTTGCGGACTGCGGCCTCGAGCACGTCGTCGGCGCCGCCCACGATGGCGACCGTCCACGCCCTGATGGCGCCTTCCCGGCACGTCGTCGTGATCAGATCGGCGCCCGTGATGCGGTGCAGATTCCTGGCCCCGAGCTTCCGGAGGAGCCAGAGGAGCGGCGCGCCGTCGACGGTCCGCAGCGACGCCGCGTGATACGCGTCCACGAGCGGGCTCCCGCCCTCCAGGTCGATGATGTGATCGACGTTCGCCGTCACGGCGAGATGAGGCACGTCGTCCTTCGCGTGGACGTCCAGGGTGTCGAGGAAGCTCGACATGTCCCCGGTGAAGACTGGTTTGCCGAAGATCTGGGCTTCGCCTCGATGAACGGACAGCAGGGGGGACGGGTGGGCGTGGGCTGTCCGCGGTGCTGCGGGCGGTCCGGCGGTGACATCCTTGCCGGCTGTTTCAGGGCTCATGAGCGAAGACCTTTGAGTTCTTTCGGAGGGGAACGGAGGTGGATGCGGGGCCGGACGTGAGGACCGGATGACGGAATTAGTAGGCTCCGTCTTTCCCCACCACGGCCCGGGCGGTTTTCGCGAGAATGAGCAGGTCCTGAGCCAAGGACCAGTTCTCCACGTAGTACAGGTCGAGCCGGATCGATTCCTCCCAGGAAAGATCGCTGCGGCCGCTCACCTGCCAGAGGCCGGTGATGCCGGGCTTCACCAGAAGGCGGCGGTGGGCGAAATTGTCGTACAGGGCCACTTCGCGGGACAGCGGGGGCCGGGGGCCCACGAGACTCATGGTTCCGTTGAGGACGTTGAAGAGCTGGGGAAGCTCGTCCAGCGAGAAGCGGCGGATCCACGAGCCCACGCGGGTGACCCGCGGGTCCTTCTTCATCTTGAAGAGCACGCCGTTGCCTTCGCTCTGCTCCTGGAGGTTGACCAGCAGTGCCTCGGCATCCGTGCGCATGGACCGGAACTTGATCATCTTGAAGAGCTCGCCGCGCTTGCCGACCCTCTCCTGGAAGAACAACGCCGGGCCTGGGCTGTCCAGCCTGACCAGAAGGGCGACGATCGCCATGGGGATCGCGAGGATCAGGAGCAGCAGAGACGCCGTCAGGAGGTCGAAGACCCGCTTGGCGATGGCCTTCATGCCCTCGAGCTTCGGCGTGGTCACGTGGATGAGCGGCAGTCCGGCCACCGGCTGCATGTGAATCCTGGGGCCGGAGATGTCCGTCAGGGCCGGCGCCATGATCATGCCCACCTCGCGTGCGGAGAGCGCCCAGCCCAGGTGCCGCAGGAAGGTCGGATCCAGTTCGCCACCGCTGGAGATGGCCACGGTGTCGGCGCCGGAGCGGTCGATCGCGTCCAGGACCAGATCGACGGACGGGGCGGCGTTGATGACCGACAGCTCGCCGCGCACGCTCCCGGTGTCGGTCAGAACGGCGGCGACAGGCTTGTACCCGGAGACGATGTGCTGCTCCAGCTTGCTGTTCAGGTGCTCCACACTGGACGACGCCCCGATGAGGAGCACCCGGTGAAGATTCAGGCCTTCGCGGCGGGTCTTCTGGAGCGCCTTGCGCTGGAACCAGCGCGAGATGACCAGGAAGATCACTCCCAGCGGGAGCGCGACGGCGACATAGCCGCGGGCAGTCTGCAGCTGGAAGACGTAGGAGAACACCGCGACGGCACCGAAGAGCCAGAGCGAAGTCGCCGTGACGCGGCGGTATTCCTCAATGCCCGTGCCGATGAATTTCGTGTCCCGCGAGCCCGTGTATTCCAGGGCCACCCACCACGCGACGATCAGCAGCAGGGAAACCGTCACGTAGGAGTAATCGGTGGTCTGACCCCGGAGCGAAGCCTCGTCATTCGAACCGAAACGGATCGTGTAGGCGCCGCTCACGGCGAGCACGATGCAGAGAAGGTCCAGAAGACGCATGCGCGTGGCATGCGAACGCAGCCATGCGGAGGAATTCAGAGGACGGAGATGAGTGGTGGTGACGGAGGCGGCCATCGCGGAGCCCGTCACTTCCGCAGAACGACCGGACCGGCAGGAGTCGGCGGAAAATACACCGACCTGTCCGTCAAAAGACGAATATTCATGTTTTAAGCCCCCACAGCTTCCCCCTGCGTGCCTCACGGCAGACCAATAATATGACGTATCAGAAGTGCGAGAGTTCGTAACCGGACACGTCGGGTTCAATCCTAAATCCAGACAACTTAGGGTACAAATTGTTTCCGCTGGTGTCGAGGATTCCTGCGCAAATTGAGTGGTTAACCGTTTCGTGCAGTCCTCAGACCACCTCCGAGCGTGGTTTACCGGTGCGACGGCGACTGTCAGACAAGCCGCCTAAACTGGAGGGACCATGGACATGCTCTTCGATCCCTATGCCAGCACGCCCGCACCACCTGCCTCTCGTGGAGAGAGCGCGGCAGGAGGGCGGCCGAACGGTGCTCCGGGGGGCGGCCCGGCCTCGCAGGATCGTGAAGGCTTCCGCGCGCCCTCGGCCGAGTCGCTGACCGAAGGCCTCAACCCGCAGCAGCACGCCGCCGTCGTGCATTCCGGCAGTCCGCTGCTGATCGTGGCGGGCGCCGGCTCCGGCAAGACGAGGGTCCTGACCCACCGCATCGCGTACCTGCTGGCCACCGGGCGGGCGCATCACGGCGAGATCCTGGCGATCACCTTCACCAACAAGGCCGCCGCCGAGATGCGGGAACGCATCGAGAACCTGATCGGGCCCCGGGCCAAGAGCATGTGGATCTCCACCTTCCATTCCTCCTGTGTGCGCATCCTGCGCCGGGAGGCCGCGAATGTGGGTCTGAACTCGAATTTCTCCATTTATGACTCCGCGGATTCGCTGCGTCTCATCACCTTGGTGGCCAAAAATCTCGACCTCGATCCCAAACGGTTCGCCCCGAAGGCGATCGCCCACAAGATCTCCGCGCTCAAGAATGAGCTGATCGACGCGGAGGAATTCTCTTCCACGGCCAGTGAGAACAATCCGATGGACCGGGCCGTCGCGGACGTTTATCTGGGCTACACCCAGCGTCTGCGGCAGGCCAACGCGATGGATTTCGATGATCTGATCGCTCAGGTCGTGTACATGTTCCGGGCGTTCCCCGCGCTCGCCGAGTCGTACAGGAGGCGCTTCCGTCACGTCCTCGTCGACGAGTACCAGGACACCAACCACGCGCAGTACGCCCTCGTGAAGGAGATCGTGGGCGTCGGCGACGGCGGGCCCGTGCCGCCCAGCGAGCTCACCGTGGTGGGTGACTCGGATCAGTCGATCTACGCCTTCCGCGGTGCGGACATCCGCAACATCGTGGAGTTCGAGAAGGACTACCCGGACGCCGAGGTCATCAAGCTGGAGCAGAACTACCGCTCCACTCAGAACATCCTCTCCGCCGCCAACGCCGTGATCTCCCGCAATCCGGACCGCCAGGAGAAGCGTCTCTGGACCGCGTCCGGGGACGGCCCCAAGATCATCGGCTACGTCGGCGAGAACGAGCACGAGGAAGCGGCGTTCATCGCCCGCGAGATCGACCGGCTGCAGGACGCCGAGGGGCTCCGGCCCGGCGACGTGGCGGTCTTCTACCGGACCAACGCGCAGTCGCGCTCCCTCGAGGACGTCCTGGTCCGCATGGGCCTGCCCTACAAGGTGGTCGGCGGCACGCGTTTCTATGAGCGCAAGGAGATCAAGGACGCGCTCGCCTACCTGCGCGTGCTGGTGAACCCCGACGACGACGTCAATCTCCGCCGCGTGCTCAACGAACCGAAGCGCGGGATCGGCGACCGTGCGGAGGCGGCCGTGGCATCCCTCGCCGAGAGGGAGCGCATCTCCTTCATGGCCGCGGCGCGCAGGGCTGACGAGGCGCCCGCGATGGCGACGCGATCGGTCAACGCGGTGCTGGGCTTCGTGAAGCTCATGGACGATCTGGCCGAAGTCGCGTCGGGGTCCGGCGCCGTGGCCGCGCTGGAAGCCGTGCTGGAGCAGACGGGATACCTCGCGGCGCTCCGGCTGAGCACGGATCCCCAGGACGAGTCCCGCGTCGAGAACCTCGCGGAACTCGTGGCCGTGATCCGGGAGTTCCAGAACGAGAACCCGGAGGGCACGCTCGGCGATTTCCTGGAGCAGGTGTCCCTGGTGGCCGATGCGGATCAGATCCCGGACACTCCAGGCGACGTCGATGAAGCCGTCGCGGAGGCCCGGCGGCTGGGCGTCGTCACTCTCATGACCTTGCACACCGCCAAGGGTCTGGAGTTCCCGGTGGTGTTTCTGACGGGCATGGAGCACGGCATCTTCCCGCACGCCCGCTCCGCGACGGATCCCAAGGAACTGGCCGAGGAACGCCGCCTGGCGTACGTCGGACTCACCCGTGCCCGCCAGCGGCTCTACGTGACCCGGTCGGAGGTGCGCAGCCTCTGGGGCCAGAGTCAGTACAACCCGGCGAGCCAGTTCCTCGACGAGATCCCCGGCGAGCTGATCCAGTGGGAACGCGAGGGCACCGCACGGCCCGTGAACCCCGGCTGGGCGAACGACGGCATCGGCAGCAGCCGCTACGGTGGTTCGTTCTGGGGTGCGGGGACCTCACGGAATTCCCGCGGCGCGGCGGCCAGCAGCACGGCGGGCTTCGACGCCGACGTCCCGGCCTCCGTGGTGCGGGGCCGGGTGCAGCCGCAGAAGGAGGTCATCAGCGTCTCGCCCGGGGACCGGGTGAACCACAACGCCTTCGGTGAGGGCGTCGTGCTGAGCGTCGAAGGCGTCGGTGATAAGAGCGTGGCCAAGGTGCGATTCCCGGTGGGGGAGAAGCGCCTCCTGCTCCGGTACGCGCCGGTGACGAAGGTGGACGGCTGAGGCTCGTTTCGGGGCCTCAACTGGGCCTTCGCAAGGTCGCTCGGAGCACATAACAAAACCGGTGCGAGTTCTACAAATCATAGAAATGTGGCCTTGGTCACGAAACCGGTAGTCTGGGAGCGGCGCAGCCCCGCACAGGGCTAAAGTTCCCAGTGGAGCACCTCCTGCGGAACGGTCGCAATAACCCGTAACGGGGAGGCGCCTGCACACCTACCTCGACGTAGAAGGACACCGAACCGTGGACCTGTTTGAATACCAGGCTCGCGACATGTTTGAGGCGCACGGCGTTCCCGTGCTCGCTGGCATCGTCGCGACCACCCCTGAAGAAGCCAAGGCCGCAGCTGAGAAGATCGGCGGCGTCACCGTCGTCAAGGCACAGGTCAAGATCGGCGGCCGCGGTAAGGCTGGCGGTGTGAAGGTGGCGAAGACCGCAGATGAGGCGTTCGAATACGCCGACAACATCCTGGGCATGGACATCAAGGGCCACACGGTCAAGAAGGTCATGATCGCTCAGGGCGCCGACATCGCCGAGGAGTTCTACTTCTCCGTGCTGCTGGACCGCGCCAACCGCAACTACCTCGCCATGTGCTCCGTCGAGGGTGGCATGGAGATCGAGCAGCTCGCCGTCGAGCGGCCCGAAGCTCTGGCCAAGGTCGCCGTCGACCCGGCCGTGGGAATCGACCAGGCCAAGGCTGACGAGATCGTTGCCGCCGCAGGTTTCGCCGAGGACCTCCGCGAGAAGGTCGCCGCCGTCCTCATCAAGCTGTGGGACGTCTTCAAGGGTGAGGACGCCACGCTGGTGGAGGTCAACCCGCTGGTCCGCACCGGCGCAGGCGACATCCTCGCCCTGGACGGCAAGGTCTCCCTCGACGAGAACGCCGGCTTCCGCCACCCGGGTCACGAGGACCTCGAGGACAAGGATGCCGCGGATCCCCTCGAAGCCAAGGCCAAGGCCGCTGACCTCAACTACGTCAAGCTCGACGGCGAGGTCGGCGTGATCGGCAACGGCGCGGGTCTCGTCATGTCCACCCTGGACGTCGTCGCCTACGCGGGCGAGAACCACGGCGGCGTCAAGCCCGCCAACTTCCTCGACATCGGAGGCGGCGCCTCCGCCGAGGTCATGGCCGCCGGTCTGGACGTCATCCTGGGTGACGAGCAGGTCAAGAGCGTGTTCGTGAACGTCTTCGGTGGCATCACCGCCTGTGACGCCGTGGCCAAGGGCATCGTCGGCGCACTCGCCGAGCTCGGCTCCTCCGCCAACAAGCCGCTCGTGGTCCGCCTGGACGGCAACAACGTGGAGGAAGGCCGTCGTATCCTCAACGAGGCCAACCACCCGCTGGTCACCCTCGCCGCCACCATGGACGAGGGCGCCGACAAGGCCGCCGAGCTCGCCAACGCCCGCTAAGCCCGGATAACAGAGGTAAAAACATGTCTATCTACCTGAACAAGGACTCCAAGGTCATCGTCCAGGGCATCACCGGCGGCGAAGGCACCAAGCACACCGCCCTGATGCTCAAGGCCGGCACCAACGTCGTCGGCGGCGTGAACGCCCGCAAGGCCGGCACCACCGTGCGTCACAACGCTGCCGACGGTTCCGCCGTCGAGCTCCCCGTGTACGGCACCGTCAAGGAAGCCATCGCCGAGACCGGCGCTGACGTCTCGATCGTCTTCGTGCCGCCGGCATTCACCAAGGCCGCCGTGGTCGAGGCCATCGAGGCTGAGATCGGCCTCGTCGTCGTCATCACCGAAGGCGTGCCCGTGCAGGATTCCGCCGAGTTCTGGGCCCTGGCTCAGTCCAAGGTCGACGCCGACGGCAAGCAGATCACCCGCATCATCGGCCCGAACTGCCCCGGCATCATCACCCCGGGTGAGTCCCTCGTGGGCATCACCCCGGCGAACATCACGGGCAAGGGCCCGATCGGTCTGGTCTCCAAGTCCGGCACCCTGACCTACCAGATGATGTTCGAGCTGCGCGACCTGGGCTTCTCCACCGCCATCGGCATCGGCGGTGACCCGGTCATCGGCACCACCCACATCGACGCCCTGGCCGCGTTCGAGGCTGACCCGGAGACCAAGGCCATCGTCATGATCGGTGAGATCGGTGGCGACGCCGAGGAGCGTGCCGCCGACTTCATCAAGGCCAACGTCACCAAGCCGGTCGTCGGCTACGTGGCAGGCTTCACCGCTCCCGAGGGCAAGACCATGGGCCACGCCGGCGCCATCGTCTCCGGCTCTGCGGGCACCGCTCAGGCCAAGAAGGAGGCCCTCGAGGCCGCCGGTGTGAAGGTCGGCAAGACGCCGTCCGAGACCGCCGCGCTGCTCCGCGAGGTCTACTCGGCTCTCTGAGTCTGAACCGCAGCCATCGGCTGCTCCGTACGATGTCGTTTTCCCGGGTTTTCCGGGGATTCCGGCATCGTAGGGAGCAGCCGATGGTGTTTTAAGCGACTTCCTGCAACCGCGCGGCGTCTTCGAGCGCGAGGTCCGCGTTGACTGCGGCGCCCGCCTGCACGCCGGCGGCCGAGGACGCCGAGACCATCGCCATCAGATTCTGCGCGTTGCCCGCGGCCCAGACTCCGGGGACCGGCGTCCGGCCCGTGGGGTCGGCGGGGATGAAGCGGCCCATGGGGTGCTCCTCGGGATCGCCGCCGAGCTGCTCGTAGAGCTCCGTGCGGGCGACGAACGACGGCGCGACCGCCACCGCGTCCAGCTCCAGGCTGGTGCCGTCGGCCAGGAGGGCGGCCCGCACCTGGGCCCCGTCCAGGCTCAGGGCGGTCACTGGAGCGGACGCCAGGGGAACCCCGAGGGCCGCGAGCAGCGCGGCGTCCTCTCCCGGCTCCCACGCGGCGCCGGCGGCGCCCTCGGACTGCGAGGTCCAGCCGGGGAGGATCGTGACGTCGTCGCTCAGCTGGCGGAACAGCAGTGCCTGGTGTGCGGCGCGGGCATCGCTCGCCAGGATGCCGATCCGCCGGTCCCGCACCTCCCAGCCGTGGCAATAGGGGCAGTGGAGGACGGAATGTCCCCAGCCGTCGCGGACCCCTTGGACCTCGGGCAGCATGTCGACGAGGCCGGTGGCCAGGATGAGCCGGCGCGCGTGGACGGCGATGGCGCCCTGCCGATCCGCCGCGTCGACCGTGAGGCGGAACCCGCCGTCGTCGTGGACGGCGGTGCGGGCGGCGCCGTTCAGGAAGGCGACCCCGTAGGTGGACGCCTCCGAACGGCCCCGGGCGAGGAGTTCGGCGGGCGCGATGCCCTCGAGCCCCAGCACGTTGTGGGCTCCCTCGGCGGGGGCGTTCCGTGGCTCGCCGGCGTCGATCACGAGCACGGAGCGGCGGGAGCGGCCGAGGGCGATGGCGGCTCCGAGCCCGGCGGGCCCGCCTCCGATGACAGCGACGTCGTAGGGTGTGGTGGTCATGTGGTCCTCCTTGAGATTCCTGTGAACGATTCTCATCTAGCCGCGCCAAACTGGCAATGGAGCTTGCTGAAGTGGCAAACTCATTCCATGGCTTCCTCCCAGGACACTCACGATTCCGAGCTGAACTCCCTCCTGGCCGCAGTCGGTCCGCGACTCCGCGCGATCCGGGAGGCCCGGAGCCTCACGCTCGGCGAGCTCTCGGGTCTCACGGGGACCTCGGTCAGCACCTTGTCCCGGCTCGAGTCCGGCGGCCGCAAGCCGACGCTTGAGCTGCTGTATCCACTCGCCCGCGCCTACCGGGTGCCGCTCGACGAGCTGGTGGGCGCACCGGCGGTGGGCGATCCCCGCGTCCACATCAAGCCGATCAGCAGGTACGGCCAGACCCTCCTCCCGCTCAGCCGCGGCGACAGCGGGATGCGCGCGTACAAGCACGTCCTCCACGGGAAGTCCACGCCCGAGGATCCACAGCCGAAGGTGCACCCCGGGCATGAATGGCTGTACGTCCTCGCGGGGGAGCTGCGGCTCGTCCTCGGCAACCAGGAGTACCGGCTCGGCCCGGGCGAGGCGGCCGAATTCGACACCACCACGCCCCACTGGTTCGGCGCCGCCGGACCGGTCGCCACGGAGTTCCTGGGCATTTTCAGTCCGGCCGGGGAGAAGGTGCACGTCAGCGAGTTCTGAGCCGGGTGCCGGGCTCCGCGGCTCTGGACACCCCCGGCGGACCCGCTAGGCTGGCGCTGACATCACACCGCGTCGGCAGGGGGACACCATGAACCGGTCAGTGAACATCGCGATCCGCACGGCCCGGGCGGTGACGGCGCTGCTGTTCGCCGCCGTCGTGCCGCTTCTTGCCGGGGCGCTGCCCGCACACGCAGACGGCGTGACCAGCCTCGAGATAGAAGACACGGCGGGTGCTCTCTACCTCCCGCAGCTCCGACCGGCGATCGAGAAGATCTCCTTCTACCAGCCCACCAAAGTCGTGATCTTCACGCGGGCCGGCAGCCAGTCGGACGATCTCAACGAGGAGGTGCTTCGTTTCGCGCGCTCCCGCCACCCCGAGTGGATCACCGCGGATGGGCAGAAGTGGGCCGACGGCCTCTTCGTCTTCGCGCTCGACACCACCGGCCGCCACGTGGGCACGTACTTCGGGGAGGACCGCAAGATCCCCCTGGACGAGCAGAAGGCGATCCAGGAGGACACGAAGTCGCTCTTCCGTGAGGCCCAGTGGACCGACGGCACCATCGAGGGTGTCCGGTCCGCCGCCTCCCGGATCGGGCGGCCCTGGTACCTGGCGCCCGCCACACTGTGGACGGGTGGGATCATCGGAGGCGGGGCGCTGGTGGGCGGCGGCATCTGGGTGGGCGTCCGCGCCAACAACCGGCGCAAGTTCGCCGAGGCGTTCGACGCCGGTGACCGCGCCTATGCCTCGGTCACCCTCCAGCTCCAGGAGACGGAGCTGAATGCGTCGACCATCCCGGACACCTCCGCATACGGGTCCCGCGTGCTCGAACGCTGGCACACCCTGGAGGAGCAACTACGCGACACCACGTCGCTCCGGGACAAGCTCGCGGCCATGACTCCGAAAGAGCGGTCCGTCTCCACGGCCGTCACGGATGCCGTTCGCTTCCGGGACCAGGCGGAGACCCTGGACGGTCTCGACGATGCGATCGCCGATTCCAACGCGCTTCTCAACCTCAATTCGAGCTGGCGGGACGCGTGGCGCCGGCAGTCCGAGGCCCTCGCGGGGGAGCTGTCCGAGGTGGAACAGATGCTCAACGGGAATCCCACCGGGGCCGGCCTCGAATCCGCCGCGGCGCTCCGCGCGCATGCCGCGGGTGCGCTGCAACGGCTCTCCGGGCTGGAAGCCGGACTGGACGACCGCAGCGTCACCCCGGACGCGGCCCTGGACGCGCTCAAGTCCGAGCGCGAGCAGATGGCGGACCTGCTCCAGCGGCATGCCGATGCGGTGATCGCGGCCAGCACCCGTTCCGAGCGTGAGGCCGAACTCATGCGGGAGAAGATCGACGCCGCGTCCGCGTCCCGGCCTGACACCCGGCGCTACAACGGGAGCATCGTGGACATCGCCTTCCCGCGGGTCCCGATCATCTCGGTGATCAACTTCGGCAGCGGCCTCGACGCCGGTCAGCAGGCCGTGGACTCGGCTCGCAGCGCCGCCTCGTCGTCATCCTCCAGCAGCAGCACGGGCTACGGCTCGAGCGGTGGGAGCTTCTCGGGCTCGGGCAGCTCCTCAAGCTTCTGAGGTTGAGGTGCCGCGATTCCCAGTGACGCCCCAGCCAGCGGCAAGGCGCGTCCCATGTTGCTCGGCCACAGTAGTGACTACGGAACGGAAGCGCCGGACCGTGGACGAAGCGAGAGGGGACGGTGACGCCGATCGACGGAGGCCCTTTACTACCCGAAACCCGTTGTCAGCCCCGGAGGCGGCGTGCTGTGGTCACAAGCAGACCGCGCCAGCCCGGGGCCGACGGCGTTAAGGGGCTCGGCCGCGTGGTCAGAGGGTGACCGGGCGGTCCAGATGGGTCGGGGCGAACATGCGCAGCGTGGTGTCCACGACGACGACGTTCGGCCCCTCCGCCTCGAGGGCCTCCCGCAGTGCCTGCTTGACGTCCTCCGCGGCGACACGGCGGGCCGGCACTCCGAACGACTCGGCGAGGGCGACGAAATCGGGCCGGGTCAGCTCGGTGGCCGTGGCCTTGCCGAATGCGCCCTCCATGTACTCGCGCAGAATGCCGTAGCCGCCGTCGTCCACGATCAGCCACGTCACGGGCGCGTCATGCTGCCGGGCTGTGGCGAGCTCGGAGATCGAGTACATCGACGACCCGTCGCCGGAGACGGCCAGGACGCGCTCGCCGAGCCCGACGGACCCGCCGATCGCAGCCCCGTAGGCCCACCCGATCCCGCCGGCCCCCTGGGCGGAATGGAACTGGCCCGAGCGGGCGTCCCAGCAGCTCCAGCCCCAGTAGGCGGAGATGGTCATGTCCCAGAAGGTCTGCATCCCGTCGGGCACGGCCGCGCGGACAGCCGCCATGAAGTTCAGCTCGTGTTCCAGGCCCTGGGTGGCGAGCCGGTCGCGGACGGTGTCCAGGGCGGCGGCGACCACCTCGCGGGGTGAGCGGCCGTGCCAGTCGCGGGCGGCGCCGTCGCGCTCCTGCGGCTCGTGCTCCGAAAGCAGCCCGACGACGGTGGCCCGCAGCGCCGGCAGCGCCTCACCGGCGTCGGCGTGGATCCCGAGTGCGGCATGGTTGGACTCGAGCACGCGGGCTTCGGCATCGATCTGGACGAGACGCCCCCGCGGAGCCAGGGTGAAGTAATTGGACGTGACCTCGCCGAGCGACGTCCCGACGGCCAGGAGCACGTCGGCATCCTCGATGAGCTCGCTCATGTGCACGTCCTCGATCCAGGACTGCAATGAGAGGGGGTGTTCCCACGGGAAGGCGCCCTTGCCGCCCGGGGAGCAGATGACGGGGGCGTCCAGGGCTTCCGCCAGTTCCAGGAGCGCGGCTTCCGCCTGCCCGCGGCGGACGCCGCCGCCGGCGATCATGAGCGGTCGTCGGGCCGAGGTGAGAAGCCGTGCGGCCTCCTCGATCAGCTCGGCGCGGGCGGGGACCGGCAACGCCTCGGCCGCGATGTCCCGGACCGGGGGAGTGCTGACGGGTTCGAGGAGGATGTCCTGCGGGACCTCGATCCAGACCGGTCCCTGAGGCGCCGTGATGGCTTCGGTCCAGGCGTCGCGGAGGGCCGAGGGGATGGCGGAGGCGTGCTGGATGGTCCGCTGGGATTTCGTGACCTGGGAGGCGGCGAGGGCCTGATCGTCGAGCTGGTGGAGCATGCCGCGGCGTCGCGCTCCGAGACCGGCCGTGGGGATCTGGCTGGCGACGACGACCATCGGAACGCCCGTGGCGTAGGCCTCCTGCAGGCCGGCGAGGGACGTCAGGGCGCCAGGGCCGGTGGAGAGGAACAGGACGCCCGGCTGCCCGGTGGCGCGCGAGTACCCGTCCGCGGCGAAGGCGGAATTGTTCTCGATGCGGCTGGAGACGAAGTGCAAGTGGCCACGGCCCATGGCATCGAAGAGGCCCAGCGCGTGCTGGCCGGGGATGCCGAACACCGTGCGCGCGCCGAGGGCCTGCAGGGTCTCGACCACCAGGTCGCCGCCATTGCGTACTGCCGGGTGCTCTCCGGACATTTCTCCCCCTCGGGTAGCAGTTCGTGTGGGCGCGGATCGGTTCCTGCGGGCTCCGGCAGAAGGTGATCCGCGCAACACCATGCTACCTGCGAGTTTTCCAATATGCACCCGTTGTTGCTGATTGGTTGACTTTGGTTGAAGCGGAAACCTACCCTTGTGTCAGTCGTCACGCGCAGTCGTGACCCAGCGCACCACCCTTTGAGTAAGGTTCATCATGGACGGAAACATCATCAATTCGGGGATCGTGATCCTCTACCTCGTGGCCATGCTGGCCTTCGGTTTCTGGGGCAAATCCCGGACCAAGAACAACAGTGACTTCCTGGTGGCGGGCCGCCGCCTCGGTCCTCTCCTGTACACCGGAACCATGGCCGCCGTGGTCCTCGGCGGGGCGTCCACGGTCGGCGGCGTCGGCCTCGGTTACAAGTTCGGCATCTCCGGCATGTGGCTGGTGGTGGCGATCGGCGTCGGCGTGCTGCTGCTCAGCCTGCTGTTCGCGGGCATGATCCAGAAGCTCAAGATCTACACCGTGTCCCAGATGCTGACCCTGCGGTACGGCGCCCGCGCCACGCAGACTTCCGGCATCGTGATGCTGGCCTACACCCTGATGCTCTGCGCCACGTCCACGAGCGCCTACGCCACCATCTTCGTGGTGCTCTTCGGCTGGGACCGCTGGCTGGCGATCGCCATCGGCGGCGCGATCGTGCTGGTCTACTCCACCATCGGCGGCATGTGGTCCATCACCCTGGCCGACCAGGTGCAGTTCTTCATCAAGACCATCGGCGTCTTCTTCCTCATGCTGCCCTTCGCTCTCAATGCTGCCGGTGGCTGGGACGGCATCAAGCAGCGTGTGGACGACTCGTTCTTCCAGTGGGACGGCATCGGCGTGCAGACCATCATCACGTACTTCGTGGTCTACACCCTCGGCCTGCTGATCGGTCAGGACATCTGGCAGCGCGTGTTCACCGCCAAGACCCCGGGCGTGGCCCGCTGGGGCGGCGCCACCGCGGGCGTCTACTGCATCCTCTACGGCCTGGCCGGCGCCGTGATCGGCATGGCCGCCCACGTGGCGCTGCCGAACATCGACGTCAAGAACCTCGGCAAGGACGTGGTCTACGCCGAGGTAGCCACCCACATCCTCCCGGTCGCCATCGGCGGCCTGGTCCTCGCGGCCGCCGTGGCCGCCATGATGTCCACCGCGTCCGGCGCGCTGATCGCGGCCGCCACGGTGGCGCGCACCGACGTGGCGCCGTTCGTCGCGAGCTGGTTCGGCCGCAACGTGGCCGTGGAGCACGACAAGAACCCTGAGGAGGACGTCAAGGAGAACCGTCTCTGGGTTCTGGGCCTCGGCGTCGTGGCGATCATCCTCGCCATCCTGGTCAAGGACGTCGTGGCGGCCCTCACCATCGCCTACGACATCCTGGTGGGCGGCCTGCTGGTCGCGATCCTGGGCGGCCTGGTGTGGAAGCGCGGCACCGGGATGGGCGCCGCGGTCTCCATGGCCGTCGGCACCGTGGTCACCCTCGGCACCATGATCATCCTCGAGATCAATGCCAAGGTCCCGCTCGACGGCGTCTACGCCAACGAGCCGATCTACTACGGCCTGATCTCCTCCGCCGTGGTCTACGTCGTGGTCTCGTTCCTGACTCCTCGCACGGATGCCAAGGTCATCGAAGCGTGGAACGCCCGCCTGGCCGGCGCGAGCACCGAGGAAGAGCCGGCGATCGCGGCGCACTGACGACGCCTACCGTGTCACTGTCCAGAGCTGGACGGTGACGCGCGACGCCGACTCCCGGAGAAGGTTTCCGGCGCCGGGTTGCGGCGCGAAGGAGTACGGCGGACGAAAGCCGCCCTGGTCACTGACCGGGGCGGCTTTCGCCGTTTCCGGCGGCAGGATGCCAGGGGTGCGATGAAGGCGCGGATGGTCCGCGGTCTGCCGCTTCGGCGGGTAGGAAGACTAGCTAGCTACGAGGTTCGTGTCGCGCTCTCCGCCTTATCGCGAACCATGGTGAGTGACACACGGTGGAGAGGTCCGGGAAAATTACGACTAGCTAGACAAGCGAGCTATGTGTTAGCGTGATGCGCAAGATCCGACCTGCCACTGGCTGGGGAGGAAGGGTCGAGGTTCCCCCGCCCGCGGGCGGTTGTATTTCTTGAGTTGCACACTTCAGAGAATTCGGGAGAGCGAGATGGAAAGCTACCAGAGCCTGGTCGCCAGGGCCTCTGCCAATGCGGCGAAGGCGCACCCTGCGCTGGCCGATGCGAGTGTCAGGGTCGAGGAGGACTCCGACGGGCTCGTGCTGCATGCCGTGTACACGATGACCGGCACTGCCAACCCAGTGGCCGTGATGGCCCTCGTCGAGGACCGGCTCATTCCGGACATGGAGAAGCTGCTCGATGCCGGCTTCGTCCAGCGCCACGTCCGCTTCGCTGTCGAAGCCGCGACTGACGCACACCACGCGGATCACCGGTCGGGCGCTCAGCCCGCCCTGGTCACCGCCTGACACTCTTCACCGACACACTGTTCAGCACTATTTGAGGAGGAAATCATGGGATTTCTCGGTTGGATCATTCTGGGCCTGATCGCAGGCGCCATCGCTAAGGCCATCACCCCCGGTGAGCACGGCGGCGGCTGGCTCTCGACACTCATCCTGGGTGTCGTCGGCGCACTGGTCGGCGGGTGGATCGGATCCGCCCTGTTCCATGAAGGCGTCAACAGCTTCTGGTCCCTCGGGTCCTGGCTGCTCGCGATCGGCGGCGCCGTGCTCGTCCTGGTCATCTGGGGGGCTCTGACCCGCAAGAGCCGGGCCTGAGGCTCGTCCTCAGTGCCCTCTCCAGAGGGCACGCCATCGTTTTCTGCATCCACGGAAAGGACGAACATCATGAGTTTCACGGACAAGGCAAAGAACGCTGCCGATCAGGCGGTCGGCAAGGCCAAGGAAGTCATCGGCGAGGCGACGGACAACCACAAGCTGGAGGCTGAAGGCAAGCTTCAGCAGGCCAAGGGTGACGTCAAGCAGGCCGGCGAGGACGTCAAGGACGCCTTCAAGGGCAAGTGACCTCGGCTGATTGACCCTGCGTCGTCGGGGCCGGCATCGACTCACACCTTCGTGAGGGTGCCGGCCCCGGCGGTTCCCCGGGGACGGAGTTCCCCCGGTGGGGCGCGGCCCGGACCGGAAGGTTTTCCGGCCGGCCCGCCATCCCATTCCACCCGAAGCCGTCACACGGTGCCGGTCGGTGGTTTCGAAGTAGAACTCGACGTCGAAAAGGCTGATCTTTCGATGGCACTCGAACTGATCGAAAAGCACTGGCGGGAAAGCGATCATCACGATCAGGCGCTTTCCGCCCTCCATCTCCTCCGCGAGTTCACCGTCGTCGTGGAGCAGGCCCGCGAAGATCTCCGTGCGGAACTGAGGGTGAACTCCACCGATCTTGCGGCGCTGCGCTTTCTGCTCGCGGAAACCGGTTCGCGCCCGGTCACCGCCAGCATGATCGAGAAACACCTCGGTCTTTCGTCCGCGTCCAGCACCACCCTCGTGGCGCGTCTGGAAAAGGCGGGCTACCTCCTCCGTGAACCGGACTCCCGGGACCGCCGATTCAACATCCTGCATCCGACGGAGCGTGCCCGGACGCTGGTCCACTCCATCGTCGACTACCAGGCCGAGGCCCTCACCGCCGTCGCGCGGTCTTTCGACGGCGAGGATCTCGCCGTCATCGAGGATTTCCTCACGGAGAGCATCGAGGCGTTGCGCGAATCCCGCCGGGCGAACGCGGAACGTCCTCAGTACCCGCGGTAGGACTCCCAGAGCAGCGCGAGACATCCGAGCACGATCGCCGCGCACACGCCGAAGTTGATCCACTTGTACTGCAGGAACACTGCGACGAACTCCCGCAGGAATGCGCTGGGGACGAAGTAGGCTGCGGTCCGGGCGCCCCGGACCTCGGCCTTCATCCCGGCCCTCCGGGTGAACATGGCCGCCCGGAACACGTGATAGCTGCTGGTGGTCACGGTGATCACCGGATTCGGCCGGGTCATGAGTGCCCGGGAGTACTCCAGGTTCTGCATGGTGGTCCGCGCGCGGGTCTCAGCGATGATGTCCCCGGACGGGACACCGGCTTCGCGCAGGTATTCGGCCATGGCCTCCCCTTCGCTCCGTGGTTCATCGGGGCCCTGGCCGCCACTCGGGATCAGTGTCGGGCGTGACCCCTCCGGGGCGTTCCGGTGGATCTGCACGGCCTTGTCCAGGCGTCCCGCCAGCAAGGGCGGGACCTTTCCGTCGATGAGCCCGGATCCCAGGATGATCACGTAGTCAGGATGCTTCCGGCTCGTGGTCCGGGCGTAGATGAAGGAGTAGAGCAGGAACGCGCAGAAGACGAAGCCCACATAGGCGACCAGCATGAACAGGAGGAACGGCACCGCCGAGAGCCACAGGGGAGAGCCGAGCCGTTCGGTGGCCTTGTTGAAGAATCCGAGCAGGAATGGAGCGCCGAGGACCACGAGGCCCAGGGCCAGGGAGAGCAGATTGGCGAGGCTTCGCCCTTCACGCTGGAGCATCACCACGCCGTTGATGGTCAGGAAGACACCCAGCACCGGCACGGCCAGGATCGCGAGCAGCACGACGATCAGCAGCAGCCACGCGGTGTCGTCATTCCGGCCCAGGCTCAGCAGTGCGAAGCCCAGTGCAAGGAGCAGGAAGACGCCGTTCCTCATGCGGCGGCGGTCCCGCCAGGTGCTCACCGCTGCGGCCAGTGCGAACACGATGGCGAGCACCGTGGTGATGTTCTCCAGGATCACCCTGGTGATGTTGTCCATGCATTCCTCCCGCAGGTAACTCTACGCAGAGGTCCGTATGGGCGGCGTCGGTGCGGAGCGTATGTGGGCAAAGACGCACCCTCCGCCTGTGTGCCGGGGGAGGGTGCGCCGTCGTCGGTCAGGGGAGGGGTCAGCCGATCGTGGCCCCGAACAGCAGCCCCAGAAAGTAGGTCGCCCCGGCCGCGCCGAGTCCGATCAACAGCTGGCGCAGCGCGCGGCTGAGAGGCGAGGTGCCGGAGAGCAACCCCACGACCGCGCCGGTGCCGAGCAGCACCAGGCCCACCAGGACCACGGCCAGAGCCAGAGCGCCGAAACCGCTCATGCCGAAGAGGAACGGAAGGATCGGGATCAGGGCGCCGGATGCGAAGAAGCAGAAACTGGACGAGGCGGCTCCCCAGGCGGTGCCGATCTCCTCATGCTCGTTCGTGGTTTCAGGGGCCTCGGGCTGCAAGGACAGGCTCGGGTCGCAGTCGCAGGTGAAACGGCCCATCCGTTCCGCGGCGCGGTGTTCGGCGGCCTCCCGGCTCATGCCGCGCGCCAGGTACACCAGGACGAGCTCGTTGTGTTCCAGATCGAGACGAGGGGCTGCGTCGAGCGTGATCTGCGTGGGGCGGCTGGCCTCCAGGAGCTCACGCTGCGAACGGACCGAGACGTATTCGCCCGCGCCCATCGAGAGGGCGCCGGCCAGCAGGCCTGCGACGCCGCTGAACAGGACCACCTGGCTGTCGACGCCGGTCGCGGCCATGCCCATGACGAGGGAGAGGTTGCTGACCAGGCCGTCGTTCGCCCCGAACACCGCGGCGCGGAACGTTCCCGACAGG
This sequence comes from Arthrobacter sp. RCC_34, assembly GCF_041360795.1. Classification (NCBI taxonomy): domain Bacteria; kingdom Bacillati; phylum Actinomycetota; class Actinomycetes; order Micrococcales; family Micrococcaceae; genus Arthrobacter; species Arthrobacter sp. RCC_34. The sequence continues at coordinate 546,044 of NZ_JBFUPW010000002.1, read as the reverse complement.
CGGGCGCGGCCGCGGGTCGCGAGGCCTCGCACGACCTCTTCATGGATCTGCTCGTCGGCGGCCATGGCGGGCGTCGCATGCGGATCGGTCGCGTAGGGGGAACGGCCTTCGGCCCGCTGCGCCAGTGCCAGGACGAACACGGAGCCGAAGTTCCGGGCCAAAAAGCCCAGGAAGCGGCTGTTGAGGGAAGCATGGCGGGACTTGTCCGCCTGGTCGCCGAGCAGCGTGAGCCAGTGGGCTTCATGCCGGCCTTCGGCTTCGGCGAGGGCCAGGAGGATGGCCTTCTCCTCCCCTTCCCGGCGGGCGGCCAGATCGCGGTATACGGAGGCTTCGGCGCGTTCGTCCGCAAGGTACTGCTGCCAGCGCCGGATTTCGGCGGGCGAGGCCTGAGGGGTGTTCATGGGATCCTGCTCCTGAGGTGTGGTCGGAGGTGGCGCCCCATTGCGCAGCCCTCACTGTAGCGCGAAATTCCGCGGATTTTCGGACGGTTCACCGACGCTTCCGGTTTCGGTGGACCGCAATCCAGACAGTGGCAGCAGGCTGAAGTGGAGCTCCCGTCCGTCCCGCCGCCCCGCGGTCGCGACGCGGACCGTCAGCACGCCGTCGTGCTCCCAGGCTGGACGCCGGACCGCCCGGTTCAGCGCGTCGATCAGCTGATGCGGCTGCGCGCAGAAGTAGTGGTGGTCGGCGCCGTGGAGGAATAGAGTGACGCGGCCGCTCTGGAGGTCGACGGCAGGCAGGACGGTGACGGACATGAAAATCCTTGCGTGTGCTCTTGCCCCGCCAGGAGAACGGGGCCGCTTCTGCATCCGAGCCACCCGTGAACATGGGGTTGGCGGGTGGCCAGTCGGAGCTTGGCGCCACCTCTCGTGAAGCTGACTACACTGTAGCCGACGACGGCGGAGCGCGGCAGGGATCATCGGCTCGCGGACGGCCCTGTGACGCGGTGTTGAGCTGGGGAGACTCCGACGGGAACGGAACCGAGTTGAGGTGCAGGCATAACTTGATCCCTGGTACTAAACTCGCTTCCAGAAGCAGCCCAACGTGACCGGGAACACTTCCGTGCCCAACTCGTGGAACCCCCACCTCGAGCGGCGCCCGTGAATGAAAGGCCATCATGAAAGCCCTCCCCATCGAGCCGAGCAACGCGCCGATCAATATCGGGTCGCGGATCCGCGCGGCCCGCAAGGCTCAGCGCATGACAATCGAGCAGGTGGCCGACGTGACCGGTCTGACCAAGGGTTTCCTGTCCCGCGTGGAACGCGATCTCACCTCCCCGTCCGTAGCATCCCTGGTGACGCTCTGCCAGGTGCTCTCGGTCGACATCGGCGACCTGTTCGCGGCGACCGATGTGGCCCTGACCCGCGCGGACGAAGCGCCCAAGATCTCCTTCGGTGGTGACGGGATCATCGAGACCTTGCTCACCGCCCGTTCCGAACGGCGAGTGCAGTTGCTGAGGGGTGTCATCGAGCCCGGGGGCAAGGGCGAGTCGGAGCTGTACTCCGTGGACTGCGATGTGGACGTGCTGCATGTGGTCCGGGGCCGGATCGTGCTGATCCTCTCCAATGAACGCTACGAACTCTCCGCCGGGGACACCCTGAGCTTCCCTGGCCGTGAACCCCACACTTGGCTGAACCCGACCGACGAGGAAGTCGAGGTCCTCTGGGTCCTGGTCCCCGCCGCCGCGGCGTAGGGGTTTCGGGCGGAGGGCGAGGCTGGGACGGGAGCGCTCGCTGAAGAGTCGTTCTGTGCGGTGAACCCGCGAGGCCGGGGGTGGTGGTCCCTGAACTCGCTTTGGCGGCTCCGGACTATTGCTGAACTCGCTGAGGAGGGGTTGATCTCGCTGCCCTCGACAGCGAGATCAACCCCTCCTCAGCGAGTTCAGCGCGAAAACGCGAGGTGGAGCCGGGCGATGGCGAGTTCACGGGTGCGGTGGCGTCACCTAGCTGCGTAGCGCCGACGTGATCCTGCGACGGACTTCGCCAGATCGTTCCAGATCCGTCCATGTCAGCCTCACGAACCGCCAGCCGAGTTCCATCAAGTGTCGCTCGCGGAGCCGTTCTTCGTAGAGGGCCCGATCCGTTGGCGTCGACCCGAAGTACTTCACTTCGCCGTCGAACTCCACGGCCACCAATTCCTCAGGCCAGGCGAAGTCGAGGAATCGCCGCCCCAGGGGCGTCTGTACCTCCCATTGCGGAATCGGTGCCGGAAGGTTTTCGAGATGGAACAGGAGCCGCGCCCGGGATTCCGCCACGGATTCACTCCGCGGGTCGGAGAGCTCCACTACTCGTCGAGCGTTCACGACCCCTCGGTATCCGGCCATCCCGTCCAGCATTCTCAGCAGCAGGCCACGGTCTGCTCCAAGACCCAGCGCTTGATCCGCCAGGACGATCGCGTCTTCGAGGGGCATGATCCGTGCGCAGTCGATGATGGTGCGTTCCAGCGTGGTGCAACGGATCCCGGCGATGTCCTCGATGTGTTCCTCCGGCAGTCGGACGACATGGGTCCGGACCCCGGCGCCGAGGCGTCGTAGGCACGGATTGCTGGCGCAGGAAACATGGATGACGCTGCTATCGCGGAGGAATCTCAAACCCCTGAGCCGCGCCGCCGAGGTGTGGCTGTACACATAGGCGGCGCCGGGTCTGGTCGCGGACCGGTGCGCATGTGCCTGAAGCGTCTGATCAGCGATTTCACACGGCCCGGGCGATGGAGCAGCACGTCTCCGCGCGAAGAGGCCGGGGCGCAGTCGGGCGAGGTCCCCAGTGGTGAGCAGCCGGTGTCGCGCGGTGCGTCCAATACCGAGGTGTTCAAGCTCCGCAGTGGTCCAGTGATCCTGGTCTGGTGGCAGCCAGGGGATGGCGGGGAGAGGTGTCATGTCCCCATCCTCCGGAGTCCAGTCCGCAGTCTCGTGAACCCGGAGGGCCATGTGGATGACTGGCGGCCCGGTCTTTCCCCAAGCACGGGAGAACACGGCGAACTCGCTAAGGAGGGTTTGAGATCGCTACCGGCTGTAGCGATCTCAAACCCTCCTTAGCGAGTTCAGCGTTCGGGGTGGGTGAACCAGCAAGTGCAGCGGTCCGGGCGGCCCTCAACCAGGCACCTCACGCACCCCCCGCCTCACCCCACGTGGACCCAGGGCCTCCGGGTGATGTCGGGCTCGGCTTCGCGCAGGACTTCCCGGGTCACGGGTGCGATCTCGCCTTCGCCGAAGAAGAGGTACTTCAGGAGGTTGGAGATCGGGTTGCCCTCGGTCCAGCGGAAGTAGATGTGCGGCATGAGACCCGTGACGTCGCGCAGGTGCAGGAGCACCGCCGCGAGCGTGTTCGGGACGTTGCCGCTGTGGACCTCCAGCACGCGGTAACCGTGCCGGATCTTGCCCTGGACGAGCAGCTCCTCCTCGAAGTCGGAGCTGTCCTCCACCACCACCTCAACGAACATGGCGTCCGTGCCGGGCAGGTGGCTGGCCAGCTGGGCGTGCTTGAACTTGGTGATGTACCGCTGGGCGGCCGTGGACTTGGGCTCGTGGGCGATGAGCCGGATGGGCCCCTCTTCCTCCGACGCCAGGAACTGCAGGGCCTGTTCATCGAGCTTGATGGTGGTGGCCCGGAGCTCGAACGACCGCCGGACCCGGGACGCGAAGCTCACCACGAGGATGCCCAGGATGAAGACGGCGGCGATCTTGATGCCGTCCGGGCGTTCGACCATGTTCGCGATCGTCGTGTACACGAAGACCGTGGCCACGAGACCGAACGCCATCATGGTCTTCTTCTGGCCGGCCGAGCGGGCGGCGAGCGTCACGGCGACGGAGGCCGAGGTGATCAGCACCAGCACGCCGGTGGCGTACGCGCCGCCCTGGGCGTCGACGTCGGCGTCGAAGATCACGGTGATGACGAACGCGACCACGGTGAACACGAGGACCAGCGGCCGGATGGCGCGCGCCCAGGCGGGTGCCATGCCGTAGCGCGGCAGGTAGCGGGGGACGAGGTTCAGGAGTCCCGCCATGGCCGAGGCTCCGGCGAACCAGAGGATGGCGATCGTGGCGATGTCGTACACGGTGCCGAAGCCGTCGCCCAGGTATTGGTGGGCCAGGAAGGCCAGGGCGCGGCCGTTCGCCTTCCCACCCGGCTGGAACTCCTGGGCCGGGATGAGGATGACGGTGGACAGCGAACTCGTCACCAGGAACGCTGACATGATGATGGCGCTGGTGGTGAGGAGCTTGTGGGCGCCGCGGATCCTGCCGGCGGGGTTCTCCTCGGTGTCGCCTTGTGCGCCGCGGATCTGCGGCATGACGGCGACGCCTGTCTCGAACCCGGACAGGCCCAGGGCGAGCTTCGGGAACACGAGGACGGCCAGGGCGATCATCATGACCGGGTTGCCGTGCTGCTGATTGAGGGCGGTCCACCAGTCGCCGACGAGGACGGGTGAGGTGAAGACGTGCACCAGCGAGACGAAGACCACCACGAGGTTCAGGGCCAGGAAGGCGGCGACCAGCACCACTGCCACCTTGATGGCCTCGGAGAAGCCGCGCAGGAACACGATGCCCAGCCCGGCCAGCAGAGCCAGGGTGATCACGAGTTCCTGACCGTGCAGGAACTCGGGCGCGAAGGGGTTGTGCGTGAGGTGCGCGGAGGCGTCGGCCGCGGAGAGCGTCATGGTGATCATGAAGTCGGTGGCGGCAAACCCGAGGAGCGCGAGCACCACGAGTTTGCCGCCCCAACGGGGGAGGAGGCGCTCAAGCATGGCGATGGAGCCCTCGCCGCGAGGGCTCTCCTTCGCCACGCGCCGGTACACGGGGAGCGCACCGGCCAGGGTGACCACCACCAGGATGATGGTGGCCAGGGGGGAGAGCAGTCCTGCAGCGAGCGCGGCGATCGCCGGTTGGTAACCCAGAGTGGAGAAGTAATCGACGCCGGTCAGGCACATCACCTGCCACCAGGTCTTCCGGTGGTGCTGGTCGGCCAGGCCGTGGGGGCCGGTCTGCTTTCCAGCGCCTTCGGCGGTCTCCGCCATCAGCCACTCCCGGAGCGTGGTGCGCTTGCGGGGGTCGGAAGGATCCGCGGGTACGCGGGTGAGCGTGGTCACGAGATCTCCTGTGATGGTGGAACCGTTCGCTGTGGACGCTTTCACGCTAGGCCCGGCCCGGTGCCCTTGGCGGGGATCTTTATGAATCCTTTACGCCTGTCCTGACGGCACGGTGCGGAAGGATGCGCGACGACGGCGGACCGGCCTCGGCGAGTGTGGACACCTGGGGAGGCGGGGCACGGCGGCGCCTCTCGCGTGGAGCGCTCCGGCTCTGAGGTCTATGTAAACAGCTGTTGCATAAAAGAAAACAATGTCCTTATGATGGTGATCACAGACCCGCCCTCTCGGGGGTCGTTCAATGGAGAGTGAAGGACGGATATGGAAGAGCTCCGCATCGAAGCCAATGGCAATCTGGGTCCCATCGACTCCTCCCGGATCCCGCGCTACGCAGGGGCTGCGACGTTCGCCCGCCTCCCGCGCCTGGATCAGGTGGAGAAGGCCGACGTCACGGTGGTCGGCGTCCCCTTCGACACGGGTGTCTCCTACCGTCCGGGAGCCCGTTTCGGCGCCAACCACGTTCGTGAGGCCAGCCGCCTGCTCCGCCCGTACAACCCTGCCTGGGACGTCAGCCCGTTCGAGAACGTCCAGGTGGCCGACGCCGGTGACATGGCGGTCAACCCGTTCAACATCAACGAGGCCATCGAGACTATCCAGCAGAACGCGCTGGACCTGACGGCCGACGGCAGCAAGCTCGTCACCCTGGGTGGCGACCACACCATCGCCCTGCCGCTGCTGCGTGCCGCTGCCGAGCGCGCCGGTGAGCCGATCGCCATGCTGCACTTCGACGCTCACCTGGACACCTGGGACACGTACTTCGGCGCCGAGTACACCCACGGCACCCCGTTCCGCCGCGCGGTCGAGGAAGGCATCCTGGACACCGAGGCGATCAGCCACATCGGCACCCGCGGCCCGCTCTACGGCAAGAAGGACCTCGACGACGACCACCGTTTCGGCTTCGGCATCGTCACCTCCGCCGACGTGTACTACCAGGGTGTGCTCGAGACCGTGGAGAAGGTCCGTGACCGCATCGGCCGCCGCCCGCTGTACATCTCCATCGACATCGACGTGCTGGACCCGGCTCACGCGCCGGGCACCGGCACCCCTGAGGCCGGCGGCATCACGAGCCGCGAGCTCCTCGAGATCATCCGCGGCTTCCGCGGCATGAACCTCGTGGGCGCCGACGTCGTCGAGATCGCTCCGGCGTACGACCATGCGGAGATCACCGGTGTGTCCGGCAGCCACGTGGCCTACGAGCTCGTCACCCTCATGGCCGATTCCGCCATGGAAGGCGACCGCTTCGGCGCCCCGAACGGCTACGCGGCGCAGGCCCTCGGTCAGACGGATCACCGTCCGGCCGGCTTCAACGCCTGAGCGGCCTCCGTGCGCCGTCGGGATTCGGGCGTCAGGACCTGACTGACGCGATCCTCTGAAAGTCCGCGTCATCCAGCAGCGCCCCGGGAAACCGGGGCGCTGCCGCGTTTAAGTCCTGGACGGAGGAGCTCGCTCATTTCTGCAAGAACCGCTTCGGAACTCTGGTCTGGAAGCGCCGGAGAGCTTAGCCTGAAGGCATGTCCACAGGGTGAGTTCTCATGATACGGTTGCCTCCCGCAACCAACAGGCCTTCGGGCTCCGTCGATTCCTCTCTGCCGGTCCGGTCGGTGGCTCCGGCCCCTCCCGTCAGCCGGAGCAGGAGTATCCTCCAGGCGGATTGTTGCCGTCCCGACCCGGAAAACCGTCCTCCTGAAGGATGATCTCGCTGCATTTCCCCTTTTTTGTCAGACCCTGTTCACTAGGCTGGATTCCATGCTCCTGACGCTCATCAAGCGCTACTCAAAGCCTTATCTCGGCCAGATCCTGGCCGTGCTCCTCTTCCAATTGGGCTCCACCATCGCGGCCCTCTACCTTCCCAGCCTGAACGCCCAGATCATCGATGAGGGCGTTTCCAAAGGCGACACCGACTACATCTGGCGCACCGGCAGTGTGATGCTGATGGTGGCCTTCATCCAGGTCATCTGTGCCATCTTCGGCGTCTACTTCGGTTCGAAAGCCTCCATGGCGATCGGACGCGATCTGCGCCGCGGCATCTTCCGCAAGGTGACCAGCTTCTCGGCCAAGGACGTCAACAAGTTCGGCGCCCCCACCCTGATCACGCGCGGGACCAACGATGTCCAGCAGATCCAGATGGTCGTCCTGATGGGCCTGAACTTCATGGTGTCCACCCCGATCATGTGCGTCGGTGGCATCATCATGGCCCTGAAGGAGGACATCAGCCTGTCCTGGCTCGTGTGGGTCTCCGTGCCGATCCTGGTGGCCGTGGTCGGTTACCTGGTCGTCCGTCTCATGCCGCTCTTCCGCGGCATGCAGGGCAAGATCGACCGCATCAACGGCGTGCTGCGCGAGCAGATCATCGGCATCCGCGTGGTGCGGGCCTTCGTGCGCGAACCCTTCGAGAAGGACCGGTTCGGCGTCGCCAACCAGGACCTGACCAACGTCTCGCTGAAGATCGGCTCCCTCTTCGTGCTGATGTTCCCGGCCATCGGCATGATCCTTCACCTGTCCACGGCCGCGGTGCTGTGGTTCGGCGGACAGCGAGTGGACCAGGGCAGCATGCAGGTCGGCTCGCTCACCGCGTTCCTGTCCTACCTTCTGCAGATCCTCATGGCCGTCATGATGGGCACCTTCATGGCCATGATGATCCCGCGCGCTTCGGTCTGTGCCGACCGCATCGGTGAGGTGCTCGACGTCGAACCGTCCATGAAGGAGCCGAGCGACCCGAAGCAGCCGGCCGAGCTGGCCGGCCGCGTCGAATTCCGCGACGTGACCTTCGCGTACCCCGGCGCTGAGGAGCCGGTCCTCAGCAACATCTCGTTCACGGCGGAGCCCGGCCAGACACTGGCGATCATCGGTTCCACCGGCTCCGGCAAGACGACGCTGGTCTCCTTGCTGTCCCGCCTCTACGACGCCGAGTCGGGCGAAGTGGTCCTGGACGGGGTGCCCGTTCCGGAGCTGGCCCGTCAGGACATCACCCGCCGAGTGAGCATGGTGCCACAGAAGCCGTACCTGTTCTCCGGCACCATCGGCGACAATCTGCGGTTCGGCCGTACCGAAGCCGACGACGAGGACCTCTGGGCGGCGCTCCGTGTGGCGCAGGGCGAGGACTTCGTCCAGGCCAAGAGCAAAGGCCTCGACTCCCGGATCTCGCAGGGGGGCACCAACGTCTCGGGTGGTCAGCGCCAGCGCCTGTGCATCGCGCGGGCCCTCGTGAGCCGGCCCAAGGTCTACGTGTTCGACGATTCGTTCTCGGCTCTGGACGTGACCACCGACGCCAAGCTCCGCGCCGCGCTCAAGAAGCAGACGTCGGATGCCACGGTGATCATCGTGGCGCAGCGTGTCTCCACCATTACCGAGGCGGACCAGATCCTCGTCCTCGACAACGGCCGGATCGTGGACCGCGGGACCCACCAGGAGCTCCTGTCCACGAGTCCCACCTACCAGGAAATCGTTGAGTCCCAGCTGAGTGCCGAGGAGGCAGCATGAGCGGCGACAGCAAGTTCGCAGGTCGCGGCAAGCGCGGCAAGGGCGGAGCCGTGACTGAAGACACCGCGGCCGCTCCCTCCGTCACGCCCGACGACGACGGCGTCGAGGAGCAGGAGTACCAGCCCACCGAGGCCGACGGCGGCATGTTCGGCGATGTGCCGGCCAAGAAGGCCAAGAACTTCTGGCCCAGCGCCAAGCGCCTCTTCGGTCTCCTGAAGCCGGAGGCCGCGGGCGTCTGGTTCGTGGTGGTCCTGGTGGTCATTTCGGTCGTCCTCAACGTGATCGCGCCGAAGGTGCTCGGCAAGGCGATGGACGTCATCTTCGCGGGCGTGATCGGCAAGCCGCTTCCGGCGGACGTGACCAAGGACCAGGTGGTCCAGGGGCTGCGGGCGTCGGGACAGAACAACTTTGCGGACATGGTGTCCAAGATGGATCTGGTTCCGGGCCAGGGCATCGACTTCCAGCAGCTGAGCTTCCTCATCGCCTCGGTGCTGCTCATGTACTTCGCGGCGAATCTGTTCCTCTGGGCTCAGGGTTACATCCTGAACCGCATCGTCATGAAGGTGGTCCGCCGCCTGCGTGACGACACGGAGGCGAAGCTCAACCGCCTACCGCTGAACTACTTCGACACCCGTCAGCGCGGCGACATCCTCTCCCGCGTGACGAACGACGTCGACAACGTCCAGCAAGGCCTCCAGCAGGCTTTCTCCCAGCTGGTGTCCTCCGTGCTGACGGTGCTCGGCATCGCGGTCATGATGTTCGTGGTGTCGTGGCAGCTCGCGCTGATCGCCCTGATCGCGCTGCCGCTGTCCGGCATCGCGGCCGGTGTGATCGGCAGCCGCAGCCAGAAGCTGTTCGCGGCCCAGTGGAAGAACACGGGCGATCTGAACGGCCAGATCGAGGAGTCCTTCTCCGGTCACGACCTCGTCCGGATCTTCGGTCGCGAGCAGGACATGCTGGAACGCTTCGACGAGAAGAACGAGTCCCTGAACAAGGCCGCGTTCGGCGCGCAGTTCGTGTCCGGCATGATCTTCCCGGTCATGCAGTTCATCTCCTACCTGAGCTATGTGGGCATCGCCGTCGTCGGAGGCCTCCGGGTCGCCGCTGGCCAGATGTCGCTGGGCGATGCCACCGCGTTCATCCAGTACTCCCGCGAGTTCAGCCAGCCGCTGGGCCAGATCGCCGGCATGGCGAACATGCTCCAGTCCGGTGTGGCGTCCGCTGAGCGCGTGTTCGAGTTCCTCGACGCCGACGAGCAGGACGAGGAGACCGCCACGGAGCACCTCCCGGCCAAGACCGACGGGCACGTCGAGTTCCAGAACGTGAGCTTCAGCTACACGCCGGACAAGCCGCTCATCGAGGACCTCTCCTTCACTGCCGAGCCCGGCCACACCGTGGCCATCGTGGGGCCGACCGGTGCGGGCAAGACCACCCTGGTGAACCTGGTCATGCGGTTCTACGAGCTGAACTCCGGACGGATCACGTTGGACGGGGTGGACATCACGCACCTCAGCCGGGCGGAACTCCGTTCCAAGATCGGCATGGTCCTCCAGGATGCGTGGCTCTTCGGCGGCACCATCTACGAGAACATCCGCTACGGCAACCTCGACGCCACCGAAGACCAGATCATGGCGGCGGCGAAGGCCACGTTCGTGGACCGCTTCGTCAGGGCACTCCCGGACGGCTACGAGACGGTGATCGACGAGGAAGGCAACAACGTCTCCGCGGGCGAGAAGCAGCTCATCACGATCGCCCGGGCCTTCGTGTCCGACCCGTCGCTGCTCATCCTGGACGAGGCCACGAGCTCCGTCGACACCCGGACCGAGCTGTTGCTGCAGAAGGCCATGGCCGCGCTGCGGACCGACCGGACCAGCTTCGTGATCGCCCACCGTCTGTCGACCATCCGGGACGCCGACACCATCCTCGTGATGGAGGACGGTCGCATCGTGGAGCAGGGCAACCATGCACAGCTCCTCGCCAGCGAGGGCGCGTACTACCGCCTCTACATGTCGCAGTTCGCAGGCGGCATCGAGGAGGAGGAAGAACCCGCCGCGGTAGGCGCCGGCGAGTAATCAGCAGGACATCATGTCCCGGCGTCGTACAGGTTCTGATCTGCGCGACGCCGGGGCATGACTTCGCTTCAGGGGTTCAGATCAGACGGTCCGTCGGGCACGGAACGCAGGAAACACCGAACACCAGAAACACCGAACACAGGAAACACCGAGCACAGGAAACGCAGGGGAACCGCATGTTGCTTGAGATCGCCGTCACCTCGTCCAGCGGAGTGGCGATCGCCGCCCAGGAGGGGGCGCACCGGGTCGAGCTGACCACGGCTCTGGAGCTCGGAGGGCTGACACCGTCACAGGGGCTCATGGAAGCCGGCATGGAGGCGGCCGGGGGAGCGGTCGAGGTTCACCCGCTCATCCGCTGCCGTCCCGGCGATTTCCTCTATTCCGCAGAAGAGCTGGATCTCATGGAACGGGAGATCCGCACCTTGATGAGCCAGGGCGCCGCTGGTGTGGTGGTCGGAGCTCTCACGGCCGACGGCGAGATCGACCATGAGGCGCTGCTCCGATTGTCCGCGGCTGCTCGCGGCGTGCGCGACGACGCGGAGCTGACCCTCCATCGGGCGATCGACCAGGTGCGCGACGCCGAGACCGCCCTGGACACCGCGATCGGCCTGGGCTTCACTCGGGTGCTGTCCTCCGGTCAGCGGCCGACGGTCGCTGCGGGATTGCAGCAGCTCGAGGGGATGCGCCGCCATGCGCAGGGCCGGATCCAGATCATGGCCGGCGGAGGCTTGTCCTTGGAGGACATTCCGGCGGTGCGGGCCGCAGGGCTGGACGCCGTCCACCTGTCCGCGAAGAAAGTGATCTCGACCGCCCGGGGTGAGGCCGTCTCCCTGGGAGCCGCGGACGGCACGGACCCGACCGCCTACCTCGTGACCGATGCCGAGGTGGTCCGGGCGGCCCGCCAGGCCATCGACGGCTGAACGCAGAGGCACGCCGGGCACAAGCGATGACGGATTATGACAGAAATTCTCTCTCGAGGTCACAATTCGCCTTTGATTGACACTTCAATGCTTGAGGTCTCAAGTTTTGCGGTCCGAACCACCTCTTTCTGAGACTGGGTCGGGCCGGATCCAGTCGGGGACCGACGGGTGTTCGTGCGGAAGTCTTCATCCTTCGCCGTCCTACGTCGCCAAATGTCGCGGTTTTGCGGCGACTCGCCGAAGAATCGTTGGACGTTTGCGGGTCACGAAGATTTTCACAAAAGCCTATGGAAATCCGAGTCACTACCTGTAAACTGGTGTGGTCGAAGTGTTTGGCACTCAGCAGTTCAGGTAGTACCGTGGCGTCCTCGCCCATCTTTCTGAAGCATGGTTGAAGCATCCACTCGCCGGGTCTCATATACCGGGGATCCGTAAACCTTCAGTAAGGAAAGTTAGAAAGACATGGCAACAGGCAGCGTCAAGTGGTTCAACGCGGAAAAGGGCTTCGGCTTCATTGCACCTGAGGATGGTTCCCAGGATGTGTTCGCGCACTACTCCGCAATCAACAGCAACGGCTACCGTTCTCTCGAGGAGAACCAGCGCGTGTCGTTCGACATCGAGCAGGGCCCCAAGGGTCCCCAGGCCGTGAACATCACCGCTATCTGAGGTTCGCTGAAGAGCCCGATGCCGATCAGGGCAGGGCACTCCTAGAACTTTGAAAGGGCCGGTCGCAGAAGCGACCGGCCCTTTCGCGTGCCTGCGGTCGTCCGCAGCGGGCCGGCGAGGCCACATCGGACGAGACCGGCGGAGGCAGACCGCGCCGGATCGACCCGGCCCGCCGGCTTGGAGAAGCCCCTTCCGTTCGCCGACGCCAGACCCACCCGGGCCACCAGCGCTCGACCCGGCCCGCCGGAGAAGCCCGACCCGGCGTCGCGCTCTCAGGACAGGGCGGGGCTGACGGCGCCAGCGCCGGCCAGCCGCGGACGCACGCCGAGGCCGTGAACTGTCCAGCCGGCCGCCGACCACTGAGCCGCGTCGAGAGCATTGCGGGTGTCCAGGAGGAGTCGGCGACGCACCACTGCGGCCGTGCGGACCGGGTCGAGGGACCGGTACTCCTCCCATTCGGTGGCGAGCACCACCAGTTCGGCCCCCTCGAGCGCGGCCATCGGGCGGAGCTCGAAGCGCAGCTGGGGGAACCGCAGCCAGGCGTTGTTGATCGCTCGCGGGTCGGTCACCGTGACGTGGGCGCCCGCTTCGGCCAGCCGTACCGAAACATCCATGGCGGGGGAGTCCCGGATGTCGTCCGTGTCCGGTTTGAAGGACGCGCCCAGGACCGTGATCTGCCGGCCCGCCACGGAACCGCCGAGGAGGTCTGCCGCCGCGTCGACGCTGCGCAGACGCTGTGCCTGGTTGATTCCATCCACCGTGCCCATCCAGTCCTCAAGGCTGGAGACACCGAGGCTCCTCGCCTGCGTCCGCAGACTGCGGATGTCCTTAGGCAGGCATCCACCGCCGAAGCCCAGCCCGGCGTGCAGGTACCGCGCGCCGATCCGGGGATCCAGCCCCATGGCCGAGGCGAGTTCGACGACGTCGGCGCCCGCGGCGTCACATAGCTCGGCGATCGCGTTGATGAAGGAGAGCTTCGTGGCGAGGTAGGCGTTGGACGCCGACTTGATCAGCTCCGCCGTCGCGTAACTGCACACGAGACGCGGCACGCCGGCCGAAAGCAGCGGGGCGTAGACCTCGTCGAGCGCCCGCACGGCGGCATCGCCGCTGCGTCCCGCGACACCGTAGACGAGACGGTCCGGGACCAGGGAGTCCTTGACCGCGGTGCCCTGCCGGAGGAACTCCGGATTCCAGGCCAGGACCAGATCATCACTCTGAGCGACGAGCTCACCCAGCATGTCCACCGTCCCGACCGGGACGGTGGACTTCCCGGCCAGCACGGCTCCTGCGGGTGCGTGGGCGACCACTTCGCGCGTGGCGGACAGCAGATAGCCCAGGTCAGCACCCTCACCAGTCTTGGACTGGGGCGTCCCGACGCACAGGAAATGCACCTCACAATCGGCCACGGCGGCGAAATCCGAGGAGAAGGACAGCGAACCGCTCGCCGTCCCGTGAAGCAGCAGCTCGTCCAGGCCGGGTTCGTAGAAGGGGGACTGACCCCGGGAGAGCTGACGGACCTTCGCCTCGTCGGTGTCGATGCCCACCACCTGGTGGCCCATCGAGGCCAGCGTGGCGGCATGAACGGCTCCCAGGTACCCGCAGCCAATGACGGAGATCTTCATGTTCCGGCTCCTCTGCTTCTCAGCGGTTCTTCTTGGATGGTTCGGTGCGATGCTGTGCCCAGGGCGCCGTCGCCGTCTGTGCGCGGGGACTCCGGAATGCGGCGGGCGGTTCGACGAGCGAGCGGGCCCAGGACCGGACGGCGCCTTCCCGCGCGGCCGCGCGCAAGGCGAGGCTTGGCGCGGGGAGGCGGGGGACCCCGGCGTCGCGGGCGGCCTCGTAATGCGTCACGAGTTCACGGCCGATCGCCTCCCAGGTCCGGCCCTGCACGCTCTGCAGCGCCGCGCGGGCGAACGCCTGCCGCTTGACGTCGTCGCCGAGCAGATCGGCGGCATGGCCGCGGAGCTGAGCGAGGTCACCCGGCTGGTACAGCCAGCCGGTCCGCGAGTTGTCGACGAGATCGAGAGGGCCGCCACGGCCGGTCGCCACGACCGGCACCCCGGATGCCATGGCCTCCTGGATGGTCTGGCAGAACGTCTCGAACTCGCCGGGATGAACGAAGAGGTCGAAGGAGGCCACCAGACGGGCCAGGTCCTCGCCGCCCTGGAAGCCGGTGAAGACGGCGTCCGGCAGGAGCTTCTCGAGCGCTTCGCGCTGCGGGCCTTCGCCGACGATCACCAGGCGGGTCCCGGGCAGGTCCGCCAGGACCTGCAGATCCTCCACTTGCTTCTCCACCGCGAGCCGGCCGACGAAGCCGATGATGCGCTCGCCGTCAGGGGCTACGGAGCGCCGCCACGCGTCGTCGCGCTTGGAAGGGTGGAAGCGCCGGGTGTCGACGCCGCGTCGCCAGAGGTGGACCCGCGGGATGCCGCGGCCCTGCAGCTGGTCCCTGGCGAAGGTGGACGGAGCCAGGGTGCGGGAGGAGAGGAGGTGGATGTCCTCCACGCGCTGCCACGCCCAGTTCTCCAGGAACGGCACCCCGTAGCGTGCCGCGTAGCCGGGGACCTCCGTCTGGTACACGGCGACGGTCGGGATCCCCAGCTGCTGCGCGGCCTGCACAGCCCTCCAGCCGAGCACGAACGGGGAGGCGAGATGCACCACGTCGGGGGCGAAACCGGCAAGGATTCTCTTGACCCGGTTGACACCTCCCAGGGCCACGCGCACGTTCGTGTAGCCGGCCAGGGGGACCGCGGGCAGCCGGTGGACGGCCGCTCCGGAGACCTGCGAAGGAGATTCCTCGGCGCCGGAGGAGGGGGCGATGACCAGAACGTCGTCGCCCCGTTCCTGAAGATGATCCAGAACCCTCAGGATCGAGTGCGTCACACCGTTCATCAAGGGCAGGAAGGACTCTGCCACGATTGCGATCCTCACGCTTTCCACGGTGCGCGCCGCTCCTGACCGCGGCGCATCCCTGAGCTGGCCGGAAAGGAAAGCTTGGGTTAACGGGCAGTCCGGACCCGGCCGTCCGACGTCGGCGCCTCACGCCTGCGCAGCCCGTGGCGTGGCAGGATGGAAGGGATGAAATTGCGTGCAGATCAGAGCGGAAACCGTGGCCTTCCCATGCCCTTGTGGCTGCAAGGCGGGCTCGAGGCCGCCCAGGCCGCGATCATCTCCGCGCTGCTCGTGCTGCTGCCCGTGCTCTGGGTGTGGGCGACCGGAGGGTTCGGTCCCACCGGCCCCGACTTCATGGCGCGACTGGCCGGGCAGGCCTGGCTCCTCATTCACGGGGTCCCGCTGAGCGTCCACCTCTATGCGGGGAATGCCACGTCACAGGATCTGGGCGGACCGCTGACCCTCCTGCCATGGGGGCTTGCTCTGATCCCGTTCGCGCTCTCCTGGCGTGCGGGCAAACGCCTGGCCCGCGCCTCCTACTCGGACCAGCTCTGGCAGGCGGCGCTGGGCGCCTTGCTCGTCTACGGTGCGTTCTCCTTCGCCACCGCCTTCGTCTGCGGCACGGTGGACGTGCGGATCAACCTGGTGCAGGCGGCGCTGATCCCGCTGCTGCCCGTGTTCCTCGGCCTGGTCCTCGGAGCGCGGCGCGAATCCCGCTCGTGGTCCCGGCTGATCGGGGTCGAAGCGGTCGACTGGATCTCCCGGACCAGTCAGCATTCGCGCTGGGCGGGCTCCTACCTCTGGACCGTGGTCCGCGCCGGCTTCCTGGCGGCGATGGCCTCCCTCTCGCTCGCCGCGCTGATGCTGGCGGTGACGCTGGTGGCCCACTGGGCCGACGTCGTCAGTGTCTACGAAGGCCTGGGAGGCGGCATCCCCGGCGGCGCCGGGCTGACCCTGGCGCAGCTGGGCTATCTGCCTCATCTGGTGGTGTACTCGCTGGCATGGCTCAGCGGAGCGGGCATCACCCTCGGGGTGGGCTCGACCGCCGGCGCGCTCGGCACCGCGGTGGGACCCGTCCCGGCGGTGCCGGTCCTGGCGGCCCTCCCCACCGGCCCCCTGCCCTTCGGCTTCGTGGCGCTGCTGGTACCCGTCGTGGCGGGTGTCCTCGCCGGGTGGTGGTTCCTCCGCGAGGGTGAGAACCACTTCGACGAGTGGCTCTCCATCCGGGTCAAGGCCCGCTGGTTCACCATGCCGGCGTCCACCCTCGTGCTGGCGGCGGCCGTCGGCGTGGTGACCGGTGCGGTCGCGATGGTCCTGGCCTGGATGACCAGCGGATCGCTCGGCCTGGGCCGGCTCAGTCACCTGGGCGCGCCGCCGCTGCAGACGGCGCTGTACGTCGGCTGCGAGGTGGCGATCGGCGTCGTGATCGGACACTCGGTGGCGCCGTGGCTGGAACGCGAGCAGCTGAGCAGGTTCGACGACGACGCCCCCTCCCGCCGCCTGAGCGAATCGTTCTCCGCGAGCAAGTCCGCCGACTGAGCGGACGGCGCTGCCGGCGCTCGCAGCGCTGACCGCGCCGACGCCGCCGGGTGGGGTGCCGCAGGACATCCTCGCAGGTGACCCCCAGGAAACTTTCAGGACGTCAGGTGCACAATTCCTTGGGCGGACGTTCAGGCCGCCCGCGACGGAAAGGCCACCGGCATGGAATTCTTCAAACACCTGCTCAACGCGGACATCCTCGGTGACGGCTTCCTGCTGGTGTGGTCGGTGCTCAGCGCCGCCGTCGCGCTCTACCTGCTGTTCAAAGAGTGGAATGTCCGCTGGTTCGTGAAGGCGCTCATCGCCCTCGTGGCGGGGGCCGGGCTCGGATGGCTCGTGGCGTGGTGGCTGATCACGGTCCAGGACGCTTTCGGCGACGGCATCATCCTTCCGGTGTGGCTGTGGTCCGCCGCGGTGTTCGCCGGCCTGGCCCTGGCCGTGCTGAACCTCAGGCGCAGCCGCTGGTGGCGCAGGGCCGTGGCGGTGGTCGGAGTCCTGCTCTTCACCGCGACGGCGGCGTTCCAGATCAACGCGGCATACGGACTCAATCCGACGCTCGGTGCGCTGCTGAACATCAACACCGCGAATCCGCTCGAGGTCGCAGGCAAGGATCACTGGAAGAGCGAGAACCTCCAGCGGCCCCTCTACGAGGAATGGAAGGCTCCGGCGGATCTGCCCGCCGTCGGGCAGATCGGCACGACCCCCCGGTACATCCCCGCCGCGCATTCCGGCTTCCCGGCCCGCTGGTCCGCCCTGTATCTGCCGCCCGCCGCGCTGGTGAAGAACCCTCCCCGGCTGCCCGTCATCATCTTCCTGATGGGGCAGCCCGGCCACCCCGACGCGCGGCTCATGGGTTACGCGGTCAACGCTTACGCGGCACAGCATCACGGGCTGGGACCGATCGTGGTCGGTGTCGACCAGTTGAGCGATCCGAATCTGGACCCCCTGTGTCTCGACACGGCCATGGGCAAGGTGGAGACGTACATGATGAGGGACGTCGTGCCGTGGATCAGGAACAATCTGCCGGTGCGCGAGGATAGGAAGGACTGGGCGATCGTCGGCTACTCCAACGGCGGGTCCTGCGCGGCCTATTTCGGATCGAAGTACCCGCAGGTGTTCGGCAGTTTCGCCGGTCTGGGCGCCGAGGCCTTCCAGGGCTCGGATCACAGTGCCGAAGTGCTCCGCGACGTCTTCCACGGTGACCAAGCGGCGTACGACAGGGTTAAACCGATGAACATCATGGCGAAGCGGGCCCCGTACCGGGACACCCGGGCGATCTTCACCGCAGGCCAGAACGACGGCGGCTTCCTCCCCGCCGCTCAGGCTTACACCGCGGCGGCGAAGAAGGCAGGCATGGACGCCTCGCTCTACATCGTCCCCCACGGCGACCACTCCCACACCGGGCTCGACGGCGGGATCGAGAAGACCCTGCAATGGCTCTACCCGAGAATGGGCCTGGCCGCACCGGGAACCGTGCCGTATGTGGCGAGCCTGACGCTGCCCTGACGCAGCCCTGAGCGGATTCGGGGCGGCGATCCGCACTGGATACTCTTGGACCATGCGAATTGTGGTCTTGGTGTCCGGGAGCGGATCGAATCTTCAAGCCGTCATCGATGCGGTGGCACGTGGCGAGCTGGACCTGGAGATCGCCGCCGTCGGCTCCGACCGCCCCGACGCCTACGGCCTCGTCCGCGCCCGCGAAGCCGGGATCCCGGCGTTCACGGTGAACTTCCGTGACTATGCGGACCGTGCGGAGTGGGACGCCGAACTGACGCGCGCGGTGTCGTCCTACGCCCCGGATCTCGTGCTGTCCTCCGGCTTCATGCGGATCGTCTCCGCGGCGTTCATCGACACCTTCCAGGGCCGCTACCTCAACACCCACCCCGCCCTGCTGCCGGCGTTCCCCGGCGCGCACGGCGTCCGGGACGCGCTCGCGTACGGGGTGAAGGTCACCGGCTGCACCGTGCACTGGGCCGACGCCGGCGTCGACACGGGCCCCATTGTCGCGCAGGAAGCCGTGACGATCCTCGACGGCGAGACGGAAGCCGAACTGCACGAACGGATCAAGGTCGTGGAACGTCGGCTGCTTGTCAGCACACTGTCAGCGATTGCTCAGCACGGCTTGCTATAAATTACAGCGCGCGCCTCAGAACGCACCCATTGTTCTTGATGGGCCGACGCGCATCGAGCGTCGGAACACTGTGCTGAGGAGCGGCCATGGACTTCTGGAAACATGTCCTGAACACGGTCGTCATCGGCCCTAAGTTCCTTCTGGGCTGGAGCGCGCTGAGCGTCGTCTTCCTGCTGTATCTGGTGTTCAAACACCGCAAAACCCGGTGGTTCTTCTACGCTGCGGGCAGCCTTCTTCTGGGTCTGGGGCTCGGCCTAGGCTTGCTCTGGTACCTCCAGGACGTCGACAACACCTTCGGGGAGCCGTTCCTGAAACAGGTGTGGATCTGGGCTCCCGCGGCCTTTGCGGGCGTCGCTCTTGCCATCCTCAACCTCAAGGGAGGCCGCTGGTGGCGCAGCGTGGTCGCAGGAGTGTCCGCCGTGGTCTTCCTCGTCACCGCGGCGTTCCAGATCAACGCCGCCTACGGGCTCAACCCGACGCTCGCCTCCCTACTGGACATCGACACCGCAAACGTCGTGACGCTGAGCCCACGCAGCACATGGGATACCTCGGACGCATCACAAGCCCTGTATAAGCGATGGGTGGCGCCGACCGGGATTCCCACAGAAGGGCAGCAGGGCAAGACCTTGGCGCCCATCCCGGCGACGCATTCGAACTTTCCCGCGCGCCGTTCCGGCCTTTACCTGCCGCCCGCGGCGCTCGTGAAGAACCCGCCGCTCTTGCCGTTCGTGATCATGATGATGGGGCAGCCCGGCAGCCCGGATCCCACCTCGATCGCCTCGGTGGCCGACGCCATGGCGGCGAAGCACCATGGCCTGGCGCCCGTGATCCTGGTCGTGGACCAGTTGGGCGATCCGATGAAGGATCCTCTCTGCCTCAACACCTCCCGCGGACAGGTGGAGACCTACGTCATGAAGGACGTGGTCCCATGGGCACGGGCCAACCTTCCCATTCAGCAGGACCGCCGGTTCTGGACCTTCATGGGGTACTCCAACGGCGGTGTGTGCGCGGCCTATTTCGGCACCAAGTACCCCAAGGTGTTCGGCAGCTATGCCTCGGTCTCGGGCGAGGAGTTCCAAGGATCCGAGAAACCCGCCTACACCCTGGCCTCGGTGTTCAACGGCGACCAGGCGGCGTACAACGCGGTCAAGCCTCGCAACATCATGACCGCCCACCACCGCTACGCCGACACCGTCGCCGTCTACACGGTCGGCAGCGAGGATCCGAGATACCTGGCGGCGGCGAAACGGTCCGTGGCGACCGCGCGGTCCGTCGGGATCAACGTTTCCTTCCGCGTGATACCCGGCGCCGGGCACGTCGGGAACGCCGTCGTCGGCGGGCTGAGTGAGGCCTTCGGCGTCCTCTACCCGCGGTGGGGGCTGTCAGCCCCATGAGACGTTTCGTGAGCAATGCAGGACCGGCCTGGCGCGCGGTCGACAGAGTGGACAGGGTCAGTCAGTGAACGATCAGACGAACCCGGGCGCCGACAGCCCGGAGACGCCGCGGACCGCGGATTCCGACGCCGCGCTCGCAGGATCGGCGAACACCGGTCCGGGAGCGGGTGCCGCAGCCGATCTCCTGACGCAGCCGCCCACCGGCCGTCTGCGGGACACCAAGGAGTGGCTGGACGGCTTCTTCCGCCGTATCCCCTTCTCCTTCCTGATGGCCGCGGTCTTCCTGGCCACCAGCATCCTCAGCTCGACGGTGTTCCACGGTGACACCAACGCCATCAAGGACTCCTGGGGCCTGGGCGTGGACACCACCCTCGACGCCGGACAATGGTGGACCCCGCTGTCCGCCCTGCTCATCCCGCAGGACGTCATGGGCACGGTGGTCGCGATGCTCGGCGCCGTGCTCCTCCTCGGCCTGGCCGAGCGGACGCTCGGAACACGGAAGGCGGCGCTCGCCTTCTTCGCGACCGGTCTGATCGCCGGAACCCTGGGCGTGCTCTTGCAGTGGCTGGGCACCCTGACCTGGGAATGGTGGTCCACCGGGGCGTCGACCGCCATCACGATGGACCCGCTGACCGGTGTGATCGGCGCGATCGCCGCCGCGACCGGTTCGATGGGCGCCTTGTGGCGCCGTCGCATCCGGGTGGTGCTGTTCGCGTTCATGCTGATCTTCCTCCTGTACTCGGGTGACCCGGAGGATCTGTACCGGCTGGTCGCGGTGCTCGTCGGCCTGCCGCTCGGTGTCCTGCTGGCGCCGCGCAGCAAGCCGCTCACCGTGAAGGTGCTGCACAGCTCGCACCGTGAGACGCGCACCCTCGTGGCCGCCGTCGTGCTCGTCACGGCCGTCGGACCCATCGTGGCGTTCCTCGGCAGCACCGATCTGACGCCGTTCGCCTTCGGGTCCTATCTCTTCATGAACGACCCGGTCGACCCCTCCACCCTCATGGCCGTGTGCCGGGGGGACATGCCGATCACCCGCCAGTGCATCCGTCAGCTGGCGCGGCTCGGGTCCCAGGGCCCGGGCATGTTCGTGATGTCATTCGTGCCGGTGGTGCTGCTCGGCCTCGCAGCCTGGGGTCTGTACCGCGGCCGCCGCTTCGGCTGGTGGCTCGCCGTGAGCGTGAACTCCGCCATCCTGCTTTTCGCGCCCGGCTCTTTCGGCGTCGTGCGCGTCATCGCCCAGGGCGGCTCGCCGTCGCACCGTCCCTTCGACGCCTCGGAGCTCGTCATCTGGGTGGTCACGGCGGCACTCGTGCCGGTCGGCTCCCTGATCATGCTGGTGGCCACCCGGAAGCACTTCGGGATCCGGGCGCCCCGCGGGGCGGTGCGCCGGTTCTGGCTCGTGCTCGGCGCCGGATTCGTGGTGCTCACCGCGGCGTACATCTTCTCCGCCCTCGCGAATCTCGCCGCGATCGTGCCGCACACCAACCCCTGGCAGGTCATCCTCGAGGCGCCGCGGCGGTTCATCCCGCCTCACTTCCTGGGGCGTCCGACGCACGCGGTCATGCCGCGGCATTCGGCGGTCAGCTGGGCCTTCCAGTGGTGCGGCCCCGTCTTCTGGGTGCTCTTCGCCGCTCTGGTGGTCTGGGTCCTCTCCCGGTCGCCCCGCCTGGCCATGGCGCACGACGCCGACGCCTTCCGCGCGCTCCTGCGGCGCCACGGCGGCGGCTCGCTCGGCCACATGGGCACCTGGGAGGGCAATACCCCGTGGTTCACCCGGGACGGCGAGGGAGCCCTCCCGTACCGTGTGGTGAACGGCAACGCCATCGCCCTGGGCGATCCCGTGTGTGCGCCTCACCGGGCGGAGGAGACGATCCGGGACTTCCTGGCGTTCTGCGACGAGCACAACTGGACCCCCGTGTTTTACTCGATCCACCCGCAGTATCTTCCGGTGTTCGAGGAGCTCGGTTGGCACCACATGTCCGTGGGGGAGGAGACCGTGGTGCACACGGCCGACTTCTCGATGAAGGGCAAACACTGGCAGAGCGTCCGGACTGCGCTTAACAAGGCCGTCCGCGAAGGCAAGACCACGGTGTGGACCTCATGGGCCGAGCTGCCCTTCGCCGCCACCACGGAGATCGCGGCCATCTCCGAGGCCTGGGTCGCGGAGAGCGATCTGCCGGAGATGGGCTTCACCCTCGGCGGGCTGGACGAGCTCCGCGACCCCGACGTCAGGCTCATGCTCGCGCTCGCCGAGGACGGCCGGATCGAGGCCGTCACGTCCTGGATGCCCATGTACCAGGACGGCGAGATCATCGGGTGGACGCTCGACTTCATGCGCCGCTCACCGGAGTCGTTCAACGGGGTCATGGAATTCCTGATCGCCTCGGCCGCCCTGCATATGCGGGACGAGGGATGCAGCTACATGAGCCTCTCCGGTGCGCCGCTCGCCACCAAGCCGGCCGCGCCCGGCGCCGAGGAGCCCGAGGAGGTCGCCGGCATGGACGTCTTCCTGGCCTGGCTCTCACGGACCCTGGAACCGGCGTACGGCTTCAGTTCGCTGTTCCGGTTCAAGGCCAAGTTCCACCCCGAGTACGTCACGCTGTCCATGGCGTACCAGGACGTGCTGGCTCTGCCGGGCATCGGCGTCGCGCTGGGCAAGGCGTACCTGCCGGACGTCTCCACCCGGGAGGCCGTGGCCCTGGCCAGGAGCCTGGGCCGGAAGGACTGAGTCCGTTCTGGTGCCGGCCGTCGTCGTGATGCCGCAGGTGACGCTCCAGTCACGACGACGGCGGCGGGGCACCGCCGTCAGTCAGCCCAGACGTCGGGACGCGGTTTCCGGGGCCACGCGCGCCATCGCGGCGACGGCCAGCACCACCAGCAGCGTGGCGGCCAGGAAGGTGTTCGCCAGGCCCCACTGCGGCCAGAAGTAGCCGGCGAAGAGCAGCGGGCCGAAGCCGGCGCCGAGCCGCGAGATGGTGGATGCCCAGCCGAAGCCGCTGGCCCGCAGGGACGTCGGGTACAGCTCCGAGACGTAGGTGTACAGCACGGGGATGGCGATCTGCACGACGAAACCGAACACCAGGAGCCACAGCACCGCCTGCACGGGATCGCCCAGGGAGAACGACACCAGGACCAGCAGCAGCCCGGAGAGCGGTCCGGTGACGCCGAGGATCCAGCGCCGACCCACGCGCTCCACCAGAAGCGCCGCCACGAGCACGCCGAGCAGGCCCACGGCGGCCATCCCCGCGGTGGTGAGGAAGGCCCGGAAGTCCGCGAACCCGGCGCCGATCAGGATCTTGGGCATCCAGGTCAGCGACAGGTAGTACACCAGCAGGATCGTGAGGAACAGGGCCCAGGAGGTGGCGGTGATCCGCCAGTCGAAGCGCCAGAGCGCGGCGAGCTGATCCCAGACGCCGCGGGCCGTGAGACGGGGGAGCGGCCGTGCCTCGGGCAGGGTGTAGGGGCGTTCCGGGGCTCCGGTGTCCTCCACCAGCCGGTCGATGACGGCAGCCGCCTCCCGATTGCGTCCCTTGTTGACGAGGAAGAGCGGTGACTCCGGGACGCCGCGCCGGATCCAGAACACCAGGAACGCCGGGAGCACCATGACCAGCATCGTGAGGCGCCAATCGTGCCAGGTCCCCACGAGCCACGCCGAGATGACCCCGCACAGCGCGGCTCCGAGAGGCCACCAGGCGTCCATGGCGGTGAGGACCCGGCCACGGTGCCTGGTGGGGGTGAATTCGCCCACCAGGGCGTAGTCCACGGGGATGCAGCCGCCCAGCCCGAAGCCGGCGAGGAAGCGGAACGCGCAGAACCAGGCGAAGTCGGGGGCGAGAGCGCCGGCCACCGTGAACAGGGAGAACATCAGGAGCGTCGCCGTGAAGGCCTTCTTCCGCCCGAGGGTGTCCGCGATGGTGCCCCAGAGGAACGCCCCGAGAGCCATGCCCACCAGATTCGCCGTGCCCACCCACGCGGCGTCCGCGGGACCGAGGCCCCATTCCTTCCCGACCAGGGGGATGAGGATGCCGTTGAGGGTGACGTCCCAGGCGTCGAACATGAAGCCGAGGCCGCCGATGAGGAAGATCTTCCCCTGCACGCGCCAGCGCCAGGGCAGCTCCTGGATGAGCAGGTCACCACGGGGGACGGTGGGGTGGCTGTTCATGATGTCCTGACGGCTCCTTCATGTGCTCGGGGTCGCCGTGGCCCGTCGCTCAGGTGCAGCTGCCGGCGTGGAGCTTCTTGGCGATGGCGTCACTCTGGGGCGTCATCCGGTATTCCGGATGCGGGCTGCCTTCGAACGGCTGGAGATCATCGTACGACGCGCCGAGGAAGAGGACGGCGTAGGAGTTGGTCACGGCCTCCACGGAGCCGCCCGCCCGGGCCGGTTGCGGAGTGCCGCAGATCTGGGTGATCCGGTAGTGCGAGAGCTCGTGCTTCATCACGCTCACCACCGCGGGGGAGTAGAACACCTGGGCCGCGCCCGCCGTCGCCCGGTTGCCGTAGATGACGCGAGGTGCGCCGGTGCAGAAGGACGCGACGACATACTGATCGGGTTCCTTCGAGGTGGGGCAGCTCTCCTTCAGCTGGGCGAAGTCCCAGTTCACCGACAGTCCGAAGCTCCGCACGAGTGCCTCGGACGAAGGGATGTACGAGCCTTCGGCATCCGCAGCGGGGACGAATGCCCGTGCGAGCGCTTCGAGCCGGGCGTTCTCCTTCTTCGGGGAAGCCGTCCCGGCGAAGGCGTGGGCCTTGCCGGTGGACGGGTCCGTGAACCGGCCCTTGAGCCCCAGGGGAGCCTGGGCCAGGTAGTTCTTCTCAAGGGTACGCACGGTACCCAGCACGGCGGTCATGTCCTTCCGCAGGGCCGACTGGTCGTCACTGCTGCGGTCGCCCATCTTCTGCAGTGCGGCGAGCCGGTCGCTGAGATCCGCCTGGAACTCCAGGACGTAGTCCCGGCCCGCCGGGGTTCCGGGCAGGAGGAAGCCGGGCTTCTCCGTCTTCGCCGCGAGGGCGTACCGATTGACGGTGTTCCGGGTCTCCGCCACCGCGGCGTCGTATCCCGGCAGCTCCGCCATCAGGAACCGGGGCGGGGCGGGGGTTGCCGGCCCGGCCGTGAGCGCCGGGCGGAGGACGTCCACCCCGACGACGGCCAGCAGTCCCAGCACGCAGACCGCGACCAGCGCGATCACGAGCCCGGTGCGCCGTCTCGTCGGCGGGGATGGCGGTGGGGGTGCGTACGACGGCGCGTGGTCCTCGGCCATCTGCCCGTAGGCCGGGCCGGTCACCTCCATCGCCGGGCCTCAGGAGGCCTGCGCGACGGCCTGGCGCAGCCGCCCGCCGGCGGCGTCCAGCGCGGCGCGGCCGGCGTCAGCGTCGACCCCGGTCAGCACCATGAGGATGGCCAGCTTCACCGACCCGTCGGCGGCGTCCAGCGCCGCGGACGCCTCCTCGACCGAGCATCCCGTGGCCTGCAGCACGGTGCGCTGGGACCGGGCGCGGAGCTTGGCGTTGGTGGCCTGGAGGTCGACCATCATGTTGCCGTAGGTCTTGCCGAGCTTGACCATGCTCAGGGTGCTGATCATGTTGACCACGAGCTTCTGGGCCGTGCCGGACTTGAGCCGGGTGGACCCGGCGACGAACTCCGGCCCGACCTCCACGTCGATCGCCACCTCTGCGGTGGCGCCGATGACCGAGTTTCTGTTGCAGGCGAGGCCCACGGTGAAGGCGCCCGCCGCACGGGCCGCCTCCAGCGCGCCGACCACATACGGGGTCCGGCCTGATGCGGAGATGCCGACCACGGCGTCCCCGGCCCCGACCGAGAGGGCCGCCAGATCCGCGGCGCCGGCCTCGGCGTCGTCCTCCGCGTTCTCCACGGCGTCACGGATGGCGCGGGGGCCGCCCGCGATCACGCCCACCACCATGGCCGGATCCGTGCCATACGTCGGAGGGCACTCGCTGGCGTCCAGGACGCCGACGCGCCCGGCGGTGCCAGCGCCGATGTAGATCAGCCGTCCACCGGCGGCGAGCTTGGCGTACACCCCGTCGACGGCGGCGGCCACCGCGTCCAGCTCGCGCTCCACCGCGGCGGCCACGAGGGCGTCCTGTCCGTTCATCGCTTTCACGAGTTCCGCCGTGGTCATGGTGTCGATGGAACTCAGCTCAGGATTGGCCGCCTCCGTGGACAGGCCCTGGAGCTGGGCGCGGAGTTCCGCGAGGGAATCCTGAGGTTCAGGCTGGCTGGTCACGGTAGATGTACCTTTCCTGGAGGAGATCCGGCTGGGTGGCGAGCGCGGCGCCGTCGAGGCCGGTCCCGAGCGCCGGGACGACGGTGGCCTCGACGCTTTCGAGGGCCGAGGTGAGGCGGGCCCGGAACAGAGGGGAATCGCTCACACCGCCCAGCAGGGCGACGCGGCGGGAGGGATCTCCCGAGTGGGTGGCCGGTCCGGAGGCGAGGGCCCGTCCCACGGACCGGGCGACGTGGGCGCACGCGCGGTCCACGATGCCGAGGGCGACGGTGTCCCCGGCCGCGGCGGCGTCGAGGACGCGGGGCGTGAAGGACCCCATGGCGCGGTACGGGTTGCTCACAAACCCGAGCCACCCGGGCAGATCGAGGACGGGGACGGGAAGCCCGTCCGGATCAGACAGCAGGGTGGCGGGGCCGCCGTCGAGCTCTTCCAGCACGGCGGAGAGGCCCTCCTGGCCGATCCAGCGGCCGCTGCCCCGGTCGCCGAGGAGCGGCCCCCAGCCGTCGGCGCGGTGCAGCGTGCCCTCGTCGTCGAAGCGGAAGACGACCGCGCCGGTGCCGATGATCACGGCCGCGCCCGGGGAGGATCCGAACGCCCCCAGGTGGGCCGCGGTGGCGTCCGAGATGACGGCGGCCGGGACGGAGAAGTGCCCGGCCAGCCGGTGGGCCAGCTCGCGGGAACCGGC
Organism: Arthrobacter sp. RCC_34; assembly: GCF_041360795.1. Classification (NCBI taxonomy): domain Bacteria; kingdom Bacillati; phylum Actinomycetota; class Actinomycetes; order Micrococcales; family Micrococcaceae; genus Arthrobacter; species Arthrobacter sp. RCC_34. The sequence continues at coordinate 518,881 of NZ_JBFUPW010000002.1, read as the reverse complement.
TTCATCCGAGGCGACCCCCGCGATGGCGGCGCCGATGCCGCTGGGCCGGGGGAGCGGCGTCCCGTCCGCCTCGGAGATGCGCAGATGCGCGGAACCGTCCGTGATCATGAGGAAGGCGTTGTTGACCCCTCCGGCCGTGGCCAGTCCAGGGAACCCCTCCAGCACGGTGGAGGCGAGGACGTCCGAGCCCTCCGTGGGATGGCTCCGGAGTTCCAGGCGGCAGCGGCTCTTGCCGATGTCGGCGATCAGCACGGGCCCCGATTCCGCGACCGGCTGGGATGCGAGGGCGGCGGAGTCGGAGGGCAGATGTCCCGGCAGGCGGGAGGACGCGGGGTCCTGGAGGTCGCTCTGGTCCGGAAAGACTGTCATGCACACCCACACTAGTGCCGCCCTCGCGCGGGCAACAGACTGTTAAGGATGACGCACCCTGTGTGAACAAGATTGAAAACGGCTCCGAAGCGCCACTTTCGATCATTCGCGGCCTCGCGGGAGGCCCTCAGGTCATGCGGTAGGGATGAACCGTCCCGCGCGATAAAATGGCCTCATCCCGCCAATCGATGTCGCCGTGCGTGGGCCCGTGCTGGCTGCGTACGCCGAATCCGTGCCACTTTGGAGTGCCATTCGTGTCCGTCACGCAGCTTGACCGTGTTCCCATCCGCCGGGCCCTGATCTCGGTCTATGACAAGACCGGTCTGGAGGACCTGGCCCGTGGCCTGCACGCCGCAGGGGTGGCACTGGTCTCCACCGGCTCCACCGCCAAGAAGATCGCGGCCCTCGGGATCCCCGTCACCGAGGTGGAGCAGGTCACCGGCTCCCCGGAGATGCTGGACGGACGGGTCAAGACCCTCCACCCGCGCATCCACGGCGGCATCCTGGCCGACCGCCGCGTCCCGGCCCACATGGACACGCTGACCGAGATGGAGATCGAGACCTTCGATCTGGTGGTCGTGAACCTGTACCCCTTCGTCGAGACGGTCAAGTCGGGCGCCGCGCTCGATGACGTGGTCGAGCAGATCGACATCGGAGGGCCCGCCATGGTGCGCTCCGCCGCGAAGAACCACGCCGCCGTCGCGATCGTGACGGACCCGGGCTTCTACCCGCAGGTGATCGCCGCCGCCGCCGAGGGTGGTTTCAGCCTCAAGCAGCGCCGTGTCCTGGCGGCCCGCGCCTTCGCCCACACCGCCAGCTACGACAACGCCGTGGCCAGCTGGACCGCCACCCAGTTCCTGGACGAGGACGGCGACGGCGTCATCGACTGGCCCGCCTACGCCGGCGTCTCGCTCGAGCGCTCCGAGGTGCTCCGCTACGGCGAGAACCCGCACCAGCAGGCGGCCCTCTACGTGGACAAGGCCGCGCCGGCCGGCATCGCCCAGGCCGACCAGCTGCATGGCAAGGCCATGAGCTACAACAACTTCGTGGACGCCGACGCCGCGCTGCGCGCCGCCTTCGACTTCTCCGAGCCGGCCGTGGCGATCATCAAGCACGCCAACCCGTGTGGCGTGGCCGTGGCGACCCCGGGCGCCGAGGACCCGATCGCCGACGCCCACCGCAAGGCCCACGCCTGCGACCCCGTCTCTGCGTACGGCGGCGTCGTGGCCGCGAACCGAGCCGTCTCCAAGGGCATGGCCGAGACCCTGGCCGGGATCTTCACCGAGGTCGTCATCGCTCCGTCCTTCGATCCGGAGGCCGTGGAGATCCTCTCCAAGAAGAAGAACATCCGTCTCCTGGCCCTGCCGGACGGCTACGGCCGCTACCCGGCCGAGTTGCGCCAGGTCTCCGGCGGCATGCTCGTCCAGATGTCCGATGTCATCGACGCCGACGGCGACGACCCGGCCAACTGGACCCTCGCCAGCGGTGAGGCTGCGGACGAGAAGACGCTCGCCGAGCTGGTTTTCGCCTGGCGCGCCGTCCGGGCCGCCAAGTCCAATGCGATCCTGCTCGCCCGCGACGGCGGCACGGTCGGCATCGGCATGGGCCAGGTCAACCGCGTGGACTCCTGCCGTCTGGCCGTCGAGCGCGCGAACACGCTCGGTGTGGCGGTCGAATCCACGGTGGACGCCGCGGGTGGCGCCTCCAACGTGACCGCCGCCGAGGCGCCCGAGCGCGCGCGTGGCGCCGTGGCGGCCTCCGACGCCTTCTTCCCCTTCGCCGACGGTCTTCAGATCCTGCTGGCCGCCGGTGTCCGCGCCGTGGTCCAGCCCGGCGGTTCGGTGCGTGACGAAGAGGTCATCGAGGCGGCCCAGGCGGCCGGTGTGACCATGTACTTCACCGGTTCGCGCCACTTCTTCCACTGACGGCGGGAGGGCGACGGCGGCCGTGCGCCGCCGTCGTCCTCTGCCGCAGTGCTCGACCCGGCTCTCCGCAGGCCAGCTAGTACGCTGGGAGAGCCTGATTCTTAGACGGTAACCCAGTAACAGTAGGAGAGGCCCTGATGGCAAAGATCATCTACACCCACACTGACGAAGCGCCCATGCTCGCCACCCATTCCTTCCTTCCGGTGGTCCGGGCGTACGCCTCCAGCGCGGGTGTGGACATCGAGACCCGGGACATCTCCCTCTCCGGTCGCATCATCTCGGCGTTCAGCGACTTCCTCGAAGAAGACCAGCGCATCGGGGACGCCCTCGCCGAGCTGGGCCAGCTGGCTAAGACCCCGGAAGCGAACATCATCAAGCTTCCGAACATCTCCGCCTCCATCCCGCAGCTCAAGGCCGCCATCGCCGAGCTCCAGGGCCAGGGCTATGCGCTGCCGGACTACCCGGACAACCCCTCCTCGGATGAGGAGACGGACATCCGCTCGCGCTACGACAAGATCAAGGGCTCCGCCGTGAACCCGGTCCTGCGTGAGGGCAACTCGGACCGTCGTGCGCCGCTGTCGGTGAAGACCTACGCCCGCAAGAACCCGCACTCCATGGGCGCCTGGTCCTCCGACTCCAAGACCAATGTGGCCACCATGGGTGAGAACGACTTCCGCTCCAACGAGAAGTCCGTGACCCTGGCCAAGGACGACGTCCTGACCATCCAGGAGGTGTTCGCGGACGGTTCCGTCAAGGTCCTCCTGAAGGACCTCAAGGTCCTGGCCGGCGAGGTCGTCGACTCCACCGTCCTGCGCGCCGCGGCCCTGGACGAGTTCCTGGCCGGCGCCGTGCAGCGCGCCAAGGAGGAGGGCGTCCTCTTCTCCGCCCACCTCAAGGCCACCATGATGAAGGTCTCCGACCCGATCATCTTCGGCCACGTGGTCAAGGCCTACTTCCACGAGCTCTTCGAGAAGTACGGCGAGCAGCTGGCCGCCGCCGAGCTCAGCCCGAACAACGGTCTGGCCGCCATCCTGGCCGGCATCGACGAGTTGCCCGAGGAGATCCGCGACGACGTCCGCGGCCTCATCACCAAGGCGCTCGAAGAGGGCCCGGCCCTCGCCATGGTCGACTCGGACAAGGGCATCACCAACCTGCACGTCCCGTCCGACGTGATCGTGGACGCCTCCATGCCGGCCATGATCCGCATCGGCGGCCACATGTGGGGCCCGGACGGCAAGGAGCACGACACCCTCGCGGTGCTGCCGGACTCCAGCTACGCCGGTGTCTACCAGGCCGTGATCGAGGACTGCCGTGCCAACGGCGCCTACGACCCCACCACCATGGGCACCGTCCCGAACGTCGGCCTCATGGCCCAGGCCGCCGAGGAGTACGGCAGCCACAACAAGACCTTCGAGATCGCCAAGGCCGGCACCGTCCAGGTCGTCTCCTCGGACGGCGCCGTCCTCATGGAGCACTCCGTGGAGCCGGGCGACATCTGGCGCGCGTGCCAGACCAAGGACGTCCCGGTCCGCGACTGGGTCAAGCTGGCCGTCACCCGCGCCCGCGCCTCCCAGACCCCGGCCGTGTTCTGGCTGGACGAGAGCCGCGCCCACGACGCGCAGCTCATCGCGAAGGTCAACGAGTACCTCACGGAGCACGACACCGAGGGCCTCGACATCCGCATCCTCACCCCGGAGGAGGCCACCACGTTCACCGTCCAGCGCCTGCGCCGCGGCGAGGACACCATCTCCGTGACCGGCAACGTGCTGCGTGACTACCTCACCGACCTGTTCCCGATCCTGGAACTGGGCACCTCCGCCAAGATGCTCTCCGTGGTGCCGCTCATCAACGGCGGCGGCCTGTTCGAGACCGGCGCCGGCGGTTCCGCCCCGAAGCACGTGCAGCAGCTCGTGGCCGAGGACTACCTGCGCTGGGACTCCCTCGGTGAGTTCTTCGCCCTGGTCCCGTCCCTGGAGCTCTACGCCGAGCAGGCCGGCACTCCGGGCGCCAAGGTCCTGGCCGACACCCTGGACCGCGCCACGGGCACCTTCCTGCTGGAGAACAAGTCCCCGGGCCGCAAGCTCGGAACCATCGACAACCGCGGTTCGCACTTCTACCTGGCCCTCTACTGGGCGCAGGAGCTCGCCGCGCAGAAGGACGACGCCGCTCTGGCCGAGGCCTTCGCGCCGCTGGCCGAGGCGCTCGCCGCCCAGGAGGAGACCATCGTCTCCGAGCTCCTGGCCGTGCAGGGCCACCCGGTCGAGCTGGGTGGCTACTACCGTCCGGATGAGGCCAAGGCCACCGCGGTCATGCGCCCCTCGGCCACGCTCAACGGGCTGATCGACGGCTTCGGCGCCTAGTCACGATTCCGCGCCCGGCGACGGGTTGCGCGGGTTCGTTCAGGACTCCGGCACGACGGCGGCCGGTCACCTTTTCCGGGAGGTGGCCGGCCGCCGTCGTCGTGTCCGGAGTGAGTCGCGGGATGTCGTGCCGTCCGTGGGATGTGTCACAACTGTTGACAGCCTTGTCGGGTCCTTGCAAGGATGAACTTGAAGCTTCAAACGATTCGCCCCCGTCCCGAGGCCACCGTGACCGATGACCACCGATAGCGAGGACCCCCGCATGGCTTCCGTTTCCACCTCCCGCACCACCGACACCGCTCTGGCCGTTCTCCGGATCGCCCTGGGTGTCGTGTTCTTCGCCCATGGCTGGCAGAAGATCTTCACCTTCACCCTTCCTGGAGTTCAGGGCTCCTTCGGCCAGATGGGCGTTCCCGCCGCCGACATCGTCGGCCCGGCGGTCGCGTTCCTCGAACTGATCGGCGGCGCCGCGCTCATCCTCGGCCTGGTGACCCGCGTGGTCGGCGCCCTGCTCGCACTCGACATGCTTGGCGCCATCGTGCTCGTCCATGGCGGGTCCGGGATCTTCGTCGATCAAGGCGGCATGGAGCTCGTGCTGGTTCTCGGCGTCGGCTCGCTGGCTCTCGCCCTGGCCGGCGCCGGGCGGTTCTCGCTCGACGCGCTCCTGTTCGGCCGCCGTGGTGGCCGGGCGGCGCAGCTCGCCTGACCTCTCAGCCCCCACCGCGCTCGCGAAATGACAGTTGGCGCCCCTATCCACCGCGGATAGGGGCGCCAACTGTCATTTCGCGAGGGGTAGAGGCGGTCAGCGCTCGTCGTTGGGGTAGGTGACGCCGAGCTGGGCCCGCACCCCGTCGAAGAGCCGCATGACGTCCACCGACTGGCGCCACGGCATGGTGGGGCTCTCCGTGAGGCCCTGCTGGACACAGCGCGTGACCTCGCGCAGCTCGTAGGTGTAGCCGGTGCCGACGGTGTCGAATGTCTCCACCCGCTCCTGGTCCCAGCCGGTCCGCACGTGCAGTTCCGTCGGGTTGTTGACGGAGCCGAAGGTCTGGAGGACCCCTTGGTCGCCGGCCACCGTCGCGCTGCGCGGGCCGTGCGCCAGGAGGGACGAGGTGAGGCTGGCCATGGCCCCGCCCGAGTAGCCCAGGCTCAGGACGTTCTGGGCGTCCACGCCCTGCTCCGTGAGCGTCCCGCGGGCATCCACGGCGTCGGGGAACCCGAGGATGCCCAGCGGCCAGAGCAGCGGGTACACCGTGAGGTCCAGAAGCGCGCCGCCACCGTCACGGCGGGCCCAGATGCGGGCCTCCGGGTTCGGCGGGCACGGGAAGCCGAGGTCCGCGGAGATCCAGTGCACGGTGCCCAGCTCGCCGCTCGCCGCGATCTCGAAGGCCCGCTGGATGGACGGCAAGAAGCGGCTCCACATCGCCTCCATGAGGAAGAGGCCCTTCGCCTCGGCGAGCCGGACGAGATCCTCGGCTTCGCGTGCGTTGATGGTCAGCGCCTTCTCCACCAGGACGGGCTTTCCGGCTTCCAGCGCGGCGCGGGCGATCTCGAAGTGCTGGCCGTGCGGAGTGGCGACGTAGACGACGTCCACCGCGGGGTCGGCGAAGAGTCGCTGGTAGCCGAGGACGCCGTCGTCGTCGCCATAGGCCACGGCGAAACCGTGTCCTTCCGCGAACGCGTCCGCGGCCGCCTGGGTGCGGGAGCTGACGGCGTACAGCTCGGCATCCTCCAGCAGGGCCAGATCGGCGGTCACCGAGCGGGCGATGTTGCCCGTGGAGACCACGCCCCAGCGCAAGGTCCGGCCGGTGGCGATCGCGGGATTCTGCTCCTCCTGGGACAGGAGCCAAGGACGGGGGATGAGGGAAGCCATGGACCCATCATCGCACCGGGGTCTCCGGCGGGGGAACGGGTCCATGGCTTCGGCGCGCGGATGAACAGCGCAGCGTGGGGAAGAACTTCCCCTCAGGCCGCCAGCCGCTTGCGGACGAACGCGGAGAGCTGATCCACCAGCACGATCAGCACGAGCACGATGATGATGTGGGTCAGCATGGCATCGAAGCGGAACGTCTTGATGGACTGGTTGATGAGCAGGCCGATGCCGCCCGCGCCCACGAGGCCGAGGACCAGGGAGGAACGGACATTGACGTCGAAGCGGTAGAGCAGCAGACCAACGAACTGCGGCACGACCATCGGCAGCGTCGCGTTGGCCACCTGCTGGATCCGGTTGGCGCCGGCCGCGCGCAGGGCCTCCTGCGGGCCGGCGTCGATCTCCTCCATGGCCTCCGCCCAGAGCTTGCCCATGACGCCGGTGTTGTGGCAGATCAGCGCCAGCACGCCCGGGAAGGGCCCCAGACCGACGGCCGTCACGAAGATCAGCGCGAACACGATGTCCGGAACCGCGCGGAAGAAGGACAGGATGGCGCGGGCCACCTGGTAGACCCAGCCCGCGGGGCTGGTGGTCCGGGCGCCCAGCACGGCGAGCAGGAGGGCCGTCGGAATGGAGAACGTGGTGCCCAGCAGACCGATCCAGAGCGTCACCAGCGTGGCGTCCAGGCCGGGCTTGATGGTCTTCTCCCAGTTCAGGTCCGGCGGGAACGCGTCCGCCAGGAACTGGGCCATGCCCTTCCAGCCGTCCACCAGCAGCTGCGGCTGGAAGTCGGTGCCCTGGATGGCCAGGACATGGAGGAACACGACGACGGCGGCCACCACCGCCCAGCGGAGCCAGTGCTTGCGCCCGCGCAGGGCGGGCCGCGGGGACTTTCCGGGCCGCGTGGCCACGGGCTTCAGGGTCGGCGCGCTCATGCCGCCACCTTCCTGTCCGGTGCGTAGAGGTGGTCCAGCTGAGCGGCGCCCAGCCCGGACACGGGGGAGTCGAACACCATGCGGCCGTCCATGAGGCCGATCGCACGGTCCGCGTGCCGCAGGGCGAGGTCCGGCTGGTGGAGGACGGCCGCCACCGCGAGGCCGTGCTCGTGGGCCAGGCCCGCGAGCAGCTGCATGACCTGCTCGGCCGCATGGGGGTCGAGGGCGGACACGGGTTCGTCGGCCAGCACCACATCGGCCCGCTGGCACAGGGCGCGAGCCACGGCGACGCGCTGCTGCTGCCCACCGGACAGACGGCTCACACGGTCGTGTGCGCGGTCCGCCAGGCCTACGCGGTCGAGGCAGTCCATGGCCTCCTCCAGCACGGCGTCCGGGAAGAAGAGCGGGCTGAGACTGCGGCCGGTGCTCATCCGGGCGAGGGCGCCGGTGCAGACGTTCTCCAGCGCGGTGCGGCGGGGGACCAGGTGGATCTTCTGGAAGATCATGGCCGCCTTGCCGCGCGCCTGCTGCAGGGCACGGCCCTGCAGCAGGCCGAGGTCCTGCCCGCCCAGCTTGATGGTCCCGGCGTCGGGCTCGGTGATGCCCATGACGCAGCGCAGCGTCGTGGACTTGCCCGAGCCGTTGGCCCCGAGGAAGGCGACGAGCTCCCCGGCGGCGACCGTGAAGTCGACGCCGTCCAGGACCTTCCGGCCGCCGAACGATTTGGCGAGGGAGGTCACCTCAAGCAGCGGGCCGGTCATCAGAGGTTCTTCTCGGTCAGGTTGAGGGCGGTGGCGAGGTCGAAGAGCGGCTGGTAGTCGTCCTTGGTGACGGCGACCATGGGGCCGGGAGGGGTCACGTCGAGGAAAGCGCCGACCTTGGCGACGTCCTTGGTGTCGAGCTGAAGGAGTGCCTCCGCGACGGCCTTCTTGAAGGCCGGGTCGGCGTCCTTGCGCACCGTGATCGGGTCGTTGGGGATGGGATCGGAGGCCCAGATCTGGCGGAAGTCGGCTGCCTTGAAGGTGCCTTCCTTGGTGGCGGTGGCCAGGGTCTGGGTATTGATCTCCGCGGCGTCGACCTTGCCGTTCTTCAGCGCGAGGAGGGCTTCCGGGTGGCCGCCGGCGTAGTCCAGCTTGACGTCCTTCTCCGCGATGCCGGCCTTCTGCAGGGCGTAGCGGGGCAGGGCGTCGCCGGAGGTTGAACCGTTGGACCCGAGGGCCAGGGTCTTGCCCTTGAGGTCGTTGATCGACGTCAGCGGGCTGTCCTTGGGAACCCAGATCCCGGCCTTGTAGCTCGAGAGCTTCTTGTCCGCCGTCGCGAAGGAGGCGAGCGGCTCGGCGCCGGCCTGCTGGCTGGCGAAGACGAAGCCCAGCGGGCCGAACTCGCCCAGATCGAGCTTGCCGTTGCGCATGGCGAGGACTTCGGCGGCGTAGTCGTCGACCACCTGGACCTTGACGGGGCAGTTGAGCTTCTTGGAGAGGGCGTCGGCCAGGACGTTGTAAGCCGGGATCAGCTTGTCCGGGGCCTCGTACGGCTCGATGCCGAACTTGATCTCACCGTTGGGGCACGTGGCGGAGGCGCCGCCCGCGGAGGCGGTGCCCGTGCCGGCCTGAGAGGCGCCGCCGCAGGCGCTGAGGGCGAGTGCCGCGGTGAGCGAGAGGGCCGCCGTGGCGGTGATCCGGGCGCGCGAAAGCTGCTTCATGATGTTCCTTTGAGAAGAGGTGCCGGAGAGGCGGGAGGGGACGGAGTGGTCAGGCGAAGAGGGAATCGATGGTGCGCTCGGCCAGGCCGAACGAGAGTGTCATGCCGACGCCCGAGGTGACGGACACGGCGGTGACCTGTGGGAGGACCTCCTGCTGGAAGAGCGGCGCGATCTCCGAGGAGGCGTACACGCCCTGCCATCGCTCGATGACCCGGGGCCGTGAGCCCAGGGTCGCCTCGAGGTGTTCCAGGAGAGTGTCGGTGACGGACTCGTCCAGGAAGGGCGGGGCGCTCTGGTGGTAGTGGTGGGAGTCGCCCAGCAGGAGGGAACCGTCCGGCCGCTGGGTGAACATGACGTTCGCACCGACTTCCAGCAGTTCCGGCGCGGTGGTCGAGACCTCGTCGCGCAGGGCTCCCGCCGCGGCGGTCTCCACGAAGGCGGGGTAGCGGAGCATGGAGGTGGCGGTGAGGACCGCCGGGCCCAGGTGGAAGCCGTCCTGCATGCGGCCGAGCGCCATGTTGAGCGTGCAGCGCTGGATCCGGTGCGCGGCGGCCTCGTCCGGGAAGAGATGGTCCAGATCGTGTCCCACGCACACCACGACCTGGGAGGCCGTGACGTCGCCGCGGGAGGTGCTGACCCGGACGCCGCCGTCGGGCAGCGGGGTGAAGCCGGTGGCCGACGTGTTCCACGAGACCTCGGCGTTCGGGAGGGAATCCAGCCAGGAGGCGAGCCGGGCCACGGTCGTGCGGGGGTCGACGCGCAGATCGTCGCGGAGGAAGGCCCCGCCGATCAGTCCGGGCCAGCCGGCCTGGGTGCCCGCGGGGCCGAGCTTGGCGCGGGTGGCGGCCGCGTCGAGGACGGTGACCTGGCCCGGTTCGCGGGTGGCGGAGAGTTCGCGCAGGACGGCGAGCTCGGCGTCCGTGCGGGCGACGACGACGGCGCCCGAGGTGGCCGCCCAGAATCCGGCGAGTTCGGAGAACTTGAGCCATTGCCGGCGGGAGGCCTGCGCCAGCTCGTAGAGCTCCCCGCTCTGGGCGGTGATGCAGCAGTGGCCGAAGTTCCGGATGGAGGCGCCCACGGCCTGATGATCCCGGTCGATCACGCGGACGGTCAGTCCGCGGTCGGCGGCCACGGCGGCGTGGGCCAGACCCACGATGCCGGCGCCGACCACCAGGAGGTCGGTTGAGGTTTGCTTGTTCACGGAACCAGCGTGCCGGAGCCGGAGCGGGCGGTTCAAGCCCAAACTGGGGTTGTATAGACAGCTTCATGCAGAGTTCACCCAGGGCCGGTTCCGTTCATGCACTATTCACCCAGTTCAGTCCTTCTTGCCCGGATTTACCGGGGAGAGCACTTGTATGATCAACTCGTGAGCATTCAGCCGACATCACCGCTGCACCGCCGCCTGAGCGAAGAGTTCATGGCCCGGATCAACAACGGCACCTGGCCGGCCGGGAGCCGTCTCCCGAGCGAGGCCGAGCTGTGCCGCGAATTCGGCACCAGCAGGGGCCCCATCCGCCAGGCACTCGCCTTCCTCAGGAGCGAAGGCGCCATCAGCGGCGGTCGCGGGCGCTCGCCGGTCGTGCGGGGCGGCGTGCCGTCCCAGTCCTTCTCCACCTTCAACTCCTTCACCGAGTGGGCCCGGAAGATGGGCAAGGAGCCGGGCCAGCGCACCGTGGAGGTCGCCATCCGGCAGGCCGGCCCCGAAGCCGCGGCGGCTCTGGACATCGCGGTGGGGGACAAGGTGGTGGACGTCGTGCGCGTCCGGTACCTCGACGGCGAGGTGGCGATGCTGGAGACCAGCACCTTCATCCACGAGGTGGGGCGGCTGCTCCTGGACTTCGACACCGACGGCGGCTCCATCTTCGAATTCCTCCGTCAGCAGGGCATCCGGATCCACAGCGCCCGCCACACCATCGACGCGGTCGCGGCCTCCCCGGCGCAGGCCGAGGCCCTCGGGACCCAGCCGGGCTCGCCCCTGCTGCGGGAGCGGCGCCTGACCGCCACCGAGGACGGGACACATGTGGAGTTCGCCGAGGACTGCTACCTGCCGGGCATCACCAACTTCAGCATCGACAACACCGTGGAACAGCGGGCCGCGCTGATCCGCATCCACACCGAAGGACACTGACATGACGCATCTGGTCGCCTGTGACATGGCCGGCACCACCATCGACGAGCACGGTGACGTGTACCGCGCCCTGGCCCAGAGCGTGGAGGAGGCGGGCGTGAACACCACCGAAGAGGATGTCCAGGCCTGGATGGGGGCGGACAAGGTGGAGGCCATCACGGCGCTGCTGAAGCTGGGGGGCCACGACGCCGATCCGGCCACCGTGGCGCACGCCTTCTCCCGCTTCCGCGAGATCCTCGCCGCCCTGTACGCGGAGAACCCGCCCACCGCTTTGCCGGGCGTCGAGGAGGCCCTGAACGGGCTGCGGGCGCGCGGCGTGAAGGTGGCCCTGACCACCGGCTTCTCCGCCGACGTCGCGCATCCGCTACTGCACGCCCTGAACTGGACGACGGCGGACGCCCCTGACGCCGGGCAGGCGGCGCTGGTGCTCGACGCGGTGGTGACGAGCGACGAGGTGAGCGCGGGCCGGCCCGCGCCGTTCATGATCCACCGTGCCATGGAGCGCACCGGGGTCTTGGATGTGCGGGACGTCCTCGCGGTGGGGGACACGGTCAACGACCTCCAGGCGGCGGAGCACGCGGGGGTCCGGGGGATCGGCGTCTTGACCGGCAAGCTGGGCCGCGAGGAGCTGGCCGCGCACCCGCACGAGGCCATCCTCGAGTCCGTGGCGGACCTCCCCGCGCTCGTCTGACGGGCTCCTGACAGGAAGCCAGCGCAGGACACGCGAAACGGCGCCGGCCGGTGGAACAGATTCCACCGGCCGGCGCCGTTTCGCATGCCCCGCTCAGCGGGGCCGGATCACGTGCGGGGATTCACTCCCCGGAGATCACTTGGTGATCGGGCCGAGGACCGGATCGCCTTCGTAAGCGGTCTTGACGTTCTCCTTGGTCACGATGACCGGGGGGAGCAGGAACGCCGGAACGACCTTCACGCCGTTGTTGTAGGACTTGTCGTCATTGATCTCCGGCTTGTTGCCGGCCTGCAGACCCTTGACCATCTCGAGAGCGTGCTCCACGAGCTTGCGGGTGTCCTTGTTGATGGTGGAGTACTGCTGACCCGCCATGATGGACTTCACGGACTCGACCTCGGAATCCTGGCCGGTGACCACGGGGGTCGGCTTGCCGGCGGCCTTGACCGAGGTCAGGATGGCGCGGGCCAGGGTGTCGTTCGGGGAGAGCACGCCGTCCAGCGAGGCGGAGCCGTAGCTGCCGGCCAGGATGGTGTCCATGCGCTTCTGGGCGTTCTCAGCCTTCCAGCCCTGGGTCACGGCCTGCTCGAAGCTCTTCTGACCGGAGACGACCTTGAGGGTGCCGTCGTCGATCTTCGGCTTCAGCACGCTCATGGCGCCGTCGAAGAAGACCTTCGCGTTGGCGTCATCCGGGGAGCCCGCGAAGAGCTCGACGTTGTACGGGCCGCTGGCCTTCTTGGACTTCATGCCGTCGAGCAGGGCCTGGCCCTGCAGCTCGCCGACCTTGAAGTTGTCGTAGGCCACGTAGTAGTCCACGGCGTCGGTGTTCTTGACCAGGCGGTCGTAAGCGATGACGATCGCGCCGTTGTCGTGGGCCTGCTTCAGCTGGGTGCCGAGCTGGGAGCCGTCGATGGCGCCGACCACGATGACCTTGGCGCCCTTGGTGACCATGGAGCTGATCTGGTTCTGCTGCTCCGAGACGCCACCGTTGGCGAACTGGACGTCAGCCTTGAAACCGGCTCCGGTCAGACCGTCGTTGAAGAGCTTCTCCGCGAGGACCCAGTTCTCACTGGTCTTCTGCGGAAGAGCGACGCCGATCAGGGCGTCCTTGGCGAAACCGGCCGCGCCGGACGCGTTCCCGCTGGAGCCGGACTCGCTGCGGCCACAGGCCGTGAGAGCCAGCGCGGCGATGGCGGTGATGGCGGCGACTTTGCCCGCTTTTCCGAACATGCGCATGAGTGCATTCTCTTTCTATCGGTGATCCGGCGGCACGGGAGTGCCGCAGCGGTTCGGGGTGTTCGGCCTCAGGCGGCCTTGGTTTCGGTTTTGGATCCGAAGTTCTTGAGCAGCAGACCGGTGATGGACCGCTTGCCCTGGGACTTGTTGTAGACATCGAACGCGACGGCGACGAGCAGCACCAGACCCTTGATGATCTGGGTCCAGTCGGCGCCAACGCTCATGAGCTGCAGACCGTTGTTCAGCAGGGCCATGACGAGACCACCGACGATGGAGCCCACCACGGTGCCCACACCGCCGGAGACCGCTGCGCCACCGATGAACACGGCCGCGATGGCGTCGAGCTCCCAACCGACACCGTCGAACGGGCCGGAGGCGGTGGAACGGGCGACGAAGATCATGCCGGCCAGACCCGCCAGGATCGACATGTTCATCATGACCAGGAAGTCGATGCGCTTGGCCTGCACGCCGGAGAGCTCGGCCGCGTGCTTGTTGCCGCCGACGGCGTAGATGTGGCGGCCGACGATCGTGCGGGAGGTGATGAAGCCGTAGACGAGGACGAGGACCGCGAGGATGATGCCCGGCACCGGGAAGGACGTGCCCGGACGGCCGGTGGCGAAGAGGTACGTCGCGTAGGCGATGGCGCCGCAGATGAGCACCAGGCGAGTGACGACGACCCACATCTCGTCGACGTCGGCGCCGAGGGCCTGCGCGGCCTTGCGGCGGCGCAGCTCGCCCCAGATGATGGCGGCGATGGCGGCGAGGCCCAGCAGCAGGGTGAGGTTGTTGTAGCCGGTGTCGGGCCCGATCTCCGGGAGGTAGCCGGCGCCGATGGTCTGGAAGTCACCCGGGACCGGGATGGTGTTGGACTTGCCGAGCAGCTGGTTCAGGCCGCGGAAGAGGAGCATGCCGGCCAGCGTGACGATGAACGCCGGGATGCCGATGTAGGCCACCCAGAAGCCCTGCCACGCTCCCACGATCGCGCCCAGCAGCAGGCCGATCAGGATGCCCACCCAGGAGGGGACGCCCCAGTCCCGGACGATCAGGGCGACGCTGATGCCCACGAAGGCCGCCACCGAGCCGACCGAGAGATCGATGTGCCCGGCGATGATGACGAGCACCATGCCGATCGCGAGGATCAGGATGTAGGAGTTGCCGTTGAACAGGTTGATGATGTTCTCGGGCGTGAGGGTGATGCCGCCGGTCAGGATCTGGAAGAAGACGATCAGGAAGACGAGGGCGAAGATCATGCCGAACTGACGGGTGTCGCCGCCGAAGATCTTTTTGAGTGCGTTCATTGGTGATTCCTTGGGTGCGTGGTGAATGAGGCCGGGGCCCCACAGCAGCGGGAGGAGTGTCAGGCGGCCTGACGTTTGGCGGTCATGAGCTTCATCAAGTTCTCCTGAGTGGCGTCGTCCTTGTTCACGACGCCGGTCACCGAGCCTTCGAAGATCGTGTAGATGCGGTCCGAGAGTCCGAGCAGTTCCGGCAGCTCGGAGGAGATCACGATCACGCCCTTGCCCTGGCTGGCCAGGCGCTGGATGATGCCGTAGATCTCGTACTTGGCGCCCACGTCGATGCCACGGGTCGGCTCGTCCAGGATCAGGAGATCAGGGTCCGTGAACATCCACTTGGCCAGGACCACCTTCTGCTGGTTGCCGCCGGAGAGCTTCGCGACGCCTTCCTCGACCGAGGGGGTCTTGGTGCGCAGGGACTTCCGGTAGTCCTCGGCGACCTCGAATTCGCGGTCCTCGTTCACCACGTTGTGCTTGCTCACGCCCTTGAGGTTCGCGGCGACGGTGGTGGTCTTGATGTCGTCCAGGAGGTTCAGGCCCAGGGACTTGCGGTCCTCGGTCACGTAGCCGAGGCCGTGGTCGATGGCCTGGCGGACCGTGTTCATCCTGATCTCCTTGCCGTCCTTGATGACGGTTCCGGAGATGAAGCGGCCGTAGGAGTGGCCGAAGAGGGAGCGGGCGAGTTCGGTGCGCCCGGCGCCCATGAGTCCTGCGAAGCCGACGATCTCGCCGCGGCGGACGAAGAAGTTGGAGCCCTTGCACACGAGGCGGTCCTCGATCTGCGGGTGGGCCACGGTCCAGTCCTTGACCTCGAAGAACACCTCGCCGATGTTCGGGGTGTGGTCCGGGAAGCGGGACTCCAGGCTGCGGCCGACCATGCCCTTGATGATGCGGTCCTCGTTGACGCCGTCCGCCTTGACGTCCAGGGTCTCGATTGACTTGCCGTCACGGATGATGGTGATGGAGTCCGCGATCTGTTCGATCTCGTTGAGCTTGTGGGAGATGATGATCGAGGTGATGCCCTTGCTCTTGAGGCCGAGCAGCAGGTCGAGCAGATGCTGGGAGTCGCTCTCGTTCAGGGCGGCGGTGGGCTCGTCCAGGATCAGGAGCTTCACGGACTTGTTGAGCGCCTTGGCGATCTCGACGAGCTGCTGCTTGCCGACGCCGATCTCCTTGACCGGGGTGTCGGGATCATCGCTCAGGCCGACGCGGGCCAGCAGGTCCTTGGAGCGGAGGCGCGCCTCGGACCAGTTGATCACCCCGAACCGGGTGGGTTCATTGCCCAGGAAGATGTTCTCCATGATGGACAGCTCGGGGATGAGCGCGAGTTCCTGGTGGATGATCACGATGCCGGCGGCTTCGCTGGCACGGATGTCCTTGAACTGCTGGACCTCGTTCTGGTACACGATGTCCCCGGCGTAGCTGCCGTATGGGTACACCCCGGAGAGCACCTTCATGAGGGTTGATTTGCCGGCCCCGTTTTCGCCGCAGATGGCGTGGATCTCGGCGACCTTCACTTTCAGGTTCACCTCGGAGAGGGCTTTCACGCCCGGGAACTCCTTGGTGATGGATCGCATTTCCAGGATCGTCGGGGCGGTGCTGGTCTCAGACATCGGTCGTCCTTGCCTCGAAGTCGTTCAGTGCGGACCGAACAAGTCCGCCGGTGGGGGCCCGATCGCTGTGGCTCGTGTCACCCTCTGACCGATAAGTAAACTGGAAGCGGGCTATTGCCGTCAAGCCTTTAACGCAGAGCCCTACCGAATCGTTACTTCTTGGCACTTGCCGGTTTGCGGAACACGAGCGCGGCGGCGCCCAGTGCCTCCGCCCGCTCGCCCAGTGAGGACACCGTGAGCGCCGTGGACGCGCCCACCATCGGGATCGTGTGCCGCAGGATCCCGCGGCGGATGGGCTCCAGCAGCAGTTCCTCCAGTTCGGCGAGCGGGCCGCCCACCACGATCACCTCCGGGTTCAGGAGGTTCGCCACGGTGCCGAGCGCGTGGCCGATCGCCAGCCCGGCGTCGTCGAGCACGCGGAGGGTTGCGGGGTGGCCCTCCCGCGCGCCGGAGATGATGCTCCGGGTGGTCACGGGGCCGGGTTCGTTGCGGCTCAATTGCTCGATCATGGTGGTGGTGGACGCGATCGTCTCGAGGCAGCCGCGGCTCCCGCAGCGGCACACGGCCCCGCGGTCGTCGATGGTCGAGTGGCCGATCTCGCCTGTGATGCCGAGATTGCCGTAGACCGGGGCGCCGTTGACGATCAGGCCCGCGCCGATGCCCGAGCCGATCTTCAGGAAGACGAGGTTCTCCGCGCCGCCGTACGGTCCCCACGTGGCTTCCGCGAGGGCGCCGAGATTGGCGTCGTTGTCGATGTGGACGGGCAGTCCGAGGGCCTCGCGGAGCCGGGCCTCGGTTTCGATCCCGACCCATTCCGGCAGGACCGCGCCGTGTGCCACGGTGTGGCTGCGCCGGTCGAGGGGCCCGGGGATGCCGATGCCGACGCCGATCACGTCGCCGTGGGTCAGGCCGTTCTCGCGGAGGAGGCGTTCCATGAGGTCGTGGGCCATGGCGATGCCGTGTTCGGCGTGGTGGCCGAGCACCAGGCTCGTGGAGGCCTCGGCCACCACGCGGTAGTCCCGCGTCGCGAGGACCACGCGGACGTGCCGGCGGCCGAAGTCGATCCCGACCGCGACGGTGTTGTCGGCGTTGAGCCGGACCTGGAGGGCGCGCCGCCCGGACGAGGTCGTGGGAGCCGTGTGGACCATGCTGTCGCGTTCAAGCTCCTTGACGATGTTGGAGATGGTCGCGGTGGAGAGGCCCGTGGTGCGGGAGAGTTCGGCCTGCGTGGCCGGTCCGGCGGCGAGCGCCTGCACGATCCGCTCCCGGTTGAGCTGGCGCAAAGCCGACTGGGAACCCGGATTCCTGCGGGTGGGTGTGCTGTTTCCCTCACGGCTGACCATGAATGCAAGCATGGCCTAAACGGCTTATGCGGTCAATAAGTTAACGCAAGGAACGTTCGATCGGGGTCGCCGAAACGCAAGCGCTCGCCGCGGGCCGGCGGGCGGACCGGTGCGTTCAGCACCGGATTCCCGCGGCCGTGGTGCAAAGAATCCTGAGTTCCGGACTGGATGCGCCGCCTAGGCTGGAGCCATGTCCGAGGAAGGGAAAGTGACCGGGATGCGTCTGGCGATCATGCAGGGGGAGTCCGCAGTGCTGGACACGGCGGCGAATCTCGCCACGATCCGTGCGGCCGCGCAACAGGCGTCCGACGGCGGCGCGCAGCTCCTCATCACCCCCGAGCTCTTCCCGGTCGGCTACGCCCCGCGGCCCGTGCGCAGCGGGCTGGACCCGGCCCTCCTACCCGGCCTTGCGCGGGAGCTGGCGGAGATCGCCCGTTCGGCGGGCCTCGCCCTGCTGGCCAGCCTTCCCGAAGTGGAGCCCGCCGGGCCCGGCTCGGATCCGGCAGAGGACCGCTGGTACATCAGCGCCACGCTCTTCGGCCCCGACGGCGCCCAGCTGTCCCACTACCGCAAGGTCCACCTCTTCGGCGCGGAGGAGCAGGAGGTCTTCACCCCTGGCGACCAGCCCGCCGCCGTCGTCGACTATCAGGGACTCCGCCTCGGCACCGTGATCTGCTACGACGTCGAGTTCCCCGAGACGGTGCGCGCGGCCGCCCTGCGCGGGGTGGATGTCCTCATGGTGCCGACGGCGCTCGGCAGCGGGTACTCGCAGGTGCCCCAGCGGCTCATCCCGACGCGGGCCATGGAGAACCACCTGTACCTGGCCTATGTGAACCACGCCGGGGTCGAGGCGGGATTCCACCTCAGTGGCGGGAGCGTGGTGGCCGATCCGTTCGGCAGGACGCTCGCCGAGGCGGACGAGGATGCGGCCGTCCTGTTCGTGGACGTCGACTCCGGGCAGCTCGCGACGGCCCGCGCGGACGTGCCGTATCTCGACGAACGACGCCCCGACCTCTACCGTTCCTGGCTCTCCTGAGCCGGTTCCTGATCCGGTTCGTCAGCCGCCGCTGAGGGATTTCCGGGCGCCCCGCCGGACATCCCCGGCCCGAGGAACCCGAGGGCCAGCCACAGCTCGGCTCTGACGGAAGCGTCGCCGAGGTCGCGGCCCAGGGTGTCCCCGATGACCCCGACATGCCGCCGAACGCTGTTGCGGTGGATGTCCAGGGCACTGGATGCCCCGTCCCACGATCCGTGCGCCGCCAGCCACGCCCGCAGCACCCGCAGGAGCAGGTCCCGCCGTGGCGGTTCAAGGGCGAGGAGGGGGCCGAGCACCTCCCGGGCGACCCCGGCCCCGGCCTCCCGTGGCATGAGCTCTGCGAACGTGCGCGGCTGCTGGTCGGCCAGCAGGCTGCGCCGTTCCTCCTCGGCACGGGCGAGCAGCGCCATGGCCTCCAGCCGCAGTCGGGGCACGTGCTGCAGGGCGTGACCCGCCAGCGAGCCGCCCTTGCCGAGGCGCGGCGCCGGACGGGACACGGCGCAGGCGTAACCCTCGGCCTCGACGCGGGACAGTCGGGCGGCCGACGGCTCCTGACGGGTGACGGCGAGCAGGTGGGTGCCATCGTGCACGACGAGCTTGGTCTCCCACAGCCGCCGCCAGGCGAGGACCTCGGCCGGCACGTCGGCACTGTCCTCGGCCTGAGGGTGCGCGATCACCACCCTCAGCCCGGACCCCGCACCCGGGGCGCTGTCACCCAGCAGCGTCGAGAGCGCGGCGTCGTCGCCCGGGGTGTCGCCGCGGAGCAGCAGCAGGGTGGCCAGCTGACCGGGGGAGAGGGATCCCGCCGCGCGCTGCCGGGCCAGCAGTTCCAGGAGCCCGACGGCGGTGGACACCATGGTGTTCTCCGTCGCCGTGAGCGGGTGGCCGGTGTGGAGCACGAGGGCCCCGAGCGTCGGTTCGCCACGGCGGGGGCCACGCTGGGCCGGGACCGTGCGGCTCCCGGCCGGCGGACGCTCAGCCGCACCGCGGCCCGGTGATCCGCGCAGGGGAAGGCCCAGCAACGCGCCGTCGGGCGTCTCGCGCAGTTCGACCCGTGGACCGCTGCCCGCGAACAGATCCAGGGCCAGCCCGGCCGCCTCCTCCAGGACATCAGTCCCGGCGGTCCGCGACCCCGCCGTGAGGCGGAGCTGGCCGTGCGCGCCGAAGAGCAGCACCTCGCCCGAGATCCGCTGAGCCAGGGCCTCCAGGAGCTCCTGCTCGCCACCTTCGCCCAGGGCGGCGCGGATCAGCTGGCGGTTGGCCTCGGTGAGCTGCCGCAGCACACTGGCGTTGCCGGATTCCAGGAGCCGGGAGAACGCGAGGCCCACCGCCGCGAACGGCAGGCTGGACGGGAGCTGCCAGAGGGTGACCCGATGGCGCTCGCAGGCGGACACGACGGCCGGGGGAACCGCGTCGAAATGGGGCTCCAGCCCGAAGGCCAGGGCGGACACACGGGCCCGGGCCAGGCGGCCGACGAACGCGTCCACCGCCTCCTCCGACCCGCCGTCGCCGAGGAACGGCAGTCCGGCCGTGAGCAGGAGTTCGTGGTCGAGGAGATACGGCGTCGGGTCGTCGAGTTCGCTCGTCTCCACCCAGCGCAGTGGCACGTTCCCGGCGTCGTGAAGCACTTCGACACCGTCCGGAAGCTGGCTCAGGAAGCGGTGCGTCGTGAGGCCCGGCAGCAGGTCGAGTTGTGCCTCCCCGGCACTCGCGGCACCATGGATGGAATGTGCACTTTGTCCCATGGGCCAAGACTCTAGTTCAAAATGCACCACCGTGAGAGCTGGCTCACAGTCCTAGCCTTGGTACTAGGCCTTCTCCCCACCCCCCTCGGTTCCCGGACCTGGCCTCGCCCAGACCGGGACCTCGACGGTGCGGTCCCTCGCCCGGCAACGACGCCGGACGGCCGCCCAAGACGC
The DNA here is from genome assembly GCF_041360795.1 of Arthrobacter sp. RCC_34. Classification (NCBI taxonomy): domain Bacteria; kingdom Bacillati; phylum Actinomycetota; class Actinomycetes; order Micrococcales; family Micrococcaceae; genus Arthrobacter; species Arthrobacter sp. RCC_34. The sequence continues at coordinate 498,462 of NZ_JBFUPW010000002.1, read as the reverse complement.
AAGGAACTCCCCATGACCACAACTCCCAAGACGCTGCCCGGCGCGACGCCGACACTCGGCCGGCAGCTGATCCGCCGCAAGTCCATCGCCCAGATGGAGCGCGACGCCCGGGACAACTCCGGGCACGGCAGCCTGAAGCGCAACTTCGGCGTGCTCCAACTGACCATGATCAGCGTCGGCGCCACGCTCGGCACGGGCATCCTGGTCATCCTCGGCGACGCGGTGCCGATCGCGGGTCCCGCCATCTGGCTGTCCTTCGTCGTGGCGGGTTTCGCCGCTCTCCTCTCCGCGGTCTCCTACGCGGAGATGGCGGGCATGGTCCCTGTGGCGGGTTCCAGCTATTCGTACTCCTACGCCACCATGGGGGAGGGCATGGCGTGGATCTGTGGCTGGTGCCTCGTCCTGGAATACGCGGTCTCCGTGGCCGCTGTCGCCGTCGGCGCAGGTCAGTACGTGAATGAGACCATCGGCGTGTTCGGCATCCAGATGCCCGACGTCATCTCGCAGCCCCCGGGCGGCGGTGGTCTGGTCAATCTCCCGGCCCTCATCATCGTCCTCCTGGCGACCGTGCTGCTGGTCCGCGGCGCCAAGGAGAGCGCCCTGGTGAACACCATCATCGTGTTCGCCAAGGTCGGGATCCTGATCTTCTTCTGCATCGTGGCCTTCACCGCGTTCAACGCCGGGAACTTCGAGCCGCTCCTGCCCATGGGCGCCGCCGGCATGAGCGCCGCCGCGTCCAAGGTGTTCTTCTCCTACATCGGCTTCGACGCCGCCTCCACCGCCGGCGAGGAGGCCCGCAACCCGAAGCGCGATCTGCCGCGGGCGATCCTGCTGTCCATGCTGATCGTCACCACCGTGTACGTCCTGGTGGCCGTGGCCGCGATCGGCGCCCGGAACTGGCAGTGGTTCGACGGCGTGGAGGCCCCGCTCGTCCAGATCATCAACGAGCTCACCCACCAGCCGTGGATCGCCCTCATCTTCGCGGTCACCTCGGTGCTCGCCATCGTCTCCGTCGTCCTCACGGTGCTCTACGGTCAGACCCGCATCCTGCTCACCATGTCCCGTGACGGCCTCGTGCCCAAGGTGTTCGGCGAGGTCTCGCCCCGCACCCACACTCCGGTCAAGGGCACCTGGATCGTCGGCGTCGTCGTGGCGCTCACCGCCGCGTTCATCCCGCTCGGCGCGCTGGCCGACGCCACCAGCATCGGCACCCTGTTCGCCTTCGCCCTGGTCAACGTCGCCGTGATCTACCTGCGCGTCACCAAGCCGGGCAAGACCCGCAGCTTCCGCGTCCCGCTGTACCCGGTGGTGCCGGTGCTCGGCGCCCTGGCCTGCCTCTTCCTGATGGCGAACCTCGACGGCATGACGTGGCTGGTGTTCTGCGCCTGGATGCTGATCGGCGTGGTCCTCTACCTCGGGTACGGCCGCCGGAACTCCCGCGTGGGCGGCCTGAACGAACAGGCCTACCAGCTCAGCCACCAGGACGACTGAGTCCGCCCCCTCCACTTCACCCGCAGCACACGAAACACAAGGCAAGGACCCATGGAACCCACCGCCCTTCCCTCCCCGTCCGAGGGCACCGCGCCCATCACGATGCTGAACCCGGACTTCCCGTTCAGCTATGACCTGTACCTGCAGAACCCCGCGGGTCTGGGCAGCGTCCCCGAGGAGCTGTACGGCACCGAGGTGGCCGTGGTGGGCGCCGGTCTGTCCGGCCTGGTCACCGCGTACGAGCTCATGAAGCTCGGTCTGAAGCCCGTGGTCTACGAAGCGGACCGGATCGGCGGGCGTCTCCGCACCGCGAGCTTCCCGAGCGCGCCGGAGGTCACCGCCGACCTGGGCGGCATGCGCTTCCCGGTGTCCAGCAAGGCGCTGTACCACTACATCGACCTGCTCGGCCTGGAGACCACGGACTTCCCCAACCCGCTGGCATCGGTGACGTCGAGCACCGTGATCGAGCTCAAGGGGCAGAAGTACTACGCCGAGAAGCCCGAGGACCTGCCGGAGTTCTTCCACGAGGTGGCCGCCGCCTGGAAGGCCTGCATGGAGGAGAACGCCCGGTTCACCGAGATGCAGGACGCGCTCAAGGCCCGCGACACCGCGAAGATCAAGGAGATCTGGGATTCGCTCCTTGAGGAGCTGGACGAGGAGACCTTCTACGGATTCATCGCGAAGAGCCGCGCCTTCAAGGAGGCCGGCTACGCGCACCGCGAGGCCTTCGGCCAGGTCGGCTTCGGCACGGGCGGCTGGGACACCGATTTCCCCAACTCCATCCTGGAGATCCTGCGCGTGGTCTACACCGACGCGGATGACCACCACCGCGGCGTGGTGGGCGGCGCGGCCCGCATCCCGGAGGCGCTGTGGAACCATGCGCCGTCGGACCTCAAGCACTGGCCCGCCGGCACCTCCCTCGCCACCCTGCACGGCGGCGCGCCGCGTGGCGCGGTGGCCCGGATCGCCCGTGTGAAGGACGACGACGGCGCCCCCACCTCCCGCATCGCGGTCACCGAACGCTGGGGCCGGGCGAGCGAGTACGCGGCCGTGGTGACGACGTGCCAGTCGTGGCTCCTGTCCACGCGCATCCACACCGAGGAGGCGCTGTTCCCGGCGGAGATGTGGACGGCGATCGAGCGTTCGCACTACATGCAGTCCTCCAAGACCTTCGTGATGGTCGACCGCCCGTTCTGGAAGGACCGCAACCCGGAGACCGGTGAGGAGGTCATGTCGATGACCCTCACCGACCGTCTGACCCGCGGCACCTATCTGCTGGACAACGGCCCGGACCAGCCCGCCGTCATCCTGCTCTCGTACACCTGGAACGACGACGCCCTGAAGTGGCTGAGCCTCGACGGGGAGCAGCGCGCCGACCTCATGATCCACTCCCTGGAGCAGATCTACCCGGGCGTGGACATCCGCAGCCACGTGATCGGCACGCCCATCACGGTGTCCTGGGAGTCCGACCCCAACTTCATGGGCGCGTTCAAGGCGAACCTGCCCGGCCACTACCGGTATCAGGAGCGCCTGTACACGCACTTCGACCAGGAGTCCCTGGACGAGGGCCACCGCGGCATCTTCCTGGCCGGCGACGACGTGTCCTGGACCGCCGGCTGGGCCGAGGGCGCCGTCACCACGGGCCTGAACGCCGTGTGGGGCGTCGTGAAGCACCTGGGCGGCGCCTCCGCCGAGACCAACCCCGGCCCGGGCGAGTTCCTGGCCGAGTACGGCCCCAAGCGCCTGGCCTGACTCGGGCTGCTGGCGTTTCGGTGCCCTGATTTCTCTTCGGTGCGGCAATATCCGCACCGAAGAGAAATCAGGGCACCTTTTTCGTGGCGTGCCGTTGTCCACATGATGCGGTTCGAAGCCAACTAGGGGGAGGTGCGGTGACAGACTCCGGTCCATGAGCAGCCCGCTTCCGCACCTCATTCGCACATCGGACGCCGCCGTGTACGGTATCGGCGCCACCGAACTCGCTCGCCGTGTCCGTCAGGGGCGTCTCCACCGGATTCGACGTGGCTTCTATGTCTCCCGGGCCGAATGGGAGCGGGCTTCACCGGAAGTGCGCCACGAACTGTTCTTGCGCATTGCATGTGAAACGACGTCGTACGCCTTCCCGCTCTACGGTCTCAGCAGCGCCTTCATGCTGGGCCTACCTCTGAGGGAGAGGCCGACGGCGGCTCATCTGGCGGGGGTCGCAACCAACGGTGGAAGGTCGCAACCTGGGATCATCCGGCACAAGCCCGATGGCCGGGACAGGTCGGTCGTCGGGGTCAGGGGCCTTCCTTGCTCGGACCCGCTCCATGCTGCGCTCGACGTCGCGATCGGTGAGAGTTTCGAGTGGGCTGTCGCCGTCATGGACCGGGTGCTGAACACGAAGCGTCTCGACGGCGAGCTGGCCCTGGGCGAGTGGAATGCTAGCGACCGCAGCCAGATCGGCCCGTTCCCCGCGGCTCGGAGACCACAGGGATGGGTACTCCCGGAGGACATGGGTTCGATGGACTCCGAGCCCCCATTCGTTCCTCCGGGCAGGGACCGTGCGAGCGTGGTGCGTGCCGTCTCACAGATCCGGAGCGCTGCCCGCAGGACGCGTCTCGAAACGATCCTGGATTTCGCCGACGGTAACGCGATGCTTCCCGGCGAGTCACTGAGCCGGGTCATGATGCATCGCCTCGGATTCCCGCGACCGGTCCTTCAGCAGGAGTTCCGCGACCGCGCGGGCCTGATCGGGTACACCGACTTCTGGTGGAAGCCGTGGCGCGTGGTCGGTGAGTTCGACGGAACCGCGAAGTATCTGAAGCCCGAGTACCTGGCGGGCCGCACGCCGTCGGACGTAGTCGTCGCCGAGAAACGGCGAGAGGACCGACTGAGAAGACTTGGACTGACGGTGGTTCGGTGGACCTGGGCCGACCTGACTTCACCTGGCAGCTTGGCCGACGTCCTCCGTGAAGCAGGGCTTCCTGTCACGCAGGTACGCCGGCGGAGCCTGCCCGAGACGTGAGTTCCGCCGAACCGGTGCCCTGATTTCTTTTCGGTGCGGATATTGCCGCACCGAAAAGAAATCAGGGCACCGAAACGGGCGGATCGGCCCGGCTTGGCGGGCAAGCCCTAGTTGAACACCACGGTCCGGGTGCCATCGAGGAGGACCCGGTGTTCCGCGTGCCATTGGACGGCCTGGGCCAGGGTGCGGCCCTCGACGTCGCGGCCCATCTGCACGAACTCCTCGGCCGTGCGGGCGTGGCTGACGCGGATGACCTCCTGCTCGATGATCGGACCCTCGTCCAGGTCAGCCGTCACGTAGTGGGCCGTGGCGCCGATGAGCTTCACGCCCCGCTTGTGCGCCTGGTGGTACGGCTTGGCGCCCTTGAAGGACGGCAGGAAGGAATGGTGGATGTTGATGGCGCGGCCCTCGAGCTCGCGGCAGAGGTCGTTCGAGAGGATCTGCATGTAGCGGGCCAGGACGGTCAGCTCGATCTCCTCCTTCGCGATGATCTCCAGCAGCTGCCGTTCGGCGTCGGTCTTGGTGTCCGCGGTGACAGGGATGTGGTGGAACGGGATGCCGTAGAACTCGGCGAGCGGCGCCAGCTCCGTGTGGTTCGAGACGATCGCCGGGATCTCGATGGGCAGGGTCCCCGAGCGGTGCAGGAAGAGCAGGTCGTTGAGGCAGTGGGCCGCCGTCGAGCACAGGACGAGCGTGCGCACCTTCTGGCCGACCGGGTGGACGTCCCAGCGCATCCCGAAGGCGTCGGCCACCGGGGCGATCGCCGCGCGGACCGCTTCGGCTCCCGCCGACGTCGTGACCTCCACCCGCATGAAGAACGTGCCGGTGGTGACGCTGCCGTATTGCTGCGAGTCGGCGATGTTGCATCCGACGGTCAGGAGGGCACCGGAGACGGCATGCACGATGCCGGGGCGGTCGGGGCAGGAAAGGGTCAGCGTGTATGACGTAGGCGCTTCAATCACAAGGCTAAGGATATCCGCCGTGCGGTACGCTAGTGCCGTCGCAACTGGCGTCGGATGGGTCACCATCAGGGAGCGGCACAGTCGAAGACCACGGATCGTCCGCCTGGGCCGAGGGTCACGTTTTCCTACGCGTCATCGCGTGGATCCTTGGCCTGCGCTTCAGCGGCGCGCCGGGGGACCATGCGACGGCGCCAGGAGCCTGACCTGCAATCACCTCCACGTATCGCCAGGAGTATTCTGTGACCTCTGTACCCGCGCAGGAATCCGTCAGCAACCTTCCGCTGGCTGAAGTCGACCCGGAAATCGCCGCCGTCCTCGAGCGTGAGCTGAATCGCCAGCGCACCTACCTCGAGATGATCGCCTCTGAGAACTTCGTCCCCGTCTCCGTGCTCCAGTCCCAGGGCTCGGTGCTGACCAACAAGTACGCGGAGGGTTACCCCGGACGCCGCTACTACGGCGGCTGTGAAGAAGTCGACGTCGCCGAGTCGCTGGCCATCGAGCGTGCCAAGGCCCTCTTCGGAGCCGAGTTCGCCAACGTCCAGCCGCACTCCGGCGCCACCGCGAACGCGGCCGTCCTGCACGCGATCGCTCGCCCCGGCGACACCCTCCTCGGCCTGTCCCTGGACCACGGCGGTCACCTGACCCACGGCATGAAGATCAACTTCTCCGGCCGTCTGTTCAACATCGTGGCCTACGGCGTTGACCCCGAGACCTCCCTTGTCGACATGGAGGAGGTCCGCCGCCTCGCGCTCGAGCACAAGCCGAAGGTGATCATCGCCGGCTGGTCGGCGTACCCGCGTCAGCTCGACTTCGCCGCCTTCCGTGAGATCGCAGATGAGGTCGGCGCCTACCTCTGGGTGGACATGGCCCACTTCGCGGGCCTCGTCGCCGCCGGCGTGCACCCGAATCCGGTCCCGCACGCCCACGTGGTGTCCTCCACCGTGCACAAGACCATCGGCGGCCCCCGCTCCGGCTTCATCCTGACGAACGACGCCGATCTCGCCAAGAAGATCAACTCCGCCGTCTTCCCGGGTCAGCAGGGCGGCCCGCTCATGCACGTGATCGCCGCGAAGGCCACCGCCTTCAAGATCGCCGGCACCCCGGAGTTCAAGGACCGCCAGGAGCGCACCCTGCGCGGCGCCGCGATCCTCGCCGACCGTCTCAACCAGCAGGACGTGAAGGACGCCGGCATCGCCGTCCGCTCCGGCGGCACCGATGTGCACCTGGTCCTGGTGGATCTCCGTGACGCCGCGATCGACGGCAAGCAGGCCGAGGACCTCCTGCACGAGGCCCACATCACGGTCAACCGCAACGCCGTCCCGAACGACCCGCGCCCGCCGATGGTCACCTCCGGTCTGCGCATCGGCACCTCCGCCCTGGCCACCCGTGGCTTCGGCGACGCCGAGTTCACCGAGGTCGCCGACGTGATCGCGCTCGCGCTGCTTCCCGGCGCCGACATCGACGCCCTGCGTGCCCGCGTGGACGTCCTGGCCTCCGGTTTCCCGCTGTACCCGGGCCTCTCCCAGTGACGGAGCAGTCCATGACCGCGAAGATTCTGGACGGCCGGAAGGCCTCCGCCGAGATCAAGCAGGAGCTCGCGGAACGCGTCGCCGCTCTGAAGGAGCGCGGCGTGGTCCCGGGCATCGCCACCGTGCTGGTGGGCGCCGATCCGGCGTCCCAGCTGTACGTGTCGATGAAGCACAAGCAGTCCAAGGCGATCGGGATGAACTCGATCCAGAAGGAACTGCCGGCCGACGCCACCCAGGAGCAGGTCGAGGCCCTCATCGATGAACTCAATGCGGACCCCACCTGCCACGGGTACATCGTTCAGCTCCCGCTGCCGAAGCACCTGGACACGGACGCGATCCTGGAACGGATCGACCCGGCCAAGGACGCGGACGGCCTGCACCCCACGAACCTGGGGCGCCTGGTCCTGAACGTGAACAACCCTATCGACACCCCGCTTCCGTGCACCCCGCGCGGCGTGATCGAACTGCTGCTGCGGAACGATTACGACCTCAAGGGCAAGCACGTGGTGGTCGTCGGGCGCGGTGTCACGATCGGCCGGTCCATCGGGCTGCTGCTCACTCGTCGCGAGATCAACGCCACGGTGACCCTGACCCACACGGGCACCACGAACATGTCGGAACTGCTGCGCCAGGCCGATGTGATCGTGGGCGCTGCGGGCGTGCGGCACATCGTCAAGGCGTCGGACGTCAAGCCGGGCGCGGCCCTGCTGGATGTCGGAGTGACCCGCGAGATGGACCCTGAGACCGGCAAGAGCCGCGTCTACGGTGACATCGATCCGGCCGCCGCCGAGGTGGCCGGCTGGATCTCCCCGAACCCGGGTGGCGTGGGTCCCATGACGGTGGCCCTGCTCATGACCAATGTGGTCGAGGCGGCGGAGCGCGCGGCAGCGCACGCCTGAGTCCCCGGCCACGCACGACGGCGCCGGATCCCTTCGCGGGGTCCGGCGCCGTCGTGCTTCCCGGCTCCGTCGTGGTCCGGCGGGCGGTCGTCACACCCCTGACGCGGGGTCGCGTTCGCGGGGACCCGCGGAACCGGCCGTGAACAGCAGCGCGTCGCCCAGGGCGGTCCGCTGGTGTTCGACGGCGGCGCCCCGCCGAGTGCTGCTCAGCAGCCCGGCGTCGCGCAGGGCTGTGAGGTGGTGGACCGCCGTCGACGGAGCTATTCCGCACAGGCGTGCTACATCGCTGGTGTTCCGCGCGCCGTCGAGGACGCTGAGGACCGCGGCCCGTCCCGTGCCCAGCAGGCGGGCGAGCGCCCGGCCGTCGGAGGGGGCGCCGGACCGGTGCCACTCGGGCGAGAGTCCGAGGACCGGGTAGAAGACGGTGGGCTGGACGGGAGCCTCGGTGAGCACTGAACACCACGGGCTCGACAGCACCGTCGGCACGAGCAGCAGCCCGTGACCCCGGCAGTCCACCTCCTCCTGCCATGCGTTCATCCGCACCCGGACCTCTCCCGGGCGCCAGGACACGCGGTCGTGCAGGCCGCCGACCATCGTCCCCGCGCCGTGCCCGGCCATGACGCCGGTCCGGTGGGAGATGTCGGCGAGCAGGAGCCGGCGGATCTGCGGCCACTGCGGCTCCAGCAGCGCGTCCCACACGGCGGACCACGCTTCCGCGATGCGTCCCAGCGCGAGAGTGGGGCGCTCCGCCATCCGTTCCACCGCGGCGTGCCGGGCCCCTTCCGCGAGGCGCAGGACTTTGCGCAGCTGATGCGCTGCGACGTCCGGGGGAGTGGCGCGGAGCGTGGCGAGTTCCTCGGACGGGGTGAGGTCGGGGCCCGGCGGGCCGGTGAGGAAATCCGGGAAGTACCCCTGTGGCGCGATGAGGAGCGACAACAGCCCGAACGCCTCCTGCGGCACGGACTGCCGCGCTTCCCGGAGCCAGCCCCAGTGCAGCGGCCGGGACTGGGCCGTCTGCAGCAGCCGGATGGCAGCGGCGAGTTCGTGCCCTGGCGAGATGCCGAATCGCAGTGATGCGACATCCTCCACTCCGAGATGGAATGTCACGATGTTTCGATCCATATCGAAAGGTTAGCGGCGCGGTGTTCGCTGGGCGAGAGTGAAGGCACACTGCCGGACGGCGGTGCCTGAGGAGGACGAAATGGACGCGGAGAGCATGGTGCTGCTGGAGCCCGGCAGCCTGGCCTTGCCGGGTGGGACGGCGGAACGGTTCGAAGGCGGGGACTTCGGGGTGGGGCTCTCCTATTTCCTGGTCCGTACCCCGCCGGGGAAGGGCCCCGCCGTGCACCGGCACCCCTACGCGGAGACCTGGCTGGTGCTGGAAGGCGAGGCCACGTTCCGGCTCGACGACGGCGACCGCCCGGTGGGCGCCGGAGCCACGGTGATCGTCGCGGCAGGCCGATGGCACGGCTTCACGAATCACGGCCGGGTGCCGCTGCTGATGGTGTGCCTGCACGATTCACCGCGGATCATCCAGGAGTTCCGGGACCAGGCCGGTTAGCCCGTCCCGCCGGCCGTCGGGACGGCGCAGCACGACACACGACGACATCACACACGACGACGAAGGACACGACATGTCATTTCAGGCATATCTCGATGCGATCGAGGACAAGACCGGCAAGACCCCGCGGCAGCTGGTCGAGGAAGCCCAGGCCAAGGGCTTCGGCGAAGCGGGGGTGAAAGCGGGAGTGATTCTTGAATGGCTCAAGGACGAGTACGGCCTGGGACGCGGACACGGCATGGCGCTGGTTCACATCCTGAAGAACGGTCCCACCATCAGCGACAAACACGTCGGCAGCGGGGGCACTCACGCCGATGCCTCGACGGAACTGTGGCTCGACGGCAAGGCGAGCAAACCACAGCCGTGACGTCCAGGGAGGCGCTTTTCCACATACTCCACCTGGGGGACGCGGCCGGCTGTCGCGACGTTTAGGCTCGGGATCATGAACAGTGCCCGCCGACGCAGGATCATCCAGTTCGGCATTCCGTGTGCCGTGGCGGTGATCCAGGTCGTCGGCACCCTGGCCATGGCGCACTGGCGGGGTCTGGACCTGCCGGCCGTGACGGTGCCGTTCCTCCTTGCTGGTCCTGCCGCGCTGCTGTTCATGCGCCGTCGGCCGGCTCTCGTGCTGACCTTCCAGGTGCTGCTCGCGGGCTGTTACGTCCTGCTCTCCTTGCCCTGGGGGCCGGTCTTCGTAGCCTTCGCCGTGGCATTGTTCAACGCCGCGCTCCGGGGGAGACGGTGGCAGTCATGGGCCGTGGTGGGACTGGTCGGGCTGCTGGCGGTTCTTCAGGAAACCGGATGGGTCCCTCTCCGTGGGGCGGCGTGGACTCCGCCATGGGCGGCCGGTGCGCCCTGGGCGGCCACGCCGGCCCTGGCGGCGGCGACCGCGTGGCTGGCGGTCCTCGTCCTCCTGGGGGAAGCGGGCCGGCGTCGTCGGTCGAGGCTGACGGAGCTGAGAGAGCAGCGGGCGGCGCGGGAACAGGCCGAGCGGGACGAATACCGTCTGGCCCTGGCCCGCGACATCCACGACGTGGTCGGGCACTCCCTGTCCCTGATCAACGTGCAGGCTTCCGTTGCGCTGCATCTGGGGGAGAAGGACCCGGCTCGGCTGACCGAGGCGCTGCGGAACATCAAGGACGCGAGCAAGGACTCCCTGGCCGAGGTGAGGGACCTGCTGGACGTCCTGCGGGAGCAGGCGCCCGCCGATGACGGGATTCACTCTGCACCCGCGGCACCCCGCACTCCGCCTGTCCGTCACAGGACCCTGGCCGAGGTGGAGGCGCTGGTGGAGGAGGCGCGAGCCGTCGGCGTGAGGGTGGAGCTCGAACCGTCCGACGGTCTGAAGACTTGGCAGGCCGAAACCTCGCCTCTGACCCCAGCAACGGCGGATGCCCTGTTCCGGGCGGTGCAGGAGGGTCTCAGCAACGTCCGCCGCCACGCAGCGGCCCCGGAGGCCATGCTGGCGTGCGGCTCCAGCGGCGCCGAGCTGTGGTTCCGGCTCAGCAGCCCTGCGGGAGAGCCGGCGACGGTGGTCCACGAGGGGCACGGACTCGTCGGGATGCGTGAGCGCGTGGCCGCGTGCGGCGGATCGATGTCCGCTCGGGCGGAGGACGGTCGGTTCCTCCTCGAGGTCAGTGTGCCCCGGAGGGTCGACGAGCCGTCGAACAGCGCGGAAGGCAGTGCAGGAACTCCGGGGATCGAGGTCGCACCATGATGAGCAGTGAATCAGGAACCGGCGGTCCCATCCGGGTGGCGCTCGCGGACGACCAGGGCCTCATCAGGGCCGGTTTCCGCGCGTTGATCGATGCGGAGGACGGCCTGGTGATCGTGGGGGAGGCAGCCTCCGGCCGTGAGGCCGTGGCCCTCGCACGGAGGGCCCGGCCGGACGTCATGCTGATGGACATCCGCATGCCTGACGGCGACGGGTTGGAGGCGACCCGGGACATCGCCCGCCAGGGGCCGTTGCCGCGGATCATCATCCTCACCACGTTCGGGCTGGACGAGTACATCGTGGAAGCCATCCGCGCGGGAGCCGCAGGATTCCTGGTCAAGGACACCGAACCGGCGGAGCTGCTGCGGGCCATCCGAGCGGTTCACGACGGCGACGCCCTCCTGTCGGCCCCGGTCACCCGCAGAGTCCTGGACTACCTCAAGGGCCAAGGCGGTTCTGCCGCGCCCCGGAGCCTGACGGAGATCACCGAACGCGAGCGGGAAGTCCTGGCCTTGGTGGGCGAAGGTCTCAACAACGCCGAGATCGCCGAGCGCCTCTACATCACGCCCCTCACGGCCAAGACCCACGTCTCCCGGATCATGGGCAAGCTGGGGTGCCGCGACCGGGCGCAGCTGGTGGTCGCAGCCTACGAGTCCGGGCTGGTCAGGCCGGGATGGACGCCGTGAGCCGGCGATGCTTTCGCTGATGGGGTGACACTGCGTCTTCCATGCCGGGGGGACACTCTGGCGCTGCGACTCTGGGGCGCTGTGGCCTGTGAGGTCGAGGTCTCACGGCACGGAGACGTCGTCGTGCGTGCCTGTGCGGTGCCGTGAGGTCTTGCACGCTTGCAAGCGTGCAACCGTGTGCCCCAGTGGCACTTCTGATCCTGCGACCTCTCTGATGCTGCGAGTGGCCGGCGTGCTCCGGGCCCGTACTCCCCGAGGAGTACGGGCTCACGCGAAGTGTTTCCCCACGGCAGACGCCTCGAAACAGTGACCGGCGAAGGATGGAATCAGGCCGGAACAACCGGCCCATCACGGCCGTCGAGGACGGCCTCACGAAAGGTTCCATCATGGTCACCACAGCACTTCTGGCAGCCCCGGCGATCGCCGCTCATGGCATGTGGGCTGGGGGGTTCTTTCCCTGGTTCCTCATCTTCCCATTCTTCTGGTTCGTCCTGCTGTTCGTCGGGCTGTTCTTCTTCGCCCGTCGTCGGCGTCACTGGGCCGGTCAAGCCGGCCGGATGGGTGCGGAGTCGGTCCTGCGGGAACGCTACGCCCGGGGCGAGATCGACGAGAGCGAATACCGTCAGCGCCTGGAAGTCCTCCGCGCCAACTCCTGATCCTGTCGGGTGTCAGGAGGCGCCTCCTGCTGAGTCCGCTGGGGACGGGATGAGTCCGCCGACAGATGTAGCGGATTCACCCCGTCCCCAGCGGACTCAGCCGAGTCAAGGCCACCCCGAACCCCGTCACCCTGGCTCGGAGCCGCCCTTCGCTGAACTCGCTACGAACCGACTGATCTCGCTACCCGGAGTAGCGAGGTCAGCCGGTTCGTAGCGAGTTCAGCACGGTGGCGAGTGCGAGATAGCGAGATCAGCCCGTTCATCGCGAGTTCGGCCGACCGAAGGGGCCATGGACAGCGAGGTCAGCACCCGGCGCAACCGCGGAAAGCGAGTTCGGCCCGCCAAAGGGGCCACGGATAGCGAGGTCAGCGCCTCACAGCCCGGCCCCGAGTCGAGGCCGCCCCCTTCGTCGGACAGCAAGCCCGCACCACCCCCTCCCGCACCCGTCCGTTCGCCCCGCGGGAACATGGACGGGTGCGGTCCGCGATTGAGAGAGAATGGAAGCATGCGATCTCTTGGACCCGAAGACACCCAGTCCGGCGCCGGCACGCGCTTCAGCGCGGCCAAGGCCAGCACCTTCAGGATCGGCGGCCTGGGCATGTCCGTCCTGGTCCTCGCCTTCCTCGTGGCCGTGATCTTCGCCGCGAACCAGAACAGCGTGGTGGGCTGGTTCGTCGCCGTCATTTCGCTGGGGTGGCTGCTCCTCGCGGCGTTCGTCGTGTTCAGCATCCAGCGTGCGACCAAGCGGGCCGCGGCCAAGCTGAATGAAGCGAGCAACGCCTTCAACGCGGCAGCCGGCCGAGCGCCGATGCGAAGCAGCGATTCGTCGTCCTCCGAAGGGACGCGGCTCGTGGCGCAGGACGGCGAGTCCACGCGCATGCGGGACATGAAGCTGGACCACTCGTTCAAAATCGTCCAGGTGCAGGCCCGCGTGATCGAGGAGGAGCTCGCCAAGGGCGCTGCAGGGGACCAGGACATGGTCACCCGCGCCCTCGAGACCATCACCATCACGGCCACCAACGCACGCGACATGATCAAGTCCGGCGGGGCCACGGAAGCGCCCGTGACCGGCACCGTCATCGACTAGAGTTACGAGGGTGAACGTGGCTGAGAAGGACTATCTGCGCATTGCGACCGTCAACGTCAACGGCATCCGGGCCGCCTACCGCAAGGGTATGGCCGAGTGGCTGGCCGGCCGGGACGTGGACATCCTCACGCTCCAGGAGGTTCGCGCCCCTGACGATGTGGTCTTCGACCTGATCGGCGAAGGCTGGCACATCCTGCACGCCGAGGCGGAAGCCAAGGGCCGTGCCGGGGTCGCGCTGGTCTCCCGCGAGAAGCCTCTCGCCACGCGCGTCGGCATCGGCGACGACTACTTCGCCACCACGGGCCGCTGGGTGGAAGCCGACTTCGGCCTCCCCAACGGCGAGAAGCTCACCGTCGTCAGCGCCTATGTGCACTCCGGCGAGGTCGACACCCCCAAGCAGGTCGACAAGTACCGCTTCCTCGACACCATGATCACCCGCCTGCCGGCCCTGGCCGCCGAGAGCGATCATGTTCTCATCACGGGTGACCTCAACGTCGGTCACACCGAGCTGGACATCAAGAACTGGCGCGGCAACACCAAGCGCGCAGGTTTCCTGCCGGAGGAGCGCGCCTACTTCGACCGGTTCTTCGGTGAGGAGATCGGGTTCAAGGACGTGGCACGCGAGCTGGCCGGACCGGTGGACGGTCCGTACACCTGGTGGTCCCAGCGGGGCCAGGCGTTCGACAACGACACGGGTTGGCGTATCGACTACCACATGGCCACCCCCGCCCTCGCCGCCCGTGCGCGGCAGGCCGTGGTGGACCGCGCAGCCAGCTACGACACCCGTTTCTCCGACCACGCACCCCTGGTGGTCGACTACAGCCTCTGAGAGGCAGCGCGCCGGGGCGACCCGCGCGTTCCCAAGGACACCATGAGCCACAACACCATCACCGAAGAAGAATTCCTCACCCTGCACGCAGACCGCAGGCCCCGCGTCCTCTCCGGGATGCAGCCGTCCGCGGATTCGCTGCACCTGGGCAACTACCTGGGCGCCCTGGTCAACTGGGTCAAGGCCCAGGAGGACTACGACACCTTCTACTTCATCCCGGACATGCACGCGATCACCGTGCCCCAGGACCCGGCCGAACTGGCCGAGCGCACCCGGCGGACGGCTGCTCAGTACATCGCCGGTGGCATCGACGTCGAGAAGTCCACGCTGTTCGTCCAGTCCCACGTGCCCGAGCACGCGCAGCTGGCCTGGGTCATGATGTGCATCACCGGTTTCGGCGAGGCCTCCCGGATGACCCAGTTCAAGGACAAGTCGGCCAAGGGCGGCCTGGACTCGGCGGGCGTGGGACTGTTCACCTACCCCATGCTCATGGCCGCGGACATCCTGCTCTACCTGCCGGACGCCGTGCCGGTCGGGGACGACCAGAAGCAGCACGTGGAACTGGCCCGTGACCTGGCCCAGCGCTTCAACCACCGCTTCGGCGAGACGTTCCGCCTGCCCAAGGCCCTGATCCGCAAGGACGGCGCCCGGATCTACGATCTGCAGGCCCCCACGTCCAAGATGTCGAAGTCCGCGTCGAGCCCGAACGGCCTCATCAACATCCTCGATGAGCCGAAGGTGATCGCCAAGCGCATCAAGTCCGCCGTGACGGACGCGGGCACGGAGATCTCCTTCGACCGCCAGGAGAAGCCGGGCGTCAGCAATCTGCTCGAGATCCTCTCCACCGTGAGCGACACCCCCGTGGAGACTCTGGTCGAGGATTTCCAGGGCAAGATGTACGGCCACCTCAAGGTCGCCGTCGCGGACGCCGTCGTCGAGCGCCTGGAGCCGATCAGGGCCCGCACGCTGGAACTGCTGGAGGACCCGGCCGAACTCGACCGTCTGCTGGCCCGCGGCGCGGAGAAGGCGCGCGCCGTCGCCGCTCCGGTGCTCGCGGACGTCTACGAGAAGGTGGGTTTCCTGGCTCCTGCAGGACAGGCAGACTGAACCCATGTGCCAGGAGCCGAACGCCGGGGGCGCCGTCACTCAGCAGGGTCCCGACCCTGCTGAGGAGACGCAGCCCTGCGTCGGCGTGATCATCGGCTTCCCGGAGGACATCGCGTCCGAACTCCAGGTCTGGCGCGCCTCCTTCGGCGATCCCATGGCCTCCCACGTCCCCGCGCACATCACGCTGGTGACTACCACCCCGGCCGCCGACTGGCCCAGCGCGCTGGAGCACGTCCGCTCGGTCGCCACGGACACGGACCCGTTCACCATCACCCTGAACGGCACCGGATCCTTCCGGCCCGTCTCGCCCGTGGTGTACCTGAACGTGGTGGAGGGATTCGAGGACTGCGTGCAGCTGCACGAGGCCCTGCAGGCCGGGCCGCTGGACCGCGAGCCGGCCTTCCCCTATCACCCGCACGTCACCGTGGCCCATGATGTAGGGGAGAGCAGTCTGACCGACGCCGAGGAGGCCCTGGCCTCCTACGCGGCCACCATCACGGTGGACCGCATCGGTGTGTACGAGCACGTGGCCAACGGATTCTGGAAACTACGGGAGGAAGTTCCTCTTGGCGGGACACCGAAACAGCGCTGAGGCGCCCGAGAACAGCACTGAACCCTTGCCGGAGGACACGGCGGGGGAGGAGGTCTCGCCCCTTGACCGGGCGGGCCTCCGCCGTGAGGAACGACGACGCCGGGATGCCCTCTGGCGCGGATTCGGCCAGGGTCAGCGGACCCCCGCCTTCCTCGGGGCCTTCTTCGCCTGGCTGGCGGCCCTGACTGCCACCTGGCTTCCCCTGAGGGTCTGGGGCAACTTCCAAGCCCGCAACGGCTCGCTCGTGGCCGGCGGCGTGGCCTTCCGGATGTTCTTCTCGATCGGCGCGCTGACCGTGGCGGGCTTCGGCATCGGCGGACTCGTGCTCAACGGGCACCCGGAGTTCCGCGACAGCATCCTGACCGCCGCGTCCAAGGCCCTGCCCGGCGTCATCAAACGCGGCGACGGCCCGGGGCTCATCGACCCCGACAAGTTCCTCGACCCCGGTGGCCTGAGCTGGACCGTGGTCCTGTCCTTGATCGTCGCCCTGTTCAGCTCGCTGGGCTGGATCGGCGGCACCCGGGAAGGCATGCGTCAGGTGGCCGCGCAGCAGCCGCTCAAGGAGAACTTCGTCGTCGCCCGGCTCCTCGACCTGGCCACCTTGCTGCTGATGGCCCTGGCCCTCATCCTCAGCGTCGGCATCACGCTGTTCTCCAGCGATCTGCTGGGCCACCTCCTGGCCGGCACACCCTTCGAACAGGTCGTGCGGATCCCGTTCCTGGCGATCGCGGCGGGCCTGATCCTGAACGGCTGCACGGCGGCGCTGCTCATGCGGGTGGGCGCCCGCCTGAAGTTCCCCCGGAAACCGTTCCTTGAAGGCGTCGTGATCTGCGCCGTCATCCTGACGATCATGCAGGCCCTGAGCAGTGAACTGCTCGGCATGGCCACGAAGAACCCCGTCATGGCCTCGTTCGGCATCGTCGTGGGTGTCCTGGTGTGGCTGAACCTGCTCAGCATGGTGCTGTTGCTGTGCACGTCGTGGTCAACCGTGCGTGCGGCCGACGTCGAGGCTTCCGGCTCGGAGTCTGGCGAGGCCTGAGCGCCTGTCGACGGGCTCCGGACGCTCTCAGACGGCCGGCCCTCCTCAAGCGCCCGGCCGACCTCAGACGCTGAGGTACTGCTCCGCCCACGCGGAGATGATGCGGGCCACGCGCGCCGCCTGCCCCTTGCCCGTCAGGAGGTGCTCGGTGCCCTCCAGGGAGACGAAGCTCCGGGGGTGCCTGGCCGTCTGGAAGATGGCGCTGGCATTGTCGATCCCCACGGTGTTGTCGGTGGGGGAGTGGAGCACCATGAGAGGCCGGTGCAGGCCGCGGATGCACTCCCGCAGATCGGCCTGCTGGACATCCTCCACGAAGTGCCGGCGGACCTCACGACGGCGGCCGCCCAGGTCCACTTCGGCGCTGCCGGTGGAGAGGATGGTGTCCACCTCGGCGTCGAACATGTGCTCCACATGGCGCGGTTCATAGGGTGCCGCGACGGTCGCCACGGCCGCCACCTCGGGGAGCGAGGACGCGGCGGCGAGGACAGCGGCCCCACCGAAGGAGTGGCCCACCAGGAGGCTGGCCGCCTTGCCCTCGCCGCGCAGGAACTCCGCCGCCTTGACCGTGTCCGCCACCTTGACGCTGAAGGATCCGTCCGACCAGTCGCCGTCGGAGTCGCCCAGCCCGAGATTGTCGAAGCGCAGCATCCCGACGCCCTGTTCGGCGAGGCCCTTGCAGATCCGGGAGGCCGACGGGCTGTCTTTGCCCAGTGTCAGTCCGTGCGAGAAGAGGCCCCAGCCACGGACCGGTCCGTCCGGGACGTCCAGGATGCCGGCCAGGCGTGCGCCCGTGCTGCCGTCGAAGCTGACCTTGAGGGTGGTGGGCATCGGGCCGCCTTTCGTCTGTCGTAGCCCTCAGAAGCGTACCGGGCCGGAGTCACTCGTGCCGGATGTGAAGCAGGACTGCCGGTGTCGCCCGCGAGACGCCAGTTGGGCACAATCCCACGACCCTGCACCATGCCCAACTGGCTTCTCGCGAGCGGGAGAGGAGGCGAGGACGGCCAGGCGTGCACGACAGCGCCCGGAAATGCGAACGGCGCCGCTCACCTCACGGTGAGCGGCGCCGTCGTCGTCGGCTGACGCGGAGATCAGATGTTGCGCGTGAGGATCGCCTGCTTGACCTCGGCGATCGCCTGCGTGATCTGGATGCCACGCGGGCAGGCCTCGGAGCAGTTGAAGGTGGTGCGGCAGCGCCACACGCCTTCCTTGTCGTTGAGGATCTCGAGGCGCATGTCACCGGCGTCATCACGGGAATCGAAGATGAAGCGGTGCGCGTTCACGATCGCGGCCGGGCCGAAGTACTGGCCATCGGTCCAGAACACCGGGCAGCTGGAGGTGCAGGCGGCGCAGAGGATGCACTTGGTGGTGTCATCGAAGCGCTGACGGTCCTCGGGGGACTGCAGGCGTTCCTTGGTGGGCTCGTGGCCGCCCGGGATGAGGAACGGCATGACCTCGCGGTAGGACTGGAAGAACGGTTCCATGTCCACGATCAGGTCCTTCTCCACCGGGAGGCCCTTGATCGGCTCCACGGTGATGGGCTTGGACGTGTCCAGGTCCTTCAGCAGGGTCTTGCAGGCCAGGCGGTTGCGGCCGTTGATGCGCATGGCATCGGAGCCGCACACGCCGTGGGCGCAGGAGCGACGGAACGAGAGCGAGCCGTCGTGGTCCCACTTGACCTTGTGGAGGGCGTCCAGGACACGGTCGGTGCCGTACATGGTGAGCGTGAAGTCATCCCAGTGGGCCTCTTCCGAGACCTCCGGGTTGTAACGACGGACGCGCAGCGTGATGTCGAAGGACGGGATCTCCCCGCCGCCTCCGGCACTCGCCGGCAGCTCCACCTTGGATGCGGGTTCAGCGGTTGCGGCAGTCATCAGTACTTACGCTCCATCGGCTCGTAACGGGTGAAGATCACCGGCTTGGTGTCCAGACGGATGCCGGCGACGTGTTCGGCGGACGACTCGGAGTCCTTGTAAGCCATGGAGTGCTTCATGAACTTGGCGTCGTCACGGTCGGGGAAGTCCTCGCGGTAGTGGCCGCCGCGGGATTCCTCACGGTGCAGGGCCGCCACGGTCATGACCTTGGCGAGTTCCAGCAGGAATCCGAGCTCGACGGCCTCGAGGAGATCCAGGTTGAAGCGCTTGCCCTTGTCCTGGATGGAGATGTTCTTGTACCGCTCCTCGAAGGAGGCGATGTCCTGGAGCACCTGGTTCAGGGTCTCCGCGGAGCGGAACACCTGCATGTTCGCGTCCATGGTGTCCTGGAGTTCCTTGCGGATCGCGGCGACGCGCTCGGTGCCGTTGGCGTTGCGGACGGAGTCCAGCAGGCCGATCGTGAAGGCCTCAGGATCCTCCGGCAGCTCCACGTAGTCGGCGCCCTTGGCGTACTCCGCGGCGGCGACGCCGGCGCGCTTGCCGAAGACGTTGATGTCCAGGAGGGAGTTGGTGCCGAGACGGTTGGAACCGTGCACGGACACGCAGGCCACCTCGCCGGCGGCGAACAGACCCGGGATCACCGTGTCGTTGTCCTGGAGGACCTCGGTGGAGATGTTGGTGGGGATGCCGCCCATGGCGTAGTGCGCGGTCGGGAACACCGGCACGGGCTCGGTGTAGGGCTCCACGCCGAGGTAGGTGCGGGCGAACTCGGTGATGTCCGGGAGCTTGGCATCGATGTGAGCCGGCTCCAGGTGCGTCAGGTCGAGCAGCACGTAGTCCTTGTTCGGGCCGCAGCCGCGGCCTTCACGGACCTCGTTGGCCATGGAGCGTGCCACGATGTCGCGGGGCGCCAGGTCCTTGATGGTGGGGGCGTAACGCTCCATGAAGCGCTCACCCTCGGAGTTGCGCAGGATGGCGCCTTCACCGCGGGCCGCTTCGGAGAGCAGGATGCCGAGGCCGGCCAGGCCGGTCGGGTGGAACTGGAAGAACTCCATGTCCTCCAGCGGGATGCCACGGCGGAAGGCGATGCCCATGCCGTCACCGGTGAGGGTGTGAGCGTTGGACGTGGTCTTGAAGACCTTGCCGGCGCCGCCGGAGGCGAACACCACGCTCTTGGCCTGGAAGACGTGCAGTTCACCGGTGGCGAGGTCGTAGGAGACCACACCGGCGACGCGCTTCTGCTTGTACGAGGTGCCGTCCTCACGGACCGCGTCCTCTTCGACCGTCAGGAGGTCGAGCACGTAGTACTCGTTGTAGAACTCCACATTGTGCTTGACGCAGTTCTGGTAGAGCGTCTGAAGGATCATGTGACCGGTGCGGTCCGCGGCGTAACAGGCACGGCGGACAGGCGCCTTGCCGTGGTCGCGGGTGTGGCCGCCGAAGCGGCGCTGGTCGATGCGGCCTTCGGGCGTGCGGTTGAACGGCAGACCCATCTTCTCCAGGTCCAGCACGGCGTCGATGGCTTCCTTCGCCATGACCTCGGCGGCGTCCTGGTCCACCAGGTAGTCACCGCCCTTGACGGTGTCGAAGGTGTGCCACTCCCAGTTGTCCTCTTCGACATTGGCGAGTGCCGCGCACATGCCGCCCTGAGCGGCGCCCGTGTGGGAGCGGGTGGGGTAGAGCTTGGTCAGCACGGCCGTGCGGGCACGCTGGCCAGCTTCGATCGCTGCGCGCATTCCGGCGCCACCGGCGCCGATGATCACAACATCGTACTTGTGGACCTGCATTCTCAGATGCCTTCTCTCTTCCAGGAAAATCTTCTGCTCAGGCCGCGGGCGGCCTGGATGCTACGGGGCCGGGCAGAAGGACGGCGCGCCGTCCATGAGCTGGCCGTTGAGCACCGGGCACGGGTCGAAGGTGAAGATCACCAGCGTGCCCAGAACCACGACGACGGCGGACGCGACGTAGAGCAGCGTCTTGAGGACGCGACGGGTGCTGTCCTTCTCGGCGTAGTCGTTGATGATCGTGCGGACGCCGTTGCTGCCGTGCAGGAACGCCAGCCACAGCATGGCCAGGTCCCAGAACTGCCAGAACGGGTCGGCCCACTTGCCGGCCACGAAGCCGAAGTCGATGGCGTGGATGCCCTGACCGACCATGAGGTTGACGAAGAGGTGGCCGAAGATCAGCACCACCAGGACGACACCGGAGAGGCGCATGAAGAGCCATGCGAACATCTCGAAGTTGCCCTTGGAGCCGGACGTCCGGCGGTACTGCGGGGCGATGCGGCTGTTGCCGCTGCGAGGAGCCTGAATCGTGCTCATGGCTTAGTGACCTCCCAGTGCCAGGCTGAGGTGACGGATGGCGAAGGCTGCGAAGACCACGACCCAGATGATGAGCACGGCCCAGAGCATCTGGCGCTGGTACTTGGCGCCCTTCTTCCAGAAATCGATCGCGATGACACGCAGGCCATTGAAGGCGTGGAACAGGATCGCGGCCACGAGGCCGGTCTCGCCCACGGCCATGAGGGGGTTCTTATACGCCCCGATGACGCTGGTGTAGACCTCCGGGGACACGCGGACCAGCGACGTGTCCAGGACGTGCACCAACAAGAAGAAGAAGATCACAACACCGGTGATGCGGTGCCCAACCCAAGACCACATGCCTTCCCGGCCGCGGTACAAGGTGCCAGCTGGTTTCGTCGGCACTGAATAAACCTCCCTGGAACACGGCAGCGCTGGCATGTAGTCCATGCGGGGGAACGCATGCTGTGTGAGCCTGATGGCCCAAGCCAAATCTAGGCTTCGCTCACAGCTTATTCAATTTAGCTTTGCCTTGCCCCAATAATGCGAGTGCGGAATTCGGGCAAATGCGACTGCACGTGAGATTAATGCCACAAACGACCGGTGCGCCCGGGCAGGCCTGCGCCCTCATCAGGGGGTCCGTCGCCTACCATGTGGGGGTGAGTAACGACAATGTGGACGCCCGCAGCCACGCGATGTCCCGCTTCTTCGCGGTCATCCCTGCCGGCGGCGTAGGTACCCGGCTGTGGCCTCTCTCCCGGGCGGCCGCTCCCAAGTTCCTGCATGATCTGACCGGTTCGGGCAGCACCCTCATCCGGGCGACGTACGACCGGCTGGAGCCTCTCGCGGAAGGCCGCGTCCTCGTGGTCACCGGGCAGGCGCACCGCGCCGCCGTCTGCCGTCAGCTGCCGGAGCTCTCCGACCGGGACCTGGTGCTCGAGAGCGAACCCAAGGACTCCGCCGCCGCGATCGGACTCGCCGCCGCCATCCTGCACGAGCGCGATCCCGAGACCATCATGGGCTCCTTCGCCGCCGACCAGGTCATCAGCCCCACCCACGTCTTCCAGGCGGCCGTCCGCGAAGCGATCCACACCGCCGCCACCGGCAAGATCGTCACGATCGGCATCAAGCCGACACACCCGTCGACGGGCTTCGGCTACATCCGCGTCGGCGAGCTCCTGAAGGTGGAGGAGGCCCCGAACGCCCACGCCGTGGTGGAGTTCGTGGAGAAGCCCAATGAGACCGTGGCGCGGCAGTACCTCGACAGCGGGGACTACGTCTGGAACGCCGGCATGTTCGTCGCCCCGGTCGCCCTCATGCTCAAGCACCTCGAGATCAACCAGCCGGAGCTGCACGCCGGTCTCCTGGAGATCGCGCGCGCCTGGGACACCCCGGACCGTGACGCGGTCACGGCGCGCATCTGGCCGACCCTGCCGAAGATCGCCATCGACTACGCCGTGGCCGAGCCCGCCGCCGCTGCCGGTGACGTCGCCGTCGTGCCCGGTGAGTTCGGCTGGGACGATGTCGGGGACTTCGCCGCGATCGGCCGCCTCAACAGCGCGCGCGAGGTCGATGACGTCACCGTCCTGGGCGATGACCCCCGCGTCTTCACCGAGGACGCGAGCGGCGTCGTCGTGGCGGACACCAAGCGCGTGATCGCGCTGATCGGCATCAAGGACGTCGTGATCGTGGACACCCCGGACGCCCTGCTGGTGACCACCACGGAGCACGCCCAGCGCGTGAAGAGCGCCGTGGACGCCTTCAAGGCCAGCGGAGATACGGACGTTCTGTAACCCCGCGTGACCTTTTGAGGTTTTTCCGCACGCCCGCTCTAAAGTGTCAGGGTGCGCAACTACTCCAGCGAATCGAACCCGCCGCAGCTTGCCGGACCCTGGCTGGAACCGCTCCTGCCGGAGCTGATCGAGTTCCGCCGGGACCTGCACGCGCACCCTGAACTCTCCTTCAAGGAGTTCCGCACCACGGACCGTCTCGTGGCCCGTCTGGAGGCCGCGGGCCTGACCCCGCGGCGCCTCGAGGGCACCGGCGTCGTGGTGGACGTGGGGGAGGGGCCCATCTCGACGGCGCTCCGTGGCGACATCGACGCCCTGCCGATCATCGAGGAGACGGGTCTTCCGTTCGCGAGCACCAATCACGGCGTGACGCACGCCTGCGGGCACGATGTGCACACCACCACGATGCTGGGGGTCGCGCTCGTGCTGCACGCGATGCACCAGTCGGAGCCGCTCGGCGGAACCGTCCGGATCATCTTCCAGCCGGCCGAAGAGACCATGCCGGGCGGTGCGCTGTCCTGTATCGCTCAGGGAGTCCTGGACGGCGTGCCGCGCATCATGGCGCTGCACTGTGATCCCAAGATCGACGTCGGGCACATCGGCACGCGCATCGGGGCGATCACCTCGGCGTCGGACACCATCAAGATCGAGCTGACCGGGCGCGGCGGCCACACTTCACGGCCGCACCTGACCGAGGACCTCGTGTTCGCGCTCGCTCAGATCGCCGTGAACGTCCCGGCCGTGCTGTCCCGCCGCATCGACGTGCGCAGCGCCGTCTCCGTGGTGTGGGGTCAGATCAGCGCGGGCTCCGCGCCCAACGCCATTCCGGCGAACGGCTACATGGCGGGCACGATGCGCTGCCTGGACCGCGACGCCTGGCACGGCGCCGGGGAACTCCTGGACGCGGTGGTGCAGCAGGTCGCCGCCCCCTACGGCGTGGACGTCCACCTGGAACACACCCGCGGCGTGCCGCCGGTGGTGAACTCGGAGCACGAGACCGCCCTGATCGAGGCCGCGGCCCGTGCCGAACTGGGCGAGAACGCCGTCGTGCTCACCCCGCAGTCCATGGGCGGGGAGGACTTCGCCTGGTTCCTGGCAGACGTCCCGGGCGCGATGATGCGCCTCGGCACCCGCACCCCCGGAGGTGAGGAATACGATCTGCACCGCGGCGACTACATCCTCGACGAGCGGGCGCTCGGCTACGGGATCAGGGTCCTGGCGGGGGCCGCGCTGCGCACCATCAGGGATCTCGACGAGGCCTAGGCCTACCCATAGGTAACAAATATTCAACGATCAGTGCATATCCAGCCGTCCGTGGTAGCGGGCGGTGTGGATCACTGAGTAATGTTGCCTTCATCACCGCCCGGGCCATGGATGCTTGGGCATTTCGAGTTTTCTGGAGGATCCTTGAAGATTTCCAAGCAGGCGCGCGCCCTCGGCGCAGCCAAGCGCGGTTCGCTGGTCGGCGTAGCAGGCATGAGCGCCGCAGCCCTGCTGCTCTCCGCCTGTGGCGCAGCCCCGGAGCAGAAGTCCGGCTCCGCAGCCGGCAGCAGTGACTACAAGGCGTGCATCGTCTCCGACTCCGGCGGATTCGATGACCAGTCCTTCAACCAGTCCTCGTACGAAGGTCTGAAGAAGTCCGAGAAGGACCTGAGCATCACGACCAAGGAGATCGAGTCCAAGTCGAACAACGACTTCGAGCCGAACCTCCGCGCCATGGTCAACGCCGGCTGCAACCTGACCGTCACGGTCGGCTTCCTCCTGGGTGACGCCACCAAGGCTCAGGCCACGGCCAACCCGAGCAAGCACTTCACCATCATCGACTTCGCGTACGACAAGGAAATCGCGAACGTGAAGCCGATCATCTACGACACGGCTCAGGCCGCGTTCCTGGCCGGCTACGCCGCTGCCGCCACCACGAAGACCGGCAAGGTCGGCACCTTCGGCGGCATCAAGATCCCCACCGTCACCATCTTCATGGACGGCTTCGCGGACGGCGTGAAGTACTTCAACGAGAAGAAGGGCAAGAGCGTCCAGGTCCTCGGCTGGGACAAGGACAAGCAGGACGGCACCTTCACCGGTGACTTCGAGAAGCAGGACAAGGGCAAGCAGGTCACCAAGTCCCTGCTCGACGGCGGAGCGGACATCATCATGCCCGTCGCCGGTCCGGTGGGCAAGGGCGCTGCCAGCGCTCTGAAGGAAGCCAAGGCCAGCGGCAAGGACGTCAAGCTCGTGTGGGTCGACTCCGATGGCTACCTGACCGCCCCCGAGTACAAGGGCCTCATGCTGACCTCCGTCATCAAGAAGATGGACGAAGCCGTCGAGACCGTGATCAAGGACGACAAGGACGGCAAGTTCACCGCCAAGCCTTACGTCGGCACGCTGGCCAACGGCGGCGTCGACGTTGCGCCGTTCCACGACCTCGCCTCGGCCGTCCCGGCCGACCTCCAGAGCGAGCTGGATGCTCTGAAGAAGGACATCGTCGACGGCAAGATCAAGGTCGAGTCCAAGGCCAGCCCCAAGCAGTAGGGCTTCCGGCGTGAGTGCCGCCGCCCCCGTCGCCCGGTGAATTCCGCCGGGCCGGGGGCGGCGGCGCTTTGCGTGAGTGAAGACCTGCACCGCGGGTCCGGGTGCTGGGATAGCCTGCTGGGTATCCGATGCAATGGGACGACCGCACAGGGCATCATCTGATGGAACGGAAACAACAGCGTGAAACTTGAGCTTCGGGGGATCACCAAGACCTTCGGCACTTTCGTGGCCAACGATCATATCGATGTGGTGGTTGAGCCGGGGCAGATCCACTGCCTCCTCGGTGAGAACGGCGCGGGGAAGTCGACTCTCATGAACGTCCTCTACGGCCTCTACGAGCCCACCGAGGGCGAGATCGTGGTGGACGGGAAGCCCATGAGCTTCCGCGGTCCGGGCGATGCGATGGCGGCGGGCATCGGCATGGTGCACCAGCACTTCATGCTGGTCCCCGTGTTCACCGTCGCCGAGAACGTCGCCCTCGGTGGCGAGACCACCAAGGCCGGCGGCTTCCTGGACCTGGAGTCCACCAAGACTCGGATCCGCGAGATCTCCGATCAGTACGGCTTCAACGTCGACCCGGACGCCCTGGTGGAGGACCTCCCTGTCGGCGTGCAGCAGCGGGTCGAGATCATCAAGGCCCTGGTGCGCGAGGCGAAGGTCCTCATCCTGGATGAGCCCACCGCCGTGCTGACCCCGCAGGAGACCGACGAGCTCCTGGACATCATGCGTCAGCTCAAGGCGTCCGGGACGTCCATCCTCTTCATCTCCCACAAGCTCCGCGAGGTGCGGGCCGTCTCCGACACCATCACCGTGATCCGCCGCGGCAAGGTGGTGGGCAACGCCGATCCGAGCGCGTCCACCACGGAGCTCGCCGCCCTCATGGTGGGCCGCCCCGTCAGCCTGACCCTGAACAAGGAACCCGCGAACCCCGGCAAGACCACGTTCTCGATCCGCGATCTGACCGTCCTGGCCCCGAACGGCCAGCGGGTGGTGGACGGTATCGATCTGGACATCGCGGAAGGCGAGATCCTCGCCGTCGCGGGTGTGCAGGGGAACGGCCAGACCGAGCTGACCGAGGCCATCCTGGGTCTTCAGGACCACGTGGCCGGCTCGATCACCCTGGACGGCAAGGAACTCCTGGGCCGCAACGTCAAGGAAGTCCTGCACGCCGGCGTGGGCTTCGTCCCCGAGGACCGCAAGGAGGACGGCCTGGTCGGCCCGTTCTCCGTCGCGGAGAACCTCGTGCTGGACCTGTACGACCAGGCGCCCTTCGCCCGCGGTGTCGCCATGGATCCGGGCAAGGTGGCGGCCAACGCCACCGCGAAGATCGACGAGTTCGACATCCGCACCCCCTCCGGCGCGACGCCGGTCGGCTCGCTCTCGGGCGGCAACCAGCAGAAGGTGGTCATGGCCCGGGAACTGTCCCGGCCTCTGCGCCTCTTCATCGCGTCCCAGCCCACCCGTGGTGTGGACGTGGGGTCCATCGAGTTCCTGCACCGCCGGATCGTGTCGGAGCGGGACAAGGGCATCCCGGTGATGATCGTGTCCACCGAACTCGACGAGGTGGTGGAACTCGCGGACCGGATCGCCGTCCTCTACAAGGGCAAGGTGGTGGGCATCGTCCCCTCGGACACGCCCCGCGATGTGCTCGGCCTCATGATGGCGGGCCTCTCGCCGGAGGACGCCGCCCACAGCACCTCCACGCAGCAGCAACCCGGCCGCCATCAGGCCGGGGACATTCAGACGGATCAGGCAGGAGAAGCCGGTGAGTAAGCAAGAACAGCCTCGGCTGGACGGCCAGGAGATCGTGAAGAAGATCTTCACGGGCAACGCGATGGTGTCCTTCCTGGCCGTGTTCCTGGCCCTGGTGCTGGGCGGCCTGCTCATCGCGGCCACGGACAAGGACGTCGCCACCACGGCGGGGTACCTGTTCGCCCGTCCCACGGACTTCCTGAGCGCCCTCTGGAAGGCCGCCACCAACTCGTACGTCGCACTGTTCCAGGGGGCCGTGTACTCCCCGGAGGCCACGGGCCCGCTGGGTCACTTCGGTCCCTTCATGGAGACCCTGACCATCGCGACCCCGCTCATCACGGCGGCACTGGGCGTGGCCCTGGCCTTCCGTGCGGGCCTGTTCAACATCGGCGCCCAGGGCCAGATCATCGTCTCCGGCACGCTCGCCGCGTACCTCGGTTTCGCCTGGCACCTGCCGCCGTTCCTGCACCTGCTGCTGGTGATCATCGCCGGTGTCCTGGGCGGCGCGGTCTGGGGCGGCCTGGTGGGCTACCTGAAGGCACGCACCGGCGCCCACGAGGTCATCCTGACCATCATGTTCAACTACGTGGCCCTGTACTTCCTGCGGTACCTGCTGACCACTCCGGAATTCCAGCGCCCGGGGGAGACCAACCCGATCTCGCCGACCCTCGACCCGAACGCGGTCTACCCGCTGATCGCGGGGGATCAGTACCGTCTGCACGCAGGCTTCCTGCTGGCAATCGCCGCCACGGTGTTCGTGTGGTGGCTCCTGAACCGCTCCACCTGGGGCTTCGAGTTCCGCGCCGTGGGCGCCAACCCGAAGGCCGCGCAGACCGCGGGCGTCAACGTCTCCCGCGCCACCGTTCTCGTCATGGCATTCGCCGGCGCGCTGTCCGGCCTGGGAGGCGTCGCGCAGGTGGCCGGCACCGAGAAGGTCCTGACCGACGGCGTCGCCGCCAGCTACGGCTTCGACGCCATCACGGTGGCCCTGCTCGGCCGCTCCACCCCCTGGGGCACCTTCGCGGCGGGTCTGCTCTTCGGAGCGTTCCGCGCCGGTGCGGTCCAGATGCAGATCCAGACCGGAACCCCCATCGACATCGTCCTGATCGTCCAGTCCCTCATCGTGTTGTTCATCGCGGCCCCGCCGCTGGTCAAGGCGGTCTTCGGGATGAACCGTAAGAAGAAGGCCACCAAGGCCGTCCCGCTCACCGGAGGTGCCGTATGAGCACAGCAGTTGCAAGTCCCGCCCCGGTGGAGGCCGGCCTGAAGCCCGTCGGCTGGAAGATCCCCGTCATGCTCGGCGTCGTGGCCGTCGCCGCATTCCTGTTCTGCGGGATCCTCGGACCGGACTCGACCGCGGGATTCGGGATCTCCCAGGACGGCGATTTCTTCCAGCTCCCCGTCGTGACCCTCCCGGCGAAGGCCACGGGCCTGGTGCTGGGCGTCGTCATGATCGCCATCGCCGCGTGGTCCGTCGTGCTGCGGAACCGTGCCCGCACGGTGCCGATCTGGGCCGTGGCCGTCTTCGCGGCGGCCTTCGTGATCGCCTTCCTGACCGCAGTGGTCGGCGGGGCGCGCCTGCACGAGATCTCGCTGGCCGGTCTGCTTGCCGGTTCGGTGACCCTCGCCGTGCCGCTCGTGTTCGGTTCCCTGTCCGGCGTGCTCTGCGAACGCGTCGGCGTCGTGAACATCGCCATCGAAGGGCAGCTTCTGGGCGGCGCGTTCACCGCGGCCCTGGTGGGCAGCGTGACGCACAACGCCTTCGCCGGTCTGCTGGCCGCCGCGGTGGCCGGCGCGCTCGTCTCGATGGTCCTGGCCGTCTTCAGCATCCGCTACCTGGTCAACCAGATCATCGTGGGCGTGGTGCTGAACGTGCTGGTCTCAGGTCTGACCGGGTTCTTCTTCTCCACGCTGCTGCAGTCCGACCCGGAGAAGCTGAACTCGCCCGCGCACCTGCCTGTGATCGACATCCCGGTGCTGTCCAGCATCCCGCTCATCGGACCGATCCTCTTCAAGCAGTCGATCATCGGCTACCTCATGTACGTGGCCGTGTTCGTGGTGTGGGTCGGCTTGTTCAAGACCAAGTGGGGCCTGCGGGTCCGCGCCGTGGGTGAGCACCCGCAGGCCGCCGACACCCTGGGCATCAACGTCAACGCCACGCGGTTCTGGAACGTCACCCTGGGCGGCGCGATCGCCGGCATCGGCGGTTCCTACTTCACCCTGGTGGCCGTGGACTCTTTCACCAAGGAGATCTCGGGCGGCCGTGGCTTCATCGCCCTCGCCGCTCTCATCTTCGGCCGCTGGAACCCGATCGGCGCCTTCCTGGCCGCGTTGCTCTTCGGCTTCGCGGACAATCTGCAGTCGCTCGTCACGATCATCGGCACCCCGGTTCCGAGCCAGTTCATGGCCATGCTGCCGTACCTGGTGACGATCCTCGCGGTGGCCGGGCTGGTGGGCCGTTCGCGGCCGCCGGCGGCCAGCGGCGTCCCCTATGTGAAGGAATAGGCGTGGGGGACACGACGCCGGCCGCGGCCACCGCGGCACCGGACTGGGACGCGCTGCGGCAGGCCGCCGTCGTCGCCATGGAGAAAGCGTATGCGCCGTACTCGCGGTATCCCGTGGGTGCGGCGGCACTCCTCGACGACGGCCGGGTGGTGTCGGGCTGCAATGTGGAGAACGCGAGCTACGGGCTCACACTGTGTGCGGAGTGCACCCTGCTGGGTCAGATCCGCATGGGCGGCGGGGGCCTGATCCGCGCGTTCTACTGCGTCGACGGCGCGGGCTCCGTGCTCATGCCTTGCGGCCGGTGCCGACAGCTGCTCTACGAATTCCGTGCCCCGGACATGGTGCTCATGACCAGCCACGGGATCAAGACCATGGACGAGGTGCTCCCGGACGCGTTCGGGCCTCAGCACCTCGAGGAGGACCGTCCGGCAGCGCCGGAGGGTCAGGACCGTCAGGAGGGGACGCATGACTGAGGCATTCGACGCGGTGGACGTGATCCGCACCAAGCGCGACCGCGGGGTGCTCAGCCCCGGCCAGATCGACTGGGTGATCGACGCGTACACGCGCGGCGTGGTCGCCGAGGAGCAGATGGCCGCGCTCAACATGGCCATCCTGCTCAACGGCATGAGCCGTGAGGAGATCGCCCGCTGGACGGCGGCGATGATCGCCTCCGGTGAGCGGATGGACTTCTCCTCCCTCCGCCCGCGCGCGGGTGGTCCGGTCAACGCCCACGGGTCGATGCCCACCACGGACAAGCACTCGACCGGCGGCGTGGGGGACAAGATCACCCTGCCGCTGGCGCCGCTCGTCGCGGTGTATGGGGTGGCCGTGCCGCAGCTGTCCGGCCGCGGTCTCGGCCACACGGGCGGCACCCTGGACAAGCTGGAGGCCATCCCGGGGTGGCGTGCGGACCTCAGCAATGAGGAGATGCTCGCCCAGCTCCAGGACGTCGGAGCCGTCATCTGCGCTGCTGGTTCAGGCCTGGCCCCGGCGGACAAGAAGCTCTACGCGCTCCGGGACGTCACCGGCACCGTGGAGGCCATTCCGCTCATCGCGTCCTCGATCATGAGCAAGAAGATCGCGGAAGGCACCGGGTCGCTGGTGCTGGACGTCAAGGTGGGCAGCGGCGCGTTCATGAAGGACGAGGAGCAGGCCCGCGAGCTGGCCCGCACCATGGTCGCCCTCGGTCACGACGCCGGGGTGAACACCGTGGCCCTCCTGACCGACATGTCCACGCCGCTCGGCCTCACGGCGGGCAACGCCATCGAGGTCGAGGAGTCCGTGGAGGTTCTGGCCGGCGGCGGTCCCGAGGACGTGGTGGAGCTGACGGTCCGCCTCGCCGAGGAGATGCTGCAGGCAGCGGGCGTGCGCGACGCCGATCCGGCGGCAGCACTCCGGGACGGCCGGGCGATGGACGTCTGGCGCCGGATGATCTCCGCGCAGGGCGGCGACCCGGACGCCCCGCTCCCGGTGGCGAAGGAGAGCGAGACCATCCTCGCTCCGGCCGACGGTGTGCTCGTGGAACTGGACGCTCTCAAGGTCGGCGTGGCTGCCTGGCGTCTCGGCGCTGGCCGTGCCCGCAAGGAGGACGTGGTTCAGGCCGGGGCCGGGGTGCGTCTGCATGCCAAGCCCGGTGCGGTGGTCCGGGCGGGGGAGCCGCTCATGACGCTCCTGACGGACACTCCGGAACGCTTCGACCGGGCCAAGGAGGCGCTGGAGGGCGCCACCCTGATCGCGCCGGAAGGCTCGCGCGCCGGCAACCGTCTCGTCCTGGATCGCATCGCGGTCGACTGATCACCCGGTGGGCGGGCCGGTCCCACGGCTCGCCCCCACGGCACAGCCCCGGTCTCCGGCCTGGGAACGGATCGTCTCCGTCCTGGGTATGAGAGCGGGGCTGGTGCATTTCGGCCGACGGGCTGACGCCGTGGGGCGCGTCCGGGCCTACTGTTTAAGGTGTGACTTTCACGGTGGCCGTGTAGCGAACGGCACGGCCACCGTGGGACACTTTCCCCATTCTTTCGAACTCAATCAGGAGACCCGGCCCGCGTGGAATTCATTGATCAAGCGATCCTCCATGCTGCTGGCCAGTGGTGGATCTATCCCGTCCTCCTGGTGTTCTTCTTCGTGGACGGCTTCGCGATGGTCGTCCCCAGCGAGACCCTCATCGTGGCACTCGCCGCGTACTCCCGCCATGCCGGCGAACCGAACCTCTGGATCCTCGGTCTGACGGCGCTTGTCGGCGCCATGGCCGGAGACAACATGGCGTACATGCTCGGCCGCAAGATCGGACTTGACCGCTGGGCGTGGATGCGCAGGCCGAAGGTGCGCAAGGTCTTCGAATGGGCCGACTATGAACTGCAGAAACGCGGCGCGGTCCTGATCTTCACGGCGCGCTACATCCCCTGGGGCCGTGTGGCGGTCAACTACGTGGCCGGCACCACGGGCTTCCCGCACCGCCGGTTCTTCGCCCTCGACGCTCTGGCGTGTTTCACCTGGGTCGTGTACTCGCTGGTCATCGGCCTGGTGGCGAGCTCCATCCCGTGGCTCCACCACAACCCTCTGGCCAGTGCCGGCATCGCCGTGGCCTTCGCGATCGTGCTGGGATACGTGATCGATCACGTCCTGCGCTGGTGGCACAAGCGCCTGGGCCGGAACGACGTCCCGGAGCGCCCCGTGAGCCTCAAGAAGGAGCGCGCCCTCGGAGCCGGTGCGGACGGTGCTGCCGAGCCGACCGTGTCCAAGCCGGCCGAGAATCCGCCGGCTCCCTGATCCCTGTGTCCTGATCCCTGTCTCCTGACGGACTGAGGCCCCCGCTTGCGCGGGGGCCTCAGTCGTTTCCGCGCACGCCGTCGTCGCGCCTTCCGCATCAGTCCTCGGACGACGACGCCGGCCACCACTCGCGCTGACCGTCGCCTTCCCAGGGTGTTCCGGAGTCCGGATCGGCACGGGCGTTCACGAGCCAGTACGTGCTCAGTGGCGCCCAGCCCGCGATGACGGAGTGGCCCAGGGGCGGACGGGCAGGCAGTTCCTCATCCAGCACCTCCGGCCCCTCGCCCGGGTCCAGCAGACGCGGCACGGGGATGGCGATGCCCGCGGAGCTGAGATATCCGCGCAGGGTCAGGTGGACGGCGTCGAACTCCGCTGCCATGGCGTCGAAGTCGGGGATCAGCCACGGCTCGATCGCACCCGTGACGCGGTGCCAGTCGTGCCGTTTGGTGGCGCTCACCTCGAAGGGGTACCGGGCGCAGAGCCAGGCCCAGTCCTGTGGGCCGTCGATGACGAAGAGCCGCAGCTCCTCCGGCGGGCGCGGGCTTACGAGGCGGTAGACGCGAGCGCGTTTCCAGCCCAGCGGATCTTCCACGAGGCGCAGCCCGGTGGGCTCGCCGGGGTGGGGGCCATGCTGTGGATCCGTCATGGCGGCGGGCCAGGCGGGGCAGGAGACGATGAGACCCGACGGTGGGGTGGACCACCATTCGCCCGTGTGGGGTGTCGAGGGGTCAGTCGGAAGCTCGAGGATCATCCTGCTTTCCCAGGCCGTGGTCCGGTCCCACCAGTGCTCCAACAGCCGTGCGGCGTCGTCCTGCGCGGGAGGGGCGCCAAACGGGAGGCCCGCGGCGCTGTTGTCGAATTCCACGACCCACGCAGCGTCCGGCACGGAAGCCGCGTCGAGTCCGAAGGCGAGGATGGCGCGGGCGGCCTCGCGGGCGAACGGGAACAGCGCCCGGCGGATCGGCCCCTGGGCGGCCAGGATCTCCTCGCCGTGAACGTCACCCCAGTAGGACGCCTGGGACACCGTGACCTCCAGGGCCTCGAGGAGCTCAGGCCCGGTCAGTGGCGTGGGGTCGTAACGGCGGATGCGCTGCGCGAGCTGCTCGTAGGGGAGTGGGTCCGGCATCTGCGGTTCGGCAGGTTCACGCACCCCCGGCCCGACACGCCGCGGAAGGCCCTGCCAGCCCCGCTCGTCCGGGTCTCGCCGGGACAGTCCGGCGGCGAGATCCTCATCGTGGCAGGCGTCGAAGAACGCCGAATGGTCCTCCCACACCGGGCCTTCGTAGTCGCCGTCCATGAGCTTCACCAGGTGGTTCTGGAAGCAGGTGAAGGCCAGGCGGAGGCCACGCGGTGAGCGCAGCATGGCCTGGGCGAAGTCATCCGCGAGATGATCCGCTGACTGCGGTGCGCCGTCGTCGTTCCCCACGAGCGGAGCCTAGCCGAGCGGTCGACGAGCGGCCATTCAGCGGCGGACCGCCTCGACCACAAGGAGGCGGGAGTCCTCCCGGACGGGAGTGCGGTCCCAGCCGCCCCAGACGGCCCGGACGTCGAAGCCCGCGCGGTCGAGCTGCTCGACGAGTGTGGCTTCGGACCGGAACGCGAGGGTGAAGTCGTGCGACAGGTCCTCGCCGTCCAGGAGGTTCCGGGAGCGGAGGGCGATCGCGCCCTCACCCGCCTCGTCGAGGTCCGCGTGAAGCAGCTCGAACGACTCCTGAAGTCTGCCGTGCGGCGTGTCCCGTTCCGTCGGATCGGCCGATATCCAGCTCTCCCAGGCGCGGTCGGCGGGGTTGCGGCTCTCGAAGGCGAGCAGCCCGCCAGGCCGCAGTGAGGCGTGGAGGTCCGCCAGAGCGCGTTCCCAGGCCCCGTCCGGGATGTGCTGGGCGACGTTCCCGCTCAGGATGGCGACGTCGTGTGCGCCGGGTGGGATGGAGCGGCTGTCGCCGAGGATCCAGTCGACCTGTTCGGAACCGCGCCGCCTTTTCGCGACGTGAAGCATCGCGGGTGACGGGTCGACGCCGACCACCCGCCGGCCGGGTGCGGCGAAGGTGACCGTGAGGATGCCGGTGCCGCAGCCGAGGTCCAGCACCGCGCGCGCTCCGGCATGGTCCACGAGGGAACGGTAATAGTCGTGGTCCGGGCCGTCAGGATTGTCGATGTCGTACAGCTCGACGAGCCGTGGGTCGAGGTCGGGCATGCCTTCACGCTAACAAGGGGGAGTGGCGAGGGGAAGGCGGGTCCCTCGCCCCCGTGGGCCCAGCCGACTAGCGCGTAGTCGGCTCCCCACGCTCGTCCCTCCCTGGCGCCTCCCACTGTTCGCTTCGCTCACAGCGGGTCCCTCGGCGCCAGGGGCCCAGCACGGGCCCTCGCTTGGGGACCCCCAGCCGACTAGGCTTGGCACCGTGACTGAAGCGCTCAATGATTCCGCAACCGCCCCCGACTTCGACCTGAGGGACCTGCCCAAGGTCTCTCTCCACGATCACCTGGACGGAGGGCTGCGTCCCGCGACCATCATCGAGCTCGCCGCCGCCGTCGGGCACGACCTTCCCTCGACCGACCCGGTGGCCCTGGGCCAGTGGTTCCGCGACTCCGCGGACTCCGGCTCGCTGGTCCGTTACCTCGAGACCTTCGACCACACCATCGCCGTGATGCAGACCCGTGAGGGCCTGATCCGCGTGGCGAAGGAGTTCGTCGAGGACCTGGCCGACGACGGCGTCGTCTACGGCGAGGTGCGCTGGGCTCCGGAACAGCACCTGCAGAAGGGCCTCACCCTGGACGAGGTCGTCGAGGCCGTGCAGGAAGGCCTCGAAGCCGGCATGGCCGCCGTCGAGGAGACCGGCCGTGAGATCCAGGTGGGTCAGCTGATCACCGCCATGCGCCACGCCGACCGTGGGCAGGAGATCGCCGAGCTGGCCGTCCGGCACCGCGACAACGGCGCCGTCGGCTTCGACATCGCCGGCGCCGAGCTGGGCTTCCCGGCCTCGCGCTTCCGCGACGCCTTCACCTACCTGGCCGAGAACAATTTCCCGGCCACCGTCCACGCCGGCGAGGCCGACGGCCTGGCCAGCATCCAGTCCGCCCTGGTCGACGGCCGTGCGCTGCGCCTGGGTCACGGCGTCCGGATCGCGGAAGACGTCACGGTCGACTTCGAAGCCGACGACGACGGCGAGCAGATCGGCATGGTGTCCTTCGGCACCCTGGCCGCCTGGGTCCGCGACCGCGGCATCGCGCTCGAGGTCTGCCCGTCCTCCAATCTGCAGACCGGCGCGATCGCGTCGTTCGGCGACGACATCTCGGCGCACCCGATCGACATGCTGTACCAGACGGGCTTCAACGTCACCATCAACACGGACAACCGCCTCATGAGCGGTGTCACGCTGACGGATGAGTTCAACCTCCTCGTGGAGACGTTCGACTACGATCTGGACGATCTGCTCGAGCTGACCCTCAACGCCGCCGAGGCCGCCTTCCTTCCCCTGGAAGAGAAGGAAGCCCTGGTGGAGTACATCAATGAGGCGTACGCCAACCTCGCCTGAGGACCGGCGGGAACCATGGAGACGACAGTGGGTGCGGGGGAGAGGACCGAGAGGCTCCTCGACTGCATCGCGGCCCTCCGCACCCACTGTCCGTGGACCCGTGTCCTCACGCATGAGAGCCTCCTCGAGTACCTGATCGAGGAGGCCCACGAAGTGGTCGAGACCGTCGAAGGCGGCTCGGCCGATCCCGAGGAGCTGGCCCAGGAGCTGGGCGACGTGCTCCTCCAGGTGGTGCTGCACTCACGGATCGCCGAGGAGGACGGCCGCTTCGCCTTCGCGGACGTCGCCGAAGGGCTCCGGCTCAAACTCGTGCGCCGGAACCCCCACGTGTTCCATGCGGACGGCAGCCTCCGGGAGAGTTTCCCGGCCACCGTCGAGGAGATCGAAGCCCGCTGGGACGCCGTGAAACGGACGGAGAAACCCGAGCGGGCGTCCGTCTTCGAAGGGGTGCCCGCGTCCCTTCCCGCCCTGGCGCGTGCGGCCAAGCTGCTGTCCCGCGCCCGGCGCGACAGTGCTGCGCTGCTGCCTCCGCCATCGGCGTCGCCGGTGCAGTACGAGGACGAGGAGAGCCTCGGGGAAGCGCTTCTCGCGCTGGTCGCGGACGCCCAGGAACGGGGGCTCGACGCCGAACGCTCACTGCGCGCCGCACTGCGCCGCCGGGAGCCCGGCGAGGGTGTTTCTTAACGGTGTTTCTTAGCGGTGTTTCTTCACACCGTGCGATGGCGACGTTAAAAGTCCCACCCCGGGAGGAATGCTCCGAAGCCCTGCGCTAGGCTTGTGGCGGGACGAGGCCGTCCTGCACCGCACGGCCCATCCACGACTGAGTGAGCGATGTGTCACACGGTGATACGTCAGCTGAAGAACAGGAGCTTTTACATGGCGCTCATTGATGCCATCCACGCCCGCGAGATCCTCGATTCCCGTGGCAATCCGACCGTTGAAGTTGAAGTCCTCCTGAGCGATGGCTCCCTGGGCCGCGCCGCGGTTCCCTCCGGCGCCTCCACCGGCGAGCACGAAGCCGTGGAGCTGCGCGACGGCGACAAGGGCCGTTACCTCGGCAAGGGCGTCCAGCTGGCCGTCGACGCCGCGATCGAGCAGATCGGCCCGGCACTGGAGGGCTTCGACGCCACCGACCAGCGCAGCATCGACGCCGCCATGATCGAGCTGGACGGCACCCCGAACAAGGGCAAGCTCGGCGCCAACGCGATCCTGGGTGTCTCCCTGGCCGTCGCCAACGCCGCCGCCGCGTCCGCCGACCTCCCGCTGTACAAGTACCTGGGCGGCCCCAACGCCCACGTGCTGCCCGTGCCGCTCATGAACATCCTCAACGGTGGCTCCCACGCCGACTCCGATGTGGACATCCAGGAGTTCATGATCGTCCCGCTCGGCGCCGAGACCTTCTCCGAGGGCCTCCGCTGGGGTGTCGAGGTCTATCACCACCTCAAGTCCGTGCTGAAGGAGAAGGGCCTGTCCACCGGCCTCGGCGACGAGGGCGGCTTCGCCCCGAACCTGCCGAGCAACCGTGCGGCACTGGACCTGATCCAGGAAGCCATCGTCAAGGCCGGCTACACCCCGGGCAAGGACATCGCCCTGGCCCTGGACGTCGCCTCGTCCGAGTTCTACCAGGACGGCGCCTACCAGTTCGAGGGCAAGCAGCTCTCCGGCGAGGAGATGAGCGCCTACTACGCGGAGCTCGTCGACGCCTACCCGCTGGTCTCCATCGAGGACCCGCTGGATGAGAACGACTGGGACGGCTGGAAGCACCTCACCGACACCCTCGGTGACAAGGTTCAGCTGGTGGGCGACGACCTGTTCGTCACCAACCCGGAGCGCCTCCGCGAGGGCATCGAGAAGGGCACGGCCAACTCCCTGCTCGTCAAGGTCAACCAGATCGGCTCCCTGACCGAGACCCTGGACGCCGTCTCCCTGGCCCAGCGTTCCGGCTACACCACGATCACCTCCCACCGCTCCGGCGAGACCGAGGACACCACGATCGCGGACATCGCCGTCGCCACGAACGCCGGCCAGATCAAGACCGGCGCCCCGGCCCGCTCCGAGCGCGTCGCCAAGTACAACCAGCTCCTGCGCATCGAGGAGGAGCTCGCCGACGCCGCCGTCTACGCCGGCCGCGCCGCCTTCCCGCGTTTCAAGGGCTAAAGCCCGGACGCTGTGCGGAACGGCGGTTATGGTTGAGGAACCATGACCGCCGTTCCGGCGTTTAACCCCCGGCAGATGACAGCCCTGCCGGCACCACCCCCGACCGAACTTCCGAGGTGATCACCGTGGCCACCCGCCGCCCCAAGGTTCCGCGCGCGACGCTGCTCGACGGCGGTTCCTCCGCGACGCGCAAGCCGGCATCCCGGGCGGGCGCGTCAGCCTCTGAGGAGTCCCGCTCGCACGGCGCCCGCCCGGCAGGGCAGGCCGGCGCAGGGTCACAGGGGACAGGTCAGCAGAAAGCATCCCAGCGGGTCGAAGCCGAACGCACTGTCGCGGACTTCACGGCGAAGGCCCGCGAGAAGAGCGGCTCGGGGACGGCGTCCACCACGTCGAGGCCGGCGAGCGGCGGCGCGTCCGGCCCGGCCAAGCCGAAGCAGCCCGGCGGCGCGGCCGGGGGGAAATCCGCCACGGCGGGCCGGCCGGCGTCGTCGTCCACAGCTCCTGGAGCGGGGAAGGCCGCCGCGGAACCCACGCCGGTTCCCGCCCGGGCGTTCTCCGGCCGCCTGCTGGCCCTGGGGCTGGTCATGCTCGCGATCACCGTTCTTCTGGCTCCCACGGTGAAGAACTGGTGGGATCAGCGCCAGCAGATCGCGCAGCTGCAGGAGGACATCCGGACCAAGCAGGCGGACCAGGACGAGCTGAAGAAGCAGATCGTCCGTTGGCACGATCCGGCCTACGTCCAGCAGCAGGCCCGTGACCGCATTAACATGGTGATGCCCGGTGAGATCGGGTACTGGGTCTTCGGGAAGGAAGGCGGCACCGCCGGGGTCAGCGCTCCGGAGGGGACCACCGCCCCCGTGCCGGGGGACACCCCCTGGACCCAGAAGTTCCTGGAATCCGTCCGGGAAGCCACCAAGTAACACGACGTCCCTGGGCCCGGAGGCACAGGTCGAACCGTCGCAGTGAGGAATGTGAAGATGAGCGCAACGGCCCACCAGCCCACGGGCGGCGAGGACCGCACGGTCACCGAACAGGACCTGGACACGCTGAGCCGCCAGCTGGGCCGTCCCGTCCGCGACGTCGTGGAGATCTCCGCGCGCTGCGTGTGCGGCAACCCGCTCGTGGCGGCGACGGCCCCGCGGCTCGGCAACGGCACGCCGTTCCCCACCACCTTCTATCTGACGCACCCCGTGATCACCTCCGCCGTGTCCCGCCTCGAGGCGACCGGCCGGATGAATGAGATGAACGAGCGGCTCGCGGCGGATCCCGAGCTGGCGGTCTCCCACCGTGCAGCACATGAGGCGTACCTGGCGGCCCGCCGGGAGATCGGCCGCATCAGCGGAGTCGGCGAGGTTCCGGAGATCGACGGGATCTCCGCCGGCGGCATGCCCGAACGCGTGAAGTGCCTCCACGTCCTGGTGGGCCACTCGCTCGCCGCAGGCCCGGGCGTCAACGTCCTGGGTGACGAGGCGCTCGAGGGCATCGCCGAGTGGTGGACCGCGGACCGTTGCTTCTGCGACGGCGCCTGGGACACGAGCGGGCAGGCTCCCGCAAGGGACCTCAGCCGCCACGGCCCGCAGGGCCGCCCCGATCTGGTCGGGCGTCCCGCGCCCCGCCGCTCCACCACGCGCCGCGTCGCCGCGATCGACTGTGGCACCAACTCCATCCGCCTCCTGGTGGCCGACCGCGATGCCAAGGGCCGACTGGAGGACGTGGTCCGGGAGATGCGCGTCGTGCGTCTCGGCCAGGACGTGGACAAGACCGGTGAATTCGCCCCGGAAGCGCTGGAGCGCACCTTCGCCGCCGCCGAGGAATACGCCCGCCTGATCGCGGAGCACCCCGCCCCCGCGGGCGATTCCGCCGAGGACGGGACCGTCGCCCTCACCCCGTCCGACGTCCGTTTCGTCGCCACGTCGGCGAGCCGTGACGCCCGGAACCGCCAAGTGTTCGTGGACGGCATCCGGGAGCGCCTGGGCGTGGACCTCGAGGTCATCAGTGGTGACGAGGAGGCTTCGCTGTCCTTCGCGGGCGCCGTGAGCGTCCTGCCTCCCCGTGG
Source organism: Arthrobacter sp. RCC_34 (assembly GCF_041360795.1). Taxonomy (NCBI): domain Bacteria; kingdom Bacillati; phylum Actinomycetota; class Actinomycetes; order Micrococcales; family Micrococcaceae; genus Arthrobacter; species Arthrobacter sp. RCC_34. The sequence goes on along the minus strand of NZ_JBFUPW010000002.1, from coordinate 458,044 downwards.
CGAGGAACTGACGCTGGTGGTCGACCTGGGCGGCGGCAGCACCGAATTCGTCCTGGGCGACGACGACGGCGTGCGGGCGGCCCGCAGCGTCGACGTCGGCTGCGTGCGGCTCACCGAGCGCCACCTCCGCAGCGACCCGCCCACCGCCGAGGAGATCGCCTCCGCGGAAGCCGATGTGAACGCGGCCCTCGACCTCGTGCTCGAGACCGTCCCGCTCGGCCGCGCGAGCGCCGTCGTCGGCGTGGCGGGTTCCATCACCACCATCACGGCCCACGCTCTGGGGCTGGAGCAGTACGATTCCAGCCGCATCCACGGGGTGCGCCTGAGCTTCGCCGAGCTGCGCCGCGCGTGCGACAGCCTGCTGTCGATGACGCGCGATGAGCGCGCCGCTCTCGGGTTCATGCACCCCGGCCGGGTCGACGTGATCGGAGCCGGAGCCCTGGTGTGGCGGACGGTGCTCGGCCGGCTCGAGGACCTGAGCGAGGGGCGCCTTCAGGAGGCCGTGACCAGCGAACACGATATTCTGGACGGAATTGCCCTCAGCATCGCCTGAGGGGCTTCGCCCGGGACGGACGGTTGCGGGAGTGACTGGCCGGACCCCGAGACGGAACGACGGGAGCACATGAGGGCACAAGACGCGCACCGCGCACGAGGACGGGGCCGGTGTGTCCGGATCCTGTCGACGGCGCTGGTGCTGACCATCGCGGCATCACTCTCCCTGGCGGCCCCCGCCCAGGCGGACAGCATCCGGTCCGGCGAGTACTGGCTCGACGGTTACGGCGTCACCAAGGCCTGGAAGGAGAGCCGCGGGGCCGGGGTCAAGGTCGCGATCATCGACTCCGGCATCGACACGGCCCACCCCGACCTGAAGGGTTCCGTGGTGGAGGGGACGGATGTCTCCGGCGCGGGGAACCCTCAGGGCACCAAGAGCATCGGCGCCAAGCCGGAGCACGGCACCCTGGTGGCGAGTCTCCTGGCAGGCCGGGGGCACGGCACCCGGCCGAAGGCGACTTCCTCGCCCACTCCCGGCAAGCCTGCTGCGCCCACCGTGCAGAGCATGGGCGCCGGGCCGGACGGCATGGTGGGTGTGGCCCCCGAAGCACAGCTCCTCTCCGTGTCAACATGGCTCGGCTCGCCCAATCCGGCGGGCAAGTCGGACGAGGATCAGATCCCGGAAGCCGTCCGCTGGGCCGTGGATCACGGCGCGAAGGTCATCAACATCTCGTTGGGCAGCTCCTCCCCGGACTGGCCCCAGAGCTGGGACGCGGCGTTCCTCTATGCGGAGCAGAAGGACGTGGTGGTGGTCGCGGCCGCCGGCAACCGGGGGAGCGGCAACATCCAGGTGGGCGCCCCCGCGACGATCCCCGGCGTCGTGACCGTCGCAGGACTCGACCGGAAGAACATCGCCAGCCAGGACTCGTCCTCGCAGGGCATCAGCATCGCCGTGGCGGCGCCCGCCGAGGAACTCGAAGGCGCCCTCCCCGGGGGCGGCTACGCGACCTGGAGCGGGACGTCCGGTGCGGCGCCGATCGTGGCGGGTGTGGCCGCGCTCATCCGGTCGAAGTACCCGGACATGAGCGCCAAGCAGGTCATCAACCGGATCGTCACCACGGCCAAGGACGTCGGCGAGCCCGGCCGTGACCCGCTGTACGGCTTCGGCATCCTGGACGCCGAGAAGGCGCTCACCGCCACGGTGCCCGAGGCGCAGAGCAATCCGCTCGGCAGCATCTCGGAGTGGATCCGGGTGCACCGGCGCGGCGGCGAGCCGACGCGGAAGCCCCCGGCGGGGGCAGGCAACCTCATGCCCCAGCCGGCCGTTTCGGATCCGGCATCCCCGGTGGCGCAGGGCGCGGACGGTCTGGACTCGGCTCTGCCCGCCACTCTCGTCCTGGGATTCTCGGCCTTGCTCCTGGCCATGCTGGTGGCGGCGGTGCTGCATGTCCGGTCGGTGAGCCGGCGGGAGAACGACGGCGCCGGATCGCCGCCGTCGGACACCGCGACCGGGGAAGTGGCCGCCTCGGCTCCTGCCGAGCCCTCCGCGCCCGAGCCGCCGTCGCCTGCGCCCGCGCCGCCGTCGTCCGACGACGCGGTTCCGGGCCGGGAAGACCTCTCGGAGAAGACGCCCGGGGGACCGCCCGCCGGGTCCTGATCAGCCGCGTTCACACTATGTGAATGTTTTCACAAACTGCGCTATCCTGAGGGTATGGCAATCACTCAGCAGCCCCTTGCTCCCCAATTGCAGGACCGCCCGCGCGTTCTCGTCGTCGGCGGCGGCTACGTCGGACTGTACGTAGCGCTCAAGCTCCAGAAGAAGATCGCGAAGGCCGGTGGCATCGTCACCGTCGTCGATCCGCTTCCCTACATGACCTACCAGCCGTTCCTTCCCGAGGTGGCCGGCGGCAACATCGAGGCACGTCACGCCGTGGTCTCGCACCGTCAGCACCTCAAGGAGACCGAGCTCATCCAGGGCCGCGTCACCGCGATCGACCACGCCAACCGCAAGGCCGTCGTGGCCCCCGCGGACGGTGGCGCCCCGTTCGAGATCCCGTACTTCGACGTCGTGCTGGCCGCCGGCGCCATCACCCGCACCTTCCCGATCCCGGGTCTTGCGGACAAGGGCATCGGCCTGAAGACCATCGAAGAGGCCGTTGCACTGCGCAATCAGGTCCTCAACAAGATCGAGCTGGCCTCCACCATGACCGATCCCGAAGAGCGCAAGGCCGCTCTGACCTTCGTGGTCGTCGGTGGCGGCTTCGCCGGTATCGAGGCGATCACCGAACTCGAGGACATGGCCCGTCAGGCCGTCCGCGACAACCCCCGCGTCGACCAGAGCGAGATCCGTTTCGTGCTGGTCGAGGCCATGGGCCGCATCATGCCCGAGGTCACCGCCGAGCAGGCCGAGTGGGTCGTCGAGCACCTGCGCAGCCGCGGCATCGAGGTGCTCCTGAACACGTCCCTGGCCGACGCCGAGGACAAGCTCAAGCTCATCAACATGGCGGACAAGTCCCCGGCCGGCGAATTCGCCGCGGACACCCTCATCTGGGCCGCCGGTGTGCAGGCCAACCCGATGGTCCGTTCCACCGACTTCCCGCTGGAACCCCGTGGCCGCGTCCGCGTGCTGCCCGACCTCCGCATCGCCGGTGACGAGGGCATCATCGAGAACGCCTGGGCCGCCGGTGACGTCGCCGCCGTTCCGGACCTCACGGGCAAGGGCCTGCCGGACGGCACCTGCGTGCCGAACGCCCAGCACGCTCTGCGTCAGGCCAAGGTTCTCGCGAAGAACCTGTGGGCCTCCCGCTGGGACAAGCCGATGCACGACTACAAGCACAAGAACCTTGGCGCCGTGGCCGGTTTCGGCTCCTGGAAGGGTGTCGCGAACATCAACCTGCTCGGCCGCATCGGCCTCAAGGGCTGGCCGGCCTGGCTCGCCCACCGTGGTTACCACGGCATGGCCATGCCGACGTTCGAGCGCAAGTTCCGCGTGGTCGGTGGCTGGTTCCTGAGCCTGTTCGCAGGCCGCGACGCCACTCAACTCGTGGACCTGGACAACCCGCGCGGCGCCTTCGAGGCCGCTGCCCGTCCGGCCCCGAAGCCGGCCGAACCGGCCGCGAAGTAAGTCCTCGGCCTCCGCGAGGAGGCCCGGCTGCCGCTTGCCAGCGCTCGACGGCGCCGCTCACCGTGAAGGTGGGCGGCGCCGTCGTCGTTTCCGGGGTTTTCTCTGGCACCCCTGCTTGTGTGCTCAGTTGTCGCGGGTCCGGAAGGCTCCGACCCGCAACAACTGAGCACACATGTGTCGACGACGACGGGGCGCCGGGTGTGCCATGGTGAGCGCAGCACGCGGATAGGATGGATCCGCGCCCCAATAGCCCAATTGGCAGAGGCAGCGGACTTAAAATCCGCTCAGTCAGGGTTCGAGTCCCTGTTGGGGCACTGACATGTGCCCGCGTGCGACCATGAGGTCATGGCGAGACAGTATGAACAGCTCACAGACCGGTTGACGGACTTCATTCGCGACCAGCAGATGTTCTTCGTCGCGACGGCGGCACGGGACGGGCGGGTGAATGTCTCGCCCAAAGGGCTGGATTCCCTGAGGGTCCTGAGCCCGGACCGCGTGGTGTGGCTCAACGGCACCGGCAGCGGCAATGAGACCGCCGCTCATCTGCTCGATACGCCACGGATGACGCTCATGTTCTGCGCCTTCAGCGGCAAGCCGAACATTCTGCGCGTTTACGGCGCAGCCCGGGCCGTGCATCCGGGAGAGCCGGAGTGGGACGGCCTGGTGAGTCTTTTCCCACCCCTGCTGGGCGCGAGGAACCTGTTCGTCCTGGACATCGACCTGGTCCAGACGTCCTGTGGCTTCGGGGTGCCGCTGTACGAATTCCAGGAACAGCGGACGCTGATGGATTCCTGGGCCGGGAAGAAGGGAACCGAGGGGCTGCTCGCCTATCAGCAGGAACGCAACCGCTCCAGTATCGATGGCTTCCCGACGGGGCTTCCCGAGGCGGAGGCGATGCGGGAGGCCTGACGCGCGGCCGCGCCGCTCGCGGGCTGGACCCGGACTCTGGCCATCCGGAACCCGCCGCCTTACGATGACAGTCCGTGGCCTCGTCCGGGCTGAAGCTCGGCCTCCTGTGCCTCGGACAACGGTGTCGCGTCGTCGGCGCCATCCCATCCGACCTTCCGGAGGTGAGGGCATGGCCGCCCGTTTCGTGTACTGGATGAATGTTTCGCTGGACCTGATGATCGAGGGCGAGCCGGGGGAGGAGGGCGGCGGCGACTGGATGCGCATCGGCGAGTCCCTGCATCGCGAGTTCAATGCGAGGGCCCGTGCCCTCAGCATGGATGTCTCCGGCCGCGTCATCTACGAGACCATGGAATCGTTCTGGCCGAAGGCCCGGACCGACACGTCTTTACCCGACTTCATGCGCGAATACGGCGAGATCTGGACGGACGTGCCCAAGGTGCTCGTCTCCCGGACCCGCACGAGCGCCGAGCACAACACCCGCATCATCGGCGGGGACGACGCCATCGCCCAGCTGGCCGCGTTGAGGGCGGAGGAGAGCGGCGATATCGGCGTCGGCGGCGCCACGCTGGCCACGCAGTTGCTGAACGCGCGTCTCCTGGACGAGGTCATGCTCTTCACCCACCCGGCGATCCTGGGCCGGGGACGCCCGCTCTTCGACCACGTGGACGAACCGCTGGAACTCGAGCTGCTGGAGCAGGCTTCGTTTGAAGCGGGCGTCACCTTGCACCGCTACGCCATTCGCGGGGCGCTTCAGGCGGACTAGGGCGGTGGGGAGGACGAGAGGCGTGTCAGTTTTAATTGACGCCATCATCGATGTCAACCTAAACTGACACCATGGACTTCGAAGGGCTCTCCGAGCAGGATCCGACCGCCGACCCAGGGGCGGGTCTGCGTGCCGTCGTCGCGCTCCACCGCCTGGCCGAGCGGGTGGAGGCCACCTCGGTGACCGCCGCTCGCGACGCCGGCTGGTCCTGGGAGCAGATCGGCGCGGCACTCGGCGTCACCCGTCAGTCCGTCCATGCGAAGCATGGGAAGACCTCGAACGGAAAGGCGTCACGCCATGTTTGAACGATTCGCCCACGAGGCACGCGAGACCGTCACCCGTGCCGTCGCGGAGGCCGGCCTCCGTGGTGACCGGAAGGTCTCCACGGACCACTTGCTGATCGGTGTGGTGCACGATCCCGGCGCTTCCCAGTCGCTGGGGGTCACGGCCGACGAGCTTCGCGAACTGGCCGACGCCCTCGACCGTGAGGCCCTCGCCCGCGTGGGGATCGACGTCGAACGGTTCGGGCCACTGGCGCCGGCGGCGGGCGCGGGACGGGCGTCCTTCACCCCCGGCGCCAAGGACGTGCTGCGGCGCGCTCTCGGCCACGCGGCGGACGCCAAGAGCCGCCGGATCGGAGCCGCTCACCTGCTTCTGGCGCTCGAGGAGTGCGCGGCCCCCGAGCCGGCGGCCATCCTGCTGGCGCGTCTGCGCGAGCTTCGCGGACCGTCGGCGGCCTGAGAGGACGGCTCAACCCCATGCGGGAGACAGCGATCATCATCGCCGCCTCCCGCCCGGGGTTCGCGTCAGGAATCAGCCGTTGAAGGCCGCCGGGTGGGGACCGGTGCGGCCGTCCTTCTCCAGGGCGTCGATCGCACTGAGTTCCTCGGCGCTCAGCTCGAAGCCGAAGACGTCCAGGTTCTCCGCGATGCGCGACGGCGTGACGGACTTCGGGATCACGATGCGGCCCTGCTGGAGGTGCCAGCGCAGGATCACCTGGGCGGGGGTGCGGCCGTGGGCCTCCGCGATCGCCAGCACGGACGGGTCCTGCAGCGCCGCGCCCTGGGCCAGCGGGCTCCAGGCCTCGGTGGCGATGCCGTGCTCGGCGCCGAAAGCCTGCACCGCACGGTTCTGCAGGGCGGGGTGCAGTTCCACCTGGTTGACCACGGGGACGACCGTGGCTTCGGCGAGCAGTTGCTCCAGCTGATCCGGTTCGAAGTTCGAGACGCCGATCGCCCGGACGCGGCCATCTGCGTAGAGCTTCTCGAGGGCCTTCCACGTGTCGATGAAGCGGCCGTTCGCGGGGGCCGGCCAGTGGATCAGGTACAGGTCGAGGTAGTCCAGGCCGAGCTTCTCCAGACTCGCGTCATAGGCGGCGAGCGTCTCCTCGAAGCCCTGGTCCGCGTTCCACACCTTGCTGGTGATGAACAGCTCGCCGCGGTCGATGCCGGAGTCGGCGATCGCCTGGCCGACGCCGCGCTCGTTGCCATAGATGGCTGCGGTGTCGATGCTGCGGTAGCCGGCCGTGAGAGCTTCGGCGACGGCCGCCGTCGTCTCCGCGTCCGGGACCTGGAACACGCCGAAACCGAGCTGCGGCATCTCGATGCCGTTGTTCAGGGTGATGGTGGGGATGGTGGTCATCGTGTCGTCCTCCTGGGAGTTGGATGGTTCGGCGGGCTCAGGCGGTGGCCGGAGCCTGCTCGGATTCGGTGGAGAGGGTGGCGGACTGTTCCCGCCGGGCTTTCAGGGCGGCGATGATCATGATGATCAGGGCCGGGATGGTGATCAGCGCGCCGGTCCAGACGGGGGAGGCGTAGCCGAGCCCGGCGGAGATCGCCAGACCGCCGGCCCAGGCGCCGAGGGCGTTGCCCACGTTGAAGGCGCCGATGTTCGCTCCGGACGCCAGAGTGGGAGCGCCGCCCGCGTACTGCATGATGCGGGACTGCAGTCCGGGCACCGTGCCGAAGCCGAAGCCGCCCATGACGAACAGCGCGACGGCGGCGATCCACGGGATCGAGGCGAGGAGCCCGAAGAGCACCAGGGTCACGAGCAGTCCGGCCACGAAGAAGATCAGGGTCTTGTCGATGTCGCGGTCGGCGAGCTTGCCGCCGATCCAGTTGCCGACGAACAGGCCGGCGCCGGAGAGCATGAGGAGCCACGGCACGGCGCTGCTCGGGTAGCCGGAGATCCCGGTGAGCGTGTAGGCCATGTAGGTGAAGGCGCCGAACATGCCGCCATAGGCGAGGATCGTGACGAGGAGCGAGAGCCAGACCTGTCCGCTGCGGAACGCGGTGAGCTCGTGGCGAAGGCTGGGCGCCTTGCCGTCCTGGTGCAGTGGCGGCACCAGTGCGGCGATGCCGATGAAGGCGACGACGCCGGTGGCAGAGATGACCCAGAAGGTCGAGCGCCAGCCGAACTGCTGACCGAGCAGCGTACCGAAGGGGACGCCGAGCACGTTGGCCGCGGTCAGGCCCGTGAACATGATGGCCACCGCCTGGGCCTTCTTGGCGGGTGCCACGAGACCGGAGGCGACCACTGCGCCGATGCCGAAGAACGCGCCGTGGCAGAGGGCCGCGAGGATGCGGCCGGTCAGCATGACGCCGTAGTTGGGGGCGATCGCGGACAGGGTGTTGCCGGCGATGAAGAGGATGAGAAGGCCGAGCAGCACAGGCTTGCGGGGGAGCCGGGTGGTGGCAGCGGTGAGAAGCAGTGCGCCGACCGTGACGGCGAGGGCGTATCCGGAGATCAGCCATCCGGCGGTTGCCTCGGAGACCCCGAAGTCGGTGGCGACCTCGGGCAGCAGCCCCATGATGACGAACTCGGTCAGCCCGATCCCGAAGGCGCCGACGGAGAGCGCGAGAAGACCGATAGGCATGGTGATGAACACTCCTGCTAGACTGGATTTAGTTGCAAGCGCTGGTTATTTCACTTGCAGATGCAATAGTTGCACACGCAAGCAAGTGATGCAAGCCGAGTCTTCAGGAGGTCCCCATGAGCATTGACGACGACGCCGTCGAAGTGCGCGCCCAGGGCTGGCGCACCCTTGCCGCGCTGCACGGTGTGATCGAAGCCGGGCTGGAGCGCGCCCTCAGTGACGAGGTGAAGCTCTCCGTGGTCGAATACACGGTGCTCGACGCCCTGAGCCGCCAGGACGGCTGGCACATGCGCATGCAGCAGCTCGCCCGTGCCACCGCACTGAGCGCCAGCGCCACCACCCGCCTGGTCACCCGGCTGGAGGACCGCGGCCTGCTGACCCGGATCCTCTGCGCGGACGACCGCCGGGGGATCTACACCGAGCTCACGTCCGCGGGCCGCGAGCTGTATGAGAAGGCGAAGCCGGTCCATGACGAGGCCCTCGAACGCATCCTGAGCGACGCCGGAGAGCACCAGGAGCTGGCGGCGCTCGTCGCGGCGCTCCACGAGGTGTCTCGCGCGAACGCCTGATCGCCACCTCGTGACGGGGCCGGTTCGTGACGGGGCCGGTTCGCCCGCGGACCTGAGGGGGACCTAGGATTTCCCTGAGGGGATCCGAGAGGGTCTCCGGGAAGCGGGCGGGGCTGCTGCGGCCGGGGTGTGACCCGGCCTGACGGCCCCACCAGGAAAGGCTTTGGTGGGCGCACTCCTCAGCACGGGTCGCGGATTCTTCGCCACAGGGCCGGCCGGGAACCACGGAGTCGCCGCGGTTCGCGTGGCGCTCAGTGTGGCGATCCCCATGGTCACGCTTCTGATGATCGGCCATCCCGAATGGTCGATCTATGCCGTGTTCGGCGCCTTCACCAGCATGTACGGCCGGGGCGAACCTCATCTGTGGCGGGTGGTCCATCAGCTGGAGGCGTCCGCCTTGCTGGTCTCCGCCGTCCTGATCGGCACCGTGCTGGCCCATCTGCATGCCCCCACCCCCGTCCTGGTCCTGGTGGAGACGTGTTTCGCCGCGCTCGGATCGGTGGTGGCGGACGCCGCGAAACTCAATCCCGTGGGGCCGTTCTGGGCCTTGTTCGCCCTCGGCGCCTCCGCCTCCGTCACCCATCCGATGCCGCTCTGGGTTCCGTTCGTCGTGGGAGGGGCGTCGTCGGCGGTGAGCCTGGCCCTGAGCCTCGTGGTCTGGCGGCTGGCTCCCGACGCGGCCGTCGGGGAGCGGCGTCTCCGTGTCTCCAGCCCATGGCGCGACGGCGTGATCCTGCGGCAGGCGCTGCGGTACTTCGTGGCGGTCGGCGTCGCGGGTGTGGCGGGGATCGCGAGTGGCTGGGGTCATCCCTACTGGGCGATGGCCTCTGCCGCGATCCCGCTGGCCGCGGGAGCGCTGAGCGCCCGTCTGAAACGGGGCGTGCACCGGATCGTGGGAACGCTCGTGGGCATCGGGCTCACGGCTCTGATCCTCTGGCCGCAACCGTCCACGATGATGCTGGTGCTGCTGATCCCGCTCCTGCAATTCCCGTCGGAGCTCTTCATGCGGCGGAACTACGGGCTCGCGCAGGCGTTCCTGACCCCGGTCGTGCTGCTGGTGACGCTGCTGTCCAACCCGGGCGATCCCGTGCCCGTGCTCACCGACCGTGCGGTGGAGACGCTGCTGGGCGCCGTCGTCGGCATGGCGGTGGCGGTGCTGCTGCGCGAGCGGCAGCAGCCCGCCATCGATGACTGACGGTCAGTGCTTGCCGGGTGAGTCAGTGCTTGCCGGGTGAATTGGAGGGCAGCAGCTTGAGCCCGCCCACCGCTGCGATGATCCCCGCGATGAAGAGGAGTTTCAGCGGGCTGGCGCTCTCAGCCCCGGTCGCCATGGCGTAGCCGACGGTCAGTGCCGCGCCGACGCCGGTCCACACCGCATACGCGGTGCCCATGGCGATGTGTTTGGCGGCCCAGCCGAGGCCGATCATGCTCAGCACGAGGCCGATGGCGAAGACGATGGTCGGCCCCACTTCGGTGAAGCCGTGGGACAGGCCGAGGGCGGTGGCCCAGACGGCTTCCATGAGGGCACTGGCCAGCAGGACGATCCAGGGCATTCAGCTCACCGCCTTCAGGCCGACGACGCTGCCGACCAGGAGCGCCAGCAACGCGATGCGCGCAACGGTGGCTTTCTCCTGCCGGGTGATCATGGCCCAGACGGCCGTGAGGCACGCGCCGATCCCGACCCACACGGCATACGCCGTGCCGACGGGCAATTCCCGCATCGCATATGCGAGGCCGATCATGCTGGCAGCCGAGGTGATGACGAACAGGGCTGCGGGTTTCCATTTGCGGAATCCCTGGGATGCCGCGAGTGCCGAGGCCCACACCGCCTCCAGGACTCCGGAGATGATCAAAACGATCCATGCCATGACAAGGCTCTTTCTGAGTCAGTCTTGTCCTGTGCGGGTACTGCTCCCTCGTCCGCAGGCCGGTCAGGGCCTCGCCTTCAAGTCTAGCCACGGGCCGATTCCGGGCAAGCCGGGAAGGCGCAGGGAACTTTTCCGCAGGCCGGTCGTTGGAGTTGGTAGCTTGGAACAACTCGCATTGGACGTCCAGGAGGGATGAGAGATGGCTGCCGGAGGCAACCCGATCTTCAACGGCAAGAACTTCCGTGGCGCGCTGCAGGCGCCGCCACCCCCGAACATGATGAACCCGTACGGCCAGCAGGCCCCCGGGCAGAATGGCTACGGCCAGACCGGTTACGCCCAGCCGGGTCAGCCGCAGTACGGACAGCCTCAGTACGGTCAGCAGCAGCTCTCCGCCGAGCAGCTCCAGCAGATGTACTCGCAGCCCTCCGCAGGCCCCGCGCAGACCGGCCGGATGACCTTCGACGATGTGATCGTCAAGACCCTCCTGTGCCTCGGCGCCGTCCTGGTCGGCGCCGCGATCACCTGGTTCACCAGCCCCGGACTGGCCCTCGGCCTCATGATCCTGGGCGCACTGGGCGGTTTCGCGCTCGCGATGGTCAACACCTTCAAGAAGGAGCCGGTCCCGGCCCTCATCCTGGCCTACGCCGGCTTCGAAGGTCTGTTCCTCGGCGGCATCACCAAGGTCCTGGAGATGCGCCTTCCCGGCATCGGTCTTCAGGCCGTGCTGGCGACGCTCGCCGTGTTCGGCGTGACGCTCCTGCTCTTCACCTCGGGCAAGGTCCGTGCGACCCCCAAGATGATGCGTTTCTTCCTGATCGCGATGATCGGCTACGCGGCGTTCAGCCTCATCAACTTCTTCCTCATGATCTTCGGCGTCGTGAAGGACCCGTGGGGCCTGCGCGGCATGACGATCGGCGGCATCCCGCTCGGCCTGATCATCGGTGTGGTCGCCGTGATCCTGGCGGCGTTCTCCCTGATCATGGACTTCACCAACATCGAGGCCGGCGTCCACAACGGCGCCCCCGCACGGTACTCCTGGACCGCCGCCTTCGGCCTGACGGTCACCCTGGTGTGGCTGTACGTGGAGCTGCTGCGTCTGATCGCCATCCTGAGAGGCAACGACTAGTTCCCTCCGCGGGCCCGGCCAGGGCTCCGCTGACACACGACGACGGCGCCGCTCACCCGGAAGGGGAGCGGCGCCGTCGTCGTTGGCAGCTCTGTCGTTGGCAGCTGTTCTGATGGCAGCCATGCGGGGGAGGCCGCCGCTGCTGAGTCCGCTATCTACAGCGTGAGTCCGCTACATCGTGTAGCGGACTCACGCCCTGCATAGCGGACTCAGTCGGCAGGGTTACGAGTGTCAGGCGAGACGGCGCGCGCCGTCCGCGGGCGTCACCGTGAAGAGCCGTGGCTCGGCAAAACCCTGGGAGGCGAAGGCATCGAGCACCGCCTGCCGGACCTCGTCCTCGAGGCCCCGGGGCGTGAGCGCGATGGCCGAGCCGCCGAAGCCGCCGCCGGTCATCCGGGCGCCGATCGCGCCGGCCGCCCGTGCGGAGTCCACGGCGACGTCCAGTTCCGGGCAGGAGATCTCGAAGTCATCGCGCATCGAGACGTGGCTGGCATCGAGGAGAGGCCCGATGGCTTTGGCGCCCTCGGTCCGGAGGACCGCCACGGTCTCGAGGACCCGCGCGTCCTCCGTGACCACGTGACGGACCCTGCGGAAGGTCAGGTCGTCCAGGAGTTCCTCGGCGCGGGGCAGGTCCTCCAGGCCGAGGTCGCGCAGCGCGGGGACCCCTAGTGCGGCCGCACCCGCCTCGCACGCCGCGCGGCGGCTGGCATACCCGCCGTCGCTGTGTGAATGCGCCACGCGGGTGTCGATGACGAGCATGACCAGGTCGTCCGCTTCGGCGTCGAAGGGGATGAGCTCGGCGTGCTGATCCCGGCAGTCGAGGAACACGGCGTGACCGCGCTCGCCGCGCAAGGAGGCGGACTGGTCCAGGATGCCGGTGGGGGCGCCCACGAAGTCGTTCTCGCCGCGCTGGGTCAGCAGCACCAGATCCTGCGCACTCAGGGATGCACCGGACAGCTCGGCGAGTGCCGTGATGGTGGCGCATTCGATCGCGTGGGAGGAGGACAGGCCGGAGCCGAGGGGGACCGTGGAGTCCAGGTACAGCTCGAAGCCCGGCACGGCCACGCCGGACTGCTCCAGGGCCCAGGCCACGCCGAGGGGGTAGCTCGCCCAGCCGTAGTCGCCTCCGGGCGTGAGATGGTCCAGCTCGAACTCGAGCACGCCTCCGGTGCCCTGTGTGCCGGTGCCCTGTGCCCCCGTGCCCTGGGCCGAGAGCAGACGGACCGTGCGGGATGCCGGCAGGGCGCGCACGGCCACGCGGGCCTTGAGGTCGATCGCGAAGGGGAGGACGAACCCGTCGTTGTAGTCGGTGTGCTCGCCGATGAGGTTGACCCGCCCGGGCGCCATCCACACGCCGTCGGCGTCGTGTCCGAACGCTTCGCGGAAGGCCACGAGGATGTCCTGCTGGCCTGATTCCTGGCGGCTGGTGGCCTCGGTGTGCTGCGAGGTCATGAGTGGGCTCCTTCAGGAGAGACGGAGGGGACGAGGAGCGGTGCGACAGGCGCGGCCTGGGCCGTGGAACGGTACGGCGAGACGGAGCCGCGCAGCCGTGCGGCGACCGATTCCGGGGTGACGTCGTTGATGAACGCTCCCATGGCGGCCTCGGACCCCGCGAGGTACTTCAGCTTGTCGGCGGCGCGGCGTGGCGAGGTCAGCTGCAGGTGGAAGCCCATGGCCTCACGGTACCCGCGCAGCAGCGGCGCCTGATGCCATGCGGCGATGTACGGGGTGGGGGTGTCGTACAGGCCGTCGACGCGGCCGAGAAGGTCCAGGTACAGCGTCGTGAGCTCGTCCTTCTCCGCTCCGGTGAGGGCGGCGAAGTCCGGGACGTGACGGTGCGGCGCCAGGTGCAGCTCCAGCGGCCACCGGGCGGCGAACGGCACGTAAGCGCTGAAGTGCTCGCCTTCCAGGACCACGCGGGAGCCGTCGCCGCGCTCGCGGCGGACCACTCCTTCCAGCAGCGTCTCACCGTCGGGGCGATCCGAGCGGTACTCGACGGCGGTCCGGGCCATGGCCTCGGCGCGCGGCGTCACATAGGGGTAGGCATAGATCTGGCCGTGGGGGTGATGCAGGGTGACCCCGATGTCCGCGCCGCGGTTCTCGAACGGGAACACCTGGCGGACGCCACTGAGCGCCGAGAGCTCCCGGGTGCGGTGGGACCACGCCTCCACGACCGTGCGCGCGCGTTCCCAGGGCAGTTCGGCGAAGGAGCCGCTGTGCTCCGGGGTGAACGTGACCACCTCGCATCGTCCGCTGGCCGGTGCGAGTGTTCCCCACCCGGGACTCGAGGGGATGTCGCCCACCACGGGACCGAGCGATGGGAAGCGGTTCTCGAACGCGACCACTTCGTAGTCCTCGGCGGGGATCTCGGTCGCGCGCTCGGGGGTGCTGGGGCAGATGGGGCATTCGTGGGCCGGGGGGAGGTGGGTGCGGGTCTGCCGGTGCGCGGCGACGGCCACCCATTCCCCGCTCAGGGCGTCATAGCGCACCTCGCCGGAACCTTCCGGGCCGAGGTCCCGCTGAGGAAGGTCGCGGGTGTCCGGAACGTCCGCGGTGCGGCCCGGAGCGGCGTCGAAATAGATGATTTCGCGGCCGTCGGCCAGGTGTGAACGTGTCACCGATGTCATGGCTGCCCTCGCTTCCATCGCCCGCTCTCTGGGGCTCTGATCAGACTCTAGCAAAGAACGAATAATTTCTAACAAAAAAGAACATTAATGATCGCGTCACCTGCCGGAAGCCGTTTGACCGCTCGACTCCGACCGGTACGGTGTTGCCATGCCTGAATCTTCCAGCAGCCCCGCCATCCGCTGCGCGAGCGGCGCCCAGTACCGCCTCGAGCGCGGGCCGGCCGTCGCCGTCGTGACCGAACTCGCCGCGGCGCTCCGCAGCTATTCCGTGGACGGCGTGCTCCTCACCGAGACGTTCAGCGACCACCAGATCCCGCCCGGCGCCTCCGGCATCACGCTGGCGCCGTGGGCCAACCGGGTGGAGGACGGGAAGTGGACGCTGAACGGTGCGACCCAGCAGCTCGACATCACCGAGGTGTCCCGCAACAACGCGAGCCATGGTCTCCTCCGCAATGCCCCCTACGCCTGCGTCGAGCAGAGCGGGACACACGTGGTCCTCGAAGCGACGGTCTTCCCGCAGCACGGCTACCCGTTCCTCGTCCGGCACCGGGTGGCCTACGAACTCGAGGAGAGCGGCGCGCTGCGGGTCACCCAGACCCTTCTGAACGACGACGACGCCGCGGCTCCGGTCGTGCTCGGCGCTCACCCCTACCTCCGCTTGGGTGAGCTCCCGGCCGAGGATCTGACGCTCACCGTCCGCGCGGACCGCTGGCTCGAGACCGACGAGAGGCTCATCCCCCGGAACGAGCGCCCGGTGAGCGACGGCACCGACCTGCGGGCCGGCGTCGTGCTCGCCGACCTGGACACCGACACGGCGTATACGGGGCTGGAACGCGATGCCGCGGGGCGCGCCCGGACCACGCTCAGCGGCGCCGACGGCCGGTCGGTCGCGCTGTGGCAGGACGACCGGTGCGGCTACGTCCATATCTACGCCACGGGAGGGTTCGACGGGCGCGCGAAGGCGCTCGCCGTCGAACCGATGACCGGGCCGGCCAATGCCTTCAACTCCGGCGACGGTCTGCAGTGGGTCCAGCCCGGCGGAGAGTTCACCATGAGCTGGGGGATCGAAGCCTCCTGGTGACAGGACCTTGAAGGCGCCCGCCGAGGGCTGCCGGATGGGGAGGCGTCCCCGTCGCGGCAGCGCTCGGGGAACCCTAGGATGGTCACCATGGCCAGGGTGGCCGTTCGGGAGGGGGACACCGATGGGTGGAGGGTTTTACGGCGCAGACGTCGCGCAGTCGGCCGATCAGGCACTGCCGACTCGTCTGCGGCCTCGTCGACTCGGCGCACGTCGAGCGGCGCTGGCTTCCGTTGCGGCACTCGGCCTCACGTGCGTTCTGACGGCCTGCGGAGTCGCGATCGACACCCCCGGCCATGACCACACCTTATCCACGCAACGGGCACCGGTCACCGGAAATTCGACTCTGGATCAGGCGGGGATCGCCAAGATCACGGCAGATCGTTCGGCGCGGTTCGATTTCTCTTCAGGGTCCCTGACCCGCACCGCGGTCGGGCTCGGTCCAGGGCTGCAATCGCCAATGGTGGATTTGCGGGGAGCAGGAAAGATGGACCTGCGGATCACGGCCCCTCAGGGGGAGATCACGGCGCGGACCGATGTGCTCAACGCTCTGGTCCACGACGGCAAGGACACCGTGGATGAGCTGAGTTACTTCCTGACCACGGAATCGAAGGACGAGTACATCGCCGCGGTCCGAGCCGCAGTCTCCGACTACGGCATCGATCAGGCCAGGGTCGAGGAATGGATCCGGGGGCTGAATGACCACCCCACGGGACGCCACTACTCGGCGCTCCCACCCGGCTATAAGACGGGCCTGGAGGTCATTTATGACCTCCGCTTCGACTATGACAAGAAGGTCCAGGTCATCATCGTCACGGTGAGCCCCAAGCCCTGACATGAACGCGTCGCGGCCGGCCGGACCCCTCCGCCCGCCCGCCATGCGAACCTGATTTCCAAATGGGGGGCGGCTGCGCCACGATTGATGCATGTCAGGTGTAGCCAAGAACGGTCAGTCAGTGGTGCCCCGTCCGACGCGTGGCAGGGAACTTGATGAGGACATCCCGTACGGCATCCGGATCGCCGCGGCCTGGTCCTGGCGCGTGGGGGTCATCCTCCTCGCCACGGGCGCGCTCATCTGGCTGCTCTCGAAGGTCAGCTTCCTGATCATCCCGCTCCTCCTCGCGGCGCTCCTCACCGCTCTGCTGAACCCGGTGGTCGGCTGGCTGAGCAGGCACAAGATCCATCGCGGTCTCTCTGTCGCCCTCACGCTGCTCGGCCTGATCGCGGTCATCACCGTCACCTTGATCTTCGTCGGCCGCCAGGCCACCGTGGGCTTCAAAGAACTGTGGGGTCAGGCGCTCGAAGGTCTCAAGCAGATCCAGGGCTGGCTCCAGGACGGACCGCTGCACCTCACCGCCGACCAGCTGGACGGCTACATCCGCAATGTCGTGGACGCCGTGCAGAACCAGAGCAGCACCATCCTGACCGGGGCGCTGAGCGTCGGCAGTGGGGCCGGGCACATCGCGGCCGGGCTCCTGCTGACCCTCTTCATCCTGATCTTCTTCCTCCTCGAGGGCCGCCAGATCTGGGGCTTCATCACCCGGCTGGCCCCGAAGAAGGCCCGCCCGGCCATCTACGGCGCCGGCAGCAAGGCCTGGATCTCGGTGGGCAACTACGTCCGGATCCAGGTGTTCGTGGCCGCCGTCGACGCGATCGGCATCGGCGTCGGCGCCGCCGTGATCGGTGTGCCCCTGGCCCTGCCCCTCGGCCTGGCGGTCTTCCTCGGCTCGTTCATCCCCGTGGTGGGCGCCCTCGTCACCGGCGCCGTGGCAGTGCTCCTGGCCCTCGTGGCCAATGGCCTGGTGAACGCCGTCATCATGCTCGCGATCGTCCTCGCCGTGCAGCAGCTGGAGAGCCATGTGCTGCAGCCGCTCGTCATGGGCAAGGCCGTCTCCCTGCACCCGGTGGGCGTCATCCTGGCCGTCGCCGCGGGCTCCTTCCTGGCGGGCATCCCCGGCGCCCTGTTCGCCGTGCCGATCCTCGCCGCGCTGAACACCGCGATCCGTTACATCGCCGGACGCGGCTGGGACGACGACCCTGCCGTCGTCGCCCTGGACGGCACGACGACGCCGGCCACCTCCGATGAGGAGATCGACGCCGCGGCGGGGGAGACGCCGTCGTCGTCCGCTGAAGAGCGCACTGAACTTCCGGCCCCCGTGAGCGGGCCGGGGACGCAAGAGAAACCGAACAATTCCAAGGAGGCGGCCAGTGATGACCACTGAGGCCCTACCCGTCACGCTCCAGGACGTAGTCCGCGCACAGGAATTGCTCGACGGCGTCATTACCGTCACGCCCATCGAGAAGTCCCGGGCGCTGTCCCGGATGGTGGGTGGCGACGTGGTCTTCAAGTGCGAGAACCTGCAGCGCGCGGGCTCGTTCAAGGTCCGTGGCGCCTACGTGCGCATGGCCCGCCTGAGCCCGGAGGAGAAGGCCCGCGGCGTCGTCGCGGCGTCGGCCGGCAACCACGCTCAGGGCGTCGCCTCCGCGGCCAAGGCCCTCGGCATCAAGGCCCGGATCTACATGCCGCTCGGTGTGGCGCTGCCGAAGCTGGCGGCGACCCGCGGGCACGGCGCCGAGGTCATCCTGCACGGCCACAACGTGGACGAGGCCCTGGCCGAGGCACAGCGGTACGCGGAGGCGTCCGGGGCCGTGTTCGTGCACCCGTTCGACAACGTGGACGTCGTGGCGGGCCAGGGCACGATCGGCCTCGAGATCCTCGACCAGGTTCCCGATGTGGACACGATCATCATGGGCGTCGGCGGCGGCGGCCTCCTGGCCGGCGTCTCCGTGGCCATCAAGGAGCGCGCCCGTGAACTGGGCCGTGAGATCCGGGTGATCGGGGTGCAGGCGGAGAACGCCGCCGCCTACCCGCCGTCGCTCGCCGCGGATGCCCTCGTCCCGCTGAAGAAGGTCTCCACGATGGCCGACGGCATCGCCGTGGGCCGCCCCGGGCAGCTGCCGTTCAGCATCATCCGCGAACTCGTGGACGACGTGGTCACGGTCAGCGAGGACGCCCTCGCCCGTGCGCTCATCTTCCTGCTGGAACGCGCCAAGATGGTGGTGGAGCCGGCCGGCGCGGTGGGTGTGGCGGCGCTCATGGAGGGCCGGATCGAGAACCCGGGCAAGGTGGCCGTCATCCTGTCCGGCGGCAACATCGACCCGATGCTCATGCTCAAGGTGATCCAGCGCGGTCTGTACGCGGCAGGCCGCTTCCTGACGGTGCGGATCCTCCTCGACGACCGTCCCGGCTCCCTGGCGACCATCTCCCGCATCATCGCCGAGCACGACGCGAACGTCACCGGCGTGGATCACACCCGTGTGGGTGGCTCCATCAGCATGGGCGATGTCTCGATCACGGTGGACCTGGAGACCAAGGGCCACGAGCACTCCGAGGTGGTGCTCAACGCGCTGCGGGCCGAGGGCTTCCAGCCGATCGTGGTGCACTTCTAGGCCAGGCTCCCCACCCACTCATCGATTGCTCCGTGGATGTCGTTTTGGCCACCCAGAACGACATCCACGGAGCAGTCGATGAGCGCGATGGACGAGGACGGGCGGTGAACGGCTGTTCAGTCCAGGAGTGTGCCCGGCGGAGCCTCGGTCACCAGGAGCGCCCATTCCGAGCCCGGGGGAGCGGTGACTTCGAACTCCGTGGTCCCACCGGGTGAGCCGGGTACCGCGCTTCCAGTGGAGCCACGTCCCCCGGGCGAGACGCAAGGGCCGTTCGCGGACCAGGCTCCTCTCGTGGGCGCGGGCTCGCGTACCAGGATGGATCCCTCGCCGCGGCATCGTACGGTGAATATCAGAGCGGTTCCCGCGGTTCCGGGGATGCTTCCTTTCCAGGAGGTCGCGGTCATGTGTTCCACCTTCAGGAGGACCTTCTCGGTCATACCCGAAGTGTCGATCACCACCGGTTCCGTGGTCGGAGACCCGGTCGGTGAAGGGAAACCGTCCGGCGTGTACTGGGCTGTCCGTCGCGGTATTGACGACGTGTCCGGCGTCGACGTGCATCCTGCCAGCAATGGCAGCAGCACCGCCATCACCAGCCCACGCCGCGCGTTCGACCTGGCCCTCTTCGCCCCCACCATGAGCCGAGTGTAGAGGCGCCCGGGTCCGCGGTCGAGGGCTGGCCGGCGTCGTCCCCCACATCGACTGCTCCACAGGATGCCGTTTCCTCCCCGAAATCGGGAGGAAACGGCATCCTGTGGAGCAGTCGATTTTTGTGGGTGCTCGACGGCGGGTGGCCGGGCGTCTAGGCTCGGGGCATGTCGGGGGAACATCTTGCTGCGGCCGCCGGGCGGCGCGCGCTGATTCTTGCACTGGCGGTTCCGCTGCTGGCGGGCTGCACACCGTATGGCACGCAACCGGACCGGTCGCCCACTCCGAGCGGGTCGGCCGTGACGGCGCCGGTGGACACGGTCACGCACCCGCCGGACCTTTCGACCCCGGACATCCCCTATCTGCCCCCGCCGCCGTCGTCCGGTCCTCTGATCATGGACACCTCCAAGGTGACCCAACAGGTGGTGCTCAAAGTCGACCGGATGACGAAGCCGACCTGGGATGTCCACATCCGGGACATGCTGAAAGGTCAGGTGACCTACTCGGTCCAGTGCCTGGGGAAGGGAACCCTCGTGGTGTCCCTGCGGCCCGCCGTCGAGCCTGCATACTCCGTGCGCGGAGACTGCGCAGCTCCCGGGGAGCTCGCCACCTTCGGCGGCAGTGCGGCGGCCCCACCCGACGGCAGCATCGACGTCGCCGTCACTGCACCGCCGGGTGCCCGGTGGGCGCTTCTGGTGACGCAGCCCACGGGCTCCTGACCGCCGTCGTCGTCCGCAGGAGCGCGAGGGAACAGTTGAGGCCCCTACCCGGCGCGGGTAGGGGCCTCAACTGTTCCCTCGCGAAGAGGGGAGGGGAGATCAGCCGGTGAACGGCTTGGCGGAGATGATCTCGACCGGGATCTCCTTGCCGTTCGGCGCGGTGTAAGAGAGGGTGTCACCCTCCTTGTGGCCGATGATGGCCGAGCCCAGGGGGGACTTCTCGCTGAAGACGTCGAGGTCGGAGCTGCCCGCGATCTCGCGGGAACCGAGGAGGAACTTCTCCTCGTCGCCGGCGATCTTCGCGACCACCAGCATGCCGGGCTCGACGACGCCGTCGTCGGCGGGCGCCGCGCCCACCTGGGCGTCACGGAGCAGGACGGTCAGCTGGCGGATGCGGGCCTCGATCTTGCCCTGCTCCTCCTTGGCGGCGTGGTAGCCGCCGTTCTCCTTCAGATCGCCTTCCTGGCGGGCGGCCTCGATCTTCTGAACGATCTCGGCTCGGCCCGGTCCGGACAGGTGCTCCAGCTCAGCCTTGAGACGGTCGTAGGCTTCCTGGGTCAGCCACGCGGCGGATGCGCTATTGGTGCTGGACACGTGAGAACTCCTCTTGATCAACTGCCACAAAGAACCCCGCTGACTGGCCGCTGGATGACGGGCAAACCAGGTCAACGGGGCAAAGGTATTCGCCTAGTGTAGGCAAAGCGGTGGACAAACCAAAGTCAACGGCGGCAGGCGCCGGTTTGGTCAGCGTTTCAGCCAGCAGCTGTCGACGACGCCGGACACCGCCAGCGATTCAGTGCGCACCGTCACACGGCGCTGCGTGGTCTGGCCGTTCTCCGCGCCGAAGTCCGCAGCGTTGGGCGGGACGTCGACGTACTTCCAGCCGACGACCGCGTAGTGGTCATCCAGCGCCTTGATGGCGCACACGGCGGCGCTGTCCCGGTCCTTGGACACCTGGAAGTCCACCTCGGCGAAGGACGGGTCGTTGGCGCTGAAGCTCACAGTCTTGAAGTCCACCGTGCTGACGGAGTTCCGGATGGCCAGGAATCCGGCGGCGCCCACGGCGAGCACCAGGGCCGCCACGAGGATCAGCAGCTTGGCACGCCGCGTGACCGGCCGCTTCTGGCGGCCGTAGCGATTGGATAGGCTGGACTCCATCGGCGTTGGGCTCTGGCTCGGCGTCACCACACCAGTCTAGTTCCTCGTCACCCGCGCGCTGGCCGCCGTCGGTGCCGGGCCATTTCACAGGAGGCCGCCATGAGCGCCGCTGCCCCCGCCACCCCGGAGCGGGTCGTCGACGACGGGGAGACCCTCCGCGTCCTGTTCGTTCATGCCCACCCGGACGACGAGTCGAGCAAGGGCGCCGCCACGATGGCCAAATACGTGGACGAAGGGGCCGAGGTCCTCGTGGCCACGTGCACCGACGGTTCCCGTGGTGACATCCAGAATCCGCACGTGGTGGACGAGGCCCACCCGAAGCGGGACATGGCCGGCGCCCGCCGCCTCGAAATGGACAACGCCGCGCGGATCCTCGGCGTGCAGCAGACGTGGCTCGGCTTCGTGGACTCCGGTCTTCCCGAGGGGGAGCCGCTGCCGGCGCTGCCGGACGGCTGCTTCGCCCTGCAGCCGCTCGACGTCGCGGCCACCCCGCTCGTCAGCCTCATCCGGTCGTTCCGTCCGCATGTCGTGGTGGCCTACGACGAGAACGGCGGCTATCCGCACCCGGACCACATCATGTCCCACAAAGTCGCCGTGGAGGCCTACCACGCCGCCGGCGATCCGGAGCGTTATCCGGGCACCGGCCCCGCCTGGCAGCCCTCGAAGCTCTACTACGACTGCGGTCTCGGCCTGGAGCGCATGCGCGCGCTGCGGGACGCCGCCCGGGCCGAGGGCCTCAACATCCAGGGGCTCGAGTGGATCGACGGGTGGCTGGAGTCCAAGGCCGAGCCGCTGCACATCCCGACCACCCGGATCGACGTCGGCGCCTGGTTTGAGCGGCGCGATGCGGCCCTCAAGGCACACCGCACCCAGATCGACCCGGACGGCTTCTTCTTCGCGTTCCCTGATGAGTTGCAGCGGCGCGTCTGGCCCTATGAGGAATTCGCTCTGATCGATTCGAAGGTCGGGGACACCGTGCCCGAGACGGATCTGTTCGCCGGACTGCGCTGACGGCAGTGTGGCCGGGACGGCCGAGACGCTCGGCCGGGGCCGGGCCCGGCCGGTCTCGGGGCAGTTCTATCCGGCGTAGAATTGGGGGAGTCCCCCAGAACCTGAAGGTGTGAAGCGTGTACCAGCTGCTTGTGCAACTTGCCAACGACCCGAGCCCCAGCCCCCTCCCGGGCCTGAAGCCGGGCCTGACGCAGGACATGGTCACCCCGGGTCTCCTGGGCTTCCTCGCCACGGCCTTCATCGTCATCATCATGGCGTTCCTGATCGTCGACATGGTCCGCCGCATCCGTCGTGTCCGCTACCGCGGTGAAGTGGCCGAAGCGGCGGAGCAGGACGGCACGCAGCAGGACGGCGCTGGGCAGGAGAGCGGCGCTGGTCAGGCCGGCGCCGAGCCGGAGAACGGCACTCCGATCGCGACCGACGACGGCGAGAACGGCCCGCGCAACGCTCGCTGACCCGTGTGCACCACCGAGCTGCATACCGCTGAGCCCCAGTCCCCGTGAAGCGCGGATGCGCGCCTGACGCCTCCCAGCGCCGTCGTGCGTCCAGAAAGTCGTTGCGCGTCCGAAAAGTCAGTCCGAGGACGGCGCGCGGCTTCCCAGGCGCTGCGCCACATTCGCGCTGAGGTGCTCCAAGGAGTCCTTGAGGGTCTGGAACTCCTCGGTGTCGAGGGCCATGGCGTCCGCGATCGCATCCGGCACGGTGACGGCCTTGTCCCGGAGGTGCTGCCCCGCGCTCGTGAGGTTCACCTGGACGCTCCTCTGGTCCTCCGGCACTTTCTCGCGGACGACCAGCCCTGTCGCTTCGAGCCTCTTGATGAGCGGGGTGACGGTGCCGTAGTCGAGGCCCAGTTTCTCGCCCAGCTCACCCATGGTCTGGGGCGCCTTCTCCCAGAGCGCGAGCATCGCCACGTACTGGGGGTATGTGAGCCCGAGGGTGTCCAGAATCGGGCGGTAGGCCGCCGTCACGAGGCGCTGTGCGGTGTAGAGGGAGAAGCACAGCTGATCGCCGAGGTCGAGGCCATGTTGAGGTGTCGCCATCCTCCCACGGTACAACTTGTGCGCAAGTTTTTTCGATAAATACCTTGCGCGCAAGGTGAGACTTCGATAGATTCCTTGCGTGCAAGGTAATTTGCGCACCATCGATCAAGGAGTGAACGCCATGTCCCAGCCGATCCTGGAAACCGCCGCCGCCGAGTTCGCGGCCGCCACCGCCGAGCCTCCGTACCTCTTCGACCTTGGCCCCGTGGAAGGGCGCAAGGCTGTCATCGACGTGCAGTCCGGTGAGGGAGTCGAGAAGCCGGCCATCGATGAGGAGTGGGTCGAGATCGGCGGCGAACGCCCTCTGTCCGCTCGTATCGTCCGTCCCGCAGGGGCCACCGGGGCGCTGCCCGTCGTGCTCTACACGCACGGCGCCGGCTGGGTGTTCGGCAATGCGGCGACGCACGACCGCCTGGTCCGTGAGTTCGCCGTGGGAGTGGGCGCCGCCGTCGTCTTCCCGGAGTATGACCTGTCGCCCGAGGCCCGCTACCCGCATGCGATCGAGCAGAACTTCGCCACGGCACGCTGGATCGTCGAGCACGGTGCGGAGAAGGGGCTGGACGGTTCGCGTCTCGCGATCTCCGGCGACTCCGTGGGCGGCAACATGGCGACCGTCCTGACCCTCATGGCCAAGGAGCGGGGCGGGGTCGAGTTCAAGCACCAGGTGCTGTTCTACCCCGTGACCGACGCGTCGTTCGACACCGAGTCCTACCACCAGTTCGCCGAGGGGTACTTCCTGCGCCGCGACGCCATGCAGTGGTTCTGGGATCAGTACACCACCGATGAGGCCGAGCGGAACCAGATCACCGCTTCCCCACTGCGGGCCACCACGGAGGAACTTGCCGGGCTCCCGCCTGCGCTCGTGATCACGGCTGAAGCCGACGTCCTGCGTGATGAGGGCGAGGCTTACGCGGCCAAGCTGCGGGATGCCGGTGTCCCGGTCACCCAGATCCGGGTGGGTGGCGTCATCCACGACTTCGTGATGCTGGATGCCCTGCGCGACACCCACGGTGCGCGTGCGGCCATGGCGCTGGCGATCCAGACGCTGAAGTCCGCGCTGGCCTGAGCCCGGCTGATCGACTGCTCCATAGGGTGCTGAAATCCTTCGATATGAGGGGCGAAACGACATCCTGTGGAGCAGTCGATGAAGGGGTGGGGTGGGGCCGGTGCGGTGGGGATTTCCTGCCGCGCCGGCCCTGCGGTCTACGATGAGCCGCGTGAAGAGTCGTGACCCGAAGCCGGAGTCCGCGCGTGAGCCCGCCCCGCGGAAGCCGAGCCTGGGGTCGGTGGTGTGGGGGACGCTGCTCACGATCGGCCTGACGGCGGCCCTCACCTTCGCCGTGATGTTCGACCCGCCAAGCCGGAAGAATACGTATCTGGGGCCTGAGGAGAGCGCCCAGGGGGCGCTGGTCGCGGGGATCATCGCGATCGCCGCGCTCCTCATCAGTCTGCTCGCCGTGCAGATCGCTTCGGTCGAGGGGTCCCGGGTCGGCGAGGTCTGCGTGATCACGGTGTCGGTTTTCGTGGTCGGGATCGGGGTGTACCGGGCGATCGTCGGCACCGGCGACGGCCGCGGCTTCACGGCGTCCGATCTGAGCTGGTGGCTGCCGATGGAAGCGGCGATCGTGGTCCTGCTGCTCGGACTGGCCATCCGATGCGACCGACGACGGCGGTCGGGGAGTCTGGCAGTGAAGCGCCGTCGGTGAGCTGGTGCCAGGTCAGCGAAGGCCGGCGTAGTGAGGGATCTCTTCAGCGAGGTGCGTCAGCGCGAGCCGGAAGCCGTTTCCGGAGTGCCTTATCCGGCAGCGCCAACGCCGAGATTGCGACGGTGATGGCAAGGCACACGAGAGCCACCCGAGGTGATGACGCGGTCATGACGACACCGGCCAGGGGAATCATGACGGGCCCCGCCGACATGGTCGCGACCATCCACGCCGAGCTGGTCCTCGACAGGAGGGAATCAGGGGTCATTTCCATGCGGAGCGTCGAGATTGCAGCATTGACGGTCGACGAGATCAAAAGGATCCCGGCGAATGCCGCAACCGCGCCGATGAGGCCCAGCTGTCCTGCCGGGAGGACCGGGTAGACCAGGTAGAGGGGGACGCGAGCAAAGCTTCCGATCCTGATGGCGCGGCGAAGGCCGAGCTTTTTCAGGAGTGGGCCGCTGAGCCAGGACCCTACCAGCGCTGCGATCGAGGGGACTCCCATGGTGATGCCGTACTCGGTGGTGGAGAACTCGAGGTCGTGGAGGAAGAAGACCTGGGTCACCGGGGTGAGGGCGGCGACGGCCCCGGCGAAAAGAACCCAGGAAACCAGGAGTCTGCGGAGGACCGGTTCCTGGACGAAGTAGGTGATGCCCGCGAAGGCATCTCGGAAGGGGTGGCGTTCGTCAGCCTGGATCGGCGGTGGGCTCTCCGGCCTGGGGATGAGGGAAATGCAGCCGGCACTTCCGAGGAAGCAGAGCGCAGCGCAGGCCAGCAGAACGGTCAGAGGGGCGACGCTCGCGAGCAAGCCGGCCGCGACAGGACCACCGATCATGGCGATCCATGCCGCGCCCTGGAGTTTGCCCACGGCATCCGCCCGCGACTCTTCGGGGACGAGGTCCTTGATATGGGCCAGGGAGGCACTGCCGAACAGCATCTGCATCACCGCGTTGACGCACAGGACCGCGACGAGCCACGGCAGTGACAGGAACCCGAACAGAGCCGCGGCCGTCAGGAGTGCGAAGCCAAGGAAACGAACCGCATCGGAGCCGATCAGGATTGGCCGCTTGCGCCGGAACTCTGTGAACATCCCGGCCGGGAGAGCGATCACCACGGCGGCGCATGCCGCAGCGGTGGACAGCACGGTCACACCGGCCGCGCCGACACCCAGGACCTGGATGGCCAGAATCGGAATCAGCACTCCCGCGATCGCTGATGCGCCCTGCGCCGATATCGTGGCGGCCCACAGCCAGCGGAACGAGCTGTCACTGAACGCGGACCGTCCCGTTCGTGCTCCCTGTACCCGATCCAGGGACGTGGCGGCGCCGAGGCCCTGACTCGACCTCATGGCCGTCCTCCCGTTCGGTATGGGACCAGCTCGTCGCGACCCAGTGCCGCCACCATGTGTTCCTCAACATATCGTTCCCTGACGAGGACCGTCATCCCGAGGACCTGTTGCCCGCAGACGAGGGTGACCCCTCCAACCCCCATCGACTGCTCCATACGATGCCGAAATCCCTCGAATCCAGGGGAAAACGACATCGTATGGAGCAGTCGATGAGGGTGGGTCGGGGAGCGGGGGCGGGCATGGGGTGCGGCCGGTTCGTGACGCCCCGTCGCCACTGTCACGCGTGCCGGGCTACGGTGGCTGCATGGCCAATCACCTCGCAGGACAGAGCAGCCTCTACCTCCGCCAGCACGCCGAGCAGCCCGTGGACTGGCACGTCTTCGGCCCGGAGGCTTTCGCGGAGGCCGCCGCACGGGACGTCCCGGTCTTCCTCTCCGTGGGGTACGCGGCGTGTCATTGGTGCCACGTGATGGCCCACGAGTCCTTCGACGACCCCGCCGTGGCCGCGTACCTGAACGCTCATTTCGTGCCGGTCAAGGTGGACCGCGAGGAGCGCCCCGACGTCGACGCCGTCTACATGAGCGCCACGCAGGCCATGACGGGGCAGGGCGGCTGGCCCATGAGCGTCTTCCTGCTCCCCGACGGCCGCGCCTTCCACGCCGGCACCTATTTCCCGCCCCGTCCCGCGCGCGGCATGCCCGCCTTCAGCCAGGTCCTCGCGGCCGTCGCCGAGGCGTGGACGGAGCGCCGCGACGCCGTCGAGCAGCAGGCCTCCCGCCTCGCCCAGGGTCTGAGCGAGTTCGCCTCGCCGGTGCATCTCACGGCCGCCCCGGCCGACGACGGCGGCACGGCGGCCAGGCTCGCCGCCGCCGTCGCGCGTCTGGGGGAGCTGGAATCCCCGGAAGGCGGGTTCGGCAAGGCCCCGAAGTTCCCGCCGGGTCCGCTGCTGCCCTTCCTCACCGATCACGCGGCGAGCGGGCTGCCCCGGGCCGAGGAGGCCGGGGGACTGGCCGCTCGGACGCTCGCCGCCATGGCACGCTCGGCCCTGCGCGACCAGCTCGACGGCGGCTTCTGCCGCTACTCCGTGACGGGGGACTGGTCCGTGCCGCACTTCGAGAAGATGCTCTACGACAACGCGCTCCTCCTGCGCGCCTACGCCCGGTATGTCCGGCTGCTGCGGTCGCCCGAAGGGACCGCCTCCCGCGAAGCCTGGGAGGCCGTGTTCCCCGACGCGGAAGCCGAGGCCGTGGTCGAGGCCCTGGCAGGCTTCCTGCTCACCCCCGCGGACCAGGGCGGTCTGGCCGCGGGGACGAGCGGCGCGTTCCTGTCCGCGATCGACGCCGACTCCGAGCCCTCGCCGGACCAGCTGGCCCGCATCGGGCTGACGCAGGTCGGGCTGCACGAGCGTGAAGGGGCCTTCGCGCTCTGGACCCCGTCCGAGCTGCTCGAACTCCTCGGCGAGGACGGCCTGCGCTTGGCCCGCCTGCTGCACGTGGCCGAGCGGGGGAGCGTCTCCGCGCTCGGCTCGCCCCTGCATCCGGGCGGCGCCCTCGACGACGACGGCCGAGCGCTGCTCGACCGCGCGCGCCCCGTGCTCCTCGCCGCTCGGGCCACGCGTCCGCGTCCGGCGGTGGATGACAAGGTGGTCGCCTCCTGGAACGCCATGACGATCACGGCCCTCGCCGAGGCCGGGCGGGTCCTCGGGCGACCCGAATGGGTGGAGCGGGCCGAGGCAGCCGCCCGGTATCTGCGCGAGGTGCACTGGAACTCTGGGACGCAGTCGCTGGCCAGGGTGTCCCATGAGGGACGTCCGGGGCCGGTGGCGGACCTGCTCGAGGACTATGCCCACACCCTGGAAGCCGCGCTCGCGCTGTACCAGATGACCGGTGACGCCACCTGGTACGAGTGGGCCCGCGAGCTCTCCGACGCCGTCGAGTCCGGCTTCCTCCGCGACGGCCAGGTGCTGAACGAGGACCTCCGGCAGAGCTCCACAGACCTCGAACCCTTGCGGGCGGCCTACGGCGGCCGCTCGGCGGTCGATCTCTTCGACGGCGCGACCCCGGCGCCGGTGTCGGTGCTGGCCGGGGCGTGGCAGACGCTTGCGGCCCTCACCGGCGACCTGACGCTGCGGGACCGGGCACTCGGACTGGCCCGCACTGCGTCGGACGCGGCGTCCGGCCAGCCTCGTGTGGCCGGGACGGCGCTCGCCGTCGAACTGGCCGGGCTGCTCGGCGTCTTGGAGGTCGCCGTCGTGGGCGAGGCCGGGCCCGAGCGGGACCGTCTGCTCGACGCGGTGTTCGGCAGCGCGCGGCCCGGAGTGGTCATCGCGATCGGTGAGGACAGTGGCCGAGTGCCGCTGCTCGACGGCCGCACGCCCGGGCCGGACGGGTCGCCGCGGGCGTACGTGTGCCGGGAGATGGTGTGCCACGCACCCGTGGACTCACCGGAGGAGCTGCGGGCCGGGCTGCGCTGAGCGCCCTCGCCTCAGACGAACACCAGGTTCGCCAGGACGAGGCACACCGCGGTGCCCGTCGCCATGCTGAGGATCGCGTTACGGCGCCACCAATGGGTCAGGGCCGTGACCACGATGCCGGCCATCTCGGGGATGCCGTGGCCGGAACCGCCGAAGTCCACGCCGCTCACCGCGTAGAAGAGCAGGATCAGGATCGCGCCCAGCGGCATCCACACCCGGAGGTCGGCCAGGAGCGGTGAGTCCTTGAGCGCGCCTTTCAGTGCGAACGGGATGGCGCGCAGCGCGAACGTCACGGCGGCGGCCGCGGCCACGGCGAGGAGCAGGTACGGGACGTCAGTCATCGGAGCCTCCCGTCGGGGCGGAGGGCCCACCCTGATCGCCGTGCCCGCGTTTGCCGGTCCAGCGCGATTCGCGCCAGTGCCGCAGGAGCAGTCCTGCGAACAGGAGGCAGAGGGCCACCAGCAGCATCTGCGCCGGGGCGAGCAGCAGGGCCAGGACCGCCGACCCCGCCGCCAGGGCCACGAGCGCCACATCGGGCCGGGCTCGGAAGGCGTCCAGCGTCAGCACGACGAACAGCGCCACCATCAGGAAGCCCAGGCCCTTGATGCTGCCCAGGAAGCCGGAGCCGAGCAGCGCGCCCAGCACCGAGCCGGAGACCCAGGAGATCTGCAGCAGCAGCTGGGTCCAGAGGATCTGCGAAGAACTCGCGCGTTCCCCTCTCCGGCCGGACAGGAGCGCGAAGGCCTCATCGCACAGCGCGAAGATGCTGTACGTCTTCGCGAGCCGCCCGCGCACCCGGTCCAGGGGGAAGGAGAAGCCGTAGAAGAGGTGCCGGGAGTTCACCAGGAACGTGGTGACCGCGATGCTCAGCGCCGGGGTGGCCGACGCCAGCAGCCCCACCAGGATGAACTCGACCGACCCAGCGAACACCACTCCCGACAGCAGCGGCGCCACCCACCAGGGCAGCCCGTGATTGGTGACCAGGACGCCCAGGCCCATGCCGAGCGGAACGAAACCCAGACAGACCATGCCCGCCTCGGACAAGGCCGCGCGCAGCCCGGCGTACCGGGCGGGCGGTGGGCTTGCGGGTCCGGGATTCTGCTGGGGCACCCCACCATCCTAGGGAACGCATCGGTGACCTGCGGACGCGTGGCCAGCCGGACTGCGCCGGGACACCCCAAACGCACGACGACGGCGGCCGGGGTGGCCGCCGTCGTCGTGCGTCAGTGGGGTGCTTCAGCGAGTGCCGCGTACCTCAGGCGCGAGGCGTCGGCCGGTTGGCGATCACGGGAGCGGCGCCCGTGAACCCCTTCCTGGCCTCGGCGATGGCACGGATCCGGTCACGGCAGACGAACCAGCCGACCACCATCAGACCGCAGGCCACCACCGTGGCGAGCAGGGTCCACGGGGAGTCGATGAACACCATGATGAGCACCAGCGCGAGGAACACCAGGGTCACGTAGCCCGTGTATGGGGCGCCCGGCATGCGGAACGACGGCCTCTCCAGCCAGCCCTTGGCGGCCCAGCGCTGCAACTGGATCTGACACAGGATGATCGTGGCCCAGGAGGCGAGGATGCCCACGGAAGCGACGTTGAGGACGATCTCGAAGGCCTCGCCCGGCACCAGGTAGTTCAGCGGGACGCCCAGGAGGGAGACCACTGCGGTGATGGCGATGCCGCCATACGGCACGCCCGCCTTGTTCATGCGCAGTGCGAACTTGGGCGCGGAGCCGGCCGCGGCCATCGAGCGCAGGATGCGGCCGGTGGAGTACAGGCCGGCGTTGAGGGAGGAGAGCGCGGCGGTCAGGACCACGAGGTTCATGATCGAGTCCATGCCCTGCACGCCGATGGAACCGAAGAACGTCACGAAGGGGCTGACACCCTTCTGGTACGCCGTGTACGGCAGGAGGAGCGAGAGCAGGATGACGGAGCCGACGTAGAACACCGCGATGCGGAACACCACGGAGTTGATGGCCTTCGGCATGATCTTCTGCGGGTTCTCGGTCTCGCCGGCCGCGGTGCCCACCAGCTCCACGGAGGCGTAGGCGAACACCACGCCCTGCATGAGCAGGATCATCGGCATCATGCCGTTCGGGAAGATGCCGCCGTTGTCCGTGATGAGGGAGAACCCGGTGGGGGCGCCCGTCGGGGTGCCGAAGATGACCAGCCAGATGCCCACCAGGAGGAAGGACACCAGGGCGACGACCTTGATGAGCGCGAACCAGAACTCCAGCTCACCGAACACCTTCACCGAGACGAGGTTCAGGGAGAGAACGACCACAAGGGCGATCAGAGCCCACGCCCACTGCGGGACGGCGGCGATCCACGGCACGTACTTGCCGAAGAAGTTCATGTAGAGGGCCGCGGCCGTGGTGTCCACGATCGTGGTCATGGCCCAGTTGATCCAGTAGAACCAGCCGGAGACGAACGCGGCCTTCTCACCGAAGAACTCACGGGCGTAGGAGACGAACGAGCCGGAGGACGGGCGGTGCAGCACCAGCTCGCCCAGCGCGCGGAGGATGAGGAAGACGAAGGCGCCGCAGATCGCGTACGCGAAGACGAGGGACGGGCCCGCCGCGGCCAGGCGCCCACCGGCGCCCATGAAGAGGCCGGTTCCGATGGCGCCGCCGATGGCGATCATCTGGACCTGGCGGTTCTTGAGGCCCTTGTGGTAGCCGGCGTCCTCGGCGTGCAGGACGTGGTCGGTCGAGTGGGCGTGCCCGCCGTCCTCCAGGTGGTCGGGGACCGCCTGTGGACTCGGGGAGCTTCCGGAGGAGGACATCATGGGTCCTTTCGGTGAGTGGTGGGGAGATCAGTATTCACGAGGTGCGTTTCGCCGGGGTTTCTTCAAGATTGCACGGAACGCACCCGCGGGGGAGGGGGTCAGGAGGACAGATTCGCGAGGCGTTCCGGGCGGAGGAGCTCCTCCAGCCGTTCGGCCGAGAGCAGGCCGCGCTCCAGGACGAGTTCGGCCACGCCGCGCCCGCTGGCGAGTGCTTCCTGAGCGATCGAGGTGGCAGCCGCGTAGCCCAGCTGGGGGTTGAGCGCGGTGACCAGGCCGATCGAGTGCT
Organism: Arthrobacter sp. RCC_34; assembly: GCF_041360795.1. Taxonomy (NCBI): domain Bacteria; kingdom Bacillati; phylum Actinomycetota; class Actinomycetes; order Micrococcales; family Micrococcaceae; genus Arthrobacter; species Arthrobacter sp. RCC_34. Next base: position 425,995 of record NZ_JBFUPW010000002.1, on the reverse strand, counting down.
CCACGGTGGAGCGCAGATGTGCCGTGTTGGCGGTGATGCCCTGGACACAGCGTGCCGTCAGGGTCCGGCAGGCCGCTTCGAGGTGCGTGATGCTCTTGTGGAGACTGTGCACGATCACGGGTTCGAAGGCGTTGAGCTGCAGCTGGCCCGCCTCCGCGGCCATGGTTACGGTGACGTCGTTGCCGATCACCTCGTAGGCCACCTGGCTGACGACCTCCGGGATCACCGGGTTGATCTTGCCGGGCATGATGGACGAGCCGGACTGGACGGCCGGCAGGTTGATCTCACCGAGACCGGCACGCGGACCGCTCGAGAGCAGCCGCAGGTCGTTGCAGATCTTGGAGAGCTTGACGGCCACGCGCTTGAGGACGCCGGACAAGTGCACGAAGGCGCCCATGTCCGAGGTGGCCTCGATCAGGTCCGGCGCCGTCACGAGGGGCAGCCCGGTGGCTTCGGCGACGTGGCGGCAGGCGGACTCGGCGTAGCCGGCGGGGGCGTTGAGGCCGGTGCCGATCGCGGTGGCGCCGAGGTTGATCTCGTACATGAGCCGCGCGGATTCGCGCAGGCGCTCGCGGTCCTCGCCGATGGTGACGGCGAAGCTGCCGAACTCCTGGCCGAGCGTCATGGGCACGGCGTCCTGCAGCTGGGTGCGGCCCATCTTGACGACGGTGCGGAACTCGGCGGACTTGACCCGGAAGGCCTCCTGGAGCTCCTCGAGCGCGCTCAGCAGGCCCTCGATGCCGCGTGCCGTCGCGATGCGCACTGCGGTGGGGTACACGTCGTTGGTGGACTGGCAGAGGTTCACGTCATCGTTGGGGTGCAGGTGGGCGTAGTCGCCGCGGGGGAAGCCGAGGATCTCGAGCCCACGGTTGGCGATCACCTCGTTGGCGTTCATGTTCGACGACGTCCCGGCGCCGCCCTGGATCACGTCCACCACGAACTGGTCGTCCAGCTGCCCGGCCATGATGTCCAGGCAGGCCGCCTCGATCGCCGCGCCCTTCTCGGGGTCGAGGAGGCCGAGTTCGCGGTTGGCGCGGGAGGCGGCGAGCTTCACGGCGGCCAGGCCGTGGATCAGGTGGGGGTTGCTGGAGAGGCGCTGCCCCGTGATGGGGAAGTTCTCCACGGCGCGCAGGGTGTGTACGCCCCAGTAGGCGTTCTGGGGGACGTTGCGATTTCCGAGGAGGTCATGCTCGCTGCGGAATCCGTCGGCGACCGCTTCGTCGGCGATGGGGGTGGGGGCGATGGTCATAGCATTCGTCCTATCGGGTCTGGGCTGCTCGGGCTCGGTCAGGGGAGACGGGAGCGGGGAAGGCGGCGTCGAGGGCTTCGAGGTGGCCGCGGACCACGCCGCCGCCCAGCACGGGCGGGGCCGCCAGGGCCGCCACGGGTTCGATGTCGACGCCGAGCGAGGACAGAGCGCGGATGGCCACGGGCATGCGGGCCCGGTCTCCGCCGTCGGAGATCTTGACGGCCACCGCGTGGCCGGTGGGGAGACCGATGAGCTGGACGCCCTCGAAGCCGTCCTTGGCGAGGAAGCCCGGCAGCGCGCGCATGAGCGCCGTGACGTCGCGGCCTTCGCCGGCCACCATTTCAGGGTGCCGCATCATGGCGCGCGCGACGGCGGCGGCCGCCGCATCGATTCCGGTGCGGTCTGCGGACGGTGCGGCTCCGTCGTCGTCGGCTCCGGCGTTCTCGGCGGCTTCCGCGGCGAGGCGGGCCAGACGCCCGTAGCCGCGGGCCATCGCCGTGAGGCTGAGGGCCGGCAGGGGAGTGCCGCAGCCGTCGGTGGACCATTGGGCGGGCTCTTCACCGGTGAGCTCGGTGACCGTCTCGGCGACGAGGCGCTGCAGCGGGTGGCCGGGTTCGAGGTAGCCCTCCACCGCCCAGCCGTTCAGGGTGCAGACACCGACCATGGCAGCGTGCTTCCCGGAGCAGTTCTGGCAGATCTGATCCGCCGAGCCGCCGTCGCGGAGCCACTGCTCGCGCTCGGCGACGCCATAGGGGAGGTCGCGGGAGTTCGCCAGGGCGTCCTCGGTCAGTCCGTGGAGCTCCAGGATGCGGTGCGCGCCGTCGCGGTGCTCGGGGCCTCCGCTGTGGCTCGCCGAGGCCAGGGCCAGGAGGTCGTCCGGCAGGTCGAGCCCGGCCCGCAGCATCGCGACGGCCTGGAACGGCTTGAGGGCGGAGCGCGGGTACATCGGAGTCTGGGGGTCTCCGGCGCCGAAGAGCAGTTCCCCGTCCGGGGAAACGACGGCGAAGGAGCCGTAGTGGACCCCTTCGACGCGCTGGTCACGGCTCAGCGTGGCCAGGGGGACGTGGGACGGGACGTCGGGCATGGGTGGCGCCTTCCTTGCTGGATGGATCGTGCCGGGTCTGAGTGGTCCCGGGCGGGGCGGCCGGGCCTGTGCGGTCCGGCGGAGTCGGTGGTGGAGGTCAGGCTCCGTCGAGGGAGTCGATGGCGGCGGTGACGGCGGCGAGGTGGTCCCGCATGGCGCGCGCGGCGCCGTCGGGGGAGCCGGAGGCGATGGCCGCGAGGATCGCGCTGTGCTCCTCGTCGGAGACGCGCTGGCGGTCCGCCAGGAGGTTCAGGGTGCCGGACTGTTTGCCGAGCGCTTCGCGGAGATCGCTCACCACGGTCTCGAAGACCTTGTTCCCGCTGGCCCGGGCGATCTGGAGGTGGAACGCCGAGTCGAGGACGACCCAGGCCTCCGGATCGTCCTCGGAAAGCATGTCGTCCAGGATGCCGCGCAGGGTGTCCAGATCGTCCTCCGTGCGGCGTTCGGCGGCGAGTGACGCGGCAGGCACCTCGATGTGGGGGCGGGCCTCGGTGAGGTCCCGGGCGGAGTAGCGGCCGAGCACCAGATCGGTGGAGACGCGCGCGGAGACGACGAAAGTGCCCTTGCCGGTGTGGGTCTCGGTCAGGCCGAGGGCGGCGCACGAGCGCAGGGCTTCGCGGATGACCGACCGGCTGACGCCATATCCGGTGGCGAGGGCGGCTTCGGAGGGGAGCTTGCTGCCGACGGCGAGGGTGCCGTCCTCGATGCTCTCCCGGAGCCGCGCGAGCACGGCTTCCTGGGCGCTGACACGGCCCAGAGGGGAAGGCGACGCTGCCTTCGCGCTCTGTCCGGCTGTCATGCTGTCTGACAGGTTCATGTGTCGAGTATGGCCCGGGTCACAAGGGGCTGTCAATCGGGAGCTGTGGGTTGCGGTTCGGCTGGCGATGATGATCGCCGACCTTGGTCGCCACCATGCCCTGTGCGGGGCCCCGCCGCGCTGTTAGGCTGTGCCCCGTGATGAGAGTTCTCGACGTCGTGGCCGGCGAGGGTGAAATACGCGGGACGCATGACCCGTTCATGCGTCCCGCCCCCTGACATCTGACCTTCAGCCTGCCATCGGCAGGTCTGTCGGCATTTCCCGGGGAGGGCGCCTTTCTCAGACGTTCCCTCAGGAGACTCCTTCATGTATGCACCTCAGCGACGGTTCATCGCCGTCATCTTCTCCCTGCTCGGCCTCCAAGTTGGAGTGCGCGCCGTCCAATGGGCCGACGTCGCCGTCGTCCTCCACCTCAGCCCGGAGCAGCTCGGCATCAGCGCGGGCGTCGGCGCGGCCGCCGGGATCCTCACTCTCACCACGGGCGCACTCCTCATCGACCGGGTGGGCCGTTGACCTCTGCTGGTGGTGGGGCTCGTGGGCGCCGGCGCCAGTTTCCTGGCCAACGCCGCGGTCGCGGACTATGTCCAATTCCTTCTCGCCTGCCTGGGGTACGGATTGCTCCTCAGCTTTCTCGACCTCGCGGCCAACGCCATCGGGTCCGACTTCGAACGTTCCACTGCGCAGGAGTCGATGGTCGGGTTCCATTCCTGGTTCAGCCTTGCGGCCGCGGTGGGCGCGACGCTGAGCGCCGTGGGGAGCGTGGTCGGCGCGGGCTTCCGACCGGCATTCGCCCTCCTCGGCGTCGCCTTGATCGCCTTCGGCCTCTGGACCCTGCGGCAGCCGCTGCCGCCCGTCACTCCGGCGGTGCACGACGGCGGCCGGCCTCCGGTGCTCGGAGGCGTGCGGCTTCCGGCGACCGTGCTGATCGCGGTGGCGATCGTCGTCCTGTGCTTCTTCGGTGACGGCATCCTGGAGACATTCCTGGCGGTCCTGGTGCGTCACGAAGCCGGTGCGCAGGCGTGGCTCGCCGGATCGACGATCGCGGTGTTCCATTTCTCGTCGTGGCTGGGCCGGTCGGTCTCTCAGCGGGCGGTGACGCGCTGGGGTGATCGGGCGGTGCTCCTCGGCGCGGGAGCGATGTCCGCGCTGGCGATTGTGGCTTCCCTCTGGCTGACCGGCGGCTGGATCGCGACGTTCGGGTTCGGTCTGGTGGGATTCGCCCTGTCGCCGATCGTGCCCCTCGGCATGTCGCTGGCGGGCCGGTACGCGCCGGCCGGATCCGAGGGGCGCGCGATCGGCCTCACCAACGGCGTCGGGTACTCGGCCTTCGTCCTCAGCCCGGTCGTGGCCGGATGGGTCGCCGAGCAGACCTCGATACCGTGGGGAGTAGGGTTGGCGGCACTGACCATGGCCGGTGTTTCGCTGGCGGCGCTGGCCCTGCCCGGCAGGTCCGGCGCCGAAGAGAGGGGAGGGAGCCGTGTCCGAGAGCACTGAGCGGCCGGAGATTGCGCCGCCGGAGATTGGGCAGTTGGAGATCGCGCGGCCCGAGATCGTCTGTCTCTGCGGTTCGATGCGGTTTGCGGAGGAGTTCCGGGCCGCGCAGCGGGAGCTGGGCCTCGCCGGGGCGATCGTGGTCGCTCCGGTCGAATCGGCCTGGTCCGGTGAGGCGCTCACCGATGAGCGGAAGGCGTTCCTGGGGGAGCTCCATCTCCGGAAGATCGACCTGGCGGATCGTGTCGTGGTCATCAATCCGGGCGGGTACGTCGGGGAGTCGACGCAGCGCGAGATCGCCTACGCCCGAGCGGCGGGGAAGCCGGTGGCGTTCACCTATCCGGTTTGAGTGACCGCCCCGCTGACGCCCATTCCCTCATGAACTTCGGCCAGGAGGTCGCTACCAACCGCCCGGCCGAGGAACTGCAGAGGATATCCGTGGCGCTGGGCGAGGTCCCAACGGCCTGAGGGAGCCTCCGAAGCAGTTCTCGTGCGACTCGCCTTGTAACAAGTGGAAGTCCTACCGTGCTCGTGACACTTCAGCGTCCTCGTGAGTTCGACGCTGAGCCTGCTTGATGAGCTATCCAGCGCACTGAAGGTTGAACTATGAAAAATGAAACAGAACAGTTCGTCAGAAATATGGTTCACGCATTTCCCCAGTTAGAACCTATTCTCTCTGAGTCTCTTGAGGACAATTTTGGCGAAATGTTGCCGCACCTCATTATGTCGGACATCGTCCGATGGCTGGCAGATAGAGGTGCGCAAGATCGGGATGTCGCAGAGGCAATCTTGAGTTGGCTGGAAAGTGCTTATAGCGAAGGGGTGGACGAAGTTCAGCAATTAATAGTTGTCAGCGGTGTTGAAATGATCCCGGACCCGGGCGAGTCGGGTTCATACCTGAGAGGTCTTTTGGGGTCGCAGCTAAGAGAGAATGATCCGTGGAGGGAATTCCCAGAAGGTCGGAGCGAGTAGCTGATAGCGAAAGCCTTCGCTCCTGTGGTTGTCATACAACCAAGTACCTAGGACCTTTCGTACTGACGAGAGTAGATGGTTCAGAGAAGACGGTGGTCACTTGCTCTCCTTGATCTCTGGGCATGCGCTCGACAACTGCTTCGACGGAATGCGCAAAGCAATATTGAAGATTCGACTGGGTTAGCACGGAGGTAGAACGAATGAGTGAAAACGCGGAGGTAGATCGCGAAATACGCCCATGGGGAGATGTTCATTCAAGACTTTCCCGCATATTCGACCTAAATAGTCATGTTCCTACAGATCCATTTCGCCAAAGTTTTAGGCACGAGGCATATTTTCATTGGGACCACTTTCTGAACGGAAATTTCTCTGATCTGCTGAAGGAATTTGCGAATCGCGTCGGTGATCGCTCTATCGATCTTGTGGGAGTGAGCGAATCTCGCAATTCACAAACGCTGCACTCTCGTGCGGATTCTATTGACGTGGCGTCCATGACCCCAGGCTCGTACTGGGCGATGCTGATGAATCCTGTTGAAGACAACTATTACTCCGCAACGAGCACGGCCATCTCCGGAGAGAGCCAGAAGTGGACCTGCTGGGCGGATAACAGCTGGGAAATGGTGATACTGGGTTCCGAACTAGAGCTATCAACACTCGAGCTATTCGGCGTGTCATATTATACAAATATTTCAGACGCACTGGAGCTGATAGAACCACTTTCCACAGGGTCATCCGAGGATGCCCAAAATGACCAAGAAACGGAAGTTGTCATGAGAAGTTTTATCTCCAATTTTGGAGGCGCCGGATGGTCCACGATTCAGTGCGGTCCCGAATTTGAGTGAGCGGATGGGTGGATCGCTGGGCGAACGCGGCAGCTGGAACTTCCATTTTTCGATGCTCCAAACGCTGATCAACCAGGAGTTGATACCGTGACAAATTCCGGAAACTGGCGGAAGCCTATGACTTCTGTCGAGCTGATGGCCAAACTTATGAATGATGAAGATTATTTGCGTCGGAAGAAGACGAGAGAGGCCGAGCTGGCGCTTCGTGCGGCTGAGAGGGGTCGTAACAGGCAGCCAGTCCACGATGCGTTGGCAGAGGTAGGCATTGTCGAGACGTATGACCGAGCGACTGGGAAGAGCATAGGCGATCCGAAGCTGTTCGAAGTTGCCATTTCGCAGCTGAAGAGCGGCGCCCATGACGACGATACGCGGGGGTGGATAGCTCGGCTCTGCGCAACTCGCGAAGCGGCGCCGTATTGGGATGAGCTAGAAGAGCTTTTCCGGGCGGCGCCTCGTGGGAGCCGTGAAAGCGATGGTCTGGCAGCTGCCCTTTCACGTTGCGCCTGCTCGGTTCATGTGGATCAGATGATGAACATCGTGAAGAACCCAGAGTTCGGAACTAATCGCATCTATTTTCTCAGGCCGATCAATCGCCTGGGCCGTGCGCGGGGGAAAGAGTTCGTGTCAGGCTACGTGGATGATCCGGAACTCGGCCGGGAGGCATCGGCCATCATGCGGGGCTGGTCGGCGAACCAGGGATGAGCAGACGAACAGACGTGCGAAGTTTCGTTTCGGGGTCATCAGTGCCTGGGACTCGGCGTGTCTGCCCGTGGAAAGGAATATCCGGTGATGGCTCGAACCTCACGCCCTGACGAGCTCACTCTTGCCGAAACGTATCGGGTCATGCTTCGTTTCGTCGCCGATTATCGGGGGCGTGCTGGCAATGATCTGGTGACCCTGCTCGGAGGGACAGTTCCTATGGGTCACGGAGTTCCGGGCGATCCTGCATCACCTGATGATTGGAGAGTCGCGATCAGGGAGGAATTCGGGTGTCTCGACGTCGGGGACATCGAGTGGCCGTCGTCTGCTGAGAACTTTCGGCCTGATGCATATGGGCGGCGGTTTCCGTTCTGGGCGATTCCGAAGGATCGACTCAGGATCGATGGTGACGTCGCGTACCTGACCCTTCGGGATGCGTTCGCGTTAGCGGCGGATTTTATATGGCGGTTCGAAGACCGTCCTATGGACTATCTGGATGAGTTCATCGCGAGGTCGGAACTTGGTTCTGACGGCAGACCACTCGACCCGAAATATGAGCATGACTGGGCCGAGTCGCTGGGCGATCTGCTCGATGAATCTCCGGATGCACTCCGCCGCACCATTCGATTCTTCTGACGAGAGAGCCTGGCGGGAGCTGGGTTCCGCCGGTCGAATCGGGCTGGTCCGGTGAAACCCTTACCGACGAGCGGAAGGCGTTCCAGGGGGAGCTCCACCTCCGGAAGATCGACCTGGCGGATCGCGTCGTGGTCATCAACCCCGGTGGCTACGTCGGGGAGTCGACCAAGCGCGAGATCGCCTACGCGCGAGCGGCGGGGAAGCCTGTGGCGTTCACCCATCCGGGCTGAGCAGCCGCATCGCTGACGCGAACGGCTACAGCCGACGACGCCGGGCGGCACCCGCAGCCGCCGGGTGCCGGCGCCGTCCCCGGCGTCGCGCACGACAGTGCCGACTGCGCGGCCGCTGCCGCGCAGCCTCAGCCCAGGACGCTGAAGAAGATCGCGATCAGATGGCAGGTGAAGCCGAGCACCGTGAACGCGTGGAAGAGCTCGTGGAAGCCGAAGAACTGGTAGCTGAAGTTCGGGCGCTTGAGGCCGTAGAACACGGCGCCCGCGATGTAGAACGCGCCGCCGCAGCAGATCAGGATCGCGGCGGGCACGCTTGCCGCGAAGAACTGCGGAAGGAAGAGCAGCGCCGCGCAGCCGAGGGCCACGTAGATGGGGACGTAGAGCCAGCGGGGGGCATGCAGCCACAGTAGCCGGAACGCGACGGCGGCCAGCGCGCCGCCCCAGACGAGCCAGAGGACGAGGCTCGCCGTCGGGCGGTCGAGCAGGGTCCAGGCCAGCGGGGTGTAGCTGCCCGCGATGACCAGCACGATGTTCGTGTGGTCCAGGCGCTTGAGGATGGCCTTGACCTTCGGACTCCAGTTGCCGCGATGGTAGATCGCGCTGACCGTGAAGAGTAGGAGGCCTGTGAAGGCGTAGACGGCCGAGACGATCTTCCGGTCCGGCGTCGGAGCGAGGCAGATCAGGACGATGCTCGCCGCCAGAGCGAGAGGCGCTGCCACGGCGTGGATCCATCCCCGCCAGGCGGGCTTGATGGCCAGCATTTCGGCGCGGGCCGCGAGGCGGGCGGCAGGGGACGAGGGCTGTTGGGGAGCTACTGACCGCATGCCTCCATGCTAACTTACGCTTCCGTAGGTTACCGACCGGTAACCTGAAAGCTGCCCCGGAATGCGTTTCTCAGGCGGTAGCCTTGGACACGGAAGTCCCGCGGCGCGGGTACGCGCGAACGGGAAGAGGTGGGACTTGATGAGCATTCAGGATTTCCTCTACGGCATGTACGAACGCCGCTTGGAACACGGGCTGGCCAAGGACCGCATCCCGGGCCATATCGGGGTCATGGTGGACGGCAACCGGCGCTGGGCCAAGCAGTTCAACGCACCCTCGAGCCGGGGACATCAGGCCGGCGCGGACAAGATCCTGGAATTCCTGCACTGGTGCCAGGAGCTCGGCGTCAAGGTCGTCACGCTCTACATGCTCTCCACCGACAACATGAGCCGCTCCTCCGAAGAACTCGATGAACTCATGACGATCATCGCCGACACCCTCGACCGCCTCGACGAGGACGAGAACATCTCCGTCCACGCGATGGGCGCCCCGGAGCTGCTCCCGGATTACCTCGCGGAACGCCTCAACCGCCTGACTCATAAGACCCCCGTCCAGGAAGCCGTGCACGTCAACGTAGCGGTCGGCTACGGCGGACGGCGCGAGATCGTCGACGCCGTGCGCGCGCTCATGAAGGACGCCGCCGGGCGAGGCGAGACCCTGGAAACCCTCTCCACCTCGCTCACGGTGGAGGACATCTCGCGCTTCCTCTATACCGCGGGCCAGCCCGATCCGGATCTTGTCATCCGCACCTCCGGAGAGCAGCGTCTGTCCGGATTCCTCATGTGGCAGAGCGCGTACAGCGAGTTCTACTTCTGCGAGGCCCTCTGGCCGGCGTTCCGCAAAGTCGATTTCCTCCGCGCCCTCCGCGACTACGCGGGCCGGCAGCGCCGCTTCGGGACCTGACTGTGCCCTATTGCGTTGTGTGCTCAGTTGTTGCGGGTGATTCCGCGAAACACCCGCAACAACTGAGCACACAACGACGACGGCGAGTCGCCTAGCTGCGGTACCGCTCGCGGTATTCGGACTCGAGCATGCCGAGATGCACCTTGTCGTGGAACTCGCCGCGGTGGAACACGGCGTCGCGCTCCCGGCCCTCCTCGACGAAACCGAGTGAACGGTACAGTCGCAGGGCGCGGTCGTTGAAGGACCAGGTGTCCAGGGCGGCCTTGTGAGCGGCCATCTCCTCGAAGACGACCCGCAGCATGACGCGCAGGGCATCCCCGCCGAAGCCCTGCCCCTGATAGCGGGGGCCGATCATGATGGCGAGCGTCGCCGTCCGGACGCGCGGGTTCATGCCCCAGGCGGTCACGTGCCCCACCAGTTCGCCACCCTGGGACATCTCGCCGCTCTGAGCGATGATGCTGAACCCCACGGCCTTCATGGAGTCGTTCTTGCTCCACTGCTGGAACAGCTCGGTGATGTCCTCGGTGAGAAGCGGCGAGGTCGTGTAGCGCTGGAGCACGGCGAGTCCGGGGTCGTTCCACCAGCCCGTGAGCTCCGGGAGGTCCTCGGGGAGAAGGCCCCGCAGCACCGTCAGTTCGCCCGTGTAGAGCCCGCTCGCCCATTCCTGCATCGTCGTCGTCGCCATGATGCCAGCCTATCGGGGCGCCCCGGTGGTCCCGGACTCGGCCGTTCACGGAAAATTAACGCCGCGCTTGCCGTGGCGGCTGTCGTGGCCGGGCCTCCGGGGTTAGCGTGGTCCTAACGCCGGGGAACACTCCCGGCGCCACGGGAGGCCATCCATGGAGCGAGGAATCGCACCAGCTGCGGGGGAGGCCGGATCCGGCCTCCGGGCCGACCGCCTCACCTAGATCAATCCGGGCGAGCGCCCGGGGCTGGAGTTGATGTGGCTATTTCCGATGTGACCACCGCGAACGACACGGCGCAGGGCACCGGTGCGAAAAAGAGCACCGCGAAGAAAGCTACCTCTCGCACCACGCGGGGGCGTTCCACGACGGGGACGGCCCCGGACCAGGCGCCCGCTGGCCGCAGTTTCGTGATCGACACCTCCGTCCTGCTCTCCGATCCGCGGGCCCTGCTGCGTTTCGCTGAGCACGAGGTCATCGTCCCGGTGGTCGTGATCGCCGAGCTGGAGGGCAAACGCCACGATCCCGAGCTGGGCTACTTCGCTCGCAAGGCACTGCGGCTGCTGGATGACCTCCGGGTCGAGCATGGCAGCCTCAACCGGCCCATCCCGCTCGGGACCGACGGCGGCACGCTGCGGGTGGAACTGAACCACATCAGCGCCGAGGTGCTTCCGGCCGGCTTCCGGTCCGGCGACAACGACGCGCGCATCCTGGCGGTCGCCAAGAACCTCGCCGATGAGGGCCACGATGTGACCGTGGTGTCCAAGGATCTGCCCATGCGCGTGAAGGCCTCCGCCATGGGCCTGGCCGCCGACGAATACCGCAACGAACTCGTCAAGGACACCGGCTGGACGGGTCTGTCCGAGCTGGACGTCACCGAGGAGGAGGTCTCCACCCTTTACGGCCACGAACCGGTGCTGATCCCGGCCGCGGCCGAACTCCCGGTGAACACCGGTCTGGTGATGCTCTCGCCGCGTGGTTCGGCCCTCGGCCGGGTGGGCGCCGACAAGCAGGTCCGTCTCGTCAAGGGCGACCGCGACGTGTTCGGCCTCCACGGGCGTTCGGCGGAACAGCGGCTGGCGATCGACATGCTGATGGACCCCTCGGTCGGGATCGTGTCCCTCGGCGGCCGGGCGGGCACCGGCAAGTCGGCCCTGGCCCTCTGCGCCGGCCTCGAGGCTGTCCTGGAACGCCAGGAACACCGGAAAGTAGTGGTCTTCCGGCCCCTGTACGCGGTGGGCGGCCAGGAACTCGGCTACCTGCCGGGCTCCGAGGCGGAGAAGATGAACCCCTGGGCGCAGGCCGTGTTCGACACCCTCGGCGCTCTGGTCTCCCAGGAGGTGGTTGAGGAGGTCATGGACCGCGGCATGCTGGAGGTCCTCCCGCTCACGCACATCCGCGGACGCTCGCTGCACGATTCGTTCGTGATCGTGGACGAAGCCCAGTCCCTCGAGAAGAACGTGCTTCTCACCGTGATGAGCCGCATGGGGCAGAACTCCAAGATCGTCCTCACCCACGACGTCGCGCAGCGCGACAATCTGCGCGTCGGACGCCATGACGGGATCGCCGCCGTCGTCGAGACGCTCAAGGGGCACCCGCTGTTCGCGCACATGACCCTGACCCGGAGTGAGCGCTCGCCGATCGCGGCTCTCGTCACGGAACTGCTGGAAGGCGCGGAGATCTAGGCCTCCGCTCACACCCCACGCGGACCGTGCCCCGCCCGAACCGCCAGTAGGTGCCCGAATCCCTCCCGGATCAGGGCACCTATTGGCGGTTCGGGTACGTGGGCGGGCCGTCGGGACGGTAGACGAGCGTGAGCACACCGCGGCTGTCGGTGCGCGAGCTGAGCAGCTCGAGTGCGAGGTCCGGACCGTCCTGCGGGAACAGCCGATCGCCCTGTCCCAGCACGACGGGCACCACCAGCAGGGTCAGTTCATCCACGAGGCCGCGTTCTAGGAGCCAGCGGACCAGTCTGACACTCCCGTGGACCTGGAGATCGCCGCCCGGCGCGTCCTTCAGCTCCCGGATCCGGGTTTCCAAATCCCCGCTGAGCCGGGTGGTGCCCTCCCAGGCGGTCTCGGGTTCGGACGACGAAACCAGATATTTGGGAGCGCGGTTCAGGGCGTCCGCGATGGCATGGCCGCCGGGCGGCATCGAACCCCAGTAGGGCGCGAAGACGTCGTAGGTGGTCCGGCCGAAGAGGAAAGCCCCGGCCCGCTGATAGGTCTCGACGATGAAGGTGAACGTCTCGTCGTCGAACGCGCCCATCGCCCAGCCGCCCCGTGTGAAGCCGTTTCGGATGTCCTGTTCCGTCGCCCCGCCGTTGCCTTGCGCGACGCCGTCGAGGGTCACCTGCGTCATGGTGGTCAATTTCATGGATGCCACTTCCTTCCTCGCTTCATCGTAGGAGCGGGGCGGCACGAGAGCACGGACTTTTTCGGTGCCCTGCTTCCACGCGAACCGCCACTAGGTGCCCGTATCCGTGGGGTGTTCGGGCACCGAGTGGCGGTTCGCGAGCGGGGGTGAGGGCGCGACGGCGGATGGGGCCGTGCGCTCAGGCGTCCAGGCCGATGAAGCGAGCGAAGGCCTCGTGGCCTTCGACCTCCAGGTCCCAGTCGGGCCTCCGGAAGTCCGCGGAGTCCAGCCGGAGCTGTTGGATCTCGGCGGGACCCTGCGCGGATGGTTCGCGGTGCCGGCCGTTGTCCCGGTACCCCAGAGCATGTGACACCCCGAGGGACCGCTCGTTCCACACGGCGGCGGCGGATTCCGCGACCTCGGCGCCCAGATGGTCGAAGGCGTACAGCAGAATGGCCGCCCGCATCTCCTTGCCGAGCCCCCGTCCCTGTGACGACTTCCGCATCCAGGACCCGCTCGACACCACGCGGAACGCCGCGAACTCCTTGGCCATGAGGGACTGGGAACCGATCAGCTCCCCGTCGTGCCAGATCCCGAAGGCCAGGTCCCAGTGCTCGGGTGTGAACCGGGAGCGCGAACCCCAGTGGAACTGCGCGGTGTTCGCCGGAAGCTCGTGTTCGGGGGCCTCGGACCAGGCGACCGAGAAGGGTGATTTGCCGGGCTCGTGAATACCGGACCGGACCGCCTCGATGAGCTCGGGGAGTTCGGTGTCGCGGATCAGGCGGAGCTCCACGCGAGGGGCGCGCAGGACCAGGCCGAAGGGCGGGAAGATCTCCTCGAGAGTCAGCATGGCGACGAGTCTAGCCAACGCACTGCTCCGGCCAACGCGCGGCGGACCGGCAGGCCCGCTGTGGCCGGTCGTCGGGGGCGGGGAGAGCCGGGGACAGCCGGGGAGACTCACGTGTGAATGGCCCTGCCACGGCAGCCCCGTTAGGGTCGGCTCATGCTCACACGGATGACCCTGCTCTGGGATCTCGGCGCCGGCTGGCCGCTCGCCACTCTCGTCCTCCTGGCCCTGGTGGTGCTCGTCTTCCTGTACGCGGCGGGGCGCCTGGCCTGGATCGATGCGAAGACCCGCCTCCTCCCGGACCGGATCATGCTGCCCTGGGCGGTGGTTTCGGGAGTGCTGCTGCTGGCGGCTTGCGGGTGCGCGGGCAACCTCCCGTCCGACATCGGCTGGGTCGCCTATGCTCCGTCGGCGAACGAAGTCTTCAGTCCCGGTGGCTTCACCGGCCACGGTGCACCGGGCTCCGCGGAGTGGCTCACTTCCCTGTTCGAACAGCGGGAAGATCTGGCCGCGCCACTCTGGGGCGTCTGGGGACTGCGAGTGATCGCCGGGGGCGTCCTCGCCTGGCTGTTCCACTTCCTCCTGCGCGCCGTGAACCCGTCCAGCCTCGGTTTCGGCGACGTGAAACTCGCCGGCGTGCTCGGGATGCACCTGGGCTACGTCGGCTGGTGGGCCCTGCTGCTCGGGACGCTGCTCGCCTTCACCCTGGCTGGACTCACGGCCCTGGGCCTGGTGCTGTCCCGGCGGGTGGGATGGCGCGACTCGATCCCCTTCGGACCGTTCATGATCGCCGGCGCCGCCATGGCGCTGGCGCTGCCCGCCTGAGGAAAGGCTGACGCGCGACGGCGGCCCGGCGTCGCGCGCTAGAGCGTCGCCAGATACGCGCGCACGCGCTGCCCCAGATCGCGCTCGCGGCTCGTGAGGGCGCTCACGAGTCCGCCCAGCCGCTCGACGTCGAATGCCTGAGTCTCCTGCCCGCGCGCTCGCCGATGGCGGGTCTCCAGTTCCTCGCATCGCCGCAGCGCGAGGGTCTGCGCGCGGACGCGGAGCCGCCGGTCCTCCAGCTCTGGTGTCCCGTGCGCCGCCTCGGCCGTCACGGCGTCGAGAGCCGCGGAGTCCTCGGCGAGAAACAGGGTCTCCAGCTCGGTGCGGATCTCGCGCAGCCTCTGGTCGTTCTCCTTCCGAGACACCGTGCGATCGCGACGGAGCCGGCCGATGGCGGAGGGGATGGCGAACAGGAGGACCACCAGGAGCACGGCCCCGGCCCCGACGCCGACCTTGGCGGCTTCGGTCTCGGTCCAGGCCGGTTTGCCGAGGCTCTCGGCCAGGTCCTGCTTGAGCCGGTAGGTCAGCGTGTAAGCGAGGCCCCGGGGGTCATCGGCGTAGTCGCTGCCACCACTGCTCAGATGGTCTCCCGACAGGCGGGGCGCCGGCGTGGGGCCCCAAGCGAGGCCGATCTCGCGGTATTCGCCCTGGCCTACAGGGCGCACCACGTTCACCATGACGTCCGGGTACAGATCGCCGGTGGCCGGATCGACCAGTTCGGGGCGCCGGGTGAATGCGGTGCGCAGCAGCTCGGTGGTGCGCGTGCTGCTCAGGCTGGTGAATTCCCGGCCGGTCGAGTATTCGTCCGGCCTGGCCTTGACGACGACGTCCTCGGTCGGGTCCGCGGGGATCTCGAGGACGGCGAGGCGCCACGGGACGAAGGCGCGGACCGCGGAAGCGCCCGCGTCTGCCTCCGCGAGACTCTGCCACCCCGGGCCGGTGGGCAGCGAGACGAAGTGCACCGGCTTGTCCTGGCCGAGCACGGTGCCCACGATCAGCGCGCCCTGGGTCCCGGCGACGATCACCACCATCAGCGCACCGAGCGCCAGGACGGGGCGCCAGGCCTTGCGGTCGGACGTCCGATTCTCCGCGGCCGGATCCTGGCCGGCCCGCCACCAGGGGACGCGCCCGTGTCCACGGCCCTCATCAGGGCGCAGGACCGGGGCGAGACCGAGGGATGCGCGGGTCTCCTCCCACCAGGCGTCGAGGCCGTCAAGGCTCAGTCCGTCGAAGCCGGGCTGTGCCGGGAGCTGTTCTGGGAGCTTCTCCGCCGGCCGCGTCTGTCGGCTGAGGCTTCTCCGCACACCCGTGACTGCACCCGTGACAGCAGCCGGGGCGGCCGACGGCGACCCCCAGAGCGCGCGGAGCAACGGGGGACCGGGCTGTCGCACGGAGAGCTCCTGGACGCGCTCGAGGGCCGTGTCGGCGTTCAGCCCGCGATCCGGGGCAAGCCCGGCATGCAGCGCCTGGCGGAGCGCCTCCGAGGTGTCCTCCGCTGCCGCCAGGAGCGCCGCGATGGCATCCTCACCGTCCGGCGGATCGGCGGACGCGCCGTCGTTCCAGCGGGAGCCGAGCGGCAGGAGGGAGGCCCTGACGTCCTCCAGCCGCCGGACCGCGGTGCCCAGCCCGCCTTCCAGAGCGAGTCCTGCTTCCCGCGCCAGCGTCCGCACGTGGTCCGCGGCGTCCAGGTACGGTCGCGCGTTCAGATCCCAGGCGAGGGAGGCCGTCGGAGTGCCGAGCACCAGCGCGGTGCCCTGCACCACGCCGTCGTCGAGTTCGTCCAGCGCCGTGGCGGTGCGGCGGAAGGCGGCCGCGTCCTCCGGGGTCAGGTCGTTCATGGTCGGCATCCCGCGGGGGAGACGCTCGTAGAGTCCGGCCTCGGCGCGGGTGAGTTCGAGCGACCGGCGGCTGACCTCTTCGGCCGAGGCCTTCAGCCGGGCGGTCGTGGTCGAAGCGGGTGCGTCGGCGAGCTGTTCGGAAGCGAGCCGGGTCAGCTCCAGATCGAGGGTCACCGTGGCCAGATGCCGGGACCCGACGGCGAGGTCATGCCAGAGCTTCCGGGCGTCCCTCATCCGCGCCGCGTGACGCCGGGCCAGGACCACGGTGCCGAGGGTTCCGGCGGCCGTGAGCGCGAGCCATCCGAGCGGCGTGCGGCCGATCGCCTGGGATTGCGCGTCGACGGCGGCGCGAGCGGCCAGCGCGGCCGCTCCGGCGCGCTGACCGGCATGGTAGGCGTTGGCGAAGGCGTCGAACACCATGTCGTCGCCATCCGGGTCGTAGTTCTTCTGATTGTGGGGGACCGGCAACCAGCCCTTCTGGATCCGCGCCCCCGCGAACGTCCCGTTGACGACGACGGCGACCGTCCCCGCCCGCGGAGCGGAGCACTGAGGCGCGGTTCCGGCGTCGCACACGAGGAGCCGGGTCGGTTCGTAGGCTTTCAGCGGCCCGCCGAGGGCCGCCCGCACCTGGCTCTCCGACACCGCGGAGCCGTGCACCTCGACCGTCACCGTCGACGTGGGGATGTTCAGGGCGATCCCGATCAGGGCCATGAGACCCGTGAGCCCGCCCAGCACGATCGCCGCCCACGGCCGGGTGCGGTACGGGTACTTCTTCTGCTGGCCTGCCACTGGTCCCCTGTGTGTCCCGGAGCGTCGAGTAGTGTCCCGCTCACTTTACTCAAGATGGTGGCCGAACCCGGAGATGACGACGACGGCGGGTGGTCACCCGCCGTCGTCGTCAGTCATTCAGTTCAGCTGAGTTCAGCTCAGCTCAGTCGCTGAGCAGTGTTTGCTCAGTCCCAGTGCTTGCTCAGTACTTGCCCGTCATGGTGGTGACGTCGAGGGCCTTGTCGAGGACCTCCTCGGTGACCTTGCCGTCGCCCTCGCCGACGAAACCGAGCTTCTCGGTGGCCTGACGGATGGTCAGACCCTCCTTGACGGCGGTCTTGGCGATCTTCGCGGCGTTCTCGTAGCCGATGTACTTGTTCAGCGGCGTGACGATGGACGGCGACGCTTCGGCCAGGAAGCGGGCGCGCTCTTCGTTGGCGCTGATGCCGTCGATCATCTTGTCCGCCATGACGCGGGAGGTGTTGGTCAGCAGGCGGATGGACTCGAGCAGGTTCGCGGCCATGACCGGGATGCCCACGTTCAGCTCGAAGGCGCCGTTGGTCGAGGACAGGGCGATGGTGGTGTCGTTGCCGATGACCTGGGCGGCGACCATGATGGCGGCCTCGCAGATCACGGGGTTGACCTTGCCCGGCATGATGGAGGAGCCCGGCTGCAGATCGGGGATCGCGATCTCGCCCAGGCCCGTGTTGGGGCCGGAGCCCATCCAGCGGAGGTCGTTGCTGATCTTCATGATGGAGTACGCGATCGTGCGCAGCTGACCGGAGACCTCGATCAGGCCGTCGCGGTTGGCCTGCGCCTCGAAGTGGTTGCGGGCCTCGGTGATGGGCAGCGCGGTGTCCTCGGCGAGCAGGGCGATGACGCGCTGCGGGAAGCCGTCCGGGGTGTTGATGCCGGTGCCGACGGCGGTGCCGCCCTGGGGGACCTCGGCCACGCGCGGCAGTGAGGCGTGGATGCGCTCGATGCCGTAGCGGATCTGGGCCTCGTAGCCGCCGAACTCCTGGCCGAGGGTGACCGGGGTGGCGTCCATGAGGTGGGTGCGGCCCGACTTGACGATGCCCTTGAACTCCTCGGCCTTGCGGGAGAGGGAGGCGGCCAGGTAGGTCAGGGCAGGGACCAGGTCGTTGAGCAGCGCGTTGGTCGCGGCGACGTGCACCGAGGTGGGGAACACGTCGTTGGAGGACTGGGAGGCGTTGACGTGGTCGTTCGGGTGGACGACGCGATCGCTGCCCTTGTCCGCGAAGGAGCGGGTGGCGAGCTCGGCCAGGACCTCGTTCATGTTCATGTTGGAGGAGGTGCCGGAACCGGTCTGGAAGACGTCGATCGGGAACTGATCGTCGAATTCGCCGGCGGCCACGCGGTCCGCGGCGTCGGCGATGGCGTCGGCGAGATCTCCGTCGATCACTCCGAGTTCTTCGTTGGCGCGGGCGGCGGCCTTCTTGACCCGGGCAAGCGCTTCAATGTGCTTGCGTTCCAGGGTCTTGCCGGAAATGGGGAAGTTCTCCACGGCACGCTGGGTCTGGGCCTTGTAAAGCGCGTTCACGGGGACGCGGACCTCGCCCATGGTGTCGTGTTCGATGCGGAATTCTTCAGCAGCAGAAGTCATGACCTTACTGTATGACGCACGACGGCGGCGCTGAAACTCGCGTCGTGCCACCCGGGGCGCATGTGGCGGAGGTCATGGCCGGCCCGGCTGCCCGGGCCGGCAGGGTGCGCCTCAGTCCTGGAAGTGCCCGACGCCGGAGACCAGGTCTGCGCGGCCTTCCTCGAGGCGGTAGGCCATGCCCACCACCGCGGTGCGGCCGGCGTCGATGGCCGCCTTGATGGAGGGGGAGCGCTCCACGAGCCGCTCGGCCGTCTGGCGGGTGTGCTCCACCACCATGTCGTTGACCTCGTGTTCGCCGTGGCGCAGGGAGTTCAGCACGGAGGGCGTGATGCGCTCGACCAGATTGCGGATGTAGCCGCCGGGCATGTCCCCGGAGTCCACGGCCTCCTTGGTGGCCGTGACGGCGCCGCAGTTGTCGTGGCCCAGGACCACGATCAGGGGGATGCCCAGGACGTCCACGCCGTATTCGAGGGTGCCGAGGACGGCGTCGTCCATGACCTGGCCGGCCGTGCGGATGACGAAAGCGTCGCCGAGGCCGAGGTCGAAGATGATCTCGGCGGCCAGACGGGAGTCCGAGCAGCCGAAGATCAGGGTGAAGGGATTCTGGGCGTTGACCAGGGAACTGCGTCGGTTGGCGTCCTGATTGGGGTGGGACGACGTGCCCGAGACGAAACGGGCGTTGCCTTCGACGAGTTTCTGCCAGGCCTGCTGGGGGGTCAGATTCGAGCTCACGCCGCTTACTTTACGCGGTGGGGGAGGCTGAGGGCGCGGGCGTGACGGCGGGCGCCGCGTCCACGGCCTTCAGGACGGCGGATGCCACGACGTCGAACTCCTTCAGGTCCGCACGGCCGTTGAGCACGAGGGTGAAGCCGCGGTGTTCGAGGACCAGCGTCTTCGGCCCGGTGCCCTTGTCCCGCAGGGTCCAGTCCTGGCCGTCGATGGTGCGCTTGCCGGTGACGGGGGCGTTGTCCGCGATCTGAGCCACCCAGGTGGGGTTGCCCTTCCTGGTCTGGGTCAGCCCGACGAAGCCCTGGGCGGGCGAGACGAAACCGACCTCCCAGGCCGGGACGCCGGACTCGGTGCCGGACTTCCAGCGCGCGTAGTTCGGGTGCCAGCCGGAGGGGAGCGCCGGAGCGGCCGGAGTGAACCCTGCCACCGGGGCGGCATTGACCGACACGGCGGAGACGTCGATCTTCGGGTCGTAGCCGGGCTGCTTCGGCTGGGCGTTCAGGAGGATGACCGGAAGGATGCAGGCGATCGACACCGCCAGCGCCAGGATCATGCCGATCACCGAAGCGTTGGCCCGCTTGGCGGCGTTCTTCGAGAGGACCGCTTTGAACCCCGGTTCCCCGGGCAGGGGACCCCGGCCCGACGCTTCGCCGGCAGCCTCAGGGACCGTCTCGGGAGAGGAGTCTTCGGCGGCGGGGAGGGGGGTCTTGGGGGAATCACTCACCCCTCCATGGTCCCCCATGCCGGGTGCCCAGCGCCAAACGGCGGGAAGCGGGACTGTGACACTGTTGCACCTGTCACATCACGGCGCAGGGCGGAGGCCGCGGTCTATGATCGTTCCGAGGACCGAACTCCCCTCTCCCGGCGCCTTCGGAGCCCGGGTCCTTACTTTTCAGCAGAACTCAACGAAGAGGTACACGGTGGCCGCAGCTTCCAGCGCTAGCAAGTATTCAACGATCTCCCCGGACCTCGCGGTCGGGAACGACGAGCCGGACCGCAACCTCGCCCTTGAGCTGGTGCGCGTGACCGAGGCCGCGGCGATCGCGGGCGGCCACTGGGTGGGCTTCGGCGATAAGAACAAGGCCGACGGCGCCGCGGTGGATGCCATGCGTTCCTTCCTCAAGACGGTCCACTTCAATGGTGTGGTGGTCATCGGCGAGGGTGAGAAGGACGAAGCCCCCATGCTGTTCAACGGTGAGCAGGTGGGCGACGGCACGGGCCCCGAGTGCGATGTGGCCGTGGACCCGATCGACGGCACCCGCCTGACCGCCCTGGGCATCAACAACGCGCTGGCCGTGCTGGCCGTGGCCGAGCGCGGTTCCATGTTCGACCCGTCCGCCGTGTTCTACATGGAGAAGCTCGTGACGGGTCCGGAGGCCGCCGACATGGTCGACCTCCGCCTGCCGGTGAAGCAGAACCTGCACCTCATCGCCAAGGCCAAGGGCGTGAAGATCAACCAGGTGACGGTCTGCGTGCTGGACCGTGACCGCCACAAGCCGCTCGTGGAGGAGATCCGCGACGCCGGCGCCCGGACCAAGTTCATCCTCGACGGCGATGTCGCCGGCGCGATCGCAGCGGCCCGCAGCGGGACCGGCGTCGATGCCCTGATGGGCATCGGCGGCACCCCGGAAGGCGTTGTGGCGGCATGCGCGATCAAGTCCCTCGGCGGCGTCATCCAGGGCCGCCTCTGGCCGACGAGCGACGAGGAGAAGCAGAAGGCGATCGACGCCGGCCACGACCTCGACCGCGTGCTGACCACCAACGACCTCGTCACGAGCGACAACTGCTACTTCGCCGCGACCGGCATCACCGACGGCGACCTGCTGCGCGGTGTGCGGTACCAGAAGGACCGTGTGGTCACGCAGTCGATCGTCATGCGCTCGAAGTCGGGCACCGTGCGCCTGGTCGACGCCGAGCACCACGCCTCCAAGTGGGAGAGCTGGGCGCGCCGCTGAGTCCAGCGCTCGCGAGTCACCTCTGACGAAGGGCCATGCCACCGGATCCCCGGGGTGTGGCCCTTCGTCGTTCGGTGCCCGCTGCCGTGCTGCCCGTCCCGCCCTGTCACCGGCACGGACCGGACCGCCTCGCCGCATACGATGGGGGCATGACGGGCACATACCAGGATGGGGACTGGATCGCGGCGCAGGATCCCGGGGCGCCGCCCGGGCTGTTGTCCGAGATCGCGTTCCGGCGCTGGGACCTCCATCCGGTGCTCGAGGCCAATCCCGCGCTGCGACCGGAACTCCGGCAGTGGATCGCCCAGGTCAATCCTCCTCATCTGCGGCAGTACCCTGTGGCAGGCGCCCAGCCCGTCGGGTACGGCGGTCAGCAGCCCGGCTTCCCACAGCCCGTTCCACCGCTGCAACAGGCGCCCGGGTACGGCCCGGGCGGCCCTGCCGGCGCGTATCCCCAGGCCGGGGATGCGGCCGGAGCCTATGGACCGGGGATGGCGGGGCCGGCGGTCCCTCGGAGGAGCGGTCCTGGCCCGTGGATCGCCGGTTGTGGGTGCCTGGCGCTGGTGTTCGTGCTCGTCCTGGTGGGTTTCGGTCTGGGTGGACTCAATGCGATCTTCTCGTCCGGGGACCGGCAAGGACCGCCCGGAGTGGCGCAGAAGCCCCTGATCAACGGCCCGTCGGCCAGCTCGGGCGCACAAGAGCAGCTCCGCGCCTTCGAGGCGGAGATGGCGAAGTTCGACCAGCTGGCGGCCACGCTCAAGAACAATCCGGTGGCGCCGATCGTCGCTGACGCCCGGAGTCTCCGTTCGCTCGAGACGCGGGCGAAGACCCCCGGTCTCAGCGTCCGGTCGGCGACGAATCTCACCGCGGAGGCGCGGCAGCTGCGGCAGAAGCTGGAACAGCGGATCGCCGCGGCGAAGGTGCGCCGGGTCAACGCCTCGGGGTCGCTGTCCGAAGGACTCGTGGACAGTGCGGGGAACGGTTTCATCGACATCCGCTGGGACGCGGCCACGGCCTGCGGCAAGGCGAAGTCCAAGACGGGTCAGACGGTCGGCTGTGTGAAGGGATCAGACCCCCTGACGGTGCATCTCCTCAAGGAAAGCGCGTTTTCCGAAGACTGGGATCTGCGGATGGTTGTGGTCCACGAGCTGGCCCATGTCTATCAGCGAGCCGACGAGTGGTCCTCTCCGGGCGGTGAAAGCCGTGCGGACCGGCTCGTGGCCCGCGGGCTCTTTCAGAAGAGCAACGAGAAAATGGCCGATTGCTATGCCCTCACCTATTACAACGAATGGTCGCTGGAACGGAACGGCTACAGGGTGGGCTACGGCTACGTGTGCAATGCGTCGGAACGCCAGGCGATCCGTTCCTGGGCGGCCGCGATCAAAGCACCGATGCCGAAATAGTCGCCGGCGCTCCGGCGGTGATCTCCACGCAGCGGAATTCAACGACGCCCGGCAATTCATGAATATTCGATTCTCTTTTCCGCATTTCGGGATATCTCCGGAGAAAGAGAATTCGATCAAACGCGTTTATCACACCATGTAGACTGGAGACCATGGTTGACGTGAAGGTGTGCACCGAACAGGCGGCATGGGATGCCCATATCAGGGAGCACGGCGGGCACCCGCTGCAGCTCTGGGGCTGGGGGACTCTCAAGGAGCGCGGAGCCTGGCGCGCGGCCCGTCTGCAGGTGGTCGACGGCGAGAAGGTCATCGGCGCCGCACAGGTCCTCCGCCGCTCGCTGCCCTTCCCGTTCCGTTCCTTCCTCTACGTCCCCCGCGGGCCCGTCTGCGCCCCGGAAGACCGCGGGCGAGTGCTCAAGGCGCTCCGCGACTACCTGAAGAAGAACTACTCCGGCAAGGCCGTCAACATCATGATCGAGCCGGACTGGGAGGGCTCCATGCCCGCCGGGTCCGAGGAGTGGAAGCCCGCGCGTAACAAGCTTCTGCTGGGCGACACCCTCGTCCTGGATCTCACGCAGGATGAGGAGACGCTGCTGGCCGCCATGCATCAGAAGCGCCGGCAGGACATCCGGAAATTCGGGAACAAAGGTTTTGAACTCCGTGAGGTGACGGATCACGCGGGAATCGCGCGGTGCCTGGAGATATACAAGGAAATCGCGGACCGCGCCGGATTCGAATTGCACGACGACGCCTATTATTACGCCATTTTCGATGATCTGGGTGACGGCAGCCCGGTGTATGAATTGGTGGATTCCGAAGGCGAGACCGTGGGTTTCCAGTTCCTGCTGGTCACCCCGCGGGTCGCGTTCGCCCTGTACGGCGGCGTGAACGCCAAGGGCCGCAAGCTCCGGGCCAACGGCGGCTTCGAGTGGGAGTGCATGAAGCTCATGAAGTCCCAGGGTGTGGAGCAGTTCGACCTCAACGGTCTCCTGAATGACCGCATCAGCGACTTCAAGCGCTACTTCGCTAAGCACGAGAACCACTTCGTGGGCAGTTACGCGCTGCCGCTGTCCGTGGCGAACCCCCTGTGGGAGGTCGCGCTGCCCCAGGCGAAGAAGGTCATGAGCAAGGCCCGCGGCCTGCTTGCCAAGGTCAAGGCCAAGGGGGCCTGATCCGCTTGGCGTCCAGGGCTGCGCAGCCCTGAACGGAACGAAGGCGTGGCCCCCGCAGTCGAATCCTTTCGGATTCCGCTGCGGGGACCACGCCTTCGTCGTGCCGGACGCGTCCGGACCGCGGTATTAACTCAGCTGGGCTTTCATCTGCCGCTCACAGGGCGTTGGAGACGCCCAGTCCCGTGCTGACGGCGAACGCCAGCACATCACCGTCGCCGTCCGTGGCGATCGATCCGGTCCGCACCGCGGGGTGAGCCGTGACAGGGTCCTCCGACGCGGGGATGAAGGCGCTCTCGCCACGCTGCAGAATCAGCTCGCCCTGAGGGGAGTCCAGGCGGAGCGCGCCGCGCACCACCAGAAGGACCGTGCCGCCGTCCTGCCGGACGGCGAGGTGTTCGGTTCCTTCCTGAAGCTCGATGCGCTGCAGGGCGAACTCACGGAACGGCGGGGTGAAGACCTCCTGGCCGAGCAGCGTCTCCTCGCGGGGCGTGCGGGGCACCTCCGACAGGGGGGTGAAGTCCACGGTGGCCAGGAGCTCGGGGACGTCGACGTGCTTGGGGGTCAGCCCGCCCCGCAGCACATTGTCCGAGTTCGCCATGACCTCGATCCCGAGGCCCTCCAGATACGCGTGCACATTTCCGGCCGGAAGGTGGATGGCATCGCCCGGAGCCAGCTCCACGAGATGGAGAAGAAGCGACACCAGGACGCCCGGATCGCCCGGGTACTTGTCCTGGAGATCCGCTGCGGCCTCCAGTGCGGTGCGGTGCGCGTCGTCCACGGGCAGGCCGTCGACGACGGCCCGCAGGGACGAGGTCGCGGCGGCCAGCCCGTCACCGCCGGTGAGCAGGGCCGCGAAGGCGGTCCGGAGCGGCTCAGCCCCGCGCAGCGCCGCGACGATCCCCGCGGCGTGGTCCCGCGCGTCGTCGTCCGAGGCGCCGGCGGCCAGTGCCTCGAACAGCGCCACCGACTGCTCCACCGGACGGAAGCCGCACAGCGCCCGGAACGGGGTGAGGGCGAGGATCATCTCCGGCTTGTGGTTGTCGTCCTTGTAATTGCGCCAGGCGGCGTCGCGGGGGACGCCCGCGGCCTCCTCCCGGGCGAACCCTTCCCGGGCCTGCTCCAGACTCGGATGGACCTGGAGGGACAGGGGCTCCGCCGCGGCGAGGACCTTCATCAGGAACGGCAGCCGCGGCCCGAACGCCGCCACGCTCTCCGCCCCCAGGAAATGCGCCGGATCGCCGGCGATGACCTCGTCGAGGCCTTCCCCCCCCGGCACCCGCGAGGGGGAGTCCGGGTGGGCGCCGAGCCACAGCTCCGCCTCCGGCCCTCCCGACGGGGCACGCCCCAGCAGCTCGGCAATGGCCGTGGTGGATCCCCAGGCGTAGGGGCGCAGCTCATTGTCCAGACGAAGCATCACGGGTGTCCTTTCGGGATCGGGAGGGGACCGGGCACGGGGTCAGAGAGCGGCGCAATTGCCGTTCTTCGCCAGCAGCTGGTCCAGGGTCTGGTAATCCTGGGCGTCGTAGAGCGAATTGAGGTACTGGGCCGTGATGGGCTGGCCGTCCGGACGGGTGGTGCTCAGCGGGAAGTCCGGCGGCAGCTCGTCCGTGAGGGGCGGTCGGACCGCGCCCTGGGCCTGTGCTCCGGTCCCGGGCGCGACGGCGGCGGACACCGTGCCGTCCTCGCTCACCGCGCCGGGCTGCAGCGGAGCCGCGGCCTTGGCCGGTTTGCCGGTCGCCTTGGCCAGCAGGGCCTTGACCTTCGAGTGGATGAGATCGAAGTTCGGATCGCCCAGGCTGAAGTCGGCGGGGAAGTCCGGCGGGCCGACCGTCATCCGGACCGTCGGCTGCCCCTTGGCCTTGGCGGCCAGGTCCACGAAGCCACCCAGCTGGCCCTGCGGGATGTCCGTGTCCACCACGTGCGCGCCGGCCTTGGCGATCGCCTCGAACTTGGTGATCACGGTGGCGGGGTCGAGCTGCTTGATCATGGCCTGCTGCACGCACTGCTGGCGCTGGACGCGGGCGAAATCGTCCACGTTCTCGCGGGAGCGGGCGAACCACTGGGCCTGGAATCCGTTGAGGGTCTGGTTGCCGGGGTGGATCCACCCGTCCGGCTTGACGTGCCGGGTGTCGCTCCCGGGCAGCATCCCGCCACTGATGGGCACCCAGGCGCCCACGCGCATCTTGACTCCGCCCATGGCGTCGATCAGCTGGGCGAAGCCGTCCATGTCGATCAGGGCGTAGGCCTGGATGGTGATGCCGAGGGTGCCGGAGATGGCGTCCTTGGTGGCTTCGGCGCCGGCGTTCTTCCCCGCGCCGTAAATGTCCTTGTGGTTGTTCGTGGCGTCCGTGTAGACCGCGTTCAGGAGGCAGTTCAGCGCATCGGGCTCGCAATTGTTGAACCCGTCCGGGTAGATGCGGTGCATGGGCGAGCTGTCCGGGAACTTCGCGTACTGGAGGGAGCGCGGCACCGAGATGATCGCGGAGGCGCCGGTGGCGGCGTCGATGCTGATGACGGACATGCTGTCCGGGCGGAGACCTTCGCGGCCCTCGCCGGCGTCGCCGCCGAGCAGCGCGATGTTGTAGCGGCCGTCCACCGGGTCGAAGGGCGGACGGCCGGCGTCGAACACATCGCCCAGGGCGCCGCGGGCCACGTTGACCAGGTACGCGCCGTAGCCGAGGGCGCCGCAGCTCAGCACCATGAGGACCACGAGCACGGCGGCCACAGGGGCCTTCCAGCGCGGCGGCAGGATGGCCAGGCGGCACAGGCGGAAGGTGTTCACCCACACGAGCACCCAGCCGATCAGGAGCGCCACCAGACCGATCATCCAGAGCACCATGAGGACCGGGTGGGTCAGGATGGAGAGGAGCAGGGCACGGTTCAGGAGGGCGAGCACCAGCGCGAGGAGCACCAGGGCCCAGACTGCGAAGGTGACCCGCAGGGCGATGCGCCCGAAACGGCGGTCACCGGCCACCACCTGCGCGGATCCCGGGACCAGAAGGGTGAGGGCGATCAGGACCCAGGCACGGCGCACCCGGTCGCCCGGCTCCGCCTCCTGAGGCCGGCGGATCGGGTCGTCCAGGCGGTTGCGGCTCATCATGGCGCCCCTAGGCCTGCGCCTCATCCGCTGCCGAACCGAGGGGCACTCCGGAGGCCCCGAAGACCTCCGCGGCCTTGGCCCGCAACGAAGCGCCCTTGGCCGAGGCGACGGCGTTCAGGCTTTCGGAGAAGCGGAGCAGATCGTCGCGGAGGGACTGTGCGAACTCGCCTTCACCGGCGGCGAGCATACGCACCGCCAGGAGCCCGGCGTTGCGTGCGCCGCCGATGGAGACCGTCGCCACCGGCACGCCTGCCGGCATCTGCACGATCGAGAGCAGCGAGTCCATGCCGTCCAGCGTCTTGAGCGGCACAGGGACGCCGATGACGGGCAGGGGAGTGACGGAGGCGAGCATCCCCGGCAGGTGAGCGGCGCCGCCGGCGCCCGCGATGATGATGCGCAGTCCGCGCTCGTGGGCCTGCTGGCCGTACCGGATCATCTCGGTGGGCATGCGGTGGGCGGAGACGACGTCGGCTTCGAACGGCACGCCGAACTCGTGCAGGGCCTCGGCGGCGGCCTCCATGACGGGCCAGTCGGAGTCCGAACCCATGACGAGTCCTACAAGGGGAGTGGTGTTGCTGCTCATGCGTGTCCGATCGTTGTCTGGGGATTCAGCGGTCAGGGTGTTGCGATGGTCAGGAGCCGGCGCCGTCGCGCAGGATGGACGCCACCCGGCCGGCCTGCTCGCGCAGCTCCTCGGCCTGAGAGGGATCCTGGGCGACGATGTTCACGTGCCCGATCTTGCGTCCCGGACGGACGGACTTTCCGTAATTGTGGACCTTGGCGCCCGGTGCGGCCGCGAGGGCGGCCGGCATGGCGGAATAGATGTCCTGATTGGCGCCGCCCAGGAAGTTCTTCATGACGGCCACGCCGCCCAGCACATCGGTGGCGCCGAGCGGAAGATCCAGGACCGCCCGCAGGTGCTGTTCGAACTGGCTCGTCACGGAGCCGTCCTGCGTCCAGTGGCCGGTGTTGTGCGGCCGCATCGCCAGCTCATTGATCAGGAAGCCGGCGCCCTCGCCGGGCGTTTCGAACAGCTCCGCCGCCATCACGCCGGTCACGCCGAGCTCCGCGGCGAGGGTCAGCGCCGCTGCCTCCGCGGCCTGCGCGACGGCGGGGTCCAGGCCGGGCGCGGGAACGATCACCTCGTCGCAGACGCCGTCCACCTGGATGGTGTGTGCCACGGGCCAGACCCGCTCTTCGCCGCTCGGCGTGCGCCCCACCAGGACGGAGAGCTCGCGGGAGAAGCCGACCTTGGCCTCGGCGAGCAGCGGGGACATGGTCTCGAACCAGGAGGCGCAGTCCGCGGCGTCGGCGGCGTCGTCGACGATCCGCACGCCCTTGCCGTCGTAACCGCCGCGCGGGGTCTTCAGCACCACGGGCCAGCCGATCCGGTCACCGAACTCCACGAGGGCCTCGACGGAATCGACCGCCGCCCACTCGGGGTTGGGCAGGCCGAGACGGTCGACGGCGGTGCGCATCACGATCTTGTCCTGGGCGTGCACCAGGGCGTCCGGGCCGGGTTGGACGTTGACGCCCTCGGCGATCAGGGCCCGCAGGTGCTCGGTGGGGACGTGCTCGTGATCGAAGGTGATCACGTCGACGTCCCGGGCGAACGCGCGCAGGGCCTCGAGGTCACGGTAGTCACCGATCGGGGTCGTCTTGACGGCGGCCACCGCGGAGACGTCCGGGCCCTCGGCCAGGACGCGGAGTTCCACGCCGAGTTCGATGGCCTCCGGGGCCATCATCCGGGCCAGCTGGCCGCCACCGATCACACCAACAACAGGGAAAGTCACGCCCCTAAGACTACCGAACACGGCCGGACCCGCCCTCAGCCGGCACCCAGCGTGACCTTCGCGCGCCTCTACGTGACCGCCCGGGACGGGGTCCGGCGCCCGCGGCGCGTCGCGGTCCACGGAGCCCCGTCACACGGCGGACTCTCCGCATCCGCTGAAGCCGGGCAAAGACAACGGCGCTAAGATGTACCACTGGCCCCTGGGTCGTCTACACATCGTCAGTTGGCCGTGGAGGAATACATCGTGAACAAACTCGCTGATCGCATCCGGGGGCTCGCCTCGCTGTTCTGGCGTGAGGTGGCCAAGTTCGGGGCCGTTGGCGGGATCGCGTTCGTCATCGACAACGGGCTGACCTACTGGCTGATGCACGGCATCATGGACGACTCCGAGGCGAAGGCCCGTTTCGTCGGCGCCACCGTGGCCACGATCTTCTCCTGGCTGGCCAACCGCTTCTGGACGTTCCGGCACCGCCGCCAGCCGAATGTGGTGCGCGAGTTCGTGATGTTCGTCATCATCAACGGCATCGGCATCGGCATCTCCACTGGCCTGACGGCGATCGCCAAGTACTGGATGCACATCGAGGACAAGAACCTGCTGTTCCTCGCGGGCGTCGTCGGCATCCTGGTCGCCACGGTGGTCCGTTTCTTCGCGTACCGCTTCCTCGTGTTCAACAAGGAGCTGGACGAGGAGCCCGGCTACGACCACGACCACGAGCTGATCGACAGCGGCAAGGCCGGCAAGAACTGATTCTTCTCCCGGGCCCGCGGAGCCCGGGCTCATCGTTAAAAGCGGCAGGGCCGGTCTCGTGGAGACCGGCCCTGCCGCTGTTTACAAGGCTGTTTGCAAGGCGGAACGCGTTCTGGGCTGGTCGTCCGGGCTAGGCGTCCCGCGCGCCGCCGGACGTCACGCGTTCGGACTCCAGCAGCCTTTCGGTCACGGGCACGCTCTCGTGGACCAGGACCACGGAGCCACCTGCCAGCCAGGCCCCCAGAGAGTGGGCGAGGACCGTGGTGAGGCCGTCCGTGGCGTGGACCAGCGCCCGTGCGCCCTCCGGAGTGGGCGTGGCGAAGGCTGCCAGCCCGGCGTCGTCGTACGCCTGGTCCTCCGAGACGAGCAGCATCTCCTGTCCGGTCGGATCCATCCACGGCAGGAAGACGTCGCCGTGGCTGCGGACCTCCGCCGCGTAGTCGACGACGCCGGCCGGCAGCGCACCGGGCCAGCGCGGCGCGAGCGCGCCCAGGGACACCGCGATGAGCTGGGTGTCCACGTCGCCGGCCCGCTCCAGCAGGCCGGCGTCAGCCGTGGCGACGAGGTCCGAGGCGGAGAGCTCCTCGTCGTTCCCCGGGACGCCGGGCCGGACGGTCAGGCCCAGGTTCAGCGCAGCGAGTGCCAGCACGGATGACTTCCAATGACCCGGCAGGTCCAGTGCGATGCTCCCGCCGGGCGCCGCGTCGAGTTCGTCCTGGAGGAAGTTCGCGGTTTTGGCCACCCAGTTGTCCAGCACTTTGCCGGACAGCTCGACCCGTTCGCCGTCCGGCCCGTACCAGGTGAGACGAGGAGCCCCAGGTGGGAGGCTCAAGCCCTCTCGGAAGTCCTTCAGAAGCGTCCTGATGACGAGGTCCATGGGGCGGTTCGATCCTTCCTGCGAGCGGCCGCTCAGCTCCCGGCGTGGCGCATCGGGAAAAAAGCAAGTGTCCTGAGTATTATCCCTGCCCGCTTGACCTCACCCTAGTTACACGCGTGTAATTAGTAATTGCAGACCGCCAAGGCATGGTCCGGAGGTGCGCCTCAGGGCTCCCCACGTGCCATCCGGGCGGCAGCCATTCAGATCGAGGAGAGGCGCAATGGGGCAGACAGAGCGTATCCAAGACGAAAACTTCACCCCGGGCCAGGCCGCGTACCAGGCCGCCCGCACCGTGCCGGAGGACTGGTTCCTGGACCCGGCCGATCCGGAGCGCGCGCAGCGCTTCCGGCAGGACGCCGCCCGCAGCCTCGAGGACCAGGCCACCGCCTTCCTCACGGCGCATGAGCCCGCGGAGGCCGAGCCCGCCTCGCCCGAGGACGAGCTGGACCCGCCACTCGAGCTGTTCGCGCGCCCCGAGCCGAGCGGACTGGCCGCGGCCTTCACCATCCTTCCGGGCCGGGAGGTCGGCGACGAGTCCGAACTCAGCTGGCAGGCCGAGTCCCTGTGCGCCCAGACGGACCCGGAGGCGTTCTTCCCGGAGAAGGGCGGCTCCACCCGCGACGCCAAGAAGGTGTGCGCCGCGTGCACCGTCCGGCAGCAGTGCCTGGAGTACGCTCTCGCCAACGACGAGCGCTTCGGCATCTGGGGCGGACTGTCCGAGCGGGAGCGCCGCCGACTGAGGAAGCGAGCAGTCTGATTCACCCCCAAGCACGGGTCACGGCCGTGGTGGTCTCCCACCAGGGCAGTGCCTACCTCCCCAGGACCTTGGCCGCCCTCTCCCGGCAGAGCCGTGCAGCGGACGTCTGCATCGGCGTCGACGCCGCCTCCTCGGACGGCTCCGCCCGGCTGCTGGAGGATGCTTTCGGCAGTGACAACGTCACGTTGTTCCGCCACCCCCGGCTGGGCTTCGGCGCGGCCGTGCAGGCCGGATTGGCGACGGCGGACCGGCTGAGCTCCGGCGACGCCGCGGCGCTCTCCGCAGACCAGCAGTGGGTGTGGCTTCTGCACGACGACTCCGCTCCGGCGCCGGACGCTCTGGAGCGTCTGCTCGAAGCCGTGGAGCGGTCATCCAACGTCACGATCGCCGGGGCCAAGCAGCTGGACTGGAACTCGCAGCGCAAGCTCGTGGATGCCGGCCTCGCCGTGAGCACCTGGGCCGAGCGCCTCACGCTCATCGAAGCGGATGAGCTCGACCAGGGGCAGTACGACCAGCTCCGGGACCGCTTCGCCGTCAACTCCGCGGGCATGCTGGTCCGCCGCGACGTCTGGGACGCGATGGGCGGCTTCGACCCCGCCCTGCCCGGCACCGGCGACGACGTGGACCTCTGCTGGCGCAACTGGCTCGCCGGGAACAACGTGGCCTTCGTGCCACAGACCCGGATCTACCACGTCCAGAACCGGCCGCACGCCCTCGGCACCCCGGCCGCGGCCCGCACCTCGCAGGTGTACCTCCGGCTCAAGCACACGAGCTGGTGGAAGATCCCGTTCCTGGTGCTCGGGACGCTCATCGCCTCGGTCGGGCGGTTCCTGCTGGCCGTGGCCATGAAGGACCCGGGCTACGGCTTCCAGCAGCTCGCCGGAACCATCCGTGGCGTCTCCCGCCCCGTGGCTCTGGCCCGGGGACGCAAGGTGGCGGCCCGGACACGGAAGAACCCCCGCAAGACCATCCGCCGGCTCCAGACCTCCCGCGAGGAGGTCTGGGCGCACCGACGGTCTCTCATGGAGGCGCTCGGAGCCGACGAACTCCTGGACGCGTCGTACAGCTCCACCGGTCTGGCCTCGGAACCGAGTGGCGACAACCAGGACGACTTCTCCGCCCTCGCCGCCCCGACCCGCGCCTTCGCCGGCTGGGGCCTCATCGCCTCGGTGCTGATCACCGCGGGAATCGCCGTGGTCGGCTTCTTCCCGGTGCTGGGAGGCGCCCAGTCCGGCGGTGGCCTGCTGCCGCTGTCCACCACGCTCGGCGAAGTGTGGGACAACGCCACCCGCAGCTGGGTGACCCTCGAAGCCGGCTACCCGGGTCACGGTGATCCGTTCGGCCTGGTGCTCTGGATGCTCTCGGTGCTCAACGGCGGTCAGCCGTCGCTCGTGGTGCAGTCGGCGCTCCTTGGCGCCATGCCCCTGGCCGCGGCAGGCGCTTGGTTCCTCGCCGCCTCACTGACGAGGCACCGCCGCACCTGGTTCCTCGCGGCACTGATCTGGGGCACGGCACCGGCGCTCTTCACGAGCCTCAACCAGGGCCGCCTCGGCGCGATCCTCGTGCACGTGCTGACGCCCTGGCTCGTGCTCGCTCTCGTCCGTGCCACCGGATCCGCCCGCGACCGCCGGCTCGAGGCACGGGCCGACGGGCTGCCCCCGCAGGCGCCGGTCACCAGCAGGGCGGGTGTGGGCGGCACGATCTCGTGGACCGCCGCCGCGTGGGCCGGGCTGCTCTTGGCCGCCGTGACGGCCAGCGCCCCCGTGCTCCTGGTGCCCTCCCTCGTGTCGGTGGTTCTCCTGGCCCTCCTGCTGCGGCGCCGCGGGCGCGCCCTCTGGTGGAGCCTCACCCCGCCGCTCGCGCTCTTCCTGCCGTTCGCCTTCACCGCGGTCACCCAGCCCCGTGCCTTCCTGGCCGACCCCGGGGTTCCGCTGGCCTTCGGCGCCGCCCCCCTGTGGCAGCAGCTTCTCGGCCAGCCGATCGCCGTGGATCTTCACGCCGCGGTCCCGGGCCTCGGCTGGCTTCCGGGTGATATCCCGTGGGCGTTCATCCTGATGCTCGTCCTGGCTGCTCCCGTGCTGCTGTTCGCGGTGTGGGGCGCTCTGGTGCCCGGGCGACGCGGCCGGACCGGCACCGTGGCGCTCCTCGTGGCAGCCCTGTTCCTGGCCGTCGGCTGGGTCATTCCGGGCATCGCCGTGGCCGCCGGAGTGGACGCCGTGGTGACCCCCTTCACCGGTCCCGCCGTCTCGGTGGCCTTCTGCGCGGTGCTGGTCTCCGCCGTCGTCGGCGCCGACCGTGCGCTGCAGCGCCGGAAGGCCTCCCGCACCCGGCGCGCCCCGTGGCGCGTGGGCGTCGTGTCCATTGCGGTCGTGGTCCTTCTTCTGGGCCCGGCCTTGAGCTCGTGGACCTGGCTGGCCTCCAACCTCGGGGTCGGGACGGTCGCCGACGGTCCCCGGTACGGCGCCGCGAAGCTCTTCCAGACTCAGGACAAGCCTCAGATCCCCGCGACCGCGGTGGACCGGGGCCGGGGTCCGGAGCAGACCCGCACGCTGGTCATCACCGAACTCGGCGACGGCAGCTACACCGCAGCGCTCGTGCGCGGCTCCGGCACGACGCTGGACGCCCTGTCCACACTCGCCGCCGTGCACGGCATCCGCAACGATTCCGATGCTCCGGCGGCGGATGACGACGCGTCGGCGGGCATCCGCACCGCGGTCGCCACGATCGTCGCCGGCCAGGGCGTGGACCCCCGTCCGACGCTGGAAAAGCTCGGCGCGGGCTTCGTGGTGCTCAAGGGCGCCAACGACGCCGCCGGGCTGACCGCCAGCCGCATCGACGCCGTGCCGGGCCTCGCCGCCGTTGGGCCCACCGACGCGGGATGGCTCTGGCGCGTGCGCGCCCTGGATCAGCCCCCGCTGAAGGACTCCGACACCATCAACCGGGTCCGCGTCCTCGACCGGTCCGGGAAGGTGGAGAGCCAGCTTCCCAGCGGCACCGTCGGCGTCGACACCACGCTGGGTTCCGGGGCCGAGGGCCGCAAGCTGGTGCTCGCCGAGCGCAGCGACGCGAACTGGACCGCGAGCCTGGACGGCAAGCGGCTGAATCCGACGACGGTCGGCTGGCAGCAGGCCTTCGACCTGCCCGCGGGCGGGGGGCACCTCGTGGTGGCCCACAGCGATCCGTGGATCCCCTGGGTCCGGGTCATCACCTGGGTGGTGTTCATCGTGACCGCGCTGCTCGCAGTGCCCATTCCCGAACGTCCCGGGAAGGTCCGCATGGTCCGGGACGAGGCAAGCCTGAGGAAGGCCGGACATGACTGAGGACAACAAGGACGAGCGCGCCGAGACCGGCGCGGTGGAGGGCAACGGTCCGGAGAGCCCGGCGTCCGAGGCCAAGGCCCCGGAGCCCGTGAAGCAGCCCGAGCCGGTGAAGCAGCCGGAGCCTGCCAAGGCCCCGGAGCCCCCGGTGGCTCCCGCCGCTGGAGCCGTCACCGGCGACCCCGCGACACGGGGAGCGGCCAAGTCACCGGCGCGCGCCGCAAAAGCAGAGGCGCGGGCCGGCAAAGCCGCCGCGAAGGCAGCCAAGGCCGAAGCTCAGCGCGAGGCGGCGGCGAAAAAACCGGGTAAGAAGCTGAAGGCCGAGGCCGGCGTCGCACTGCCTGCGGCGTCTGCCTCCCCGGCGTCAGAGGGCGCCACGCCCGTGAAGAATCCGCGGGCCGCCCGGAAGATCGCGAAGGCCATCGCGGCGGGCACGGCGGGCGTCGCATCGATCGCTCTGCTCGGTGCCGTCGCCGCGGGCGGCACCGCGGCGCCGCGGTCGGCGGGTGGCCAGCTGGCCGCCGTCGCGGCTGAGGTTCCCGCCGGCGATTCCCTCTCGGTCTGCCCCGCTGCTCCGCGGCTCCTGGCCGGTGCCGGTGACGGCACGGACGCCCAGTTCCGGCCGGAGTCGAGCACCGCGACGACGGTGTTCCGCGGTCTGACCCTGAGCGATCCGAACGGCCGGATGCCCGCCAGCGGTGTGCAGTCGCTGGACGGCAAAACCCTCCAGGGGCTGACCAAGGCGAGCCCCAAGACCGACGAGGGCGTCCCCGGTCTGCCGGACCTGAAGGTCGCGGCGATCCCGTCGCGGACCCCGTCCGGGCCCGAGGTGCTGCGGGTCGGAACCCTGGACGGCAAGGACTCCACGGGCGCGGCCGCTCTGTCCTACCGTGCGGCCGACGGCGACCTCCGCGGCCTGGCAGCGGTCACCTGCCAGGCGCCGAGCAGCGACCAATGGCTGGTGGGCGCATCGACCCTGGTGGGACGCACCTCCGTGCTGAATCTCTCCAATCCCAGCACCACCCCGGCCACGGTGAATCTGGAGCTCTACGGCGACAAGGGCCAGATCAAGGCCCCGGGCAGCCGCGGGCTCTCGATCGGCGCAGGTCAGTCCCGGTCGCTCGTGCTCGCGGGCCTGGCTCCGCAGCAGGCGGCCCTGGCCGTGCACGTGAGCAGCACGGGTGGCCCGGTCACGGCCACGGTGCAGCAGAGTGTGCTCCGTGGACTGACGCCCGGCGGCGTCGACTACCTCGGCCCGACCGGCCAGCCCGGCACCCGTCAGGTCGTCCCGGGCGTCTCGCTGAAGGGCAGCGCCGCAGCGGCGAAGCTCGGATCCGGTTTCGAGGACGCCGAGCCCACCCTGGCGCTGGCCGTCCCCGGCGCGCAGGACGCGGTGGTCCAGGTCCGGGTGTACGGCAAGAGCGGTCAGCAGGCCCTCGACAAGGGCGTGGTGAACGCCCCCGCCGGCACGGTGACGCAGGTTCCGCTCTCCGGCCTGCCGGACGGCGAGTACACCATCGCGGTCAGCTCCGACGTCTCGGTGACGGCCGCCGTCCGGGCGACGCGAGGGACCACCGCGAAGGACCCGTCCGACTTCGCCTGGGTGCCGGCGTCGGCTCCTCTGAGCACGTCCCAGGTCATGGCCGTCCCCGTGGGTGGCACGAGCAGGCTCCAGTTCGGGGCGCCCAGCGGCCGCGCGGAGATCAGTTACCGTGCGATCACGGCCGACGGCGCCATCCAGCCGGCGGCGAAGGCGACTCTGGCGGCCGGCACGACGGCGTCGGTCGAGATCCCAGCGAAGGCCGGGGGATCGGACGTGGTCGGCTACCTGCTCTCCGCCTCGGGCGAACCCGCCTACGCCGCGGTGGTCCAGACCGAGGACAAGGGCCCGGGTCTGAGCGTCCTCTCGGTGCCGGTCACCGGTTCCGGCCTCGACAAGCTCCCGGTGCGCCTGGGGCACTGAACGGGCGCCGATCCTGACGGCTCGCTCGTCCGGCTCGCTCGTCCGAATCGGTCCCGCCCCGGGCCTGAATACGCTATCAGGGGTGTGAGTCCGCTACCAGATGTAGCGGACTCACACCCCCGATAGCGAACTCGACAGGCGGGCCCGCCCACGTGACGCCGGGGTTCAGAGACCGCGGTGGTAGTACGGGTCGAGGGTCTCGGGCGCGACGCCGAGGAGCTGCGCGGTGTGTTCCACCACGACGTCGTGCACCAGATCCGGCAGCTGCTCCTTGACCGGGCAGTTCTGTTCCACCACGCGCCGGTACACGGTCACGCGGGGCGCCAGATCGCCGCGTGCCGGGGTGCTGAGACCCAGGGGAGCGGGCAGACCACTGGCCAGCAGTTCCTCCAGCCCCGGCGGGATCTCCTCCACGGCGAAGAGGACGCCGTCCAGGAGATGGCCCTGCAGATCGTGGAGCCGCTGCGCGGTGTCCAGCACCAGATCGTCGAAGCGCTCCGCACGGTTGCGGTGTCCGGGGAGCGTCGGCAGGATCATGTCCCCGCGCTGGCCGCGTCCGTGGCGGTTCCTGCGGCGGTGCCGGAAGTCACGGCCGGCCGCCGTTTCCTCCTTCGTCTCCGGGAAGGAGAACGTCGCCGAGGGTTCGTTGGGTCCGGACTGCATAGATCGACTCTAGACCCGCTCCCGCCCTTGCGACGAAAACGGGCTGCCAGACGGTAATCTGGTGCGTTGTGGGTGCCATGAGGATGTGTTCGCGTTCGGCCTGCCGTGAGTCCGCGGTGGCCACTTTGACGTACGTGTACGCGGATTCGACCGCCGTCCTGGGGCCTCTGGCCGTCTATCCCGAGCCCCACAGCTACGACCTCTGCGTGCACCATGCGGACCGGCTGACCGTGCCCCGCGGCTGGGAGGTCCTGCGGATCGCCCTGCCCGCGTCCGCCGAAGCGGAGCGCCGGGTCACCCGCCCGGAGAGCGATGAGCTCTCCGCCCTGGCCGACGCCGTGCGGGAAGAGCGCCAGGCCGCCGGTGACGACGCCGAACCCGCCACCGGGATCCCGCAGCGCCTCCGCCCGCCGCTCCTCGAACCTCCCGTCGGCGCCGAAGGCACGCGCCGCGGCCATCTGCGGGCCCTGCGCGAACCCTGACGGTTCCGTCGCGAGCCGGCGACGGCGGTAGGCTGGAAGGTGGTCACGCCGCCCCGGCCTTCCGGGGCCCGATGTTTGGAGCCTTCCATGCCTTCGCTGAGCCCAGAACTGCTGAGCATCCTCCGCTGCCCCGAGACCGGCGCGCCCCTGCACCAGGAAGGCGACGAGCTCGTCGCCGGCACGGGGGAGTCCGCCGTCCGTTATCCCGTGGAGGACGGCATCCCGCTGCTGCTGCCCGCCTCCCTGCGTGACGCCTCCCGCACCGCCAACTGAGCCCCGGCCCCACACCAGATCGGAAACCAGAGCAACATGACGTTCGATTACAAGATCGCTGACATCTCCCTGGCCGAGGCGGGACGCCACCAGATCCGCCTGGCCGAGCACGAGATGCCGGGCCTCATGGCGCTGCGCGCAGAGTTCGGCGAGAGCCAGCCGCTCAAGGGCGCCCGGATCGCCGGATCGCTGCACATGACCGTGCAGACCGCCGTGCTGATCGAGACCCTCACGGCGCTCGGCGCCGAGGTCCGCTGGGCCTCCTGCAACATCTTCTCCACCCAGGACGAGGCCGCGGCCGCCATCGTCGTCGGCCAGGGCACTCCCGAAGACCCGCAGGGCGTCCCGGTCTTCGCCTGGAAGGGCGAGACCCTCGAGGAGTACTGGTGGACCGCCGAGCAGATCCTGAGCTGGCCCGGCGCGGACCAGAACCCTGAGCTCGGCCCGAACATGATCCTCGACGACGGCGGCGACGCCACCCTGCTGCTGCACAAGGGCGTCGAGTTCGAGGCCGCCGGCGCCGTGCCGGGCGCCACCGAGGAGGACCCGGAGGAGTACCGGATCATCCTGGACGTGCTCCGCGCGAATCTGGCGGCCGATCCTCAGAAGTGGACCCGGATCGCCTCCCGCATCCAGGGCGTCACCGAGGAGACCACCACGGGCGTGCACCGCCTGTACCAGCTGGCCGAGCAGGGCCGCCTCCTGTTCCCGGCCATCAACGTCAACGACTCGGTCACCAAGAGCAAGTTCGACAACAAGTACGGCATCCGTCACTCCCTGCCGGACGGTATCAACCGCGCCACCGACGTGCTGATGGGCGGCAAGGTCGCCGTCGTCTGCGGCTACGGCGACGTCGGCAAGGGCGCCGCGGAGGCGCTGCGCGGGCAGGGCTCCCGCGTGATCGTGACGGAGATCGACCCGATCTGCGCCCTGCAGGCCGCCATGGACGGGTACCAGGTCGCACGGCTGGAGAACGTCCTCTCCGAGGGCGACATCTTCATCACTACGACGGGCAACAAGGACGTCATCATGGCCTCGGACATGGCTGCCATGAAGAACAAGGCGATCGTGGGCAACATCGGCCACTTCGACAATGAGATCGACATGGCCGGCCTGGCGAAGGTCCCGGGCGTCAAGCGCGTGGAGATCAAGCCCCAGGTGCACGAGTGGGTCTTCGACGAGGGCACCGAGAAGGAGCGCTCCATCATCGTCCTCTCCGAGGGCCGCCTGCTGAACCTGGGCAACGCCACGGGTCACCCGTCGTTCGTGATGAGCAACTCCTTCAGCAACCAGACCATCGCCCAGATCGAGCTCTGGACCAAGCACGAGCAGGAGGGCGAGGAGAAGGAGTACCAGAACCAGGTCTACGTCCTGCCCAAGATCCTGGACGAGAAGGTCGCGCGTCTCCACCTGGACGCTCTCGGCGTCGAGCTCACCGAACTGTCCAAGGAACAGGCCGAATACCTGGATGTGGACGTGGCCGGCCCGTACAAGGCCGACCACTACCGCTACTGAGCGCTGAACCGCAGTACCGCTGAAGCCTGAACCCGGCGCCGCCGAAGTGCCGGGTTCAGGCTTTTCCCTGGTGGCCGGGGATAAAATGGCCTCAACTGATTTGCCACGAAGAGCAGGGCGCTGTGCCGGGGTTCAGCCCCGGCACAGCCCGTTGAGGGAACACCATGAAACCGAGCACCCGCAAGAGCCGGGCCGTCAAGATCGTCGCGCTGTCCGCAGCCGGGGCCGTCATCGTCCTCGGCGGGATCGGCGCCGCCACGGCTCCGCAGTGGCTGGGTGCCGTGAACACCACCTCACCTGCCGGGTCCTCCCAGGCCCCAACCACCCAGGCCCCGCCGGCCAAGCCCGTGCAGCTCACCGTCGCGCCCCTCAACGGCGCCAAGGAAGTGAACCCGGTGACGGCGCCTGTCGTGAAGGCCGTCAACGGCACCGTGAAGGACGTCCGTCTGGCTCCCGCGAAGGGCGCCGCCGTCGAGGGTGAGTACGACGCCGGGAACGCCCAGTGGAAGGCCACCGGGAAACTGGCGTTCAACACCACCTACACCCTCAGCTACACCGCGGTGGACGAGGCGGGCGGGGAAACCCAGCGCACCAGCAGCTTCACCACCGTGCTCACCAAGAACGAGGCCAACACGACGCTCGTGGTGGGCACCCTGGGCGATCAGATCGGTGCGGGCCAGCCCATCCAGCTGACGTTCTCCGAACCGGTCCTGGACGCCAACAAGGCCGGTGTTGAGAAGGCTGTCAAGGTCACCTCCAGCGCCGGTCAGAAAGTCAAGTGGCACTGGTACTCGGACACCATGGCCCGGATCCGCCCGGAGTCGTACTGGAAGTCCGGCAGCACCGTGACCCTGGACCAGCAGCTCTTCGGCGTGCCGTTCGGCAACGGCCAGATCGGCAGCTTCAGCAAGACGACCACGTTCAAGGTCGGTCCGCAGCGCGTGGCCGTCATGGACGGCGCCGCGCACACCATGCGCGTCTACCAGGACGGCCAGCTCGTGTACTCGGCGGATGCCGGCATGGGCGGACCCGAGATGCCCTCGCCATCCGGTTCCGCCATCATCCTGGAGCAGCAGCGCGTCTCCCACTTCCGGGCGGAGAGCATCGGCCTCAAGCCGGGCGACCCGCTCTACTACGCTCCGACCGACGTGAACTACGCGAACCGCCTCACTTGGAGCGGCGTGTACGTCCACGAGACCCTGCCGGGGGGCACCCAGTTCATCGGCAACACCAACATCTCCCACGGCTGCGTCGGCCTGCTGCCGAAGGACGCCGCCTGGTTCTTCGAACACATGAAGCCGGGTGACGTGGTGCAGTTCAAGAACACCGCCGGGCCGCCCATCCGTGCGGACGAAGGTTTCGGCGACTGGAACATCCCCTGGGCCCAGTACGGCAACGCCTGAGCGGTGCGGAGGAACCGCGGGAGAGGCGGACCGCGCGGCTCATGAGACCGTGCGGATAACGCTCCGGCAACAATCCGGCGGTTGATCCGGGACCACGCCGCGCATTTCCGTCCGGCTGTCGGTGTTGACGGGTACTGTCACAGGGAGAACCGAATGCCCGTTGCAGCCTGGCGCCAGGCCGGACGAGAAGTGGATGACCGTGAGCGACAAGAAGCCCAATGACCCGGCGTGGGACAGCCCCCACGATTCCGACGAACCCGCATTCGAATGGATGAAGGGCTCGACGGCGGCGGATGCCTCCGAGGGCGACGCCCGCCAGGAGACGGAGAAGACCGCCCCCGGAACGCAGCCTGATGGCGCCGGGGAGGCAGAGACCTCCTCCTCGGACGGCCTCAAGGAACCCGCCCCCTGGGACCCGGAGGCCAGTGCGGCCCGCTCCGCCGGAACCCCTGCCCCGGACGCCCGCGAAGGCTCCGAGCCGTCCAGTGCTCCGGAGGACACCCCGGTCGTGGCGGAAAGCCTGTCCGCGCCCGCCGCATCGGACGCCGCCCGCCCGACCATCCTGGGCGACTCTGCCCGCACGGAGGCGTTCGGCACCGCGAGCCCCGAGCCCGTCACGCCGGAGCCTGTCACGCCTGAGCCTGTCACGCCGGACGCTGATGCCAGTGAGCCTGTGACTGCTGAGCCGGCGACTTCCGAGCCGGCAGCGCCGGAGGCCGAGATGGCCGGCGACGAGTCCGCAGCCCGCGCCGCGGACGAGGACAAGGCAACTGCCGGAGCCCCGGCCACCGTGATCCAGGAACGCCTTCCCACGAGCGCGCTCACGGTGCGCGCCCCCGATGAGGAGGTGCAGAAGCGCCAGGCCGCCCGCGACGCCGCGCTGGCCGCGAAGCCTGTGGGCCCGCGCGTCGTGAAGATCCTGAGCGCGATCTTCCTGCCGCTCCTGCTCGTGATCGCCGCCGTCCGCGTGGTGGCCACTCCGCTGTTCCTCTGGATCGAGTACTTCCGGCCCGGCTTCCCGGGCGACGGCTACGGCTTCAGCCAGGAGGACCGGCTCACGTACGGCTCGTACGCCGTGGATTACCTGAGCAACTTCGCCGGGCCGAGGTACCTCGGTGACCTGGTGACGGCCAGCGGCACCAAGCTGTTCCGCGACCCCGAGATCTCCCACATGGCCGACGTCAAGATGGTCACCATGAGCACGTGGGGTGTGGGCGCCCTGCTCGCGGTGCTGGCCCTCGTGGCCATCTGGTACCTGGGACGCCGCCGCGACGGCTCGCTGCGGCACGCCTTCTTCGCCGCCTCCGTGGTGACGCTCGTGATCATCGTGGCGCTCGGCGTCGTCGGCTTCCTGGGCTGGGACAGCTTCTTCACCGGCTTCCACGAGATCTTCTTCGCCAACGGGACCTGGACCTTCACGCTGCAGGACACGCTGATCCGCCTGTTCCCGGGGCAGTTCTGGATCGACTCGGCCGTCACCATCGCCGGTCTGGTGTTCCTCACGGCCCTGATTACGCTCATCTGCACCTGGCCCACCAAGCGCCGCCGCGAAGCCCGCAAGGCCGTCATCGCGGGCCGCCTGGCCGCTCAGCAGGCCGCCGTCGCGGGGGAGTGATCCCGGCGCCCGGCTCGGGGCGACCCGGCTGACACGGAAAAGCCCGCCCCCGGTGAGGGGCGGGCTTTTCCGTGTCCGGGGAGCGGGTCCCGGAGGGTGAGGCCCAGCGGGCCTCAGCCGTTCAGTCGCCCAGCCGTTCAGCCGCGGTAGAGCTGGTCGATCTGCGGGGCGAAGTCGGTCACGACGGCGTTGCGGCGCAGCTTGAGCGACGGCGTCAGGTGGCCCGAATCCACGGACAGTTCCGCGTCCAGGATGGCGAACTTGCGGATGCTCTCCGCCTTGGAGACCTGGGTGTTGGCCTGATCCACGGACCGCTGCAGGGAGTCG
Organism: Arthrobacter sp. RCC_34; assembly: GCF_041360795.1. Classification (NCBI taxonomy): domain Bacteria; kingdom Bacillati; phylum Actinomycetota; class Actinomycetes; order Micrococcales; family Micrococcaceae; genus Arthrobacter; species Arthrobacter sp. RCC_34. Next base: position 383,219 of record NZ_JBFUPW010000002.1, on the reverse strand, counting down.
AGGACCTCGGGAAGCCGGGCTGCCTCCGCCGGGGTCAGGCCCGGGCGGGAGTGCTGCCGGCCCCACGCCTCGACGGCTTCGGGGTCGAGCCCGATGAGCGCGGAGACGAACGGCCGGCCCTCGCCGAGCACCACCACGTGCTCCACGAGCGGGTTCTGGCGGATGGTCTCCTCGAGCGGTTCCGGGGCCACGTTCTTGCCGCCCGCCGTCACGATCAGGTCCTTCTTCCGGCCCGTGATGGTCAGGAAGCCGTCCTGGTCGAGCGTGCCCAGATCACCGGTGGCGAACCAGCCGTCCACGAACGCGTCGAAGTCGGCCTGCGGGTTGTTGTGGTAGCCCTTGAAGACGCCGATGCCCTTGATCAGGACCTCGCCGTCGTCCGCGATCCGGATCGACGTGCCGGGGACAGGGCGCCCCACAGTGCCCAGCCGGTTCTGGCCCGGTCGGTTCACGGCCGCCGGAGCCGTCGTCTCGGTCAGGCCGTAGCCTTCCAAGATCGGCACACCGGCTCCAAGGAAGAATTCCGATTCGTGCCGGTTCAGTGCGCTGGCCCCGGAGACGGTGTGCGTGATGTGGCCGCCGAAGGCCGCCCGGACCCGGGGATAGAGCAGCCGGTCGAAGAGGAGGTGCCGCAGCCGCAGGACCAGCCCGGGGGCGTCCCCGAGGCCTTGCTCGTGCCGCTGGGTGGCCTGGGCGTACTCGACGGCGGTGCTGTAGGCACGGGCGAACAGCTTCCCCTTGCCGGACTCCTCCGCCTTCTGCTGGGCGCCCGCCACGACCTTCTCGAAGATGCGGGGCACGGCCAGCAGGAATGTGGGCTTGAGGGTCTGCATGTCCGCCATGAGCTCCGAGGCGGAGCTGCTGTGGCCCACCAGGATCCCGGCATGGAGACAGATGACCTGCACGGCGCGGGCCAGGACGTGGGCGAGCGGCAGGAACATGAGCGTGCGGGCGTCCGGGACCAGGGTGAACGCCCCGAGCGCCGGGACGATGTTCTCCGCCACGAGGGCGAAGTTGGCGTGGCTGATCTCGCAGCCCTTCGGCTTGCCCGTGGTGCCGGAGGTGTAGACGACCGAGGCGGTGTCGGCCAGGGATGCGAAGGTGCGGTGTCGCTCGAGCTCCGCCTCGGTGACCCCGGCGCCGGCGTTCGCGACGCTGACCATGTTCGGCACGGCGCCGCCGTCGTCCATCCGGATGACCTGGAGGGGAGCACTGCCCAGCAGCTCCGAGCCCTCGGCCACCGCGGTGACGAGATCCGCCTTCGCCGCGTCCTCGACGAACACCCGGCGGGCTCCGGAGTCCTCCAGGATCCACTCGATCTGGCTGGCGGAGGACGTCTCGTAGATCGGCACCGTGACACCGCCGGCGTACCAGATGGCGAAGTCCGCGAGGGTCCACTCGAAACGTGTGCGGCTCATGACGGCCACCGGGTCGCCGGGCTGCAGACCGCCCGCGATCAGGCCCTTGGCGAGGGCCTTCACCCGGGTGAGGAACCCCTCGGCCGTGAGCAGGTCCCAGCCGGGCAGGGCGCCGGGCGCTCCGGTTCCGGCGGTCGCTGCGGACGACGACGGCGCGCGCAGGGCGTAGACGGGACGGTCCGGCGTCGCGGTGGCGCGGGCCAGCAGGACGTCCGTGACGTTCGACGCCGGGTCGAGCTCGGAGAGCAGCGGCTCGGTGTACTCGGTGATGGTGCTCATGACGGGGGTTCCAGTTCCTGTCGTCTCGGATCCGGGTCAGATCCAGGAAGGCATCCACATGCGCAGACGCCAGTCGTTGTAGCTGATGGTCTCGGCGGTCCAGATGGGGTAGAAGAACGCGGAGAGCAGGAGCACCGCCGCGAGGAAGCACGCCACCACCAGGAAGCCCGAGCGGCGCCGCCACGGTGGATCCCCCTGCCGGCCGAGGATGAGGCCCAGGGCGTAGCAGAGCCCGAGGATCAGGAAGGGCTCGAAGGAGACGGCGTAGAAGAAGAACGTGGTCCGTTCCGGATACATGAACCAGGGGAGATACCCTCCGGCCATGCCCGCCAGGATGGCCCCGGCGCGCCAGTCGCGGCGACCTGCCCAGTAGAAGAGGACCACCAGCAGGGCGATCGTGGCGCCCCACCAGATGAGGGGGTTGCCGACGCTCAGAATGGCGTCGGAGCACTTCTCCTGGGCACTCGGACCGCATTGCGGTGACTGGTAGTAGAAGGAGGTGGGGCGGCCCAGGACCAGCCAGGTCCAGGCGCTCGCCTTGTACGGGTGGTCCGAGCTGAGGCCCTGGTGGAAGGTGTAGGCCTGGACGTGGAAATCCCAGAGGGAGCGGAGCGCAGGCGGAAGCCACTGCACGCCCTTGCCCGGGTTCTGTTCGGCCCAGTGGCGGTTGTAGGCGTCGTTGCTGAGGAACCAGCCGGTCCAGGTGGAGAGGTAGACCACCGTGGCGGTGCCCAGAAAGAGGAAGAACGCGGGCACGCCGTCCCGGACGATCCCGGCCACGGCCCAGTTCCGGATCCCGGCAACGCGCCGGGCGTTCATGTCCCACAACACCATGAGCAGGCCGAACACGGCCACGAAGAAGAGCCCGGACCACTTGATGCCGACGGCGGCGCCCATGGAGGCGGAGGCGGCCAGGCGCCACCAGCGGAAGCCGAGACCCGGGCCCCAGCGGAGCGCGGCCTCGGACGGGACGCCGTCCGGCGACGCGGCGGCGAGGGCGGACAGCCGGGTGGCGAGCCGCCGTCGTCCGTCGCTGCGGTCCAGAAGCAGGAACGCGAAGGCGAGCAGCACCCAGAACTCGATGAAGATGTCCAGGATGCCGATCCGCGACATGACCAGATGGGTGCCGTCCACCGCCAGCAGCAGGCCCGCGATGGCGCCGAGGGTGACGGAGTTGAAGAGTTTCTGGGCCACGAGCGCCAGGATGAGGATGGACAGCGTGCCCACGACGGCGGAGGAGAAGCGCCAGCCGAAGGTGTCGCCCTGGCCGAAGAGGTCCATGCCCCAGGCGATCATCCACTTGCCGAGCGGCGGATGGACCACGTATTCGCCGGTGTCGAGGATCTGGCTCGGGTCGCCCTGGTTGAAGGCGGCGTTCGCGTCCTTGGCCCAGTTGCGTTCGAAGCCGGACTGCAGGAGCGAGTACGCGTCCTTGACGTAGTAGGTCTCGTCGAAGACCAGTGACCGCGGCTCACCCAGCCGGACGAACCGCAGCACGCCGCCGAGGACGGCGGTCAGGAGGGGTCCGAGCCAGAACCAGAGGCGCAGGGTGGGGGTGAAGTCGCGCCAGGACTGGACGGGGCCCAGCAGCCGTTCCAGGAGACTTTCCCGGGTGTAGGCCACCTTCGGGTCCAGGACCCAGGAGGCCTTGCCCTGCGCGAGGCGGCGTTTCCGGACCGTCGCAGGGATTCCGCCGTGCCGGGGTCCCCCCGGGGACGCATCAGCCGGGGAAGCACTGGCGGTGCCGCCGTCCAGCGCGGCCTCTTCGGTCTGGGTCACGTAGTCATGCTACCGGGCGGTGCGTCTGGGGATAGGCTTGTCGCCATGGCTGAGCGAGTGGTGCAGGGTGAAGGGCGTGTGGTCCTCGCGGCCACGCCGATCGGCAACCTCGGGGACGCCTCGCCCCGGCTGCGGGAACTCCTGGAGACCGCGGACGTGATCGCGGCCGAAGACACCCGGCGCCTGCACCGCCTCGTTCAGGGGCTCGGCGTGACGGTCTCCGGCCGTGTCATCAGCTACCACGAGCACAACGAGCGCGAACGCGCCGAGGAACTCCTGGAGTTCGTCGCGGAGGGGCAGACCATCCTGGTGGTGTCCGACGCCGGCATGCCCGCGGTCTCGGATCCCGGTTTCCGCCTGGTCTCTGCCGCCGTCGACGCCGGGGTGCTGGTCACCGCGGTCCCGGGGCCGTCCGCCGTGCTCACCGCCCTCGCCCTGTCCGGTCTGCCCACCGACCGCTTCACCTTCGAAGGTTTCCTGCCCCGCAAGACCGGCGACCGCCTGGGCGCGCTCCGCGAGCTGACTCAGGAGCGCCGCACGATGGTGTTCTTCGAGGCGCCGCACCGGCTCGAGGTCATGCTGACCGCTCTGCGCGAGGTGTTCGGAACGGACCGCCAGGCCGCCGTCTGCCGCGAGCTCACCAAGACCTATGAAGAGGTCATCCGAGGATCGCTCGATGAACTCGTCACCTGGGCCGCGTCGGGCGAGGTCCGCGGTGAGATCGCCGTCGTGGTCGGGGGAGCGGGGGAGCCTGAGCCAAGCCGCCCAGAGGACCACATCGAGGCCGTCTCCGCCCTGACGGCTGAGGGCCTGCGGCTCAAGGAGGCCGTCGCCGTCGTCGCGGAGGCTCAGGGCGTGAGCAAGCGCGAGCTGTACCAGGCGGTCCTCGCCGCACGGAGCTGATCCTCGCCAGTCCGCAGGACTGTGCAGGTGCACAGTGAACCAGGGGATCCCTAGTGCACCCCCGCGTAGACGTGCGTCACAACGCGGCGATAACTTGGCTGGGAAGGGTCTTCCTGGAAGGCCCGCTGACCCCAGTACCCCCAAGCACGAAGGAGTCGCCATGACTTCCGCGATCACCGCCGAGCGCGAGGCAGAGCTGCTCGCCAAGGTCCCCACCGGCCTGTTCATCAACGGTGAGTGGCGTGCAGCCTCCACCGGCAAGACCTTCGACGTCGAGGATCCGGCCACCGGCAAGGTGCTGCTGAGCATCGCCGACGGCACCAGCGAGGACGCCATGGCCGCGCTCGACGCGGCAGACGCCGTGCAGGCCGAATGGGCCCGCACCGCTCCGCGTGAGCGCGCCGAGATCCTGCGCCGCGCCTTCGACCTGGTCACCGAGCGCGCCGATGACTTCGCCCTCCTGATGACCCTCGAAATGGGCAAGCCCTTGGCCGAGGCCCGCGGCGAGGTCACCTACGGCGCCGAGTTCCTGCGCTGGTTCTCCGAGGAGACCGTGCGTGACTACGGCCGTTACCTCACCACTCCCGAGGGCAAGAACAAGATCCTCGTGCAGCGCAAGCCGGTCGGCCCCTGCCTGCTCATCACCCCGTGGAACTTCCCGCTGGCCATGGCCACCCGCAAGATCGCCCCGGCGATCGCCGCAGGCTGCACCATGGTGATCAAGCCCGCCAAGTTCACCCCGCTCACCACGCAGCTCTTCGTGGCCACCCTGGTCGAGGCCGGTGTCCCGGCCGGCGTCGTGAACGTCGTGTCCTCCTCCAGCGCTTCCTCGATCTCCGGCCCGATCATGAAGGACTCCCGCCTCCGCAAGGTGTCCTTCACCGGTTCCACCGCCGTGGGCAAGCGCCTGATCGCCGATGCTGCCAACAATGTGCTCCGCACCTCCATGGAGCTCGGTGGCAACGCCCCGTTCCTGGTCTTCGAGGACGCCGATCTGGACAAGGCCGTCGAGGGCGCCATGGCCGCCAAGATGCGCAACATGGGCGAGGCCTGCACCGCCGCCAACCGCTTCCTGGTCCACGAGTCCGTGGCCGAGGAGTTCACCGCGAAGTTCTCCACCGCCATGGCCGCGCTCAGCACGGGCCGCGGCACCGAATCCGAGACCAACGTCGGACCGCTCATCGACTCCGGCGCCCGTGACGACGTCCACGCTCTGGTGACGGCAGCCGTCGAGGCCGGCGCCACCGTCGCGACCGGCGGCGCACCGGTGGAGGGCGAGGGCTACTTCTACGCCCCCACCGTCCTCTCCAACGTCCCGAACGACGCCGACATCCTCCGCAGCGAGATCTTCGGCCCGGTGGCCCCCGTGACCACCTTCTCCTCCGAGGAGCAGGCCATCAAGCTGGCCAACGCGAGCGAGTACGGCCTGGCCTCGTACGTCTACACCCGCGACTACGCGCGGATGTTCCGTGTGGCCGAGCAGATCGAGTTCGGCATGGTCGGCTTCAACGCCGGTGTCATCTCGAACGCCGCCGCTCCGTTCGGTGGCGTGAAGCAGTCCGGTCTGGGCCGTGAAGGCGGCGCCGAGGGTATCGCCGAATACACCACCACCCAGTACATCGGCATCGCCGACCCGTACGCCAACTGATCCACGGCGCCGCCGCCTTCTCGCAACCGACGGCAGTGCCCCTGGTCCCCTGAGGGACCGCCACGGCGCCCGTCCGCCGCCCTCCGGGGCAGCGGACGGGCGCCGTCGTGTTGACCGGGCTTCCGGCGGTCGTCAGTGCCGCCGACCCCCGTGCCCCTGACCACCGCGCCACGGACCAGCACGCCTCAGCGACGGCGGGACCCAGCGCGCGCGCCACCGCGCGAGGCGTCCTTCGCGGTCGCCGAGGGATCGTTCGACGGCGGCGACCCGCGCCCGGGCCGCCTGCGCCGTGGACTCCGGCCCGGCGCCGTCGTCGTGGTCGCCGTACCGGGCGGACTCGTAGTCCCTCACGAGAGCCTGCACGGCCACGCGGCCGGGCTCGGGCAGGCCGTCCTCCAGCCGGGCGGCGAAGGCCCGGGGCGTCTCGGCGTCGCGGGCGGGAACGCCGTGGTCCTCCGCGGTGGCGAGCAGCTCTTCCATCGCGCCGATCCTCACCCCGGCGCCGCTCTGCGCGGGGGAGAGCCTGCGCGCCCTCTGCCGTCCGCGGAGGGCCTGCGGCAGGACGGAGGCGATCCCCAGCACGACGACGACGGCCACGCCCCAGATCAGGTGTCCCCAGTCGAGCGACTCCCACCACGGCGGGGTCGCCCTGGGCGCGGCCTGCGGAACCGGGGTGGTGGTGGCCGACGCGGAGGCCTGCGGGGTGGAGGTGACGGTGCTGGTGGCCCGGGGTCGGAGCCCCTCGGGGTCGAAATCCGGGACGTTGGTGGCGGACGGGTCGACGGCGTAGCCGGGCACGATGCCGCGCGAAGGGGTGGGTTCGAAGGGGATCCAGCCCGGGCCCTCCAGGTAGATCTCGGGCCAGGCGTGGGCGTCCTGGGCTGCTACGGCATACTCCGTCCGGGTGGGCCCGCCCTGTTCGCCGGCCTGCGTGACCCCCGTGGCACGGCCCGGCGCGAAGCCCACCGCCACACGGCTCGGGAGGCCGATCGCCCGGGCCATGACGGCCATCGCCGTGGCGTAGTGGATGCAGTACCCGCTCTTGGCGTCCAGGAACTTTGCCAGGACCTCCATGCCGGTGCCGTCGTAGCCGTGGTCCGCCGGGGCGGTGACCGAGTAGCTGAAGGCCGGGCCGCGCAGGTACTGCTGCAAGGCCATCGCCTTGTCGAACGGCGTGTCGGCGGTGCGCGTGACCTGAAGTGCGGTCTCCCCGATGACGCGGGGCAAGGTGGCCGGCAGCTCGCGGAACTTCTCCATGACCTGCAGGGGGAGAGTGGCGGGCCGCCGGAGCTCCTCTGCCGTCCAGTCCTGGTTGAAGGAGCGCACCGTGTAGACCTCGTTGGCGCTCGTGGAGTCCCCGCTGCGGCTCCGGACCGTGAGATTGTCCGCGTCGTAGCCCCAATCGCCCTTGGCGCCCTCGACCACCGCGGGGTTCGTGACCATCGGGAGGTAGGGGCTTGAGAAGTCGTGGGTGCTGATCACGGTGGAGAAGAACAGCGGTCCGGTGGATTTCTCCGGCGTCAGGTGCATTTTGCCGTCGTCGAACTGCCGGACGGAGCCGAGGTAGCCGCCGTTGTACTTCTCCGGTTCCCAGCGGTCGCCGGTGAACGAGTCGATCGTGGTCAGCCGCAGATAGGGCGGCGAGGAGGCATCGGTGACGTAGCTGATGACGGTGCCGGTGCCCTGCTGGCGGAGGTTGCTGCTGAGGGAGAGCACCGGGTTCAGACCGTTGCTCTTGCCGAGCGATCCGAGCCGCGAGCCCTGCGGGAAGAGGCCTTCGGTGAATCCCGGGACCAGCGCGGGGATCACCAGCGCCAGCGCGACGGCGGCGGAGCCGAGCACGGTGGCCCGGCCGAGTCCGCGGGATGCGCTGTTCTGGGCGGCGCCGCGGGTGATCTCCGCCGGGTTCTCGGCCTCCTGGGCGGCGCGCAGGGCGCGCCGGGAGATCGCGAGAAGGATGGTGAAGAAGAACGCCGTCGCCGCGAAGGGCCACGCGCCCACGCTCGTGTAGTTGAGGAGTGCGGGCACCAGAAGGACGGCGAGGACCGGGCCGGCCGCCGCGAGCGGGTGCCGTGCCCGCACCACGATCCAGTCCGTGATGAGCACCAGCAGACCCAGACACCCCGAGACGAGATAGGTGATCCCGGGTCCCGGATTGACCGGGACGAACTCGTGCTGCACGGTGTTCTGGGCCTCGGCCATGAGGTCCCAGAAGCCGCCCCAGGCCGCCGGGCTCGGCAGGATGCCCAGGAACGCCCGGTCGGACAGGAACAGCGCGTTGAGGATCAGGCCGAGTGCCACCGCTCCCGTCGCGTAGGGGACCCAGGCGCTGCGGGTGAAGAAACGGGGAACGACGAGCGCCGTCCCGGTCACCTGGACCGCGATGAGCACAGGGAGGAACCAGGACCATCCGTAGATGACGCCGGAGAGCCCTGCCGCCGCGGAAGCCAGCAGGGCGCAGACGCAGGCCGTGACGGGCAGGAGGATCCCCCCGGGCCGGCTCGGGCCCGGCACCCGTTCCGGGGCGGTGGTCATGCCGCGTCACCACCGGCTGCGGTGTGCCTGGCCGGGTGGCCGGCCGCGTGCGCGGGTGTGTGAATGGCGCCGTGCCCGGCCGCGTGCGCCGGGGCCGCGGCGGTCGCGGTGGCGCCCGCCCAGCGTTCCAGGAGCCGGGACGGGGAGTCGCCGGGTGAGGCCCACAGGACGCGCCAGCCGGCAGTCTCCAGCAGGTCGCGGACGTCGGCGCCCGGGCTGGTGGGCCAGCAGCTGATCACGGTCGCCTGGGGCGTCCCGCGGGAGCCGGCCCAGGATGCGGCGGTCCCCGCACCGCTCAGCGTGCCGCTGACGAGGTGCCGCGCGTCGTCGAGCCCCAGCCGGCCCGTGAAGGTCACCAGCAGCCCGCCGGTCCCCGAAAGGGCCAGTGGGGCGGGGTGCTCCGTCAGTTCGAGGGCCGCCAGACATTCGGGAAGCAGCTCCGGCGCCTCCCCGGCCGCCATCACCTCCAGCTCGGGGTGCGGCGCGCTGCGGGACCGCTGGAAGGCGGGCTCTCCCGCATGATCCTGAAGACGCAGTTCGTGGCCCAGTCCGGCGAGACCCAGTGCGACGGAGAGGAACGTCCTGAGCTGCCATTCGAACGACACCGTGGTGCGCAGCGAGGCGGCGGCCCCGGGGACGGGGAACGGTGCCAGTTCGCCGCCGCTGTGGACGGCGGTGCGCTGATCCAGCACCAAAGTGATGCGGGGGAGCGCGCCGCCTTCCTCGTGCCGGACCATGAGCTCACCACGCCGCGCCGTCGAGGGCCAGTGGACCCGGCGCAGTGCGTCGCCGTGCCGGTACTCGCGGACCATCACATCGTTCTCGCTCGCGCTCGCGACCCAGCTGGTCGTCTGACTGCCGCCGACTCCGATCCCGGCGTGGCCCCGCACCAGGTCGAGCAGACCGGGGGCGAGTTCTCCGGGCCGTGGTGTCACGAGGAGCTCGGTGCCAGGATCCACCGTGTGGCGTTTCCAGGCGAGATCGAAGGGGTCCCGGAATTCCGCGGTGACCCCACCCACGGGGAAGACCCCGCGATGCGGTGGGGCCACCCGGTACTCGTAGGCGGAAACCGTTCCGCCCCGCGAGGCCCGGGAGGGGTAGCGGAACCGCGGCGAACCACCGAGGTCGGCCGGCAGCTGCTCCACCATCGTCGACTCGGCCAGGGATCCGCCGCCCCGCAAGCGGGCCCAGGGCGCCCGCCGGCCCGGGTGGGACGACCCGGCCGACCCGGCCGGCGCGGAGGCGGAGGGGCTGATGAAGAGGTGGACGGTCGTCGTCGTGCCCTCCTGCACCGGGAGGGGATGGAATTCGCGGCGCACGAGAAAGCGCTCGTGACGGTTGCGCACTCCCAGCACGGCCAGGACGGGGAGCGCGAGAAGGAAGACGGAGAGCGTGAGCAGATCGCGGCGCCCCAGGATCCAGGCTCCGGCCAGGCAGAGGAGGGCCACCAGCACGAAGCCCAGACCCCGGCGGGTGAGGAGCTTCGCGGGGGACAGCCTGCTCAGCGGCCGGGCTCTCATGGCACCCGGGCCTGGTCTCCGGGCGAGGAGAGGCCCGCGGAGCTCAGGGACGGCCCGTCGGACGCCGGGGAGGCGGCCCGGCGGGCCGCCGCCCGGGACGCCGCGGTGTCCACGGGAAGCCGCTCCAGGATGCCCGCGAGGATGCTCGCCGCATCCTTGCCGTTCAGCACGGCGCGGCGGTCCAGCAGGAGCCGGTGGGCCAGGATGTCCGGCGCGACGACGGCGACATCGTCCGGGAGCACGAAGTCCTGTCCCGCGAGGGCCGCGTGCGCCTTGGCCGCCCTGAGGACGTGCAGCAGCGCACGGGGGCTGGCGCCGAGGACGATGTCCGGATGGCTGCGCGTGGCCTGACCGAGGTCCACCACGTACTCCTTGACGGGTCCGGCGACGTGGACGGCCTGCACGGTAGCGATCATCCGGCGCAGCAGCGCGGTGTCCACCACGGGCCGCAGATCGTTCAGGGGCGACCGGCCCTGGTGCGCCTCGAGCATGTCGAGCTCGGCCGCGCGGTCCGGGTAGCCCATGGAGATCCGGGCCATGAAGCGGTCCCGCTGCGCCTCGGGGAGGGGGAAGGTGCCCTCCATCTCCACGGGGTTCTGGGTGGCGAGGACCATGAACGGCGCACCCAGCGGGTACACCTGTCCGTCCACGCTGACCTGGCTCTCCTCCATGCATTCGAGGAGGGCGGACTGCGTCTTGGCCGAGGCGCGGTTGATCTCGTCCCCGATCACCAGGTTCGCGAACACGGGCCCCGGACGGAATTCGAACTCCCCGCTGGCCTGGTTGTACATGGACACGCCGGTCACATCGGACGGCAGTAGATCGGGCGTGAACTGGATGCGGGAGACGCTGCCGTGAATGGCCCGGGCCAGGGTCTTGGCCAGCATGGTCTTGCCGACGCCGGGGACGTCCTCGAGGAGCAGGTGACCCTGGGCCAGGAGCACCATGAGCGCGGTGCGGGCGGTCTCCTGCTTGCCGTCGATCACCCCGTTGACCGCGTCGAGGATCGCTCGCGCCGCCGAGGAGAACACCTCAGGGGACAAGGGCTCGGGAACCGCCTGCTGGGAGCCGGGCAGCCCGGTGGCGACCCCTCCCGGGCCTGGGCCCTCGATGAAACCCGGATCTGACACGGCCGACCTCTCCTTCACCCGGCGCGAGCCCCCAAAAGCCGAGTCTGACGTGGTGTAACGTGGCTCACTTCCTCACAGCCTACTCATCGCCGCCGCTCCGTCATAGGGTGGTGGGCGCCCGCCGGACTCGGGTGTGGGTGCGTACTACGCTGGAAGCATGTGTGCTCCCGAGACCCCGTTCGCCTATCGCCGCCCCGAGGAAGCTCCGGAGAACGGGCAAGAGGGCCCCGCGGATTCGGCGCGGTCCACCAAGGACGAAGCGGGCCGCAAGCGGAAGCTGGATTACCCTCCGGCGCCGGAACCGCTGCGGATCCCCGTCATGGACAACCACACCCACCTGAACTTCCGCGACGGCCTCGTAGAGGTCTCGGTCAAGGACGCCCTCGACGCCGCCGAGGCGGTGGGCGTGAAGGCCGCCGTGCAGGTGGCCTGCGACCTCGAGTCCGCCCGCTTCACGGTCCGCGCCCTCGACGAGGACCGCCGTCTGCTGGGCGCGCTGGCCATCCACCCGAACGACGCCCCGCTCTACGCGGCGCGCGGCGAGCTGGAGGACGCTCTGCAGGAGATCGAAGACCTCGCGGCGCATCCGCGCGTGCGGGGCATCGGCGAGACCGGCCTGGACTACTTCCGCACCCAGGGGGAGGAGGAGCAGGCGATTCAGCACTATTCCTTCCGCCGCCACATCGACATCGCCCGCCGGCTCGGCCTCACGCTGCAGATCCACGACCGGGACGCGCACGACGACGTCGTCCGGATCCTGCTCGAGGAGGAACAGCCGGAGCGGGTGGTCTTCCATTGCTTCTCCGGCGACGAGAAGCTCGCGGCCATCTGCAACGAGCACGGCTGGTACATGTCGTTCGCCGGGCCGGTCGGGTTCAAGGCGAACGGGCACCTGCGGGAGGCCCTGACGACGGCCCGACGGGACCTGATCATGGTGGAGACCGACTCGCCGTTCCTGACGCCTCATCCGTACCGCGGGCGGCCCAACGCGAGTTACATGATCCCGTACACGATGCGCTCCATGGCCGAAGCGCTGGCGACCGATCTCGATGAATTGTGCGCCGACGTCGCACGCAACACGGAAGCCGCGTACGGCACCTGGGACTGAGACGCAAACCGCCCGCTGAACTGGGCTGACATTCTGAAGGCTCGCCCGCGCGACGGGCGCGTACCGTACCTGACAGCCGGCATCTGCGCGACTTCGCGTGTCGCACACGGCATTCAGGGCTTGGCTGTTTTATAACGCTTCGGTTACAGTGGATGACAGATAGCCGGGGTCGGGGAAGGCCTGCGGACGAATGACACTTCGTTGTGAACCATGGACACCCGTGTGCCGAGAGGCGCCGGGCGACCATCAGGCCTTGCCTTGCGAGGCCCCCGTTCCCCGTGCCCGGACGCACCAGTAGTTTGGGTAGTAGTGAACAAAATCTTCGCAACTGACGGAAAGATCAGTCCCGTCAAGGTGGGCGTGCAGCTCGCGGTGATCCTGGCCCTCGTCGGAGGCCTCCTGGCCTTCGTGGTCAACAACAAGACCGTGAAAATCAACCTCGACGGCCGTGTCAGCTCCGTCCAGACCTTCGGCGGCAATGTCGAGCAGGTCGTGAAGAGCGCGAACATCGACATCGCCGACAAGGACAAGGTCGTTCCCGCCCTGAACAGTGGCGTGCAGGACGGCACCGAGGTCCGGATCAACCGCTCCAAGTCGGTTTCCGTGGTCCTGGACGGCGCGGCGCGTGAGGTCGACACTCACGAGAGCACCGTCGCCGGCCTGGTGAAGGAACTCGGCGTGAAGGACACCTCCCGCGTGTCCCTGCCGGCCGACGCCAACCTGGACGTCAAGGGCACCAGCCTCACCATCTCCACCCCGAAGCATGTCAACCTGATCGTCCGCGGCAAGGGCAGCAAGCTGACCACCACCGCCGCCACCGTCGGTGACGTCCTGAAGGAAGCCAAGGTCGTCCTCGGCAAGAATGACGTCTCGGCCCTCCCGGCCACCGCTCCGGTGACCGCGAACATGACCGTCAAGGTCAGCAACATCGACAAGAGCCGCACGGCCACCGTGAAGGAAGAGATCCCCTTCGACGTGGTGAAGACCGACTCCGCCAAGCTCGACAAGGGCGTGGAGAAGGTCACCACCGAGGGCGTGGCCGGTTCGGTCGAGAAGACCTTCCGCCTCGTGATCGTGGACGGCAAGGAAGCGACCCGCACCCTCGTCACCAGCAAGGTCACGGCCGAGCCCGTGACGGAGCGTGTCGACGTCGGCACCAAGGAGGCCCCCGTGGCCCCCGCCGCCCCGGCTGCTTCCGGCGGATCCAACACCGGCGCCGCGGCTCCGGCCGCTGTGAACGCCGGCATGTGGGACCGCATCGCCCAGTGCGAGTCGACCGGCAACTGGTCCATCAACACCGGTAACGGCTACTACGGCGGCCTGCAGTTCGACATCGGGACCTGGCTCGGCGCCGGTGGCGGCGCGTACGCCCCGAACGCCAGCCTCGCCACTCGCGAACAGCAGATCGACATCGCCAACCGCGTCTACGCCCAGCGCGGGCTGTCCCCCTGGGGCTGCGGCTGGGCTGCCGGATAAGCGGTGCTCCTTTCACCAGCTGAACGACGGCGGCCGGTGACCTTCCCACGGAGGTCGCCGGCCGCCGTCGTCGTGTCCGCCGTCGTCGCGCCGCCGGAGCAGCCCTCCGAGCCCGGCCGCGTCTGACTGAAACCCTCTGACTGAACTCCTCTGACTGAACCCCTGTGGCTGAGTCCGCTATCCGCGGTGTGAATCCGCTACCAGATGTAGCGGATTCACACCGCGGATAGCGGACTCAGCCCGGTGGGGGACCGGTCCGTGGACGTGACCGGTCCCCGCCGTCCACCGGGAGTGGGCTGTGACCGCCGGGTCGGTAGGATTGTCGGGTGAGTGATGCAGCCCAGAACCCCGACGCCGCGACGAACCCCACCCCGTTGCTGGGCGCCGCGGACATCCGCCGTCTGGCCGAGGAGCTCGGCGTCCGGCCGACCAAGACCCTGGGGCAGAACTTCGTGATCGACGGGAACACCATCCGCCGGATCGTTGCCGCCGCCGAACTGGACCCGTCGGAGACCGTGCTCGAGGTCGGCCCGGGCCTCGGCAGCCTCACCCTCGGACTCCTGGACGCCGCCGCCCGCGTGGTCGCCGTGGAGATCGACCCCGTGCTGGCGGGCCGTCTGCCCACCACCGTCGAGGAATTCCGGCCGGGCGCGGCCGAGCGCTTCACCCTCATCAACCAGGACGCTCTCAAGGTCACCGAGCTGCCGCATCAGCCGACCGCCGTCGTCGCCAATCTGCCCTACAACGTCGCGGTGCCGGTGGTGCTCCACCTCCTCGAGCACTTCCCGACCATCCGCCACGGCCTCGTCATGGTGCAGGACGAGGTCGCGGACCGTCTTGCCGCAGGGCCGGGCTCCAAGATCTACGGCGTGCCGTCGGTCAAGGCCGCCTGGTACGGCACCATGCGCAAGGCCGGGGTGATCGGGATGAACGTCTTCTGGCCGGCGCCGAAGATCCACTCCGGGCTGGTCGCGTTCGAGCGCCACGAGGAGGAGACCACGTCCCGCGCCAGCCGCGAAGAGGTTTTCGCCGTGATCGACTCGGCGTTCGCGCAGCGCCGTAAGACCCTCCGCGCCGCCCTGTCCGGCTGGGCCGGGAACGGCGCCGAAGCGGAGCGCCTCCTGCACGTGGCGGGCGTCGATCCGAGTGCCCGCGGCGAAACCCTGGACATCGGCGCCTTCACCCGCATCGCCGAGGCCCGGATCCCCCTGGAGGCCTGAGGATGCGCCGCGGCAACTCCGTGACGGCCTCCGCGCCGGGGAAGATCAACGTCTCCCTGCACGTCGGACCGCTCCGGGAGGACGGATACCACTCGCTGGCGAGCGTCTTCCTCGCGGTGTCCCTGCGGGAAGAGGTGCGGGCGTCACTCCTGGACGAACCGGGCATCCAGGTGGTCCTCTCACCGGACAGCACGCTCGACGTGGATCCCGAGACCATCCCTCTGGACGCCCGGAACCTCGTCCACCGCGCGGCCGCACTCCTCGCCTCGCACTGCGGCCTGGAGCCCGCCGTGCGCCTGGAGATCGTGAAGCGGGTCCCCGTCGCGGGTGGCATGGCGGGAGGATCCGCCGACGCCGCCGCGGCCCTCGTCGCCTGTAACGCGCTGTGGGAGTGCGGACTGAGCCGGGAGGAACTGGCCGCCTTGGGGAGCCGGCTCGGGGCGGACGTGCCCTTCTGCCTCCTTGGCGGAGCGGCGGTGGGCCTGGGCGTGGGCGATGAACTCACCACGGCCCTGGTGCATGGTGAACTCCACTGGGTGGTGGTCCCGGCCGCGTTCGGTCTCTCCACCCCCGAGGTGTTCCGTCGTCTCGACGCGCTCCGCGAGGCCGAGGGCTACGCCGCACCGGAACCGGACTCCGTGGACGCCGCGATCCTGGCGGCCCTCCGCACGCCGGACAGCCACGTGCTGTCCACCCTGATGGTCAACGACCTTCAGCGCGCCGCCCTGGACCTGGCCCCGGAGCTGCGCGACGTGCTCGGCCTGGGGGAGTCCCTGGGCGCCCTCGCGGGGATCGTGTCCGGCTCCGGCCCCACCGTCGCGTTCCTCTGTGAAGACACGACGGCGGCCCGCGCCCTCGCGGACGGCTTCAGCCACCGCGGCCTGGGGTCCTTCGTGCTCACGGCCCCGTCGCCGGGCGCCTATGTGCATCAATGAGAGGGCGTCGGGCACGGACTCCCCGATCCGCCTACGATAGACAGGTTCAGCGCGCCGTGAGGGCGGGTCTTCCGGATCCGCACGGCACGGCCCTCTGAACCGGACACACCGACGAAAGCAGCACATGGCACATCTTCTGGGCGGCGAGAACCTCGCCGTGTCTTTCGGCACCCGCACCGTCCTGGACGGCGTCACGGTGGGACTCGAGGACGGCGACCGGATCGGGATCGTGGGCCGCAACGGCGATGGCAAGTCCACGCTCATGCGGTTCCTGGCTCAGCGCGCGCAGCCCGACGACGGCCGCGTGACGCAGCGCCGCGACCTGCGGGTCGGGTACCTGGACCAGCAGGACGTGCTGGACGGGGACGACACGGTGGGCCAGGCGATCGTCGGGGACATGGCGGACCACGAATGGGCCGCGGACCCGAAGATCCGCGAGATCATGGGCGGCCTGGTGGGGGACGTGGACTGGGACTCGAACGTCCACAGCCTCTCGGGCGGGCAGAAGCGCCGCGTTGCGCTGGCGAAGCTCCTGATCGGCGACCACGACGTCATCATGCTCGACGAGCCCACCAACCACCTCGACGTCGAAGGCGTGGCGTGGCTGGCCCGTCACCTCAAGAACCGCTGGCGTGCCACTGAGGGTGCGTTCCTGGTCGTCACCCACGACCGCTGGTTCCTGGACGAGATCTGCACCAAGACCTGGGAGGTCCACGACGGTGTGGTGGACCCGTTCGAGGGCGGCTACGCGGCGTACGTCCTGGCCCGTGCCGAGCGGGACCGCATGGCGTCGGTCGTGGAAGCGAAGCGCGAGCAGCTCGTGAAGAAGGAACTTGCCTGGCTGCGCCGTGGCGCCCCGGCGCGCACCTCCAAGCCGAAGTTCCGGATCGAGGCGGCCAACGCCCTCATCGAGGATGTGCCCGCGCCCCGTGACACGCTGGCGCTCAGCAAGATGGCCACCGCCCGCCTGGGCAAGGACGTCATCGACCTGGAGAACGTCACCCTGGACCGCCGCCCCGCTCCGGGCGAAGCCGAGGACCAGAGTGGTGCGCCGCTCTTCGACAACATCACCCTGCGCCTCGCCCCGGGTGAACGTGTGGGTCTGGTCGGCGTGAACGGCGCCGGCAAGTCGACGCTCCTGCGCTTGCTGTCCGGGGAGGTCGTGCCTACGAGCGGCAAGGTCAAGCGCGGCAAGACCGTGGTCCCGGCTGTGCTGAGTCAGGAAGTCCACGAATTGCGTGAGGTGGATGACCTCCGCGTGGTCGAGCTGATCGAGCGCGAGAAGCGGTCCTTCAGCGTGGGCGGCAAGGACCTCACCGCCGGGCAGCTCGTGGAGCAGCTCGGGTTCACGAACGCCCGTCAGTGGACGCCCATCCGGGACCTCTCCGGCGGCGAGCGGCGACGCCTCCAGCTCCTGCGTCTCCTGGTGGGGGAGCCCAATGTGCTCATGCTCGACGAGCCCACCAACGACCTGGACACGGACACCCTCGCCGCGGTGGAGGACGTCCTGGACGGCTGGCCCGGCACGCTCGTGGTCGTCAGCCACGACCGGTATCTGCTCGAACGCGTGACGGATCACCAGATCGCGCTCCTGGGCGACGGCAAGATCCGTGGGCTTCCACGGGGCGTCGATCAGTATCTGGAGCTGCGCGAGGCGGCACTGGCCGCTTCGTCCGCCAAGGCGAGCGGCCCGACGGCGGCCGGCGGCTCCGGCGCGGCGGGCACACAGGACGGCGGCGCGCCGTCGTCGGGGGCCAGCGAGGCGGAGAAGCGCGAGGCGCGCAAGAACATCAACCGGATCGAACGCCAGCTCGGCAAGCTCGCCCAGCAGGAGGAGAAGCTGCACGGCCAGATGGCCACGGCCTCCGAGAAGGGTGACTTCGACACCCTCGGCGGGCTGAACACCCAGCTCAACGAGGTGCTCGAAGAGAAGGAGACCCTCGAGATGGAGTGGCTCGAAGCTGCCGAGGTCCTGGGGGAGTAGCGCCGTTCTCTCACATCGACTGCTCCGTAGAATGTCGAAATCTCCCGAAAACTCGGGAAAACAGCATCCTACGGAGCGGTCGATCGTTTAAAGACCAGACTTGGACCTCCGGGAACGGATCGGGGCCGGGGTTGACCGGGCGCGAGAGAGGTCCCGGGGAGCGGCGGTGAAGACCCGGGACGCTGCCTAGGCTGAGGGACACGTCCGGCCGGAAGCGGGCCGGATCCGAGTTCCGGGGAGGGCCGTGCCGTTCCATGATCTGCTGCACGTGGCCGCGGTGGTGCTCACCGCCGTCGCGGTCGGGGTGCATCCGGGCTGGCGTGACCGGCCGCGGCTTCCCCGACTGACCGGCTGCGTCCTCATGCTCGTCGCAATGGTGGACGTGGCCTATCTGGGGTTGCTGAGCGTCGTGGTCTGGGTGCCGGTGCTCGTGCTGTCGGCCATCGCGCTGTCGGCGCAGAGCCGGCGGGAGCCGTCAGGCTGCGTCGCACGCCTGCACGACAGCCTCGGGCTCATCGTCATGGCCGTGCTGCTTCCCTTCATGCACCCGGCGACGGGGCACGGCGTTCCCGCCACGACGGCGCACGCGGGCCACGCGTCCGCGGGAGGGCTGCTGGGCGTCCTGAGCGGAGCGCTGGTGCTGTGCCATGTCGCGGGTTCCGTGTGGGGTGTCGCGCGGAACGCCGAGCCCGCGGTGCGCGGTCAGTATCTCCTCATGGGCGGCGCCACGGCGCTCATGTCCGCCGCGGTCCTCGGCTGAGCCGGGCGGCTCAGCCTCAGCGCTGCTGCTCCGCCAGATCGGGAGTGCCGGACACCGGGTCCTCCAGCGTCCGACCACCACCGCGCTGAGCCGCCGCACCGGCGAACACCACGAGTGCGATCCCGAGCATCTGCATCACCGTGGGCATCTGGCTCAGGATCAGCAGACCGATCAGGATGCCGAACGCCGGCTCGATCGCGAGGAGCGTGCCGAACGCCGTGTGGTTCATGCGGCGCAGGGCGAGCATCTCCAGAGCGAATGAGATGACCGGCGTGATGAGCGCGATCCCCGCGATGACCAGGAGCAGCACCCAGTCGATGTCGCCGGAGAGCACCTGCGGCAGCCCGACGGCGGTGGTCGCGACGGCGGCGACCGGGATGGTGAGCGCCAGGCCGCTGATGCCGGAGAACCGGTCGCCGACCAGCTGAGTGAGCACGTTGTACAGTCCCCAGCAGGCCCCCGCCAGCAGGGCGAACCCGACGCCCAGCAGGTCCACGCCCCCGTGCCAGGGCTCGGTGAGCAGGACGACGCCGAGCAACGCGATCACGGGCCAGATGAGCGCCTTGCGCTGTTTGCCGGCCAGCCCGGCAACCGTGAGCGGGCCGAGGAACTCGATCGCCACCGCGGTTCCCAGGGGGATCCGTTCCACGGCCGCGAGGAAGAACGTCGTCATGAAGCCGGTGACGACGCCCAGTGCCACGAGTTTCGGGACATCCTGCCGGGTGATCGAGCGGAAGGAGGGGCGCGCGATGAGCAGCAGGAAGACGGCCCCGAAACACATACGCAGCCAGGCGGTGCCGCCCGGTCCGATGTGCTCGATGACCCCGACCGACAGCGCGTTCGAGACCTGGATCATGAGCATGGCGGCGATCGCCATGGACCAGGCGGGGATCCGCACGGTGCCGTTCCGGGTGGTCATGGTGCTCCATTCAGTGGTGAAGGTTCAGTGGTGAAGGTTCAGGGGTGGTTCGAGTGGTGAAAGTCGGTGAAAAGCACACCGTGCGGAGAACGCGCAGTGGTCGCCGGCCCGCTGAAGCGCAACCGGGACGGCACCGTGACGGCTGCCGTCAGCCGGTCTCGGCGTCCAGTGTCCGGGGTGTGCCGACCCCGGGCTCGTGGACCGTGAGGAGGAACCGGGCGGGGTCCGTGTGAGGGTTCCGGTAGGAGTGGTCCGAGTCGCCGAAGAAGGAGAGGGCGTCGCCGGGGCCGAGCTCGTACGTCTGCCCGTCCACGGTCACGACGATCGCGCCCACCTGCACCTGCAGGAGTTCCCGGGTGCCCTCGGAGTGCGCTTCGCTGACGTGCAGTTCGCCGGGCGCCAGGGTCCAGTCCCAGAGCTCCACCACGTCCGGTGGCTGTGTCCCGGCGACCAGCACACCCCGGCCACCGGCTGCTCCGGTCCAGAGGACCGCCCCCTCCCCGTGCCGCGTCACCTTCGCCGCGCGGGTCGCGGGCGGCTCGACGAGCGCGGGGAGCCCGACGCCAAGTGCGTCACTGAGCCGCAGGAGCGTGCCGACGCTGGGGTTCACGGAGCCCTGCTCCACGTTGACGACCATGCGGCGGCTCACGCCCGCGGCGTCGGCGAGCTGATCCAGGGTCCAGGCCAGGGCTTTGCGCTCCTGCCGGACCCGGGCGCCGATCGCCTGCGCCAGTGATTCCGCCGCTTCATCCATAAGTGCATCATAGTGCACGAAACGTGCACTGTGAAAGGGCGTCCTTGCGGATACATACCCCCTGGGGGTATGTTGAACTGGAGATACCCCCAGGGGGTATGATCGTTGTGAAAGGGGAACCACATGAGCAGCACCGCCACCGAGGTCGAACTCGATATCACCGGCATGACCTGCGCCTCCTGCGCCAACCGCATCGAGCGCAAGCTCAACAAGGTCGACGGGGTCGAGGCCACGGTCAACTACGCCACCGAGAAGGCGCGCGTCACAGCACCCGGGGGCTTCGACGTCGCGCTGCTCATCGGCGCGGTGGAGCAGGCCGGCTACGGCGCCACCGTTCACGAGGAGGAGGCCCCGCAAGACGACTCGGAGCTGAACTCCCTGCGCCGCCGCCTCTGGACCTCGGTGGTGCTGGCCGTCCCGGTGATCGTGCTGTCGATGGTCCCGGCGTTCCAGTTCACCGGATGGCAGTGGGTGTCGCTCGTCCTGGCCACGCCGGTCATCCTCTGGGGCGCGTGGCCGTTCCACCGGGCGGCCTGGACCAACCTCCGCCACGGCGCAGCCACCATGGACACCCTGGTCTCCGTCGGCACCCTGGCGGCCTACCTCTGGTCCCTCTATGCACTCTTCTTCGGCCACGCCGGCATGCTCGGGATGCGCCACGAGTTCTCGTTCGCCATCCAGCGCAGCGACGGCGCCGGCAACATCTACCTGGAAGTCGCCGCCGGGGTGACCATGTTCCTCCTGGCCGGGCGCTACTTCGAGAAGCGGTCGAAGCGCCAGGCGGGCGCGGCCCTGCGGGCCCTCCTGGAGCTGGGCGCCAAGGAGGTGACCGTCCTGCGCGACGGCGGCGAGCACCGCATCCCCGTGGCGGAACTCCGCGTGGGGGATGAGTTCGTCGTCCGGCCCGGCGAGAAGATCGCCACCGACGGCACGGTGGTGGACGGCGTCTCGGCCGTCGACGCCTCGATGATCACCGGCGAATCCGTCCCCGTGGACGTCGCGCCCGGCGGCGCCGTGGTCGGGGCCACCGTCAACACCTCGGGCCGCCTGGTGGTCCGAGCCTCGCGCGTCGGCAACGACACCCAGCTCGCCCAGATGGCCCGGCTCGTCGAGGACGCGCAGTCCGGCAAAGCCGAGGTTCAGCGCCTGGCGGACCGGATCTCCGGGGTCTTCGTGCCGGTGGTCATCGGCATCGCGCTGCTCACGCTCGTCACCTGGCTCTTGCTGGGCCAGCCCGTCGCCGCAGCGTTCACCGCCGCGGTCGCCGTCCTGATCATCGCCTGCCCGTGTGCCCTGGGTCTCGCGACGCCGACCGCGCTCCTGGTCGGCACAGGGCGTGGCGCGCAGCTCGGCATCCTCATCAAGGGCCCGGAGGTCCTTGAGAGCACGCGCCGCGTCGACACCGTGGTCCTCGACAAGACCGGCACCGTCACGACCGGGAAGATGGAGCTGGACCAGGTCCTGACGGTGGGCGGGGACTCGGCGGACCGCCTGACCGCGCTGCGCCTGGCCGGAGCCCTGGAACACGCGAGTGAGCACCCGATCGCCCGGGCGATCGTCCGCGGCGCTCAGGCGGAGGTGGAGGAACTCCCGACGGTTTCCGGGTTCCGGAATGAGCAGGGGCTCGGTGTCCGCGGAACCGTCGAGGGCGTCGGCGTCCTGGCGGGTCGCGAAGCGTTCCTGGCCGCGGAGGGGCTGACCTTGCCCGGGGAACTCCGCCGCGCCAAAGCCGAGGCGGAGGCGCAGGGGCGGACCGCCGTCGTCGTCGGCTGGGATGGGGAGGCGCGTGCGGTCCTGACCGTGGCCGATCAGCTCAAGCCGAGCAGCGCCGAAGCCGTCCGCCGGCTCAAGGGGCTGGGCCTCGAACCCGTGCTGCTGACCGGTGACAACGACGCCGTGGCGCGGCGCATCGCCGCCGAGGTGGGGATCGAACGGGTGGTGGCCGAGGTACTGCCGCAGGACAAGGTGGACGTGGTCCGCGGTCTGCAGGCCGAGGGGCGCGTGGTGGCGATGGCCGGCGACGGGGTCAACGACGCCGCGGCGCTCGCGGCCGCCGATCTGGGCCTGGCGATGGGGACCGGGACGGACGCGGCCATCGAGGCGTCCGACCTCACCCTGGTGCGCGGGGACCTGCTCGGAGCCGTCGACGCGATCCGGCTCTCGCGGGCGACGCTGCGCACCATCAAGGTCAATCTGTTCTGGGCGTTCGCCTACAACGTGGCGGCGATCCCGCTGGCTGCGCTCGGACTGCTGAATCCGATGATCGCCGGGGCGGCCATGGCCTTCTCCAGCGTGTTCGTAGTGGGGAACAGTCTGCGGCTGCGGCGGTTCAAGGGCACCGGGTCTTTCAAGGGCGCAGGGTCTCTTAAGAGCGCCGTGTCCTGAGCCCTCGCGCGTCGTCTGTGAAGGACCCGTCCGGTGCCCGGGCGGGTCCTTCGGCGTTCCCGGGGGAGTGGACGGGCCTACCGGTGTGACGTGGAACACGCTATAGTACCGAATGTTCGGTAAGTAATACTGCGCGCCCCTGAGCTGGAGGAGTGAAGCATGCAGGACCTGACTCCGCGTCCCGATGAGCTGGACCCCATCGAGACCGCTTCCGTCGACGAGCTGCGGGCGCTGCAGCTGGACCGCCTGAAATGGACGCTCCGTCACGCCTACGACAACGTCCCGCACTACCGGAAGGCCTTCGACGAGGCCGGGGTCCATCCCGAGGACCTGACGTCCCTGGAGGACCTGGCCCGTTTCCCCTTCACCAGCAAGGCCGACCTCCGGGAGAACTACCCCTTCGGCATGCTCGCCGTGCCGCGCGAGCAGGTGGCACGGGTGCACGCCTCGTCCGGGACCACCGGGCGCCCGACCGTGGTCGGTTACACGAAGGACGATCTGGCCATGTGGGCCACGGTCATGGCGCGCAGCATCCGGGCGGCCGGCGGACGTCCGGGCGACATGCTCCACAACGCCTACGGTTATGGCCTCTTCACGGGCGGTCTCGGCGCACACGCCGGCGCCGAACACCTGGGCTGCACCGTGGTTCCCGTCTCCGGCGGCATGACCGAGCGCCAGGTGCAGCTCATCCAGGACTTCAAGCCGGACATCATCATGGTCACCCCGTCCTACATGCTCGCGGTCATCGAGGAGATGGAACGTCAGGGCATCGACCCGCGCTCGACCTCCCTCAAGGTCGGCATCTTCGGTGCCGAACCGTGGACCAACGACATGCGCCGCGAAATGGAAGAGCGCCTCGACATGCACGCCGTGGACATCTACGGGCTGTCCGAGGTGATCGGCCCGGGCGTGGCCAGCGAATGCGTCGAGACGAAGGACGGCCTGACGGTCTGGGAGGACCACTTCTACCCGGAGATCGTGGATCCCATCACGCTGGAGCCGGTGCCGGAAGGCCAGGAGGGCGAACTGGTGTTCACCTCCCTGACCAAGCAGGCCATGCCGATCATCCGGTACCGCACCCGCGATCTGACCCGCCTGCTGCCGGGCACCGCGCGCACCATGCGCCGGATCGAGAAGATCACCGGCCGCACCGACGACATGATCATCCTGCGCGGCGTGAATCTCTTCCCCACCCAGATCGAGGAGCTGATCCTCCACACTCCGGAGCTGTCACCGCACTTCCAGTGCCACCTCTCGCGGCAGGGCATGCTGGACGAGCTGACCGTGCGGGTCGAACAGCGCGACGGCGTCACCCCCGAGGCCGCGCACGCTGCGGCGATGACCTTGAAGCGGCTGGTCAAGAGCAAGATCGGCGTCACGGTCGCCGTGGATGTCGTGATCCCGGGCAGCATGGAACGTTCCAACGGCAAGATGCGCCGGATCGTGGACAGCCGCCCGAAGAGGTAGTTCGCGCGACCTTGCACTTTCTCGGGGATGTGGGCGTTGCATCCCCGAGAAAGTGCAAGGTCAACGGCGGCGCTGTGTCGTCAGGCCGGGGATCACGTCGAGCTCGGGGGCGTGGCGGCGGACGGACCTCTGCCAGAGCACGACGACGACGAATCCAGCACAGGCGAGCAGGAACCCGTTGACGAAACCGAGTGGTCCCCAGGACGCGCCGTAGAGCCCCATGCTCACCACATAGGCGAGCCGGTTGAACTTCCGTGGTGCGGTCATAGTCGCCATGCTACGACCGGCGCACGTGGGCGCGGCACCCCTTGGGGCCAGAGTTCCAGGTTGACCTTGCAGTTTCTCGGGGCTGGAGGCCTGCAAGCCCGAGAAAGTGCAAGGTCAACGGCGAAGTGAAGTCCCGTGGTCCTTCGACGAAGGTCGACCCTCGCGGCGGTGCTGATCGATCCCGTAGGCTCAGGGGTCGTGGACCACTACAGAACTCACCCGAGTCGGGTAACAGCCTGGGATGGTGGGGCGCTTCTGCCCTGGCCGGAGGCCCTGACCGCGACGGGAACTGTATGGTTCTTCCAGCCCGGCCAGGATGGCGATGCCGATTCCTGGGAGGGACTGAATGGCCGGATCGAAGGAGACGGGAGTGCCACCGTCCTGGGCGTACCGGCGTATGTGTATGACCTCAATCTGGGAGACCGGGTCTCCGTCGTAGAGAACGGAGATGCTTCCTGGGTCGCCACAGGACGTGTGCATGATGCGGGTAACGACACGTATCGGTTTTTCCTGTGCAACGCGGAGGACGAATCGATGTGGCGCCCTCTGTCGGAGGAGTTCGCACAGCGGGGATGCCTTGTGGACGTGCTCACGCCGCGCCTCGTTGCCCTGTCGTCTGGGCGGAGTGACTCTCAAGCGGTTGCTGATCGATTGGCTTTCCTTGAAGCGCAAGGTGTTCTCGTCTACGAAACGGGACGTACGCGCCGCACGAATCCGGGCTGAAACGGGGGCACAAAGTACCGAGCTCGCGAGGAAAGCCTGCGGGGCCGCCGTTGACCTTGCAGTTTCTCGGGGCTGGAGGCCTGGAAGCCCGAGAAAGTGCAAGGTCAACGGCGCGGGCCGGTCATCGCACTCGGCCCGGCCCAGTTATCGCGTCCGGATCCCGTCCAGGAGCAGCGACAGCACCTGGTTCGCCAGCCGCCCCGCGCCGTCTTTCGGCACTGCGCCGGCGTTCTGCACAGCGCCGTCGTTCAACCCAGCGTCGTCGTTCAACCCCGCGCCCTCGCCGCGCTCCGGGCGGTACCACTCGCGCACCGAGTTGATCATGCCGAAGACGAGGCGCGCCGTCGTCTTGGCGTCGACGTCGGAGCGGACGCCGCCCTGGTCGATCGCCTCCTGGACCACGGCGGCCACCGCGTGGTTGTACGTCCTCCGCTGTTCCAGTGCCCAGCGCTCCGTCTCGGTGTTGCCGTGCACGTTCAGGAGGAGCGTCACATAGGGGAGGCGCTCCGTCAGGATCTCGATGTTGCGGCGGATCAGGAAGCGCAGCCGGTCGATCGCCGGGCCGGTGGTGGCCTCCGGCTCGGCGATCGTGGCCATGAGCGGTTCGAGCGCTCTCTCGAGGCCGAGCCGGAGCAGCTGTTCCTTGCTCTCGATGTGGTGATAGATCGAGGACTTGGAGAGCCCGGACGCCTGGGAGAGGTGCTGGAAACTCGTGCCGTCGTAGCCGCGTTCCGTGAAGACCCGCACCGCCACGTCCAGGAGCCGGTCCAGGGTGTAGGGCTCGCGAGCCGCCGGTTTCCTCTCCGCCGTCCTCTCCTCGAGGGCCCTCTCCTCGAGGGTGTCCTGGGTGCGCATCGGATCATCTTCCCACGGCGCCGCGTCAGCCGGCGGCGGGCGTGAGTTCCTTCGCCACGAGCGTCAGCACATCGTACGTGGCCACGTTCTCGCCGTCCTGATTCCGCACCACGGCGTCCCAGCGCACCTCGCCGTAATCGGCGGAGTTGCGCGGCGTGATTTGCTTGACGGTGAGGTCCACGGCGATGGAATCCCCGGCCTTGACCGGCGTCAGGAACCGCAGGTGGTCCACGCCGAAGTTGGCCAGCACGGGGCCCGGGTTCGGCTCCACGAAGAGTCCCGCGGCCAGCGACACCACCAGGTACCCGTGTGCCACGATCCCGCCGAACAGGGGGTTGGCCGCCGCGGCCTCCGGATCGGTGTGAGCGTAGAAGGTGTCGCCCGTGAACTCGGCGAAGTGGTCGATGTCCTCGAGCGTCACGGTGCGGGGCGCCGAGCTGATGCCGTCCCCGATCTTCAGCTCCGCGAGGCTCTTCCGGAACGGGTGCACCTCGCCCACCTCGCGCCGGGAACCGGTGGTCCAGCGCCCGGTGATGGCGGTGATCATGTCGGGCGAGCCCTGGATGGCGGTGCGCTGCATGTGGTGCAGGACGCCGCGGATGCCACCGAGCTCCTCGCCGCCGCCCGCGCGACCCGGACCGCCGTGGACCAGCACCGGCAGGGGGCTGCCGTGCCCCGTCGACTCGCCGGCGTCGTCGCGGTCCAGCACCAGCACGCGGCCGTGCCACGGCGCGAGGCCCAGCGTGACTTCGCGGGCGATCCGCGGATCGTGCGTCACGAGTGACGCCGCCAGGCTGCCCTTGCCACGCGCTGCCAGGGCGATCGCCTCCTCCGTGGTCCGGTACGTCAGCACCGTGCTCACGGGACCGAAGGGCTCGACGTCGTGCGGCTCGCTCGCGCCCTCGCGCGCCTTCAGGAGGACGGGGGAGAGGAAGGCACCGGCCTCGGCGTCGGCGCCGACGGTGTCCACCCGGTCCGGATCGCCGAACACGACGTCGGCCCCGCGGCGCAGCTCGTCGATCGCCTTCCGGACCTCGTCGCGCTGTTCGCGGCTGGCCAGGGCGCCCATGCGCACGGACTCGTCGGCCGGGTCGCCCACCACGGTCTTCGCCAGGCGGCCGCTGAGCGCCTGGATGACGGCGTCCGCCAGGTGCTCGGGCACGATCGCCCGGCGGATCGCGGTGCACTTCTGGCCCGCCTTGACGGTCATCTCCGCCACGACGCCCTTGATGAAGAGGTCAAATTCGGGGTCCTCGGGCGTGACGTCCAGGCCCAGGATGGAGCAGTTCAGGGAATCGGCCTCCACGCCGAGGCGCACGCCGCGTTCCAGCACGGCGCGATGGCGGCGCAGGAGGTCCGCGGTGGACGCGGAGCCGGTGAAGTCCACGGAGTCCTGCTCGCCGAGGTGATCGAGAAGGTCGCCCGCGGAGCCGCTGACCAGTTGGAGCGACCCATCGGGCAGGATGCCGGATTCGATGATCCGGCGCACGACGGCCTCGGTCAGGTAGGAGGTCTGGCTGGCCGGCTTCACGATGCTCGGCAGTCCGGCCAGGAACGCGGGGGCGAGCTTTTCGAGCATGCCCCAGACGGGGAAGTTGAACGCGTTGATCTGGACCGCGACGCCGGTCCGCGACGTGTAGAGGTGCTGGCCCACGAAGGTGCCGTTGCGGCTCAGGGGCTCCACGCCGCCGTCGAGCATCACGGTGTCATTGGGCAGCTCGCGGCGGCCCTTGCTCGCGTAGGAGAAGAGGGTGCCGATTCCGCCGTCGATGTCCACGTAGGAGTCGCGTTTCGTGGCTCCGGTGCGGAAGGAGAGGGCATAGAACTCGTCCTTGAGCCCGCCGAGGTGCAGGGCCAGCTCCTTGAGGAGGAGGGCCCGTTCGTGGAAGGTCAGGCGCCGCACGGCCGGTCCGCCGACGTCGCGCGCGTGGCGCACCATCGCGGCGTAGTCGAGGCCCGTGGTGGACACCCGTGCCACTTCCTCCCCGGTGACCGCGTCCAGCAGCGGCTTCCCGGCGTCGTCGGCGCGGAACCAGTGTCCTGCGGCGTAGCTCTCCAGCAATGGGCTCATGGGAGGTCCTCTCGTGATCCGGCGATGCTCTCGACGTGCCCTCGCCCCGCCCTTCCGGGACCATTGCGCAAGGGGTGTGTCCTGTGCCACAGTAGTACAGAATGTTCGGTCAGTAAATAGAGCGAACCCTCCAGGAGGTGCCATGTCATCCGCAGTCGCCGAGCCGCAGCTTGAGGCGGAATTCGAAGCCATCGTGGGCCATAAGGACCGGATCGAACCCCGGGACTGGATGCCCGACGCGTACCGGAAGACCCTGATCCGTCAGGTCGCCCAGCACGCCCATTCGGAGATCATCGGCATGCAGCCGGAGGGGAACTGGATCGGACGCGCGCCGTCCCTGCGCCGCAAGGCGATCCTGCTGGCCAAGGTCCAGGACGAGGCGGGCCACGGGCTGTACCTCTACTCCGCCGCCGAGACCCTGGGCATCTCCCGCGACGAGCTGACCGAGTTGCTGATCTCCGGCAAGCAGAAGTACTCGTCGATCTTCAACTACCCGACGCTCTCCTACACCGATGTGGGGACGATCGGCTGGCTCGTGGACGGGGCCGCCATCTGCAATCAGGTGCCGCTCTGCCGGACGTCCTTCGGGCCCTACGGCCGCGCGATGATCCGCATCTGCAAGGAGGAGTCCTTCCACCAGCGTCAGGGCTACGAGCTTCTCATGACCATGATGCGCGGCACCGAGGAACAGCGGGCCATGGTCCAGGAGTCCGTGAACCGGTTCTGGTGGCCGGCGCTCATGATGTTCGGCCCGCCCGACGACGCGTCCCCCAACACGGCGCAGTCCATGGCCTGGGGCATCAAGACCCACACCAATGACGAACTCCGCCAGAAGTTCGTGGACATGTCCGTCCCGCAGGCCGAGGCGCTCGGCGTGACCTTCCCGGACCCGGAGCTGCGTTGGAACGAGGAACGCGGGCACTACGACTTCGGCCAGCCCGACTGGGACGAGTTCTGGTCCGTGGTCAAGGGCGACGGGCCCTGCAACGCCCAGCGCCTGGCCCACCGCAAGCGGGCCTGGGACGACGGCGCCTGGGTGCGGGAGGCCGCCCTGGCGTTCGCCGCCAAGGAAGCCGACGGAGCCCTTGAGACCGACGGAGCCCAGGAGGCACAGCGATGACCGAGCAGATCCGCGCCGAATGGCCGCTCTACGAGGTGTTCATCCGCGGCAAGCGCGGCCTGAACCACGTCCACGTCGGCTCCGTGCACGCCCCGGACGGTCAGATGGCCCTGCGCCACGCGCGGGACGTCTACACCCGCCGCAACGAAGGCGTGAGCATCTGGGTGGTGCCCTCCGCGGACATCATCGCCTCCAGCCCGGAGGAGAAGGACCCGCTCTTCGCCCCGAGCGGTGACAAGGCCTACCGGCACCCCACTTTCTACGACATCCCGGACAACGTCCCCCACATGTGAGGGGAGGAGGACAGCTCATGAGCGAAGTGCACATCCAGCCCGAAGGCGAGCATGACAACGCCTACGCCGGTCTCCTGGTCAACGATTCCCACTGGGCGTTCGGGACCGACTTCGAGGACCCGCTCGCCGGTGTCGACACCACGGTGCCGGACGGCGTGGACCCCGCGGAACTCGCGGCATACTGCCTCATGCTCGGCGACGACGCCCTCGTCTTCTCCCAGCGGCTCTCCGAGTGGTGCAGCAACGCCCCGGATCTGGAGGAGGACATCGCCCTGGCCAACTTCGCGCTGGATCTCCTCGGCCAGTCCCGGCTGCTGCTGGCCCGGGCCGCTGCCGCGGACCCCGACGGGGTGCCCGGTCTGCCGGAGGGTTCGCCGGTGCCGGATGAGGACCGGCTGGCGTACTTCCGCGACGACCAGCAGTTCCGCAACGTCCGGCTCGCGGAGCTTCCCACGGATGACTTCGCGGAGATCATCGTCCGCGTGCTGCTCTTCGCCACCTGGCGGCTGGCCCTCTTCGAGCGCCTGAGCCGCAGCCGCGACGCCGTGCTGGCCGCCGTCGCCGCCAAGGGTGTCAAGGAACTCAGCTACCACCGGGACTACGTGGGCCGCTGGTTCCTGGTCCTCGCCCAGGGCACGGACGAGTCCCGGAGCCGGCTGCTCGCCGCGCTCCAGGGCCTCTGGCCGTTCACCGGCGAACTGTTCACTCCGCACGCCGTGGAGCGGTCGCTCGCCGCGGCGGGAACCGGCGTCGATCCCTCCGAGGTCGAGGCCGAGGTGATGGGGGTCCTGGAGCACGTCTTCGACGCGGCCCGGGTGCCGGTCCCGCAGAGCGGTTCGCTGGCCGGGGTTCAGGGCCGTCTCGGCCGCGACGGGATGCACACCGAGGCGCTCAGCAGGATGCTCGCCGAGATGCAGGTGGTGGCGCGCGCCCACCCGGAGGGACGCTGGTGATCGCCGTGGACACCCTCGAACGGGCCTGGGCGGCTGCCGCCCGCGTGGTGGACCCCGAGCTGCCCATGCTCACGCTGATCGACCTGGGCGTCCTGAGGGACATCGCGGTGGACGACGACGGCGCCGTGGTCGCCGCGATCACCCCCACCTACTCGGGGTGCCCGGCCATGGCCGCCATGCGGGACGATCTGCTGCGCGAGTTCCAGGACGCCGGCTTGGCGGACGCCCGGGTGCGGGTGGCCCTCGAACCGGCGTGGACCACGGACTGGATCACCCCCGAAGGCCGCACGGCACTCGCCGCCGCCGGGATCTCGCCCCCGGGGACCGCGCCGCGCCGCAGCGGACCCGTGACCATCAGCCTTCTGCCCACCCGCCGCGCGGTGCACTGCCCGCAGTGCGGGAGCGCCGACGTCGAGCTCAGCTCCGAGTTCGGCTCCACGGCCTGCAAGGCCATGTACCGCTGCCGGGCCTGCCTGGAGCCCTTCGACCACGTGAAGGAGATCTGACATGACGCTCATCGCCGACCCGGACACCGGGAGCCGCACTGCCTTCCGTCCGCTCACGGTCTCCTCGGTCGAAGCGCTCACGGACGATTCCGCGGCCGTCACGTTCGCCGTGCCGGAGGAGTTGCGGGAGCTGTTCGCCTTCGACGCCGGCCAGTCCCTGACGCTCCGCCGGGTGATCGACGGAGTCGAGCACCGTCGGACCTATTCGATCTGCTCTCCGGCCGGCGCCGCGCCCCGGATCGGCGTGCGGGAGATCCCGGACGGGCTGTTCTCATCGTGGCTCGTGCGCCAGGTGCGCCCCGGCGACACCGTCGAGGTGCAGCCCCCGAGCGGGAGCTTCCGGGCCGATCCGCTGCTCGCCGGGAGACACCTCTGCATCGCGGCGGGGTCCGGGATCACCCCGATGCTGTCCATCGCGGCCACGATCCTCACCCACCCGGACTCCGAGGTCACCCTGCTCTACGGCAACCGGACCACCAACTCCGTGATGTTCGCCGAGGAGCTCTCCGACCTGAAGGACGCCCATCCGAGGCAGCTGGATCTCATCCACATCCTGTCCCGGGAGCCGCGGGATGTGGAGCTGTTCTCCGGACGGCTCGACGCCGAACGCCTCCGCCGGCTCCTCAGCGTGCTGGTGCCGGTGCAGGACATGGACCACGTGTGGCTGTGCGGGCCGTTCGCGATGCTCACCGAGGCCCGGGAGGTGCTCGAAGAACTCGGGGTGCCCCGGGAGCGGATCCACTTCGAACTGTTCTACGTGGACGAGCCGCCGCCCCAGCTCCGGCACGCCGACCGTGTGGCCGAGGGTGTCACGAGTGAGGTGACCGTCGTCCTTGACGGACGCACCACCACGACCGCGATGCAGCGCGACATGTCCGTGCTGGACTCGGCGCAGCTGGTCCGGACCGATCTGCCGTTCGCGTGCAAGGGCGGGGTCTGCGGGACCTGCCGCGCCAAGCTCTGCGGGGGAGAGGTGGACATGGTCCGTAACTACGCACTGGAGCCCGCCGAGATCGCGGCCGGCTTCGTCCTCACCTGCCAGAGCTACCCGGTGAGCGAGGAGCTCACCGTGGACTTCGACGCCTGAGGCGCCCACGCCGCCCCGGCCCCCTGAACCCGCCACAGCAAACGCCCGCCCCAGCAAACACCCGGAACACGACAGGAGCACGATGAACGAGGTCTTCCTTCTCGACGGGGTCCGCACCCCGATCGGCCGGTACGGCGGATCGCTGGCCGGTCACCGGCCGGACGATCTCGCCGCGCTGACGGTGCGCACCGCCGTCGAGCGAAGCGGGGTGGATCCGGAGGCCATCGACGAGGTCATCCTGGGCGCCGCGAACCAGGCCGGCGAGGACAACCGGAATGTCGCCCGCATGGCCGTGCTGCTCGCGGGACTTCCGGACAGCATCCCCGGCTTCACGGTCAACAGGCTGTGCGCCTCCGGGATGACGGCGATCACCACGGCGCGTCAGATGATCGCCGCGGGGGACGCCGACGTCGTCGTGGCCGGCGGGGTGGAGTCCATGACCCGCGCGCCGTGGGTCACTGGGAAGCCGTCCCGGGCGTGGGCGAAGCCCGGGGAGAGCTGGGACACCTCGATCGGCTGGCGTTTCACCAACCCGCGCTTCGACGCGGACACCACCCTCTCGATGCCGCAGACGGCCGAGCGGGTCGCCGAGCGCTGGGGCCTGGGCCGCGAGGAGCTGGACGCGTTCGCGCTCCGCTCTCACGAACGGGCGCTCGCCGCCCAGCGGGACGGTCTCTTCGCGCGGGAGATCGTGCCGGTGGGGGACTTCGCGCAGGATGAGGGCCCACGTGCCGACACGACCGCGGAGAAGCTCGCGGCGCTGAGGCCCCTCCACGGCCCGGGCGGCGTGATCACGGCCGGGAACTCCAGCTCCCTGAACGACGGCGCGGCCGCCCTGGTGCTCGTCAGCGAACGGTTCGCGCTCGCCCAGGGCCTGACGCCACGGGCCCGCGTCGTGGGCGGCGCCAATGCCGGGGTCGCCCCGGACATCATGGGCATCGGCCCGGTCCCCGCCAGCCGCAAGGTCCTCGACCGTGCCGGGTGGAGCGTGGATGACCTGGACGCGGTCGAGCTGAACGAGGCGTTCGCCTCCCAGTCGCTCGCCTGCATCCGGGAGCTGGGCCTGGACGAGGCGACGGTCAACGCCTGGGGCGGCGCCATCGCTTTGG
This sequence comes from Arthrobacter sp. RCC_34, assembly GCF_041360795.1. Classification (NCBI taxonomy): domain Bacteria; kingdom Bacillati; phylum Actinomycetota; class Actinomycetes; order Micrococcales; family Micrococcaceae; genus Arthrobacter; species Arthrobacter sp. RCC_34. Next base: position 350,015 of record NZ_JBFUPW010000002.1, on the reverse strand, counting down.
GGCATCCGCTGGGCTGCTCCGGCGCGCGGATCGCCCTGACGCTGCTCAGCCGTCTGGAGCACGACGGCGGCCGCCGCGGCCTCGCTGCCATGTGCGTCGGCGTCGGCCAGGGTTCCGCGCTGCTGCTGGAGCGGGCATGACCGCGCCGCGGACGGATGGTCCGCTGCTGATCGAGGAGCGGGAGGACCGCGTCCTGATCCGTCTCAACCGGCCCGAGGTCCGCAACGCGATCGACCAGTCGATGGTGGACGCCCTGCACGAGGCCTGCGCCCTGCTGGAACGGGAGCCGCGCGTCACGCTCCTCATCGGTTCCGGGGGCACCTTCGCGGCCGGGGCGGACATCGCCCAGCTGCGGGAACGGCGGCTCACCGATGCCCTGGCCGGCATCAATTCCGGGATCTTCGACCGCATCCACCGCCTGCCGATGCCGACCATCGCCCTGCTCGACGGGTACGCGCTGGGAGGCGGCGCCGAACTGGCCTACGCCTGCGATTTCCGGATCGGCACGCCCACCGTGAAGATCGGCAACCCGGAGCCGGGCCTCGGCATCCTGGCGGCCGCGGGTGGGGCGTGGCGGCTGCGGGAACTCGTCGGCGAGCCGCTGGCCAAGGAGGTCCTCCTGGCCGGGCGCATCCTGAGCGGTGAGGAGGCCCGCGAGGTCCGGCTGCTGAACGAGCTGGCGGAGCCGGAGGACCTGGAGGCCGCGGGACATCTCCTGGCCGACCGGATCGCCCGGCAGGCGCCGCTGGCGGTGCGGCTGAGCAAGGCCGCCTTCCACGCGCCGCGCGAGGCGCACCCTCTGATCGACAATGTGGCGCAGGCGGTCCTGTTCGAGACCCAGGAGAAGCAGGACCGGATGACCGCGTTCCTGAACCGACGCAAGGAGAAGGAATGAGCACGGTTCCCGAGACAGTGGGCGTCTATGGCGGAGGCCGGATGGGCGGGGGGATCGCCCACGCCTTCGCGCTCGCGGGCGCCGCGGTGACGGTCGTGGAGAACGACGACGCCTCCGCCTCCTCCGCGCGCGAGCGGATCGCCGCGTCCCTCGCCAAGTCGGCGGAGAAAGGCGCGGAGGCCACCGGTTCCGTCGCCGTGGTCACCGATCCTGCGGCCCTGTCCGGCTGCCGCCTGGTGGTCGAAGCCGTGCCGGAGCTGGCAGACCTCAAGAAAGCGGTTCTCGCGAGGATCGAAGACGCGGCGCCGGATGCCGTGATCGGCAGCAACACCAGCTCCTTGTCCATCACCGCGCTCGCTGCGACGCTCAAGGATCCGTCCCGGCTGATCGGACTGCACTTCTTCAACCCCGTGCCGGTCAGCGATCTGGTCGAGGTGGTCGTGGGCGAGCAGACCCCGCAGGCCCTGGTCGAGGAGGCCCGCGGCTGGGTGGCCGGCCTCGGCAAGACCGCCATCACCGTGCAGGACGCTCCTGGCTTCGCGAGCAGCCGCCTCGGCGTGGCCCTCGCCCTCGAGGCGATGCGCATGCTCGAGGAGGGCGTGGCCAGTGCCGAGGACATCGACACCGCCATGACCCTCGGCTACCGCCATCCGGTGGGACCGCTGAAGACCACCGACATCGTGGGGCTGGACGTGCGGCTCAACATCGCCGAGCACCTCGAACGGGAACTCGGGCCACGGTTCGCCCCGCCGCAGGTGCTGCGGGCCAAGGTGGCGGCCGGGGAACTGGGACGCAAGACTGGACAGGGGTTCTACTCATGGTGACGCTCCTGGACGACCAGCGGCTGGCGCGCGCCTGCGCGGACGCCATGTGGAGCACCGATCAGGCCAGCAAGGGCCTCGGCATGACCCTGGAACGGGTGGAGCCCGGACGCGCAGTCCTTTCCATGACGGTCCGCGCGGGCATGGTCAACGGGCACGGCATCTGTCACGGCGGGTTCATCTCGACCCTGGCGGACAGCACCTTCGCGTTCTCGTGCAACACCCGCAACGTGGTGACGGTGGCCGCCGGTTTCGAGATCGACTTCCTCGAGTCCGCACACCTCGGAGACGTGCTGCGGGCCGACGGCCGGGAGGTCGTCCTGCGCGGGCGTTCCGGGATCTACGACGTCACCGTGCGACGCGGGGACACCGTCGTCGCCTTGTTCCGTGGCCGCAGCCGGTCGCTCGGCCGTCCCATCCTCGAGGAGACCCCATGACCACCGGACCCGTGCGGATCGAGCGGGAGGGCGGCGTCGCCGTCGTGACCCTGAACGTTCCGGAGAAGCGCAATGCGCTCACCGTGGAGCTCAAGACGGCCCTGCGCGACGCCCTCGCCGCGGTGGCGGACGACGGCGGGGTGCGGGCCGTCGTGCTCGCGGCCGAGGGGCCCGCGTTCTCCGTCGGGCAGGACCTGGCCGAGCACGCCGTCGCGCTCCGCGGGGGAGGCGACGCCGCGTTCGCCACGGTCCGGGAGCACTATTCTCCGATCATCCGCTCACTCCTGACCATGCCGAAGCCTGTCATCGCCGCCATCGCCGGGACGTGCGTCGGAGCGGGACTGGGGCTCACGCTGGCCGCGGACTACCGGGTGTTCGCGGCCGGGGTGAAGCTCGGCACCGCGTTCACTGGGATCGGGCTGACGTTCGACTCCGGGCTGTCCTTCACCCTGCCCCGCGCCGTCGGCGACGCCCGGACCCGCGAACTCATGCTCTTCCCCCGGGTCTTCACCGCCGAGGAGGGCATCTCCTGGGGCATCGCGGGGGAGACGGTCGACGCCGCGGACAGGCAGGGCACGGTGCTGGACAAGGCCCGCGAACTCGCCGCGGCCCTCGCCGCCGGGCCCACGCTGGCGTTCGCCGAGACGAAACGGCTCCTCCTGGGCAGCTCCGGAATCGAACTCGACGCCGCACTGGACGCCGAAGCCGCGGCCCAGGCCCGCTGCGGGTCGACGCGCGACCACGCAGGAGCCGTGGCGGCCTTCCTTGCGCGGGAGCGGCCCGTTTTCAGCGGCGAATGACGGGAATGAGCAGGAGCCTGAAGGGGCCGTGGCAGTGTTCAGGGACAGTTCTCAGCGCGGCCGCAGCCCGTCGAGGGCGATGGCGATGACTTCGCGGCCCAGCTGTTCCGGCTCGATGCTCCCGCCCGGCCGGTACCACTCGGCGACCGAATTGACCATGCCGAAGATGAGGCGGGTGGCGATCCCGGCGTCGAGGTCGGCCCGCAGCTGCCCGTCGGACTGCGCCTCCCGGACCAGCGCGGTGACGCGGGCGTCGAAGGCGCGGCGCCGTTCGAGAGCCGCGAGTTCCACGGGGCTGTTCCCGCGCAGCCGCAGGAGCAGTGTCACCTGGGGCTGCTGGCGGGTGAGGGTCAGCACGGCGGCCCGGATCAGCAGGTTCAGGGATTCCGCGGCGGACCCGCCCCGGCGTGCCGCGTCCTCCAGATCGGCTTCGAGCCCGGTGAGCGCGTCCTCCAGAGCGAGGCTCAGGAGCTGCTCCTTGGAGTCGAAGTGGTGATAGAGCGCCGACTTGGAGAGACCCAGACGCTGCGCGAGATCCGCGACGGAGGTGGCGTCATAGCCCTGCTCATTGAAGAGCTCGACGGCGATGCGCAGCACCTGAGCCCGGTCGTATCCCGGGCGTCCGCGGCGGGGAGTGGCCTCGGCTGTCATAGTGTCTCCTCGAAGGGTGCGGGGCCACGGCGTGTGCGGCGTGAACGACCGGTCGGTAGGTCTTTGAAATCTAGCAGCCCGGGGGACGGGCGTGAGGAAGGCAGTGCAGCATGAGCGTGGACGAGAGGCATGAGCCGTGGACCATTCACCTGGGGGAGCTGGATGAGAAGCTCGGGATCCGGGTGCTCGAACAGTCGGCGGACCGCGTGGTGACCACCATGCCGGTCGCGGGCAACACGCAGTCCCTGGGCCGGCTGCACGGCGGCGCGAGTGCGGCGCTCGCGGAGGCCACCGGATCCTGGGCCGGGATGATCCATGCGAGTCTCCGGGGCAAGGTCTGCGTGGGCGTGGACCTGAACATCACGCACCATCGTGGCGCCCGCGACGGCGAGATCGTCGCCACCGCCACCCCGCTGCACGCCGGCTCACGGATCGCGACGTACCAGGTGGTGATCGCGGATGGCGAAGGCCGGCTGCTCGCGACGGCCCGGATCACGAACATGCTGATGGACCCGAAGGATCACTGAGCGGTCGCGCCGTCGTCGCTCTCGGGCACGTCACGCCGTCGCACTCGCAGCCCCGGTTCCGCCGACAGTCGCGTGAGGCCGTTCCACGCGAGGTTCACGATGTGCGCGGCGACCTCGTCCTTGCCCGGTGCCGCGGGAGTGCCCGGCCCGGCCTCCGCGGTGCGGGCGTCCAGCCACCACTGCCCCGTCGAGGCCACCATGCCCACGAGCATCTGCGCATAGAGCGCGGCGTCGCGCTCGGCATAACCGCGCTGGGCGAACTCGGCGGCGAGGATGTGGGTCACGCGCCGGGTGACGGCGCCGAGGATCGTGGAATAGCTCGCGGTGGAATCCGTCGAGTCCGATGGTGGCGCGTCCCGGACCAGGATCCGGAACCCCTGCGTGTGTCCCTCGATGTAACCGAGGAGGGCCAGCGCCGCGCGCTCGAGCAGGATGCGGGCCGGCGCCGGTTCGGCCAGGGCCTCCGTGATGTCCCGCAGCAGCGCGGCGGACTCCTCCTCGACGACGGCGGCGTAGAGCCGCTCTTTCGCGCCGAAGTGTTCGTAGACCACAGGCTTGGAGACTCCGGCGGCCGCCGCGATCTCCTCGATGCTGGTGCCGCCGAGGCCCTTCTCAGAGAACAGCGCGCGGGCCACCGACGTCAGCTGCGCGCGCCGCTCGACCGCGGCCATCCGGGTGCGCCGGGGACCCGTCCGTCCACTGGTCGTCACCGGCACCCGTTTCTCCCCGAAGTCACCGCTCCATCATGCCTTACCCGGTTCGTCTGCGCGCCGTGTGGCGCACGCCGCACGGTCCCGGTGACGGGCCCTGCCCGGCTTCCGGACGGCCTGCGCTCAGCTCGCACCTCGGCTTTCCGCGTGGCAGAATGGACTTTTGTGTCCGGCCTTGGCCCCGGCCTTTCCGGCACGGTCCGCTCTGGTGTAACGGCAGCACCCAGGCCTTTGGAGCCTTGGAGTATAGGTTCGAATCCTATGGGCGGAACGGCATCCCACGGCGTGAGCCCGGCGGATGACTGACCAGCCCGGTCGCCAGTCCGGGCGCATCCTGACACCGCGAGTCAGAATCGCAGATGAGGAGTTCCATCCGTGAGCAATGCCGAGAACCGCGCCGCCGCAGTCATCGTCCTGGCGGCTGGCGCCGGCACCCGGATGAAGTCCCGCACCCCCAAGATCCTGCACCGCATCGGCGGAAAGTCCATGGTGGGCCACGCCCTCGACGCCGCCTGGGGGATCGACCCCGAACGTCTGGCCGTCCTGGTCCGCCACCAGCGCGACCTCGTGGCCGGCCACATCGCCGAGATCGCCCCGGACGCCCTGATCGTGGACCAGGACGAGGTCCCGGGCACCGGCCGCGCCGTCGAGCAGGGCCTGGCGGCGCTGGACGCCACGGGCGCGGTGGAGGGCACCGTGATCGTCACCTATGGTGACGTCCCCCTGCTGACCTCCGCCATGCTCGGCGAACTCCTCGCCGCTCACCAGGAGCAGGACAACGCCGTCACGGTGCTGACCACCGTGCTGGACGACGCTGCCGGCTATGGCCGCATCCTGCGCGCCGAGGACGGCTCCGTGCTGGGCATCCGCGAGCACAAGGACGCCAGCGACGAGGAACGGGCCATCCGCGAGATCAACTCCGGCATCTACGCCTTCGACGCCGCCGTGCTGCGGGAGGCTCTCGGCGAGGTCACCACGGACAACGCCCAGGGCGAGAAGTACTTGACGGACGTGCTGGCCATCGCCCGCTCCCGCGGGGGCCGCGTGGCCGCCGTCGTGACCGAGGACCGCTGGCAGGTGGAGGGCGCCAACGACCGCGTCCAGCTCGCCGCTCTCGGCGCGGAGCTGAACCGCCGAACGGTCGAGGCCTGGATGCGCGCCGGTGTGACCGTGGTCGACCCCAGCACCACCTGGATCGACGGCACCGTCGAGCTGGAGGAGGACGTCACCCTCCTGCCCAACACGCAGCTGCACGGCGGCACCCGGGTGGCGCGCGACGCCGTCGTCGGCCCGGACTCCACGCTCACCGACGTGATCATCGGCGAAGGCGCCAAGGTCACCCGCACGCACGGCTCCGGCTCGGAGATCAAGGCCGGCTCCTCGGTCGGCCCGTTCACCTACCTCCGCCCCGGCACGGTCCTGGGGGAGAAGGGCAAGATCGGCGCGTTCTACGAGACCAAGAACGTGACCATCGGCGCCGGCTCCAAGCTGTCCCACCTCGGCTACGCCGGGGACGCGGAGATCGGCGAGGACACCAACATCGGCTGCGGCAACATCACCGCCAACTACGACGGCGAGAAGAAGCACCGCACGGTGATCGGCTCGGGCGTCCGGACCGGATCCAACACGGTCTTCGTGGCTCCCGTCACCGTCGGGGACGGCGCCTACTCGGGAGCCGGCGCGGTCATCCGCAAGGACGTCCCGGCCGGCGCCCTCGCCATCAACGCCTCACCCCAGCGCAATGCCCAGGAATGGGTGATCGCCAACCGGCCCGGTAGCATTTCCGCGCAACTTGCGCAGGCCGCCGTGGACGCACAGACTTCCACCCAGAGCGACCCCACAACAGAAGGCGAATAATCATGTCCGCAATCACCGCGCACGGCGAGAAGAAACTGGTCCTGGCGAGCGGACGGGCCCACCCGGAGCTGGCACAGGAGATCGCCAGCGAGCTCGGCACCTCCCTTCTTCCCGTGGACGCCTATGACTTCGCCAACGGCGAGCTGTACGTCCGCCCGGCCGAGAGCGTGCGCGGCACGGACGCCTTCGTGATCCAGTCGCACCCGGCTCCCATGAACAACTGGCTCATGGAGCAGCTGATCCTCATCGATTCGCTCAAGCGCGCCTCCGCCAAGCGCATCACCGTGGTGTCCCCGTTCTACCCCTACGCCCGCCAGGACAAGAAGGGCCGTGGCCGCGAGCCCATCTCCGCCCGTCTGGTGGCCGACCTCTACAAGACCGCCGGCGCGGACCGCATCATGAGCGTTGACCTGCACACGAGCCAGATCCAGGGCTTCTTCGATGGACCCGTGGACCACCTCATGGCCATCCCGCTCCTGGCCGACTACATCCGCACCAAGGTCGAGGCCGACAACATCACGGTCGTCTCCCCGGACACCGGCCGTGTGCGCGTCGCCGAGCAGTGGGCCGAGCGCCTGGGCGGCGCCCCGCTGGCCTTCGTGCACAAGAGCCGCGACCTCACCGTCCCGAACCAGGCCGTCTCCAAGACCGTGGTGGGCCAGGTCGAGGGCCGCACCTGCGTCCTGATCGACGACATGATCGACACCGGTGGAACCATCTCCGGCGCCGTCCAGGTGCTGAAGAACGCCGGCGCCAAGGACGTCATCATCGCGTGCACCCACGCCGTGCTGTCCGAGCCGGCCTCCCAGCGTCTCGCCGAGTCCGGCGCCCGCGAAGTCGTGGTGACCAACACCCTGCCGATCCCGGCCGAGAAGCGCTTCCCGAACCTCACGGTGCTGTCCATCGCTCCGCTGATCGCCCGCGCCATCCGCGAAGTGTTCGACGACGGCTCGGTCACCAGCCTCTTCGACGGCAAGGCCTGATCTTCACCTCATCGGCGTCCGGACCCACGGATTCGTCGTAGACCCACGGACATTTCCGGGGGTCTGCGACGAATCCGTGGGTCCGTTCGTTTTCCGGCTGAGACCACACTCCTGATAAGCTGGACCGTCACCTTGGCGAGGGAACCGATTCTCCGGTTCCGTGATCGACTGGGTCCTGGGCTCCCAAGCCGGCCTCACGGCCGCCGGGTGGCCGGACTTGTCCCGCCGCCCATCAGGCCCGGCCTGTCCTCCCCGGAGGAACGCCGTCGGCCGACTACTGAGAGGAGCCTCAGATGTCTGAGACCAAGCTCGATACCGAACTGCGCACCGAATTCGGCAAGGGCTACGCCCGCCGCGCCCGCGCCGCCGGCAAGATCCCCGCCGTCATCTACGGTCACGGCGCAGAGCCCGTGCACGTCAACCTGCCGGGCCGCGAGACCACCCTCGCCGTCCGCACCCCGAACGCCCTGCTGAACCTCGTGATCGACGGTGCCGAGCACCTGACCATCGTCAAGGACATCCAGCGCGACCCGATCAAGCAGATCATCGAGCACATGGACCTGCTGACCGTGAAGAAGGGCGAGAAGGTCGCCGTGGACGTTCACGTTCACGTCACCGGTGAAGCCGCTCCGGGCGTCGTCGCCAACCAGGAAGCCAGCACCGTCTCCGTCGAGGCCGAGGCCACCCACGTGCCGAACGCCATCGAGTTCGACATCGAAGGCCGCGAGGCCGGCGCGCACGTCCACGCCTCCGACCTGGTGCTGCCGAAGGGCTCCCTCCTGCTGAGCGACCCGGAGACTCTGGTCGTCAACCTCTCCGAGGCCACCGTCTCGGAGACCGAGGACGAGGCTGCCGCTGAGGAAGCCGCTCCCGCCGCTGAGTGATCCCCTCCGGCCGATGGCCGGATGATGTTCGCTGAGAAGGGCCGGACCCCACGGGGTCCGGCCCTTCGTGCGTGCCGGGCGCCGACGGCACGTAAAATATTCCGGTGAGCGAAACATGGCTGGTGGTCGGACTGGGCAATCCGGGGGCGCAATATGCGGGCAACCGGCACAATGTGGGCCAGATGGTCCTGGACGAGCTGGCTCAGCGGATGGGCGCGCGCTTCAGCGTCCACAAGAGCCGCGCCCAGCTGGCTGAGGGACGCCTCGGCATCGGTGGCCCGAAGCTCCTGCTCGCCAAACCGATGAGCTACATGAACCTCTCCGGCGGCGCCACCTCCGCCCTGAGCCGTTTCTTCGGCATTGAGCCGGATCACGTGATCGCCGTCCACGATGAGATCGACATCCCCTTCAACACCGTCAAACTGAAGCTCGGCGGTGGAGAGGGCGGGCACAACGGCCTGCGTGACATCAGCAAGGCACTCGCCACCAAGGACTACCTGCGCGTCCGGGTCGGCGTGGGCCGTCCACCGGGCCGCATGGACACCGCGGACTACGTCCTGAAGGATTTCACCGCCACCGAACGCAAGGATCTGCCATTCCTCCTGGACTCCGCCGCGGACGCCGTGGAGGAGCTCGTGGGCTCCGGTCTGGTGGCCGCTCAGCAGAGGTTCCACTCGCCGTCGTAGACACCGGAAATACGGGGCTGAAGTCCCTTCTCCTCCTCCGGGCTCGCTGGTATCGTTCAACGTAACGAGCAGGGGGCATCGTGGTCAGTCGCAGGTCTTCAGGGGGCGACTGCTCATGAGAGGTGTCAAAGGTGAGTACATTCGGTACTGCCCACACGCCAACCTTGGCGTTGTCCGCAGCTCCCTCCACATGGAGGAAAGTCCTCGGCGCGGTCGAGCGGAGGAAATGGTCCGGTGTGGCTCACCGGCGCCTGATCCCCGCGGTGGAGGCCATGATCCAGGACCCCGATCTGCGGGGCATGCTCCTGGAAGGCCCCGAAGGCAGCGGTAAATCCTCTCTCGGGTACGAATTCGCGCGGTCCCGGCCGGACATCCACGTCGTCATCCTCTCCGGCACGCAGGCACTGCGCAGCAAGCCGCTGGGGGTGTTCCTCAAATATCTGGACCGCATCCCGGACAGCACCGAACCTGATGGTTCCGATCGGGTGCCTGCCGAAGTCATCCCGCCGCTGAGCCAGGCCATCGCGGAAGACGCCCGGGGCCGCACGACCCTGCTGTTCGTGGATGACATCCACCGCATCGACAGCGCCTCGCTCTCCGTGATCGTGCACCTGGTGCTCTCCGGACGGAGCAAGCTTCTCGCCACCGCCCCGCGCGGCAAAGAGGTGAACGCGAGCCTCGGCTGGCTCATCCGGGACGGGCTGATCCTCCAGCACCGGATGGCGCCCCTGAACCGGAGCGAATCCCGGCAGCTGATCCTCCAGTCCACCGGGCATCCGATCTCCGAGGCGGCTCTGAGCTCGCTTCTGCAGCACCACGGCCGTTCCGCGCTGACCATGCAGGCGCTGTTCGGCGAACAGGTCGAGCAGCGCCGGATCGAACTCCAGTCGGGACACTGGATCTCCACCCATCCCCTGGCCATCGAACCCCGGGGCCCCGTGGCACGGCTCATGGCGGCGCGCCTCCAGCGCGAGCCCGCAGAGCTTCAGAGGGCCCTGGTCAAGATCGCACTGCTCCACCGGGCGCCGTGGCGGCTGGCCGCCGCGGTGGTCGGGGTGAAGACCCTCGTGGAACTCGAAGAACGTGGGCACCTGCTCGTCGAGACCTCCAGAGACCGGCATGTGAGCCTGAAGGACTATTTCCTGGCCGAGTCCATCAGGGTCGGAAATCACGAGAAGGCCAGTGGGGAGCTGCTCTCCGAGATCAACCTGGCAGCCGGCGGCTCGCTCATGGAGCTGGAGTCCTCCGAGCTCCTGGTGCTGGGACAGTGGCTTCTCGATTCAGGGCAGGAGCTCGACACCGGGCTCCGCCTCGGCATCGCCGATCACGCACTGGCCAACGCACGGCCCCTCCTCACGGTGCGGGTCCTGCGGGACTTCCCGGACGACGACCCGCGGGCCGTGGAGGCCCGCTTCCTCAGGGCCACCGCATACTTCGCCCTGGCCGAAGCCGAGAAGGCGTGGGCGGTGATCGCCCCGATCGATGTGGAGGCCTTCATGGCCACCGCCCCGGGCCCCGAGTCCCTGGCCGTCGCGGCGATGGTCCAGCAGGCGCGCGTGCGGTGCCACCTGGAACTGTTCGGGGACCATCAGGCCGCCTGGAACGAGGTCGCCACGCTCGAAGCGCTCATCAGCCGCGTCGAACAGGAGAACCGCACCGGCTGGACCCGGGCGGCCGGCGACGGGAGTCACCTGAGCGTCGTCGAACGTCTCCTGCTGGCCGGCCTGGAGATCCGTTTCCACAGCGGGGACTTCCGCGCCGTCGGACCCCAACTGGAGGCCTTGTGGGTCTCGCCCGCGAGCAGCGAGGAACTGCGCCTGGTCTGCGGCAGCTTCCTGGTCATGTGCCATGCGGTGATGGGCCGGGAGGACGACGCCGTGCGCCTCTCGGGAGAGGTCGCGGAGCGCCTGCGCAGGGCTCCGCAGGAGTACAAGGTCCGGGAGCTCCACCTTGAGGGCCGCGTGCTCGCCCTGATCTGGAGCGGCCGGTGGGTGGAGTGCGTCGACGAACTCCAGGAACTCCTGGAAGCCAGTGGCCAGGACGCCATGTTCCGCGGCGGCGTCATGGAACTGGGCGTCGGTCTGGCCTACTGTTTCGCGGGGAAGTCCGATCAGTCCATCGAGATCCTCGCGTCCTCGATCGCGCAGCTGGAGGCGGAGCGGCCCAACGGATACCTGTGCGTGGCACTCGCAGCGCTCGCCTTCTCCCAGGCCTCGGCCGGCAACGAGGAGGCCGCCCAGGATCTGCTCCTGCGACTGGGACGGCTCGAAGCGGCGATGAGCTGGACCAACAGGTTCATGACGGGGTTCTTCGTTCAGATGGCCCGCCTCGCGATGAACGACCTCGAGGCGGCACGGACGCTGGTCCGCTCCGGTCTGGAGGACCTTGAGAACGGACGTCTCACGGCGGCGTCGCTCAGCCTGTTCGGCGCCAAGTATTACAACAATCACCGCGAGATCGAGGCGGTCCGGGAGTCCGGGACGCCACGGCAAGGGGCCATGGGCGCCATCACCGCGGGCTGGGCGTCCGCGGTCCTGAACCGTGACCCGCAGCAGGCGCTGCAAGCGGCCACGGCCGCCGAGAAGCTCCAGCTGCAGGCGGTGGAGTACCGGTGCGCCGCCGTCGCGCTGGAGCTGGCGAAGGAGAACGCCAGCAGTGTCTCTGTCGCGTCGGCGCGGGCCCATCTGCAATCGGCCGAGAGCGGCGGGCTCGTGAACAGGACGCTGGTCTCCGTCAGTCACGGCGGCCACCTCACCCACCGGGAACTGCAGGTGGCGCGGCTGGCCGAGCAAGGCCTGGGCAACCGGGACATCGCCCGCCGGATCGGCATCTCGGTCCGCACGGTGGAAGGCCATCTCTATCAAGCCTTCGCCAAACTCGGCGTGACCTCACGACAGCAACTCGACTCCTTGTCCGCCGCCTTGTCGGACACCACCCCCGCAGGACAGCCAGCGCCTGATCATGAATGACATCGCGCGGCCGTTCGGCCGGGGTCCGGAACTGGCAGAGGTGCTCAGGCTCCTGACCTCTGACGAGGTGCCCGCCGTCTTCGTGGCCGCCGCACCCGGCATGGGCGTCACGACCCTGCTGCGCCGGCTCTTCGGAACCCTCTCCGCCACGCGCCCCGTGCTCTCGCTGCACGGCACGCCCGCCCTCACCCTCGTCAACTACGGGGTCCTCGCCGTGCTGCGCGGGATGGACTCGATGGGCGCCCTGTCGCTCAACCCCACTCCCGCCCTCAAGGTGCTCCGGGCGCACTTCCGGGCCCAGCGCCAGGCACTCGGCGGGGACGCGGACGTGCCGCCTCCCGTGGTGGTCGTGGATGAAGCGGATTCCCTCGACCCGGCCAGCAGCGACCTCTTCGCCTCCCTGGTGATGGAAGGCGACATCGCGCTCGTGGCCTCCTACGACGCCCGGCGCCCTCTGGCGGGTCCGCTCAGCGAACTCTGGGGGATGGGCCTGGCCGAGGAGGTGGGACTCGAACCGCTGGACCGCGAACGCACGCGCAGCTACGCCCGGGAGGCTCTGGGCGCTCCGCTGCTGCCGGGTCTGGAGTGGAAGCTCTGGCAGGACTCGGGCGGGAGCCCCATGCTCCTGCATCTGCTGCTGTCCGAGGCGCGCAGCAACGGGGGCATCGCGCTGCGCCGCGATGTGTGGGTGGCCACCGCCAAAGAGCCCTGGTCCGGCGAAGGGCTGCACGCGATCGTCGAGGAACGGCTCGCCAGTCTGAGCCTGCAATCGCATCATGCGCTCAATGCCGTCGCGCTGGGCGGCACGCTCCGGCTCGAGGTGCTCGAGGCCCGCTTCGGCACGGAGGCGCTGCAGACCCTGCTGGACGAAGGGTTCATCCGCTGCGAGGACGGCGACCCCGAACGGGTCCGGATGACCAACCCGGTGTACGGGGAGGTGGTCCGCTCCCTGATCCCACACAGCCTGAGCCGCGCGATCCTGGAGGACCTGGAGAACCTTGAGGGGGACGTGGACGTGCCCCTCGTGCTGCTCCAGCGCACCCGCTGGCTGCTCGACTCCGGGATGGCCGTGCCGCCGGAGCAGCTGCTGCGGGCGGCGACCCTGGCGTGCAAGCACTTCGACGCGGACCTGGCCGAGCGGTTCCTGAGCGCCGTGCCCGCCAGGTCCCACGCCGCGTGGACGGAGGCCGTGAGGGCCCGGCTGGACTTCAACGAGGGCGAGTACCGGGGGATCCGGGAGCGTCTCGCCGCGCCCTGGCTCCTCGCCGATCAGGAGGCCCAGCTGCGGGTGTCCCTCCTGGAGGCGGCCACCTCCATCGCCGCCGGGCTGCCGTCGTCGGGCATCAGCGGGCAGGCGCGGAGACTCCGTGCGCTGGCCGCCGCGGAGGGCGGGGACGACGACGCCGGCGCCACCCGCGCGGCGCTCCTGCGGCGCGCCGAGGTGCTGGAGGCTCTGGCCGCCAACCAGCAGGGCCGTCTGTCCGAACTTGAGAGACTGATCGGATCCCTCCTCGAGGCCACCGCGGGGGATGACTCGCCGCAGGCCCTGATCGACCGCGCCCTGGCCCTGTCCCTCGACGCGGAACGCCTCACGGTCCTGGGCGATTCCGAGGCGGCGCTGCGTCGTGCCGGGGAGGCCTTCGCCCTCCGGCACGACGAGAGCCTCGACGTGTTCTTCCTGCCGGAGACCGTGATCGTCACGGCGCTCATGGTCTCTCTTGCGGCCGGGAGTCCCCAGGCGGCGCTGGAACTCGTGGCGCTGACCCGGATCGACGCGACGGGCGCCGCGATGGCGTTCGGCGGCGGCACGAGCCTGATCACGGGCGCCATTCTCGGGCTGCAGGGGGAGTACGCCGCGAGCCTGGAGCCCTTGCTGGCCGGCCTGGAGAATCTGAAGCTCAACGATCCCCAGCGGCTGCGCGGCTTCTTCGTGGCGCAGGCCTACATGGCGGCGGCCAAGACGGGCCGGGTCGAGCTGGCCCGGGAGCTGCGGGAGAGCTACGAACCCGGCTGCACCTTCTACTACGGCCAGGTCATGTCGTCGCTGATGCTGGCGTGCGGGGACGCGGAGCTCGACCCGGACGGGCCCGGCGCGGCGGCCATGGTCGAAACGGCCGAGGCCATGGCCCGGGAGGGCTTCCTCGGTCTGGCAGCTCCGGCCTGGTCCATGCTGCTGGGTCTCGGGCATCCCGGAGCCCGCGAGCGCCTGGAAGCCATCATCTCCGGGCTCACCGGTCCCTGGGCGGAGGCGATGGCCCGGTTCCTGGAGGCCGCGCAGGTCCCGGACGCCCAGCAGATCCTCGAGGCGGGCCGTTCGCTCGACGTGCGCGGCCACACGGCGCTCGCGCGGTCCCTGTACCGGACGGCGGCGGACACCGCACGGCGGAACGGCGACGGCGTCACCGCCCACCACGCCCGCCAGGCGCTCAGCACGGTGGCCGAGCTGTCCGGTGACGGCGGGATGCCGGACGAACCGGGGGCGCCGCGACTCACGGGACGTGAGCAGGAGATCGCCAGGCTGGCGCGGGACGGGCACTCGGATGAGACGATCGCCGCGCTCCTGCACCTCTCCGTCCGGACGGTCGGCGGTCATCTCAGCCGCGCGTACCGGAAGCTCGGCGTCTCGTCACGGCGCCAGCTGGCGGACGTCTTCAAAGACTGACCGGTCGCCCTGGGGCGGACCCCCGCTGGGTCCGAACCGCCCCGGCCCCGTTCCGAACCGCCCCGAACCATGCGCTCCCCGCGGTGTACCTGAGTAGTCGGCGACAGCACGGCCCGGAAGCAGGTAGGACCACGGGGATCCGGGGGACCGGCAGCACCCGGTGCGGGCACTACTCGGGTAATCCCGGAGATCCTCCGGGGGCCGTGGCGGGGAGACCGGAGTCAGATGCAGGTAGTCGCTCCGCGGGCCTGCACGCGGCCGGGGTACTTGACTGAAAGGGCAGTTCAAGAACCACAAATGAGGTCTCAATGTCCCGGTCTTCATCCCCGGTGGCGCATCGTGGCGAGAACCCGTCCCGGGTCAGCCCTGTGCGGTCCATCGACAGCAGCGGTGGTGCGATCACACTGCCCGGCCGTCAGGCGCGGGCTCCACATGCGGGGTCGGCGGTGGAACAGCCTTCCGAGACCGAGGCTACCCCCCTGCCACCGTCGGCCCCCTCACTCTTCCGAGGGCGCACCACCCCCTGGGCGTCAGCTCACCAGGCCCTGGCGAACCGCGCGGCCGCGCACCGGGCCACCGCTCACCGCGTGAGCGCAGGCGGTGGGCTGGAAGGACTCGACGCGCCGGCCGGCGTCGTGAAGAGCGCCACCACCCGCAGGGCCGGGCGGCCCCTCGCCGCGGCAGGCGCCCGCGCCTGGGAGAGCGGTCTGAGGAAGAAGCTGAGGATCAGCGACTGGGCGTGCATCGTGGCCGCCGTGTTCCTGGCCCACACGATCCGCTGGGGATTCGACGCCTGGGAACTCGGGGACACGTACTTCTGGGTCAGCCTCGGCATCATCGTCCTGTGGTGCCTGGACCTGGAGTTCGGGCACAGCCGGGACCCGCGCATCCTCGGGCTCGGCGCCTCGGAGTACAAGGCCCTGGCCCACTCCGCGACCCGCGTCTTCGTGCTCGCTGCGGCGGTGCTGATCGTGGTGCAGGGCGGTGTCCTCCGCGGCTTCTTCCTCACCGCCTTCCCGTGCGGCCTGCTGCTGCTGCTCATGTCCCGCTGGCTGTGGCGCCGCGATCTCAACGGCCATCGGCGCCGCGGCGAGTACCTGCAGGACGTGGTGGTGATCGGACGCACCAAGGATGTCGAGTCCGTGATCGTGCAGCTCCAGGACAATCCGGCGGTCGGCTACCGGGTGGCCGGGGTGGCGCTCAACTCGCTGCCGAGGAAAGCCTCCTACGGCAAGCCCTGGTACCGGATTCCGGTGATGTCCACCCTGGACGACATCGAAGAGCTGGTCCGCCGCTCCGGAGCGAGCATGGTGATCGTGGCGGGAACGCTGCCGGGCGGCTCGCATCGCCTCCGCGAACTCGGCTGGCGGCTCGAGGACCTCTCCACCGAGCTGGTCCTGGCCTCCCGGCTCACGGACATCGCCGGGCCGCGCGTCCACTACCGCCCCGTGGAGGGGATGCCCCTCATGCATGTGGAGCTGCCACAGTTCACCGGCACCCGCCACCTCCTCAAGCGCCTCGTGGACCTCACGCTCGGCATCCTGGCGCTCGTGATCCTCGCGCCGGTCCTGCTGCTTCTGGCCGTGGTGGTGAAGGCGGATTCGCCCGGGCCGGTCTTCTACTCGCAGGAACGGATCGGCCGCAACGGCACCACGTTCAGGATGCACAAGTTCCGGTCCATGACCACCGACGCCGACCTCCGCCTCGCGGAGCTGAGCGACGGGAACCAGGGCTCGGGCCCCCTCTTCAAGCTGCGCGACGACCCCCGGGTCACCCGGTGCGGGAAATGGATGCGGCGCTACTCGCTGGACGAGCTGCCCCAGCTGTTCAACGTCCTGACCGGCGAGATGAGCCTGGTGGGACCCCGTCCGCCGCTCCGCCGGGAGGTCGAGGCCTACGAACAGCCCGCGCACCGCCGGCTACTCATCAAGCCAGGGATCACCGGACTATGGCAGATCAGCGGGCGGTCCAATCTGTCCTGGCAGGAATCGGTCCGGCTGGACCTCTACTACGTCGAGAACTGGTCGCTCATGGGCGACCTCATGATCATGTGGCGAACCGCGAAAGCCATGGTCTCAGCGGAAGGTGCGTACTGACATGCCCGTCATCCATCGGATCGGTTACGTCCCCGGGGTCTACGACCTCTTCCACGTGGGGCACCTGAACCTCCTCCGGCAGGCCCGCCGGCACTGCGAATACCTCGTGGCGGGCGTCGTCAGCGACGACCTCGTCCGGGAACGGAAAGGCTTCACGCCGGTGGTCCCCGAGCACGAACGCCTGGACATCGTCTCCTCGCTGGACCTCGTGGATCAGGCGATCCTCGAAGCGGTCCCGAGCAAGACCGAAGTGTGGGAGCAGGTCCGCTTCGACGCCATCTTCAAGGGCGATGACTGGCAGGGCACCCCGGCGGGGGAGGCCCTGGAGAAGCTGTTCGAGCCTCTCGGCGTCGAAATCGTCTACCTCCCGTACACCCTGCACACGTCGAGCACGACGCTCCGCAGGGCCCTCGACCTCCTGGACGGCTCCGCGGCCCCGGCCCCAGCCCAGCTGCCGATCGGCCAGGTGACGCCATGAGCGCCACCGAGCCGCGCGGCGTCGTACACACCGAACGGAAGACCCCCGCGATGACTCCTGCACAGCATCGGACTTCAGCACAGCACCTGACGCCGGCACAGCACCGGACGCCGGCCCCGCACGGCCTCGTGAACCGCACGCACTCGCGCGTGGACATCATGGGCGTGCACATCAGCTGCGTGAACATGCGGCGGGCGGTCTCCCTCGTGGAGGAGTGCGTCGACGGCTCACGGCACGGCTACGTCTGCGTGAGCGACGCCAACGCCCTGCTCCACGCCCGCGACGACGGCGCCCTGCGGGGCGTGCTCAACGACTCGCTGCTGACGGTGCCGGACGGGATGCCGCTCGTGTGGTCGGGCCGCTGGGCGGGCTCGCAGGTGATCGATCGAGTCCCCGGGCCCGAGCTCATGCCGGCCGTGCTGCGGCTGTCCGCCGAGCGCGGCTGGTCCAACTACTTCCTCGGCGGCGACGAGGCGACCATGCGGGCGCTCATCGGCCGCCTGGAGGAGAACATCCCGGGACTCCAGGTGGCGGGCTGGCACTGCCCGCCGTTCCGCGCCCTGAGTGAGGAGGAGGACGAGCGGATCGTCCAGGACATCAACGCCTCGGGGGCCACCTTCCTCTGGGTGGGCCTCGGCGCCCCCAAGCAGGAGGCATGGCTTGGGAGCCACAACCACCGGCTCACCGTGCCGGTCGCGTTCGGCGTCGGCGGCGCGTTCGCCATGAACGCCGGAACCGTGGGCCGGGCGCCGCGCTGGATGCAGCGCAGCGGCCTCGAATGGAGCTACCGGCTCCTGCAGGAGCCCAAGCGCCTCTGGCCCCGGTACAGCAAGGTGATCCCACGGTTCCTGGCGGGGATCGTGGGGGACCCGCCGCATCTGCTGACCGGCCCGTCCCGGGACCCAGGAGCAAGGACACCCTGACATGAACACCAGGTCTCGACACAGCACAGCGCATCCGGGGGCAGGGGCCCCGGGAACCGTGAAACTCTGGCACAGGGCAAGCTGGGGCATCGCCGATCAGGTGCTCAACAGTGCCGGCAATTTCGCGATGGGGATCGTCGTGGCGCGCGCCGTCCCTCTGGCGGACTTCGGCGCCTACGCCCTGGCGTTCGCCGGCTACTCCCTGGCGCTGGGGATCTCGCGGTCGCTGTCCACGGAGCCGTACGCGGTGCGGTATTCCGCCGTCGACGGCGAAGCGGCGCGCGCCGCGGCGGGGCGCAGCACGGGCACCGCACTGGTGCTCGGCATAGGACTGGCGGCGCTGGTCGCCGCGGCGACGCCGTTCCTGGACGCAGGGACCCGCCCTCTGACCCTCGCGCTCGCGGTGAGCCTGCCCGGACTCATGCTCCAGGACGCCTGGCGGCAGGTGTTCTTCAGCGGGGCTCGCGGCTCCAGCGCATTCCTCAACGACCTCCTCTGGCTCCTCTTCATGATCCCGGGATTCGCCGGGCTCCTGCTCTCCGACTCCCACTCCGTCGCCGCCTACGTGCTCGCCTGGGGGCTGGCCGGGACCGCCGCCGCGGTCTGCGGACTCCTCCAGGCCAGGCTCTGGCCCAGGCCCGCGAAGATGCCTGCCTGGGCCAGGGAGCACCGCGCCCTGTGGACCCGGTATCTGGGGGAGAACCTCGCCGTGAACGGCGCACAGCAGATCCTCTTCGCCGCCATCGCGGCCGTGGCGGGCATGGCGGCCCTCGGCCAGCTGAAGCTCGCCATGGTGGCGCTGGGGCCGGTGTTCGTCCTGGTGCAGGGCGTCGGGGTGGTGGCCGTCCCGGAGGCGGCACGCGCGCTCCGGGCCGGCCGGGAGAGCGTGAACCGCGTCCGGCACGGGTCGTCCGGTCTGGTCGCCGAGGGCGCGGCCGCGTGGGGTCTGGTCCTGCTGCTCCTGCCGATGACATGGACGACGGCGCTGCTCGGCCCGCAATGGCCGGCCGCGGCCGTGCTCGTGCTGCCGCTCGTCCTGGTCCAGGTGGGCAACGGCCTGCGGACCGGGGACGCCGTGATGCTGCGCGCCATGGGGCAGGCCCACCGGGGTTTCGTGACCCGGGCGGTCACCTCGGGTCTCTCGGCCGTGGCCGGCCTGCTCGGAGCCGTGCTCGCGGCGGCCGACGGTGCGGCCTGGTCGATGGCGGTGGCGGCCGCGCTCTCCGCGTGGCTCTGGGCCGTGCAGTACCGGAGAGGGTGTGCCGAGGCGGCGTCCGCGGCGCTTCCCGGAACCGTCCTGATGGGAAAGGGGGCCTGAGATGAACGGCGGATGGTCCGTGGTCTACGCGCTCAGGAAACTGTTCACCACGCAATATCTCCTGATCCTCCTGATCACCCTGGCAGGGGTGCTCGGAGGGCTCGGGTACGGGTACAAGCAGCCGGTCACGTTCACCGCCCGCACGAGCGTGGTGACCGGGACCTACAGCCTGCCCAGCAACATCGGCATCCAGGGCGTGATCGACAAGACGGGGCCGCTGGCCCTGGAACTCCCGGCCGAGACGCAGGCGATCATCATCGCCAGCCCCGTCATCACGAACGCCGCCTCGGACGCCCTCGGGGTGGACGGCACGGCGGCCCGGGACATGGCCGAATCCGTGAAGGCGAGCCCGGCCACGGACAACTCCTTCACCATCACGGCCCAGGGCCCCTCGGCGAAGGAGGCCGCCGACTATGCCAACGCGGTCGCGAGTTCCTACCTCGCTTACCGGGCCGAACTGGGGAAGGCGAGCATGAACAAGCTGGCCGGCCAGTACACCGAGCAGGCCGATGCGTCCGCGAGCGCCGCCAAGGCCCTGGACAAGAACATTCAGGGCGCCGGCGGGGCGAACACCACCACCGGCGCGTCCCTGGTGGCGCGGCAGCAGGAACTGCTCAAGCAGGCCGAGCAGGCGCGGAGCACCGCGGCCTCCCTGACCGCCATGGCCCTGGACTTCAAGGGCGGCGGATCCGTCCTCGAAAGGGCCAGCGCCGACAAGACCAGCCGCTCCCTGAGTCTCGTGGTCTACGGGCTCCTGGGACTGGCCGGTGGCCTGGGCCTGGGGATCGTGACCGCGGCCGTGCGCCGTCAGGTCTCGCCCCGCATCACCGATCGTCTGGACATCGTCCGCACCCTTGAAGGAGTCGCCGTGTTTGCCGAACGAAGCGCCGGGGATCCGGCCCTGGGACCGCTGCTCTGGCGGACCCTGTCCCGCATCCTGCCCCTCGGACAGAGCCAGACGGGCAGCCGCGTGGTCGCCGTCCAGGCCCTGTCCAGTCCGGCGTCGGGCCTGCGGGCCGCGACCGCCGTGGCCGAAGCGGCGGCCCATGCCGGGCATTCGCTGCTCCTGTACACGGAGTCGGGGGAGGCCGCGGGGAAGCTGAGCGGAGCCGACGCCGTGTCCGCGGCGGGCCTCGAGGAACTCGATGGCGCGGCGCGCCGCCGGGTCAACGGACTGTCGCTGAACCAGGCGAGTTACCTGGCGTCCAGTTCGCGGACGCTGCAGGGTGACATGGTCACGATCGTGGTCGGGGACCCGTTCACTTCCTCCGCTGAGGGGCACGCGTCGTTGCCCGAGCACTTCGGCGGGCCGGTCCTCCTGTCCGTCGAGGAAGGCACGGACAGTGCGGACGGTCTGTTCGACGCGGTGGACCAGCTCCGGATGTCCGGACTGGATGTCGCCGCCGTCGTGCTCACCAAGGCGCCGCGCCGCTTCCGGTGGTTCCACGCCCGCCGGAAGCCCCGGAGTCCGAAGAGGGCTGGGCTGACCGCGGTGTCGTCCGACACTGAGCCTTCCGCCGGGGCGGGCCGTGAACCCGGGCAGGACTCCGGTCACGGGGCCGGTCCGGCGTCCGCCGCGGCCGGAAAAGCCCGGATGCCGGGCCGCACGCCGGCGAGGGCGCGGTCATGAGCACCGTGACGGTTCCGGACCGCCGGCGCCTGGCCGATCCGCGCGGGGCGGCCCGCGACCGGACCGTCCTGGGCCCGGTGGCCGCGACCGTCGTCGTGACGCTCGTGTGGCTCCTCCTGGAGCTCAGCGTGCAGCCGTGGTCCCGCTCGGACTCCCTGGGCGGCACGGACAGCAGCAGCCTGCTCAAGGGCGTGGTTCTGCTCGCCTGCCTTCTCGGGCTCGTGGTGTTCACGCCGCCGCGGACCCGGCTGGCGGTCCCACCGGTCTTCCGGATCTACCTGCTGTTCACCGTGGCGGTCATCCTGAGTTCGTTGCTGCTGCCGTCGAGCCTGACGATCATGGTCCGGGCCGGCCGGTTCATGGCCGGGATCGCCGTGCTGGTGCTGCTGTTCCCACTCATCAAGGAACGGGCGCACACCTTCGTGCGGATCATGTTCGGCGTCCACCTGGTGCTGGGGTTCAGCGTGCTCGCCGGCATGGTGCTCCTGCCCTCGCAAGCGTGGCTGGACGGACGGAACTTCGCTCAGGGCGGCCGGCTCATGGGCGCGATCATGCCGATGATGCCTCCACGGGTGGGGGAGATCGGCGCTATCGTCCTGGGCCTCGGCATCCTGCTCTGGGCCTTGCGGCTGCTCCCGCTGCCGGTGGCCCTCGCCGCCGTCGCGCTGGGGGCCGCGCTGATCGTGCTCAGCCGCACCCGCACGGCGCCCCTGGCCGCCGTCACGGGGCTGGCTCTGGCCGCGCTGGCGCTGCGCCGGCATCACGGCGCCCGGCGGATCGCCGCCGTGTTCCTCGCCGCCTGTGTGGCGGCCGCGCCCTTCCTGGGCACCATTTCGACCTGGGCCCTCCGCGGCCAGGACACCAGCCAGCTGGAACGCCTGAGCGGGCGCACGCTGGTCTGGGATTTCATCCTCTCGCAGCCCATGACGGACCTCACCCGCTGGTTCGGGCACGGGCTGGGGGAGAAGCGGATCCTCCTGCGTCGCGGCGAAGGGGACATCAATTACATGGCCATCGACAACAGCTGGCTGGACTCCTATTGGGAATCCGGCCTGGTGGGTCTGGTGCTCATCGTGGCGGCGACCCTCGCCGCGCTCGTCTACGCGCTCCGGACCCCGGAGCCTGGCGCCCGCGCCGTCGCCGCCTTCCTGTGCGGCTACGTCCTCGTGGCATCCATCAATGAGAGCGGACTGTGTGACCTGTCATCCATGACGCTCCTGCTCCTGGCCTCCGCGCAGCTCTCGCTGTGCGGGAGGTTCCACACCAAGGGCCTCCCGGCCGGTGACGTGTCCCGGGGTCCCAGGTTCAGCATCCTCTCGGGGAGAAAGTGATCCATCATGAAAAGCATCCTCAGGCGTCTGGCCGTGGGAATCGCTGCGGTGGCCGTGGTCCTGGGCATGACCGCCGCCCCCGCGTGGGCGAAGCAGACCACCTTGTCGGCGCTGTCCACCCCGACCTGGCAGACGAATGCCACGGTCCGTGCCGTCGCGTATGCGGCCGGGAAGGTCTTCGTGGGCGGCGAGTTCACCACGGTGCGCCCGCCGGGCGCCGCCGCCGGGGTCTCGGAGACCTCACGGACGTATCTGGCCGTCTTCGACGCCACCACCGGAAACCTGCTCGGCAGTGCGCCGCAGCCCAACGGCAAGGTCTGGTCGCTGACCGCTTCCGCGGACGGCACCACCGTCTACGTGGGCGGTGATTTCACCCAGATCTACGGGGCGGCCCGCGGCCGCATCGCCGCCATCGACACGGCGAGTCTCACCTTGCGCTCTGCCTTCAAGCCCTACGTGGCGTACCGCGTCAGCACCATCGACGTCGCCGGCCCCACCATCTACTTCGGTGGCAGTTTCACCCAGGTGGCCGGCATCGACCGCCCGAGGGCCGCGGCCGTGCAGGCCAGTGACGGCGCGCTCCTGCCCTGGAATCCCGCGCCCGACGCCGACGTGAACTCGGTCAAGGCCTCCCCGGACGGCAGCAAGGTCTACCTCGGCGGCAAGTTCGCCTACGTGGGCAGCGTGCACCGCGAGAGCGTGGCTCTCGTGGACGCGCAGCAAGGCGCGCTGCTCCCGTTCCCCGCGGCGTCGACGCTGCCGGACCGGACCGGCTCCTGCTGGACCAAGGTGGAGGACATCATCACCCACGGTGACAACGTGTACTTCGCCAACGCCGGCGACGGCGGCGGCTGCTTCGACGGCACCTGGTCAGCATCGATCAGCACGGGGCAGCTCAACTGGAAGAACACGTGCCTGGGCGCCACGGAGGCGATCGTCTTCGTGGGCGAATGGCTCTACAAGGGCTCCCACGCCCACGACTGCAGCTCCGTGGGCGGCTTCCCGCAGGGCCCGAACCGGTTCCTCCTGGCGGAGAACCCGGACACCGGTGACGTGCAGGGCTGGTACCCGCAGACCAACGCCGGGCCCAGCACCTACGTCGGACCCTGGGACATGGCCACGGACGGCCAGCACCTCTGGGTGGGCGGCGACTTCACCACGGTCAACGGGGAGGGGCAGCAGGGCCTGACCATGTTCGGCTCGGAGAGCGACGCCCCGCCGAAGAAGCCCGCCACGCCGTCGGCCGCCAGCCTCCGGGCGGGCCAGGTGGACGTCCGGGTCACCGCGACCGTGGACAACGACGACGAATACCTGAACTACAAGGTGTTCCGCAACGGCTCCAGCACCCCCCTGGACGTCCGCACGGTCCGCTCCCGGTTCTGGGACATCCCCAGCTACCGCATCACGGACCCGGGGCTGACCCCGGGCAGCCAGGTCGCGTACCGGGTGGAGGTCACCGACGGCACGAATGTGGTCACGTCCTACTGGACCCCCTACATCACCGTGGCCAGCCAGAACGCGGGCTACTCGGACAATGTGGTGGCCGATGGGGCGCAGTACTTCTGGCCCACGGATGAGAGCAGCGGCACGTCCGCCCACGATGCGATCGCCGGCAACAACCTCACCGGCAGCAACCGGACCCAGCTCGGTTCCGCCGGCCCGAACGCCACCTCCAAGTCCGTGAACATCCAGAACTCGAATGCGAGCCTGAACAGCTCGGTGCAGCTCTCCGGACCGAACACGTTCTCCGTCGAGGCGTGGATCAACACCACGAGTCTCCTGGGCGGCAAGGTCGTCGGCTTCGGGAACACGTCGAGCGGGAGCAGCAGTCAGTACGACCGTCACCTCTACGTGGACAGCGGCGGGCGTCCGGTCTTCGGCGTCTACCCCGGCTACGTGGTCACCGTCCGCGGCGGAAGCGCCGTCAACGACGGCAAGTGGCACCACTTGGTCGGCACGCTCGGTGGCGGCAACGCGACGCTCTACGTCGACGGCGTCAGTCAAGGCTCGTCCCCGGCGGCCGGTGCCGAGGGCTACACCGGGTACTGGCGGATCGGAGCGAACAACCTCGGCGCCTGGCCCAACCAGCCGCTGAACCAGGGCATCGTGGGACGCGTGTCCCAGGTGGCCGTGTACTCCTCGGCCCTGGACGCCTCGCAGGTGGCCTGGCACAACTCTCTGGGCCGCGGCAATCAGGCGCCCGTGGCGGCCTTCACGCCGTCCTGCACGCTGATGGCCTGCTCGTTCAACGCCTCAGCGTCGAACGACCCGGACGGCACCATCACCTCCTACGCGTGGGACTTCGGCGACGGAGCCACGGGGACCGGGGTGAACACGAGTCACAACTACGCCTCGGCGGGCACCTGGAATGTGCGCCTGACCGTGACCGACAATCTGGGGGCCACCACGGTGACCAGCCAGACGGTGACCACGACGGCGCCGAACCAGCCGCCGGTGGCCAGCGCGACGTCGTCGTGCACCTATCTGGTCTGCTCCTTCGACGCCTCGGCCTCGAGCGATCCGGACGGCACCATCGCCTCCTACGCCTGGACCTTCGGGGACGGCACGACGGGCGCCGGCGCCACACCGCAGCACAGTTACGCCGCGGCCGGAACGTACACGGCCACCGTGACGGTCACGGACAACGACGGCGCGCAGAACAGTGCCGGAACCACCGTCACCGTCGCGCCGCAGCCGGCCAACCAGCCGCCCGTCGCGAGTGCCGTCGCGTCCTGCACGCAGCTCGCCTGCACGTTCGACGCCTCGGCCTCGAACGATCCGGACGGGAGCATCGTCTCCTACGCCTGGACCTTCGGGGACGGCACGACGGGCACCGGCGTCACGCCGAGCCACACGTATTCGGCTCCCGGGGTGTACACCGCCACCGTCACCGTGACGGACAACCGCGGACGCACGGCCAGCGCCAGCAAGCAGCTGGATCTGAGCAACGTCGTCCCGGCCGGCACGGTCCTGGCGAAGGACACCTTCGCACGGACCGTCACCAATGGCTGGGGCACGGCGGACAAGGGCGGCGCCTGGACGGTGAGCGGCACGGCCAGCCGGTACGCGGTCAGCGGCGGACAGGGCACCCTGACCATGCTGACGGCGGGCAACCAGACCGGCGCGGCGCTGAACTCCTTCTCCGCGCAGGACACGGAGGTCAGCCTGGGTCTGTCCCTGGACAAGCCGGCGACGGGCGGTGGCGTCTACGTGAGCGTGGACTCCCGGACCATCGCAGGCCAGGGCGCTTACCGTGCCAAGGTCCGGTACATCGCGGCGGGTCGCGTGTACCTCTCGCTGATCCGGGTGGACAGCGCGGGAACGGAGACCGTCCTGGTCCCCGAGACCCAGGTCCTGGCGGCCACCCCGGCCGCGGGCAACACGCTCCAGGTGAAGTTCCTGGTCTCCGGTTCCGGCACCACGACGCTCAAGGCGAAAGCCTGGGACAGCAGTGCCGCCGAACCCGGCGCATGGCAGCTGAGCACCACGGACGGCACGGCCGGCCTGCAGGCGGCGGGCACGCCCGCACTGCGGACCACGCTGTCCGGCTCCTCCACCAATGCACCCGTCCAGGCGCGCGTGACGGACTACCTGGTCACCACGCCGCGCTGACCGCTCGATCGCGAAGGAGCAAGACCATGAGTGCACCAGCAGGGCAGGGGCTGCCACGGGTGCTCATCAGCGCCTACGCCTGTGGCCCCGGGCTCGGATCCGAGCCCGGGGCGGGGTGGGCGGTGGTTCAGGCCGCCGCACGCCACGCCAGGGTCTGGGTCATGACGCGGGAGCGGTTCGCGCCTGCGATCGCCCGGGCCCTGGCGGCCGACAGCTTCCTGGCCTCCCGCGTGAGGCCGGTGTACGTCGACCTCCCGGACCGGTACCTGCGCGCCAAGCGCCGGCACCGGGACGTCTATTGGTATTACCCCCTGTGGCAGCGCGAAGCCGCCCGGGTGGCCCGGCGCCTGCACGGCGAGCATCACTTCACGCTGCTGCATCACGCCACGTTCGCCGTCGACTGGATGCCGTGCGGACTGTCATCCCTGGCCCGCGAGGTCCCTCTCGTCTGGGGTCCCGTGGGCGGCGCGAGCTATGTGCCGCCGGAGCTGTGGCGCTGGCTCGGAGTCCGCGGCACGGTCCATGAACTGCTTCGGAGCGCCGCCACGCGCACCGTGCGGCGCCTCTCCACGGGGACGACGGCGGCCCGCGCCGCCGTCACGGTGGCCCTCAACGCGGACACGGCGCGCCGCTTCCACGGTGCGGGTGAGGTGCTGATCGCGCCGAACGTCGTGCTCGGGGAACCGGAACCCGGCGGTTCTCCCGCCACGGCCGCGACGCCGGCCCACCGCGACGGCACCGCCGCAGCCCGCGGACCCGGCGGCCACGGGGCGCCCGTGGAGCTGAACGCCCTGTTCGTGGGCCGGCTCGTCGCCTGGAAGGGCGTCCGGCTGGCCCTGGCCGCCGTGGCGGAAAGCCCGCAGTGGTCCCTCACTTTCGTGGGGGACGGCCCGGAACGCGAGTGGCTGGAGGCCATGGCGCGCCGCCGGGGCGTGGAACAGCGGGTGCACTTCCTGGGCCAGGTGGAGCGCCCGGAGGTCCTCCGTCTCATGGGCCTCGCCGATGCGCTGCTCTTCCCGTCCCTGCACGACTCCTGCGGCTGGGTCGTGGGGGAGGCCCTGAGCCACGGCCTTCCGGTGGTGTGCGTGGACCTGGGCGGCCCGCCGTCGTTCCTCGCCGAGCGGAGCCAGGCCGTCCCCGTGAGCCGGAACATCGTGGCGGACCTGTGCGAGCGCCTGGACACGCTGCGCCTTGACACGTTGGGTCTAGACACCCGGCGGCCCGGCCTGAACGGCGGCGCCGCGTGGCCACTCCCGGATCCTGCGTCCTGGACCCAGGGTGCCTTCACGGCACGCGTCGGCGACTGGTACCACAGGGCGCTCGCCGCCCGGGCGGACCACCCGCAGAGGATGGCGGATCATGTCACCCCGTGAGGAGGCGGCTTTCGGCAGGCGGCGCTTCCTGCAGCTCGCCGCCCTCGGCGCCACCGGATTCCTCACCGCCTGCTCGGCGGGCGCCGTCGTGCCTCCGGGTGTCACCCCGACGCCCACCCGCACGACCACGACGCTGGACGAACTCCTCGCCCAGGACGTGTTCGCGATCGCCCACCGGGGGTCCGGCGACACCTGGCCCGAGCACACGCTGCGGGCCTACACGGAGGCCGTCGCCGCGGGCGCCATGGCGGTCGAGGTCTCCGTGCACATGACCAAGGACGGCGTCCTGGTCTGCCACCACGACACCAACCTGTCCCGCATGACCGGTGTGGACCGCGACATCAAAGACCTGACCTTCGAGGAACTCGCGGTCATCCGCAACGACGCCCGGGCCTGGCTCGGCCCGGCCACGCCTCTCGAGCCCATCCCGGCCTTCCGGGACGTGCTGGACGCGCTCGCGCACCGGACGGTGCTCTTCATCGAGGACAAGTCCGGCGAGCACGCCAAGGAGGTCCTGGACCTGATGGACTTCTACCCGGGCTCCACCTCCCACATGGTGTGGAAGCAGACGGCGGCCTCGGGTTCCTATAAGGAGGCCCGGCGTCGCGGGTACACCTTGTGGGGGTATTTCATGGACGGCGCCGACCACCAGTTCGACCGGTACCAGGACCGCTTCGACCTCCTGGGCATCTACCACGGCGCCACCGACCAGGCCATGCGGGAACTCGTGGCCTTCGGCAAGCCCGTGATCTGCTGGGAGATCCACACCCGGGCGATGCGCCGGCGGGTGCTGGCCCTCGGGGTGCGCGGCCTGATGTGCTCCAACTACCTGTACGTCACGTCCTCCACCGCGCTCGCCGTCAAGGACGACTTCGGCACGGGCCGCCGCGCCACGGGAGATCTTCCGTGGATCCTGGCCCCCAAGTACCAGCCGCGGTTCGACCAGGAGTCCCGCGGCCTGGATCTGGCGTTCGCCTCGCTCGCGAGTTACGTCCTCGGGTCCCTGGGGCCCGTGACCGGACCGTCGTACGGCTGCGCCGTCAGTCTCTGCTGGCCGGAGGACCTGCCGGGGCCCGACGACGGCGCGGGGCTGGCTCTCGGCCTGGCGCAGGACGATCCTGCTCTCGTCTCCGGGCCTGCCGCGGCCGCTTACCTGGTACAGCTGAGCCCCCAGGGGAAGCTCACCCTGCTGCTGCGTCAGGGCTCGGCAGGCTCCGACCGTGTGCTCGCGTCGGTGCAGACCGCTGCGCTGAAGCGGGGCGAGTGGGCGACCCTCCGGCTCGAGGTGACCGCCTCCGGGATCACGCTGTCCCGCGACGGCGATCCGTCCTGGAAGACGACCGTGCAGGACAGCGGCTCGCACGGGGGCTACCTCGCCCTCGTCAAGGGCTACCGGAAGCCGCAGACGGTCCGCTTCCGCGACGTCGCGGTGCTTACGGCCTCTTGAACCGCAGCCCCTTGAACCGCAGCCCCCTGAACCGCGACCCCCTGAAGCGCAGCCCCCTGAAGCGCAGCCGGCTCAGCGCACGGTGCCCTGTCAGGCGGGCATTCCCGCCGCGACGGCCTCGGTGTACACGGCTTCGAGCCGCCGCAGATTGTCCTCGGCGCCGTAGTGGTCCGCGTGCCGGCGGAGCGCCGCCCGGCCCATGCGGCGGGCGGCGCCGGGCTCCAGCGCGCCGGCCAGCACCCGGGAGAGCGAGTCCGCGTCCCCGGAGCGGAAGGTGACCGCGGCGCCGTCGTCGCCGGTCAGTTCCGGGAAGACGCCCTGGTCCGGGATCACGGCGCCCAGACCGTGCGCGAAGCCCTCCACCACGCTCAGGCCGAAGGTCTCGAAGACCCGGGAGGAGTTCACAAGCAGGCGGGCCCGGCCCAGGCGTGCCATGGCCTCCGGCCGGGGCAGTGCTCCCAGGAACGTCACGGTGCGCAGCCCGCGCCGGGCCACCTGCGCCTCCAGCGCGGGGCGGAGCGGGCCGTCGCCGATCAGGATCAGGGGGCCGAAGGAGTCCTGCCAGGCGTCCAGCAGGACGTCGGGCCCCTTCTCCGGCGAGAGGCGCCCGAGGTACACCACGGGCGCGTCATCTGACGTAACACTCACGTCCTCGGGGGCCGCGGCGGGCACGAAATGCGGTTTGACGGTGATCCGGTCCGGATCCAGCCCCTGGGACGCGAACAGATCTCGGGCGAAAGCGCTCATGACCACGAACTTCGTCACTCCGTGGGTCCACGTGCCCAGCGCCCGGTGAAGCCCGATGCTCACGGTGAGCGGAAGAGTCGCCGCCGCCGAACCCCGGTAGCAGGCGTGGCGCAGTCCGGGGAGCGGACCGGCGCCGGAGAGGCAGTCCGTGCACGGCTTCCCGTCCCGCAGGAACG
Organism: Arthrobacter sp. RCC_34; assembly: GCF_041360795.1. Taxonomy (NCBI): domain Bacteria; kingdom Bacillati; phylum Actinomycetota; class Actinomycetes; order Micrococcales; family Micrococcaceae; genus Arthrobacter; species Arthrobacter sp. RCC_34. The sequence continues at coordinate 320,002 of NZ_JBFUPW010000002.1, read as the reverse complement.
TTCCGTCGGCGCAGAACATGCGGTAGTTGTGCAAGGTCATGACCACGGGCACGCGCGCGTCCCGGGCGGCGAGCAGGATCGACGGGCTGAGCAGGGGGAACGTGTTGTGGACGTGCAGCACGTCCGGCCGCTCCCGCTCCAGGACGCCCGCCAGATCGCGGCGTGCGGACGGGGAATGCACCACGCCCAGCGGCACCAGGGCCTTGCGTGTCACGGGCATCCGGGCGATGTCGTCGGAGTGCCGTGCGAAGTGTCCCACCCGGTGCCCGGCGGCCTCCAGCAGGGCCATCTCCTGGCGCACCACGGAATCCTCGCCGGACGGCTGCGCCGAGCGATAGTAATTGTGAGCTACCAGTATCTTCACTAGAATCGGCCTTTGACTTGTCAGGGGCGAGTCCAACTTCATACAACACCAGGGCGCCGGTCTCCGCCCGTCACCAAAGAGAGCCTATGGCGAACCGTTCATCGAACCATGCCCTGAACACCTCCCCGCAGACCCGGGAACAGCGCGGAAAGCACCGCGCCCCCCGACGCCGCATCCCCGCCGTCCTCGCCCTCGCCGGGCTTCTGGGCGGGGGTCTGCTGGCCGTCTCCGCGCCAGGCGCCGCTGAAGCGGCCGTCCCGGCGTGCACCGTCACGGTCGCACCCGGCGCCGAGATCGCGGACGCGGTCAACGCGCAGCCCCAAGGGGCCGTGATCTGCCTCGCGGCGGGCCGGCACATCCTCAACCGCACCATCGCCCCCAAGGCCCAGCAGGAGCTGAGGGGTCTCCCCGGCTCGATCGTTGACGGCGCCAAGCCGCTCAAGTCCTGGACCGCGTACCAGGTGACCGGTCAGCCGGCCCGCTGGCAGTCGCGCGGCAACCTCCCCGCCGCGTACACGGGCCCTGGACAGTGTGAGACCGCGGGCAGCACCAGCTGCAATTTCGCCGAGGACCTGTTCTACGACGGCGCGCGGCTGCGTCGCGTGAACAGCCTGGCCGCCGTCGTGCCCGGGACGTTCTTCGCCGACTACGCGAGCAACACCCTGACGATCGCCAACACCCCGGTGTCCCACAGCATCCGCATGGCCCGGCTTCAGACCGCCATTTCCTCGACCCAAGCCGGGGTGAAGCTCACCGGCCTGACGGTCCAGCACTTCGCCAACCGGTCCCAGCGTGGCGCGGTCGTGGTGTCCGGCTCCGACTGGAAGGTCACCGGGAACACGGTGAGCGACAATCACGGCGTCGGGATCCTGACCGATCAGGCGGTGCGGCCGCAGATCCTGAACAACACGGTGATCCGCAATGGCCAGCTGGGAGTGACCCTCTACCGCACCAGCAGCGCCACCGTCACGGGCAACACCGTCAACGGCAACAACACGGCGGGCTACTGGATCGCCGACTGGGAGTCGGGCGGCATCAAGACCACGTACTCGAGCGCCCTGATCCAGCGGAACACCGTGTCCGGGAACCTGGGCGTCGGTGTCTGGGCCGATGTGCAGTCGGACGGGATCACGGTCGACGCGAACACCATCACCGGCAACTACGCGGACGGGATCCGCTATGAGATCAGCCGTCGCGGCGTCATCACGAACAACACCGTCACGGACAACGCGAAGCGAATGGGCCGGGGCGGCGGAACGGGTCTCTGGTCGGGCGCCGGGATCGATGTGAACACCTCGTCCGACGTCACCATCACGGGGAACGCGCTGCGCTCCAACCTCAACGGCATCAGCCTGCAGGCCCGGAACCGCGGGACCAGCTCCTGGGGCACGTACCTGCTCAGCAAGGTGACGGTCTCCGGGAACACGGTCGACATGGGGACCGGCTCCCCGGCCACGGCCACCACCGGTGTGGTGACCACCAAGGACCGCATCCTCACCGCGTCCTCGGCCGGGATCTCGTTCAGCCGGAACTCCTACACGCTGACCACCAGCGCGCAGAAGGGCTTCAACAGCATCAACGCACTCGTCACATATCCTGGCTGGAAGAGCGCGGGGTTCGACTCCACCGCCAGTGTGGCGTACCTTCGCTGACAAAGCCTTCGGGGTGGCGGTTTCCGGGCGCCGTGCGGTGACCGTGAGCCAGCGGGAGTGAGGGGCTGTCCATGGGACTCCAGGACACGCAGTCCGGCAGGGGTGAGGACCGCGGGATCGCCGCGTCCTTGCAGATCCTGAAAGGCAAGCAGAAGACCTCAAAGGGTGCCTCCGCCTACGTCCGGTTCTTCAACCGTCCCTTCGGACGGGTGCTGGCGGCGGTGGCTCACCGGCTGGGCCTGACGCCCAACATCGTCACCGCCATCAGTGCGCTGGCGACCTTCGGGGGACTCGCCGTGCTGGCGTTCTCCCCGGTCACTCCGCTCACGGGCCTGCTGGTGGCGGTGCTGCTGATCCTGGGCTACGCCTTCGATTCGGCGGACGGTCAGCTGGCCCGCCTGCGCGGGGGTGGGAGCTTCGCCGGCGAGTGGCTGGACCACGTGGTGGATGCCGCCAAGATGTCCCTGTTCCACCTCGTGGTGCTGTTCGCGTGGGCCCGGACCGGGACGGAATCCGGGCTGTGGCTGGTCCTGCCCGGGGCGTACGCCTTCCTGGCGGCGTTCTTCTTCTGCACCATCATGCTCACGGATCAGCTGCGCCGGGCGCATCGCGGGTCCAGCGGCATGCGCCTGGCGGGGGAGGGGAGCTCCTCCGTGCTGTACTCGCTGGCCGTGCTGCCCACCGAGTACGGGGTGCTGGCCTGCGTGTTCGTGCTGTGGGGCTGGCCGGTGCTGTTCCACTGGGTCTACCTCGCCCTCTTCGTGTGCAATGTGCTCTTCCTGTGCCTGGCGCTGCCGAAGTGGTACCGCGAACTCTCCGGCTTCGGCCGGACCTGAGCGGCGCCACGCCGCCTGGCCGCCCGGCCGGTGAGCACACGACGACGGCGGCCGGCACGCCGCGGACGGCCTGGGACCGCTCGGTCTCAGGCCGTCCGTGCTTCCTCCTCGTGCGATTCGAGCCACTGCACGGTGCGCTCGACGCCTTCCCGCAGACCCGTCCGCGCCCGCCAGCCGAGGCCGCTGAGGCGGGAGACGTCCATCATCTTCCGCGGGGTCCCGTCTGGCTTCGTGGCGTCCCAGACGGTCTCGCCCTCGTAGCCGACGACGTCCGCGATGAGGGCCGCGAGGTCCTTGATGCTGATCTCGGCGCCGGTTCCGACGTTGAGGTGGCGGCCGCCGTCGTAGTTGTCCAGGAGGAAGAGGCAGGCGTCCGCGCAGTCGTCCGCGTAGAGGAACTCCCGCAGCGGCGTGCCGGTGCCCCAGTTCGTGACGGTGGCCGCGCCGTCGTCGCGGGCCTGGCGGTACCGCATGATCAGCGCCGGCAGCACATGGGAGACGCCCGGCCGGAAGTTGTCCCCGGGGCCGTAGAGGTTGCTGGGCATGGCGCTGATCCAGGGCAGCCCGTACTGCCGCCGGACGGCCTTGACGTACTGGATCCCGGCGATCTTGGCCACCGCATACGCGTCGTTGGTGACCTCCAGCTTGCCGGTGAGCAGCGCGTCCTCGGGGATCGGCTGCGGCGCGAACCGCGGATAGATGCAACTCGATCCCAGGAAGAGGAGCTTGTGGACCCGGTGCCGCACCGCGCTGTCCATGACGTTCCCCTGGATCCGGAGATTCTCGCTCAGGAAGTCCACCGGGAAGTCGTTGTTGGCCTGGATGCCGCCCACTTTTGCGGCGGCCAGGGCCACGTGGCGCGGCTGGTGCTCGGCGAAGAAGTCCTCCACCGCCGTCCGGTCCAGCAGATCGAGGTCGTAGGAGGGCACTCCGATCAGTTGTGTGAAGCCGGCGCGTTCCAGGCGGCGCCAGATCGCCGACCCGATGAGCCCGCGGTGCCCGGCCACGTAGAACGGCGCGTCCCGGTCCAGGATGCCGGTGTCGGCTTGCGCGGCGTCATCGGCGACCACCGTCTCCCCAGCGCTCATGGCTGTCCGGGTGCTCATGTCAGTTCCAGGCTGGCGTTCCACGAGGGAAGGGTCACCTGGTCCACCACGTGCCCGCGGGGGCTGCCGAGCTCGGCCAGATCATGGGCCACCATGAGCCGGGCCAGGTCCTCCGCGCCGACGGACGCCTTCCACCCGAGGTCCACCTGGGCGTTCGTGGGATCGCCGATGAGGGAGTCCACCTCGGTGGGCCGGAGGTACCGCTCGTCGAACTCGACGTGGTCCCTCCAGTTCAGCCCGACGCTCCCGAAGGCGTACTCCAGGAACTGCTGGACCGTGGTGGGCGTGCTCGTGGCGAGGACGTAGTCCTGCGGGGTGTCGACCTGCAGCATCCGCCACATGCCCTCGACGTACTCGGCGGCGTAGCCCCAGTCGCGGATGGCGTCCAGATTGCCCAGATAGAGGCGCTCCGCCGTGCCCGAGGCGATGGACGCGACGGCCCGGGTGATCTTCCGGGTCACGAAGGTCGCGCCGCGGCGCGGGGATTCGTGGTTGAACAGGATCCCGTTGACGGCGAACATGCCGTAGGCCTCGCGGTAGTTGCGGGTCATCCAGTAGCTGTAGACCTTCGCGGCGCCGTAGGGCGAGCGCGGATAGAACGGCGTCTCCTCGTTCTGCGGCGGCGGCGAGGCCCCGAACATCTCGGAGGTGGACGCCTGATAGAACCGGGTGTCCACCCCGGCGAGCCGTACGGCTTCGAGGAAGCGGGAGGTGCCCAGACCGGTGGTGTTGCCGGTGTGGATCGGCTCGTCGAACGAGACCCGCACATGTGATTGGGCCGCCAGGTTGTAGACCTCGTCCGGCTGGATCTGTGCCAGCAGCGTGACGAGCCGGGCGCCGTCGTCCATGTCCCCGTAGTGGAGGAAGAGGCGCGCGTCGCTCTCGTGGGGGTCCACGTAGAGGTGGTCGATGCGGGCCGTGTTGAACGCGGAGGTGCGCCGGATGAGACCGTGGACCTCGTAGCCCTTGAGTAGTAGTAGTTCGGCCAGGTAAGACCCGTCCTGACCCGTGATTCCAGCGATGAACGCACGTCTCGCCATGTCCCTGCTCCTTAGCGATTCCTGCTGATGTCTGCACGCTACGGGCCGCCGGGGCGCCAGGCCCGAGTAGGGACTACGCAATTCGGGGTGCCGGGTACTTAGGTAGTCCTGGGAAGCGCCCCGGGCCCCGGTGGTGCGAGAATAGACCAGGCAAATGTTTCCTAAATAAGGCGGAGGTGGGAACGTGAACAACGGCGTCCCTCTGACTGATGTGGAAGTCCTCCGGATCCGGAACGACTTCCCCCTCCTGGCGCATCCGGTGAACGGGCGGGAGCTCGTCTACCTCGACTCGGGTGCCACGAGCCAGAACCCCCTGAGCGTGCTGGAAGCCGAGCAGGAGTTCTACGAACAGCGGAACTCCGCGGTGCACCGCGGCGCCCACACCCTGGCGGCCCACGCCACGCTCGCCTTCGAGGACGCCCGCGCCACGGTGGCGGAGTTCGTCGGGGCCCGCGAGGAGGAGATCGTCTGGACCTCCAACGCCACCGCCGGTCTCAATCTCCTCGCCTACGCCTTCTCCAACGCGAGCGTGGGGGAGGTCGCCCCCGAGGCGCGCCGCTTCGCGCTCGGCCCCGGAGACGAGATCGTCGTCACCGAGATGGAGCACCACGCCAATCTGGTGCCGTGGCAGGAACTCTGCCGCCGGACCGGCGCCACGCTCCGGTACATCCCGCTCACCGACGAGGGCACGCTGGACCTGGACGAGGCCGCCCGCGTGATCAACGCCAGGACCCGCGTCCTCGCGTTCACCCACGTCTCCAACGTCCTCGGTACCATCAATCCGGTGGCGCACCTCGTGGGCCTGGCCCGCGCGGTGGGCGCCCTGGTGGTCCTGGACGCCTGCCAGTCCGCGCCGCACCTGCCGCTCGATGTGAAGGCCCTGGACGTCGACTTCGCGGTCTTCTCCGGCCACAAGATGCTCGGCCCCACCGGCATCGGCGCCCTCTACGGCCGCCAGGAACTCCTCGACGCGCTCCCGCCCGTCACGACGGGCGGTTCCATGATCACCACCGTGACCATGGAGCACTCGGGATACCTCCCGGCTCCGCAGCGTTTCGAGGCGGGCACGCAGCCCGTTTCGCAGGCCATCGCCATGGCCGCGGCCGCGCGGTACCTGATGGAGACCGGCATGGACCGCGTCCATGCGCGGGAGGAGGTCCTCGCGCAGCGCATGCTTGAGGGCCTGGCCCGCATCCCCGGCGTCCGCACGCTCGGCCCGGCCGCCGGCGTCGAGCGCGCCGCCCTGGTCTCCTTCGACGTCGAGGGCGTGCACGCGCACGACGTCGGCCAGTACCTGGACGCCCAGGGCATCGCCGTCCGCGTGGGTCACCACTGCGCGCAGCCCCTGCACCGGCGCTACGGCCTCTCGGCGTCGACCCGCGCCAGCGCCTACCTGTACACCACCGAGGGCGAGGTGGACGCCTTCCTCGAGGGCGTCGCCGGTGTCCGCGGTTTCTTCGGAGTGAAGTGATGAGTTCCCTCGAATCGCTGTACCAGCAGACCATCCTGGAACACGCCAAGGCCCGTCACGGCGGGAGCCTGAGCGAAGTCGCCGCCTGTGAGACCTCCTGGCCCGCGGGCACGGGTCAGTGCCACCAGCTGAACCCGGTGTGCGGCGACGAGATCACGCTGCGCCTCTCCGTGAGCGGCGCCGAGGGTGAGCGCCGCATCGAATCCCTCGAATGGCTCGGCAACGGCTGCTCCATCTCGATGGCGTCCGCCTCGATGCTGACCGATCTGGCCGGTGAGGTCTCCTCGGTGGACGAGCTCGCCACGCTGATCGAGGAGTTTCGCACCGTACTGCGCTCCCGCGGCACCGTGGAGGGCGATCCCGAAGAGCTGGGTGACGCCGCCGCGCTCTCCGGCGTCTCGAAGTTCCCGGCACGCGTCAAATGCGCCATGCTCGCCTGGGTGGCGGCGGAGGACGCGCTGCGTCAGGCCGTGTCCACCGCGGCCTGACGCGCCACGTTCCTCTCGCGCCGTCCCGCCTCGGGCTTCTCAGCCCGTCTGCGGGCGACGGCGCTCCTTCAGGCGGCGGTGATGCCGGTTCCGGAGCCGGAGCACGACGGCGCCGAGCACCGCCGCGACCACCGAGGCCGCCAGGATGGCGACCTTGGCGTGCTCGCCGTGCGCGGACCCTTCACCGCCGTGACCCCCGCCGAAGGAGAGATCCGCGACGAGCAGGGACACCGTGAAGCCGACCCCGGTGAGCAGGGCGACGCCCACCATGTCGAGCCAGCGCACCGATTTGTCCAGCGCCACGCCGGGCAGTCGCGTCAGGGCGAAGGACGTTACGAGCACGCCCACGAACTTGCCCACGACGAGGGCCACGACGATCCCCACCGCGACGCTGTCGGTGGCGGCCGACCGCACGCCGTCGAACCCTCCGAGAGCGACCCCTGCGGCGAAGAAGGCGAACAGCGGCACGGCGAAGCCGGCGCTGAAGGGCCGCAAGCCGTGCTCGAGCCGGTCTGCGAGGCCGTTCGCGGGAGCCTCCGCCGCCGAGCGGCCCAGAGGGATGGTGAAGGCCAGCAGCACCCCGGCCACCGTGGCGTGGACGCCGGAGGAGTGCACGAGCACCCACGTGAGCAGGGCGAGGGGGAGCAGCGTCCACCAGCGCGCCCAGCGTCCGCCCGCAACCCGTCCGAGCGCCGCGAAGGCCGCGAGGGGGAGCAGCGCCGCCAGGAGGTAGCCGATCTGGAGGGCGCCGCCGTAGAAGAGGGCGATGATGACGATCGCGATCAGGTCGTCCACCACCGCGAGCGTCAGGAGGAACGTCCGCAGCGCCGCGGGCAGATGGGAGCCGACCACGCCGAGCACGGCCAGGGCGAAGGCGATGTCCGTGGCCGTCGGGATGGCCCAACCGGCCAGGCCCTCCGGGTTCCCGGCATTCACGAGGACGTACAGCAGCGCCGGGACGACGACGCCGCCCACCGCCGCGGCGACCGGCACCAGGGCCTTGCGCGGGTCGCTCAGCTCACCTTGCAGGAGCTCGCGTTTCAGTTCCAGCCCGGCCAGGAAGAAGAACACCGCGAGGAGGCCATCCGCCGCCCAGGTGCCGAAGCTCAGATTCAGGTGCAGGCTCTCGGGCCCGACCTGGATGTCCCGCAGCTCGAAATAGGACGCGCCCCACGGGGAGTTGGCCCAGAGCAGGGCGATCACGGTGGCGGCGAGGAGCAGGAAACCGCCGGTGGTTTCGTTGCGAAGCAGGCGCGTCACGCGCAGGCGCTCCGGGATCAGGCGGCGGGTGGTGGATGTCTGGTGCATGAATTCCTGAGGGGTCGTCGGTTCCTGACCACTGCCGCACGTCCGGGGTCGTCCCGGGAGGCAGTGGGCCGACCAGACTTCCCGGCACACCAGAGTCCATTTTACCGCAGACGCGGTGCCATCGGGCCCGCTCAGCCGTCCCCGGCGGTGACGGCGAACGCTGCCGCGCCGTCGCCGTCGAGCTCTCCGGGCCGGACGGGGCGCCCGGACACGGCGAGCAGGAGAGCCAGTGTGCTGCCCCGCACGACAGGTGCGGCGTTCACCATGGGCTTCGCCGGTTTCCAGTGGAAGTCCGTGTCCGTCGCCTGCAGGACCACGCCCGCAGCTCTTTCCTTGCCGCCGCCGAAGCCGGTGGAGGTGGCCAGCTGGTGCTTCAGGGCGTCGAGCAGGGGCCCCACAGGATAGGAGCGGCTGATCCCGAGCGGACGGCGGATGTCCTCTCCGTGGACGAACGCCTCCACGAGGCGTGTGACCAGGGGCGCGGGAGCGCTGCTGGTGCGGCCGCTCACGCTTCGGAGATTCTCCAGCGTCTCCCGAGAGTCTGGTCGGCGCTCCCGGGCGACACCGTGCTCGTTCAGGGCGTCGAAGTCGAAACGGGCCCTGAACAGTTCTCCGGCGAAGCCGGCCCAGGTGGTCCTGGCGTCATTCACGAGATGGGCCACCACGTCATGGACCGTCCATCCCGGGCACAGGGAGGGGGTGTCCCAGGTGTCGGGTTCCAGCTCTGCCAGATCGTCCGCGAGCGCGCGGCGCTCTTCGTGGACGACGTCCCAGATCTCGTTCATCGCGGCCCTTCCGATGGTCGGCGGATCGTGCACTGATGTGCCGGGAATGCCGCTCCGATGCGCCGTCCCCCTGCCGCCGACCCTAGCAGCGGGGGACCCCCGGCGGGAGGGGGAGCGAAAAGCCTGATACCCTGGAGAGGTGAAGAACTGACGCAGCCTGCTGACAGCTGGCCACCTTGCCCGTTGTCCCGCTGACATCCTGTGCCGATGATTCCCGCGCCTGCCGCCCTCCGGACGTTAACGGAGGATGCACTCGGCGAATGCGCGGTGGCTGCGTCTCACCTCCCCTTCCCAGGTTCTCGTGCCGGCCCTTGCTCCAGGGCCGCCGTCCGTGGCGTTCTCCGTCACCGGCCGTCAGGATGTCCTGGTTTGTGAAGCGTGGCATGGCCGGCGGGACTTTCGTTCTGACGGAAGGACTCTCATGCACGCCTTGACTCTTCAACATCTGGCGCTGGACGGCATCTCCCAGCGCTACGCCGGACGCCGTGTCCTCAGCGACATCACCTTCGCCGTCCCTCCCGGACAGCGGGTGGGTCTGATCGGGGAGAACGGTTCCGGCAAATCCACCGTGCTGCGCATCGCCGCCGGTGCCCAGCGCCCGGATGCGGGGCTGGTGCTCCGGCCGGACCGCCTGGGTCACTTCGCCCAGGAACTCGACGCACCTCCCGGCAGTACCGCCGGGGAGGTGCTGGACCGTGCCCAGCGCCCGGCTCTCGACGCGCTCGCCGCGCTGGAGAGCCAGGACGTGGACGCCTATGCACAGGCTCTCGACGACGCCGAACGGCTGGGCGCCTGGAGCGCTCAGGCCCGGCGCGGGGAAGTCCTCGCCGGGCTGGGACTCTCGGGTCTGGACGAACGGACGCCCGTGGAACGGCTGTCCGGCGGACAGCGTTCGCGGCTGGCGCTCGCGGCCCTCCTCCTGGAGGAGCCTGACGCGCTGCTGCTCGACGAGCCGAGCAATCATCTGGACGACGCCGCCGTGGCGTATCTGGAATCCGCCTTGCGCGACTGGAAGGGCCCCGTGCTCTTCGCCAGTCACGACCGCACCTTCCTGGACCGGGTGGCCACACGAATCGTGGACCTGGACCCGTTGCCGGTGCCGGCCGTGGTGCTGGCCGACGCCGTCGCCCCGGTCTCTCCTGATGGTCCCTCCGGCATCTCACGGCCGGAGGGGGCCGCCGGAGCCGTGGGAGCGGAGCAGGGCGAGACGACCTCCGACAGCGGCAGCGGGCTGGGGGTCCGGCACTTCGGGGGCGACTACAGCAGTGCCCTCCGCGCGCGCCGGGACCTCATGCGGCAGTGGCGTGACCGCTATGCCGCTGAGCAGGCCGAACTTCTCGCGCTGCGGCACGAGATCGAGGTGGGCTCCCGCAACGTCAACCGCAGGAATGAGCCGCGGACCGAGGCCAGGGCTTCTCTGAAGTTCTACACCGACAAGGACGCGAAGGTCACGGCACGCCGGGCGCGCAACGCGAGGGTCCGCCTCGAGACGCTGGAGAGCAGCCGGGTCCGGCGCCCGCCGGAGCCTCTGCGCTTCGCCGGCTTCGACCCTGTCTCCACGGCGCTAGGCGACTCGACGACGGCGGCGGACTCGACGACGGCGGCCGGGCCGGCGTCGTCGGGCGGGGCTGCGGAGCGGGGTGCGGCAGCCGAGCGCAGCGCGGCAGCCGCCGAGGCGGTGCTCCGAGCCCATCGCGTGTCCGTCCCCGGGCGTCTGGAGCCGGTCTCCTTCGGGCTCGGCCCGCAGGGACGACTGCTCCTGACGGGCGCCAACGGCAGCGGGAAGTCGACGCTGCTCCAAGCCTTGGCCGGGCGGGTCGAGCACGAGGGCGAGATCCTCCGGGCTGAGGATGCCACCGTGGGCTATTTGGCCCAGGACACCGTTTTCGAGGACCCCGGGCTGAGCGCAGCGGCGTGGTATGCCCGCGCCGTGGGCTTCGAACGGGCCGAAAGCACGCCGCTCGCGACCCTCGGGCTGCTTCCCGAGCGGGACACCGGACGGGCTCTCGGCGAGCTCAGCATCGGGCAGCAGCGGCGCGTGGCGCTTGCGGCCCTCGTGGCGGACCCTCCGCGGGTGCTGCTCCTGGACGAGCCGAGCAACCATCTGTCGCTGGCACTGGTCGAGGAACTGGAGGAGGCCCTGGAGTCCTTCGCCGGGGCCGTCGTGATCGCGACCCACGACCGCTGGCTGCGCACGCGCTGGCGGGAGCGGAACGTCCCGGAGATCAGTCTCGGCTGAGCCGGCGCCACCGCTGAAACAGTGAGTTCCCGTCGAAACCGTGCGTTAAACACACGGTTTCGACGGGAACTCACTGTTTCAGCGGAAGGGGGCCGGGAACCTCAGGCACGAAACCTCAGCCGGGAACCTCAGGGCCGTTCGGGAATCAGTGGCTTTCGAGCCAGGACTGCGCCTGCTGAGCCTGCAGGTTGAGGGCCTTGCCGACCAGCGGCTCGGCCGCGCCGGCGATCTTGCCGCCCAGGAACGGGATGGAGGAGGTCACTTCACCCTCGACGTCGATCCGGGTCTGGCCGTCCACGGGGACGAGCTTCTGCAGAGCGGAGGCGCTCACGGGAGCGCCGCTGATCGAGATCTGGATGTCTGCCTGACGGCTGCCGTCCTCCAGGGGAGCGGTCCACGACTCGCGCTGCGTGACGGTGAGGGCCTCGCCCACGACCTTGCGGGCGATGTCCGGGAGGCGCGTGGTCGGAACGGTGCGCACCACGGTGGCGGTGAACGCCGCGGCCGTGTCACCGTCGATCGTGAAACTCTCCAGGGTGCCGCCCACGAGTTCGCTCACGTGGCGGACGAAGTTCTCGTCGACCAGGACGGCCGCCACCTCCGGCAGTCCGAAGGGCACGGTGGTCGAAGCGTTCAGGGCCATGGATCCTCCAAGGTCGGGTGAGCCCGCGCGGTCTGCGGGGGCCTCCACCATGGTAGGCGGGTTCCTGTGATTCCGGGTTTTCAGGCGATTCACAGGCGCAGGAGATTGGCCAGATCGGCGTGGATGGCCTACGCTCTATAAAGGTTTGATAACGAACCCCGCCGCCGGAGATCTGATCCCGGCGGAGACAACGCCCACGAGGACTCCCTGTCCATGGGCTGAATATGCCGGGTCACTGCCGTCCACCGACCGCCACCGTCTGTGCCGTGACCACGTCCTGACCTCAAGACGTCAGGGGCCGGTGGCGTACGAGGATTTCCGGGGACGGAATGAGTACCGGTGGAGCCCCGAGCATTTGGAAATCATGAAGCAGAACGCAATCTCCCTGGCTACCCGTCGCTCTCTTGCAGTCGTCGCCGCATCCGGCGCACTCCTGGGAGGAGTCGCACTCGCGGCTCCCGCGGCGAACGCGGCCGGCGAGTCCACCTGGGACGCACTGGCTCAGTGCGAGTCCGGTGGCAACTGGTCCATCAACACGGGCAACGGCTACTACGGTGGCCTGCAGTTCGACCAGAGCACCTGGCAGGCCTACGGCGGCACCGGTTCCGCTGCCCAGGCCTCCAAGTCCCAGCAGATCGCCGTCGCCGAGAAGGTTCAGGCCAACCAGGGCTGGGGCGCCTGGCCGTCCTGCTCCTCCCAGCTCGGCCTCTCGGGCAATGGCGGCGGTTCCGCCGCCGCGGCTCCGGCTCCGGCTCCGGCGCAGAACACGCAGGTCCAGGCTCAGGGTCAGTACACCCAGCAGCAGGCCCCGCAGCAGGCTCCCGTGGAGCAGGCCCCGGTTCAGCAGGCTCCCGTCCAGCAGGCTCAGCCCGCTCCGCGTCACGCGGCCGAGGTCCCCGTGACCGGCAAGACCTACACGGTCGAGGCCGGCGACACCCTCGCCAAGATCGCGCAGAAGCTCGGTCTGAAGGGCGGCTGGGAGCTCCTGGCCGATGCCAACGCGAACACGGTGACCGACGTGAACCTGATCTTCCCGGGTCAGGAACTGCAGATCCCCGCGGAGTAATCCGCAGGCTTTCCGGCGCGGAATCCCTTCCGGCCCGCCCCTCGTGAGAGATCGGGGCCGGGAGGGATCACGCGTGGCGGATTACACTGGAAACACCCGGTACTTTCAGAAGTCCCGGGTGTTTGTGTTGCCCGGTGTGGTCCGTGGCGACCCCCTTCACCGAGCCCGCCAGGAAAGCAGCAGCCCGCATGAGTCCTCGCACCGCATCCGCCACCTCCTCCCAGAATCCCGCCGTGTTCCAGGCGCAGCTTGCGGGCATCCGCACCGTCCTGGCCGAAGATCCGGCGTTCGGCAACGTCCGGGTGTCCGCCGCCCAGGGCACCCGGCGCAGTGACGACTTCCACCTGGGCGCGCCGAGCGGCCTCAACCCCGTGGTGATCGCCGAGCTGGTGGACGGGCTCAAGGAGCTGGACTCCGAGACGCCCGACGCCGGCGCCGGGACCGCGGTGGGCGCGGCGCCCGCCGTCGTGCTCGCCGTGACCGCCACGGGCCGCGAGGCGGAGGACCTGGCGGCCGCCCTGCGCGCTTATCTTCCCGAGGACGAGGTCGTCGAGTTCCCCAGCTGGGAGACGCTGCCTCATGAGCGGCTCTCGCCCCGTTCCGACACGGTCGGACGCCGCCTGACCGTGCTGCGCCGCCTGGCCCACCCGGAGGCGTTCCCCACTCCGCTGCGTGTCGTCGTCGCGCCCGTGCGCGCCGTCGTCCAGCCGGTCGTGGCGGGCCTCGGCGATCTGGAGCCGGTCACTGTGAGGGTCGGCGCGGAGGAGCCGTTCGAGGACCTCGTCCGGCGGCTCGCCGCCGCGGCGTATGCCCGCGTGGACATGGTGACGCACCGCGGCGAGTTCGCCGTCCGCGGCGGCATCCTCGACGTCTTCCCGCCCACCGAGAACCATCCCATCCGCATCGAGTTCTTCGGCGACGAGGTGGAGCAGATGCGCTACTTCGCGGTCGCCGACCAGCGCTCCCTCTCCGCGGGCGACGGTGTGGTCCACCCCGAGGTGCTGTGGGCTCCGCCGTGCCGCGAGCTGCTCATCACTCCGTCCGTCATGTCTCGCGCCGCGAAGCTGCAGAAGAGCATGCCTGGCGCCGCGGACATGCTGGAGAAGATCGCGGGCGGGATCACGGTGGAGGGCATGGAGTCCCTGGCGCCCGTCCTGGTCGACTCGATGGTGCCGTTCGTCTCGTCCCTGCCCGAGGGCTCGATCGCTTTCATGATCGAACCCGAGAAGGTCCGGCTCCGTGCCCACGACCTCATCGCGACCAACGAGGAATTCCTCGCCGCCGCGTGGTCCACTGCCTCGGACGGGGGCGCCGCCCCGCTCGATCTCGGCCTGGACCCGGAGGCCCTCCTGCACGAGGCCAGCTTCCGCACGCTCGCGGACACCCGGACCGACGCGCAGTCGGCGGGCGTCTCCTGGTGGGACGTCTCCACCCTGGGCGTGGACGAGGAGCTGGGGCACGACGTCGACGTGCTGGCGCTGCGGGCCAGGGAACCGCGCGGATACCGCGGCGATGTGGGGGAGATGCTGGAGTTCATCTCCTCCCGGATCAAGGACTCCTGGCGGCTCGTGGTCGTCACGGACGGCCCGGGCCCGGCGCAGCGCCTCGCCGAGCTGTTCCACGACGCCGACGTGCCCTGTGCCCGGGTTGACCGCCTGGCGGACGCGCCGGCTCCCGGCATCATCGAGATCACCACGGCCGAGGCCGGCCACGGCTTCGTGCTGGACGGGCTGAAGTTCGGCGTCCTGACGGAAGCGGATCTGCTCGGCCGTTCGAGCGCCCGTGGCGGCACCAAGGACATGCGGAAGATGCCGTCCCGGCGCCGCAACGCCGTGGACCCGCTGTCCCTGCACGCGGGTGACTTCGTCGTGCATGAACAGCACGGCATCGGCCGGTTCGTGGAGCTGGTCCAGCGGAAGACCGCCGGCTCGGACGGGGTGCGCGAGTACCTGGTCCTGGAGTATGCGCCGTCCAAGCGCGGCGCCCCCGGGGACCGCCTCTTCGTCCCCACCGATCAGCTCGACCAGGTCACCCGCTACGTCGGCGGCGACACCCCTGCCCTCAGCAAGATGGGCGGCTCCGACTGGGCCTCCACCAAGTCCAAGGCCCGCCGGGCGGTCAAGGAGATCGCCGGGGAGCTCATCCGGCTGTACTCGGCCCGCATGGCGTCCAAGGGTCACGCCTTCGGGCAGGACACCCCCTGGCAGCGTGAGCTGGAGCAGGCGTTCCCGTACGTCGAGACACCGGATCAGCTGACCACCATCAACGAGGTCAAGGCGGACATGGAGAAGGAGATCCCCATGGACCGTCTCGTCTCCGGCGACGTCGGCTACGGCAAGACCGAGATCGCGGTCCGTGCCGCGTTCAAGGCCATCCAGGACGGCAAACAGGTGGCCGTCCTGGTGCCCACCACGCTCCTCGCCCAACAGCACCACGAAACCTTCAGCGAGCGTTTCTCCGGCTTCCCGGTCCGCGTCCGTGCCCTGTCCAGGTTCCAGACCGCGAAGGAGTCCAAGGAGACGCTCGCGGGCGTCAAGGAGGGCAGCGTCGATCTCGTGATCGGCACGCACCGCTTGCTGTCCAAGGAGATCGAGTTCAAGGACCTGGGCCTCGTCATCATCGACGAGGAACAGCGCTTCGGCGTGGAGCACAAGGAAGCGCTCAAGAAGATGCGCACCAATGTGGACGTGCTGGCCATGTCCGCCACCCCGATCCCGCGCACCCTCGAGATGTCCCTCACCGGCATCCGGGAGACCTCCACGCTGGCCACGCCCCCGGAGGAGCGCCACCCCGTGCTCACCTACGTCGGCCCGTACACGGACAAGCAGGTCTCCGCCGCGGTCCGCCGTGAGCTCATGCGCGAAGGCCAGGTGTTCTTCGTGCACAACCGGGTGTCCTCGATCGACCGGGTGGCCGCGTCCATCCGCGAGCTGGTCCCGGAGGCGCGTGTCGAGGTGGCCCACGGCCAGATGACCGAGGCGCGCCTGGAACAGATCATCGTGGACTTCTGGGAGAAGCGGTTCGACGTGCTGGTGTGCACCACCATCATCGAGACCGGTCTGGACATCTCCAACGCCAACACCCTGATCGTGGACGGCGCCAACAACTACGGCCTCTCGCAGCTGCACCAGCTCCGGGGCCGTGTGGGCCGTGGCCGCGAGCGGGCCTACGCCTACTTCCTGTACCCCTCGGAGAAGCCGCTGGGCGAGGTGGCCCTGGAACGTCTCAAGGCCGTCGCCGCCCACAACGAACTCGGCGCCGGCATGCAGCTCGCCATGAAGGACCTGGAGATCCGCGGCGCGGGCAACCTTCTGGGCGGTGAGCAGTCGGGCCACATCCAGGGGGTGGGCTTCGACCTCTACATCCGCCTGGTCGGCGAGGCCGTCGCGGAGTACCGCGGGGAGAAGGAGGAAGCGGCGGCGGAGATGAAGATCGAGCTGCCGATCAACGCGCACCTGCCGCACGACTACGTGCCGGGGGAGCGGTTGCGGCTCGAGGCCTATCGCAAGCTTGCCGCGGCCCACACGGAGGCGGCCATCGACGAGGTGCGCGATGAACTGGTGGACCGCTACGGCGAGCCGCCCGCCCCGGTGGTCAACCTCCTCGACGTGGCGCGCTTCCGGGTGGCCGCCCGCGCGGTCGGCCTGACCGACGTCGCGGTCCAGGGCAACTTCATCAAGTTCGCCCCGGCGGCGCTGCCGGAGTCCAAGACCATGCGCCTCAGCCGCATGTACCCGGGCTCCCAGATCAAGCCGGCGCTCAACGCGGTGCTGATCCCGAAGCCGAAGACGGCCCGCGTCGGTGGGCGGGATCTCGCCGACGCGCAGGTCCTCGAGTGGGCGCGCAACGTGCTCGCGGCGATCTTCGAGGACTAGGCAGCCTGAACGACAACGGCCCTTAAGCGACGAAGGCCCCGGAGGAGAACCTCCGGGGCCTTCGTGCTGGTGAAAAGCGTTACTTGGCGTCCTGCTTGGCGCGCTCGAGCTCGGCGAGCGTGTCGGAGCGGCCGAGGACGTGCTGCGGAATGGCGAAGGCCAGCGCGAACAGGATCAGGGTCACTGCGGCCGGCCAGGTGTTCTCCAGGCTCAGGAAGGACAGCGAGTAGACAGCCCCGGCGAACAGCGCGAAGCAGATGATGAACAGCACCAGGGACTGGACGGTGTTGTTCTCTTTGCCGATCGGACGGGACATGGTCTCCCAACTTTCTTTCTCGTGACGTCCGCTGGGACGTCGTCAGTCTTCCGCAGGGCGGCCCGGACAGGGGCTCGCTCTCGGGTCCCCGTGAGGGGACCCCGGGTTCTCAGTAGTCGCTCTGACCCTGTTCGCCCTTGACGATGGCGATGCCGGAGCTCGCGCCGATGCGGGTGGCACCAGCAGCAATCATAGCCTGTGCATCCTCCAGGCTCCGCACTCCGCCGGACGCCTTGACGCCCAGATCGGGACCCACGGTGGCGCGCATGAGCTTCACGTCCTCCACGGTCGCCCCGCCGCCGTTGAAGCCGGTGGAGGTCTTGACGAAGTCAGCTCCCGCCTCGACGGACGCCTGGCAGGCGAGGACCTTCTGCTCGTCCGTGAGCAGCGCGGTCTCGATGATGACCTTCAGGATCGCCTCGCCGTCGTGCACCGCGGCGGCCACGGCGGCGATGTCCTCCACGAGCGCGTCCTTGTCGTCCGCGCGGGCGGAGGCGATGTTGATGACCATGTCGATCTCGGCGGCGCCGTCCTCCACGGCCCCGCGAGCCTCGAAGACCTTCACATCGGTGGGCGTGGCACCCAGCGGGAAGCCCACGACGGCGCAGCACAGGACCTGGCTGCCCTTGAGCGCCTGGACGGCGGTCTTCACCCAGACAGGGTTCACGCACACGGACTTGAAGCCGTACTCCACGGCCTCGGCGCAGAGGCGCTGCACGTCCTCGCGGCTCGCGTCCGGCTTGAGGAGGGTGTGGTCGATGTAAGAGGCGATGTTCGTGCTCATGGTCTTCCTTTGCATGCCTGATGTCGTGGCGCGGGCCGAGGGGTGGTGGCGCGCCGGGTGTGTGCGGTGATCCCCCAGAATCTCATGCCGGGCGCTCAGACGCCCAGCGCGGACCTCATGCCGTCCAGCACGGCGTCCAGCCGGCGTCGGGCCTCCTGCTTGGCCGCGGGCAGCGCGTCCGCGCCGTCGACCGGCACGACCACTTCGAGGTAGCACTTGAGTTTCGGTTCCGTGCCGCTGGGCCGCACGATCACCTGCGTGCCGTCCTCGCTGAGGTACTTGAGTCCGTTAGTGCCGGGAATCTCCTCGGTGCCCTGTGCCAGGTCCTGCGCGACGACGACGGCGGAGTCCGCCAGCGCCGCCGGGGGAGTCGCGCGGAGGGTCGCCATCATGGTGTCCAGGAGGCTGAGATCGGACACCCGGACGCTCAGCTGATCGCTCGCATGCAGGCCGTGCTCCAGGGCCAGCGCGTCGAGAAGACCGAAGAGCGAGGTGCCCTGCGCCTTGGCGTGGGCCGCGAGCTCCGCGATCAGCAGGGCGGCGGAGATCCCGTCCTTGTCGCGGGCCAGCTCCGGCGCCACGCAGTACCCGAGGGCCTCCTCGTAGCCGTAGACGAGCCCCGGCACGCGGGAGATCCACTTGAACCCGGTGAGGGTCTCGCGGTGCTCATAGCCGGCGGCGGCCGCGATGCGGGAGAGCAGCCGGGAGGACACGATCGAGTTCGCGAAGACGCCCTCGGTCCGGCCGGCGAGACGGTCGGCCATGTGGGCCCCCAGCAGGGCGCCCACCTCGTCGCCGCGCAGCATCCGCCACGCGCCACGGCCGCCGTCCGCGTCCGGGTCGAAAGCGGCCACGGCGGCGCGGTCGGCGTCGGGGTCGTTGGCCAGGACCACGTCCGCACCGCGCTCCGCGGCGAGGGCCAGGGCCAGGTCGAGCGCGCCGGGCTCCTCCGGATTGGGGAAGCTCACGGTGGGGAAATCGGGGTCGGGCTGCGCCTGCTCGGCGACCTGCGTCACCGACGGGAATCCGGCCGCGCGCAGCACCGCCTCGGTGGTCCGCCCGCCGACGCCGTGCATCGGGGTGAGGACGATGTCCAGGTCCCGCTCCGGGAAGCGGTCGGGCAGTGCCAGCGCGACCACCGCTGCGCGGTAGTCGTCCTCGATGGTCGCCGGGAGGACCTCCCAGCCGGACTCGGCCAGAGCGATCGACTCGGACGGTCCGACGGCGGCGATCGCCGCTGCGATCCGAGCGTCGTACGGCTCCACGATCTGCGAGCCGCGGGCACCTTCGGGCACGGCGCGTCCGCCGAGGTAGACCTTGTAGCCGTTGTCCTGCGGCGGATTGTGGCTGGCCGTGACCATCACGCCGCCGTCGGCGTCCAGGGCCCGCACGGCGTAGGCGAGCAGGGGGGTCGGCAGCGCGGACGGCATGAGGAAGACCTCCAGGCCCGCTGCCGTGAACACGGCGGCGGAGTCCCGCGCGAAGACGTCCGAATTGTGCCGGGCGTCGAAGCCGACCACGACGCGCGGCGCACGGGCCTCGCTGTCGGCGCCCAGGGCGTCGTTGAGGAAGGCCGCGAACCCGGCCGCGGCTCGGCGCACCACCACGCGGTTCATCCGCATCGGACCCGGGCCCAGCGCGGCGCGGAGTCCGGCCGTGCCGAACTGCAGGGTCCCGGAGAACGCGTCCTCCAGCTCGGCCGCCGCCGTGGCGGAGCCGCGCTCCGCGTCGTCCACGAGGGCGAGCAGCTGCGCCGCGGTGGCGCTGTCAGGGTCGGTGGACGCCCACTCCCGGGCCCGCTGCGCGAGGCCGGTGGGCAGGGGAGTGGAGGCGGCGTCGTCGTGCGCCGTGCTGTGCGGGGCCATGGCTCAGAGCTTGCCGATGATCTGGGCGAGCAGGGCGGAGATGCGCGGGCCGGCGGCCTGCCCGGCCTCCAGGACCTCGGCGTGGCTGAGCGGCTCGGGGCTGATGCCTGCGGCGAGGTTCGTCACGAGGGAGATGCCGAAGACCTCCATGCCGGCCTGACGGCCCGCGATGGCTTCCAAGGCGGTGGACATGCCGACGAGGCTCGCGCCGATGATCTTGGCCATCTGGACTTCGGCCGGGGTCTCGTAGTGCGGGCCGGTGAACTGCGCGTAGACGCCCTCCTCCAGGGTGGGGTCCACTTCGCGGGCCAGGCCGCGGATGCGGGAGGAGTACAGGTCCGTGAGGTCGACGAAGGTGGCGCCTTCGAGCGGGGAGGCCGCCGTGAGGTTGATGTGGTCGCTGATCAGCACGGGGGTGCCGGGCTTCCAGTTCTCGTTCAGGCCACCGCAGCCGTTGGTCAGCACGAGGGTCTTGCAGCCGGCGGCCGCCGCGGTGCGGACGCCGTGCGCGACCGCGCGGACGCCCTTGCGCTCGTAGAAGTGGGTGCGGGCGCCGAGGACCAGGGCGCGCTTGCCATCGGAGGTGAGGACCGAACGGATGGTGCCGGTGTGGCCGACCACCGCCGGGGCGTGGAAGCCGGGCACGGTCGCGGCGTCCAGGGTGTGGGTCGTCTCACCGATGAGGTCGGCGGCGCCGCCCCAGCCGGAGCCCAGCACCAGGGCGACGTCGTGCTGTTCGACCCCGGTTTCGCGGGCGATGTGCTCAGCGGCGAGCTTCGCGGCCTCGAAGGGATCCATCGTGTTCAAGTCCAAGGTAGTCACGGGAAAACCGTACTCGCAGGGCCGCGCTCTTGCACAGCACGTGCCCAGCACGGGCTGCCAGGGGCGTCGCCGCCTCCGTGGGATGCGTCACTTTCGGCCCGGTGACCGCTTCGTGACGGGTCCTCGGCTGGCAGTGGGGCAGTGCATGGGACAGAATTGTCCTTTGTGAGCACGCATCCTGATTTCGCCGCGCCCCGTATCGCCGTCCTCGGAGGTGGTCCCGGTGGTTACGAGGCCGCCGCGGTCGCCGCATCCCTGGGTGCGAAGGTCACCGTCATCGAGCGCAACGGCCTGGGAGGCGCCGCGGTGCTGACCGACGTCGTGCCCTCCAAGACGCTGATCGCCACCGCCGACCTCATGGCGCGGGTCTCGGAGGCCCACTCCCTGGGGGTCCGTTTCGAGGTGGACTCCGGCGCGCCGACCATGGTCGCCGATCTGGAGCACATCGACCGTCGTGTCATGGAGCTGGCCCAAGAGCAGTCGGACGACATCCGCCGCAGCCTCGAGGAGGCCGGCGTTAAGATCCTGATCGGCGACGGCGTGCTGCAGGACGACCGCACCATCAAGGTCACCACCAAGTCGGGCTCGGTGCGGACGGTCGACGCCGACGCCATCATCCTCGCCGTCGGCGCCCACCCCCGCGAGCTGCCGAGCGCCAAGCCGGACGGCGAGCGGATCCTGAACTGGACCCAGCTCTACAATCTGACCACGCTTCCCGAGGAACTGATCGTGGTCGGTTCCGGCGTGACCGGCGCCGAGTTCGCTTCCGCGTACAACGGCCTGGGGTCCAAGGTCACCCTGATCTCCAGCCGCGACCAGGTCCTCCCGGGTGAGGACAGCGACGCCGCCGACGTGCTGGAAGAGGTCTTCGAACGCCGCGGCGTCCGCGTCCTGTCCCGCTCGCGTGCCGAGAAGGTGGAGCGCACCGAGGACGGCGTGCTCGTCACCCTCGGCGACGGCAGCACCATCACGGGCACCCACTGCCTCATGTGTGTGGGCTCGATCCCGAACACCGAGGGCATCGGCCTGGAGAACGCCGGGGTCGCCCTGACCGACTCCGGCCACATCAAGGTCGACGGCGTCTCCCGCACCACGGCCCACAACCTCTACGCGGCCGGCGACTGCACCGGGGTGTTCGCGCTGGCGTCCGTGGCCGCCATGCAGGGCCGCATCGCGGTGGCCCACATCATGGGCGACGGCGTCCGCCCCCTCAAGCTCAACGAGGTGGCCTCCAACATCTTCACTTCCCCGGAGATCGCCTCGGTGGGCGTCTCCGAGAAGGACCTCTCCACGGGCCGCTACCAGGGCGACGTCGTCATGCTGCCGCTCAAGGCCAACCCGCGCGCCAAGATGCGGAACTCCAAGGACGGCTTCGTCAAGATCATCTCCCGCAAGGGCTCGGGCACCGTGATCGGCGGCGTCGTGGTGGGTCCGAACGCGTCGGAGCTGATCTTCCCGATCGCCCTCGCCGTGGCGAAGAAGCTGCATGTGGACGACGTCGCGAGCACCTTCACGGTCTTCCCCTCGCTGACCGGTTCCATCGCGGAGGCGGCGCGCCGCCTGCACGTGCACCACTACGACGGCTAGTCGCCACCGCGCCGTCTACTGCGCCTATGACATCCAGGACGACGACGGCGGGTTGAGCCAGTAGGCGGACCCGTCGAGCTTCCGGCGGAGGATGTCCAGGTCCACGGCGTGCCGGCGGAAGAACGCGACATCCTCGACCAGGACGGACAGCCGTTCGTTGACCTGGGCTTCGGAGAGCACCTCACCGTCCCGGACACAGCGCGTGACCACCGCGTGGACGAGGCCGTTCACGCTGCCCGGCGCCCGGCCCGCCAGCGCGATCCTCGGGGTGGCGAGCAGGGTGTCGAGCTGCGCTGCCGGGTCCAGAGCCGCGAGGGCCTGCCCCAGGACGTCCGGCGCGAGTCTGAGCCCGCCGTCGTCGGCGACAGCCAGTCCGCTCTGCACGAGGTTCCCGGCGAGGCGTTCTTCGGCGTTGACGGTTTCTCCGGCGGCCAGACGGCTGACCAGAGGAGCGGACTTCGGCGACCGGAGGAGACTGAGGAGCACCCGGACGGAACTGAGAGCAGACATGCCCGCCACTCTAGTGGGAGGCCGGGCACTCTTCCAGGCTGGTCGAACGGTCTTTTCCTGGGATACTGGGTTCAGTCGACCGCCGAGGGAAATGGGGGGACGAGCCGCCTGCTCGTCAGCGTCATGAACCAACCATCTGAGCTGAATCCGAACTACTGGGACATGGGTCTCGCCTCGATTCCCTGTGTTGTCATCGCTGCAGGCGTCCTGGCGGCTTTCCTCGTTGCGCTCACCGATCGTCGGCTGCCTTTGCGGTCTCGTCTGCTGTGGGCCCTGCTGATCCTTGCGGTCCCACTGATCGGAGCAGTGCTGTACGCCGTGTTGCGGGCGCGGACGCGGTCGACGAAGGGCACGCCGTCGGGCTAAGCGCCGCACACACTCCACCAGCGAAACGACCCCTCGAAAATCGTCGGAGGGCGAGCGTAGGCTGACCCCATGGATCTCCTCCTCGTACCCGGTCTCTGGCTCGACGCGTCCTCGTGGGATGAGGTGACCCCGGGGCTCATCGCCGCCGGACACCGTCCGCATCCCCTCACTCTGCCCGGCGTCGGCGCGCCGGCCGCGGAGTCGTCCTCCCTCACCATCGACGACTGGGTCGCGGCGACCGTCACGCAGATCGACGCGCTGGAAGGGCCCGTGGTCCTCGTCGGCCACAGCGGCGGAGGCAACGTGGTGTGGGGCGCCGCGGACGCGCGTCCGGACAAGGTCTCGCGCGTGATCCTCGTCGACACCGCCGTGCCGCCGCCAGGCGCCATGATCTCGGAATTCGACGTGATGGACGGCGTGATCCCGTTCCCGGGCTGGGACTTCTTCGATGAGGAAGAGGTGTACGACCTCACCCCGGAGGTGCGGGAACGTGCCGCGAACGCCACGTTCAGCGTCCCTGCGCAGGTGCCTACTGGGCCCATCTCCCTGACGGACGAGCGACGGTACGACGTGCCGGTGACCGTCCTCTCGGGCGGCATGAACGAGGAGCAGTTCCGCGCGGCGCTGGCCCAGTGGGGTGCGTTCGCGGACGAGGCGGCGGCCGTGAAATCGCTCGACGTCGTGACCATCGGTTCGGGTCACTGGCCCCAGTTCTCCGTCCCGGAGCGGCTCACCGGCCTCATCGCGGAGGCGGCGTCCCGCTGACCTCCCGCCTGGCGGGGGCGGGGCGGCCGGATCTTTTCTGAAACTGTCCGTGCGAGTCATTCCACATGTTGGACACGGTTGTCCAGTAGATGGACCTCGGTGGTTAAGATGAACGCCGTCTCATAGCATGGCGGCCGCTTCAGGGGGCGGGCCGCCCGGAAGGAAAGCCGGACCCATGTCATCCACTCCAGCCACACCGGCTGCCCCGGGAACTCCGGGGGCACCAGCGGCGGCGCCCGCCGCCAACACGCGCGGACGCGTGATCTTCGCCAGCCTCATCGGCACCACGATCGAGTTCTACGACTTCTACGCGTACGCCACGGCATCCGTGCTCGTGTTCCCGCGGCTCTTCTTCCCGAACGCCACGGACATCAACGCGATCCTGAGCGCCTTCGCCATCTTCGGAGTGGCCTTCGTGGCCCGCCCCATCGGCTCCATCCTGTTCGGCCACTTCGGTGACAAGCTGGGCCGTAAGGGAACCCTGGTGGCCTCGCTGCTGACCATGGGCATCGCGACCTTCCTCATCGGGTTCCTCCCGCCGGCCGCCGGGGGCTGGGTCGTCCTGGCCCCGCTGGCGCTCGTGGTCCTCCGGTTCGCACAGGGCATCGCCCTTGGCGGCGAGTGGTCCGGCGCCGCGCTGCTGGCCACCGAGAACGCCCCGGCGGGCAAGCGCGCCATCTGGGGCACGTTCCCGCAGCTGGGCGCTCCCATCGGCTTCATCCTCTCGAACCTGATCTTCGTCGCCCTCCAGACGTGGCTGACTCCGCAGCAGTTCCTGGACTGGGGCTGGCGCGTTCCGTTCATCCTCTCGGCCGTGATCGTGGCCGTCGGCCTGTACGTCCGCCTCAAGCTGGAAGAGTCGCTGTCCTTCCAGAAGGTCATCGCCGAGGACAAGGTCGCCCGTGTCCCGCTGGCCGTCACCTTCCGGTTCCACTGGCGCCAGGTCCTGGCCGGCACGTTCATCATGCTGGCCACCTACGTGCTCTTCTACCTCATGACGAGCTTCACCCTGACCTATGGGACCGCGGCCGACACCGCCGCCAAGGCCGAAGCCGCCGCGAAGAAGGCCGGGAAGGCCTTCGATCCGGCCGCCTTCGTCCCGGGTCTCGGCGTCGACAAGACGCTCTTCCAGTGGATGCTCATCCTCGGTGTGGTGTTCTTCGGCATCTTCACCGTGGTCTCCGGCCCGCTGGCCGAGAAGTACGGACGCCGGAAGTTCCTGATCTGGGTCACGTCGGGGATCTTCGTCTTCGGCTGCGCCTGGACGCTCATGTTCGGCCCCGGCCCGGGCGCCGCGATGGTCGGCCTGATCATCGGCTTCACGCTGATGGGCCTCACCTTCGGACCGATGGCGGCCTACCTGCCGGAACTGTTCCCCTCGAACGTCCGCTACACCGGTTCGGCCGTGGCCTACAACCTCTCCAGCGTCATCGGCGCCGCCCCGGCGTCGTTCGTGGCGATCGCCCTCTGGCAGGTCGGCCACGGCAGCACGTGGATGGTGGGCGTCTACCTGGCGCTGGCCGCCGTGCTGACCCTGGTGGCCCTGTTCTTGACCCGTGAGACGGCGGACGTGGACTACGAGAACAACGTCGCCTGAGTCCGTCGGACGGACTCGGCACCCGCGGCTCGCACGGCCCGGCCCCCTCTGGAGGCCGGGCCGTCGGCGTTCCTGGGAAGAGCCCCGGGCTCGTCTCGGTACCATGGGACGGTCACTCGGGATCGGCCGGGCGGGACCCTGGGGGCGGGGAGACCGCCGTCATCAGGAAGGTTCCGCACCATGCCCCCTCTGAGCGCTCTCGCCACCAGCTGGACCGCCGACATCCCTGCGCTGCTCCTCGCCGCCGTCGTCGCGGTGCTGTATGCCCGGGGCGTCCGGAAGGCGGAGCACTGGCCTGTCAGGCGGGTCGTGAGCTTCGGGCTGGGCATCCTGCTCTTCCTGTACCTGTCGTGCGGCTTCCCGGGCGTCTACGGCGCCTCTCTGCGGTGGGTCTTCACCGTTAAAGTGGCCGGATACGTCTTCGTGGTCCCGCTGCTGCTCGCCGCGGGCCGCCCCCTGGCACTCGCGCGGGAGACGCTCGGCAAGAACGGACGACGCCGCGTGGACGCCTTCATGGCCAGCCGCCCGGTCCGGGTGCTGTCCCACCCGGTGGTCGCGCCGCTGCTGGGTCTGGCGGTCTTCGCCTCGTTCCTGACGCCTGTCCTGTACCTGCTCCGGACCGATCCGCTGGCGGGCGCGCTGACGGTGCTCCTGGCCCCCGCGATCGGCCTGCTCATGGTCCTGCCCGCGGTCGAGGGGGAGGAACGCCCCGCGAGCAGTGCCGTGATGGTGGTGGGGTTCATCTACGTCTTCATCGAGCTGCTGGCCGACGCCGTGCCGGGGATCCTCCTCCGTCTGTCCGGCACCGTGCTGGACGGGTTCGCCGAACCCGTGCCCGGCGCGCTCGGTTGGTTCCCGGGGGCTCTGCGGGATCAGCAGCTCGCCGGTGACCTTCTGTGGTTCGTGGCCGAAGTGGTGGACCTGCCGTTGATCGTCCTCATGATGATGCGGTTCCAGCGCAGCGACAAGGCCGACGCGCAAGCCATCGACGACCTCAGCGACGAGGAGCTGGCGGAGCTGAACCGGCGCCACCTGAACCGTTCCTGAACGCGCGAAGGTCCGGAAACGCCGAAGGCGCGGCACCCCTGAGGGTGCCGCGCCTTCGGCGTCGGAACGGGTGTTAGTCCGCGATCGTGGCCAGCACGGCCCCCGCGGTGACGGTCTCGCCCGGCTGAGCGGTCAGACCGGTCACGGTGCCGGCCTTGTGCGCCGTCAGCGGCTGCTCCATCTTCATGGCCTCCAGGACCACGATCAGATCGCCCTCGGCCACCACATCGCCGTCGGCCACGGCCACCTTCACGATGGTGCCCTGCATGGGGGAGGTGAGGTCGTCACCGCTGGCGGCGGCTCCGGCAGCCCCGCCGCGGCCGGACTTCTTCGGCTTCCGGGCCTTCGCGGCCTTGGCCGGGCCGGCCGCCACGGAGGCGAACGACGCCGGGAGGCTGACCTCGAGGCGCTTGCCGCCGACTTCCACCACGACGTTCTGGCGCGGTTCGGCGTCGTCTGCGGCGCCGGGGACGCCCGCGAACGGAGGAATGGTGTTGTCGAAGGCCGTCTCGATCCAGCGCGTGTGCACCTGGAACGGGCCTTCCTCCGGGGCGAAAGCCGGGTCGGAGACGACGGCGCGGTGGAACGGCGTCACGGTCGGCATGCCGGTGATCTCGAGCTCGGCCAGGGCGCGGCGCGAGCGCTCGAGCGCCTGCTTGCGGCTGGAACCGGTCACGATCAGCTTGGCCAGCATGGAGTCGAAGTTGCCGCTGATGACCTCGCCGGCCTGGATGCCGGAGTCCACGCGCACGCCGGGTCCGCTGGGGAAGCTGATGGTCTCCACGGTGCCGGGCGCCGGCATGAAGTTGCGTCCGGCGTCCTCGCCGTTGATGCGGAACTCGAAGGAGTGCCCGCGGACCTCCGGGTCGCCGTAGCCCAGTTCCTCGCCGCGGGCGAGACGGAACTGCTCGCGGACCAGATCGAGTCCGGAGACCTCTTCGGAGACGCAGTGCTCCACCTGAAGGCGGGTGTTGACCTCCAGGAAGCTGATGGTCCCGTCCTGGCCGACCAGGAACTCGCAGGTGCCGGCGCCGAGATAGCCGGCCTCCTTGAGGATGGCCTTGGAGGACTCGTAGAGGCTGCGGTTCTGCTCCTCGGTGAGGAAAGGAGCGGGAGCCTCTTCGACCAGCTTCTGGTTGCGGCGCTGGAGCGAGCAGTCACGCGTGGACACCACGACGACGTTGCCGTGGGCGTCCGCGAGGCACTGGGTCTCCACGTGGCGCGGGGAGTCGAGGAACTTCTCGACCAGGCACTCGCCGCGGCCGAACGCCGTGACGGCTTCGCGCACGGCGGATTCGTAGAGTTCCGGGATCTCCTCAAGGGTGCGGGCGACCTTCAGGCCGCGGCCGCCGCCACCGAAGACGGCCTTGATGGCCACCGGCAGACCGAACTCCTGGGCGAACGAGATGATCTCGTCGGCATTCTTGACCGGGTCCTTGAGGCCCGGGGCGAGCGGTGCTCCGGCGGCGAGGGCGATGTGCTTGGCCTTCGCCTTGTCACCCAGGGCGTCGATGGCCTCGGGGGAGGGGCCGATCCAGGTCAGGCCCGCATCGATCACGCGCTGGGCGAATTCGGCGTTCTCGGCGAGGAAGCCGTAGCCGGGGTGCACGGCGTCGGCGCCGGACTGGCGGGCCACGTCGAGGAGCTTGTCGATGACCAGGTACGACTCGGCGGCCGTGTTGCCACCCAGGGCGTACGCCTCGTCCGCGAGCTTGACGTGCAGGGCGTCGCGATCCGGGTCGGCGTAGACCGCCACGGACTGGATGCCTTCGTCACGGGCGGCTCGGATGACGCGCACTGCGATCTCGCCGCGATTGGCGATCAGCACCT
Source organism: Arthrobacter sp. RCC_34 (assembly GCF_041360795.1). Lineage (NCBI taxonomy): Bacteria > Bacillati > Actinomycetota > Actinomycetes > Micrococcales > Micrococcaceae > Arthrobacter > Arthrobacter sp. RCC_34. The sequence continues at coordinate 291,640 of NZ_JBFUPW010000002.1, read as the reverse complement.
TGCTCAACTGGGTCATGGCAGGGAACTCCTCGAAATTGTCAATTGCAATCGACCTTAGTACCTCTTGGCGGGTTCCGCCGAGATTACTGACGATTTCCGCGCGTAGAGTGCCCGGTCTTTGTAGGAGTCCTACAAAGAAGCCGGACCGTCAGACCCAGAACGAGGTGATGCCCGCACCCTGCTCGGCCAGCAGCGCCCGCAGCGTGGAGACCGAGAGGCCCACGACCGCGTGCGGGTCGCCCGTGACCGACTCGATGAAGGCCCCGCCGATCCCGTCGATCGTGAACGAACCGGCGCAGTGCAGGGGCTCGCCCGTCGCCACGTAGGCCCGGATCTCCGCGGGATCGATCTCGGCGAACCGCACCGTGGCGCTGGACAGCCTGCCCAGGCCGGACTGCGGCGCGCCCGCGCCGGCCGGAGCGGTCGACGACGGCGCCTGGCCGGCGTCGTCGTGCGCGGACCCGGGCGCCGGGGAGTCCGCCGCGGTCGGCGCGATGAGCCAGTGCCCGGTGTGCAGCACGCCTTCGCGACCGCTCATGCGCGAGATGCGCTCGATGGCGACCTCGGGCTCATACGGCTTGCCGTGGGCCTCGCCGTCGAACTCGAAGACGGAGTCGCAGCCCAGCACATAGGCGTCCCGTGCCTCGGGGAGCGCCGCGACGGCCTCCGCCTTGGCGCGGGCCAGGAGCAGGGCGGTCTCGGCCGGAGTGGGATCCCCGGCCGCCGCGGCGACCGCGTCCTCGTCCACGGCGGAGACGATCACGTCGAACCGCAGGCCGGCCTCCGTGAGGAGCTTGGCCCGGGCCGGTGACTGCGACGCGAGGATGAGGCGGGGCGCGCCGCTCACAGCTGGGTGTTGCCGGGCTGGTCGTTCGGCTGCTGGCCCTGCTGCGTGAGGTAGACCGACTGACCGGTGGCGCCTTCCTCACCCTCCTTGAGGGGGATGATGTAGACGGCGGTGCCGTAGGCGCAGACCTCGGTCCAGTTGCCGCCCATCTCGGAGGTGTCGAAGCGCATGGCCACGATCGCGTTGGCGCCGCGCTGCTGGGCCTCGTTGACCATGCGGCCCATGACCTCCTGGCGGCTTTCGTAGAGGGCCTTGGTCATCTCGGGCAGCTCGCCGCCGCCGAGTGAGCGGAAGCCGGCGAGCATCTGGGACCCGATGTCGCGGGAACGGACGGTCAGGCCCATCACCTCGCCGAAGACGGCGTCGATGCGGTGCCCGGGGACTTCATTCGTGGTGACGATCAGCATGCCTAGAGCCTAATACGGGATCGCCTCCCGCGAGAGAGCAGTTGGCGCCCCTTCCCGGGACGGGAAGAGGCCCGAACTGCACCCTCGCGTGATGGACGGGGCGGGTCTATGCTGAGCCCACTATCACTTGGCGGGGGAAAGTCATGAATATGGGGATCACACGCGACGGCACGACCCGTCGGAAAACGTTCGCGCGCTGTGCGGCGGCCACTCTGGCGGTGGGCGCACTGCTGCTGGGCGGGCTGGTCGTTCCCACGGCGGCGTCCGCGGACGGGCTCAACTGCCTGACGGCGGGGGCGTCGGTGTCGCCGCAGGTGCCCTATCCGGTGCCGGCCAATATCCAGGGGAAATGGAATGCCGTAGGAGGGGTGTCGGGGCCGCTCGGTGCGCCGACGGGCAGTGCCACCATGGGCTACAGATACTGCATTCAGAATTTTGAAGGCGGGGCCATTGCTGCGTTCCAGGGATACTCCGATTCGGCTTTCTCAGCGTCCGTGGTGCGCAAGAGTGCGGGAACCACAGGCCCGGAGTGGTTCGCGATGAATGGAGCGATGACCTCCATCCCGGCAAGTGATGAAATCACCATTGCGGGGGGCGTGTATCAGCGTTTCGTCAGAAAGTCGGACCTGAGTGATGCCTTCCTGGTGGCGCCGACGGGGCGTCCGGAGTTCGCGGCGGGGTTCACACCGGGCGCAGATCCCACGATCGGCCTGATCAAGGGGGCGCGGATCTACGCGAGCGACTGGAGCGGGACAGGCCCCTCGGCGACCTTCGCCATGTTCGGACTGCCCGACGCACCCGCCACGTGCGGCCTCGCGGGGGATTCCTGTTCCCTCACTCTGGGCGGTGGAAGCTGGCGGTTCCTCAAGGACCAGAAGGGCGTTTTCGGGGGATATCAGCCCGCCAGTCCGGTCGGTAAGGCGTATGCGTCCCGGGGCGCCGAAGGCTCATCCCTCGGTCTTCCCACCCGGCTCATCAATTGCGCAGGAGCCGACTGCAGAGTCTCCTTTGAACGCGCCGACCTCTCTCAGTACCGCGGAGTGGCGCGATTGATTCAGGAACCCTATCGTTCCGCTTCGACGGGCCAGGCCCTCTCCGACGAGGTGTGCGGCGTGGCAGGCGGGCGCTGCAAACAGACGTTCACCCAGTCGGTCGTCTACAAGCTGCCCTCCGGCGGCACGGTGTCGGTTCGGGACGGCATCATGACGCGGTGGCTGGCTCTCGGTGGCGAAGGCGCCATGGGATTCCCGGTGGGGAACGCGGTCGAGACCGTGGCGGGATACCAGCAGAAGTTCGACCGTGGCTACATCGCCGAAGGGGTGTCAGCGGGAGGCGGACCGAAGCCCGCGTTCCAGATCAAGGGCGCGATCCTCGGAAAGTACCAAAGCCTCGGAGCCGCGAAGCTCGGAGGTCCGCTGGGAAGCGAAGTATGCACCGACCCGAAGGGCGGCTGCCATCAAGCGTTTGCCAATGGCAAGATCTGGTGGTCCTCCAGCAGCGGCGCCGCCGCTGTCCTCTACAGCGGTTTCCTCTGGACGTACGAGAACCGGCGGTCGGCCTGGGGCTCACTCGGGTACCCCCGCGGAGACATGCGCTGCACCGGTCCTGGCGGGGGCTGTTACCAGGTTTTCCAGTCCGGGATCCTGTGGAGCCTGCCCGAAGTGCCGAGTGACATCGTCGGCTTGATCGGAACCGTGACTCACGGCGCCATCGGGGCGAAGTATTCCACCCTGAACTCCGTGTGGGGACCGTTGGGCTATCCCACGTTCCAGGAGGACTGCCCGGTGGCGACGATCTGTCAGCAGCAGTTTCAGAAGGGGCAGATCTGGTGGACGCCGGCGACAGGAGCTCATGTGCTGCGTGGCGGCATTGGGGCGACGTGGAACGCCGGTGGGCAGGGGATCGGTTTTCCGACACACGACGAGCAGTGTTCCGGGCCCGGTGGCGGTTGTTTCCAGTGGTTCGAGAAGGGCGTGTACTGGTGGTCCTCCCGAACAGGGACGCATCGAGTCCAGGGCGGCATCCAGTCGGCCTATGAGCGGCTCGGCTGGGCGTGGGGCCGGTTGGGATATCCCACCTCGAACGAGTACTTGACCCCGGGGTCGTGGGGTGGTGACACGAGCACACGGCAGGACTTCCAGCACGGCAGCATCATCTGGTCGTCCGGCCGAGCCACCCAGGTCATCTGGCGCTGACCACCCGCAGGTGCTGAGCGACCAGCCCTGAGTGAGCAGACCCCGAGAGAGCAGTTGGCGCCCCTTCCCAGGACGGGAAGAGGCGCCAACTGTCATTTCGCGAGCACGGCGGCTCCGCGGCGGGGGAGAGCCCGGGGTGGGATCAGCGATCCGCGCCCACCAGTTCCTTCTCGGAACCCTCCTCGACGTCCTCGGGGACGTCGTCGGAGAAGGCCACGCCCTGACGCGGTGCGTTGTACAGGTCAAGGTCCAGGATGCCCTGGCGCTTGGCCACCAGAGTGGGGACCAGCGCCTGACCCGCGACGTTGACCGCGGTGCGGCCCATGTCCAGGATCGGGTCGATGGCCAGCAGGAGGCCGACGCCGGCGAGCGGCAGGCCCAGGGTGGAGAGGGTCAGCGTCAGCATGACCACGGCGCCCGTGGTGCCGGCGGTGGCCGCGGAACCCAGGACCGAGACCAGGACGATCAGCAGGTACTGGCCGAAGTCCAGGTTGATGCCGAAGAACTGGGCCACGAAGATGGCGGCGATGGCCGGGTAGATCGCGGCGCAGCCGTCCATCTTGGTGGTCGAGCCGAGCGGCACGGCGAAGGAGGCGTAGCCGCTGGGGACACCCAGGTTGCGCTCGGTCACACGCTGCGTCAGCGGCATGGTGCCCACGGACGAACGGGAGACGAAGGCCAGCTGGACGGCGGGCCACACGCCGGAGAAGTACTGCTTGATGGACAGACCGTGGCTGCGGACCAGGATCGGGTAAACCACGAACAGCACGAGGGCGAGGCCCACGTAGATCGCCACGGTGAACTTGCCGAGCGCGCCGATGGTGTCCCAGCCGTAACTGGCCACCGCGTTGCCGATCAGGCCGATGGTGCCGATCGGGGCGATCCGGATGATCCACCAGAGGACCTTCTGGATGACGGCCAGGGCGGACGCGTTGAGGTCCAGGAACTTGTCGGCCTTCTTGCCGGTCTTCAGGGCGGCCACGCCCACGGCGATCGCGAGGACCAGGATCTGCAGGACGTTGAAGTTCACGCTCGTGGAGGCCACGCCGTCGGTGATCTTGGTGCTGACCTCGAGGCCGAGGATGTTGCGGGGGATGAGGCCCTGGAGGAAGGCCCACCAGCTGCCGGCGCTGCCGGAGTACTTGGCCCCTTCCTCGCTGATGCCCGTGCCGGCGCCCGGCTGGAACAGGATGCCCAGGCCGATGCCGATCAGCACGGCGATCAGGGCCGTGATGGCGAACCACAGGAGGGTGTTCCAGGCCAGCTTGGCGGCGTTGGTGACGGCGCGCAGATTGGCGATCGAGCTCACCACGGCGGTGAAGATGAGGGGGACCACGGCGGTCTTCAGCAGCGCGACGTAGCTGGAGCCGATGGTCTGGAGGGTGATGGTCAGGCCGTTCGGGTCATCCTTCGTGCCCCCGAGGTTCCTGGCCACCAGGCCGAGGACGACGCCGAGCACCAGTGCGGCGATGATCTGGACGCCGAAGTTGCCGGCCCAGCGGGGCAGGCGGCTCGGTGCCTTGGGTGCGTTGGTCTCTGTACTCACCCACAGGACAATAGAAATCGGCGTAACAATATTCCACTTTGCGTTGAGCAGTGTTACTTTTCCGCCGGATTTCTGAGAGATTCCTCAAATCCGGGAATATCCGCCGGGTATGACGACGGCGGGCGGCACCCTTCCGGGACCGCCCGCCGTCGTCGTCAGGATGGTCAGCCGAGCAGCGCCGTGCGCAGCACGTCCAGACCCACGGATCCGATGTTCAGAGCCTTGGAGTGGAACGCCTTCACGTCGAAGGACTCGCCCTCCCGCTCCTGGAGTTCCTCGCGGATCTGCTCCCAGAGGCGCTGACCGATCTTGTAGCTCGGGGCCTGCCCCGGCCAGCCCAGGTACCGGGTGAACTCGAACTGCAGCTGGCCCTCGCTGATGGGCAGGTTGGCGCGCAGGAACTCGTAGCCCTTCTCCGCCGTCCAGGGTCCGCTGCCCCAGCGCTCCGGCATGTCCAGTTCGAGGTGCACGCCGATGTCGAAGACGACGCGGGCGGCACGCATCCGCTGCATGTCGAGCATGCCCATGAGGTCGCCCGGGTCGGACAGGAAGCCGAGCTCGTGCATGAGCTTCTCGGCGTACAGCGCCCAGCCCTCGCCGTGACCGGACACCCAGCAGATGTTGCGGCGCCAGTCGTTCAGGAGCTCCTTGCGGTACACGGCCGTGGCGACCTGCAAGTGATGCCCCGGGACACCCTCGTGGTAGACCGTGGTGGTCTCGGCCCAGGTGGTGAACTCGTCCTCTCCCGGCGGCACGGACCACCACATGCGGCCGGGGCGCGAGAAGTCGTCGCTGGGGCCGGTGTAGTAGATGCCGCCGTCCTGGGTGGGGGCGATCATGCACTCAAGGGTCTTCATGGGGCCGGGGATGTCGAAGTGGGTTCCGGCGAGCGCGGCCACCGCCTCGTCGGAGAGCTTCTGCATCCAGGCGCGCAGGGCGTCGGTGCCCTGGAGCTGGCGGGAGGCGTCCGCGTTGAGGATCTCCTTGGCCTCCTCGATGGTGGCCCCGGACTTGATCTGCTGTGCGACCTTCTCCTGCTCGGCGATCAGACGGTCCAGCTCGGCGACACCCCAGGCGTAGCTCTCCTCCAGGTCGATCGCGGCGCCCAGGAAGGTGCGGCTCGCCAGGGCGTAGCGCTGGCGGCCCACGGCGTCCTTCTCCGGGGCGGCGGGAAGCAGCTCCTCGCGGAGGAAGTCGATCAGGGTGCCGTACGCCTCCCGCGCGCGGCGCACGCCGTCGTCGAGCGTGGCCTGCAGCTCCTGCGGCAGGGGACCCGACGACGTCGCGGCCTCCCGCGCGAGCTTGGCGAAGAAGCCGTCTTCCGCGGCGTAGCCGGTGGCCTGGTCGATCACGATCTTCACCTGGCGCGCGGCGGACACGAGATCCTGAGCCTGGGCGGTCCGCAGGGACTCGATGTAGCCGTCGATCGCGGCCGGGACGTTGTGGGCACGGCCCGCGATGTGGGTCCAGTGCTCCTCGGTGTCCGTGGGCATGAGGTCGAAGATGGCGCGGATGTCCTGCGCGGGCGAGGCGATGTTGTTCAGCTCGGCGAGGGTCCAGCCGCTCGCGTGGCGTTCCACCGCGAGGCCCAGGCGCTCACGCATGGCGTCCAGGGTCACGCGGTCCACGTCGTCCACGGGCTCCAGCCCGTCGAGAGCGGTGAGGGTCTCCTGGTCCAGGCGGGCGAACGTCTCCAGACCGGCGGGGGAGAAGTCGGGGTACTCGCTTTCGTGACCCGGCAGTCCCAGACTCGTCGCCAGGGCGGGATCGAGTTCCAGTAAACGTGCGGTGTAGCTGTCGGCGAGATGGTCGATGGCCGTCTTGGGGTGCGTGGTGGTCTCAGTCACAGTCCTAGCGTAGGCATTTTTTGAAAGGAGTGCTTGAAAACTTTGCCCGTCGTGACGAGGGGACGGCGCAGTCGAACGGAATGGTCGCATTTGCGATCCGAGGCCGATTGAAAAACCGCAAAGGCGAATATTTGGCTATGCTCGCACCATGAGTGGAATCCGGATCAAGGATGCCGCCGCCTTCCTGGGGGTCAGTGACGACACCGTGCGCCGGTGGCTCAACAGTGGCCTCCTGAAGGTGGAACGCGGCGGGGGAGTGACCGAGGTGGACGCCTTGTCGTTGGCCTCACTGGCCCGGGAACAGGCGGCGCAGCCCGCCGACCCGACGAAGGTGGGCCGTTCGGCCCGCAACCGGATGGTCGGCCTGGTCACCCGTGTCGTCTCCGACAAGGTCATGTCCCAGGTGGAGATGCAGTGCGGCCCGCATCGGATCGTCTCCCTCATGAGCACGGAGGCCGTCGAGGAACTCGGCATCCGTGAAGGAAAGCTCGCCGTGGCCGTGGTCAAGGCGACCAATGTGATCGTGGAGGTCCCTGATGAAGCGTGAGAACCTGTCCCGGGCGCCCCTCGGCAAGGCCGCCGTCGCTCTCGTGGCGGCGTCGCTCGCCCTCACCGCATGCTCCGGCGCTTCCGGCAGCACTGCCTCCGGAAGCTCTTCCCCGCAGGACGCCGGGAAGAAGACCGTGGTGGTCTTCGCCGCGGCGTCCCTCAAGTCCAGTTTCACCAGCCTTGCGGAGAAGCTCCGTTCCGAGCACCCCGAGCTGGACCTCAAGTTCAACTTCGCCGGGTCCCAGGACCTCGTGGCGCAGATCAAGGCCGGCGCCAAGGCCGACGTGGTCGCCACGGCCGACCTGGCGACCATGGGCAAGCTGAAGGACGCCGGCTCGCTCGACGGCGCGGCGCAGAACTTCGCCAGCAACACCCTCACCATCGCCGTTCCGCCGAGCAATCCCGCGAACATCGCCGCGCTCGCCGACCTGGCCAAGCCCGGTGTCAAGACGGTGCTGTGCGCGGTGCAGGTGCCATGCGGCGCGGCGAGCCACAAGGTGGAGAAGGCGGCCGGGCTCGACATCAAGCCGGTCAGCGAGGAACTCGCCGTCACCGATGTGCTCGGCAAGGTCTCCTCCGGCGAGGCCGACGCGGGGCTCGTCTACCGCACCGATGTGCAAGGCTCGAAGGGCGCCGTGAAGGCCGTCGACTTCCCGCAGAGCAGTGCCGCCGTCAACACCTACGCGGGGGCGCTCGTCCAAGGCGCCCCCGACAGCGACGGCGGCAGGGCCTTCCTGGCCGCTCTCACCGGGGATCCGGGACAGAAAGTCCTGGCCGACGCCGGATTCGGCAAGCCGTGAGTGACCCGGGTGGCGAGGCCACCCGGGCTCCGCAGAGCAGGGTCGGGGGGAGCCTCCGTGACGGAGTCCGTCTGAACGGCGTGCCGGGCTGGATGCTGCTGGCAGCCGTGCTCGGGCTCGCCTTCATCCTGGTGCCGCCCCTGGCCATGGCCCTCAAGGTCGACTGGGCGCACTTCATCCCGCTGGTCACGAGCCAGGCCGCCGTGGACGCCCTGTCCCTCAGCCTTCGCACGGCCTGCCTGAGCACGGCGCTCTGCATCGTGCTCGGGGTTCCGCTGGCCGCCGTCCTCTCGCGGGCACGGTTCCCCGGCAAGCGGGTCCTGCGGGCCCTGGTCCTGCTGCCGCTCGTGATCCCGCCGGTCGTGGGCGGTCTGGCCCTGCTGTACGCCTTCGGCCGCTTCGGGCTCCTGGGGCCGCCCCTTCGTGCCGTCGGCGTCGAACTGTCCTTCAGCACCGCCGCGGTGGTGCTGGCCCAGGCCTTCGTCTCGCTCCCATATCTGGTGCTCAGCATGGAGGGTGCGCTGTCCAGCGGCGACGTGCGCTACGAGACCGTGGCCGCGACCCTGGGCTCGAGCCCCGCGGCCACCTGGTGGAGGGTGACGCTGCCCCTGGCTCTGCCGGGGCTGCTCTCCGGGGCGGTCCTCGCGTTCGCACGGTGCCTGGGGGAGTTCGGCGCCACGCTGACCTTCGCCGGCAATCTGCAAGGCGTCACCCGGACGCTGCCTCTGGAGATCTACCTCGCCCGCGAGAGCGACCCCGACGCGGCCGCAGCGCTCGCCCTCCTGCTCGTGGCGGTGGCGGTCCTCGTGGTCGGGCTGGCCCACGGGCCCTGGGTCCGGCGCAAGGCCGGTGTGCGATGAGCGGCGGCCACCCCGTCGCGGTCGGCGTGGAGCCCACCTTCCTGGACGCCGACGTCCGCGTGCCCTCACGGGGCCTCGACCTCCGGCTGGGCCTGGGGGAGGGCGACACTCTGGCGATCATGGGGCCCAACGGCGCCGGGAAGTCGTCCTTCGCGGCGGCCGTGACGGGCACCCTTCCGGGATCCCGGCGGCAGGCCGAGGGCCGGATCGTCCTGGGCGGGCGGACGCTGCTGGACAGTGCCCGGGGCGTCGACGTCCCGACGCACCGGCGATCGGTGGCGCTCATGGCCCAGGCCCCGATGCTGTTCCCGCATCTCGACGCCCTGGACAACGTCGCATTCGGCCCCCGCAGCCGAGGCGCCTCCAGAGCCCAGGCGCGGAAAGAGGCGCTCGGCTGGCTGGAGAAGGTCGGAGGACGCGGGTTCGCGGGGGAGAAACCCTGGCAGATCTCGGGTGGGCAGGCGCAGACCGTGGCGCTCGCCCGCGCACTCGCCACCCAGCCCCGGCTCCTGGTCCTGGACGAACCCCTCAATGCTCTCGACGTGACGGCCTCGACCCGGATGCGCGGCATCCTCAAGGAACTGCTGTCCGGTCAGAGCGCCATCCTCATCACCCACGAGATCCTCGACGCCCTGACGCTTGCCAGCCATACCGCGATCCTGCACGACGGGCGCGTGGTGGCCTCCGGGCCGACGCGTGAGCTGTTCACCCGCCCGCCGAACGTCTTCGCCGCGAAGCTGGCAGGGCTCAACCTGATCCGCACCGGAGAGGACGCGCTCGCGTTCCGCGCCGCCGACGTCGTCGTGTCCGCACGGGAACCCGGCCTCGGCGCCGAGGCGAGCGGCCTGCCCTCGGGGGCTCAGCACTTCCCGGTCACCGCACGGGCACTGGAGCCCCGCGGGGAGACCGTGCTGCTGCGCGCCGAAGGAACGGCCGGAGAGGTCGCCGGCCACGAGGTGAACGCCGAGGCGGACGTCAGCCTGGTCGCGGCCATGGACGCGAGCCCGGGTTCACCGCTCTGGTTCAGCGTCCCTGAGGGCGCCGTGCGGCGGTACCGCCCGGCGTCCTGATCACGGACTCAGCCCCGGGACCTGCGCCAGGAGCCGGGACCGGCCTTCAGCGGCACGTTGAACTGGGCACGGCGGTGCCAGAAACGCTCGGAGTGCCGTGAAGGGCTCGCGGCCTCCTGCGGCTGGCCTGCCGCGAGCGCGCTCACGACGGCGGTCAGCGCGGCGAGCTCTTCGGGCGTGGGGTTGCCCCGGGTGACGGTGAGGAACGGCTGGGCGTTCTCCGCGTCACCCTGGGGTGCGTCGGTGGTGGTGGCCATGATCGTCCTTAGAGCGGGATGTTGCCGTGCTTCTTGGCGGGCAGGCCGGCACGCTTGTCCCGCAGGGCCCGGAGGCCACGGATGAGCTGGGTGCGGGTCTCGCTGGGGGCGATGACCGCGTCGATGTAGCCGAGCTCCGCCGCCTGGTACGGGTTGAGGAGCTCGTCCTCGTACTGGCGGATCAGTTCCGCGCGGCGGGCCTCGACGTCGCCGCCCTCGGCCTGCACGGCGGCGAGATCGCGGCGGTACAGGATGTTGACCGCGCCCTGGGCGCCCATGACGCCGATCTGCGCGGTGGGCCAGGCGAGGTTGAGGTCCGCGCCGAGCTTCTTGGAGCCCATCACGATGTACGCGCCGCCGTAGGCCTTTCGGGTGATGACGGTCAGCTTCGGCACGGTGGCCTCGGCGTAGGCGTAGAGCAGCTTCGCGCCGCGGCGGATGATGCCCTGGAACTCCTGGTCCTTGCCGGGCAGGAAGCCGGGCACGTCCACCAGGGTCACGATCGGGATGTTGAACGCGTCGCAGTGCCGCACGAAGCGGGCGGCCTTCTCGGAGGCGGCGATGTCCAGGGTGCCGGCGAACTGCATCGGCTGGTTGGCCACGATGCCGACCGTGTGGCCCTCGATCCGGGCGTAGCCGATCATGACGTTCGGGGCGTACAGCGCCTGCATCTCGAGGAAGTTGCCGTCATCCACCACGTTCTCGATCACGCGGCGCATGTCGTACGGGTGGTTCGCGGAGTCCGGGATGAGGGTGTCCAGGGTGAGGTCGTCCTCATCCACCTCGAGCTCCTGGCCATGCTCCAGGATCGGAGCCTCGGCGAGGTTGTTGCTCGGCAGGAAGTCGAGCAGCTCACGGACGAACTCGATCGCATCCGCCTCGTCGCTCGCCAGGTACGTGGAGGTGCCGGTGGTCGCGTTGTGCTGGCGCGCGCCGCCGAGGGTCTCCATGTCCACGTCCTCACCCGTGACCGTCTTGATGACGTCCGGGCCGGTGATGAACATGTGGCTCGTCTTGTCCACCATGACCACGTAGTCCGTCAGGGCGGGGGAGTAAGCGGCGCCGCCGGCACACGGGCCCATGATGAGCGAGATCTGGGGCACGACGCCGGACGCGTGCACGTTGTTGCGGAAGATGTCCGCGAACATCGCCAGGGAAGCCACGCCTTCCTGGATGCGGGCGCCGCCGCCGTCGTTGATCCCGATCACGGGGCAGCCGTTGCGCAGGGCGAACTCCTGCACCTTGACGATCTTCTCGCCGTTCACCTGGCTGAGGGAGCCGCCGTAGACGCTGAAGTCCTGGCTGTAGAGGGCCACGAGGCGGCCGTCGACCGTGGCGTAGCCGGACACCACGCCGTCGCCGAGGGGCTTCTTCTTCTCCATGCCGAAAGCGGTGGAGCGGTGCGTGGCGAGGGCGTCGAACTCGACGAAGGAGCCTTCATCCACGAGCAGGTCAATGCGCTCACGGGCGGTGTTCTTGCCGCGTGCGTGCTGCTTCTCGACGGCCTCCTGGCCGGACGGGACCAGGGCCTGGGCCTGACGGTCCCGGAAGTCGGCGATCTTCCCCGCGGTGGTGGCAAGGTCGTGGCTCATGGTCCTCACTTCCGGTCCGGCACAGTCCTGTGCCGCTGGCGTACGTGTTGCTTGTGCACATTCGACAAGCCTGAGAGCCAGTCTAGCCAGGGGTTCCGCGCCCATCGCTGTAGGAACCCTACAAATTCCCGTGTCCAGGCATGGACTGCCGCGAGAGCGTCGCCGACACCGCACCACATACTAGGCTGGATGCCATGGACGCACAGGACTCTCAGCAGGTGGAAGGGCGTGAGCCGTTCGACGCCGGCATGCTCCGCAACGGCCTCGTCCAGGCGCTGGGACTGTCCCGTCTGGATCACGTGGACACCACCGGTTCCACCAATGCGGACCTGCTGGCCGCCCTGGGATCCGAGGAGGGCCGGGGCCGCACCGAGTACCCCGACCTCAGCGTCCTCATCGCCGATCACCAGAGCACCGGCCGGGGACGTCTCGACCGGCACTGGGAGGCCCCTCCGCGGGCCGCGCTGGCCGTCTCCATCGTGCTGCGGCCGGTGAACGCCCAGGGCCGGCCCCTGCCGACCGACTCCTATTCCTGGTTCTCCCTGCTCGCGGCCGAGGCCTGGTGCCTGGCGCTCGATGACATCTGCGGCGTCCACGCGGGGGTGAAGTGGCCCAACGATCTCCTCCTCGGTGAGCGCAAGCTCGCCGGCATCCTCGCGCAGCTCCACTTCCCGGCGGACGGCCAGCCGCCCGTCGTCGTGCTCGGCACCGGGGTGAACGTCAGTCTGACCGCGGAGGAGCTGCCGGTTCCCACTGCCACGTCCCTTCTGCTGGCCGGGGCGCGGCCCCTCGACCGGACAGCCCTGGTGGCGGCCTATCTGCGCCGCTTCGTCCAGCTCTACCGTGACTACTGCAACTCCGACGGCGACCCCGACGCCGGGCTGGCCGGGGGAGCCTCGCTGCACCACCGTCTGACGCAGTCCACCGTGACGCTGGGGCGGACCGTGAAGGCGCACCTTCCCGGAGACCGCGAAGTGGTGGGCCGCGCGGAACGACTCGATCATCACGGCTCCCTGGTGCTTCTCACCGAGGACGGCCTGGAACACACCGTGACGGCCGGGGACGTCGTTCATCTGCGCCTGCACGGACCCGACGGCGCCGGCGGCTATGCGTAAGGCCCTGCTTCCGGGGGAACAGCTCATCTGCACCACCCGACCCCAGGCCCGCAGTCTCATCTGGCCCGTCACCGCCGGGATCCTGGCCCTCGCCGCGGCATCGTTCGCCGCGACCTGGGTGGGCCGGGGCAATCTGAACCGTCTCCTCCCGTGGCTGCCGCAGGGATCGGCGCCGTACCTGACGCTGGCCTGTGTGATCCTCGGCGTGGCCGTGCTGCTGCTCTTCACCCTGCCGCGGGTGATCGCCTGGAACAGCACCCGCTACGTGCTCACGAGCCAGCGGATCCTGATCGTCAACGGCGTCCTCGCCAAGGTCACGCGGCAGTACCTGCTGGCCAGTGTCCAAGGGGTCCAGACCCGCCAGGAACTCCTGCAACGGCCTCTGCGTTCGGGGACTATAACCTTGGAACTGCGGCATGGCGGATTCGGGGTGCTGAGTGACGTCCCGGAGGTGGAGACCTTCCGGTCCTTCATCCAGGACGCGCTGGACGACCTCCCGGACGGGGTCATCTATCCGGACGACACGATCGACGATTTCCACGACCCCGCATTGCCCTGGGAACTGAGAGAAGGTGAAGAGTGAGCGAGGAGACCTCCGGCCAGGCCGCCCCCGCCGTCGACCCGCACGAGACGGACTCCGACGCACACACCCCCGTGGTGCCCGTGCCCACCACCTCGCTTCCTCAGGTCGGCTCGGTCCGTGAACTGCAGCGCCGACTCCTCGGCGGTGACCGGACCCTCCGCCGTCGCGAAGTCGCCTCCGGTGTGGGCGTGTCGCTGCACTCCGCCCGCAAGATCTGGCGCGCCCTCGGCTTCCCGAACTGGGGGGACCAGGACGTAGCCTTCACCGAATCGGACCAGCAGGCGCTGGAGACGATCGTCGGACTGGTGCGCGAAGGCCTCCTCACCGAGGAGACTGCCATCTCGATCGCCCGTTCGATCGGGCAGATGACCGACCGCATGGTGGTCTGGCAGGTCGAGGCGCTCGTCGAGGACCTCATGGCCAATCAGGGGATCCCGGACGCCGAAGCCCGGCAGAACATCGTGGACGTGCTCCCCGCCCTGATCGACCCGCTCGAGCAGGTGCTCCGGTACTCCTGGCGCCGTCAGCTCAACGCCGCGGTCCAGCGGCTCTCGGTCCGCGCCGCGTCCGGCCTCGAGGCGAGCGAGGAGGGCCGCGAAGGCGACGAGGACGACGCCCCGCTGCCGTTGGCACGTGCCGTGGGCTTCGCCGATCTGGTCTCCTACACGAGCCTCTCCCGCCGGATGAACGAGCGCACCCTGGCCCAGCTGGTCCAGCGCTTCGAGAACAAGTGCGCGGAGATCATCTCCGTGGGCGGTGGCCGCCTGGTCAAGACCATCGGCGATGAAGTGCTCTACGTCGCCGAGACCCCGACGGCCGGCGCCGAGATCTCCCTGGCGCTCTCCCAGGCCTTCGAGGACGATGAGATCCTGCCGAAGACCCGGGTGGCCCTGGTCTGGGGACGGATCCTCTCCCGCATGGGTGACATCTACGGTCCCACCGTCAATCTGGCCGCGCGCCTCACCGCGCTCGCCGAACCGGGGACGGTGCTGATCGACTCTCTGACGGCCAGCGTCCTGGCGGGGGATGAGCGCTACATCCTGACTCCGCAGGAGCCGGAGAATGTGCGCGGATTCGGCGAGATATCGCCGGTTCTGCTGGAGCGGGGAGCGGGCCCGGGGCTCGTCGTGGACTGACACTCCCGCAATTATTCATTCGATGTTACTTTTGAGTTGGATCACCGGCGTGAAAAACTCAGGGGACAGGAGCGTCCGGGCGGGGGCCGCTCCGACACCGCATTCTCCTGCATGACATCGAAGGATTGACGTGAGCCCTGACGGAACGAAACCACAAGGATTCAGCGCCGGGGGCAAGCGACGGTTCTTCAACCTCGGCCGCACCGGCCGGCGCGTGCTGGGGATCACCTCGGTGACGGTGGTGTCGTTGTCGCTGGCCGCGGCCGCGATCGCGTACCCCGGTTTCAAGACCGCGGATGTGGACCTCAACGACGGCGGCGTCTGGGTCACCTCGAACTCCCGCAATGCGGTGGGCCGCCTCAACTATGCCTCCCGGGTGCTGGACGGCGCGGTCACGCCCGCCAGCAACTCCTTCGACATCCTCCAGTCCCGCCAGAACGTCCTCGTGCAGGACAGCCAGGGCTCGGCTCTCGGCCAGGTCGACCCCGCCAAGGTGCGGCTGAGCGGCGAGCAGAAACTCGCGGCGTCCTCCACCTCCTCGATCGGCGGTGACGTCGTCGCGGTGGCCGATCCGTCCAAGGGCCAGGTCTGGGCGATGAAGGCCGAGGCCCTGAGCGGCTACTCGCCGGACTCCGCCGAACCCACGGTCAAGGGGAGCGCCGGGATCCGAGCCGCGGTCAGCGCCGACGGCCATGTCGCCGTGGTGGATGCAACCAAGGGCACCGTCACGCAGTTCTCCCTGGACGAGTCCGGGACGGTCACGGACCGCGCCAGCAGGGACTGGGCGGACCTCAAGGGCGCCGGCGAGGTGCAGCTCGCGGTCCTGGGGCAGAAGACCGTGGTGCTCGACCCGGCCGGCGGCAAGCTCTTCCTGCCGGACGGCCGCACCGTACCGGTGCCGGACGCCCGGAACGCCCGTCTCCAGCAAAGCGGGCCGGATGCGGACCAGGTGGCCATCGCCACCCCCACCGCGCTGATCGTCCAGCCGCTCGACGGCGGCAAGGCCACCTCGGTCGACGCCGGCGGGACCGGAGTGGCCGCGGCGCCGGTGCAGCAAGGCGGTTGTATTTACAGTGCGTGGAGCGGCAGCAACCGCTATGTGCGCAAGTGCGTGAACCCGGCCGATGACCAGCAACGCGACGTCCCGCAGGCCAGCGCCTCGCCGTCGTTCGTGTTCCGCGTCAATCGCGACCTGGTGGTGCTGAACGACATCAACGCCGGCAACGTCTGGCTGGTGAACCAGAACATGCTGCTGGTCAACAACTGGGACGACGTGATCCCGCCGAAGAACACTTCGCAGGACGCGGACAAGGACTCCGCCGACGAGGTCCAGCAGACCACGCTGCCGGATCGCAGCAAGCCCAACACCCCGCCGGTCGCGAAGCCGGACAGCTACGGCGTGCGCGCGGGCCGCACCACCATCCTCAGCGTGCTGGACAACGACTCGGACGCCGACGGCGACGTGCTGAGAGTGCGGGCGGAGAACCAGCCGTCGATCGGACGAGTGGAGAGCATCTACGGCGGGACCGGATTCCAGGTCTCCGTGCCCGCGGACAAACACGGCAGCGCCGAGTTCAAGTACATCGCGGATGACGGACGAGGAGGCCAGGGCGCGGCCCAGGTGACGCTGGACGTCGTCCCGCCCGAGGTCAATCGCAAGCCGCAGCTCAAGCCGGGGCGCGTGCCCAGTCTCGTGCTGCAGCAGGGCAAGCAAGTGGTGCAGAACGTCCTGCCGGACTTCATGGACCCGGATGGGGATGACATGTTCCTCACCGGCGCCACCAGCAGCAATGCCGGCGACGTCGTGCGCACGCGGCCCGACGGCCAGCTGACCCTCCAGGACGCGGGGTCCTCGCCGGGCAAGCGCACCCTGACGCTCCGTGTCTCGGACGGCCGCGACACCGCCGAGATCCGCGTGACGGCCGACGTCAAGCCGCCGAGCGCCCTGCCGCCGCTGGCGAACGCGGATTCGGTGATCGTGCCCGCCGGCCAGAAGATCACGGTCGCCCCCTTGAAGAACGACGTCGACCCGCTCGGCGGATCCCTCCGGCTCGCCCGGGTGGCCCCCGACGCGCAGTCGACGGCCGTGATCGGCGCCGATCAGCAGACGTTCCAGTTCAGCTCGACGCTGGTCGGCACCCACTACGTGACCTACACCGTGACCAACGGCCCGGCCGCGGCCCAGCAGCTCGTGCGCGTGGACGTGGTCCCGTCGAACGCGGACGGACCGCCCATCGCGGTGCGCGACGTCGCGCAGCTGCCGAGCGGCGGCAGCACCCTGGTGGACGTCCTGGGCAACGACTTCGACCCTGCCGGCGGCGTCCTGGTGGTGCAGTCGGTGACGCTTCCGAACGGGGCGCCCGTGAGCGTCTCCGTCCTGGATCACAGCGTCGTCCGCGTGACGGATCTGCACGCCCAGGGCACCGTGACGCTCAAGTACTCCATCTCCAACGGCAAGGCGTCCGCCACGGGCGAGATCGCCGTCGTGGTGATCCCCTCACCATCGAAACTGCCCGCGCCGCAGGCCAAGGACGACGAGGCCACGGTCCGCGTGGGCGACGTGGTCACCATCCCGGTCCTCGCCAACGACGTCGACCCGAACGGCGGGAAGCTCACGCTGGACTCGAAGCTGCCCGAGGTGCCGGACAGCGCCGACGGCCGCATCTTCACCTCCGGCAACACTGTTCGCTTCCTCGCCGGCCCGACGCCCAAGACGGTCTACGCGACGTACAAGGTGATGAATGAGTCCGGCCAGGCCGACTCCGCGCAGCTCACCATCCGGATCAAGGCGCGCGACGACGAGCGCAACGCCCGTCCCGAGCCGAAGAACGTCACGGCGCGGGTCCTGGCGGGGATGAAGATCAAGATCGCCATCCCGCTGGACGGCATCGACCCCGACGGCGACTCCGTGGAGCTCGTGGGCGTGGACAAGGCCCCGGCCCTGGGCACTGCCGTGCTGGGGGAGGGCGTCATCGAATACATCGCCGGTTCCGCCTCGGCCGGAACGGACACCTTCACCTACCGGGTGCGGGACCGCATCGGCGCCGAGAACACCGGCACCGTGATCGTCGGCGTGGCCCCGGCTGCGTCCGTCAATCAGAAGCCGTTGGCGGTGGACGACTACGCCGAGGTCAAGCCCGGCCGACGGATCGCCGTCGATGCCTTGGCCAATGACTCGGATCCTGACGGGGACCCGATCGCGCTCGTGAAGGACCGCTTCGAAAGCGAGTCCGGCCTCAACGCGTCCGCCACCGAGAACGGGCGCGTGCTCCTGACCGCGCCGGGCGCGGAGGGCACCCACAACATCCGCTACACGATCGTCGACGACAAGGGCGCGCAGGCGAGCGCCGTCGTCGTCCTCAAGGTCAATCCGAAGGCGGTGCCCAAGGCGCCGATCGCCAACGACGATCACGTGACCCTTGCGGAGACGCTCGGCAAGACGGCCGTGGACATCCCGGTGCTGAAGAACGACTCGGACCCGGACGGGGTGACCGAGGATCTGAAGATCACCTTCCCGGACGGCAATCCGAATGCGAGCCTGGGACCGGACGGCAAGGTGCGTGTGAAGCTGGCGGAGAACGCCCAGCTCATCCCGTACACCGTCACGGACCTGGACGGACTGACCGCCACCGCCATCATGCACGTGCCGGGCCAGGGCAAGATGCCGCCCGCGCTCAAGAACAGCCAGGTGGTCGAGGTGACGGCGGGGCAGAGCGTCGACCTCAAGCTCTCGGACTACGTCGCCGTGCGTCCGGGCCGGACGCCCCGCATCACCGTGGCCGAGAAGATCAAGGTCATGGGCGCCTCCGCAGACAAGGTGCTCGGCTCCGACGGAGCCACCCTGCACTATGCGGCCCTGAAGAACTTCGTGGGTCCCGGTTCGGTGACCTTCGAGGTGACGGACGGCAGCGGTCCGGACGACGCCGACGGCCTCAAGTCCACCCTGACCATCCTCACCAAGGTCAACCCGGACCCCAACGCCAACCACGCGCCCACGTTCCTGGGGAGCCCCCTGGACGTTCCGGACGGCGAGACCGTCACCCTGGACCTCAGCCGTCTGGCGAAGGACGTCGACCAGGGCGATCAGGAGAAGCTGCGCTTCGCCCTGGACGGCACGCCGTCGGTCGAGAAATTCGGGATCTCCCTCGAGGGGTCGCAGCTCAAGGCGACCGGCAAGGCCGGGACCGCCGCCGGAGCCCGCCAGGTGGTGGGCGTGACGGTGACCGATGGCCGCTCGGAACCGGTCCGCGCCGAGATCTCCCTCCAGGCGGTCGCGTCCACGCGCCCGCTCCCGGTCGCCAATGACGACGTGGTGGACAAGGCCGACGCCGGGAAGCCGGTGACCGTCAAGGTCACCGAGAACGACGTCAACCCCTTCCCGGGAAGTCCCCTGAAGGTCGTGGACGCCCAGGTCGAGACGGGGAGCACGAGCGGCTCGCCCGTGATCAACGGAGACTCGATCACCGTCACGCCCGCAGCGGACTACCGCGGCGTCCTGGTGGTGCGTTACTCGGTGGACGACAAGACGCAGGATTCGTCGCGGCGTGCGACGGGCCGGGTGAAGATCACGGTCCGGGCCGCGCCGGACGCTCCGTCCGCGCCCACCGCCACGGATGTCCGCAACAAGACGGCCGTGCTGCACTGGTCGCCGCCCTCGGACAACGGAGCGCCGATCACCAAGTACACGGTGCGGTCCAACAGCGGCTTCACCCAGGAGTGCACCACCACCACGTGCACCCTGACGGGGCTGAAGAACGATGTCCCGTACCGCTTCACCGTGGTCGCCACCAACGAGGTGGGGGACTCGAAGCCGTCGGCCGAATCCAATGAGGTCCGCCCGGACGTGAAGCCGAACCAGCCGGACGCACCCACGGTGAAGGCCGGGAACCAGAACATGGCGATCACCTGGCCCCCCGCCAAGACGGAGGGCTCGCCGGTGACGAGCTACAACCTGGAAATCTCGCCGCCCCCCGCCAGCGGGGTGGGGAGCAAGACCGGCGTCACCGGCCTGAGCTACACCTGGTCCGGACTGACGAACGGCACCGAGTACCGGGTCCGCGTCCAGGCTGTCAACAAGGCGCCCACGCCGTCCGATTGGAGTTCCTACTCCGCGTCGGATCACCCGGCGGCCCCACCGGCGCAGCCGGCCGCCCCCACCACCCGCGTGCTCTCCGCCGTGGGCACGACGAACCAGGTCGCCGTCGACTGGGTCGCCCCGGACCCGCACGGCGACCCGGTGAAGAACTACTACGTGACCCGACACGGCGGCGGCCAGGCCGATCTGACCAAGACGGTGCCGGGGACCGCGCTCAGCACCGAGTTCCAGGTCTCGAACCAGGAAACGGAGTACACCTTCACCGTGCAGGCGGAGAACAAGGCCGGCAAGAGCCCGGTCTCGGCGCCGAGTGCTCCGCGCCGAGCCACCGGCAGGCTGGCCACGCCGACGAATGTCACGGCGACGCCGGCCAACACCGGAGGGAACGGGCACCAGATCACAGTGAACTTCGCACCGTTGAACTCCACACAGCGCAACGGCTCCAGCAGCTCGGAGGTCAGCTACCACTACATCGCGAGCCCCTCCGGTCAGTCCGGGCCGATCACGCCGGGGCAGACCATCGGTGGATTCACCAACGGGCAGAGCCAGGCGATCACCGTGGTGGCCGACTCGTCCGTGGCGCCGAGCTCGAACGCGAGCGATCCGGCGTCGACGGTTCCTTACGGCGCGCCTGGCAGCCCCGTGGTGAATGGTCAGAACGGCGGAGGCGGATCCACCTCGGTCTCCTTCAGCTGGACCAATAACACGGGTGCGAACGACGTGGTCTCCACGGAGTACAGGATCAACAACGGCGCCTGGAAGGCGGCGGGCGTCAACGACTCCGTCTCCTTCAACACCGGCGGATATCAGAAGCCTGCGACGATCGACGTCCGCAATGTGAACTCCAAGGGGACCCGCGGCGCAGCTCGCTCCGCGACCGCCACGAGCGGCCAGGGGTCGTGGAACGGCGCCTTCGTGGAGCCCGCACCTCATCGGTTCTGCTCGTACGAGAACAGCTCGAAGATCAGCTACGACCAGCGCACCTTCGAGTGCGACGGCGCCGCCGACCGGAACGTTCCGTGGGTGGCCCCGGGTGACACGTTCGTCGTCAAGTGCTATGTCGGGTTCGACAACCGGTTCTACGACAAGAACGGCAATGTGGTGAACTCCGGCTACAACAACTGGTACCGCATGGAGACCGGACGGAACGCCGGCCGGTACATCATCACGGGCCGGACCAGTCTGGGTGAACCGGAGACCAACGGCATCCCACGCTGCTGACCTCGGCCGATGTGCGCAAGCGCCAGGAATGGGGAGCCCTCCCCATTCCTGGCGCTTGCACCGGTTATTCCGCCGAAGTTACTTTTGAGTCTGGAGTCTGAGTGTCAGACTCGACACATGTGACTGACCTCATGGGGGAGGTCTGTCCCTCTCCTTGACCGACCACGACCCGTGAGGACCCGCACCGTGAGCCCAGCCGGCAGCTTCCCCAGATTCGGGCGGAGAGCCCGACGCGTCACAGCGGTGACCTCTGTGACAGCCATTTCGCTCTCCCTCGCGGCGGCGGCGATCGCCTATCCGGGTTTCAAAACGGCCGATGTCGACCTGAACGACGGCGGCGTCTGGGTCACGTCCAACGCCCGCAACGCGGTGGGCCGGCTCAACTACGCTTCCCGGGTGCTTGACGGCGCCGTCACGCCTGCCAGCAATCGCTTCGACATCCAGCAGGACGCGAGTCGCATCCTGGTGCAGGACGGCGCCGGAAGCAGCGTGAACGCGGTGGATCCCGCGTCCGTCCGGCTCGGGCCCGACTTCAAACTGCCGCCCACCACCTCCCTGTCCCTGGGTGGCCAGACGGTCGCGCTGACCGAGGTGTCCAGTGGCAAGGTCTGGGTGACGACCCCGGAGGAGCTCTCCGGCTTCAATCCTGAGAACACCCCCGTGGCCGTCCAGGGCGCCAACGGCCAGAACACCGTGACCGGGCCGGACGGGACGGTGCACACTCTCAACCGCTCCAAGGGGGAGCTGACGGACCTGCGGCAGTCCGCCCAGGGATCCGGTGTCGACCGCGAGACCAGGACCGTGACCGCCCTCAAGGACACCGGCGATCTCCAGCTCACCACGGTCGGTGACACCGTGGTCGCCTTTGAAGCGACGAGCGGCCGGGTGATCCGGGAGGACGGCTCCAGCATCACCATCCCCGACTCGCGCGACGCGAAACTGCAGCAGCCGAGCTCCGGAGGCGACGCCGTCGTACTCGCGACCCCGACCGCACTGTGGAAGGTTCCGCTGTCCGGCGGCGAGGCCGCCAAGACCGCGGTGGACGGTTCCGGCGCTCCGGCCGCCCCGGTGCAGCTGAACGGCTGCACCTACGCCGCCTGGGCCGGGATCAACAAGTACGTCCGCCAGTGTAAGAACCCCGCGGATGACAAGAAGCAGGACATCCCGCAGGCCAGCAAGAGCCCCCAGTACGTCTTCCGCGTCAACCGGGACAACGTGGTGCTGAATGACGTGAACTCCGGCGTCGTCTGGCTGGTCAACCAGGACATGCTGCTCGTGGACAACTGGGACGAGGTCATCCCTCCGAAGAACCACAACTCCAACCAGGACGACAACTCCTCGGACACCACGGCCCGCAACGTCCTTCCGGACCGCACCAAGCCGAACCGGCCCCCGACCGCCAAACCGGACACGTTCGGCGTGCGACCCGGCCAGACCACGATCCTGCCCGTGCTGGAGAACGACTCGGATCCCGACGGCGACGTCCTGACCGCGTCCGTGGAAGGCAACGGGCCCAAGGCGGGCACGGTCGAACCCATCTACGGCAAGACCGCCTTCCAGATCGCGGTGCCGGCCTCCGCGGCGCCCGGCACCGAGACCTTCCGGTACACCGCCAACGACGGCCGCAGTGGCACGAACACCGCCCAGGTCACCTTGCGAGTGGTGGGTCCCCAGGAGAACGCGGTTCCCCGGCTGAAGGCGGAGCGCAGGACCACCCTGGTGGTGGAGAACGGCAAACAGGTCAGCCAGAACGTCCTGCTCGACTGGATGGACCCGGACGGCGATGAGCTGGTGCTCATGGATGCCAAGACCGAGAACCCTCAGGACCTGGTCAAGGTCCGCCGCGATGGCATGCTCACCTTCCAGGACGCGGGCACAGGCCCCGGACGCAAGACCGTCACCATCACGGTCTGGGACGGCCGTGAATCCACCACGGGCCGTGTCACGGTGGACGTGCGGCCCAACGGCGCGCTGGTCCCGCAGGTCAACGCGGACCACGTGAACGCCGTGGCCGGTCAGCCGACCACGATCTCCCCGCTGAAGAACGACGTCGATCCCAATGGCGGCAATCTCCGCCTCGCGAGCGTCGACGCGCAGGGCAAGGCCCAGCTGGGCCCCGTCACCGACGCCGGGACGTTCACGTTCCTGGCGAAGTCCGAGGGCACTTACTACGTCAGCTACGTCGTCAGCAACGGCCCGCAGAGCAATGTGGGCCTCATCCGCGTGGACGTGGCGTCCGGACGCGAGGAGGGTGCGCCGTCGGCCGTGCACGACGTCGCGCTCCTGCCCACCGGAGGCCAGGCGCTCGTCGCACCGCTGGAGAACGACGACGACCCCGCCGGCGGCGTCCTGGTGCTCCAGTCGATCACCGTCGACCCGGATTCTGGAATCTCCGCGACCATCCTGAACCACGAAGTCCTGCGGATCACCGACGTCCGGGGCGCCAACGCCCCGAGCACCATCCGTTACACCATCTCCAACGGCAGCAAGTCCGCCACGGGGACCATCTCGGTGATCCCGGTGCCGGCCCCGGCGGTCATCCAGGCGCCCGAGCCGAAACCGGACGAGGTCAACGTCCGGGTGAACGACGTCGTCACCATCCCCGTCCTGGCGAATGACACCCACCCGCAGGGCGAGGAGCTCAGCGTCGACCAGAAGCTCACGGAGCTGCCCGACGCCGCGGAGGGCAAGGCGTGGGTGTCCGAGAAGACCGTGCGTTTCCTGGCGGGCCCCACTCCGAAGACCGTGCGCGTCGTCTACAACGCCGTGGACCCCCAGGGCCAGAAGAGCGCCGCGCCGGTGACCATCCACATCCTGCCGATCGAGGGCCGCGAGAACTCCCGGCCCCAGGCCAAGAGCGTGACCAGCAGGGTCATCGCGGGCGGCACGGTGCGGATCGCGATCCCCATGGACGCGGTGGATCCCGACGGCGACTCGGTCCAGCTCGTGGGCGTCGAAAGCGCTCCGAAGAAGGGCACGGTCCAGCTCGGCAGCAACTACATCGATTACACGGCCGCCACGGACGCCTTCGGCACTGACACCTTCCAGTACCGGATCCAGGACCGGCAGGGCGCCGTCGCGACCGCCCTCGTGACCGTCGGCGTGGCGCCGCTGCCCGAGGTCAATCAGAGCCCGTCCGCCGTGGACGACTCGGTCACGGTCCGGCCCGGGCGTGAGGTCGCCGTTGCGGCGCTGGCCAACGACTCGGACCCGGACGGCGACACCATCGGCATCCTCAAGGACCGGCTCGACGCCAACGCCGCGCTGAAGGCCTCCGTGAGCGACACGAGCCACCGGATCCTCGCCACCGCTCCGCCGGAGGAGGGGACCGAGAGCCTGCGCTACACCATCGCCGACTCCCGCGGCGCGACGGCGGACGCCTCCGTGCGGATCATCGCGCGGAAGGACGTGCCGCTCAAAGCGCCCATCGCGCGGGACGACCGTGTGACCCAGGCGCAGACGCTCGGCAAGACGAGCGTCGACGTGCCGGTCCTGGACAACGACGAGGATCCCGACGGCGTGGGGGAGAAGCTCAAGATCTCCAGCGAGAATCCGAACGCCCATCCGAACGGCAAGGGCGGCCTGGCGGTCAACCTGGCCAAGGACGCGCAGCTCGTCCCGTACACCGTCGAGGACGTGGACGGCCTCAAGGCCACCGCGATCGTCTGGGTTCCGGGCGTGGGGGAGCAGATCCCCGTCCTGGCGAAGGACGACGTGCTTGAGGTCAAGGCCGGCAGCAGCCTGGACTACCAGCTCAGGGAATGGGTGAAGGTCCGTGACGGGCGCACCCCGCGGATCACTCAGGTGGACCGCGTCACCATGATCGGCGCCAACGCCCAGGACGCCGTCCGGGACAACGGCGGCTCCCTGCGCTACACCGCGAACCGGGAGTACGTGGGCCCGGGCTCGCTGAGCTTCGAGGTCACCGACGGTGACGCGCCGGACGACCCCAAGGGTCTCAAAGCCACCCTCACCATCCGCACCAAGGTGATCGCCGATCCCGATCGCAACCACCCGCCGCGGTTCCTCGGCAGCACCGTCGAGGTGGCCGAGGACGGCGGAGCCACGGTGGACCTGTCCAAGCTCGCCAGCGACCCCGACGCCCGCGATCAGCTGCGCTTCTCCGTGGAGGGTGACGCCCCCGCCGGCTTCGAGGCCGGCGTCGACGGCGCGACGCTCAAGTCCTCGCTCAGGGGCGAACCGAAGCCGGGCACGCGCGGCACACTGCGGATCAAGGCCGACGACGGGCGGGGCGGCACCGCCGTCGCGACCTTCACGCTCGTGGCCAAGGCGTCCGTCCGGCCGCTGCCGGTGGCGAACGACGACACGGTCGCGGATGCCGATGCGGGCAAGCCCCGTTCGGTGCCCGTGCTGGCCAATGACGTCAACCCGTATCCCGAGACCCCGCTGAAGATCAAGACGGCCTCGGTGGAGACCGGCAACGGCACGGCGGTCATCGACGGCGACCACGTGGTGGTGACGCCGAACAACGGATTCAGCGGCACCATGGTGGTGGCCTACGCGGTCCGTGACAAGAAGGACGATCCGAGCCGGACGGCCACCGCTCGGATCAGGCTGACCGTGCGGGACAAGCCGGACGTGCCGGGCACTCCGAGCGCCAGCAATGTGGGCGACCGCACCGCGCTGCTCACCTGGCGTCCGCCCGCGGACCGTGGAGCGCCCATCGAGCGTTACACCGTCAAGGGCGAAGGCGGGTTCACCCAGCAGTGCCCCGCGAACAGCTGCACGCTGACGGGCCTCACCAACAACGTGAAGTACCACTTCACGGTGACGGCGACCAACGCCGTCGGAGAGTCCCAGCCGTCGGCGCCGTCGGCGGAGGTCCGCCCGGACACCCGCCCCGAGCAGCCGAACCCGCCGACCACCAAGTTCGGTGACCAGCAGGTCTCCGTGGCCTGGCAGCCGCCGGTGACCAAGGGCTCGCCGGTCACTTCCTACGAACTGGAGATCTCCCCGCCCGCCCCGAACGGGGTGTCCAGCAAGCCGGGCCTGAAGGGCACGAGCACCGTGTGGACGGGTCTGAAGAACGGCGTGGCGTACAAGTTCCGGGTGCGGGCTTCCAACCAGGCCCCGGAGCCCAGTGAGTTCAGTGCCTACTCCACGGCCGAGACCCCGGCCGGTGTCCCGGCACAGCCGCAGGCGCCGCGTGCGAGCTCCACCGATTCGGTCGGCAGCCAGAGCCAGCTGACCGTCGAGTGGACCGCCCCGGACCCGAACGGCGCCGCGATCTCCGCGTACACCCTCACCACCTACCAGGGCGGGGCCGTGGTCAAGACCCTCAGCGTTCCCGGCGGTCAGACGAGCACGAATGTCTCCATGCCGAACTCCGAGGCGGATTACAGCTTCACGGTGAGCGCCACGAACAAGGCGGGCAAGGGCGCCACCAGCCCCCAGTCCAACGCCGTGCGAGCAGCCGGGCAGCCGGGGCAGGTGACGAACGGCTCCGTCGCGCCCACCGGGCAGTCGGGGGAACTCAAGGTCACGTTCTCCCCCTTGACCGGGCCGGCGCGCAACGGCTCCACGAGCGATGAGATCAGTTACACCTGGCGTTCCAGCAACGGCGTGGGCGGGTCGATCCCCGCAGGGGGCGGCAACGTCAACGTGGGCGTGAACGGCAGCAACATCGCCATCACCATCATGGCGCACTCGACGCGGAGCAGCCGGGCCGGTAACGACACCAACGTGGGCTCCGGCAATCCCTATGGTCCGCCGGATGCACCCGCGGTCTCGGGCAGAACGTCCGGCCAGGGCGACAAATCGGTGAGCTGGACGTGGAACACTCCGGCGAACAATGGCCGCGCCATCCAGTACTACGAAGTCAGTTACGACGGCGGCGGCTGGCAGAATGTCGGCAACGTGCACAGCTATTCGCACGGCACCGGGGGTTACAACGTGTCCAAGAGGCTGAACGTCCGCGCGGTCACGGTGGTGGCCGGTCCCGCCGGAGGCGACGTCTCCCGGTCCGGCGGCGATCCCACCCCGCCGCCCAGCCACCAGATTCAGGTCAAGGCCGGTGACAACCGCACCTGTCCGGGCAAGCCCGGTCTGCCGGACACCTATAGCCCGAACGGTCCGAGCTGCGGCGCCGGTTGGGTGGAACGCACCTGGGGCAAGCTGAACGTCGACTGCTCCAACCCCATCTACAACAACGGGACCATGTGGTACCGGCTGACGGAGTCACCTAAGGCCGGTTGGTACGTCAAGTCCACTACCGTGGACGTGTACGGCGGAGCGCCGCCACGCTGCTGACATCCCTTCCGGGGTCCGACAGGGCCCCGGGCACTCCCCGACAGATTCACTCGACACAAAGGAACACAGCATCATGACGATGACCACCGAGCAGGCAACGTGGTTCGCAGGGACCTTCGAGAAACTCGTGGCCAACGTCGGCCAGGCGGTGCTGGGCAAACAGCACGTCATCCGGCTGACGGTCATGAGCATGCTTGCGGAGGGCCACGTGCTCTTCGAAGACGCCCCGGGGACGGGCAAGACCTCCCTCGCCCGCGCCCTGGCAGCGAGTGTCCAGGGGTCGCACAATCGCATCCAGTTCACCCCGGACCTCCTGCCGTCCGATGTGACGGGCGTGAACATCTACGACCAGAAGACGCAGCAGTTCAACTTCCACGAGGGCCCGGTGTTCGCCAACATCGTGCTCGCGGATGAGATCAACCGCGCCTCGCCGAAGACCCAGTCGGCGCTCCTGGAGGTCATGGAGGAGTCCCGGGTGACCGTGGACGGCGTGACCTACGAGGCCAAGCGCCCGTTCATGGTGCTCGCCACCCAGAACCCGATCGAGCAGGCGGGCACCTACCGTCTCCCCGAGGCCCAGCTGGACCGCTTCCTGATCAAGACCAGCATCGGCTACCCGGACCACAACTCCACGGTGGAACTGCTGAGCGGCGCCAGCCTCAAGGACCGTTCCAAGGCCCTCACTCCGATCATCACCACCAAGGCGATCGCGGACATGGCGGACCTGGCGTCCACCAACCACGTGGATCCCGCCGTGCTCGGCTACATCTCGCGCCTCACCGAGGAGACCCGCAACGCGCCGCAGACGCGCCTGGGCGTGTCCGTGCGTGGCGCCCTCGCCATGGTCCGTGCCGCCAAGGTGTGGGCCGCCGCGCAGGGCCGGAACTTCGTGCTCCCGGACGATGTGAAGGAACTGGCCCCGGTGGTGTGGACCCACCGTCTGGTCATGGATCCGGAGGCGGAGTTCTCCGGAGCGACCCAGGAGCAGGTGATCTCGCGCGTGCTGACCGAGATCGCGGCGCCTCAGCAAAGGGCCTGACCCTCCGCCGTTCACACGGCCCCGACATGACCGTCCCTACGGAGTTGAAGGCACACCACAGATGAGTGAGAACGCCCCCACATCGCGGCGCGCAGCGCGGGAGGCCCGGCGCGCCCAGGATCAGGGCGAAGCGGCCCCTGCGGGGGAGGACCGGACCATCCGGAGGCCCGCCGCCCCGGCGGCCCCGCCCCAGCCGTCCGCACCGCCGGCCCAGCCGTCCGGTTCGCCCGCTCAGGCAGGCGGCGCCGCGCCGTCGTCGTCGCGCCCGCCTCGCGGCGCCCGGCGTCCGGACAAGGCCCGGCGGCAGGGCAGGGTTCCGCGGCAGGATAAGGCTCCGCGCCCCGGCAAGGCCACCCGGCCTGCGCGGACGACCGGGGCCGAAGGGAAGGGTGCTCCGCTGGCCGGTCTCAGGACCGTCACGGCACGGCCGGCCTCCTTGCTCCGGCAGGCGTGGCGCGTGATCGTGGACGTCTGCGGTCCCGTGACCGGCAGGGTCCGCGACGTCCTCGTCCGCAGAGTGGGACCGGTGGTCTCGGTCGTCACGCCGCTGGGCTGGGCCTGCCTGGCGCTGGTCCTGTGCATGGCGTGGTTCGCCACCGCTTTCGGCTGGCAGGAGGCCGCGGCACTCGGCATCCTTCTGGGAGTCCTCCTGGTGGTGGGCTGCGCGTTCATCGTGGGGCGCTCCTCCTACCAGGTCACGCTCGATCTGACCCGCACACGCGTGGCGGTGGGAGACAACGCCGTAGGTGGCATCTCCGTCATCAACACGGCGCCGCGTCCCGTCATGCACTCCACCCTGGAACTTCCCGTGGGCCGGGCCGTGGCCAGTTTCCCCATCCCGCGCCTGCGGCCCCAGGAACTGCACGAGGATCTCTTCAGCATCCCCACGAACCGCCGTCAGGTCATCATGGTGGGCCCGGCGGTCTCCGTCCGGGCCGACCCGTTCCACCTCCTCAAGCGCCAGATCCGCTGGACCGAGCCGGTCGAGCTCTTCGTGCATCCCCGCACGGTCGCTCTCGGCAGCCCGGCCGCCGGCTTCATCCGGGACCTGGAAGGCATGACCACCAAGGAACTCTCCAACACGGACGTGTCCTTCCACGCCCTGCGGGAGTACGCACCGGGCGATGACCGCCGCCACATCCACTGGAAGACCGTGGCCCGGCTGGGCACCCTCATGGTCCGCCAGTTCGAGGAGACCCGCCGCGCGCACCTGGCGATCGCCCTCTCCGCCAATCTGGACGAATACGCCTCGGAGCTCGAGTTCGAACTGGCCATCTCCGTCGCGTGCTCCGTGGGCCGCCAGGCCCTCGTCGAACAGCGCGAATTGGACATCCTCACCCAGCGTGGCCCCTTCCGCTGCGCCACCGGCCGGACGATGCTCGACGACGCCACGCGGCTCCAGGGCATGACCGGCCGCCGGGATGCCGTGGATCTGGCGCGCCGGCTGGCGGACCGCGTCCCGAACGCATCCGTGGTCTTCTTCGTCGTGGGCAGTGGCGTCACCCCGGCCCAGCTGCGCTCCTGCGCCGCCTCGGTCCTGCCGGGTGTCCGGGCCATGGCCATCCGCATCCAGCCCGGGGCCGCGCCGTCCCGCGCCACCATCGCCGATCTGACCGTCCTCACGCTCGGCGGTCTCGACGATCTGGCCCTCGTTCTGCGAAAGGCGGTCGCATGAGCACCGCGCCCACCACCCGCATCCTCGGCAGGCGCGGGCTCCCCGCCTGGCAGGACCTCGCCGACGCCGGGGCGCTGTTCGTCCTGCTGGGACTCGGGATCCTCGGACTCCACCTCAGCTACGGCGGCGACCCGCGGTACCTCCTGGCCGGTCTGGGCGGCGTCGCCCTCGGCCTCGGCGTCGCGGCACTGAGCCACCGGCTCCGCATGGGTCTGCTGGCCACGGCGGGCTCCGGTGTCCTGGTGTACTTCCTCTTCGGCAGTGCTCTCGCCACCCCCACTCAGGCCCTGTTCGGCGTGCTGCCGAGCCTGGATTCCCTGCGGACGCTCCTGCTCGGAATCGTCTTCTCCTGGAAGGACATGCTGACCGTCGGCGTTCCGGTGGGCGTGGCGGACGGCATGCTGATCGTGCCGTTCCTCGCCGGGCTGATCTGCGCCGTGGCGGCCGGACTGCTGACCTGGCGGCTGCGCAGCGCGCTGTGGCCGCTCCTGCCCGTGCTCGCCCTGTTCGTGGTCGGCGTCGCCTTCAGCACCAACGCGAGTTTCCTGACGGTGCCGCGAGGCGCAGCGCTCGGTGTGGGAGCCCTCGTCTGGGCGTCCTGGCGCCGTTCCCGCCTGCGGGGCGCGGAGGCCAGGATCGTCGCCAAGGGTGCGGAGCACGACGCCGGCGCCGTCCGCCGCGCACGGTTCAACCGCCTGGCGCTCGGCGCCGCGGTGCTGGCCGGCGCGGTGGTCGTCACGGCCCTGGCGTCCCCGGCGGTGACGGCGACCACCGAGCGGCAGGTGCTGCGCGACGTCGTCGTGCCGCCGTTCGATCCGCGCAATTACATCACCCCGCTCGCGAGCTTCCGCACCATGGTCAAGGACCAGAAGGACAAGACGCTCTTCGAGGTCAAGGGCCTGCCCAAGGACGGCCGGGTGCGCCTCGCCGCCCTGGACAGCTACAACGGCACGGTCTACAACGTGGACCCGAACGGCACCGGCAACTTCAGCAAGGTGGGCGACGCCCGCGCGCTGAACCCGCAGGCGCCCACGGGCGACGGCACCTCCGACTACACGATCGACGTGACGGTGGGGGATTACCAGGGATACTTCGTGCCCGGAGGCACCCGGACGGTCGGATTCGACTTCCCGGTTTCGAGCGCGGCGGGCGGCGGTCTCTACTTCAACTCGGGTTCGGACACCGCCATCACCACGCTCGGCCTCGGCAAGGGGGATCATTACACCGTCCAGGTGCAGGTCCCGCCCACGCTCAGCCACGGCCAGCTGACCCAGTATCGTGTGGCGGCGGACTCACTGCCGAAGCCGGACGGCGTTCCGCAGGCGCTGTCCCAGAAGGCGGACCAGATCGCCGGGGACGCGCCCACGGACATCGACCGGGTGCGCCAGATCGAGGCCTACTTCCGGACCAAGGGGGCGTTCAGCAACGGCCTCGTCACCGAGGGACAGGTCCCGAGCCTGTCCGGCCACGGCGAGTCGCGTCTGACCACCTTGTTCACTGCCAAGCAGATGCTGGGTGACGACGAACAGTATGCCTCGGCGATGGCGCTCGTCTGCCGGCAGTTGGGCATGCCGGCGCGCGTGGTGATGGGCTTCTACCCGGATCCCAAGAGCCCGCAGAACGGTGGCGGAGACATCCAGATCAAGGGCAAGGACGTGCACGCCTGGGTCGAGGTGAACTTCGACCGCGCCGGCTGGATCCCCTTCGACCCGACCCCGCCGAAGGACAACGTCCCGATCCCGCCGGACCCGGAGAAGAACTCCAAGCCGAAGCCGCAGGTCCTGCAGCCGCCGCCCCCGCCGCAGGAGCCGGCCGAACTCCCGCCGGACTCCCAGCCGGAGGCTGCGGACGCGGATCAGAAGAAGAACGACTTCTGGTCCGTCCTCGGCCCGATCCTCGCTACGATCGGCCTCGCAGCCATCCCGGTCCTGATCCTGGCCCTGCCCCTCGTGCTGATCGCCGTCCTGAAGAACCGGCGCCGCAAGAAGAGGGCCTTGGAAGGGCCCCCGGCGCAGCGGTTCTCGGGTGGCTGGAGCGAAGTGGTCAGTCTGGCCACGGACCTGGGGACACCCGTCGATCCGAAGGCCACGCGCCGCGAGACCTCGTCCCTGGTGGGGGAGGCCTTCCCGACGGCGGCCCCCGGCACGGTGCTGCTCGCTCAGCGGGCGGACGCGGCCGTGTTCGGGGCCGGGGAGCCGGCCGAGGAGGAAGTCCGGGCGTACTGGGAGAATGTGGACCAGTCCCTGAGCAGCATGACCGAGGGGATGGGCTTCTGGCGCCGCCAGCGGGCCAGGTTCTCGCCTCGCTCGTTGCTGGTGGAAGCACGCACGGTCCTGGAGTCCGGCCCCCGGGGCCTCCTGGAGAAGGTACGACGCAGTAAAGGAGATGGGCAATGAGCATCAACGTTGAACGCTGCCCCCAGTGTCAGCAACAGCTCACCCCCGGAGCGGGGTTCTGCCTCGCCTGCGGCACGTCCCTGAGCAACCGTGCGGCGCTGAGGAACGGTGTGCAGCATCCGCAGCAGCCGGGCGCGGCCCCGCAGGGCGGCCCGTGGCAGTCCTCCAGCCCGGGCATCGTGGCCCAGCATCCCGATCAGCTGCCCGACACGCAGCCGGTGGTCCGCGCGGGCGCCGTCAAGCGTCTCTTCTCCAAGGTGATCGACCTGGCCGTGCCGGGCATCATCGCGGGCGTCCTCCTCTCGGTGGGCACGGCCGCGCTGCTGAAGAACGGCCTGGCCGGGTCCGCCAACCTGGGCCCGAGCCAGGAGGACGTGGTGTTCGCCCTCGTCATGTCCGGGCTCGCCGTGCTGATCTGGCTGGCCTATGTGGTGACCATGTGGATCATGGAGGCGCGGAGCGGCAATTCGCTCGGCAATGCGATCTTCGGGATCAGGACCACGGAGCTCGAGGGCTTCGCCCCGGGCGCGGGCGCGGTGTTCCTGCGCTGGCTCGTGCTGCTGGCCCCGAACATCCTGTTCTCCCTCGTGGGCGGCATTATGGCGTTCTTCGCCCCGGCCGGCGTGGTGCAGATCGTGGGGAGCATCGGCTCGATCGTGTCCTTCCTCTGGCTGATCGTGGCGGGTGTGTCCAACGCCTGGGACCCCAACGAGCGCAAGCAGGGCTGGCATGACAAGGTCGCCCGCACTCTCGTGTTCGATGTCCGGAACGGCCGGAATCCCGTGACCACCGAAGGCATCGCGGGCACCCACAGCTACCCAACCCTCGACCTGCCGGCCGTCCGTCCGGTGGCGTCCCCGCTGGCCGCGCAGGGCCAGAACCGGCCGGCACAGCAGTCTCAGCAGCAGGCCCAGCCGCAGGCGGTGACGCCCGTCGTCGTGCCGCAGCCTGGTCCGGCCGCTCCGCAGCAGCAGGGCCGTCAGGTCCCGCCGGTGCCTCAGGCGCCGTTCCCTGTCCAGTTTGGAGAGCCGGCTCAGTTCGGGGAACCGGCTCAGTTTGGAGAGCCCGGTCAGTTCGGTCAGCCCGCGCCGTTCGGGCAGCAGCCGCCCGCCCCGCAGCAGGATCAGCAGTACTCCCAGCCTCAGCAGTACGGCCAGCCCGCGCCGTTCGCCCCGCCACAGCAGCAGTTCGCTCCGCCGTCGGCCCCCGCCGACCACGGGGAGACCATGCTCCGCGCCCATCTGCCGTTCGGGTCCGCCGGGCAGCAGGACTCGCTCGTCCTCCTGTTCGACGACGGCGCACAGGTCGCGCTCGACGAGGGCGTACTGATCGGCCGGAATCCGGCTGCGCGGGCGGGGGAGGAGCGCTTGCGCCTCCTGGCGCTCGACGACGCCGGCCGGTCCATCTCGAAGACCCATCTGCTCGTGGTCCCGGCCTCGGGCGGAGCCTGGGTGACGGACCGCCAGTCGACCAACGGCAGCGGTGAGATGCTGGCCGATGGCACCCTGGTCCGGCTCGTCGCGGGAGAGGCACGTTTCGTCCGCCCCGGGTCAACTGTGAAATTCGGGGACCGGACTTTTAAGCTGAGCACACCATGATCTCTGAAGTGCCCTCTGATTTCGCCTCGGCCCACGGCGCCGGGCCTCTGACCCTGACCGCCGGCTTCGGCACGGACCGGGGCCTCCGCCGCGAGCTGAACGAGGATTCGCTGATCGCGCAGGACCCCGTCTACGCGGTGGCGGACGGCATGGGCGGGCATGAAGCGGGGGAGATCGCCAGCGGCATCTGCGTCCGCACGCTCGCCCAGCGCCTGGCCACCCCGGAAGGCAACCGCGACGTGGACGTGACCCGTCTGCAGCAGGCCCTCCAGGAGGCCGACCTGGCCATCCGCCAGCAGGGCTCCGGCCGCGCCGGGACCACCCTGAGCGGCGTCGCGGTGGTGGAGCAGAACCAGAAGCCGTACTGGCTGGTCTTCAACGTCGGTGATGCCCGGACCTACCGGCTCAGCCGGGGCACGTTCGAACGCGTGACCGTGGACCATTCGGAGGTCCAGGAACTGATCGACAACGGCTCCATCTCCGTCACCCAGGCCCTGCGGCACCCTCGCCGCCATGTGGTGACCCGGGCCCTGGGCAGCGGCGACGGCGGAGCGCCGGATTACTGGCTGCTGCCCATCGAGGACGGCGACCGGGTCATGGTCTGCTCGGACGGTCTGACCGGCGAGGTCTCGGACGAGTTCATCCGCCGGACGCTGCAGAACACCTTCGACCCGCAGGAGGCCGCGGACGCGCTGATCCAGGCCGCACTGCGCAACGGGGGCCGCGACAATGTCAGCGTGGTGGTGGTCGACGCGTTCGCCCACGATGGCGAGCTGACCACCTCTCCCCGCATCGACGCGGAGACTGAGGACACATTGCCACGGGAGCTCCTGGCGCTCCGCGAGGAGAACGCCGCGGACACCGCGGCGTCAGGGGAGGAAGAATGAACACCAATCATTACCGGCAGGGCTCCTGGCTGTACGTCCTGCGCAATGGGATCGCGGTGGTGGTGTACCCGGACGCCGGAACCGAGAGGATCCAGCAGCTCTGGGAGGTCCTGGGCCGGAACCCTTCCGTGGACCAACTGCTCAACGAGGTCACCCGCTCGTTCGGGACCTCGGTCACCGGCCTGCCCGATTTCGCCGTGGTGGACCACCGCGACTCCCTGCGGGTGTTCCTGCGCGGTGATCTCCAGGTCCGGACCCTGGACGGGAGCGGTCACGAGGTGCACGGGCGCGGAGTGACCACCTGGAACGAGCGCACCCTGCCCTCCAGCGAGAGCTTCGAGATCCGCGGCGGCGAGCCGGGGGACGAGGACGAGCACCCGTGGATGCCGCTCGACGCGGGCGTCGTGACGGCGTCCGTGCTGGTGGTGGGGGAGCTGCCCGCCGACAAACCCCTCGAGGACACCGCCGACGCGCCGCTCTTCGCCGCGCCCGCGCCGTCGTGGAATCCGCCGTCAGACAGCATGCCTTCCGACAATGCCGTGCCGGTGTCCTGGGATCCGACCCAGGATGATGAGGACGACGACGAGCCCGCCTTCAGCCTCGACGGTCAGACCGACAGCCTGGCGACCGAGCTGCTGGGCGCCCGGGCGGCACGCGAGGACGCGGGAGCGGGAGACTCCGTGGACGCCGAGGCCATCCCGGACGACTCGGAGGACGAGTCCGAGGATGAGCCCGAGGCCGAGGATGAGGCGGACGACGAATCCCCCCGGGGCGAACGCGCCCCAGTGGAAGGCGCCCCTGCGGAAGGCGCCGTCGTGGCGGCGGACGAGGAGGCTCAGGCGCCGGCTGACGAGGACGCGGACGAGAACCCGGCGGCCGTCTCCGGACAGCACTCCGGGGACGTTCCGGCGCACCACCATGATGCCGATGCGCCCAACGACCTCACCACCACCTACGACCACCTTTGGGACCAGGTCCCGGCCGCGCCGGACGGCGCGGGGACCCAGAGTGGCGGTGAGACTCCGGGCGGCACCGGCCCCGCCTCCACCACCGCGCCCGCCAGTTCCGACGAGGGGCGTGGCGCCGACGAGGCGCCTGCGCCTTCCGTGACCCCGGAGCCTTCTTCCGGCCCCGCCGGGCCCGCGGGGCACGACGAGTCCCAGAACACGCTCCTGCCCTCTGCGGAACACGGAGAATCGCTCATCGACGAGGTGCCCTGGGCCCGTTCCGGCGGCGCGGCTTCCGGCGCGGCCCCGGCTCCCGTCGCCGCGCCCGCGGTCGGCTCGGCGCCGGTGCCGGCCCCGGCTCAGGGACCCGGCGGGGCACCCGCCGCGCCGCCCTTGCCACCCGCCCCGCCGTCGTTCCCTCCGGGGGCGCCGCAGGGCGATGATCTGGACCACGACGGCCACACGGTCTTCCGCAGCGAGCTGCCCGCCGGCGTCCCTCAGGGCGCCCCGCAGGCGGCTCCCGCGGCTCCGCCGGCCAACGGCCCCCGGGTTCTGGCCCGGATGTGCCCGCGAGGCCACGCCAATCCGCCCACCCGGACGCACTGCATGAGCTGCGAGGAGCTGATCTCCGGTGACGCCGCGAGCGTTCCGCGCCCGGCTCTCGGCCGTCTGAGGCTGCCCAGCGGCGAGACCGTGGTCCTGGACCGCAATGTGATCCTGGGCCGTCAGCCGTCCGTTTCGCGCGTCTCCAGCGGGGACATGCCCCATCTGGTCCAGGTGGACAGCCCCAAGCGGGACATCTCCCGTTCGCACGCCGAGATCCGGCTGGAAGGCTGGAACGTCGTGCTGTGCGATCTGAATTCGAGCAACGGCACGGTGCTGCTGCGCGAAGGCCAGTCCCCGCGCCGGCTCGGCCAGTCGGAGACGGCGCTCGTGCTGAGCGGCGACGTCGCCGAACTCGGCGATCAGGTCTACATCGTCTTCGAGGATCTCCCGTGAGCCGTAAACGCCCCGCCGCCCCGCCGCCCCGGATCGACGGGTTCAACTACGTTCGAGTTCTCGGATCCGGTGGCTTCGCCGACGTGTACCTGTACCAGCAGGACAGGCCGCGCCGTCAGGTGGCGGTCAAGGTCCTCCATGCGGGTCTGAAGACCGAAGGCGCCCGGCGTGCCTTCGAGTCCGAGGCGAACCTGATGGCACAGCTGTCCACCCACCCGTACATCGTCACGATCTACGAAGCGAACATCACGCCGGACGGACACTCCTATCTGGCCATGGAGTACTGCTCCCGGCCGAGCCTGGACCTCCGGTACCGGAAGGAACGCTTCCGGCTGCAGGAGGCCCTGGCCATCGGCATCCAGGTGGCCTCGGCCGTGGAGACGGCCCACCGGGCCGGCATCGCGCACCGGGACATCAAACCCGCCAACATCCTGGTCACGGATTACAACCGACCCGCCCTCACCGACTTCGGCATCTCCGGCATCATCGGCGGGGACCCTGAAGAGGATGGCAACGACGGCGCCATGTCCGTGCCGTGGTCGCCGCCGGAGAGCTTCGCCTCCAGCTCCACCGACGGAGTCCTGGTGGACGTCTGGGCGCTCGGCGCGACCGTCTACACGCTGCTGGCCGGCCATTCGCCGTTCGCCGTCCCGGGCGCCGACAACTCCAACGCGGAGATGATCAACCGGATCAGCAACACGCCCCTGCCACGGCTGGGGCGCGCCGATGTGCCGGAGGCGCTGCAATTGGCGCTCGCCACGGCCATGGCCAAGAACCCGGCCGCCCGGTACCCCTCGGCGTACGCGTTCGGCCTCGCGCTGCAGCGCATCCAGGCGGAACTGAGCCTGTCCGTGACCCCCTTCGAGGTCATGGGCGATCCCATCCAGGACGACTCGGACTCCGACGAGGAGGTGGAGGCCACCCGGCTCCGCGGGATCTCCGTGATCGACCCGGACAGTTCCAGTGGCAGGACCGGCAGCACGGGCACTTCCGGGGACGGGACGGCGCCGAACCGGACCACGCCGAATTACACGGCGCCGAACCAGACGCTGCCCGAGGACCCCACCATGATGCGGTCCACGGGCACGGCCCCGGGCGCCTCTGGCGGCCCGGCGTCGCAGGGTGGCACGGCCCAGGGGAATGCCCCGTACGGCTACCACGGTGGCACACCCGCGACGCCGTCGGGCGGGACCGTCGGGCCAGCGGGCCCCGCCGCCTGGGAACGGACCCGGGAGGACGATGCCACGAGCGCCACGGTGCTCCGCGGGCTCCAGGAGTCCGGCTCGACCGGCCAGCAGAACACCGGCCAGCAGCACACGGGTCAGCTCAACACCGGTCAGCAGTGGACCGGTTCACCGCACACCCAGGGCGGCACCCAGGGCTCTCCGCAGGGCGGTGGCCGCACGAAGCTGTGGATCAGCGTGGTGGCCGGTGCGCTCCTGCTGGCTCTCGGCGTCGTGCTCGTGGTCGTGCTGAACCAGGGCGGCGGCAAGGGCCGTGACCGGTCCACGGACGCGGCCAGCCAGTCGAGCACCTCCGGTCTGTCCGGAGGCGGAACGGCCAAGCCGGTGGATCCGCTGGGCGACGGGACGGTGGCCGACGTCAAGAACCTCAGCGGCAGTCCGGACGGCTCTGGGAAGCTCTTCTTCTCCTGGACGAACCCCGAACCCAAGGAAGGGGACAGCTACCAGTGGCGTAGTATCTCCGCCACCAAACAGGGGGAGTGGCAGAAAGCCGAACAGAACAATGTCCGGGTGAAGCCGACTGCGGGGCAGCCGACGTGCATCCAGGTGAGGGTGATCCGCAAGGATGGGACCGCCTCCAGCGGCGATGCCGATTCGGCGAAGGTCTGCGTCCCCTGAGCGGGACGGAGTGAACGTGCAGCGGGGGACTGAAAGCGTGAGGAGTACAGGATGATCGAGCCAGGGCAGGAGCCCGTGAGGGAACTCTCCATCGACTACTGCGGGGAATGGTTCGAACCGGTCCCCGACGAGGTCTTCGTGATCGGACGCGAGGGCGACCTCGCGATCGATGACAACCCGTATCTGCACCGCCGCTTCCTGGAAGTGGCCCGCTACGACGGGATCTGGTGGCTCAGCAACGTGGGCTCCATGATCTCGGCGACCATCGCGGACGGGTCCGGCGGCATGCAGGCCTGGCTCGCGCCGGGCGCCCGGATCCCGCTGGTGTTCGGTCTCACGACGGTCGTCTTCACTGCCGGTCCCACCACGTACGAGTTCTCCGTGCACCAGAACAGCCCGGCGTTCCGGCACCAGGCCAAGGACCCGGAGGCGGACGGTGAGACCACGATCGGCCCGGTGGTCTTCACCGACTCCCAGAAGGCGATCATCGTGGCGCTCGCCGAGCCGATGCTGCGCCGTGAAGGCACCGGATTCAGTGCGATCCCGAGCTCGGCCGAAGCCGCCCGCCGGCTCGGATGGGCCCTCACGCGCTTCAACCGCAAGCTCGACAACGTGTGCGACAAGCTGGACCGTGTGGGCGTCGCCGGTCTGCGGGGCGGCGGCGGCAAGCTCGCCATGAACCGCCGCGCCCGCCTCGTGGAGCACGCGGTCACCTCGCACCTGGTGACCGCCGCGGACCTGCCCCTGCTCGAACAGATGAAAGGTGAGGCCGGCGAGTGAAACTCCGCCTGACACTCCGACGCGGAGACCTCGACAGCAAAGACCTGGCCGTCACAGTCGACGGCAGCGCGACCGTCTCGGACATCGCCCGGGAACTCTGGCTCGCCGACCCCGACCGGCCCAACCCCGCCGACCCCGGCCGGATGAGTCTGCTGGTCGAGGAGTCCTATGTGGGCGGCGCCATGCGCGGGCAGGTCCTGGACCCGGACGCCAAGCTCCTCGAATCCGGTCTGAGGCCCGGCTCCGCCGTCTCCATCGCGCCGGTCAGCCAGGCCTTCGCGACCCATCAGCAGGCCGGCGGCCCCGCCGTCGCGACGCTGAGGGTCTTGGCAGGGCCCGACGCCGGACGCGAGTTCCCGCTGCCCTCCGGCACCAGCTACATCGGCCGCGGCCGGGACAGCGACATCCGGCTGAGCGACCCGCTCACCTCGAAGCGCCACGCCCGCATCCTCGTGGGCGAGACCGTGGAGGTGGTGGACACCAACTCCGCCAACGGCCTCCTCATGGACGGCTTGCCGGTGACCCGCGCGGTCCTGGGCTCCTCGGACACCATCACGCTCGGTGACACGACGGTCTCCATCATCACGGTCCAGCGGAACCAGGCCGCCGTCGCCACCCAGCCCATGGTGGACTTCAACCGGTCACCGCGCGTCGTGGCGCGCTTCCCCGTGCGGAAGAAGGTCCCGCCCAAGGGTCCGCAGCCGCGGGAGAAGGAACCGTTCCCCATCCTGATGATGATGCTGCCGCTGTTCATGGGCGCGGCGCTGTTCGCCATCACCCAGAACATCACGAGCGTGGTCTTCATGGCGCTCATGCCGCTCTTCGCCATCGGGCACTGGTGGGAGCAGAAGCGGCACTCCGGGAAGCGCTTCAAGGAACAGCTGCGGCAGTTCCGCGAGGGCATGGACCAGTTCCGCTCGGAGATGACGGAATTGCAGAAGGTGGAACGGTCCGTCCGGCTGCAGGAGACCCCCTCGGTCGCGGACACGGTGGACGCGATCTACCGGCTGGGTCCGCTGCTCTGGACCCACCGCACCGAACACCGCGGCTTCCTCTCGCTGCGGCTCGGACTGGGGACGGCGCCGTCGCGCGTCGAGATCGAGGAGCCGCAGGACCGTGACACCGAGGCGGTCTACGCCCGGGAGATCCAGGAGGCGATCGCGTACTACTCCACGATCGACGGCGTGCCGCTCGTCTCCCAGCTCCGGCACTCCGGCTCCTTCGGCGTGGCCGGTGAGCGGGCCGTGATGGACGACGTCGCGCGAGGTCTGGTCGTCCAGCTCGTGGGTCTGCATTCGCCCGCCGAAGTCGT
This sequence comes from Arthrobacter sp. RCC_34, assembly GCF_041360795.1. Lineage (NCBI taxonomy): Bacteria > Bacillati > Actinomycetota > Actinomycetes > Micrococcales > Micrococcaceae > Arthrobacter > Arthrobacter sp. RCC_34. The sequence continues at coordinate 250,755 of NZ_JBFUPW010000002.1, read as the reverse complement.
CATCGCCGCGATGACCTCCACCCGGTCGAAGGACCGCTGGGCGTGGCTCAAGTGGCTGCCGCACGTCGGTTCCGGCCACAGCCCGCTCTCCGGCGACCACCTCGCCGCCGGTCAGGCCGCGGGCACCGCCCTCCTCGAGCGTCTCGAGGCCCTCGTGGACGAGCGTGCCGCGGGCCGCAAGGAACCGGTCCCGTCTCCGCGCGGCGAGCTCAAGGACGATCTGGTCGACCCGCCGGCACCCGTCGTCCCCGAGGTCCTGGTGGTCGTCGAGGACGACGCCCCCGTGGACCGCGGCCGCCTGACCCGTCTGGTGGAGCGCGGCGCGGACACCGGCGTCCACATCATGTGGCTCGCCGCGGACGTGCAGTCGCTGCCCGCGGCCTGCCGCGACTTCATGGTGGTCGACGGCGGTCAGGGCGCCACCACCGGCCAGGTCCGGCTGGGGCGGCACAGCTACCCCGTGAGCTGCGAGAGCGTGGATGAGCAGCTGGCGACCCAGCTGGCCCGCATGCTGACCTCCGTCGTCGACGTCGGACGTCCGGTGGAGGACGACTCGAACCTGCCGCGCAGCGTCAGTTTCGTGAACCTCCTCGGCCGCGACCTGCTCGACTCGGCCAACGCGGTGGGGGAGCGGTGGAAGGAGAACAACTCCATTCACAGCACGGCGATCCCCAACCGCAAGGACAACGGAACCCTTCGCGCGCTCGTGGGCTCCACGGGTTCCGAACCGATGTTCCTCGACCTGAAGAATGAGGGCCCGCACGCCCTCGTCGGCGGCACCACTGGTGCCGGCAAGTCCGAGTTCCTGCAGTCCTGGATCATGGGCATGGCCTCCGCCTACAGCCCCGATCGGCTCAGCTTCCTGCTGGTGGACTACAAGGGCGGCAGCGCGTTCGCCGACTGTGTCCAGCTGCCCCACACCGTCGGCCTGGTCACCGATCTCTCGCCGCACCTGGTGCGCCGAGCCCTGACCTCGCTCCGGGCCGAGCTGCATTACCGGGAGCACCTGCTGAACCGGAAGAAGGCCAAGGACCTCCTGGCCATGCAGCGCGAGGCCGATCCGGACGCCCCGCCGTACCTCGTCATCATCGTGGACGAGTTCGCCGCTCTGGCCAATGAGATGCCGGAGTTCGTGGACGGCGTCGTGGACGTCGCCGCGCGTGGCCGTTCGCTCGGCGTGCACCTGATCCTGGCCACGCAGCAGCCGTCCGGTGTGATCCGCGGCAGCCTGCGCGCCAACACGAATCTCCGCGTCGCGCTGCGCATGGCGGACGAGGACGACGCCACGGACGTGATCGGCACGCCGCTGGCGGCGTACTTCGACCCCGCGATCCCCGGCCGTGCCGCCGCCAAGACCGGTCCCGGACGTCTGCAGAGCTTCCAGACCGGGTACGCCGGTGGCTGGACGACGGAACGTCCGCCACGTCCTCAGATCGACATCGTGGAGATGAACTTCGGCGCTGGCGCCGTGTGGGAGGTCGATGCCGGGCTGCGCGAGCCGGAGCCCGAGCCCACGGGTCCGAACGACATCGCCCGGATGACCGAGACCATCAAGGCCGCCGCGGATCTGCTCGCGATCGAGCCGCCCCGCAAGCCGTGGCTTCCAGTGCTCCAGTCGGCGTACGACTTCTCCGAGCTGCAGGGCCCGCTCACCGATGAGGAACTGCTGCTGGGTGTCGGCGACGACGCGGCCCATCAGACCCAGCCCCTGGTGTTCTACCGGCCCGACCGCGACGGCAACATGGCGATCTTCGGCACCGGCGGTTCCGGCAAGTCGTCGGCCCTGCGCAGCATCGCCGTCGCCGCCGCCGTGACACCGCGCGGGGGTCCCGTGCACGTGTACGGAATCGACTGCGGCTCCGCCGGTCTGACGATGCTCGAGGTCCTGCCCCACGTCGGCGCCGTGATCGACGGCGACGACGAGGAGCGCGTGGGCCGTCTGCTCCGCTGGCTCCGGGACGTCTCCGAGGAACGGGCGCGCCGCTACTCCGAGGTCAAGGCCTCCACGATCGTGGAGTACCGGAAGCTCGCCGAACGGCCGGACGAGCCGCGGATTTTCGTCCTTGTGGACGGCATCAGCGCGTTCCGGGACTCCTACGAGTACTCCAGCAGCGCCGGGATCTGGGAGATCTTCCTCCAGCTCGCCACGGACGGCCGCCCGCTCGGCATCCACCTCGTGGTGACCGGTGACCGCCCCGGCTCGGTGCCCACCGCATTGCTGGCTTCCATTCAGAAGCGGCTGATCCTGCGCCTGTCCGCCGTCGATGACTACATCACCCTGGATGCCCCGAAGGACGTCCTGGACGCCTCGTCCCCTCCGGGCCGCGGCATGCTGGACGGCCTGGAAGTGCAGCTGGCCGTGCTGGGCGGCACCCCCAACCTCGCGCTGCAGGCCCGTGGCGTGCAGAAGCTCCGCGAGGCGATGCTCCGCCGCGGCATCCAGCAAGCGCCGGGGATCCAGCGTCTGCCGGAATCGGTCGACCTCGGCATCCTGCCGGTCGCGAGCCCCGGCATGGCGGCCTTCGGCGTGGACAACGAGACCCTCACTCCGGCCCAGGTGCCCACCGAAGGCGCGCTCATGGTGTCCGGCCCTCCCGGCTCGGGCCGTACCACGGCCCTGGTCACCCTGGCGCACGCCTACAAGAAGGCCAACCCCGGCGGCACCGCCGTGTACCTCGGCTCCCGGCGCTCCGCCGTCGGCTCGCTCAAGGTCTGGGACAAGGCGTTCGTGGGGACCGACGACGTCGAGATGGGTGTGGACGAATTGCTCGAGTTCGCGCAGGAACGGCCGGGCCGGGTCGCCTTCTTCATCGAGGGCCTCACCGAGTTCACGGACTCCATGGCGGAGCCAGGACTGGCCCGTCTGGTCACCGAGTCCGTGAAGTCGGGCCAGTGGGTGGTGGCCGAGTCCGAGACCTCGACCTGGTCCTCCGCGTGGCAGCTGGCGCAGCCGTTCAAGTCCGGCCGCCGCGGCCTCCTGCTCAACCCGGGAGACATGGACGGCGACTCGCTCCTGAGCACGAGCCTCGGCCGGATCAAGGACCAGTTCATCCCGGGCCGTGGGTACGTCATCGCCCGCGGCAAGGTCCGCAAGGTCCAGGTGGCTCTGCCCCCGGAGGCCTGACCCCGGAGCCACGGGCGGGGCGGGAGGGGTGGGAGACCCTTCGGCGCCTGCGCTCCAACGCCCGCCCGGCGTCCTGTTCATTCCTGACAGGGCGCCGGGCGGGCGTTTCCACGCGACAACGGCGCTGTCAGGGTCTCCCACCCCTCCCGCCGCGAACACCCTCCTCCGATGTCAGTGCCGCGTGGCAGGATGGAGGGGTGAGCGAGAATCCCGTGGCACCCGTGATGAAAGACGACGTCGTGGAGCCTTCCGATGGCACCCCGGCGGAGGCCCTCCGTGAGGAGTACCAGGTCCTAGCGGATGAGGTCCGCCGGTACCGGCACGCCTACTACCAGGAGGACGAGCCCCTCATCAGCGACGCCGAATTCGACGAGCTGTATCTGCGCCTGGAGCGCTTCGAGGCGCTGCACCCCGAACTGGTGTCGAATGACTCGCCCACGCAGGAAGTCGGCGGCGAGGTGTCCTCGGCGTTCGCCGCCGTCGGGCATCTGAGCCGCATGTACAGCCTGGAGGATGTCTTCTCCCTCGAGGAACTGACGGCGTGGGTCGAGAAGACGCTCGCCAGCACGCAGACCCTCGGACTGGCGACGCCGCGCTGGCTCACGGAGCTGAAGATCGACGGCCTCGCCGTGAACCTGCTGTACCGGGACGGCAAACTGGTCCGCGCGGCGACCCGTGGCGACGGCACCACCGGCGAGGACATCACCCACAACGTCCTGACCATCAAGGAGATCCCGCGGGAGCTCTCCGGCACGGGGCACCCGGCTGAGGTGGAGATCCGGGGCGAGGTGTTCATCCCGTCCAAGGCGTTCGAGGAGTACAACGAGGTCCTCATCGCGCAGGGGAAGGCGCCGCTGGCCAATCCGCGCAACGCGGCCGCCGGATCGCTCCGTCAGAAGGATCCCGCCGAGACCGCCAAGCGTCCGCTGTCGATGTACGTGCACGGCATCGGCCGCCACGAAGGGCTGGACCTGGCGTCCCAGTCGGACTTCTACGCCCTGCTCCAGGAATGGGGCCTGCCGACCAGTCCGTACTTCAAGGTGCTGGACACGCTCGAGGAGGTCCTCGCGTTCATCGCCGAGTACGGCGAGAAGCGTCACAGCCTGATCCACGAGATCGACGGCATCGTGGTCAAGGTGGACCAGCTCGCCGTGCAGCGCCAGCTCGGCCACACGTCCCGCGTGCCCCGCTGGGCGGTGGCCTACAAGTACCCGCCGGAGGAAGTGCACACCAAACTCCTGGACATCCGGGTCAACGTCGGCCGCACGGGCCGCGTCACCCCGTACGGCGTCATGGAACCGGTCAAGGTGGCGGGGTCCACCGTCGAGATGGCCACCCTCCACAACCAGGACGTCGTGAAGGCCAAGGGCGTCCTGATCGGGGACACCGTGGTGCTCCGCAAGGCCGGCGACGTCATCCCGGAGATCGTCGGCCCGGTCCTCGCCCTGCGGGACGGCACCGAGCACGCCTTCGTCATGCCGGAGACCTGCCCGTCCTGTGGCACGCCACTGGCTCCGGGCAAGGAGGGCGACGTCGACCTCCGCTGCCCCAACGCCCGCTCCTGCCCCGCCCAGCTCCGCCAGCGGGTGGCGCATCTGGCCGGGCGCGGCGCCTTCGACATCGAGGCCCTGGGCGACGAAGCCGCGCTCGCGCTGACGGCCGGCCCGGGACCTGACCCTGCCGGGACCGGGGGGCTGGTCCAGCCGACCGGGCCTGGCGTTCTGACGGATGAGTCACGGGTCTTCGACCTCGCCTCGGAGACGGCGGGCGCCGATCTGCGCGCCGCGCTCGGCGAAGTGAAGGTCTGGCGCGAGAAGCGCGTGAAGGGTGCGGGCACCGGCGTCTGGGAGCTGAAGCCGTACTTCTGGACCCAGGGCACGGCCAAGTCGCCGGCCGGGCCGAGCGCCAACACCAAGAAGCTCTTCACCGAGCTGGAGAAGGCGAAGTCGCAGCCGCTCTGGCGCGTGCTCGTGGCACTGTCGATCCGGCACGTCGGGCCCACGGCCAGCCGGGCCCTGGCCACCGCCTTCGGGTCCATGGACGCGATCCGCGAGGCGTCGGAGGAGCAGCTGGCCAACGTGGACGGGGTGGGGCCGACCATCGCCGCCGCGGTCAAGGAGTGGTTCGCCGACGACTGGCATGTGAACATCGTGGACGCCTGGGCCGCTGCCGGGGTGCGGATGGCCGATGAGGTGGACGAATCCATGCCGAAGACCCTCGAAGGCCTGACCGTCGTGGTCACGGGAACCCTGCCCACCCTGAGCCGGGACCAGGCCAAGGAGGCCATCATCATCCGTGGCGGCAAGGCCGCGGGCTCGGTCTCGAAGAACACCTCCTACGTGGTGGCCGGAGAGGCGGCGGGGTCCAAGCTGGAGAAGGCCGAGCAGCTGGGTGTCCCCGTCCTGGATGAGGATGCCTTCCGGATCCTCCTGGAGAAGGGCCCCGCGGGCTTGCCTGGAGGAGAGTCCGAGACGGCCGAGGAGGCGCCGTCCGTCGACCTTTCGGAGGAGTCCGGGGATGAGTGAGCAGCACGTTTCGGGCGGCACCCCTCACGAGCCGCCGTCCACGGAGGAACTTCTCGCCATCGCCCGGGAAGCCGCCGCAGCCGGCGCCGCCATCCTGGCCCGGCGGGCCACGCTGAGCCAGGAGGACGTCACCGGCGGCGCGGACAACAAGTCCAGCGACAATGACTGGGTCACCGAGTTCGACCGTCAGGCGGAGGCCGCCGTGCGGGCCGTCATCACGCGGCACCGGCCCCATGACGTCATCACCGGTGAGGAGCACGGCACCACGGCTCCGGACAGCCCCAGCGGCTACCGCTGGTCCATCGACCCGCTGGACGGCACCACCAACTTCATCCGGAACATCGTGTACTTCGCCACGAGCGTGGCCGTCGCGGCTCCGGACGGGAGCTGGGTGGCCGGTGTGGTCGACGCTCCGGCGCTCCGGCGCGTGTACTGGGCGACGCGCGGCGGGGGAGCGTGGCTTCTGGACGCTGTGAGCGGGAATCCGGAACCGCGTCGTCTCACCGGGCCGCCGGAGGGCCACCGCGGCCGCATCCTGGCCAGCGGATTCTCCTACGACGCCGGTGTGCGCGCCGAGCAGGCCGCGTCCCTCCCGCAGCTGATGGACGGTCTCGCGGACCTGCGGCGGCTGGGTTCGGCCGCGCTGGACCTCTGTCTCGTGGCCGACGGAACCCACGACTGCTATGGCGAACGCGGCCTCAACGAGCACGACTGGTCCGCCGGAGCGCTCGTGGCCGAGGAAGCCGGCTGCTGGGTGCGGCGGCCGAATCTCCGCAGCCCTCTCGACGGCGGCCCCTCGGACGCGGAACGGCTCGAAGCCTGGACGTGCGCCGGGGCGCTGGAGGACGCCGCCCGCTTCCCGCTCTAGGACCGGATCGCCACAGACCGGACCGCAGCCGTCCGGACTGACGCCGTTCGACCCACGGTTCCGTGGTTCACCCACGGAAATTTCCGGGGGTGAACCGTAGAACCGTGGGTCTTTCAGCGACGGACCATGCGCGCTTCCGTGATGCCGCCGAAGTCCTCCAGCACGTCCTCGACGCCATCCAGGACGAAGCCGTTCCGGCGGTAGAACGCCTGGGCGCGAGGGTTGTCCTGGGCCACCCACAGGAAGGCCGGGCCGGACGGGAGCACGGCGTCGAACAGGGCCTGACCTGCGCCGCTGCCGTGGAAGTCCTGCCGCAAGTACAGCATCGAGAGGTTCTGGCCGAGGGAGGCCTCCTCGGGGTCGAGGGGCGCACCCCCACCCGCGAAGCCGACCACTTCGCCGGCCGCCTCGGCCACCCTGATGGTCTGGCCCGGCTGCGGCGCTTCGCTTGGCGGCGCGGTCAGCATCGCCCAGAGCCGGCGTCGGCTCTCGAGACGTTCCTCGGTGAAGAACTCCTCGGGGAGCAGGTGCCCGTAGGCCTCGCGCCAGCAGCGCACATGAAGGACGGCGAGGCTTTCGACGTCGGACGGCAGGGGCGGGCGGAATGTGAAACTGGGCACCATTGGCCCATCCTAGCCACGGTTGTCAAGCGAGCACTTCATGAAACGACTACCATTGATGGGTGCCATCCGAGATTCTGATCCGCCCCGCCCTGCCCGCCGACTACCCGGAGATCGCCCGGATCACGGTGGACGCCTACCTCGCAGCGGGGTACTTCACGGATCCCGAGTTCCCTTACCTCCAGCACATCCGCAAGGTCGCGGAGCGCGCCGAGGTGGCCGAGATCTGGGTGGCGGAGCGCGACGGCGCCGTGATCGGCTCGGTCACGCTGGCAGTCGAGGGCGACGCCTGGTCGGACATCGCCCGTGCGGGTGAGCTCGAATTCCGTCTCCTGGTCGTGGACCCTGGCGTGCAGCGCAGCGGCGCCGGCCGGGCCATGGTCGAGGCCATCCTCGCCGAGGCGCGACGCCGGCCCGGCATCTCCGCCGTCTCCCTCACCACGGGCGAGAGCTGGGAGAGCGCACACGGCCTGTACCGCTCGATGGGCTTCGAACGCGTCCCCGAGCGTGACTGGTGGACCCCCAACAAGGAGGCCCGCCTGCTCGTCTACCGCCTGGATGTCGCCTGAGCGACGCTCACGCCCGCCGCGCGTAGCGGTGTTCCGGTCGCCCGGTGGTGCCGTAGCGGAGCTGGATCTCGACGGCGCCGTCGTCGGCCAGCGAGGACAGGTACCGTTGCGCCGTGGCGCGGGACACCCCGACCCGCTCCGCGACCTCCAGCGCCGAGAGCGCCTCCCCGGCAGGTCCGCCCTCGATGCCGCCGAGGGCCTCCAGGATGGACTGTTCGGTGGCGCTGCGCGTCCGCGCCGGTGAGGATACCGCCGGCCCGTCCGAGCTGAGCAGCGCACGCCGGGCCCGCTCCACGGCCTCCTGATCCAGGCCCGTCGTCTTCTCCAGCAGTCGCCGGTACCGTGCGTACGCGCGGAGGCGCTGAGCTAGTTCCTCCCCGCCGAACGGCTTGAGCAGATACGCCAGGGCTCCGCGGCGGAAAGCCATCCGCAGGGACAGGGGATCGGCCGCGGCGCTGAGCATCATGACGTCGCAATCGAGCTGGCGGAGCACGTCGAGCCCCGAGCCGTCCGGCAGATAGACGTCCAGCAGCACGAGGTCCGGGCGCAGCGAGTGGAACGCCTGCAGGGCCTGCTGCGCGTTGCCCGCGTGGCCGACCACCGAGAACCCGGGCACGGCCTGGACGTAATTGGAGTGCAGCGTGGCGACGTGGAAGTCGTCATCGACGATCAGCACGGTGAAATCCTGGCTCATGTGTCCTCCCCGGACGTGGTGGTGAACATCATGGCGGTGGGCAGGCGGACGGCGAAGACCGCGCCGGAACGGGTACTGGCGGAACCGCCGTCGCAGGCGGAGCCGGGCCCCGGGCCCCCGGCGTCGAGAAGTGTCACCTCGCCGCCCCGGCGCTGCGCGAGCTCCAGCGCCAGTTTCAGGCCCAGCCCGTGACCCGGAACGCGGGAGGCGGTGTAGCCCTTCTCGAAGAGCCGGTCGGGTTCGGCCACCCCGTCCCCGGAATCGGCGACCACGGCGTGCAGAGTCCCCAGCCGCGGAGAGCCGTCGAGAGGTTCCGGGCCCGGTTCGTCCAGCAGGTCCACGCGCACCCAGCGCTCGCCGTCGGCGCCCTCGTCGGCGCCAGGGCCCCCGGCGCCGACACGGGTGCCGGACACCGCCGCGTTGATGGCGTTGTCGATGAGGTTCCCGAGCACCGTGGTGACGTCGTGCGGCGCCTTGACCGAACCCCGGATGAAGGTGTCCTCGCCGACTCGCAGGGTCACGCCGCGTTCTCGGGCCCGGATGCCCTTCGCCCCGATGAACGCCTGAAGGTACGGCTCGGGCAGGCGTTCCAGGCCCTCGACCGGGAATTCCAGGGGGCCGGTCTCCACGAGACGGTGCGCGTACTCCGCGGCCCGTGCGGTGTCGCCGAGGTCGAGGAGCCCCGAGATGGTGTGCAACTGGTTGGCGAACTCATGGCGTTGCGCGCGGAGGGCGGAGCTCATGGTGCTGACCGACTCCAATTGGCGGGTGAGCTGGGCCAGCTCCGTGCGGTCGCGGAGGAAGACCACCCAGCCCAGGTCCTCGCCGTCGTGCACGGCCTTCCGGGCGGTGGCCAGGAGGACGCGCGCGCCGGCCACGAGTTCCAGCACGTCGTCCTCGGCGGCCTCCTGCCGTGTCAGGTCACGCAGCTGCTCCGGGACAGGGGCGTCCGCCCAGGGGGTCCCCTGCAGATCCGGGAGCCCGAGCAGCTCCTGCGCCGTCGCGTTGACCACGGTCACCCTGCCGCCCGTGGACACCCCGATCACGCCTTCATGCGTGGTCTCCAGCACCGCGACCTGGTCCTGGACCAGGGTGGTCAGATCCTCCGGCTCCATGCCGAGGGTGAGCCGCCGCAGCCGCTTGCGCAGCAGCATCGACGCGCCCACTCCCGCGGCGAGGGCGCCGCACGCGGTCACGATCACCGGTCCGGACGCTCCGAGCAGCGCGCTGCCCAGCGGCTCCCGGGCGAAGCCGACGCTCACCACGCCGACGACGGCGGCGCCCCCGCCCGCCGTCGTGTCCGGAGCGTAGACGGGCACCTTGGCTCCTGCCGACGGTCCGAGCGTGCCCGTGTTGCGGGTGACGACCTCTTTGCCCGCCAGGGCTTCGGACGGGTCGGTGCTGACTTTTTCGGCGAGCCGCTGCGGGTCGGGATGGGCGAGGCGGACGCCGGTCTCGTCCGTGATGACGACGAACAGGGCGGACGTCCTCTGCCGCGCCGATTCGGCGATGGACTCCAGGGGGCCGCGGTCCAGGACGGTGGACGGGGGAGTTCCGGTGGCCGCGCTGATCCGGGCCACCTCCTGCCGCACCTGAGGCTGGGACGCGATGGTGCGGGCGAGGGTGAGGGCGCGCTGTTCGGCCTCCTGGGTGATCCGCTCGACCATGATGACGCCGAAGGCCAGGGCGAAGAGGAGGACCGTCAGCAGCACCACCGCGATCTGCAGCAGCAGCGTCTGCGTGGAGAACTTCAGTGTTCGCATCGCACTCCCTTCGGCGGCGAGCCTACCCCAAAAGCGTCCTGAGCTAAATGAGCAGAACGCGCTCAACAAGCACAAGCGGCATCAAGCGCGCTTAAGACCGACGCGTGACGCGCGCCACCTTAGCGTCTATGGCGAGCGTCACATCGGTGTGACGCACCCGACACTTTCACCTAAGGAGCGCAGCGATGCTAGTCCTGCTCGGCTTCGCCATGATCGCAGTCTTCATGGTTCTGATCATGACCAAGAAGATGACGCCAGTGCTGGCGCTCATCCTGGTGCCCACCATCTTCGGCCTCTTCGCCGGGGCCGGTCTGGGCATCGGGGACATGGTCATGACGTCCATGAAGTCCATGACCTCCACGGCCGCACTGCTCATGTTCGCCATCATCTACTTCGGCACCATGATCGACGTGGGTCTGTTCGACCCGCTGGTCCGGTTCATCCTCCGCAAGCTCGGCAACGACCCGGCCAAGGTCGTCCTGGGCACCGCGGTCCTGGCGATGGCCGTCTCCCTGGACGGCGACGGTTCCACCACCTTCATCCTCACCACGGCCGCGATGCTGCCGGTCTACCTGCGCCTGAAGATGAGCCCGGTCGTCCTGACCTGTGTCGCCGGCCTCGCCAACGGCACCATGAACATCCTGCCGTGGGGCGGTCCGACCGCCCGCGCCGCGTCCGCCCTGAAGATCAACGTCTCCGACGTCTTCGTCCCGATGGTCCCGGGCCTCCTGGCCGGCCTCGTCGTGGTCCTCGTGTTCTCCTGGGGCCTGGGTCTCATGGAGCGCAAGCGCCTCATGGTCGCCGAGCCGGAGCGCTGGGGCGCCGCGGCGTCGTACGACGGCGGCACCGCCCTCGACGTCGCCGACGTCAAGAACGGCTCGGCTCTGTCCAAGGCGAGCGGTGGCCGCATCGGCACCCGCACGGCTCTGCTGCAGAAGATCACCACGGGCGGCGGCTCCGCCGGTGGCTCGTCCGACGGTTCCGGCACCCTGGCCGAGACCGCCCTGGATCCGACCCGCGAGACGCTGCGTCCCAAGCTGATCTGGTTCAACTTCGCTCTCACCCTGGCCATCATGGTCCTGCTCGTCATGGATGTGCTGCCGCTGCCGTACATCTTCATGGTCGGTGCGGGCATCGCCCTCCTGGTGAACTTCCCGCACGTCAAGGACCAGGCGAAGGCCCTCGTGGCGCACGGACAGTCGATCGTGGCCGTGGTCAGCATGGTCATGGCGGCCGCCGTCCTGACCGGTGTCCTGAATGGCACGGGCATGGTCAAGGCCATGTCTGAGTGGCTCGTCGCGATCATCCCGTCCAGCATGGGCCCGTTCATGGCGATCATCACCGGTCTCCTGAGCATCCCGATGACGTTCTTCATGAGCAACGACGCCTTCTACTTCGGCGTGCTGCCGATCCTGAGCGAGACCGCCGGTCACTACGGCCTGAGCGCCGCGGACATGGCCCGCGCCTCCATCACCGGTCAGCCGTTCCACATGCAGTCGCCGCTGGTCCCGGCCATCCTCCTGCTGGTCTCCCTGGCCAAGGTCGAGCTGGGTGACCACCACAAGAAGGTCCTGTGGCGCGCCGCGGTGGTGTCCCTCGTGATGCTGGTCGTCGGCGTCCTGACGGGGGCCATCGGCATCGGCCACTAGCCTCTCGCTTCTGAAATGCGGGGTCACTCAAGGCCGGATGAACCATCGTCATCCGGCCTTGAGTGACCCCGCATTCGCGGTTCCGGGTCCGATGTGAGACATATTCCGGCGGATTCTGGTGCCTCCCGATAAACATTGGTTTACTAGCCGACGTGACGTGCGTCACTGTGATCAAGGAGGACCCATGGGAATTGAACGCCGGACCATGCTGAAGGGGCTGGGCGCCAGCGGAGTGGCAGGAGGCCTGGCGCTTTTCACCGCCGGACCCGCCCAGGCCGAGGCGTCGCCGGAAGTGCAGAACATCCTGTCTGCGGCCGTGGCGTGGCGGGTCACCGCCGCCGAGCGCGACATGCTGTACCGGCAGGCGTTCAACATCGCCCGCGACCGTCTCGACAACGTCCTCCGGGGAGTCGGGCAGCGGCGGCGGGGCGCCAAACCGCTGGCCTTCATCTCCGACGTCGACGACACCGTCCTGTCCTCCAACCCGTACTGGGAGATGCTGATCGCCGCGGGCAAGCAGGCGTTCGACGACGAACTGTGGGACGCCTGGGTCCGGGAGAACGGCCCCACCGCGACGCCCGGCGCCGTCGAATTCTCCCGGTACGCGGAAAGCCGCGGCGTCGAGATCTTCTACGTCTCCCAGCGCGATCAGGGCCCGGACACCCAGCAGATCGGCGTCGCGAACCTGCGGCACGCGGGCCTGGCCTTCGCCGATGACGAGCACGCCGTCTTCCAACGCGAGTCATCCAACAAGGAACCGGCCCAACAGGCCATCGCAGACAAGTACCAGGTCATCGCGTTCCTCGGTGACAACCTGAACGACTTCCGCCGTCGTTACTACGTGAAGTCTGTCCAGGAGCGCCGCACCCTCGCCGCCGAGGACGCTGAGCGCTTCGGCCGTGACTTCATCCTCTTCCCGAACAACACGGACGGCCATTGGATCCGGGCCATTTTCGGCACCAGCGAGCCGGCAGACTCCCCGGAATACCGCGCCCGGATGCTCCTGGCGGCCCAGGGCAAGGTGCTCTGAGGCCCTTCCGGGAACACCACAGGACGGCGAGTGCCATGATGCGCTCGCCGTCCTGCGTCGTTGAAGGCCTGCTGGATCACAGAATCCCCGTGGGGACCAGGAGCGCCCAGGCGAGGGCGGGGCCGGTGAGGACGACGGCACCCGCGTACATCATGAGCTGGCGGTAGACGCGCTGCCGGTCGTCTTCCCGGGCGTTGGCGACCACGAGGGCGCCATCGGTCGAGAAGGGCGAGACATCCACCACGGTGGCGGCGATGGCCAGTGCGGCCACGGTGCCGGAGGCGCTCAGGGAACTGGTCGCCAGGAGCGGCCCGGCCAGCGGGATGAACGCGGTCAGCAGGGCCGTCGAGGACGCGAACGCCGAGCCGACGCCGATCACGTAGCAGAGCACGAGGGCCACCAGAAGGGGCGCGCCGAGGGCCAGGGCCAGTTCGGCCAGGGTGTCGATGACCCCGAGGTGCTGCAGCAGCGAGACGTAGGTGATCATGCCGGCCACGAGGAGGACGGTGGACCAGGAGACACCGCCGATGAACGTGGTGTGCTCCTTGATGTTCACGAAGGCCAACAGGAGTCCGGCGGACAGGGCGACGAAACCGATCGGCAGGTGGAAGCCCAGCGTGCACACCAGGATGGCGAAGATCAGCACCAGCGTCAGGACCTGCTGGCCGTGCGGACGGGTGCGCTGTCCGGTCTCCGGGCCCGTGTAGCCGTTGGCGTGATGGTCGCGCAGCTTGCCCATCAGCTTGAAGACCACGAGCGTCAGGGCGGACAGGATGACGTTGACGGTGAAGCTCGACAGGAACAGCGCCTCCTGGGCGACGGGAAATCCGTTCTTCAGGGCGATGTCGTGGACCAGCACGCCCGCCACGGACAGCGGCGAGAAGCCTCCGGCGTGGGCGCCGTTGATGACGAACGCCCCCATCACCACCGGGTGGATGCGTGACTCATAGGCGAGACCCAGGGCTGCGGGGGCCAGCAGCGCGACGGCGGCGGGGGAGAAGGTGCCGAGCGACGTCAGCGCGGCGGCCATGAGGAAGAAGACCCACGGCATGAGCATGGTCTTGCCGCGGACCATCCGCACACAGGCCTGGACGATGATGTCGATGGTCCCGTTCCGCTGGGCCATGCTGAAGAAGTACGTGACGCCGATGATCGTCAGGACGATGTTGGCGGGGAATTCGGCGAGGATCTCCTTGTCGCTCATGCCGAGCATGAAGTAGCCGACGCCGAACGACGCCACGAGCCCCATCACGCCGATGTTGAGGGGCCATTTGGTGGCGACGACGAACATCACCACCAGGATGATGAGCGGGATGATCTGCGTCGCGGTCATGGTCTTCTCCGATCCCGTGGCCGCCGCGGGGCCGGAGAGGACACCTTCGAACAGGAGGGCGAGCAGGCCCACGGCTGCGATCGCTGCCACCGTCACCAGAAGGATACGGCGACGCCGGTCGGGCCGGGTCGGCGGGGTGCTCCCACCGGAGGCGGGTCTGGTCTTTTCTGCGGTGTTGCTCATGGCTTTCTCCTCATTGAGTGGCGCCGGCGAAGGAGGTGTCGACGGCGCTGCCGAGGACCTCCGGAAGGTGGATGACGGTGCTGGCGATGGTGCGGGCGGTGCGGTCGACGCCGACGAGCAGCGAGCCGTTCCGTTCCTCGGACCAGGTTTCGATGACCCCGGCGGGCGTTCGCAGCCGGAGGGTGGCGCCGGGGGTCGCGCGGACCGCGTCGGCGGGCAGCGTGCCGGGCGTCCGCGCGGCGAGAGTCAGGGCGATGCTGCCGGTGATGGCCAGGGCCGGGTGGGGCTTGCCCATCGAGAGCATCAGGACGCTGAGGTCACTGTCCGGATCCGAGGATGCAGGTGCCGCGACGACGGCGAGCTTGGGCACGGCCCTCGCCGCCTCCTCCGGGGTGCGGGCCATGCCCATGCGCACCGCGGCCTCGCGTCGGATGGCGTCCAGGACGTCCAGTTGCGGGACGACCGTGGCGCTCCAGCCGTCGTGGCGCTCGTGGTCCAGGCCGAGATCCTCGGCGCGGAGGATCACGAGCGGTGCGCCGGCGTCGACCATCGACACGGTCCAGGGTGTGCCGGCCACGGTCAGCGTGTCCACGGGGGAACCCGTCGGGAGCAGCGCGCCGGTCGTCTTCCCGGCCGGGTCCCGGAAGCCCAGGCCCACGCGGTACCCCGGGAACGGCACGCCGGGCATCTCGGCCTGCGGGACGATCGGCAGAGCGCCGGACGGGGTGGACACGTCCTGGACGATGATCTGCCCGGTGTTGGTGTTGCGGGTGACGATCCGGGTGACGTCGCCGGTGGGCACCACCCAGCCCTTTTCGATGGCGTACAGCCCGACGACGGCGGAGCAGTTGCCGCAGTTGCTGCCCCAGTCGACCGTGGCCTCCTCGATGCCGACCTGGGCGAAGGTGAACTCGACGTCCACGTCGCCGTCGACGGGGCGATCCAGGATGACGGCCTTGCTGGTGGTCGACGTGGCGCCGCCGACGCCGTCGATCTGGCGACTGTCCGGGCTGCCGAACAGGCGTGGAAGCAGCACGTCCGGTCCGGCCGGAGCCGCGCCGAGCTGTGCGCTCTCGAAGACCCAGCATTTGCTGGTGCCTCCGCGCATCCACTCTGCTTCGATCTTCATGAGATGGTCCTTGCCTTCAGTGGTGGTCAGTGAAATCCCGGGTGATTCGAGATTGACGCAGATCACATGTGAAGACAATGTTGGATAATTGAGGGGTTATGTAGCGTCTCTTCATTCATTGAGAGCGAGGTGCCTCAGAGACGGGAAGCGCATCGAAGCGATCCGAGAACAGGGCCCGTCACCACTGGCGGCGCGGGTCCGCTGTATAGAATGAACCGATCTTCGAGGAGGGTGAAGCATTGCTGAACGACGATTTTCAGGAATTGTTCGATGTCCGCCGCCTGGCGCTTCTGGTGGAGGTGGTTGAGCAGGGATCGGTGACCGCCGCGGCCGAGGCCATGATGTACACGCCGTCTGCCGTCTCTCAGCAATTGCGGAAGCTGGAACAGGAGGTCGGGCAGCCGCTCCTGACCCGGAGATCCCGAGGCGTGGTGCCGACGGAGGCCGGCCAGCTCCTGGCAGGCCACGCCCGGAAGATCGTGGCGCAGATGCAGGCGGCGCAAGCGGATCTCGCCGAGATCGCGGGCCTGAAGCGGGGCTCCTTGACCATCGGCACCTTCCCCACGCTGGCCGGGTCCTTCCTGCCGGTGGTCCTCCGGACTTTCAAGAAGCGGTATCCGGCCATCAGCCTGTCCGTGCGGAGCGCACGTTTCGACGAATTGCTGAAAGGTCTCCATTCGGGGGCCATGGGACTGTGCCTGCTGTGGGACTACCCCTGGAACCGGTTCGAGGACGACTCGATCCGGATCACCGAGGTCTTCGACGAAAGCACGGTGCTCCTCGTGTCCCGAAGCCACCAGCTCGCCGACCGGGACGTCATCTCCATGGAGGAGCTGAGGAAGGAGTCCTGGATCGTCCGCGCCGAGTCGCATCCGGTGGTGGAGGTGCTCCAGCGTTCGGCCCACGACGCCGGATTCGAGCCCACCATCGGGTTCCTGGCGAACGATTACCAGGAGGCTCAGGCGATGGTCAGCGTCGGGATGGGCGTGGCGATGGTGCCGAAGACCGCCGTCGCGCTCCAGCATCCGGACGTCAAGGTGATCAGCCTGGGCCCGGGCGCCCCGTCCCGCCGTGTGTTCCTGGCGCAGCGTCAGGACAAGGTCTACGCGCCGGCCGAGGTCGCCTTCCAGTCGACACTGCTCGAAGTCGCCCGCGAGCGGGCCGCGGACTACCGGTAGCCGGCTCGCCGCCCTCCCGCCGCGACGGCGCATCCTCCACGACGGCGGCGTCCAGTGATTGGGCTGCCTCCCGTGATTGACTGGGCGGGCCGGCGGGCGCCGGTGTGAACGCCGTCGTCGTGGGCGGCGGCGAATCGTCAGGGGAGGGGTGCGCGTGGCTGGACAGGCGGCGATGAAGCCGTGGCGGCTGGCCGTCGACTCCGTTCTGCTGGTCCTTCTCCTGGCCTCGACGTGGATTCTCGTGGCCCTGACCCTGACCGGAACCTCCGTGGCCGTGGCGTCGGCCGGCCGGACGGTCTTCACGGTCGGGGGTCTGGCCCTGCTGAGCGCGCTCGTGACCCGCGGCAGGCCTTCAGATGGCAGCGCCGCCGTCCCGAGGATGCGGCGCGGCACCACCGTGATCCTGGCACTGACCGGGGTGAGCGCCTACACGATCTTCTCCACGGCGGCGATCCACTTCGCGGGGGCCGCTGTTCCGGCGCTCATCATGGTCGGCACGCCGCTGACGGTCATGGTGATCGAGGCGGTGCTGAACCGCCGGTCCCCGGGGGTGTGGTTCCTCGGTGTCGCGCTGCTCGCGGTGGCGGGCGCGGCACTGTACGTGGTGCAGAAACCGCCGGGGCAGCAAGGCGAATCGCTGGGGCTCGGCATCGCAGCCGGCGTCGCGGGCATGCTGTCCATGGCCTGGTACGGCGTCCACTTCTCCCGCGCCAACGCCGGGTACTCCGGCCCGATGGCGCCCCGGATCCTTCCGATCTTCGGACTCGGGTGCCTCCCGTTGCTCGTGTGGGCCGGGGCGGACCTCCTGGGCGGAGGGACGATCTCCCCGGGCGCGCTGCTCTCCCTGGTGATCCTCGGTGTCGTGGTGTACGTGCCGGCGTACCTGCTGCAGCACCGCATCCTCGTCGCGGCCGGCGCCACCTACTCGGCGCTGCTCGGGCTCGCGGTCCCGCCCGTGGTCGGGGTTGCCGCGGCGCTCGCCGGACTCGGACCGTGGCCGTCGCCCGGCCAGTGGGCGGCGACGGCCCTCACGCTGGCCGCCGTCGTGCTGGTGGTGCTGCGCACGTCCCGCCGCGCGCAGAAGGCCTGAGGCCGCGCGCTTCTCCCGGTTTCTGCGCTCCAGTTCGCGTTCTGCGCCCCCATTGAGGCGCAGAACGCGAACTCGGGCGCGTTCAGACACGACGACGGCGAGTCCGCCAGTTTTTGCGAGAACCGGGCGTGCCCACACCTCCTCACCCGTTGTTCCTGATTCGGTGTCCGTATTTCCTTTGGGTGCCACAATTGCCGCACCCAAAGGAAATACGGACACCGAAACCGTGGGTCCGCCGCCGCGCCCGCACCACACCCCCGCCGCGGTCGGACGTGCCGCGGCGGAGTGACTAAACTGGACCAGAAACCTTTTCACCAATTGCAGGGGAGATCCATGGCTGCGATCAATCGTGACGACGTCGCGCATCTGGCGCGTCTCGCTCACATTGAGATGAGCAATGAGGAGCTCGATCGTATGGCCGGCGAACTGGCCGTCATCGTCGACTCCGTCAAGTCCGTCAGTGAGGTCGCCGGCGCCGATGTGCCCGCCACCTCGCACCCCATCCCGCTGAGCAATGTGTTCCGCGAGGACGTGGTGGGGCATGTGCTGACCGCGGAGCAGGCCCTCTCCGGTGCGCCCGACGCCGACGAGAACCGTTTCAAGGTCCCCGCAATCCTGGATGAGGAGTAAGCCATGACCCAGGAGATCATCCACTCCACCGCCGCGCAGCTCGCCGAGAAGCTCGCCGCCAAGGAACTGTCCGCCGTCGAGGTCACCCAGGCGCACCTGGACCGCATCGCAGCCGTCGACGGCGAGGTGAACGCGTTCCTGCACGTCAACACGGAGGAGGCGCTCTCCGTCGCGGCCGAGGTGGACTCCGCCCGCGCCAACGGCGAGGACCTCCACGCGCTCGCCGGTGTGCCGATCGCCGTCAAGGACCTGATCGTGACCGTGGGCCAGCCCACCACCGCCGGGTCCAAGATCCTCGAGGGCTGGCACAGCCCGTACGACGCCACCGTCATCAAGAAGCTGCGCGCCGCGAAGATGCCGATCCTCGGCAAGACCAACCTGGACGAATTCGCCATGGGCTCCTCCACGGAGCACTCTGCGTACGGTTCCACCCGCAACCCTTGGGACCTGGACCGCATCCCCGGCGGTTCCGGTGGCGGTTCGGCCGCCGCTGTCTCCGCGTTCGAGGCGCCGCTGGCCCTCGGCACGGACACCGGTGGCTCCATCCGTCAGCCCGCTTCGGTGACCGGTTCGGTCGGCGTGAAGCCCACCTACGGTGGCGTGTCCCGCTACGGCGCGATCGCCATGGCGTCCTCGCTGGACCAGATCGGCCCGGTGTCCCGCACCGTGCTCGACTCCGCACTGCTGCACGAGGTCATCAGCGGGCATGACCCGTACGACTCCACGTCCCTGCAGGAGTCCTGGACCGGCCTGGCCGCCGCCGCTGCGAGTGGCGACGTCAAGGGCATGCGGATCGGCATCATCAAGGAACTCCACGGCGAGGGCTACCAGGCCGGCGTCGAGAACCGCTTCAACGAGTCCCTGGAGCTGCTCAAGGCCGCGGGCGCCGAGATCGTCGAGGTCTCCTGCCCCAACTTTGAGTACGCGCTGGGCGCCTACTACCTGATCATGCCGTCCGAGGTCTCCAGCAACCTGGCGAAGTTCGACGGCGTGCGCTTCGGCCTGCGCGTCCTCCCCGAAGAGGGCCCGCTGACCATCGAGCGCGTCATGGGCGCCACCCGCGCCGCCGGCTTCGGTGACGAGGTCAAGCGCCGCATCATCCTCGGCACCTACGCCCTGTCCGCCGGTTACTACGACGCCTACTACGGCTCGGCCCAGAAGGTCCGCACGCTCATCCAGCGTGACTTCGACGCCGCGTTCGCCCAGGCCGATGTGCTGATCTCCCCGACGGCGCCCACCACGGCGTTCAAGCTCGGCGAGAAGGTCGACGACCCGCTGGCGATGTACCTCAACGACGTCGCGACCATCCCGGCGAACATGGCCGGTGTCCCGGGCATCTCCATCCCCGGTGGTCTCGCGGATGAGGACGGCCTGCCCGTGGGCATCCAGTTCCTCGCCCCGGCCCGTCAGGACGTCCGCCTGTACCGCGCCGCCGGCGCCCTGGAGAAGCTGCTGGAAGAGAAGTGGGGCGGCCCGCTGCTGGCGCAGGCCCCGGTACTGGGAGGTGCCAAGTAATGTCCGCCGACGAGATCCTGGACTACGACTCCGTCTTCGAGAAGTACGAGCCCGTGCTCGGCTTCGAGGTGCACGTCGAGCTGAACACCAAGACCAAGATGTTCTCCTCCGCCCCCAACGAGTTCGGGGACGATCCCAACACGAACGTCAACGAGGTGGACCTGGGCCTGCCCGGCGTCCTGCCCGTGGTCAACAAGGCCGCCGTGGAGTCCTCCATCAAGATCGGCCTGGCCCTGAACTGCCAGATCGCCGAGACGTGCCGCTTCGCCCGGAAGAACTACTTCTACCCGGACACCCCCAAGAACTTCCAGACCTCGCAGTACGACGAGCCCATCGCCTTCGACGGGTACCTCGACATCGAGCTGGAGGACGGCGAGGTGTTCCGCGTGGAGATCGAGCGCGCCCACATGGAGGAGGACGCCGGCAAGCTGACCCACATGGGTGGCGCGGCGGGCCGTATCCAGGGCGCCGACTACTCGCTCGTGGACTACAACCGTGCCGGCGTGCCGCTCGTGGAGATCGTCACCAAGCCGATCGAGGGCGCGGGCAAGCGTGCTCCGGAACTGGCCAAGGCCTATGTGGCGGCCGTCCGCGAGATCGTGAAGAACCTCGGCGTCTCCGACGCCCGCATGGAGCGCGGCAACGTCCGCTGCGACGCCAACGTCTCCCTCAAGCCGATCGGCCAGGAGAAGTTCGGCACGCGCTCCGAGACCAAGAACGTGAACTCGCTGCGCGCCGTCGAGCACGCCGTCCGCTTCGAGATCCAGCGCCACGGCGCCGTCCTGGAGTCGGGCGAGAAGGTCGTGCAGGAGACGCGCCACTGGCACGAGGACACGCGCACGACGACGTCGGGCCGCCCCAAGAGCGACGCGGACGACTACCGCTACTTCCCGGAGCCCGACCTTGTTCCCGTCGTCGCGTCCCGTGAGTGGGTGGAGGAGCTGCGCGCGACCCTGCCGGAGCCGCCCGCCGAGCACCGCAAGCGCCTCAAGGCGGCCTGGGGTTACTCGGATCTGGAGTTCCGGGACGTGGTGAACGCCGGTGTCATGGACCTGATCGAGGAGACCGTCGCAGCCGGCCTCAAGCCCGCCGCCGCCCGCAAGTGGTGGATGGGTGAAGTGGTGGGCCGCGCCAAGGTCGCCGAGGTGGACCCGGGCGAGCTGGGCATCACCCCAGAGGTGATCGTGCAGGTCAACGGTCTGGTCGAAGCCGGCAAGATCAACAACAAGATGGCCTCCCAGGTCCTGGACGGCGTCCTGGCCGGCGAGGGCACCCCGGAGGAGGTCGTGGTGGCCCGTGGCCTGGCCGTGGTCTCCGATGACGGCCCCCTGCTGGAAGCCATCGACGCCGCACTGGCCGCACAGCCGGATGTCGCGGAGAAGATCCGTGGCGGCAAGGTGCAGGCGATCGGTGCGATCGTCGGCGGCGTCATGAAGGCCACCCGTGGACAGGCCGACGCCGGCCGCGTCCGCGAGCTGATCCTCGAGAAGCTGGGCGTGGAGGGCTAGACCCGACCCGAACGAACGACGGCCGGTGGCCGGAGATCTGATCTCCGGTCACCGGCCGTTTGCGTTCCAAGCCGTCGGCGTTCCCGGGACGCCGTCGCGGGACGCCGCCCTGGGAACGGTCCGCTCAGCCGACAGTGCCGCGCGTGATCCGCACGCCGGCGCCGACCGTGGTCACTGTGGTGTTGCCCTGCCCGAGGCAGTCGCCGTACTCCTTGACCCACGCGACCTTGCCGCTCAGGGATCCGGAGGACGGCGCCCCGAAGGTGACGTCATATTTCTGCTGCTGGGTGCAGCTCGGCACGTCGTAATACTCCACGAATCCGGACTGGGACGGCTTGAGGTTGCCGGACCCGGCGGGCAGCTTGTAGCTGCCGATGTGAGTGCTCTGCCCCGTGGTGGTGTCCACGGCCGTGCCGCTCCAGGTGTCCGTGCCGGTCTGACGCACCACCATGTTGTAGGTGTGGCCGTAGACGGCGTTGAACTCCAGTCCGCAGCTGACGCCCGGACCGCCGTCGGCGCCGGGGGTGCAGTTGGGGTCGGTCGAGGTGGTCCCGGAGATGAACGAGGAGAAGACGCCGCGCAGCCGGCCCGAGCCCTGGGAGTCCGGTCGGGGCTGCAGGCCGGTGTAGCCGACGTCGCTCTGGCCGGTGAAGCCGTACTGCATGGCGAAATAGGTGCCCGCGCGGCGGGCCGTCGCCGGGGCCACGGTGATCGGGAACGTGACGGAGCTCAGTCCCGCGGCCGGCGCCGAGCTGACCGACCAGGACAGCAGCTCGTTGCCGCCGAAGGTCTGGGCGTGGGCGGGGATTCCGGGTCCGGCGGCGACGGCGGTGAGGCCGATCGCGATCACTGCACTGAGACGTTGGTGGAGGGCTAACCGCATGTCTTCTCCCTATGTGCTGTCGATGCGGCGGACCGTTCTCGGCCCGTCGAGGAATTATCGTCATGCACGTCACTCGCTTGTCAATCGTTTAACAAGAACTCCTGAAGTCGCCCGGGACGGGGCGGGGCCAACTTCATGACTTTCCGTGACGTGCCGATGGGCGGGTCCCGGGAGCGAGCGTAATATTGGAGCCAATACAGGCTTCAGCTTGCAATGTAACGCGAAAAGGATTATGTGGTGGCCCTCGAAACTTTGCCCATCCTCGATTTCTCCCGTCTGAGCGCTGGACCGGAGGAGGCTGCCCGCTTCCGCGATGACCTCCGCGACGCGATGCACGAGGTGGGATTCCTCTACCTCTCCGGCCACGGCGTCCCGCAGGAGCTGACGGACGCCATCCTCGACATCTCCCGGCGTTTCTTCGAACTGCCCGAGGAGCAGAAGCTCGCGCTGGAGAACATCCACAGCCCGCAGTTCCGCGGCTACACCCGCATGGGCGGCGAGCTGACCGCCGGTGAGGTCGACTGGCGCGAGCAGATCGACGTCGGCGTCGACCGGGAAGCGGTCCCCGCAGGCGACGGCGTCGCCGACTACTGGCGGCTGGAAGGGCCGAACCTCTGGCCCGAGGCGCTGCCCGAGATGCGCGGCATCATCACCGAGTGGATGGACCGTCTGAGCGAGATCTCCCTCGAGCTCCTCCGTGCCCTGGCGCTGTCGCTCGGCGCGCCCGAGGACACCTTCGACGAAGCCTTCGCCTCCCGGGCCTTCCCGGTCCTGAAGATCGTCCGCTACCCCGGTGAGTCTGACCCGGACCCCAAGCAGGGCGTCGGCTCACACCGCGACGGCGGCGTGCTGACCCTGCTGCTCGTGGAGCCGGGCAAGGGCGGCCTCCAGGTGGAGCACGACGGCACGTGGATCGACGCGCCGCAGGTGCCGGGGAGCTTCGTGGTCAACATCGGCGAAATGCTCGAACTCGCCACGAACGGCTACCTCAAGGCGACGCTGCACCGGGTCATCTCGCCGCTGCGCGGGACGGATCGCATCTCAGTGCCGTTCTTCTACAACCCGGCGCTCGACGCGCGGATGCCTCAGCTCGCCGTCAGCCCGGAGTTCCAGGAGAAGGCCCGTGGCCTTTCGGTGGACCCCAACGACAGCCCGATCCTCGAGACCTACGGCGACAACGCCCTGCGGTACCGCGTGCGGGCGCATCCGAACGTCGTCGCCGCCCAGCACCCCGACCTCGTCAAGGGCTGATCGCGCCGGCAGAGAAGAGTCGGCTGATGCGGGCCCGAGCGGCGCGGCACCCCTGGGGGCCGCGCCGCTCAGGCCTTTAATGGACCCATGAGGCATTCCTGGGAGATCGTGACCCGCGTCCAGTCTGAGGGCGACGCCCATCCCCAGGAGGACGGCTGTGGATTCGCCGGGCCGGACGCCTGGATCATCGACGGTGCCACCACGTTGCTGGAACCTCTCGGTCTGCCGGCCGCCACCGATCCGCAATGGCTCATGCAGGCCCTGACCACGGCGTTCGCGCGGGTCGGGACGGGTGAGATGTCCGGCTCGCTGAGCGCCCGGGACCGTCTGGCCGCCGCATTGCGGAGGATCGACGCCGTCGCGCAGCCCCTCGTCGGTGGTGAGCGGCTGCGCTTCCCGAGCGCCGCCGTCTCGCTCGCTCATCTGGACGACGACGGCGTGCAGATCGCCTCGCTGGCCGATTGCCGGGTGCTGGTCCAGGATTCGGAGGGCGGCGTGACCGTGGTGGTTGCCGAGCAGGCGGACCACCGGGTCGACGAGGCCCTGGCCGGGCAGGAGCCGGACCCCGAGGAACGCCGCCGCCTGCTGCGCCGTGACCGGGAACTGCGCAACACGGACGGCAATCTCTGGGTGGCGCGGCGCGAACCCGAGGCCGCGCAGCACGCCGAACTCGTGCGGCTGCCCCGTCCGGCGCTCGTGGCACTCGTCAGCGACGGGGCCTGGCGCGCCGTCGATCTGGCGCTCGTGGGTTCCGCGGAGGAGTTCCTGCGCCGTGTCGGCACGCCCGTCGGGGCGCTGGAACTCCTGGCCGAACTGCGGCGCGAACAGGCCCGGATCGGCGAGGTGGCGGACGACGCCACGGTCCTCGTCCTCCGTCCGGCCGCCCTGGACTGAACTCCGCCCTCTCCTCGCCGCGACCCTCGCCGCGAGGGAACACATCGTGCCCTCATCCTGGCGTTTTCAGGGCGCCAACTGTTCCTTCGCGGGGGTGTGAGCCCGGCGTAGACTGCCAGCATGGACGCTGACGTCATCGTGGTGGGCCACGGATTGTCCGGACTGGTCGCGGCGCGGGAGCTCGCGCGGGCCGGCAAGCGAGTGATCATCCTGGATCAGCAAGGGCCGCAGGATCTCGGGGGACAGGCCTGGTGGTCCTTCGGCGGGCTCTTCCTGGTGGACAGCCCCGAGCAGCGCAGGCTCCGCGTCAAAGACTCCTTCGATCTCGCCTGGAGCGACTGGCAGGGGAGTGCCGCGTGGGACCGGACGGACGGTCCGGGTGACCAGGACGCCTGGGCCCAGCGCTGGGGCCGCGCCTACGTCGAATTCGCCACGGGCGAGAAGCGGGCGTGGCTCCGGGAGGCAGGCATCGAACTGACTCCTGTGGTGGGCTGGGCCGAGCGGGGCGACGGCCGTGTGGGCGGCCATGGGAACTCCGTGCCGCGCTTCCACATCGCCTGGGGCACGGGAACCGGCGTCGTGTCGCCGTTCGCAGCGGCAGCCCACGCCGCCGTCGAGAACGGCGCAACGACGCTGCTGCACCGCCACAAGGTGCGCGGGCTGCTCGTGGAGGGCGGCGCCGTCGTCGGGGTGCAGGGCGATCTTCTGGCCGACGACGCCGGGCCGCGCGGTGCGGCCAGTCCGGACGGGACGGTGGGGACGTTCGAGCTGAGGGCGCAGGCGGTCGTGCTCGCAAGCGGCGGGATCGGCGGGAATCACCGGCTGGTGCGCCAGTTCTGGCCCGCACGGCTGGGCACTCCGCCCCGCGAGATGATCACGGGCGTCCCCGCGTACGTGGACGGTAGCATGTACGCGCCGGCCGAGGCCGCCGGGGCCCGTCTCGTGAACCGGGACCGGATGTGGCATTACACGGAGGGCATACGGAACTGGGACCCGGTGTGGCCCGCCCACGGCATCCGGATCCTGCCCGGGCCGTCACCGCTCTGGCTCGACGCGCTCGGACGCCGCCTCCCGGCGCCGGGCCTCCCCGGGCATGACACCCTCGGCACGCTGCGGCTGCTGCGCAACACCCCGGAACTCGCGGAACACGACCACTCCTGGTTCATCGTCAGCCGGAGCATCCTGGCGAAGGAATTCGCGCTGTCCGGCTCGGAGCAGAACCCGGACATCACCCATCGCGACCGCAAGCTCCTGCTCAAGACTCGCCTAGGCGGGGGGATCCCCGGACCGGTGCAGGCCTTCGTCGATCATGGCCCGGATTTCGTCTCCGCGGATTCGGTGGCGGCGCTCGTACGGGGCATGAACCGGATCGCCCCCGAGGCGCCCGTCCGCGAGGACGCGCTCCTGGACGTCATCCGGCAGCGCGACGCGGAGTTCCGGAACGCGTTCTCCAAGGACGCCCAGGCTCAGAGCGTCCACAACGCGAGACGGTACCTGGGGGACCGGCTGGTGCGGGTGGCCAGACCGCATCTCTTCCTCGATGAGGCGGGTCATCCGCGGGACGTTCTGGTGGCCGTGAAACTGCACATCCTGACCCGGAAGAGCCTGGGCGGGCTGCAGACGGACCTCGCCTCCCGCGTGCTCGGCGAGGACGGTCATCCCGTGCCCGGCCTGTACGCCGTGGGGGAGGCGGCGGGATTCGGCGGCGGTGGCGCTCACGGGTACAACGCCCTCGAGGGCACCTTCCTGGGCGGCTGCATCTTCACGGGTCTGAAGGCCGGACGGGACCTCGCCGGGAGGCTGTGACCCGCGGCTGCGGCATCGTTTTCACCTTCTTCACGTCATCTCTTGCGCCTGAGACCTGCGTCACATACGATCAGTTAATCGATTAAGGACTTAATCGATTAACAACGTTTTGAGAACGCAGGCTGCGCCCCCGGCAGCCCTGGACTCACGAGGAGCCCCATGACACTCGCAGCCCAGCGAAAGGGTCCGCCGCCGTCGTCGATCCCGGACCGAGGCGGCAAGAAGCCGTTCCGCGTCCGACTCCGTCAGGACCGGCAGATGCTGCTCATGATGGTGCCCGGCATCGTCTTCCTGCTGCTGTTCTTCTACATCCCGATCTTCGGCAACGTGATCGCCTTCCAGGACTACCAGCCCTATCTCGGCATCCCGGACAGCGAGTGGGTCGGCTGGCAGAACTTCGTGGATCTGTTCCACAACCCGGACTTCCTGCACGCCCTCTGGAACACGCTCTACCTGGCCGCCTGGCAGTTGGTGTTCCTCTTCCCGGTGCCGCTCGTGCTCGCGCTGATCGTGGACTCGCTCATGAGCATGAGGGTCCGCCGCATCTTCCAGAGCATCGCCTACCTGCCGCACTTCCTCTCCTGGGTCCTCGTGATCGCGCTGTTCCAGCAGATGCTGGGCGGGGCCGGATTCGTGAACAACACGCTGCGCCAGTTCGGCATGGACCCGATCCCGTTCATGACGAATCCGGACACGTTCCCCGTGCTGGTGGTCGCCCAGATGATCTGGAAGGACGCCGGCTGGGCGATGATCATCTTCCTGGCGGCGCTCGCGAGCATCGACGTCTCCCTCTACGAGGCGGCCGCCGCGGACGGCGCCGGCCGCTGGCGCCGGATGTGGCACATCACGCTGCCGGGCCTCCGGCCCGTGATCGTCCTGCTGCTCATCCTCCGGATCGGCGACATCCTCTCGGTCGGCTTCGAGCAGTTCATCCTCCAGCGCGACGCCGTCGGCGCCGGCGCCGCCGAAGTGCTGGACACCTTCACCTACTACACCGGCGTGGTGGGCGGCGGCTGGAGCTCCGGCGCCGCCGCGGGCCTCGCCAAGGGGCTGGTCAGCCTCCTGCTCATCTGGGGCGCCAACTCCCTGGCTCATAAGTTCGGCGAGGACGGGATCTTCGCCAGGAAGGTCGGCTGATGACCACGCTCACCTCGCAGAACACCGAGACGCAGGACGACGCCGGGACGCCCGGCAGCCTCGCGGTGCGCCGAGCCGCCCGCTCACGGGCCGCCGCGGAACGCGATACCCGCCGGCCCGCCTGGAAGGAACGCCCCTCGGCGCTCTACCAGATCGTCAAGGCCGTCATCCTGGTGCTGTTCAGCGCCTCCATCCTGATCCCCATCCTGCTGGTCGTGTCCACGTCCCTGGCCGATGACCAGCAGCTGGCCCAGGCCGGAGGATTCGTCCTCTGGCCGGAACGCCCCACCATCAAGGCCTACGAGACGATCTTCGCCGGACCCATGGTCATCGGGTCCCTCGGAGTCAGCGCCTTCATCACGATCGTGGGCACGGCGCTGGCGCTCTTCGTGACCATCACCATGGCCTACGCCACGAGCCGTTCCGTGCTGTTCGGCCGCCCGGTGATCCTGGGCGTCCTGTTCACCCTGCTCTTCGCCCCGGGCCTGATCCCGAGCTTCCTCATGATCCGGCAGCTCGGACTGCTGGACTCGCTGTGGTCGCTCATCCTGCCCGGCATCTTCGGCGCCTTCAACTTCGTGGTGATGCGCTCCTTTTTCATGAACATCCCCGCGGAGCTCATCGAAAGCGCGCGGATCGACGGCGCGAGCGACTGGCAGATCCTGTGGCGCATCGTGCTGCCGCTGTCGAAGGCCGTGATCGCCGTCGTCGGGCTCTTCTATGCGGTGGCGTTCTGGAACTCGTTCTTCAACGCACTCCTCTACATCAACGACCACGCGAAGTGGCCCATCCAGCTTCTGCTCCGCAACTTCGTGGTCCAGGGCTCCGGGGCCGCGGACGGGCTGGGGGTCTCCTCCGTCCCGCCGAGCCAGTCGATCCAGATGGCCGTGGTGGTCGTGGCGCTCGTGCCCATCCTCATGGTCTACCCCTTCCTCCAGAAGCACTTCACCAAGGGCGTCCTCACGGGCGCGGTGAAGGGCTGACCCTCCTCCCTCTCCAGCTCACCTGTCAACGAAAGGCACCCCTATGAGCACTCTCGCATCCCACGGCGTCAGCCGCCGCGGTTTCCTGGGCCTGGCCGGCCTGGCCGTCGCCACCGTGGGTCTCTCGGCCTGTGGGGGCGGCAGCTCCAGCGGAAGCGGCGGCGCGGCCGCCTCCGCCGGCGTCAAGCTCCCCACCTACAAGGAATTCACCGGCGTCACGCCGGACCTGGCCGGCGACGCCAAGGGCCTGCAGGCCGCGTTCTTCAAGCTGCCCAAGTCGGTGGTGTCCGTGAAGGACAAGCCGCTCAAGGGCAAGGTCACGGGCCTCACCGAGACTTTCGAGACCATGAGCCCCGGCATGAAGGACAACGCCTTCTGGCAGCGGCTCAACCAGGCACTGGGCGGCGAGCTGGAACTGCAGATCGCCGAGGACATCGGTGACGGGTACCCGGCGAAGTTCGCCACGGTGCTCGCCAGCGACGATCTGCCGGACATGATGTGGGTCCCGCCGAACCAGGGCATCCCGAACGTCGGCCCCATGCTGGAGGCGAAGTTCCAGGACCTCACCAAGTACCTCTCCGGTGACGCCGTCCTCGAGTACCCCAACCTCGCCGCCCTCAAGCCGGACTCCTGGAAGACCGCCGTCGTCAACGGCAAGATCTGGGGCGCCCCCATCCCGAGCACGCCGTTCGGTCAGATCATGTCCGGCCGCCGCGACGTCTGGGGCAAGGTGGGCGGCCTGACCGCCGCGAACGCGGACGAGTTCCTGGCCAAGGCCAAGGAGCTCACGCGGCCCGGCGAGAAGAAGTACGCCCTCGAGCCCGCCTACGTGAACGTGCTCCACATGGTCACCGAGTGGTACGGCGCCCCGAACAGCTGGGCGGTGAACAAGGACCGCACCCTGACCCATCTGTACGAGACGGACGAGTATCACGCGGGTGTGGAATTCGTGGCGAAGATGTTCGCCGCCGGGGTCTTCTACCCGGACGTGAACGTCCCGGACATCCGTAACCGTGTCGCCAACGGCAGTGTCGCCGCGCAGGTCCTCGTGGGCCCGCACGATCTCAAGGCCTACCGCGCCTTCAACAAGGACCAGGCGTTCGACATCCTGGTGCCGTTCAGCGCGGACGGCAAGGTCAAGCCGACCTACGACATGGGCTACGGCACCGTGGGCTTCACGCCGTTCAAGAAGGCCGATGAGGGCAAGATCCGCGAACTGCTCGCCCTCATCAACTACCTCTCCGCGCCGTTCGGCACGGCCGAGTACATGCAGAAGAACTTCGGCGCCGAAGGCCAGGACTTCACGGTCGACGGCGAGGGCAACCCGGTCTTCACTTCGTCCGGCAGCACGAACATCCCGGGCCTCGCCTCGGCGCTGAACATCATGTCCAGCCCGGAGAACGTCGTCTTCAACCCCGGCTTCGACGATGACACCAAGTACATCTACCAGCAGGAGAAGAAGCTGCTGGAGCTGGCCTGGCGCAACCCGACCAACGGGACCTACTCGGACACCAACTCCAAGGTGGGCGCGAAGATCACCAAGCAGCTGCGGGACAAGGTGGTGGACATCATCACCGGCCGCGCCAAGGTGGGCGATCTGCAGGACGCGGTGAAGCGCTGGAAGAACGACGGCGGCGACAAGATCCGGGACGAGTACCAGTCCCAGCTCCCGTCCGACGTGCCGGTCTTCCGGCGCTAGGCATGGCGTGACACCCGGGCGGTGGGCCCTGTGGCTAGAGTTGCCGCAGGTCCACCGCACGGGCGGGGCGAGTCGGTTCCGGGATGTCCCGGGGGAAGAGGTCAGATCATGAGCGAACGCACAGCGGCAGGAACGGACACCTCCACGGGCGCCGGGAACGCCTCGCCCGCAACGGTCCGTCCCACCATCCGCATGGTGGCTGATCTTGCCGGGGTTTCCACGGCCACCGTCTCCTACGTCCTCTCCGGCCGGGGTTCCGGCTCCAAGGGTCCGGGGGTGAAGGAGGAGACCACCCGGCGGGTCCGGGATGCGGCCGAGGAACTCGGCTACCGCCCCAACCAGGCGGCCCGGGCGGTGCGGACCGGCAAGACGCAGACGGTGCTGCTCTCCATGACGATGCTCCAGGACCCCTGGTCTCTGGAGGTCGTCGAGGCGGTCAGCACCCAGGCGCGCAGCCACGGTCTCACTCCGCTCATCATGGCGGACGACGACTGGAACGTCGCGCTGGAACGCACCCAGGCGGACGCGGTGTTCATCGACGCCGTGAAGCCGGCGCAGCGCAGCGCTCTCGCCGGTCTGGCGAGCCGCGGGCTGAAACTCCTGGTCTTCGACAGCACCGTGGAACCGGATGGATTCGACGTGGTCCGCTCGGACGATCTGCGGGGCTGCCGCGAACTGGTCGACCACCTGCTGGACGGGTGGGACGACGTCGCGTGCCTGGGTCCCGGCGCCTCCCGGACGGACCGCGGCCGTGCCGCCGCGTTCCACTCGGCGCTCGCGGACCGCGGCAGGACCGCGCCGGAGAACAGGCTGGCGGACATCGACGGCTCCCCGGAGTCGGCGTATGCCGGAGCCCTCAAGCTCCTGACTCCGGAGGACCGGCCACGCGCCGTCTACGCCACCAGTGACTACATCGCCATCAGCGCCGTCCACGCGGCCCAGAGTCTGGGACTCGTGGTCGGCAAGGACATCGCGATCGCCGGGGTGGGCAACACCCTGGCCGGCGAACGGCTCAGCCCGGCTCTCACCAGTGTGGGTCCCCGGAATCTGCTGGGCCGCGTGGCCGAGCTCATGGTGCAGCTCGCCACGGACCAGCGCCCCGTGGGGGAGCTGCACGACTTCCCCTGGGAAGTCTGGGAACGCGCATCAACAGGAAAGCCGGTCTGAGCGGACCGGCGACATCACCCACCTCCTCACCAAGGGGACGGGTCAACAGCAAAGGAACTACCCTCATGGATCTCTCCGTAGCCGTCGTCGGCTTCGGCCTGCGCTCCGGCCTGTGGCGTCACGCCCACAAGCCCGGCGAAGGATCGCGCGTCACCATCGTCTGCGACACGAGCGAACGGGGCCGGGCGGACGCCGCCAGAGCGCTTCCCGACGTGACGGTGACCGGCGACCTCCAGGATGTGCTGGACTCCGGCGTCGACGCTGTCCTGGTCCTCACCCCGGACAGCCAGCACGCCGCCGTCGCGGTCCAGACGCTCAAGGCCGGGATCGCGACGTTCTGCGAGAAACCGCTGGACATCTCGCTGGAGGCGGCCGACTCGATCCTCACGACAGCGCGCGAGACCGGCACCCGGCTGTACGTCGGCCACAACATGCGGCACATGCCGGTGGTGACGCAGATGCGGGATCTCATCAAGCAGGGTCTGATCGGCGAGGTCAAGGCCGTGTGGTGCCGGCACTTCGTGGGCAACGGAGGGGATTACTACTTCAAGGACTGGCACGCCCAGCGCCGGAACGTGAACACGCTCCTGCTCCAGAAAGGCGCGCACGACCTGGACGTGATCCACTGGCTCGCCGGCGGGTACACGGCGCGGGTCTCGGCGATCGGCAAGCTCGCGGTCTACGGCGATGTCACGAGCCGGCGGGACAACTCCGACCGGCGCATGGGGGACTGGTTCTCCGTGGACAACTGGCCGCCCGCGGCGCAGACGGACCTCGCCGAGGAGATCGACGTCGAGGACATCTCCATGATGAACATGGTGCTCGACAACGGCGTGCTCGCCTCCTACGAACAGTGCCACTTCACGCCGGACTACTGGCGCAGCTACACCGTGATCGGCACGGAGGGGCGCCTGGAGAACTTCGGCGACGGGCCGGGGGAGACCATCAAGGTCTGGAACACACGGTCCAGCTACGGATTCGCGGAGCCGGATCTCGAAGTGGAGATCCTCGACGGCGACGGCGGACACGGTGGCGCGGATCCGCTCCTGATCGGGGAGTTCCTGCGCTTCGTGCGCGACGGCGGTCAGACCCAGACGTCTCCGGTGGCGGCACGTCAGGCGGTGGCGGCTGGCATTCTCGCGGCCGAATCGCTGCGCGGCGACGGTTCCGCGTTGCCGGTGCCGCCGCTCGACCCGGAGCTGGTGGAGT
Organism: Arthrobacter sp. RCC_34; assembly: GCF_041360795.1. Lineage (NCBI taxonomy): Bacteria > Bacillati > Actinomycetota > Actinomycetes > Micrococcales > Micrococcaceae > Arthrobacter > Arthrobacter sp. RCC_34. The sequence goes on along the minus strand of NZ_JBFUPW010000002.1, from coordinate 218,318 downwards.
ACTTCGAACGGGGTCAGACGGCCTGATGTTTGCCCTTTGAGGCGTTGTGTGCTCAGTTGTTGCGGGTGTTTCCCGGAAACACCCGCAACAACTGAGCACACAAGTCCTCGGGGCCGGGCGCCTCATCTACCAGCTCGTCTTCAGCCGACGAGCGAGCCCATGACCTCGCCGAACGCCTCGGCCACGCGTCGGACGCTGCGGCGTTCCAGCGCCTCGGGCCGGGCGAGGAGATCGATGCACCGTCGGGTGTCCAGGCCCTGCAGTGGCCGCAGCACGATGCCCTCCGGCAGCGACTGCCCCAGCGCCGCGCGCGAGGTGTACCGGGGGAGCAGACCCAGCACTCCGCCGTCGGCGACCAGGGCTGCGACGGTCGAATAGTCGTTGATGCGGTGCACGATCTCCAGCGGCGTGCTGGCCAGGGCCGCCACGGCGGTCAGGACGTCGTCGGGGGAGTAGCCCGGGCGACTTGTGACCCATGGTTCCCCCGCCACGTCCGTGGCCGTGAGCTCCTCGTGGTCCGCGAGCGGATGGCCCGCCGGCAGTGCGACATCCAGGGGCTCGCGCGTCAGCTCGATCACGGCGACCCGGTCCCGCGGCCACGGCGGACTGTGCTCCATGCGGTGGGCGAGGACGAGGTCGTGCCGGGCGGTGAGTGCGGGGAAGTCCTGTTGCGCGACGTCCTCGTCGGTGAACCGGACGCGCGGCTGGCCCTCGCCGGACAGGGCCCGCGCCAGCGGTGCGAACAGCGCCTGGCCCGCGGAGTGGAATCCGCTCACAGTCACGGAGGCGTCGGGCGCCTCCTGGAACGCATCGATCGCCGCACGTGCCTGCGCCATCGCCGCGACGACGGCGGCCCCCGCACCCGCGAGCACCTCGCCGGCCTCGGTGAGGACCAGCGTGCGCCCGTCCTTGCGCGTCAGCGGCACCTTCACGCTGCGCTGCAGGAGCATGAGCTGCTGCGACACGGCCGACGGCGTGACCATCAGGGTCTCCGCGACCGCTTTGACGCTGCCGAGTTCGCCGAGTTCCCGCAGGACCTGAAGCTGACGGATATCCATGAGCACATCCTAAATCGTTTGGCGTGACGATGAAGGAGCGCTGAAGGGTGGTTGTTTCGGCGGTGGCTGGATCCGGCTGAGTCCGCTGTCCGTGCTGTGAGGTCGCTACATCATGTAGCGACCTCACAGCACGGACGGCGGACTCGGCGACTTGCGGGGCGGGGCAGACGGCATTCCGGGGCCGAGCTCGCTGTCCGGCGTCTGACATCGCGACTGTCGGCAGCGAGTTCGGACCCTGGATAGCGAGGTCGGCGGGATACGTGCGCCCGATAGCGACGTCGGCATAGGAGGGACCGGACAGGTGGACCTCCGGGCTCGGCCCTCTCGTTCCACCCCCCGCCCAATCGAACCCCGCCCCGCCACACCTCACAGCCCGTTCCGGACCACGACCCCCTGGGCCACCACGGTGTTGACCTTCTCCAAGGCCGTGCCGTCGCTGAGCGGGTCGGCGTCCACGACGACCGCGTCGGCGAAGCCGCCCACGGTGAACCTCCCGGCCTTGCCTTCCAGGCCCAGGAGTCGGGCGGAGTAGGTCGTCGCGGCACGGAGGGATTCGAGCGTGGACAGTCCTGCCTCGTGAAGGCGCCGCACTTCGGTGCCCAGCGGCGTCACGTCGGTGCCGAAGGAGTCGGTGCCTGCCACGATCGTGACGCCCGCCTCGTGGGCCGCTCGGACGGCGGCCTGGTGGATCGGCGTGTACTCCTTGCCGCGGGCGGCCAGGATCGGGTTCGGGTCGGTCGCCATGCTGTCGACGGCCTGCAGGGTGGGGGTGAAGTACGTGCCACGGCGGACCATCTCCGCGATGGTGGCCTCCGTCAGGTACACGCCATGCTCGATGCTCTTCACGCCGCCCCGCACGGCGCCGTCGATGCCTTCGGCGCTGTAGGCGTGGCACAGCACACCGGCGCCGCGGGCGGCCTTGACGATCGCGGCGATCTGCTCCCGCCCGTACACGAGTTCCCGGGGGTCCTGCTCGGGGATGCCCGCCCGGGGATTGGCGCGGGTCTTGATCACCCGGGCGCCGCGGGCGAGGTTGACCCTCGTGAAGTAGGCCAGATCCTGCACGTCCCGGATACCGTTCTTCAGTCCGGCCAGCGGCGCCAGATCCGGGTCGGCCAGGATGGAATCGCCCTGGTCCGGGGAGACGAACAAGCCGGCGGCGAGCATGCGCGGGGACAGGCCCGGCGCCCATTCGGGCAGCGCGGCGAGGGCCACGTCCTGGTAGAAGCTGCTGCTGCCGCTCCGGACGCTCGTGGTGCCATTCTGCAGATGAAGCCGGACATCCTCCAGACCGTTCGCGTGCACGTGTGCGTCGACCAGTCCGGGCACCACCCAGCGCCCGTGCGCCTGGAGGCGCTGTGCGCGGCGGGCGACGGCGGCGACGGCTCGCCGAGTGGTATCCCGATTTCCGACGGCGGCGACCTTGCCGTCGTCGAGCACCAGGACGCCGTCTTCGATCGCGCTACCGGTGAGCGGATCGACGACGGTGCCGCCCTCGATGATCACGGCGCCCGGCGTCGCGGGGCGTCCCCGGTGCACCGGAGCGGCGGGGCGGTCGGAGGCCTGGGCCGCGGGCGCCGCCGCCAGCTGTGCGGCGATGCCTGCCGCGGTGATGCCCGCGAGGGCCGCGGCCCCGGCGAGGACGCCGCGCCGGGGGAGGTCGCTGGGCGGCTGGACGGCGCTGTCGTGGTCATGGGTGCACATGGGGAGTCTCCTTGGGGAAAGGGCGTGAGTGTGGCGCTGCTCACTAAGTTTGGAATACCAAAGTTACGCCATGGTGAAGAGATCCCGCCAGCCCTCGACAAAACAGTTAAGTAAATCCTTAACTCAGGAATGAGATACTTGAGCTTGTTCTAAGCCTTTTGACGGCTTGTAATGGGACTCATGAAGGCTCTGTACAAGTCCGGGGCACGGCCCGGCTTCGAACTCGTGGACCGCCCCGAACCCGGCACCGGTGCCGGGGACGTGAAGATCCGCGTGCACACCACCGGCATCTGCGGCACCGACCTGCACATCCAGTCCTGGGACGCCTGGGCGGCGAGCACCATCAATGCTCCGCTCATCGCGGGCCACGAGTTCTACGGCGAGGTCGTGGAGATCGGCGAGGATGTCCGGGACGTCAAGGTGGGAGACCGCGTCTCCGGTGAGGGGCACGTGGTCTGCGGCATCTGCCGCAACTGCCGCGCCGGCCGTCGCCAGATGTGCATCCGGACCTCCAGCGTGGGCGTGCAGCGTGACGGCGCCTTCGCCGAGTACGTCGTCATCCCGGAGGAGAACGTCTGGGTCCACCACGACCCCAGCGTCACCCCGGAACTCGGCGCCATCTTCGACCCCTTCGGCAACGCCGTGCACACGGCCCTGAGCTTCCCGCTCGTCGGCGAGGACGTCCTCATCACCGGCGCCGGCCCCATCGGCCTCATGGCCATCGCGGTCGCCCGGCACGCCGGGGCCCGCAAGATCGCCATCACCGATGTCTCGCCGAGCCGCCTCGAACTGGCCCGCTCCCTGGGTGTGGACCTCGCCGTCGACGTCTCCACCACTCGCATCAGCGACGCGCAGCGGGAACTCGGCATGCGCGAGGGCTTCGACATCGGCCTCGAGATGTCGGGACACCCGACGGCGCTGCCCGAGATGATCGAGAACATGAACCACGGCGGCCGGATCGCCATGCTCGGCCTGCCGAGCCAGTCGATCGACATCGACTGGGGCAAGGTCGTCACCCACATGCTGACCCTCAAGGGCATCTACGGACGCGAGATGTTCGAGACCTGGTACGCCATGAGCGCCATGCTCTCCTCCAACCCGGTGCTGCACCGGAACATCTCCGCCGTCATCACCGACGTCCTGCCCGCCACGGAATGGGAGAAGGGCTTCGAAGCGGCGCGCGGCGGGCACGGCGGCAAGGTCGTGCTCGACTGGCGCACCCTCTGACCGCCCGCCGCTGACTGACGACGACGGCGCGCGACGGCTTCCGCGCGCCGTCGTCCTCGGCGGACCGGGCCTTCCCGCGCCAGGCCTTCCCGCACGCACCTCACCCTCGTAAGCTCGCAAGGGGGCGCCCGCCCCGCGGGCACCGCCGAAAGGACCATCATGTACGGCCTCATCAAGGACCAGCTCGCCACGGAGCTCGACGATCTCCGCACCGCCGGCCTCTTCAAGGAAGAGCGCAACATCACCTCGGCGCAGTCCAACCGGATCACCGCCGGCCCGCTCGGCCAGCCCACCCGCGAGGTGCTCAACTTCTGCGCGAACAACTACCTGGGTCTCGCGGATCACCCGGAGATCATCGCCGCGGCCAAGGACGCCATGGACAGTCACGGCTTCGGCATGGCGAGCGTCCGGTTCATCTGCGGCACCCAGGACCTGCACCTGGAACTCGAACGCCAGGTCTCCCGGTTCCTCGGCACCGAGGACACGATCCTGTTCTCGAGCTGCTTCGACGCCAACGGCGGCGTCTTCGAATCCCTCTTCGGCCCGGAGGACGCGATCGTCTCCGACGCGCTGAATCACGCCTCGATCATCGACGGCATCCGCCTCTCCAAGGCCCGCCGCTTCCGCTACGCCAACCAGGACATGGCGGATCTGGAGGCCAAGCTCCGCGAGGCGACGTCGGACGCGCCCGGCCAGCCGGCCGCGCGCCGCGTGGTGGTCGTGACGGACGGCGTCTTCTCGATGGACGGCTACCTCGCCCCGCTCCGCGAGATCTGCGATCTGGCCGACAAGTACGGCGCGCTGGTCATGGTGGACGATTCGCACGCCGTCGGCTTCATGGGTGCGACGGGCGCCGGCACCCCCGAGCACGCCGGTGTCAGCGACCGCGTGGACATCTACACGGGCACCTTCGGCAAGGCGCTCGGCGGCGCGTCCGGTGGCTACGTCTCCGGCCGGTCCGAGATCGTCGCGATGCTGCGCCAGAAGGCCCGCCCGTACCTGTTCTCCAACTCGCTCGCTCCGGCCATCGTCGCCGCGACGCTCAAGGCGCTCGAACTCGTGCGGGACTCCGGGGAACTCCGCGAGAAACTCTTCGAGAACGCCGCGCTGTTCCGCCGTCGCATGCAGGAGGAGGGCTTCGAACTGCTCGACGGCGAGCACGCGATCATCCCCGTCATGTTCCACGACGCCGTCCTCGCGGCGAAGGTCGCCTCGGCGATGCTGGAGCACGGTGTGTTTGTGACCGCGTTCAGCTTCCCCGTGGTGCCCCGTGGCGCGGCCCGCATCCGCGTGCAGCTCTCCGCGCGGCACAGCGCCGAGGACGTCGAAGCGTGCGTCCAGGCATTCGTGGCAGCCCGGGCCGAGGCTTCCTGACCCGCGCCTGCTTCTTTCATCGACTGCTCCATACGATGTCGAAATCCCCGGAAATCCGAGGAAAACGACATCGTATGGAGCAGTCGATGGTTAAGGGGGGCGGGTTTGGTCCGGGATACCGGACACGGGTGGAGGCGAGTCCGGGACGGGGCGGGTGTGTCCCGGGAGAATGGGAACCATGAGCCTCCTGATCACCAACATCGCCGAACTCATGACCCAGGACGGCGAGCACCGGGTCCTCAAGGACGCGGCCGTCGTCGTCGACGGTGAACGCATCGCCTGGGTCGGTCAGGCTGCCGACGCCCCGGCCGCGGACGAGGTGTACGACGCCGAGGGCCGCGCGCTGCTGCCCGGCTGGGTGGATTCGCACACGCACCTCGTGTTCGCCGGGGACCGCACCGCCGAATTCGAAGCGCGGATGGCGGGGGAGAGTTACAGCGCGGGCGGCATCGGCGTCACCATGAACGCCACGCGAGCCGCCTCCGATGAGGAACTCCTCGAACTCGCCCGGGCGCGCCGTGCCGAGGCCCTGCGGGGCGGAACCACGTATCTCGAGGCCAAGACCGGGTATGGGCTGAGCACCGAGCACGAGGAGGCGCTGGCCCGCGTGACCGCGCAGGTGGCCGATGAGGTCACGTTCCTCGGAGCACACCTCGTCCCGAAGGGCGTCGAGCCGGAGGCCTATGTGGAGGAAGTGGTCGGGCCGATGCTCACCGCCGTCGCCCCGCACGCCCGCTGGGCCGATGTGTTCTGTGAGCGCGGGGCATTCGACGAGGCCCAGTCGCGCCGCGTGCTCGAAGCCTGCGCCGCCGCCGGTCTGGGACTGCGCGTGCACGGCAACCAGCTCGGCCCGGGCGCCGGCGTGCGCCTCGCCGTCGAGCTCGGCGCCGCGAGCGTCGACCACGTGAACTACCTCGAGGACGCCGACGTCGCAGCGCTCGCGGACAGCTGGGCGGCCTACGACGGCGGCCGCGGCCCCCGGGGAACGGTCGCCACGTGCCTGCCCGCCTGCGACCTCTCCACGCGGGAGCCCCTCGCCCCGGCCCGCCGCCTGCTGGACGCGGGCGTCCAGGTGGCGATCGCCTCCAACCTCAATCCCGGCACCAGCTACACGAGTGCCATGAACTACTGCGTGACCACCGCGGTGCTCCAGATGGGCCTCAGCGTCCACGAAGCCGTGCGCGCCGCGACGTTCGGCGGCGCCCTGGCCCTGCACCGCGAGGTGGGCGAGGACGTCGACGGGCGTCGTGCGGTCGGGTCGATCGCCGTCGGGCACCGCGCGGATCTGCACCTGCTGAACGCTCCGAGTGCGACCCACCTGGCCTACCGTCCCGGCATGCCGCTCACCCACGCCGTCTGGCAGGCGGGCGTGCAAGTCGTCTGAGCCCGCGCCGCCTCCGCGAGAGAACAGATGACGCCCCTAAAACCGAGTTTTAGGGGCGTCATCTGTTACTTCGCGTGCAGGGGGAGGATACGGCTCAGCAGGTGAAGCGGGCGTCCGCCCAGTCACCCCAGTCGTCGCCGCCGTCGTCCCCGTTGGTGAGGGCCTTCAGCTCGACGCGTGAGGCGCCCGTGACGTCGACCTTCACGGGGACCGCGGCATCCGGTGCGCTGAGGACCGCACTGCGGAACTTCTCCGCGCCGTCCACCAGGACCACGAACACGACGGAGCCCTGCAGGCCCTTGCCGAGTTTCTTGTCGTCCACTCCCACGAGGGCGGTGAAGGCCGTGCACTTCTTCTGCACGTCGAGCACCACGGACGAGTCCGCGTGGACGCCGATGCCCTTGGCGTACCGGGTGCCGTCCAGCGTCAGGGCCGGGCCGTCGCCAGGGTTCTCCTCGCCGTTGGCGGTGTCCCGCTCGGCCGGTCCCCAGCCGTTCGTCTCACTGACCCACGAGAGGTCCGAGGCGTAGACGGTGCCGGAGAGCTCGGCGGCGGGGGCATCGTGGCGCTGATCGGAGCAGCTGAAGCGGGCGCCACCCCAGTCCGCGTGATCATTGCCATTGCCGTCGGCGGTCGGATCCGCCACGAGTTCAACGTACTGGGCGCCCGTGAGATCGACGTCCAGCTTCGCCGTGGCCGAGTCGGGCCGCATCACCGGGCTGACGGCCTTGACCTTGCCGTCCGCCACGACGCTGAAGATCACGGAGCCGCGGCTCTTCTGCACATCGTCGATCCCGACGTCGGCCGTGAAGCGGGTGCAGTAGCCGCCGAGGAAGTACTTCACCGTGGACGGTGCGTGCGCGCCGAGCCCCTTCGGGTAGACGACGCCGTTGAGCGTGATCGGCGTGCCGTCACCGGCGCCCTGCTCACCGTTGGACTGGTCCTTCTCCACGGGACCCCAGCCATTGCTGGAACTGACCCAGTCATGATCGCTCGCGTACACGTCCTGCTGCGGCGGCTTGGGCAGTGTCTTGACCGCGACGGCGGCGCTCGCCGTCCGTGGCCCCTGAGGATCCGCGGTGGTCCGGTACGTCCCCTTGACGCCGATCGAATAGCTCCCGTCCGCACTGGCCGGCGCGGTGACGGCCCAGGTGGTGGTGAACGTCGCGCCGGCGGCGAGGGTGGCTGTCGTCGCAGGGGTCTTCGCCTCGGCGGTCCAGCCCTCGGGGAGCTGGAGGCTGACGGACACGTCGCTCACAGGTGCGGGTTCGTTGTTCTCCAGCACCGTGGTGAACTCGGTGGCCTTGCCCTGCTGGATCACGTCGGCGTCGAGCGTGCCGGACACCGTGGCGCAGGCAGGCACCGCCGAGGCGGGGCCGAGGTCCTCCAGCAGGAAGTCGTCCAGGACGAAGTCCGCGCCGTCCGCGGAACCTGTGCGGCTCAGACCGGTGAAGTACCGTCCGCAGTTGCCGGCGGTGAACTCCTGCGCGAAGCGGGTGGTCTTGGTCTGGGCGGGGAGGGGCTTGCTCTCGACCGTGACCGGCGCCTTGGCGTCGTATCCCCAGACCCAGCTGTACTGGTCGGCCAGGGAGTTCTGGTAGGCGAAGGACACCCGGTAGCTGTGGCCGGGAGTGAGCTTCACGGTGGAGTCGGAGGTCCGGTAGACCAGGCCGTCGTTCTCCTCGTGCGCCACCAGGGAGAAGTTCCCGTTCAGGGTCTTGTCCACGGTGTTGCGGTACCAGCCCTGCTGCGTGAAGGGCGCGTTCCGGATGCTCAGGTGGGTGCGCGGGTCGGTGGTGCCGCCGGCGTCGCCCTTGAGGAAGGGCCACCAGCCCTGGTCGACGTTCTCGAAGTCCTCCTTGAGCACGGCGCCGGTCTGTGCCGAACCGGCCTGCGAGGGAGCCGTTTTCACCGCCCGGAAGTCGTCCACCCTGACCTTCGCGTCGCCGTCGTCCGCCGAAAGCCGGACCGTGGGCCGGCCGCCCTGCGGCAGGTCCACCAGGACGCGGATGCGCTGGAAGAACGTGCCGTTCTTCTCGTCACCCGCCACGTAGTTGCGGGCGGTGGAGCGGTCGAGGGCGTACTCCTGAGTCTTGCCCTGACCGGTGTCGACGGTGAGTCGGGTGTCCCGGGTCTTGCCGGGTTCGATCTCCACCCAGGCGCTCACGGAGAAGGTCCCGGTCGCGAGCTGTCCGAGCTTCTGGGAGATGGAAGAGGCGCCGGAGCCGAGCTCGGCGTACCGGCGGCCCTTGGCGTCCCGGACCTGTTGCACGGAGCCCTGCGGGTTCCAGGCCGCGAGGCCTGAGCCGTTGAAGCCGGGGTCCTGGAACGGCGTTCCGGAGCCGAACTGCGCTGTGGCGGGCAGCTGCGACGCCTTGCCGCGCGGCACGAGCACGTAGGGCTGCCCGGCTTCGGCGGTGAGGGTGACCTGCCCGTCCACCACGGGCACGGTGGTGACGAGCGTCCGTCCGTTGTCGCCGAGCTTGTAGACGCTCAGCTCGTGGGCGTTCGCGAAGCCCTTGCCGAGCGCCCAGGTGCTGGAGCCGCCTGCGGCGCTGTAGTGGTACAGCTTGTCGGCCTTGCCGTTGTCCTTGGAGGACCAGGGCAGCAGGTAGTCGCGGCCCTTCAGCACGGCGACGCCGTCCGCCGTGATCGTGCGGTCAGCGGCCGTGGAGCCGGTGACGGAGACGCCGTCGCTGAGGTCGACGCTCTCGGGGGTCCAGCGCATGATCTCGTGGTGCTGCAGGAACTTGGTGGGCAGATTGGATTCCCACACGTTCTTGGTGAACGCGTTGTAGTCGTTCTGGCCGGTCCAGCCCTCGAATTCGACGATGTGGCTGCCGCCGAGACGGACGTCAGGATTCCAGACGTCGGCCTGGCTGTTGTTCACGAAGCGCAGGATCTGGGAGTTGATGCCCTTGTTGTCCGTGCCGCCGTACTTCTCATCGTTGGCCCAGTGGGACCAGGTGTTGTTGCGGTTGAGCGAGTACGCCCATTCGGAGCCCACGCGGAACCCGTTCTTCACGAGTTCGTCCTGGATCTTCTGAGCGACCCAGCCGTAGGAGTAGTAGACGTCGACATACACGAAGTCCAGATTTTTGTTCGTGGCGTCGCGGAGTTCTTTGATGCGGGTGGCGAGCTTGCCGGTGTTGATGTCCGCGCGCTGGTTGATGCCGTAGGACTGGTCGAGCCAGTTCCAGCCCTTGCTCTTGTCGGCATTGAGCAGATCCTCGCTGAACGACTTGGCCTCGGGGTAGATCTCCGTGGCGTTGACGTGAACACCGATCCTGGCGTTCCACCGGGCGCTTTCCGACGCGAGGGTGTTGAGGTCCTTCAGCCCGCCGGCCCGCTCATTGAAGTTGTTCCCGTAGTCCGTGTTGGCGGAGTCGTGGCCCTCGGAGGTGTAGCCCTTCAGCATGGCGACCTGGCCCAGGCCGTCGGTCGCGAGGGAGACCCGCTTGACGTCGTCGAGGGTGCGCAGGAACGGGTGCGTGGCCTGGGAGGCGAAGTTGAAAGGGATGTGCGTGATGACGTTGTCCGCGGTCTGCTCGCCCTTGTTCGGGCGGACGGCGATGGAGCGCAACGCGATCGCGGCGTCCTGCCAGTCGACCTGGTGGTCCGCGTTGGCGTCCGCGGTGATCGCCACCTTGGCCCACGGGAGCTCTTCGGTCGTCCTGGAACCGGCGGCGCGGTAGAGCCAGGCGCCACTTGCGATCGAGGCCTCGCGGCCACCGTCCGGCGCCGCGGTGACCTGGCTGAAGAAGCGGCTGCCGTCGAGGTTGGCGGGCCCGGAGGACGCGTCATAGAGCGAGTTGCTTTCGACGGCGGCGGCCAGTTTCGCCGTGCCCGCCAGAGCGTAGGCGGAGCCCTTGGGCTTGGCGTCGACGGGCGTGGTGGCCGTGACGGGGGTGAAGGTGTCGCCGGTGGCGTTGCGGTTGGTGGAGAGACGCGTGGTGGCGAGCTGCGCCCCGGGTTCCGCCGAGGATACGGTGACGAGCTTGAGACCCGGGATTTCGACGGTGGAGACCCTGTTCTCCGCCGTGTCCCGGATGGCCGTGATGCGGAACGTGACCGCGTTGCCCTGGAGGCCAAGAGACGCATCCAGCGCGACGCCGGGCAGCCCCGGCACGGTGAGCGTGTAGGTCATGGTGGTGTCGTCGGTCTTGCGCGAGGTGACCGTGACGCTCTGCTCCGTGCCGTTGATCTTCAGCGTGCTGAGCGGCTGTCGGGTTCCGGCGAGAGTGCCGCCGCCGTCGCGGTCCAGATAGCTGATGACCTGGGGGAACGTCGTGGACACGACCGCGGCGAGCTTCCCGGTGACCAGGACCTCCTGGTCCTTGCCCGGGGTGGGCGGTCTGGTCTTGGCGGATGGGGCGACAGCCGCCTGCTCGGGGGCCGACGACGGCGCGTCACCCCAGGCGGGCAGGCTCCCGGCCAGCCCGGTGAGGGGGAGTGCCAGTGCCCCTGCCATGCACCAGGCCATGCCCCGCCGCGTGGGTCTGTGAATCCTCAAGGGATGCTCCTCTCTGAGCGAAAAAGTGCGGTAATGGTAACTATTGTTCAATGTGCGACAGATCACAAGAGGTTTGTGACATGTTCTGATCGATTTGTGCACAGGATGCTTACCTTCGCGCACCTCTCGGCGGGCCGCTTGCAGAGTGATCATCGACGTCACGAAAGCGCGGTCCGATGTCGGATGCCGGTCGCGCCGGCCTCCCGAGGGAGAGGCGCCCTGTTTGCCGAGCACCCTCCCGCCGCGCGGTTCCGCGGGATCGGGCCGGAAACTCCGTGACCGCAGAACGAAACGTTATGCGCGTTCTGTGGACGTTTCCGCGTCGATGCAGTAGCGTAAAACTGATTGATTGAACCCCGGTCCACGCATGTTTGATCATGAGTGGGGTGATTACCACTCATGCCGGGGTTCGTTCCGACCGACGATCACCACAGAGACACCACAGAGAAGGAGTCAACGATGACGGAGCCCGTGCTCGGCGCCTACATGGACGAGGAACTCAGCTCGCAGCCCCAGGTCTGGGCGCAGGCGCAGGCGCAGAGCCGCGAGGAAGGGCTGCTGCCGGCCAAGGGCCAGAAGATCGCCGTCATCGGCTGCGGCACCTCCTGGTTCATGGCGCAGAGTTACGCCACCGCTCGTGAAGCGGCAGGCCACGGCGTCACGGACGCCTTCGCAGCGTCGGAGGCGTTCCTGAACAGCAACAGCCCGGAGCGCGGCTATGACGCCGTCGTCGCGATCACCCGCTCCGGCACCACCACCGAGGTGCTGGAAGTCCTGGCGCAGCTCAAGGGCAAGGTCCGGACGATCGCGCTCATCGGCGACATCAACTCGCCGATCGTGGACCTGGCCGACGTCGTCATCGGCCTTCCGTATGCGGACGAGCAGTCCGTGGTGCAGACCCGCTTCGCCACCACCGCCCTCGTGTACCTGCTGACGAGCCTGGGCGAGAGCTTCGACGTGGCGATCGAACAGGCGAAGGACGCCGTGAGCGCCCCGGTGTCCCAGGAACTCCTCGACGCCGAGCAGTTCACCTTCCTCGGGCGCGGCTGGACCGTGGGCCTGGCGCATGAGGCCGGCCTGAAGATGCGCGAGGCCGTGCAGGGCTGGACCGAGTCCTACCCGGCCATGGAGTACCGTCACGGCCCGATCTCCATCGCCGCCCCGAACCGCGTCACCTGGCTGTTCGGCGAGGAGCCGGAGGGCCTGGCCGCCGACGTCGCCAAGACCGGCGCGCTGTACATCACCTCGGGCCTGCACCCCCTCGCCGATCTGGCCCGGGTGCACCGCGTGACGCTGGAGCGTGCGCGCGTCCGCGGCCTGAACCCGGACCTGCCGCGCAACCTCACGCGGTCGGTCATCCTCGACGAGGCCTGAGGCCTGAGGATTGAGTCCCATGGCCCGTGCGCCCCGGTGCGCGGGCCGTCGGGGATGGCCTCCACGGGCCCCGCAGTAACAGCAGGACAGTACGGTCGGAAGACGGACGGGCAGGAAGCATGGCACTGGGATTCGCGGACGCAGGGGTACTTGCCTTCGACGTGGGCGGCACGGACATGAAGTCCGGGGTCGTCAACGCCGCGGGCTCGGTGCTCGCCCTGCGGCGGCACAAGACGCCGCTGGACCCGGACCGTCCGGGGGAGGCCATCCTCGAGCGGATCGCCGACCTCTTCGCCGAGTACAGCCGGCAGTACCCGGTCGGAACGTTCGAAGCGGTCGGGATCACGGTGCCCGGACTCGTGGACGAGGCCCATGGGATCGGGATCTACTCGGCCAATCTGGGCTGGCGGAACTTCCCCTTCCGTGAGCGGGCGGAGGAGATGCTCGGCATGCCGGTCGCGTTCGGCCACGATGTCTCCAGCGCGGGTGCGGCCGAGATGGAGCTCGGCGCGGCCCGCGAATTCCAGGATGCCATGGTCATGGTGGTGGGCACCGGCATCGCCGCGGCGATCTTCACGGGTGGCCGCGCCGTCTCGGCCGGCGGCTTCGCAGGCGAGATCGGGCACTCCATGGTGCCGGACCCCGAGGGTCAGGGCAGTGTCATCCTGGAATCGGTCGGCAGCGCAGGGGCCATCGCCAAGCGCTACGTCCGGCTCACCGGCACCCCGGTGGACGGGGCCCGTGAAGTCCTCGAACGGGCGCTCACCGGCGAGCCCGAGGCTCTCAGGATCTGGAACGAGGCGGTGGAGGCGCTCGCGTTCAGCATCTGCCAGTGCGTCTCGATCCTGGGAACGGAGGCCGTCGTGATCGGCGGCGGCCTCTCCGCCGCCGGAGAGGCCCTGCTGGATCCGCTGCGCCACGCCGTGGATCACGCCCTCGACTTCCAGCGCCGCCCGGTCATCCGCGCCGCGTCACTCGGTCAGGACGCCGGGATGCTCGGCTCGGCGCTGAAAGCACGCGCCCGTCTTCTGGAGGTGCGGTTGCCGTGAGCGACGCATTGCTGACACCGGACGCGCCGGACCCGCGGGACTCGCGGAACTCGTCGGGCCGCGTCGTCACCGTCACCCCGAACCCGGCACTGGACACGAGTTACTTCCTGGAGCGGATCGAGCACGGGGCCAGCCACCGCGTCGCTCCGCCCTTGGCCCGCGCAGGTGGCAAGGGACTCAATGTCTCGCGGGTCGCCCATCAGCAGGGCCGCTCGACGCTGGCCATCGCCCCGGTCGGCGGCGCCACCGGAGAGGTCTTCGCCGAGGAGCTGGAAGCCAGTGGGGTCCCGCACCGACTGGTCCCGGTCGAGGCTGAGACCCGGCGGAGCATGGCCTTCGTCGAGGAGACGCTCGGCGACACCACCATCTTCAACGAAAGCGGGCACGCCCTGGCCGCCGCCGACTGGCAGCGGCTTGCGGCCGCCGTCGTCGACTCCCTGCAGGACGCGGCGGTCCTGGTGGGGTCCGGCAGCCTGCCGCCCGGGGCGCCCGGCGACTTCTATCCGGCCCTGGTGACGCTCGCGCACCAGCACGGTGTCCCGGCCATCATTGACACCTCGGGCCCCGGCATCCTGGCCGCCGCGCGTGCCGGCGCCGACGTGCTGAAGCCCAATCACCATGAACTGCTCGAAGCGTTCGACGGCGACGATCTCCCCACGGCGGCGCGGCGCCTCCTCGAACTGGGCGCCCGCACGGTGGTGGTGAGTTCCGGCAGCGAGGGCATGCGGCTCTTCTCCACGGACCACCCTCGGCACAGCTGGCGGGCCCGGCTCGCGGAACCCCTGCGCGGCAATCCGACCGGGGCGGGGGACGCCGCGGTCTCCGCCCTGGCGACGGCGCTCGCCGAGGGCCTGGACGACCCCGAAGACCTGCTGCGGCGCGCCACGTCCTGGTCGGCGGCCGCGGTCCTGATGCCCGGGGCGGGCGAGATCTCGTCCCGGCACACCGAACTGGAACAACACCTGATCATCACCCTGGAGGAACTTGCATGAGCCTGGTCAGCACCCACACCATCATGGACCGCGCCACAGGGCGGGGGAGCGGTCAGGGCGCGTTCAACGTCATCCACCTGGAAACCGTGGAAGGCCTCATCGCCGGGGCCGAGGAGGCAGGCCTGCCCCTCATCCTCCAGATCTCGGAGAACTGCGCGAAGTACCACGGCGGGCTGGAGCCCATCGCCCTCGCGACCCTGTCCGCGGCCCGCGCCGCCGGCGTCGACCTCGCCGTGCACTTGGACCATGCCGAGAGTGAGGATCTGGCGCGGCAGGCGGTCGACCTCGGCTTCGGCTCCATCATGTACGACGGCGCGCACCTCGACTATGAGGAGAACGTCGCCTCGACCGCTCGCGTGCGGGAGTACGCGCACGCCGCGGGCGTCTACGTCGAGGCGGAGCTCGGCAAGGTCGGAGGGAAGGACGGGGCTCACGCGCCCGGCGTGCTGACCGACCCGCAGGAGGCCAGGGACTTCGTGGCGGCCACCGGCGTCGACGCCCTGGCCGTCGCCGTCGGATCCTCGCACGCGATGACCAGCCGCGACGCCCAGCTGAACCTGGAACGCATCGCAGCACTGCATGCTGCGCTGGACGTCCCCCTCGTGCTGCACGGCTCCTCCGGCGTCTCCGACGCGAACATCCAGGCGGCGATCCGTGCGGGCATGACGAAGATCAACGTGTCGACACACCTTAATGGTTTCTTCACACGGGCTGTGCGCGAGTACCTTGAAGCTCATCCGGATATTGTGGATTCCCGGAAATACCTGGGGGCAGGGCGGGCCGCACTGATTCCAGAAGTGGCCCGGCTTCTGACTCTCTTCGACACTGCGGAGCGTACTTCATGAACCGGACAGACCGATTGACGGCGATCCTCGACCTCCTGGCCGAGCGTGGCCAGATCGAGGTGGAGGACATCGTCACCCAGCTGGGGGTCTCTCCCGCCACGGCTCGGCGTGATCTGGACTCGCTGGCCAAGCAGCGCCTCCTGAGCCGCACCCGCGGCGGCGCCACGACGGGCTCGGTCTCCTATGATCTGCCCGGCCGCTACAACCGCGATGACAACGCCGAGGCGAAGCAGCAGATCGCCCTCGCCGCGTCCTCGCTGGTGGAGCCGTACATGGTGGTGGGCCTGGGCGGCGGCACCACGAGCACGGCCCTGGCGCAGGTCCTGGCCACCCGCGACGACCTCAATGCCCCGTCCAACCGGCCGACGCTGACCGTGGTCACGAATGCCATCAACATCGCGTCGCAGCTCGCCGTGCGCCCGAACATCAAGATCATGGTCACCGGCGGCATCCTGAATCCGCGCTCCTACGAACTCGTGGGACCGTTCACGGACACCATCATGCAGAAGGTCGCGCTGGACATCGCGTTCATCGGCGTCAACGGGGTGGACCCGATCCTCGGCCCCACCATCAACGACGAGGGCGAAGCCCAGGTGAACTCGCTCATGGCCAAGCGGGCGCTGGAGGGCTACATCCTGGCCGACTCCTCGAAGATCGGCAAGAGGGCCTTCGCCACGATGCACGGCTTCCAGATGCGCAATCTCATCACGGACGAGGGGATCACCGCCAAGGATCTCAAGGCGTTCCAGGACCGTGGGACCAAGGTGCTCGTGGCCCGGGACGGCGTTGCGGATCACCGGCACGCGTCGTCGGTCCCGACCGAGGAGGAGACGGTCCACTAGGGCCGGATCGCCCTCGGGTCTGGCGGCGGCCGGCGCGTCTCACAACGTGTGGGCGCGCCTCAGAAGTGCAGCGGCGGCGCGTCCAGGACGGTCGCCGTCTCGCGGCATTGCGTCCACTGGCTGAACGGCGCGTCCAGCCGGTACTTGCCGTGCTCCTCGCGGATGAGGGTGCGGATCTCGGCGTTGCCCGGGTTGTTGAGCGACTCGAAGTACTCGACGGACCAGTGGAACCAGCGCATGCAGAACAGGCGCATGGTGAGGCCGTGCGTGACCAGGAGCGCGTTGGGGGCGTAGCTCGGCTTGGACCAGTGGCGGTACAGGGTCTCCATGAAGCTGGAGATGCGGTCGTAGACGTCCGACCCGGACTCGCCCTCACGGAACCGGTAGAAGAAGTGGCCGTACGCGTTCCGGAGCTCCTTCTGGTCCGCGATGTCGCCGGCGATCTGGAAGTTCGCCCAGTCCTGCTCCCGGAGACGCGGTTCCTCGATGACGCGCTCGGTCAGATCGCCCAGTCCCAGGGCGTCCAGCGTCTGATAGGCCCTCAGGTACGGGGAGACGTAGACGCAGACCTGCTGGCCGTCCAGCTGCCGGCGGATCTTCTCGCCCGCCTGGCGGGCCTGTTCCACTCCGAGCTCGGTGAGCGGGATCCGGTAGTCCGGGACCCGGTTGTAGATCCCGGTGTCCACATTGGCCGCCGACTGCCCGTGCCGGATCATGATGATTTGCTGCGGCGCACTCATAGGCCCAGCTTAGGCGCACCGCCGGGCCACGGGACGCCGCGGGATCGGCGGAGTGTGCGCGTGTCCGCGACGCGTCACTACAGTGGTGACATGCCGCGCCTGAAGCCGCCCCCGCCGTCGTCGTCCCTGGACTGGGAGCCTCTTGCGGACGAGCGGCGACGCCGGCGCCTCTGGTGGGAGATCGCGCTCGTGCTGGGGCTGTCCCTGGGGCAGTCCGCGGTGTACTCGGTGGTGCAGCTCGCCGACAAGCTGAGCCGCGGCCCGCTCTCCTCCGCGACGTCCACCCTGAACCCCTCCCGGAATCAGCGGGAGTTCTTCGATCTGCTGTATCAGCTGCTGGACATCGTGTTCTCGCTGGTGCCGGTGCTGCTCGCCTTCTACCTCCTCGCCACCTTCCTGCCGTGGCGCGGCGTCGCCGGGCGGAAGCCCTGGCGGGGGATGGGCTTCGACCTCGCGCATCCGGTGCGCGACGCCGGGACCGGCCTGGCGCTCGCGGTCGGCCTTGGAGCGGGGACGCTGGCGCTGTACGCCGCGGGACGGGCGCTCGGCGTCACGACGGCGATCATACCGGCCGCCCTGGACGCCCACTGGTGGACGGTGCCGGTCCTGGTGCTGTCGGGCATCCGGCACGGTGTCCTGGAGGAGACCCTGGTGGTCGGCTACCTGTTCCGGCGGCTCGGGCAGCTGCGCTTCTCACCGCTCTGGATCGTGCTGGCCAGCGCCCTGCTCCGGGGCAGCTACCACCTGTACCAGGGGTTCGGGCCGTTCCTCGGCAATGTGGTGATGGGGCTGGTGTTCGGCTGGGTGTACCTGAAATGGCGGCGCGTGATGCCGCTCGTGGTGGCGCATGCCCTGCTCGATGTCGGGGCGTTCGTGGGCTACGACCTGTTCGGCAAGGCGATCGGGCTGGGCTAGGCGCGGGCGCCCGGCCCGGGCACGGGTGCCCGTGCCGTCAGCGGGCGCCGAGCAGTTCCTTGCTGAGCGCCGTGGCCAGGTTGTCGAAGCCGTTCAAGCGCTCCCGGGCCGTCGGTGACACCGTGCCCGTGCCCTGGCCGCGGTCCGGCAGGGCCGACATCTCGACCAGCAGCAGGCCCGGGGCATCTTGCGTGGTGTCCGCGATCAGGGCGGTCCTCCGGGTGTCCGGCGCGCCGCGGAGCGCCTCCCGGGAGCTGGTCTTGGCCGCATGCCCGGCGAAGTCGGTGTCGCGGGCGGTGCGGGTCTGCGTGAGGAGCAGCTTGCTGTTCAGCGCCAGATCCGTCACGGCGCCGATCCGCACCACCACACTGTGGCTCGGCTCGACGAATTCGCACAGCACCGGGAGGATCCCGGAGTTGAGCACTCCGTCGCCCGGCGGGACGGCGGTGACTGCCTCCAGCGTCGACCCTGCGATCCTCCGGACCGTCGGGGCCGCGGCCGTGCACAGGGTGTCGGCATCCGCCGCGCCGTGCGCGACCGTCTGCCGCGGGTCCGAGGGCGCGGCGGCGCCCGTGGCGGGCGCGCACTTCCGGAGGTCCTGGTCCACGACGTGGGAGCACGCCCCGACCGCAGCGAGGTCCGGCTCCGTCGCCGAGTACACGAGGGCCGTCTTCGCCAGGGTCTGCGGCGCGGCCTTGGCGAGCACGGGAATGAGCTTCTGCGCGAGCGCGGAGGCGTCGGCGCACGTCGCCGCCTCGGCCTGCGCCTGGACGACACGGTCGCGCACGGGCGTCTGGTTCGGCCAGGCGTCCCAGAGGAGCGTGCAGCCGGCTCCGGAATCCTTCCAGAACAGGACATCGGTCCCCGCGATCGGCCGCACCTCGCTGTCCTGCCAGCCGCCCCCGGTGCGCAGTTCCGCCAGGGGCTGCCGGTAGGCCAGCGTGAGGGCCTGCCGGGTGTAGACGGGCGCACCGCCCGAGGTCGCCGCGTCCCGCCAGACTCCGCATTCGGCGAGGCTGCTGGCGAAGGCCTTCCGTGGCGCCAGGGCCTGCCCGGTCGGGAGCGGGCCGAGGGCCGAGGACAGGGCATCGCATACGGAGACTCCGGGCCGGGGGTCCTTCCGTGCGAACGACGCCGGATCGTCCCGCAGGCGAGGAGCGACGGCCTTGGCGTACGCCTCGGGCTGTGTGCAGTCGTAGGCGCCTGTCGGATCCTGGGCGAGGGTGATGGCGTGGTCGAAGTCGACGGGCAGGCTGATCGTGCATCGGCCGGTCGCCTTGGTGGAGCGGTAGGCCACCACGCCACCGAGGTCGAGCCGCTCCTGACCGTGCCGCTGGGAGGCGGTGCTGTCCGCGTAGCTCACGGCCTGCACGCCCTCATCCTGGACCCGGCAGTCGAACGGGGTGGTGCTGACGAGCCCGGGCCTCTGGCCGAAGCCGGCGGTGATGCGGGGCTCGAGCAAAGCGCAGGGATCGACGGCGGCCAGCTGACGTCGGACGGCGGCTTGGTCGCGGTCGGGGTTGCCGGCCGGGACGACCCGCTGCGTCGGCGACGGTGACGGCGCGGGCTGCCCGCCGTCGGGAGTGCAGGACGTGACCAGCACGGTCAGCAGTGCGAGTGCGGCTGCGAGTGATGTTCTCTTCATGGGCCCTCCCTCTGGGCTCTGACACCACGCCGCGCCGGTGAGCGTGGCGTGATCAGTGGGCAGCTCCCCGGACCTCCGGGGAGCCGCCCTCGTCGGCGCGTGGCGCCGTCGCTGGTGGACTCATCGTACTGAACACGGGCCGCCCTGACAGCGGGCGTGACGCACAGAGTGGCGGAGCAGGGTACGACGAAGGCCGCCGCCCCGGGCGATGCGGAGACGACGGCCTTCAGGCGGCATGAGCGGGCGAGCCTCAGAGGGTCACGGAGCCGTTCGCCGTTTCAAAGGTCACGGACATGATGCCGGGGGTGCCGTGCGGAGCGATCCACTCCACGGCGACATCCTCCAGCGGGTTCTCCACTTCCTCACCGAGCCACTCGGTCACGCGTTCCGCGGAACCGGCGATGGTGAGGCTGGAGACCCGGACGTCGCTCGGGTACACGAGCGACGGGTGGAGGGTGGAATCACCCTCCCACTTGAGCATGTACGGCACCTGCGGGTCGGCGATGAGACCTAGGATGCCGATCTGCTTCCAGATGAGCTCGCGGCCGTCGGGGAACTTGCGGTTCCCGGGGACGGCCTCACGGCCCAGACGTGATTCGAAGGGGGCCAGGTCGTCCACGGCGACGCACCAGCCCATCCACCCACCGCCCATCGCGGAGCGGGCCCGCACGGCCTGGCCGAACGGCGCCTTGTCCGAAGCGGGGTGGTCCAGGACTTCCACGACCTCAAGATATTTGTGGTCGGCCAAGGGGAAGATCATGTTGCGGGTGCCGAAACGGGGGTGTACCCCACCGCGCACCGCGTGCAGTCCAAGAGCGGCAGAAATGCGCTCCGCCGTGGCCTCCAGGCCATCGCGTTCACAAGCGTAAGAAACGTGATCCATGCGCATGGCATCATCCTTGCACTTTGTGAGTAGGCACTCAGCTTAGGGTTACCTAAGTCACGCGGCGGCGGCGGATCCCGGGGAGCCCGCGCGAAAATCCCCGGTTCCGGGCCCGGGTGTCTGGGCCCGGAATGCGCGCTCAGGGTGTGCTGGAGCGGCTGGGCCGGCGGCAGAGGTCCCTGGCTGGGGATGCCCTGCAGAGCAGTTGCAGAGCTTGCTCAGTCGCAGACCCTGACGTGGCGGTAGCCCAGGACCTTGTCCCCGGCCCTGTTGTACACATTGGCCGCGATGCCGACGCACTTGCCCCTCATGTTCGTGAGCTGGACCCCGCCGGCGTAGTACTCGTAGATCCCGTGGTCGTGGGAGTACACCGAGCTCGTGGCGATGTTGAGCTGGAGGTTGGTGGCGCCGGCCTTGTTGTCGTAGAGCATGGCGCAGGCCGTGCCGCCGTTGTTGGTGGAGTACCAGTACTGGATGGTGGCGGTGGTTCCGGCCACCGCATAGGTTTTCTTCTTGATCCCGGAACATTGCTTCACGACCTGGCCGTGCTGTTCCAGCGTCCCGGCGGACGCCGGAGCGCTCGAGGCCAGCAGGCCCGCCAGGGCGAGCCCGGCGGCGGCTGCGGTCGCCAGGAGGCGCCGGCCGAACCGCCGTGCCTGATGTGTCTGAATCCCCATGATGAAACTCCTCGATGGTGCGGGTGAGTGATGGTCCAAAGTCAACCCCACCGCGCTGAGGAGGGGAATGGGCAGACCTCCCCATCCGCCCTGCCCGTCGCAGCCGGCGGCCTCTGGGACGTTCTGTGACGCGCCCCCTTTTCCGCGCTCCGTCCGTCCCCCTACCCTGAGTTGCAGGTCATGAGTGCCAGCATCGAGCCCCGGCTTGCTGGCCGGCAACCCTCCGTCCGCGGCGGGGTGCCCCGGGTGAAGACCAGGCGGGTCGGCATGCACGCCGGCACGCAAGCGCGGGCCGTGGGCGCCGTCTCTTTCCCTTCAGGTTCTCCTTCAGGAAGGCTGACGCCGCGATGGTGGGGGAGACCGTTCCTGGCCCTTGAAATCTAAGGAAAGCCATGACCAACAACTGGTCCTTCGAAACCCGCCAGATCCATGTCGGACAGGAGCCGGACGCCGTCACCGGCGCGCGGGCCCTGCCGATCTACCAGACCACGTCCTTCGTGTTCCCGAGTGCCGAGAGCGCCGCCAACCGCTTCGCGCTCGCCGAGCTGGCGCCCATCTACACCCGCATCGGCAACCCGACGCAGGATGCCGTCGAGCAGCGCATCGCCAGTCTCGAAGGCGGTCTGGCGGCCCTGCTGCTCAGCTCCGGCCAGGCCGCGGAGACGTTCGCCATCCTCAACGTCGCGGAGGCGGGCGACCACGTGGTGGCCAGCCCCAGCCTGTACGGCGGCACCTACAACCTGCTGGCCAACACCCTGAAGAAGTTCGGCATCGAGGTCACTTTCGTCGAGGATCCGGACAATCTGGACCACTGGCGCGCCGCCGTGCGGCCGAACACCAAGCTCTTCTTCGCCGAGGTGGTCTCCAACCCGCGGCAGGACATCCTGGACATCGAGGGCGTGGCCTCCGTGGCGCACGAATCCGGCGTCCCGCTGATCGTGGACAACACCCTTGCCACCCCGTACCTCATCCGGCCTCTCGAGTGGGGCGCGGACATCGTGGTGCATTCGGCCACCAAGTACCTGGGCGGCCACGGCAGCGCGATCGCCGGCGTGATCGTGGACTCCGGCAAGTTCGACTTCGGCGCGGACCCGGAGAAGTTCCCGGGCTTCAACACCCCGGACGAGAGCTACAACGGACTCGTCTACGCCCGTGACCTCGGCGCGGACGGTGCGCTGGGCGCCAACCTCAGCTACATCCTGAAGGCCCGCGTGCAGCTGCTGCGTGACCTCGGATCCGCCGTCAGCCCGTTCAACGCGTTCCTCATCGCGCAGGGTCTTGAGACGCTGAGCCTCCGCGTCGAGCGCCACGTGGAGAACGCGCTGAAGGTGGCTGAATTCCTGGAGGCGCGCGACGACGTCGAACGCGTCGCCTACGCAGGCCTGCCGAGCAGCCCGTGGTACGAGCGGGGACGCAAGTACGGCCCCAACGGCATCGGCGCCGTGGTGGCGTTCGAGATCGCGGGCGGGCTCGAAGCCGGCAAGGCGTTCGTGGACGCGCTGGAACTCCACTCGCATGTGGCGAACCTGGGTGATGTGCGTTCCCTCGTCATCCACCCCGCGTCCACCACGCACGCCCAGCTCAGCGAGGCCGGACAGCGCGCCGCGGGCGTCACCCCGGGCCTGGTCCGTCTCGCCGTGGGCATCGAGCACATCGATGACATCCTGGCCGATCTGGACGCCGGTTTCCGGGCCGCCAAGGCTGCGGTCTGAGCCCTTCGGGACATCCGCGGGACATCCACAGGGCCGCGCATTCTTCGGAATGCGCGGCCCTCGCCGCCTCCTGGGCGAACATAAATCCTGAGAGGCCGTCTCATGAAGCGTCATCTTCAGAAACGGCCTCTCCCGATCCTTTACACTGGTCCGAGAGTCACGAGTGCCAGCGCCAAACCCCGGTTCGCTGGCCGGCAACCCTCCTCCTGCGGTGGGGTGCCCCGGGTGAAGACTCGGCCCAGCGCCGGCCGGCGCGGGCAAACTCAGGAATAGAGGCCCCATGACCATCGCTGCATCCCGTCCACTGTCCACTGCGCGGGACACCACCACCCGCGAGGAGCGCGACGCCGGCGAACGCCACGGTGTGCAGCGCACCGCCGTCGTCGGGCCGCTGGAGCTGGAGGCCGGCGGGAAGCTGCCGGACGTCACCCTCGCGTACGAGACCTGGGGGACACTCGCGCCGGACGCCGGCAACGCCGTTCTGATCCAGCACGCCCTCACAGGAAGCGCGCACGTCGCGCAGGGGGACACGGACGAGGAAGGCTGGTGGGACGGCCTGGTCGGTCCGGGCCACGCGATCGACACGGACCGGTTCTTCGTGGTGGCCGTGAACATCATCGGCGGCTGCAACGGCAGCACGGGGCCGTCCAGCCCCGCCCCCGATGGCAAACCGTGGGGTTCCCGGTTCCCGTTCATCACGCTCCGCGACGCGGCGGTCGCCGAGGCGCGGCTCGCGGATCAGCTGGGCATCCGGCAGTGGTTCGCGGTGGTCGGTGGCTCCATGGGCGGCGCTCGCGCGCTGGAATGGGCGGCGGGTTTCCCGCAGCGGGTCCGGAAATGCGCCGTGATCGCGGTCGGCGCCCACAGCACCGCCGAGCAGATCGCCCTGGCCCAGGCGCAGACCCTCGCCATCCGCCAGGACCCGGCCTTCCGGGACGGCGACTACTACGACGGCCCGGCGCCCGAGGCGGGACTGGCCCTGGCGCGCCGGATCGCGCACATCTCCTATCGCAGCGAGGCGGAGCTCGAAGCCCGCTTCAGCCGCAAACCCCAGGAGGGCGAGTCGCCGCTCAGCGCCTCCGCCCTCGCCGAACGGGGCCGGTATCAGGTGGAGAGCTACCTGGACCATCAGGGCGGCAAGCTCGTCCGCCGTTTCGACGCCAACAGCTACATCGCCCTGACGGAAGCGCTCATGAGTCACGACGTCGGCCGGGGCCGCGGGGGAGTGGAGGCGGCGCTGGCGGACAGCCCGGTCGAGTTCTTCGTGGCCGCGGTGGAGTCCGACCGGCTGTATCTGCCCCGGCAGTCGGAGGCCCTGGCGGCCGCGCTGCCCGGCGACGTCACGGTGCACCGGATCGCCTCGGAGATCGGGCACGACGGCTTCCTCACGGAGGCCGGCCAGCTCGGCGCGTTGCTCGGCCGGACGCTGTTCGCCTGAGGCGGGCCTACCTCCGCCCGCCCCAACCCGCCCTGCATAACCCATCGACTGCTCCATAGGATGTCGTTCCGTCCCGAAATCCGGGGAAAACGACATCCTATGGAGCAGTCGATGAAGGGGGTCTCCGCAGGTCCGGATGGGATAATCCCGTCATGGCCCTGGAAAACCTGTTGCTCCGACTCGACCGCATCGCCGGAGGCCGCCAGTCCGGCGTCCGCATCGGGGAGCGGCAGCTGATCCATCCGAAGACACGGCGAGCCTTCACGTGGGTGCTGTGGCTCCTGGCGCTGGAGCTCGTGCTGGGAGTGGGGGCCGTCGTCGTCGCGCTGGTGCTGTCGAGCAGCGGCGAGCCGGTGCCGTTCGCCGTCTGGATGCGCACCGTGGTGGTCGTCGGGATGACGGCCACCCTGTTCTACTTCGCGTGGCGCGCGACCAAGGGCTGGTACTGGGCTTACCAGCGGCTCCGGCTCTTCGCGCAGATCTTCCCCGTGGTCACGCTCGTCATGGCCGCGATCCCCGGACTGTATCCGCTGTGGATGGTGACCGAGCAGATCGTGTTCAGCCTCATCATGATCGGCATCGCCGACTTCCTCACGAGCGATCACATGAGGACCGCGTTCCGGAAGCCGGGCGCGCCCCGGGACCAGGACCAGGACCTGGACGATCAATACCAGGATCGGGCCCCGGACGCGTCCTGAGTCAGAGCTCCTGACCCGGCAGGAACACCGGTCCCGCCACGGGACGCTTGGGCTGAATGCCATCGCCCGACGACTGGTGCCGCAGCCGGCGCAGGACCCAGGGGAACAGGTGCTCGCGGGCCCACAGGAAGTCCTCGGTGCGCGCGGTGCGCCAGGTCTTCTCCGGCATCGGCTTCGGGGACAGCGGTTCCAGATTGTGCTGGACGTTCAGGGCGTCCAGGACCATCGTGGCGATGGTGTGGTGGCCGAGCGGCGAGAAGTGCAGGCGGTCCTGGTCCCAGTACTGCGAGCCGGCGAGCTGCCGCAGCGACCACATGTCCGCGATCACGGCGTCATGGCGCGCGGCCACGGTGCGCAGGTTCTCGTTGTAGATGGCCACCTTGCCGCGGAGCGGGCTCAGCACGGTCGACACCGTGTCCGGGCCGTTGAACAGCACCACCGTGGCGCCCTCGGAGGCGAGACGGCCGACGGCGGCGTCCAGCGTGTTGGCGAGGGCGTCGGGATCGCCGCCCGGGCGGATGAGGTCGTTGCCGCCGGCGGAGATGGTGATCAGATCGGGCTTGAGGTCCAGGCAGGGGTCCACCTGCTCATCGATGATCTGCTGCAGGAGACGGCCGCGGATGGCGAGGTTGGCGTACGCGAAGTCCGGATGTCCGGCGCTCAGTTCCTCCGCCACGCGGTCCGCCCAGCCACGGTGGCCGCCCGGGCTCGCAGGCTCCGGATCGCCGATGCCCTCCGTGAAGGAGTCGCCGAGGGCCACGTACCGGGACCACGGGTGGCCGCCGTCGCCCGGCTCCTGGGCCTGAGGAGAGGAAGCCGGCGCGGGAAATACTGGCCCTGAAGATAACTGAGAGGAGTCGCTCATTCTTCCCATCATGCCCCTGCGTGGCCCGGTTACGCCACCGTAGCTTCCGGAACGCGCCGTCCTCTTCGGCGGGGCCGATCAGGACGTGATGGCAGAATACGAGCCATGAGTCTTGACGCCCCCGCCTTCCCCGAACCCACGGTCCTCTGGTCCGTCCCCGAAGATCAGCGGCAGGGACGGCCCCTCCTGGTCCTCCTGCACGGCTACGGCGCCAACGAAGCCGATCTGTTCGGCCTGGCGGATCAGCTCCCCGAAGAATTCGTGGTCGCGAGCGTGCGTGCGCCCCTGACGATGGGTCCGGGCTTCACCTGGTTCCCGCTCACCGGTTCCCTCGACTACTCCTTCGACGCCGTGAAAGCCGCGACCGATTACGTGCTCGACTGGCTGGACGGCGTGCGCGAGGAGTTCAGCTCCGTGAGCCTGCTCGGGTTCTCCATGGGCATGGCGATGGCCACCAGCATGTGGCGCAGGCGCCCGCGGGACTTCGCGGCGATCGTGGGGCTCTCAGGATTCGCCGTGGAGGGTGGCGCCGACTGGTTCCGGGACGCGGAGCTCGACGGCAGCACGCCGTTCTTCTGGGGCCGAGACCCGCAGGATCCCGTGATCCCACGCGACCGGATCGACTTCACCGCGGCCTGGCTGCTCGGCAAGGCCCGCGCCACCAAGGTGCAGTACAGCGGCGTGTGGCACGGCATCAGCCCTCAGGAAGTGGGGCATGTCGCCGAGTTCCTCGGCTTCGAGGTGCTCAGCCCGCAGCGATGACGCGGACGCTCTGACCGTTGACCGTCACCACGTCGCCCGTCGTCAGCTGACGGCCCCGGCGGTCCTCGATATCGCCGTTGACCTTGACCAGCCCGTTCTTGATCAGCTCGGTCGCCTCCACGCCGTCGTCGGCGAGGGAGGAGAGCTTGAGAAGCTGACCCAGGCGGATCATCGAATCCCGGATCTCGATGGTGTCGATGCCGTCCGGCTCAGGAGAAGTCATAACCCCATGATGCCCTACCCCACGGAGGAACCATGACCATCCCTCTCTATCTCGGCAGCTACACCGAGGACGGTTCCGGGCGTGGCCAGGGGGTGCAGCGCGTGTCGGTGGACCCGGCGGCAGGGGAGCTGACGGTGCTGGCCACGAGCTCCGGCGTGCGCAACCCGTCGTTCCTGCTGCGCGGACCGGGCGGCCGCCTCTTCGCCGTGGAGGAGCTCGACGCCGGTCAGGTGGTCGAGCTGGACCCGGAGACCCTCGTGGTCAAAGCCCGGGTGAGCAGCGGCGGATCGTCGCCGTGCCACCTCGGTGTGGCCGGCGGGCTCCTTCTCGTGGCCAATTACGGCTCGGGCACCGTGTCCGGTCTCCCTTTGGATGAGCCGTGGGGTGCTGAACCCTTGTGGACGGTGGGGCAGGTGGCCGCGGGGCAGGTCGGCGCCGGTCCCGTGGCCGACCGGCAGGAAGGCCCGCACGCCCATTCGACCCTCGCGCTGGGCGAGGACCGCTTCCTCGTGGCGGACCTCGGCCGGGACCGGGTGGATGAGTACGTCCTGGGTGAGGACGGCCCGGAACTCGTGGGCGGGCTGGACCTCCCGCCCGGCACCGGGCCGCGGCATCTGCTGCTGGAGGAGCCCGCCGCCGACGGCGCGGTGGTGCTCTGGGTCGTCGGCGAACTCGACGCCGCACTCCACCGGGCGGTCCGTGCCGCGGACGGCACGTGGACCCTGGCCGGGGCGCCCGTGGCGTTGGCTCCCGGTCACGAGCAGGCCTATCCGAGCGAGATCACCGGCCACCCCGGCTCCGGTGAGCGGGCACTCGTGGTGGGCGTGCGCGGGAGCGACACGCTCGCCGTCGTCGCGCGCGGAGAAGGGGAGGAGCGGCTGCTCCGGACACTTGCCTGCGGCGGCGCGTGGCCCCGTCACCTGGCCTGGACGCGCGACGACGACGGCGCCCCGCACCTGTGCGTCGCGGCGGAACGAGGGCACCGGCTGAGCGTGTTCGTCCCCGGCCCGGACGGTGATCTCACCCCGGTGGGCGGCGTGGGGACATTCAGCCCGACGTACGTGCTGCCGGTAGGCTAAGACGTGTGTCCCCTGCGGGGGACCGGCACGAGTATCCGCACCCGGACCGCACCCAGCGGCCCGCTTTCCCTGGAGTTGTTCATATGGCAGCAAAGTCCACCCTCGATTCGGTCATCTCCCTCGCCAAGCGGCGCGGATTCGTTTTCCAGGCCGGTGAGATCTACGGTGGATCGCGCTCCGCGTGGGACTACGGCCCCCTCGGCGCCGAGCTCAAGGAGAACATCAAGCGCCAGTGGTGGCAGACCTTCGTCCGCGGCCGCGCCGACATGGTCGGCCTGGACTCCTCCGTGATCCTCCCGTCCAAGGTCTGGGAGGCCTCCGGCCACGTCGCCACCTTCACCGACCCGCTGGTCGAGTGCCTCTCCTGCCACAAGCGCCACCGCCAGGACCACCTCCTGGAGGCGTACGAGGCGAAGAAGGGCCGCGCCCCGGAGAACGGCATGGACGACATCGTGTGCCCCGATTGCGGCACCCGCGGTGAGTGGACCGAGCCCCAGAACTTCTCGGGTCTCATGAAGACCTACCTCGGCCCCATCGACGATGAGTCCGGCAAGCACTACCTGCGCCCCGAGACGGCCCAGGGCATCTTCGTGAACTTCGCCAATGTGGTGACCGCGGCCCGCAAGAAGCCGCCGTTCGGCATCGGCCAGGTCGGCAAGGCGTTCCGCAACGAGATCACCCCCGGCAACTTCATCTTCCGCACCCGCGAGTTCGAGCAGATGGAGATCGAGTACTTCACCCCGCCGGCGGACGCCCCGGCGGCGTTCGAGGAATGGGTCGAGGCCTGCTGGAACTGGTTCGTTGACCTGGGCATCGACCCGGAGAACATGCGCCGCTTCGACGTCCCGGACGGCGAGCGTGCGCACTACTCGGACCGCACCATCGACATCGAGTACAAGTTCGGCTTCGCCGGCTCCGGCTGGGGCGAGCTCATGGGTGTCGCCAACCGCACCGACTTCGACCTGAAGAACCACATCGAGCACTCGAAGCAGGACCTCTCCTACTTCGACCAGGCCTCCGGCGAGCGGTACGTCCCGTACGTGATCGAGCCGTCCTTCGGCCTGACCCGCTCCATGATGGCCTTCCTGGCCGACGCCTACACCGAGGACGAGGCCCCCAACTCCAAGGGCGGCGTGGACAAGCGCACCGTCTTGAAGCTGGACCCGCGCCTGGCTCCGGTCAAGGCCGCAGTGCTGCCGCTGTCCCGCAACGAGCAGCTCTCCCCGCTGGCCCGCGAACTCGGTGACAAGCTGCGCAAGCACTGGAACATCGACTTCGACGACGCGGGCGCGATCGGCCGCCGCTACCGCCGCCAGGACGAGATCGGCACCCCGTTCTGCATCACCGTCGACTTCGACACCCTCGAGGACAACGCCGTGACCATCCGCGAACGCGACACCATGAGCCAGGAGCGCGTCTCCCTGGATCAGCTGGAGGCCTACCTGGCCGGAAAGCTGCTGGGCGCCTAGCATGACCATCCAGTACCGTCCCTGGCGGGAAGGCGACGACCTGGAACTGCTCCAGCTGTGGGGGGATCCCGATTCCCCCGCGGCGGGGCAGTTCCGGGCGTCCTTCGCGCCGTCCGTGGGCAGCATCGACGGAGACACCGCGAACGGTGAGCCGTGGCGCCAGTGCATCGTGGCCGAGGACGTGGTGGACGGTGTCGCCATCCCGGTCGCCGCGGGCGTGGTCTACGAGACCGCCCTGCACAGCGAACGGCTCTGGTCCTACATCGAGGTCTCCCGTGATCACCGCGGACACGGCATCGGTTCGAGCCTCCTGGTGATGCTGCGCCGTGAGGCCGAGCTCTCGCCGTCGGGCGTGACGGCTCTCCGGTCCAAGGTCGCCGTGGGCGCCGACGGCGCCGGATTCGCGGCGTCCGCCGGGCTCGAGCCCATCCAGCGCTCACGCCTCGTGGAGGTCTCCGCGGGCGCGCTGAAGCTCCCCGTGTTCGACGGGGAAGGTGAGGACGCGGGCAGCGACATCATCATGGATCTCGCCACGGGATCCGTGGAGCTGACGCAGGTGGTGGGCCGCTACTACCGGGAGGTGCACTCCTGGGACGACCCGGGCGAGCTGTCCCTGGGCACGGTCCAGCGGCTCTTCCTCGACGACCTCTCCGGGGCCCACGGCGCGATCGTGCTCCGGGCCAAGCCGGAGTCGGCGTTCGGCAGCACCGTGTCACCCACCCGCAAGGGGAAGATCCGCGCCTTCGCCATCAGTTACGCGGCACCGGGCAGGGGGGAGGAGCTCCAGGAGGGCGCCACCGACGTGTTCCTGGGCCACGACCCCGCCCTGGACGCCGAGGACGCGGCCGAAGCGGTCCGTGACCTTCTCTCCCTCATCGCCTACCAGCACCCCGTGGTGCTGGAAGTGGACGATTCGATGACGGCGTTGCGCGCCGCCGTCGAGCCCCTCCTGGAGTCGGGCGGGGCCCGGCAGCTGGGTGCGGACGTCCTGGTGGTCAGCGACAAGTAACGGCGGAACCGACAGGAGCGGAGCGGACCCATGGGTGCCGGACATTCACACGGCGGGGGCCACTCGCACGACGACGGCGTGGCGCCGTCCGCGGAAGCGGCGGCGGCACGGCGGCGGGCCGGGTGGATCCTGGCCGCCATCCTGGGGCCGGTCGCCCTGCTCACGGTGCTGGGCATGGTGCTCCTGTGGCCTTCCGGCAAGCATGAGGACCTGCGCCTGAGCTCGCCGTATTCGACGGCGCCCGGGGTCAGCTTCGACACGGGCAAGGTCATGAGCGTCACCAAGGCGTCCTGCTCCGGGAATTCCCCCGATGCGCAGCAGGATTCAGGGCAGGGAGGCTCGGGACAGAGTCCCTCGCCGAGCCCTTCCCAGGGCTCCGGCCAAAGCGGCTCCACCCCCGGCGCCAGCCGTCTGACGTCCTGCTTCTGGGCGGTGACGCAGCCGGACGCCGGCGGTTCGCCGGTCCAGGTGGTGTTCAACCCGGAGGTGTCCGCCTCGGATTCCGTCCACCCCGGTGACGGCATCCGCTACCTGAACCTTTCGCAGGTGCAGGGGGCGTCGGCCGGGCATGCGCCGGCCTATGTGTTCGTGGACTTCGTCCGCTCGGCGCCCATCGCGATCCTCGCCGTGCTGTACGCGGCCGTGGTGATCCTGGTGGCGCGCTGGCGGGGTTTCCGCGCCCTGCTCGGGCTGGGCGTGGCGTATCTGGTGCTTGCGTTCTTCCTGTTGCCGGGTCTCGTGGACGGCAAGCCCGCCATGCCGCTCGCGCTCACGGCGTCGACGGCCATCCTGATCGCGGTGCTGTACTTCGCCCACGGTTTCTCGGCCAGAACCTCCACCGCGCTCCTCGGCACGATCTTCGGTCTGCTCGTCACCGCCGGCCTGGCACTGTGGGCGACCGATGCCGCCAAGCTCCTGGGCATCGGCAGCCACGAGGCGTCCACCCTGGTCAACACGAGCGGGACCATTTCGATCTCGAGTGTCATCCTGTGCGGCCTCATCGTGGCGAGCCTGGGCGCGCTCAACGATGTGACCATCACCCAGGCGTCCGCCGTCTGGGAGCTCTACGAATTCTCTCCCGGCACCTCGGCGCCCAAGCTGTTCGCCTCGGCCATGCGGATCGGGCGGGACCACATCGCGTCCACCGTCTACACGATCGCCTTCGCCTATGCGGGCGCCGCGCTGCCGGTTTTGATCATCGTGATGCTCTACGAACGGCCGTTCCTGGACACCCTGACGAGCGCCGAGCTGGCCGAGGAAGTGGTGCGCACCTTGATCGGCTCGATCGGCCTGGTCCTCGCCATCCCGCTCACGACGCTCGTGGCGGTGCTCGTGGTCAAGGCGACCAATCTGCACCGCCACGCCGTCGACGCCGAACAGCCCCTCACGCGCCGCGAACGCCGCGCCCTGGAAGGCTAGCCCCCGTACCGGCCCGGCCTGTTGCGTGCTCAGTTGTTGCGGGTGTTTCCGACGAACACCCGCAACAACTGAGCACGCAAGGCCGAGGGGCGTGCCCTCGCGGAGGGTGCGGGCCTCAGAAGTGCGTGCCGCCGTCGATCCGGATCTCGGTGCCCGTGATGAAGGCGCCGTCCTCGCTCGCGAGCATCGCGACCACGCCGGCCACCGTCTCGGGGCCCGCGAAGCCCTCGCCGAGTGCGGGGGAGAGCTTCAGGAAGAGGCGCATGTCGGCGTCCTCCGGAAGGCCGGGGCCCACGCTCTGACGGCTCTGGCCGCTGCCGTCGGTCATGCCGGAGGAGATCGAGCCCGGCTGGACCGCGGTGAAGCGGATGCCCGCCGAAGCATACTCCGCGGCGAGAGCATGGGTCATGGACTGCACACCGCCCTTGCTGGCCGCGTACGCCGCCATATAGGGGTGCGCAAAGGCGGCGGAGGTGGAACTGAAGTTCACCACGGCCGCACCCGTGCCCTCCTTGAGCGCGGGGATCGCCTCCCGGATCACCAGGAACGTGCCGACCAGGTTGACGCGGATGACCTGCTCGAAGGATTCGAGGGTGGTCTGCTCCGTGTGGGAGGAGCGCAGGACCCCTGCCGCGTTGACGAGAGCATCGAGGCCTCCCAGGAACTCGACGGCCTCGGAGACGCCGGCCTTGACCGAGGCCTCGTCGGCGATGTTCATGACCACGGTCTTCAGGCGCGGGGCGGCGTCGCCGGCCTTGGCCACGGTGTCGGCCAGACCGGCCTCGCTCACATCGGCGGCGACGACGGCGCCGCCTTCGGAGAGCATGCGCAGCACGGTCGCTTGTCCGATGCCAGAACCGCCACCGGTGACGAGGGCTCGGCGGTCTGCATAACGAAGCATGATGTTCCTTTCGGTCCGGGCGGCCGGGAAATGGGCGCCGGTCGCCGCTGGGTGGGCGGGGCGGCTCAGCCCGGCCCTGTCCTGTCAGCATACGCTTTGTGGCACGTCGTGCCAATACGGCATTGCGTGCCGACATTCGGGTTGCTGGGTTACGATCACGGGGTGGAAACAGAACAGCCCAGCCTGAGGGAGCGCCGTCGCGCCCAGACCCGGAGGGAACTCGCCGCCGCCGCGGCCGAGCTCTTCACCGCGCAGGGGGTCGTGGCCACCACGGCCGAGGAGATCGCCGCGCGCGCCGCCATCTCCCTGCGCACCTTCTACCGCTACTTCCGCACCAAGGAAGAGGCCATCGCGCCGCTCCTGGAGATCGGGGCCGAACGTTGGCAGGACGCGTTGCGCGCCGTGCCCGCAGGGTCGGACGGCAAAGAAGCCGTGACGGCGGCGATCCGCCATGCGCTCACGCCTCAGGACCGGGAAACCGCGGACGGGATGGAGCTCGTGCGCAATCTCCTGATCGCCGCTGAGGAGGATGCTGAGCTGGCCGGGGTGTGGGCCGTGGTGAACGCCCGTTCGGAGCGCGAACTCCTGGCCGTCATGGCGGACCGGTTCGGCGCCGCGAACAGTCTGCTCCTCAGACTCCACGCCACCGCGGCCACCGCGGCCGTCCGGGTGGGGCTGGAAGCCTGGGCGGCGGACGTGACCCCCACCCCCGGGGACGGCGACGGCGAGCCCGGCCACCCGGCGTCGTCGCTCGCGGTCGAGGCCTTCCGGAGGCTGTCCGCCGGCCTCTGAGGAACGCGCGGCGCGCACGATTTGCGCCGTTGCGGGAGAATGGTGGGGTGACCCTTGAAGCACTTCCCACCAGAATCGAGCTGCCGCCCCTGAAGCTCGGCGACATCACCGTGGACACCCCTGTGGTGCTCGCGCCCATGGCCGGCATCACCAACAAGGCCTTCCGTCGGCTCTGCCGTGAGTTCGGCGGCGGTCTCTATGTCGCGGAGATGGTCACCTCCCGGGCTCTCGTGGAACGCTCCCCGGAATCGCTGCGGATCATCGAACACGATGACGACGAGGAGGTCCGCTCCGTCCAGCTGTACGGCGTGGACCCCGTCACGGTCGGCGCCGCCGTCCGCCTGCTGGTGGAGGAGGACCGGGCCGACCACATCGACCTGAACTTCGGCTGCCCCGTCCCGAAGGTCACCCGCCGTGGCGGTGGTTCGGCGCTGCCCTGGAAGATCGACCTGTTCACCGCGATCGTCCAGACCGCCGTCCGTGAGGCGTCCAAGGGGGACATCCCCCTGACGATCAAGATGCGCAAGGGCATCGACGAGGACCACCTCACGTACCTCGAGGCCGGCCGCATCGCCCGCGACGCCGGAGTGGCCGCCGTCGCGCTGCACGGCCGCACGGCGAGTCAGTTCTACTCCGGCAAGGCCGACTGGGACTCGATCGCGCGTCTGCGCGAGGCCCTGCCCGACATCCCGGTGCTGGGCAACGGCGACATCTGGAGCGCCGAGGACGCCGAACGCATGGTGCGCCAGACCGGCGTCGACGGCGTGGTGGTGGGCCGTGGCTGCCAGGGCCGTCCGTGGCTCTTCGGGGATCTGCAGGCCGCGTTCGACGGCCGTGAGGATCGCATCCGCCCCGGCCTGCGCGAGGTGGCGGACGCCGTGTACCGGCACGCCGAACTCATGATCGACACCTTCGGCGACGAAGGCAAGGCCCTGCGAGACATCCGCAAGCACATGGCCTGGTACTTCAAGGGCTACGTCGTGGGCGGAGACCTGCGCGCCCAGCTCGCCGCGGTGCCGGACCTGGCGACGCTGCGCGGGCTGCTCGACCAGCTGGACATGGAATCCCCGTACCCGGGAGTCGACGCCGAAGGCCCCCGTGGCCGCGCCGGAACCCCGAAGAAGACCGCGCTGCCGGACCGCTGGCTGGAGAGCCGCAGCCTGAACGAGGAGCAGCGCGCCACCATCAAGGCGGCCGAACTGGACGTCTCGGGCGGCTGACGCCCCGCCACCCCCGGTCCCCGGCCAGCCTCGTCCCGGCCATGACAGATGTCATGCCCGGGACGTGACGCACGGCCGGGGTCCTCGCACCCCGTCCAGGGTCGAATGGATACCGAGGGAGAGCACAGGCTCTTCCGGATCCATCCGGCAGACGGGGAATGCGAGAACACGATGAGCCAACTACTGGCCGTGGACGCCCAGGGCCTCCACAAGAGTTTCGGGACGGTGCAAGCCGTCCGCGGCCTGGACCTTCAAGTGAAGCCCGGCGAAGTGGTGGCCTTCCTGGGCCCGAACGGCGCGGGCAAGACCACCACCATCGATATGATCCTGGGGCTCTCGGAGCCGACGAAGGGCAGTGTCAAGGTCTACGGCGGCACGCCGCGTCAGGCGATCGCCCGGGGGCAGGTGGCCGCCGTCATGCAGACGGGCGGCCTGCTGCGGGACATCACCGTCAAGGAGACGGTCCAGCTCACAGCCGCCATGTTCGACTCACCACGTCCCGTGGCGGAGGTCCTGGAACGTGCCGGCATCACGAGCCTCGCCGACCGCCGGGTGGAGAAGTGCTCGGGCGGTCAGCAGCAGCGCCTCCGCTTCGCGATGGCCCTGGTCTCGGACCCCGGGCTGATGATCCTGGACGAACCCACCACCGGCATGGACGTCACCGGTCGCCGCGAGTTCTGGCACGCCATCCGGCAGGACGCCCAGCGGGGCCGCACCGTCGTCTTCGCCACGCACTACCTGGACGAGGCCGACGCCTACGCCGACCGGATCGTCCTGGTCCGCCAGGGCCGCGTGGTGGCGGACGGCACCGCCGCAGAGATCAAGAACCTTGCCGCCGGCCGCACCATCCGCGCTGCGCTGAGCCACGAGGATCCGCGGCTGGTCCGGCTCCCCGAGGTGGATTCCGTGGAGTACGACGGCGCCCGGGTCACCATCCGCTCCCAGGATTCGGACACCGTGCTCCGCTTCCTCCTGGCCGAGACCGACGCGCATGACGTCGAGGTCAGCGCCAACAACCTCGAGGACGCCTTCGTGGCCCTCACCAGCGACGACGCCGAACCCGCCGTCGAGTCGACCCTCAC
Organism: Arthrobacter sp. RCC_34; assembly: GCF_041360795.1. NCBI lineage: Bacteria > Bacillati > Actinomycetota > Actinomycetes > Micrococcales > Micrococcaceae > Arthrobacter > Arthrobacter sp. RCC_34. The sequence goes on along the minus strand of NZ_JBFUPW010000002.1, from coordinate 182,427 downwards.
CGGAAACGAGGCCCAGGCATGAGCGCCACCACCGACACCGCACGGGACCCGCAGGCCGCCATTCAGCTGGTCGACCGCAAGCCCGCAGCGGGAGGCGTCAACGGCACCTTCCTGTGGATCGAGATCAAGCGGCTTCTCCGCAACCGCCGCACCCTGATCTTCACCATCGCCATCCCGGCCCTGTTCTTCGCGATCTTCGGCCTGTCGAACAAGAACCAGATGCTCCCGGGCGGCACCCACAGCTACGGCGAGTACATCCTCATCAGCCTGACCGTGTACGCCGCGATGACCTCGGCCACCGCGTCCGGGTCCCAGGTGGCGGTCGAACGGGCTCAGGGATGGTCCCGGCAGCTCAGGCTGACGCCGCTGCGGCCCGGCGCGTACATCCTGGTGAAGGCCGCGGCCGCCCTGGCCATGAGCCTGATCGCCGTCGTCGCGCAGTTCGTGATCGGCGCCCTCTTCGGCGTGCACTTGGATGGCGTGACCCTGGTGGTGGCTGGCCTCGCCGCCTGGCTCGGCTCCCTCGTCTTCGCGGCACTGGGCCTCATGGTCGGCTATCTGATGCCGAGCCAGAACGTCATGCAGCTCCTCGGGCCGGTGCTTGCGATCATGGCCATGCTCGGCGGGCTGTTCATGCCCCTGGAAGTCATGGGCAGCACCTTCGCGGACATCGCGCGCTTCTCTCCCGCCTACGGGATCGGGCAGATCGCCCGCAGCCCCTTGACCGAGACGTGGGACTGGATCTGGGTGGTGAACGCCGTGGTCTGGCTCGCCGTCTTCGTGACCGGCGCCGCGCTGGCCTTCCGCAAAGACACCAAGCGCGTCTGAGCTCTAGATTGGTTCTCATGGAAGAGACGCGGGAGACACCCGGCCGATGGGTGAGCTGGCGTTCCGGGGCCGGGCCCCGGAACTGGCTCATCGGCGCCGGGTTCTCCCTGCTGCTGTGGACGTGGCCCACCTACGCCACGGTCTGGGCGGACCCGGCCGACTCGCTCGGGAACAAGCTGCTGATCACCGGACTGACCGTGCTCTTCTTCGCCTGCTATGCCGTCGGCCCGCTGTACGCCTGGTCGCGGAAGAAGCCTGAAGAACGCGTCGGTACGGCGGCCGTGGTCCTGGTGGTGCTCCTGGCCAGCAACGCCCTGGTCGTGCTCACCCTCGGCCCTCCCGGTCTGTGGACGTGGACGTTCGTGGCCTGCGCCGCAGCCATGCTGCCGCTGCCCGCCCGGTGGCGTGCGGTGTCGGTCCTCGCCCTGGCCGTCGGCTCGCTGCTGCTCCAGTCGGCCGGCGGGCAGCCGGAGGCGGGGTTCATGCAGGCGTCGCTCGTGCTGTCCCTGGGGTTCATGATGATGGCCTTCGCCCGGCAGATCCAGCTCCGGCAGCAGCTCGAAGCCACCAGGAAGGACCTCGCGGTTGCGGCGGTCGCCGCCGAACGGGACCGCATGGCGCGCGATATGCACGACATCCTGGGCCACTCCCTGACCGTGGTGGCCGTGAAGGCCGAGCTCGCGGGCCGGCTGCTGGAAGCCGACCCGGCCCGCGCCGCCCGCGAGCTGCAGGACATCGAAGACCTGACCCGGGGAGCGCTCGCCGATGTGCGGGCCACGGTGGCCGGGTACCGCGGCGTGAACGTCGTCGCGGAGCTGGCCCAGGCCCGCGGCGCGCTCGCGTCCGCAGGCATCGAGGCGGAACTGCCCGGGTCCGTGGATGAGGTTCCCGTGGCGCACCGCGAGCTGTTCGGCTGGGTGGTGCGCGAGGGCGTCACCAATGTGGTCCGCCACTCCCGTGCGGCACGCTGCCGGGTCACCTTGTCCGCGGACGGCGTGCAGGTGGACGACGACGGCGCGTGGCGCCCCGCGCTCGCCGTCGCCGCGGGAGCCTCCGGGGACGGCCGCGCGTTCTCCTCTGGACCCCGGGACACTGCGACGTCGCACTGGAGCGGACGGGGCACCGGACTGGACGGTCTGGCCGAACGGGTCAGGCAGGCGGGAGGGACCCTCAGCACGGGCCCTTCGGAACTGGGCGGCTTCCGCCTGACGGTGGTGATGTAGAGCATGGCGCAGGACAGTGCGATCCGCCTCGTGATCGCGGACGACCAGGCCCTCGTGCGGGGTGCGCTCGCCGCCTTGCTGGGGCTCGAGAACGACATCGAGGTGGTGGCCGAGGCGGGGGACGGTGAAGCAGCGATTGTCGCCGTGCGGGAGGAGCGGGCCGACGTCGCGCTCCTGGACGTGCAGATGCCCGGTCTGGACGGACTGGCCACGGCGGAACAACTGCGCAGGGAAGCCCCGCATTGCCGCGTGCTCATGGTGACGACGTTCGGCCGGCCCGGTTATGTCCGGCGTGCGCTCCAGGCCGGGGCCGCCGGATTCGTGGTCAAGGACACCCCGGCCCGTCAGCTCGCGGACGCCGTCCGCAGAGTGCACGCCGGGCTGCGGGTCATCGCTCCGTCCCTGGCCGCCGAGTCGCTCGTGGCGGGGGAATCTCCGCTCACCGCGCGGGAGGTCGAGGTGCTCCGGGTGTCCGCGGGCGGTGGGACGGTGGCCGACATCGCGCGCGAGGTGTTCCTCTCGGAGGGCACGGTGCGCAATCACCTTTCGGCGGCCATGGCGAAGACAGGTGGACGGACCCGCGGTGATGCGGCACGGATCGCCGCGGAGAACGGTTGGTTGCTCTAGCCGAACGACTCTGGCCGCGCCGGTGTGGCCCGTGGCATGATGTCGGCACCCTGGCGAAGAGGCCGGCGAAGGAGCTGATGTCATGACCACCTGGAAGATCCGCGATTTCCACGCCTCGGATGTGGAGGGGATCCTGCACCTCTGGGAATCCCTCAAGGCGTCCGGCGTGGAGTCCGTCTACGATCTGGCCGAAGTGCTCGCGTCCTGCGAGAAGGACCACGCCGTGGTCGCCGTGCACGGGGACACGGTGGTGGGGGCCGCCGTCGGGCGTGCGGCGCATGACCAGGGCTGGATCGTCTTCCTGGCCACGCTCCAGTCCTGGCACGGGCAGGGCATCGGCACCTCGCTGCTCGCCGGCGTCGAGCAGCGCATGGCGTCCCTCGGCCTGAACAAGCTCTCCGCGCTCATGCCCACCCAGGAGACCCGGGTGGAGGCGTTCCTGAACCGCGGCTTCCAGGTGAAGGCGGATCTGCGCTATTACGAGCGGCGGATCCCCATCCAGCGCGCCGAGCTCGGGGCCCTTGAGCAGCTCGGCGGCCGGATCCTGCCGCGCGATCTCTGGGAGAAGGTCGCGGGCATGACCCGGGAGAAGCAGCTGCTGGATCGGCGGCTCGTGCTGCCCCTGGCGGAAGGCGAGCTCGCGGAGGAGTTCGGCGTGGTGCCACCGCGCGCCGTCGTGCTCTTCGGCCCGCCCGGCACCGGGAAGACGACCTTCGCCAAGGCGATCGCCTCCCGGCTGGAATGGCCGTTCGTGGAGGTGTTCCCGTCCCGTCTCGCGGCCGATCCCGCGGGCCTGGCCGGCGCCCTGCGCGAGACGTTCCTGGAGATCGCGGAGCTGGAGCACGCGGTGGTGTTCATCGACGAGGTGGAGGAGATCGCGGCCCAGCGCTCGGGCGAACCGCCGTCGCCTCTGCAGGGGGTGACGAACGAACTGCTCAAGATCATTCCGGCATTCCGTGATCAGCCCGGCCGCCTCCTCGTGTGCGCCACGAACTTCATCCGGTCCCTCGACTCGGCTTTCCTGCGGCACGGGCGCTTCGATTACGTGATCCCGATCGGCCTCCCGGACGAGGAGGCGCGGACCGCCATGTGGCAGCGGTTCATCCCCGCGACCGTGCTGGCGGACGTCGACATCCAGGCTCTCGTGGACCGCAGCGAGGGGTTCTCCCCGGCGGACATCGAGTTCGCTGCGCGCAGCGCGTCCCAGCGGGCCCTGGAGAAAGCGGTGTACGACGCCGGCGGCTCGGCCCTCGCGGCCGCGGACGGTGCTGCGCTCGGCGCTGGCGCCGGAGCCGGCCGCCGCGGTCCCACGACGCGCGACTACCTGGAGACCATCGCCGACACCCGGGCGACCGTCAGCGAGGAAGTCCGCGAAGCGTTCCTGGAGGACATCGGGACGCTCGCCCGGACCTGAGTCACCCGGCCCGGGTCCCCGGCCCGGTTCCGCTCTGAGACGAAGTCCGCGGAAAATCCGTGGGTCATGGCGTCATGGGCCGGGGGAGAAGGGCCCGCTCTGACTAGACTGAGGGCGTGAGTGACGCACAGTACCCGGCCCACGCCTCAGAACGCTGGGTCGCTGAGCCGGCCAAGAACACCTACCGGTCCGACTTCGAGCGGGACCGGGCGCGGGTGCTCCATTCCTCCGCGCTCCGCAGGCTCGGGGCCAAGACCCAGGTGGTCGCCCCGGACACGGACGACTTCGTCCGGACCCGCCTGACCCACAGCCTCGAAGTGGCCCAGGTGGGCCGTGAACTCGGCAGGGCGCTCGGCTGCGATCCCGACGTCGTGGACACCGCCTGCCTCTCCCACGATCTGGGGCATCCGCCGTTCGGCCACAACGGCGAGTCCGCCCTGAATGACATCGCCCATGACATCGGGGGCTTCGAGGGCAACGCCCAGACCCTGCGGCTTCTCACCCGTCTCGAGCCGAAGGTGCTCGCCCCGGACGGCACCCCCGCCGGACTCAATCTCACGCGCGCCAGCCTGGACGCCTCGTGCAAGTACCCGTGGCAGGCCGCCGACGCGCCCGTGATCCACGGCCGCCGCACGAGCAAGTTCGGCGCCTACGAGGACGATCTGCCGATCTTCGACTGGGTCCGGGACAACGCCCCGGCAGGCCAGACCTGCATCGAGGCCCAGGTCATGGACCTGGCCGACGACATCTCGTATTCCGTGCACGATGTGGAGGACGCTGTCGTGGCCGGGCATTTCCAGCTGCGCTGGATGGACAACCCGGACCACCGCGCCCGCGTGGTGGGCTACACCCGGCAGTGGTACCTGCCCCATGCCGATCCGGCCGAGGTCGATGAGGCGCTGAGCCGTCTCGAGAAGACCGCCGTCTGGGTGCGGGAGGCCGACGGCAGCCGGAAGTCGATGGCCGCACTGAAGAACATGACCAGCCAGCTGATCGGACGGTTCTGCCAGAGCGCTCTAGAGGCGACCCGGTCCGTCTACGGCCCGGACCCTCTGACCCGGTACAACGGTCAGCTGATGGTGCCGGACGAGACGGTCATGGAGATCGCCGTCATGAAGGGTCTGGCCACCACGTTCGTCATGACCACGGACCACCGTCAGCCGATCTACGAGCGGCAGCAGGAGGTGCTCCGGGCTCTCGTGAGCGCGTTGTCCGCCACGGGGGACAAGCACCTGGAACCCATGTTCGCCGCCGACTGGCGCGCTGCGGACAGCGACGACGCCCGCTTCCGGGTCGTCATCGACCAGGTCGCGTCGCTGACGGACGGATCGGCGCTGAGCCTGCACGAACGCCTCGTGGGCAGTCTGCCGTCGCTCTGGTGATCCCGCGGGTCTCCGTCCCCGGGCCGCCCCACCAGCCGCGGCCGTCCCACCCACCGCGGCCGTCCCGGCTTGCCAGCCGGACTAGGATGGAACCGTGGCTGGACTGATCAAAAGGGAAGACATCGAGGCGGTCCGCCAGCGCACCGACATCAAAGAGGTGGTGGACGGGTACGTCACCCTCCGCAGCGCGGGCATCGGCTCTTTCAAGGGACTCTGTCCTTTCCATGACGAGCGCAGCCCCAGCTTCCACGTCCGCCCGCAAGTGGGCACGTACCACTGCTTCGGATGCGGTGAGAGCGGCGACGTCATCTCCTTCGTGCAGAAGATGGACCACCTCTCCTTCAGCGAGACGGTGGAGAAGCTCGCGGCCAAGGTCGGCATCGAGCTCCGCTACGAGGACGGCGGCACCGGACCGCGCCGCGAGGACGTGGGCAAGCGCCAGAAGCTCCTGGACGCTCACAAGATCGCCGCGGAGTTCTTCGCCACCCAGCTGCTGACGCCGGGCGCCATCGAGGGCCGGCGTTTCCTGGCCGAACGCGGATTCGACCGCGCGGCCGCGGAGTCGTTCGGCGTCGGGTTCGCCCCGCAGGGCTGGGACGGGCTGCTCGGCCATCTGCGCACCAAGGGCTTCCGCGATGAGGAACTGGTGCAGACCGGCATGTTCTCCACGGGGCGTGAAGGGTCCGGCCGGCTGTACGACCGCTTCCGGGGCCGCCTGATCTGGCCCATCCGGGACATCACCGGGGACGTCATCGGCTTCGGTGCGCGCAAGCTCTTCGAGGACGACAAGGGCCCCAAGTACCTCAACACCCCGGAGACCCCGCTCTACAAGAAATCCCAGGTCCTGTACGGGATCGACAAGGCCAAACGGGACATCGTGCGCGGCCGGCAGCTCGTGGTGGTCGAGGGCTACACGGACGTCATGGCCTGTCACCTCGCGGGCGTCACCACCGCCGTCGCGACCTGTGGCACGGCCTTCGGCGGGGACCACATCAAGATCGTCCGCCGTCTCCTCTCGGACGACGGCACGGGCGGCGAAGTGGTCTTCACCTTCGACGGCGACGCCGCGGGCCAGAAGGCGGCCCTGCGCGCTTTCGAGGAGGACCAGCGATTCGTGGCGCAGACCTACGTGGCGGTCGAGCCGTCCGGCGCGGACCCCTGTGAACTCCGGCAGCACCGGGGCGACCAGGCTGTGAAGGATCTCATCGACAGCCGCAGGCCGCTGTTCGAGTTCGCCATCCGAGTGGGCCTGAAGAAGCACAATCTCAACACCGTGGAGGGACGGGTCCAGGCCCTGCGGGAGGCCGCGCCGATCGTGGCCCGGATCCGGGACGGGTCGTTGCGTCCCGCGTACACCCGCGAACTGGCCGGCTGGCTGGGCATGTCCATGGAGGAGGTGTCCCGCGCGGTGCAGACGGCCGCGCGGCGGGCCTCGGCGGCGCCGTCGTCGTCTCCGGAGAGCGGGGGAGCGGCAGCCGTGGAGACGGTGGATGCCTCCGCGCAGTACGGCAGGCCGGATCCGCGGGACCCGGCGGCCGCCATGGAGCGCCAGGCCCTGGAGGTCGCCTTGCAGCAACCTCAGGTCCTGGATGAGCGCCACTGGCAGATGTTCTCCCAGGCGCACTTCGTGGTGCCCGCCTACCAGGCCGTCCACACCGCCATCCGCGCCGTGGGCTCGGCCCGCACCACCGACCCGGTCACGTGGGTCGAGGCGGTCCGTGAGGAGGTTCCGGAACCGTTGCGCGCGCTGGTTTCCGAACTGGCGGTGGCGATGATCCCCGCGGCCGACGAGGACGCATTGCTGAGGGCGTGCCGGGACATCCTGGCCCGGCTGTTCGAGCTGGACATCACCCATCAGAAGGCCGATCTCCTGGGCCAGTTGCAACGTATGGGGGCGGACGCGGACCCGGCCATGGTGCAGGATCTGAACCGGCAGCTGCTCAGCCTGGAGATGCAGCGCCGGTCCTTGCGGCAGAACGCCTGAGAGGGGCCGGTGGCGCCGGGCCGATTTCATGTTCGGGCCGGGGCTCTGGTAATGTCTTACTCGCTTCGATCCTCCTTAGCTCAATTGGCAGAGCATTCGACTGTTAATCGAAGGGTTGCTGGTTCAAGTCCAGCAGGAGGAGCTTTTCGCCCCGGGTGGGCGGCCTGAAATGGCCGCTGACCCGGGGTTTTTCTTTGCCCGGACCCGGTGCGGCACCGGTGTCTCAGCGATCGATGGGCTCCCGGGCGGGGGCCTTCGCGGGCCTCTGCGCGTCCTGTGTGCCCCTCAGGGCTCCTCTCAGGCGTTCGGTGCAGCCCACCAGCACCAGGAGCGCTCCCAGGACGTACACGCCCGGGTGGGAGCCACTGGTCACGAAAGCCTCCAGGGCGACCACCAGAAGCCCGACGCCGATCAGGAGCGGACCGAAGGAGCCCTCGGCTTTCGCCTCCCGCGGGTCGCCGTCCGTGTTCTTCGTCTCATTCCCCATCATGACGGCCAGACTACCCGTTCCGTTCGGCGTTCCTCGTTCAGTGCTCTTCGTTCAGCGCTCCGCGGAGAGGCGTTCCTCGAAAGCCGCCCAGCCCGGCTCCAGGAGTGCGAAGGTGGCCTCCAGGGAGGCCTCGGGATCTTCCGTACGGTCCAGGAAGGCCCAGGTCTCCAGGGCGTAGTGCGCGAAGACGCCAATGAACGGATGGGAGGCGGGCTGGCCGAGCTCCGCGGCGATCGTGGCCGTCAGGGCGGTCTCGTGCCGCATCCACATGGACCGTTCATACTCGCGGAGCGAGGGCGCCGCGATGATCATGGCGTGGAACCGGGCCACCTCGGCGCCGTACTCCTCGTGTTCCTTCATGACCTGGCGGAGCCAGTGGTGGATGGCCGTGCAGATGGTCATGCCCGGTTCCCGGTCGCTCACCGCGGCCAGCAGGGCGTCCCGGATCTCGTCGTCCTCGTCGTAGACCAGGGCCTCCTTCTGGGGGAAGTGGGCATAGACCGTGGCCAGGGAGACATCGGCCCGCTCCGCCACCTCCTTGATGGTGACGCCGTCGAAGCCGCGGGCGAGGAACAGTTCGAGTGCCGCGTCGGCGATCGCCTTGCGGGTTGCCGCTTTCTTGCGTTCCCGGCGTCCGGGGGCTGATGTTTCGACCATGCAATCCAGCATAGTCGCTATAAAACTAGAATGACTCTAGTTTCAGTGTTACTCTGACTTCATGTCCTCCGATTCCGCACTTCCCGCTTCGCCACAGGCGCCGCGCCGGGCCTGGTTCATGCTCGTGGTCCTGACCATGCTCACCGTCATCGGCATGACGGTGGTCCTTCCCGTCATGCCGTTCATCGTCCAGGAGTACCTCCCGCACGGCGACCCGAATCTCGCCATCTGGGTGGGGATCCTGGAAGGCGTCAATGCCCTGTGCGCCTTCCTCGCCGCACCGTTCCTCGGCGGGTTCTCAGACCGTGTGGGCCGCCGGCCGGTCATCATCATCGCGTCCTTCGGCGCTGTGGTCGGCTATCTGGTCTTCGGGTTCGGCGGGGCCCTCTGGATCCTGCTCCTCGGGCGCATCATCCAGGGCATCACCGCCGGGGACCTTCCAGCGCTCTTCGCCTATACGGCGGACATCACCCCGCCCAAGGACCGTGCCAAGCGTTTCGGTCTCCTTGGCGCCCTCAACGGCATCGGGTTCATGATCGGACCGGCCCTCGGAGGTCTGCTCTCGGCCATCGACATCCGTCTGCCGGTCTTCGCCACGGCCGCCGTCGCCCTGATCGTGGCGATCCTCTCGATCTTCCTGCTGCCCGAGTCCCTGGCCCCGGAGAACCGTTCCCCGAAGCTGGCCCTGGAGGAGCTGCATCCGGTGAAGGTCATCGCGGACGCCTTCCGGCGTCCCGCGCTGCGTGGCCTGCTCCTGGTCTTCGCGTTGCTGATGATCCCCTTCGCCTTCTTCACGAACAACTTCAGCGTGCTGGCCATCGACTCGGTCGGCTGGAACGCCACGCAGATCGGGTTGCTGGTGGCGGTCATCGGCGTGCTGGACATCGTGGTCCAGGGTGGCTTGCTGGCCGTGCTGCTGCCCAGGATCGGTGAACGGAAGACGATCATCATCGGGATTCTGGGGCAGGCCGTCGGGTGCGCGGCGCTGGTGATCCTCGCCTCGGTGCTCGCCCAGCCCTGGTTGCTCATCGTGGGAGTGCTCATGCTCGGGGCTTCCCAGGGTCTGACCCAGGCCCCGCTGGACGGGTTGATCTCCAGCTCGGTGGGCGACGACGAGCAGGGCCGTGTGGCCGGTGCGCTCCAGGCCGTGGGTTCGGCCATCCAGATGGTCGCGCCGATCGTCGCGGGCCTCCTGTACAGTGGGCTCGCCCATGTGGCGCCGTACCTGCTGGGGGTCTTCTTCGTGCTGGCCGGAGCGGTCCTGTTTGCGCGGTTGAAGCTGCCGAAGGGTGCGCGCGAGGTGCCCGTCGAGGAGAAGGCCGTCGCCTGACCGGGTGGTGCGGCTCAGACCCGGAGTCGGTAACCCCGCTTCACCACGGTCTGGACCAGCGAAGGATCAGGCAAGGCGTTTCTCAGCCGGTTCACCGCCATGTCGAGTGCATGTCCCGGTGCCCCTTGGACGAGCAGCTGGGCCAAGGTGGTCCGTGAGACCACGGCGCCTCCGGCCTCGAACAGGGCCCGGAACAACAGCAGCGCGGTCGGCGCGAGGGTGACATCCTCGCCCGCCACGCTCACCGAACGGCCTCTCAGTTCCACGGGGCCGCAGCCGGTCAGCAGGGTCTTCACCTGTCGCTGAACCAGGTTGTCTGTCACCAGTTTGATGAGAGCGCCCATGCGGTACCGTTCGGGAACCCACGGGGACAGACCCGCATCCTCCAGCGGGGCTGCTGTCACCGGCCCGACGGCGGCCGTCGCCACCGGCCCCCGGAACGCCGTGCGGAGGGCGTCGTAGCGGCCGAGTTCGTGGGCTGTACTGAAGAGCGCATCCACCGCAGGTGCGCTGGTGAACGTGACGACGTCCAAGGTGCCATCGCAGATGGCTTCGATGAGGATCTCCAGCCGGTCGCCCGAGTCGGGTGCCACCCAACGGTACGGGGCCACCGTGAGCAACTCCGCGCCGGCGGCACGCAGGCGGGCCAGCTGCGTGGTGTCCGTATAGCCGTGCAACTGCATCACCACCCGTCGCCCGTCGAGCCGGCCACCGCAGTCATGCAGGAGAAGGTCCACCAGGGTGGCCGTGGTCTCGTCATGGGCGATGCCCACATCCGCAAGGCCCGCGGCCCGGACAGCACCGCGCGCCTTGGGCCCCCGAACGTAGAGCGAGGAGGCGCTGAGAACTTCCTGCAGATCTTCGCCGAGCCCGGCTGTGTCCGCCACTTCCAGCCAGCGCCTCATACCGTAGGCGGTCGTGACGATGCAGAAATCAGGCCGGGCCTCGATGATCCCTAGGCTGTCCCTGATCAAGTCGCCGTCCTGATCCGCCGGCGCGATCGCCAGCGCCGGGGCATGCAGGACCCGTGCGCCGCGGCGTTCCAGGGCCTGGATGAGGTCTTCGGAGCGGCGGTGCGAGGTCACTCCCACGGCGAATCCCTTGAGCGAGGGCTCCACCGAGGCCGAGGGCTCGGGAGGCGTGAGGTCCATGGTGTCCTGTCGTTCGGGTGGCTGCATTGTCAGACGGATTCCAGCGCGGTCACCAGGGTCTTGAATCCGGTGTCCGCGGTGCCGCATTGCCGGACCACATCGCCGATCACGATCACGGCCGGATTTCCGCAGCCGCCGGTGTCCCGCTCCGCCCGTCCCAATTCTGTCAAGGTCACGCGTTGATCCGGACGGTGCCCCCGTTCTATGACGGCCAGAGGCGTGGAGGGCGACAGGCCGGACCGCCGCAGCCCGGCGGCCAGGTGGGGGAGGGTGGCCATCCCCATGAGCACCACGATCGTCCCGCCCAGCCCGGCCAGGTGCAGGTGCTCGGCGTCGGTGAGAGGCGCGTGACCGGACACCACGGTGAAACTGTGGCTGACCCCTCGCAAAGTCACGGGTATGCCTGCGGCAGACGGGACCGCGATGGCGCTGGAGATGCCGGGGATCACCTGGACAGGAATGCCGGCCGCAGTACACGCCGCCAGCTCTTCGCTCCCACGGCCGAAGACGTAGGGGTCACCGCCCTTGAGTCGCACGACGTTCTGGCCGGCCTGCGCGTACTGCACCAACAGGGTGTTGATGTCCTCCTGGGGCACCTTGTGATGGCCGGGCAGCTTTCCCACGTCCACCAGTTCGGCGGTGCACAGCTCACGCAGCGCCTCCCACGGGCCGAGCCGGTCGTACAGCACGGTGTCCGCATCGCGGAGGGCGTCGACGGCGTCCTGGGTCAGGAGCCCCGCGGAACCGCAACCGCCGCCCACCAACGTGACGGCGCCGCGCTTGCCGGCGGCGCGTTCCCTGACCACGGGTACCCCGGCGGCGCGGTAGTGCTCCACGATGCCGCGCCAGTCGCCGCTGGCGTCTTCCGGGTGCTGGGCGAGGGCACCGACGACGGCGACCAGTCCCACCCGCACCGTCAGCTCCGCGCTGAGGAAATCACCCGGGACCGGGAAATGAGACACCAGCGCGCCTTCCCTCCGGTAGCGGCTCAAGGCCTGGCGGGCATCGTCGTGGCCGCCGAGGACGAGGACGTGGTGCCCTTCGAGGTCGAGGTCCAGTTTCATGTCAGGCCTCCGCTCCCCGGCCCGGGGCACGGACGGGGATGCTCACACCGAGCGAAACCTTTTCGGAGGCGGTGGCCGGGCGGATCTGATCCCGTTCCGTGACGTGGACGATCGAACCGTCCACGGCGTCCGGGGCGTTGACGAAGGAACGGAATCGGCGCAGACGTTCCGGGTCCTTCAGTGTGGCAGCCCATTCGTCCTCATAGGACTCCACGTGCTGGGCCATCGCGGATTCGAGTTCGGAGGCGATGCCCAGAGAGTCCTCCACCACGACCTGGCGCACGTGGTCCAGACCGCCGTCGAGCTCCTCCTGCCAGCGTGCAGTGCGCTGGAGCCGGTCGGCGGTCCGGATGTAGTACATGAAGTAGCGGTCGATGTAACTGATGAGTGTTTCGTCGTCGAGGTCCTGCGCCAGAAGCTGAGCGTGGGCCGGTGTGGCTCCGCCGTTGCCGCCCACGTAGAGATTCCACCCGTCAGCCGTCGCGATCACGCCGACGTCCTTGCCCCGGGCCTCCGCGCATTCGCGGGCACAGCCGGAGACGCCGAGCTTCAGCTTGTGCGGGCTCCTCAGCCCCCGGTAACGCAGCTCCAGACGGATCGCCATGCCCACGGAGTCCTGCACACCGTAGCGGCACCAGCTGGAGCCGACGCAGCTCTTCACGGTGCGCAGGCTCTTGCCGTACGCCTGCCCGGACTCCATCCCGGCGTCGATCAGCTCCTTCCAGATCTCCGGCAGCTGCTCCAGCCTGGCGCCGAACAGGTCGATCCGCTGTCCTCCCGTGATCTTCGTGTACAGCTTGTACTTCTGGGCGACGGCGGCGATCACGGCGAGCTTCTCCGGAGTGATCTCTCCACCCGGGATCCTCGGGACCACGGAGTAGCTGCCATCCTTCTGCATGTTCGCCAGGGCGCGGTCGTTGGTGTCCTGGAGAGTCCCTCGTCCCGAGTCCAGGACGTACGCGTTGTTCTGGCTGGCCAGGATGTTGGCGACGGTCGGCTTGCAGATGTCGCATCCCGTGCCGCTGCCGTAGCGGTGCAGCACGTCCTCGAACGAGATCAGCCGCAGGACGCGGATCGAATCGTACAGCTCCTGCCTGGACAGTTCGAAGTGCTCGCAGAGTGCCTTGGAGACGGTCACACCGGCCTTGTGCAGTTCCTTCTCCAGCAGCTTCTTGAGCATCGGCACGCAGGAACCGCACTGGGTTCCCGCGCGTGTGCAGCTCTTGAGTTCTCCGAGCTCCTGGACCGGGGCCACGCCCTCACACGCTCCGCAGCCGCCCACCACATCGCGGATCGAGCCGACGCTGACGTTGTTGCAGGAGCACAGGATGGCGTCGTCCGGCAACTCGGTCTCGGGGGCGGCGCCGCCGCCTGCGGCCGTGAGGAACGCTCCGGGCTCGGCCGGGAGTTCGCGGCCCAGAAGAGGCCTCAGGCCCTGGTACGGTTCCGCGTCGCCGACGAAAACCCCGCCCAGGAGGGTCCGGGCATCGTCCGTGGTCACGATCTTCTGGTAGACGCCCCGTGCCGGGTCCGCGTACACGATCTCCAGGGCACCGGGCGCGGTGGCGAACGCGTCGCCGAAGCTCGCCACGTCCACGCCGGACAGCTTGAGCTTCGTGGCGGTGTCGAAACCGGGGAACACCGCGGTGCCCCCGTGCAGACGGTCCGCCACCACTTCCGCCATGGTGTTGGCCGGAGCCACCAGGCCGACGCATTCCCCGTCGTAACAGGCGACCTCGCCAACGGCCCAGACTCCGGGGACGCCGGTGGAGCAGTCCTCGGAGATCACGACGCCGCCACGGGGCCCGAGGCCGAAAGGCTGCTCTTCGCCCAGGCCGAGAGCGTCGTCGTTCGCCCGGCGCGCCAGCTCGTCGCGTGGCGTGATTCCTACGGCGGCGACCACGAGGTCGGCAGCCAGGATCCTCCCATCGGCGAGCTGCACGCCTGTCACCGCGTTGTCATCGCTCAGCACCGCTGTGGGGGAGGTGCCGGTGTGGACGGCGAATCCTTTGCCGGCGATCAGCCGGCCGAGCGCCTGTCCCGCACCCTCATCCAATTGCGCATTCATGAGCCATCCGCTGCGATTGACCACCGCGGATTCCGCCCCCAGCTCCAGCGCTCCTGCTGCCGCCTCGATCCCCAGGAGGCCACCGCCGATCACCACTACCCGGGGCTTGCGCCCGAGCCGCCTACCCAGCTGAGAGATACTCCGCTTGAGACGGTGCACATCCTCCAGAGTCCGGTAGACATGGGCGTGATCGGCGCCCGGGAAGGGAAGCCGTGAGGCGTCGGAGCCGGTCGCCAGAACCAGGTCGTCATAGGGGAGGACGGTTCCGTCCGCGATGTGTACCTCACGCGAGCGGAGGTCCAGACGCACCGCCCGGGTCCCCACCAGCAACCGCAGTCGTTCGTCCTCCCAGAGGGCCGCTTCACCCAGGGAGAGGTCAATCTCGTGCAGCAGGGCCTTGCCCAGATTCACCCGGTCATAGGGGAGGTAGTTCTCCTCGGAGATCACGGTGAGGGACATGCCGTCCGCGCCGCGCGACACGATGGCTTCCACAAAGCGGTGGGCCGCCGGCCCACCGCCGATGACGACGACGTGCCTGGTGCCACCCCGGGGCGTACTCCTGGGGGGTGGGGTGCTCTCGCTCACGATCCTGTCCTTCCAGCCGGTCCCGGGACACGTGGTGCCTCACCGGGGCTTTTCTCCAGCCTAGGGACGAGCGATTTCGTTCCAGTTGCCCATGTGTAACGCCGCCTTAACGTCATCGTCACGGTCGCGTTTCGCGCTCCGTGAGGTGGGTTTTACCTGTCCGTGATCTGGGAAAAACCGGCCGGAAACGGCTGGATCCGTACCGTGGAGACATGACCATGACAGCAGCTCCAGACCTTCTCGCCTCCGTTTCAGACGCAGCGCTGCCGGGGCTTCGAACGTCGGCCTGCACCTGGCACAGTGTGTGCCGGGTGCAGGACCTCGAACCCAATTGGGGCGAAGCCGCCCTGGTGAACGGCATCCAGGTGGCGCTGTTCCTGCTCCCGACGGGGGAGGTCTATGCGGTGGAGCACCGTGATCCGATGACCGGAGCCCACGTGATGGCCCGCGGAATCGTGGGTTCCCGCCAGGGGAAGCCCACCATCGCCGCGCCCCTGCACAAGGAGGTGTACAGCCTCGCGGACGGCTCACGGCTGGACGGCACGGGTGCTCCGCTGGCCGCATTCTCCACACGGCTGGTGGATGGCGTGATCCAGGTGGCTGCCTAGCTTTCAGCATCCTCCGGTTCCGGAGAAGGCCGAAGGGCCGGCTTCCATGATCTGCGAACCTCTGAGTTCAGAGGACTCCAGATCCTGGAAGCGGGCCCTTTCGTGCGTCCGGGGCACCGGGGTCGGGCCGGTTCAGGCTGCCGTCCGGGAGAAATGCGTTTCGATCAGCCCGCGGATTCCGTCCTTGCAGCCGCCACAGCCCGTGCCGGCCTTGGTGAAGCGGGAGACATCCTCCACCGAGGAACATCCTTCCGTGATGGCCTCCTCGACGGATCCTTGAGTGACGCCCGCGCACCGGCACAGCACTGATTCCGGTCCGGCGGCTGATCCGCCTGTGCCCGGAGCGGCCTCAGGCCCGTCCAGTCTCAGGAGGGTCGACCGGTCATCCGGAAGAGTCCCTCCGCTGCCGAACAACAGCGTCAGCTCTGCAGCGACGCGGGGCATTCCGAGTGCGACGAAGCCGGTCAGGACGCCCTCTTGAGTGCACATTTTCACGTAGCGGCCGCGGGCGGTATCCGCCCAGAGGGAGACCTCATCCTCCTCCGGGGAGGTGGTCCAGGGATCGCCCCGGAGGTCACCTGCTGCGGCCAGGTTCACGCCTGTGGCCTTCAACAGGATGATCCCGGGTTTCTCCTCCGGGAGAGCCGCGGGCGGGGCGGCGCCCGTGAGCCTCGCGGCGAACGAGGCCGCGAGCCAGTCGGCCTGGCGCCAGCCGGGGGCGATCAGCCCGCTCGGTCCGGTGGTTTCCGAACAGGGGCGGCACCCCGGGTCAGGGCAACGGATCTCGGCGCAATCACCGATGGCGAAGACGTGTTCGGTGTGGAGGGCCCGGAGCGAGTGATCCACCAGGATGCCTGCTCCGACGGCCAGGCCCGCGCCCTCCGCGAGTTCCTTCCGGGGGCGGGCGCCACAGGCGAGGACGAGCAATTCGCCCTCTACGAGGGTCCCGTCGGAGAGCTCCAGAGCCTGGAACACCCCGTTCTCACTGCTGACGGCGACGGCGCGGGCGTTCGGTATGAGGGTCAGCCCCTGGCTGCGGAGAGCCGCCATGAGGGTCGCTCCGGAGCCTGTGTCCAGCTGTCGTCCCATCGGGCGCTCGCCGTGGTGCACCACCGTGACGGGGCAGCCTTCCTCAGCGGCCGCGAGAGCGGCCTCCAGACCCAGTACGCCTCCGCCGAGCACCACGACGTGCCGGCGGTCGGTGACCGCGGCTTGCAGCCGCTCGGCATCGCCGAGGTCTCGTAGCGTGGTGACGCCCACTGGGAGCACCGGATCGATCGGTGAGGGGTTCAGGCCAGTCAGGTTCGGTACCGTGGCACGGGCGCCGGTGGCGAACACCAGGCGGTCGTAGGGGAGCCAGGTGCCGCCGTCGAGGAGCACCCGCCTGCTGCTGCGGTCCACTCGCCTGACCGCCGTATCCAGCAGGACTCGGATGCCGTCGCCGGCCAGCTCTTCGGGATCGGAGAGCGCCATGGAGGTGAGGGGGACCCTCCCCGTCCCGAGATCGGCCAGGAGCACCCGGTTGTAGGCAGGCACCCGTTCTTCGCCCACCACGGTCACGTCCACGGTCCCGGAGATCGCCAGGGGACGGAGCGCATCGATGAACCGGGCGGCTACTGGGCCGTAGCCCACCACCACGATTCGTTCGGGACTGGTGCCGGTCATGACCGGCCGTCCTGCAGGAGACTGAGCCGGACGCGGGTCGTCTTGAACTCGGGCATTCCCGAAACCGGGTCCGTCAGGCGTTCCGTGAGTTGGTTGGCCGCGGATTCGTCCGGGAAGTGAAACGGTGCGAACACGGTGTCCAGCCGGATGTTCGCGGTCAGTTCCGCCCTGCAGACCATCCGTGGTCCGAAAGCTCCCGCGCCGCTGCGGTGCAGCTGGATCCATTCGCCGTCCCGCACTCCGATCCGTGCTGCGGAGGCAGGGTGGATCTGCAGGAACGGTTCGGGCTGAGCGGCGGCCAGGCTGGGGACCCTCCGGGTCTGAGCGCCTGATTGGTAGTGCTCAAGGAGGCGGCCCGTGGCCAGATGGAACTCGTCGCTTTGCAGGCGGGTGGTGTCCGGAGTGCTCGACGACGGCTGCACCGGGATCAGCCGGGCCTTGCCGTCGGGATGCGCGAAGCTTTCCAGGAAGAGGCGTGGGCTTCCGGCGCTCTGACTGGGGTAGGGCCAGTGGACCTCCGCGCCCGAGTCCAGGAGTCCGTAGGAGATGCCCGAATAGTCGGCCGGCCCTCCGGCGGAGGCCGCACGGAGTTCCTCGAATGCCTCCTCAGGATCCGTGGGGAAGCCCGTCGCAGTGCCCAGCAGGGCTGCGAGGCGGTTGAACACCCAGAGCTCGGACCGGGCTCCTTCCGGAGGGTCGATGGCCCGGCGGCGGCGCAGGACCCGGCCCTCCAGGTTGGTCATGGTCCCTTCCTCCTCGGCCCATTGCAGCACCGGAAGGACCGTATCGGCCTGGCGGGCGGTCTCCGAGAGGAAGAAGTCACAGACCACCAGGAGGTCCAGGCGTTCCAGTCCGTCTCTCACCGAGGAGGCATCGGGCGCCGACACGGCGGGGTTGGCCCCGTGGACCAGGAGCGCACGGACGCCTCCGGACAGCCCGAGAGTGTTCAGGAGCTCCACCGCGGGAAGGCCTGGCCCGGGGATGTCCTTTTCCGGCACTCCCCAGACGGAGGCCATATGACGCCGTGCCTCAGGGTCTGTGATCTTGCGGTATCCCGGCAGCTGATCGGCCTTTTGGCCGTGCTCCCGGCCGCCCTGTCCGTTTCCTTGTCCCGTGAGTGTCCCGTAGCCCCCTCGGGCTGTTCCGGGGAGTCCGAGCAGTAGGGCTAGATTGATGGCGGCTGTCGCGGTGTCCGTGCCATTGTCGTGCTGTTCGATTCCCCGCCCGGTGAGGATGTAGCAGGACCCTGTCCGGGCGGCCTCCGCCAGGCGGCGGGCGGTGGAGATCAGCAGCTCTGCGGGGACGCCGGTGACGGCCTGCACCCGTTCCGGCCACCAGGGCGCCACCGAACGGATGAGGGGTCCCAGGCCTTCGGTCCGGCAGGCGAGATATGTATCGGCAAGCCATCCCCGGTTGATGAGCACATGCGCCAGGCCGAGGAGGAGGATCAGATCCGTCTTGGGCGCGGGGGCCAGGTGGGTGCCTGCGCCGGATCCCGTGAGAAGGGCGGTAGGGGAGCGCCGGGGGTCCACCACGATCAGTCCACCCGCGGCGCGGGCGGCGGCGAGGTGCTGTACGAAGGGCGGCATGGTCTCGGCGACGTTGGAGCCGAGCAGCAGGACGGTGTCCGCCGTGCCCAGGTCACTCAGGGGGAACGGCAGACCGCGGTCCAGCCCGAAGGCCCGGTTTCCGGCAGCGGCGGCCGAGGACATGCAGAAGCGGCCGTTGTAGTCGATGCGCGAGGTCCGCAGCGCGACCCGCGCGAACTTACCCAGCAGATAGGCCTTCTCATTGGTCAGCCCACCGCTCCCGAACACTCCTACGGCATCCCGTCCGTGCTGTTCCTGCACCGCCAGAAGCGCTTTCGCCACGTGGTTCAGTGCATCGTCCCAGGACGCCGGGCGCAGGGTGCCTTCCCGGTCGCGGACCAGGGGAGTGGTCAGCCGGTCCGGATGCCTCAGCAGATCGGCCGCGGTCCAGCCCTTGCGGCAGAGCCCGCCGCGGTTGGTGGGAAAGTCCCGCCCGGACACCTCCACGGGGCCCGCCCCGGGGCTGGGCGCGAGCGTCATGGCGCATTGCAGTGCGCAGTAGGGGCAATGGGTATCGGTCACGTCAGACCACCATCGCCGTGGGGGATGTGGTGCGGCGCAGGTAACACGCCCAGGTGGTGGCCAGCATGATCACGTAGGCGGCCAGGAATCCGAGGAACGCGGGGACGTAGGAGCTCGTCAGGCTCGCCGAGGCTCCCAGCAGCTGAGGGATGACGAACCCGCCGTACGCGCCGATGGCGGACACCAGCCCAAGGGCGGCGGAGGCGAGCCTGGCCGTCTGTTCGGGGGAGGCTCCCGAACGGGCGGCCCTGCTGGAGTGCGTGAAGATCGCCGGGATCATGCGGTACGTTGAGCCATTGCCGACTCCGCTCGCCGTGAACAGCAGCAGGAACAGGGCCAGAAAGAGCCAGAAGTTCTTCAGGGGCAGGGTGACGATCACGGTCAGGGTGGTCGCCGCCATGGCCGCGAAGGAAAGGACGGTGATCCGGGCTCCTCCGAAGCGGTCCGCCAGACGTCCACCGTAGGGCCGGGCGAGGGACCCGAACAGCGGTCCGAGGAAGGACAGTGAGAGCGCGGCGGCACCAACCGTGAAGGTCGAGTACATCGGGAACAGATCCTTGATGAGCTTCGGGAAGACTCCGGAGAACCCGATGAAGGAACCGAAGGTGCCGATGTAGAGGAAGGCCACCACCCACAGCTGAGGCTCCTTGAGTGCGGCGAGTGTGCCCGCCACGTCGCCCCTCGCATGGGTGAGGTTGTCCATCCGGCGATACGCGCCCCAGGCCGCCAGCAGGATGAATGGCACCCACATCAGCCCCGCGATGGCGAGAGAAGGGACGCCGAGGGTCAGGGCGGCGGTGAGGCTCACCGCGAGTGGAACGGCCAATTGCGCGACAGCAGCGCCGAGGTTTCCGCCCGCGGCGTTCAGCCCGAGCGCCCAGCCCTTCTGCCGGGCGGGGTAGAAGAAGGTGATGTTCGCCATGGAACTGGCGAAGTTGCCGCCGCCGAATCCGGCCAGTCCTGCCATAAGAAGCAGCACGCCGAAGGGCGTGGCCGGATTGGACACGCACGCGGCCAGGCCCAGGCTGGGGATGAGTAGCAGGAGGGCGGAGACCACCGTCCAGTTCCGTCCACCGAAGCGGGAGACCAGGAAGGTGTAGGGGATGCGCAGGGTCGCTCCGACCAGACTGGGCATGGAGATCAGCCAGAAGAGCTGGGCCGTGTCCAGACGGAATCCCGCTGCCGGGAGCTGTACCACCACGATCGTCCACAGCTGCCACACGACGAAGCCCAGGAACTCGGCGAAGATGGACCACCGCAGGTTCCGCCGGGCAATGGCCTCACCCTGCTCGGCCCACTGAGCGGGATTCTCGGCGTCCCAGCCATCGATCCAGCGTCCCTCCCGGAAACTGAGCGCGGCAGCCGCGCGGGGTGGCGCTTCGGCGCCGGCCGGGGTTGTGATCGTAGGGGTGTTCACGGTCGCCTCCAACGGGTTGGTTCCTGTATGGATTCCACCGTAGAAACCGCGTGTTTCCGCGGGACGAGTGCGTCGTGACGTGCTGGTAACGAAGACGTCTTGCCCCGGACAAGAGCCGTGTGAGGAAGAGGAAACACTCAGAAATGCGTCGGCAACATGCCGGACACGCACGCCTGCCGCAGGTCTCCCACAAGGGCCGATTTCGCCAAGAGGCATCTGTCCTGGTAATGTCTTACTCGCTTCGATCCTCCTTAGCTCAATTGGCAGAGCATTCGACTGTTAATCGAAGGGTTGCTGGTTCAAGTCCAGCAGGAGGAGCTTTTCGCCCCGGGTGGGCGGCCTGAAATGGCCGCTGACCCGGGGTTTTTCTTTGCCCGGACCCGGTGCGGCGGGAAGCGGTGAGGGCTGAGGACCCGCGTGGACGGCAGCAGTCACCCGAGGGTGCGTTGCTTCTCCCAGTCGCGGCGCAGCAGCCCGTAGACCCAGGAGTCGGAGACGACGCCGTTGACGATGCAGTCCTCGCGCAGCGTGCCCTCCCGGACGAACCCGAGTTTTTCGAGCACCCGGGCCGAGGCCCCGTTCCGGGTGTCGGCCTCCGCTTGCACGCGGTTGAGGTCCAGAGCCCCGAACGCCCATCCCAGGAGAGCGCCGGCGGCCTCGGTCGCGTATCCCTGGCCCCAGGCGGTGCGGCTCAGGCAGTAGCCGAGGGAGGCGCTGCGGAAGGTGGGATTCCAGCCGTTGAACGTGCACCAGCCGAGGAATGCCTGGTCGGAGCCCCGTTCGATCACGAGGCGGGCGCCTGTGCCGTCCTCCGCCATGCGGCGCGAGCCTGCGAGGAAGCGCTCGACGGCGGACCGGTCCGTCCAGGGTGGGGAGTCCCAGTAGCGCAGCACCTCGGCGTCGCTGTTCAGGGTGAAGAGGTCGTCCGCGTCGGTGTCCGCGACGGGCCGCAGACGGAGCCGTGCGGTGTCCAGCGTGGGGGTGGGAAGCGTCATACGGCCATCCTTCCACGTGTGCGGAAGCCCAGGCCGGGAAGCTACTTGCGGTCTTTGCCCCACGGGCCCGGATTCAGCCGGTAGAGCACCGCGGCGCCGATGAGGGCGCCGAACACGATTCCGAGGGCGCCCTGCCCGATCGCGCGGCCTGCGAAGTATCCGAGCACACCGCCGATCACGGCACCCACGAAGAGGCCCCGCCCGTTGCGGTGCGCCTTCTTTCCGTAGCGGGGGTCCGTCGGGTCGCGACGCCAGGGGGCCGCCACCCGGGCGCCGGACGCACGCAGGGCCCGTGCGCGCTCCCTCGCCCCGCGGAAGGGGGAGGTGCGGCGTGGGCGCGGGGCGTCGTCGTGGGTCACGTGGCCAGCCTAGGCGATCGCGGGGACCGAGCGGGGCCGGATGACAAGCCAGAGGCTCAGGATCCCGACGCCGATGCAGGCGATCATGATCGCGGCCATCGGCACGGCCGAGTCGGTGCCGAGCAGGCCCACCACGGGGGAGAGGAGTCCCGCCGTGAGGAAGGTGCTCGCGCCCAGCAGGGAGGCCGCCGTCCCCGCGCGGTCACCGTGACTGGCCAGGCCGAGCACCTGGACGCACGGGAAGCAGAAGCCGGTGCACATGATGTAGAACCACAGCGGGATCGCCAGCCCGAGGAGCCCGGCGTGGGAGGCGTCCGCCACGATGATCAGCAGGGCGGAGACGATCTGGCCCACCGTCGCGAAGGCCAGGATCCATTGAGGGCCGACCTTCTTGATCAGCCGCGAACTGATCTGCACCCCGGCGACGATGCCCAGCGAATTGATGCCGAACAGGTAGCCGTACTGCTGCGGGGTGAAGCCGTAGAGCCGTTCGAACAGGAACGGGGAGGCTGAAAGGTAGGAGAACAGGCCCGCGAAATTCATGCCGGCCATGATGAGCACGCCCACGAAGATCCGGTCCGTGAACAGCACGCGGTAGTGGCTGAGCACGCTGGTGCCGGACACGCGGCGGCGCTCCACCGGAAGCGTCTCGCGGACGAGGAAGAGGCAGCCGAGGATGACGAGCGCGCCGTAGCCGGCCAGGAAGAGGAAGATGCCGGGCCACGGGGTGATGAGGAGCAGCTGGGAGCCGATCACCGGGGCCAGGATGGGCGCCAGGCCGTTGACCAGGGACATGGCGGCGAACATCCGCACCATCGAGTACCCCGCGAAGAGGTCGCGGACCATGGCCATGGAGACCACGCCGCCGCCGGCCGCGCCGATGCCCATGAGGACGCGGAAGATGCCCAGCGGCACGATGTCGTGTGAGAACGACGCCCCGATCGAGGCCAGGATGTGGAGCGCGGTGACGCAGAGGAGCGGGACCCGCCGCCCCACCTTGTCGCTCAGCGGGCCCACCAGCAGCTGACCCAGCGCGAAGCCGACGGTGGTGCCCGTCAGGGTGAGCTGCACGGCCGCCTGGCTCACACCGAGGTCCCGTTCGATCGCGGGGAACGCCGGCAGGTACAGATCGATGGTGAAGGGACCCAGCGCGGTCAGGGCGCCGAGAATCAGGACGTAGGTGATCTTCTGCCGCCGGGACATGGCGGAGCCAAGGGAAAGGGTGGGGGTGGTCACCTCCACTATCTTAAGCGGCTGCTCTGCCCCGGGAAGGGGTGCGGGGACCACTCGATGCAGGTGAACGCACATGAACATGGCGACAGCGGAACCTCCACGACCGTGGCGCAATGATAGTTTTGTCCAAGGCGGGGCTGTCCTCCAGGGGTCGGTCTGCCGCCACCGTGGCCCTGGTCACGGCCTTTTCTATCCGTCGAGTCGATGTGAGGCGAAACTGATGAGCGGACGCCATGCGAGCACCGTACGGCCCCAGACAAGCCTCAAGGCGCTTCCGGCCACGGCCCGGAGTGCGGCCCAGCTGCTGCCCCGCCAGATCCAGGACGAGCTCACCCTCGCCCAGCTGGAGCTCAAGGACAAGGGCGTCAAGGTAGGGATCGCCTCCGCCGGTTTCGTCGCGGCCCTCGTCTTCGTGGGCCTGCTCGTGATCGCGCTGGTGGTCGCCGCCATCATGGGTCTGGCCACGGTCATGCCGGCCTGGCTCTCGGCTCTCATCGTCTCCGCCGCGTTCCTGATCATCGCCGGCATCGGCGGTCTGTTCGGGTTCCTCAAGCTCAAGTCGGCCATGCCACTGCTGCCCGCCGAGGCGATCCGCGGCTTCAAGCACGATCTCGGCATCGTCAAGGAAGGCAGCGCGTTCGACGCGAGCATCCTCGACCCGGAGTCGCCCACCGCGAAGGCCGCTGCCGAGGCGAAGGCGGCAGCCAAGGCCAAGGCCCGAGAAGAGGCGGAGGCCAAGGCGAAGCAGAAGCTCGCCGAGGAAGGTCCCGCTCCCACGCAGCAGCAGATCCTGGCCCGCCTGGACGAGCGCCGCGCCCACCTGACCGGCATCCGCGACGACCTGGGCGTTCAGCTCGACGTCAAGACCCAGGCCCAGGGCCTCGTGTCCGAGGTCAAGGAACGTGCCGAGTCGGTCCGCGAGTCCGCGCAGCAGCGTTTCGCCGGCGCGACGGGTGGAGACAACGGCATCGCCGGCGAGCTGGCGCAGCGCTGGAAGCCGATCGCCGTCGCGGTGGCCGCCGGAACAGCCTTCGTGGTCCTCCTGCGCAAGCTCATCAAGTCCTGACGCTTACCCGGCCGGAGCCGGGCTGGTTCGACGGATTCGCACGGAGGAAGGGGGAGGATGAAGCTCATCGGCGCTGGCGCACGCCCTGGCGTGCCGCAAGTCGACCATGACCGCATCCTCACGGTGCCCAACGCCCTCACGGTGATCCGGTTCCTCGGCGTCCCGCTGTTCATGTGGCTCGTCCTGGGTGTCCACGAGTACGGCTGGGCCGTCGCCGTCCTGGCCGTCATGGGGTCCACCGACTGGGTGGACGGCTATGTGGCCCGTCGCTTCGACCAGACCTCCAAGCTCGGCCGCATCCTCGATCCCGCCGCCGACCGGCTCGCGCTGATCGCCGTGGCCGTGACCCTGGTCCTGGCCGGAGTGGTGACGTGGTGGTACCTGGCCGCCCTGCTGGTCCCGGATCTGATCCTCGGCACGGCGTCCCTGCTGTATTTCCGCAGCCACCCCGATCTTCCCGTCAGCGTCGTGGGCAAGGTCCGGACGGCGCTGCTCCTCCTCGGAACCCCGCTGCTCGTGCTGTCCGAGTTCGCCGGCGGGCGGCCCCTGGCCATCACGGCGTGGGTGCTCCTCGGCCTCGGGCTGGTGGGTCACTGGATCGCGGCCACGGGCTACTTCGCCGCGATCATCCGCAAGGGCCGTCCCGTGCGGGAGGCGCGCGTCGCCGGCCACCGGGAGGGGACGGACCCGAGCACCACGGCAACCGGCGTTGACGACGGCGGGCGGAACGGCGTCGTCGGGCGCCCTGAGACGGGGGAGAAGGACGGTGAGGACCGGTGATCTGGTTCGCTGTCATCCTGGCGATCCTCGGCGCGTTCTGCCTGGCGATCGGCGCCCAGCGGCAGGGGAGCGCCGTCAAGGCGGACACCGGTGGTCTGGCCCTCGGCTCCAGCAGCTTCGTCCGTCTGCTGCGCAACCCCCGCTGGCTCCTGGGCCTCGCGCTCCTTGCCGGCGGCATGATCATGAACTGCATCGCGCTGATCTCGGCGCCGCTCACCGTGATCCAGCCGATCGGCGCGATCGCGCTGGTGATCACCACGATCGTGAACTCCAAGGACCAGGGCCTCAAGATCAACCGCGCCACCGTGGTGGCGATCTCAGCCTGTGTCACTGGTTCCGCGCTCTTCGTGCTGCTGGCGGTGAATGCCACGCAGGAGAACCACCATGTGGCGGCGTCGGATGAACTGGCCGTGGTGCTGCTGCTGGTCCTGGCGGTGGGAGTCTTCGGCTCCCTGGCGGTGGGCTTCCGTCACCGTCTGAACGCTTTCGTCTACATTCTCGGCGCCGGGGTGCTGTTCGGTTTCGTGGCGGTTCTGACCCGCATCATCGGCCGCCACCTGCTGGACCCGAACGGCCAGTTCCTGCTCAATGTGCCGTGGTACACGGTCGTGGCGATCGCCGCCGCGGGTGGCCTCGGCTCGTGGTTCGTGCAGAGTGCCTACTCCGGAGGCCCGCCAGATCTGGTCATCGCGGGCCTGACCGTGATCGACCCGATCGTGGGCATTGCGATCGGCGTCACCATCCTCGGTGAGCTGCGTCCCGATGTGCAGCCGGTGATCGGGATATCCATGATCGCAGCGGCATGCCTTGCTATCGTTGGGGTGATCGCCTTGTCCCGTCACCATCCCGAGGTGACCAAGCGCAAGAAGGAAGCTGCACGGAAATCGGCCGGTAAATCGGCCTAGGGCCACAGCCCGCGACCCACCAACGCCAGGAGAACCTCACCCATGACGTCCACCGACGGCAGTAAGCCCCTGACCATTCTGATCGCCGCGGACACCTATCCGCCGCATGTGAACGGGGCCGCGCAGTTCGGCTACCGTCTGGCCAAGGGCATGACCGCTCGTGGGCACAGGGTGCACGTCCTGGCCGCCCGCCCTGACAAGGGCAAGAGCTACACCGAATTCCGGCCGGAGGGCACGGTGCACCGGATCCGCTCCCACGCGGTGCCCACGCACGATTCATTCCGCATCACCTTCCCGTGGGAGATCAAGAAGGAGATCGCACTCCTCTTCGACAAGGTGCAGCCGGACGTGGTCCACATCCAGAGCCACTACATGATCGGCGAGCACGTGCTGTACGAAGCCGTGAAGCGCGGCATCCGTGTGGTGGCCACCAACCACTTCATGCCGGAGAACCTGAACCCGTTCCTGCCGTTCCCGCAGTGGTTCAAGGACATCGTCGGCCGCATCTCCTGGAAGGACATGGGCAAGGTCATGGGTCAGGCCGACGTCGTCACCACCCCGACGCCTCTCGCCGCCCGCGCCATGCACCAGCACGCCTTCCTGCACCAGGTGCTGCCGCTCTCCAACGGCATCGACACCCCGGCGTACGAGCTGCAGCCCGGTGAAGTGGTGGAGAAGAACCCATACCCGACCATCCTGTTCGCCGGCCGTCTGGCCGAAGAGAAGAACATCGACGTCCTGATCAAGGCGATCGCCCGGCTCCCGAAGGAGCTGAACGTCCACCTCGAGATCGTGGGCGGCGGCGAGGTCCGTCCTGCTCTGGAGCAGCTCGTGGCCTCCCTGGGTCTGGGGGACCGCGTCCGGTTCCTGGGCCTCGCGCCCGACGATGAGCTGCGCCGCGCCTACATCCGTGCCGACCTGTTCTGCATGCCGGGCACGGCGGAGCTGCAATCCCTCGTGACGCTGGAGGCCATGAGCGCATCCACGCCCGTCGTGCTGGCCAACGCCATGGCGCTGCCGCACCTGGCCGACGACGGCGTCAACGGCTACCTGTTCGAACCGAACAACGTGGTCGACCTGACCGAGAAGATCCGGCTGGTCCTGGACCAGCCGGAGGAGGCCCGCAAGGCCATGGGTGACGCCAGCCACGAGATGGTCCAGAAGCACAGCTTGGAGAACACGCTGAAGACCTTCGAGGACATCTACCGCGGCGCTGCGTACGAGGACCTCCAGGTCTGAGACTTCGCGCCCTTCGGGGCGTCTCCATGACAGGTACGACGGCGGCCGCCGGGTAGACTGTCCGGGTGCCGTTTCGGGGTCTGCGACCTCGTGGCGGCACCTTGAGGGGGTATAGCTCAGCCGGTTAGAGCAGGGGACTCATAATCCCTTGGTCCTGGGTTCAAGTCCCAGTGCCCCTACCGCGTTGTATTTAGACAAACCAGTGAACCAAGAACTTTGGGGATCAGCGGTTTCAAGGTCATCCCCGTCGTTCTGACGGGGATGATTTTGTTTTTGGACGATGTCCGAGAGGCGAAGGGCCTGAATTTGGGCCGTTGGTGTCATCAGGCCCTGCTCGGCAAGCCTGCGGTGAAGCCGGGCAATCGAGTATTCGCCGCAGGTGTTCTGGATGATCGCCCGTTCGAGATGGTAACGGGCAGAATGCCAACGAGCGTCGCCGCTCGTTCTTCAGAGCTGGCTGCCCCAGGGGTGTCCCTGCCGTATTGACCCATCGTGGCTGGTATCGCGCCAGAATGGAGGCCAAAATCCGGCCATGCAACCGACTCGTTGAGCTCGCTCCGCTTCACCGCAGGGTGGATCCTTCGTTGATGGTGAAGACGATTTCGGCGGCAGCGGACTTCACTTCGCTCAGTCGGAGCTCTTCTTCATGAGCCCGGGAAGCCAGTCCTTCAGTCCGTGTCGTCCACTCTTGAAGGACCTCGGCCGAGATCTGCGAGAGGATCACACCGATGAGGCCGGCGAGTCCATGTTTGAGCTCTTCGAGGTTGGTGTTGGTGATCAGCAGCCGCCGATCCTCGACGTGCAACTCCACCGCGGGATAACCGGCTTCGCTGAGCCTCTGTCGGACATCATCCCCGCGGAGCAAATAGATTTCCCGGATCTCGGGTCGGCGAGTGAAGACTGCCGGCACCGTGTATCGTGCCGGAGCTTGAGCGGTTCCGAGTTCGGGTGGAAGAGCCGAAGCCAAGACGCCCGTGAGGGCGAGAGGTTCGGTGGGTGTTGTCGTGGTCATGACGGGTTCCGCCGTTTCGTATCGATGCGCTGTCGATTCCACAAAGTGGGTGGCGGCTATGGGTGCGCTCGATCGAGCGCTATTCCTCTGCGAGGTGAGCGCGATCATGCCCGCCCTCGTTGTCCCAGCCTTCCGCCGCGTCTTCATCGTTACGAGGAACCATGGTGGTGTCCTGCTCGGTGAGGTCCGGGGACGTTCTTGGCTGAGTCTTCGGGGGTGCGTCTTCTGGTACTCGGTCGCGACGTCCCGACATACTTTAAGTCTACGCCTCCGAGGAGTCATCGCGCGGGCTCAGCCTCGGTTTCTCACGGATTTCAGTTTTTAGGGAGGAGAATAGGACAGGAGCTGTCGGTACGGCATTCATCGAGGACGACAAGCACTAGGGGATGCCCCTGACGGGTGCGGAGCGGGGACATGATGGCGCTAGACCAGGACCACCCAATCGAAGACTTAGAGCCGAGCGATTCGTGGGCGTTGTTAGCCGCTTCAGAACTGGGTCGGCTGGCCGTCAGCGTGGGGGATGTGCCCGAGATCTTCCCGATCAACTACTTCGTCCATGACCGGACGGTGATCTTCATAACGGCGCAGGGCAGCAAACTCGTGCATTTGACGATCAATCGGAACGTGGCATTGGAAGCTGACGGCTACGACGCCGAGACAGCGTGGAGCGTGATCGTGAAGGGAACCGCCCGAACGATCCAAGATACCGACCATATCGAGGCCGCACGAAGGCTACCCCTGCCATCTTGGATTCCCACGGTGAAGTACCTCTACGTCCAGATCACACCACACACCATCTGCGGCCGTCGCTCCGCTCGAGGACCAGAAACCTGGCAATAAACACCGGACGCTCAGCCAAGCGTCGTCAGCGAGAGAGGGATTGACTCCACTACCACCTGCTGACCCGCCTGGAGCTTCAGGACCTCCCCATCGACTTGAATCGGAATGGTCCGCGAGCTCATGAAACTGAATCTCTGGACGCTTTCTTGCGGGTCCAGGCCGATAGTCACCGCCCGCAGTGCCATAAGTGCGATCCGCCACTTGGCAGCGTGTGGAAGCACCAGCACCTCAAACTTGCCGTCGTCCGGTTCACTGGCCGAGGCGATCTTCCCGTACTTCGCGACGCCGGTGATATTCGCCAGAAGCAGGCTGTCCAGCGTCGCGTACGACCCGTTCTCGCGGATGATTTCAATGGGTGCCAGAGTCCGCAGCACCCGCGCAACAGACACAAGTTCGCTGAATCGGCCTTTGACTCCTCGCTCGATACCGATTGCCATACGTGGGGTCAGGCCGAAACCGATGTAGGAATGCGCCCACCGCGTCCACTGCCCGCCGCCTTCCCCCACGCTGATCCTCAACAGATCGATACGGCGCACTTGACCACGTTCGATTGCGTCGACCAACGGTTCGGTTCGCGTACTTCGACGATGATCGTTGGCGTTCCCTGCCCCCACGACTGCGCATACGGCCCTTCCACCGTTCTCCATGACCCCATTCACCACATCGCTGTACCCGCCGTCCCCGCTTACGGAGATCAGCAAGGGCGTGCCCCTCCCTTGGTCAAGGGCAGCCCGAGACAGGATCCGGGCGTGACCGGCGTAAGCTGTCGGTTCCAAGCGCACTGGAAGATCAGGAACCCGGGTCCTCAAAGCAAGCCGCATTCGTTCGGCCGCCATGGCTGGGGTCTTTCCCGCTGCAGGATTGAAGATCAACACAACCCTGCTGAACGGCGGGCCTCCTTCCGTGCTTGGGTCTCGAGCAGAGGCTGACCCCTCAGGAGCCATGCCGAGTCCGATAAGCACGCATGCGCAGCTGCACGACGCGCGCAACCCCGGCCGCAGCGACGAAGAGGCCCCCACCCACAGCCGCGACAAGCAAGGCCATGCCTAACGCAATAGTGCCGTCCAGTCCAAGGAAAAAGACCCGCACGGGTTGTTGATTCTGAAGGATGATAATGATCATCAAGACCAGCAAAATCAAGCCAATAACTACCGCGACCCACACCAAACCTGCCCGCGTCACTCCGGACTCGGCACGACGAACCTTTGACGGATCTGCTTGTGTCCCCTTCGTCTGAGGGTTGGGCGGCACCACTGCGTCCACGCTCGGCGCAGACGGCGGGTTCTGTTCGAACGCGTCTCGGGGATCTGGATTAGAGACCATCTCGGGCCTCCCTTCTCTCAGGCCGGTCTTCCTCCCAAGTCGGCTCCGAAGCCGACTCAACGGCCCTATGCCAGGCACGTCCCGGCCTCTAACTCCAGGCTACGCCGGCCGGGCCCTGAGAGGTAGAACTGAGTTCTAGGAGTGATGATGGCGCGCGAGGTGCAGAGCCGTGGGCCATTCGAACGTTCGGGTCATTCGCAGGCATCCCGGATTTCCTTTGGGGTGTCTGATGGCTCGGCAGCTCCGAATTCAGCGTCCACAGATTCTTGGGCCGAGGCATCGAGTTCTGATGGTGGTGTCATGAACCATGTGGTCGTCGCCGGAATGTCGGGGACAAGTTCTCGGAACTCGTCCTTATCTGACACACAGGCGAAGCGTTGGGTCGCGTGAGATGGAATGAACGTGTAACCCCATCGTGCGGTGACGATGAGGAGAGGCGGATCTGGACATCGACGTCATGCCACCGTTGAGGTGCGCGGAGGGCTTGGTCGCGTACATCCGCGTAAACCTCCTCGGCGAACGCGCGGTCCCCGAGACGGAGGGCCAAGACGTTGCCAGCTATTTGGTCGAGCAGTTCGGGAGGTGCCACACGTTTGAGGTCGTTGTTTTCGACGGCGGATCCACGGACGACGACGTCTCGGAAGACCCACCTCCCGTGGTGAGTTTGGCAGCTTATGGTACGGCTCGTGCCACGCCGGTTTTTAGATGCTTATCGATGAGCCAATTCGGGAACTTCGGCACGTCGCTGCAGCCCCGTTCGACTCGCCCTGTGACAAGCGCCCGCCTTACCATCGCCCCAAGCCGTCGCGATCACGCGCGGCCCGGCCGGTTTCCGGTCCACCGAACTGCCACGAGAGGGATCCGACATGCCGGAGAGAATTCAGTACGGGCCGGGGAAAGACCAGTGGGGTGACCTCTATCTTCCGGAGGGGACGGCGCGCGGCGTCGTGGTCGCGATCCACGGCGGCTTCTGGCGGGAGCGGCACACGGCGGAGGACACCGTCGACGAGTCCGAGGATCTGGCGGCCCGCGGCTTCGCCGTCCTCAACCTGGAGTACCGCCGCGTCAGTGACTCCGAGGGGGCGGGCGACGGCGGGTGGCCCGCGACGGGTGAAGACATCGTCGCCGGAATCCGCGCCCTGCAGGACACCGCGGTGAGCGGGCTTCCCATCGTGCTGCTGGGCCACTCCGCGGGCGGCCAGCTCGCCGCCTGGGCCGCAGGTCAGGTCGGGGTCGCGGGGGTGGTCAGCCAGGCAGGTCCTCTGGCGCTCACCGAGAGCGCGCGACTCGGCATCGGGGACGGGGCCACCGTGAACTTCCTCGGTGCCACGCCCGAGGAGAACCCCGCGGTGTACGAGCAGGCGGACCCGCTCAAGAACATCCCCTTGAGCGTGCCGCTCATCGCGCTGCACCCGGGCCTCGACAAGATCGTGCCCTTCTCGTTGTCGCAGCAGTACGTCACTGCGGCGCAGGAGGCCGGAGCCGACGCCCGGCTGATCCAGGTCGAAGGCGATCATCTCGCCATCATCCGGCCCGGCTCCGAGGCTTATCAGGTCAGCGTCGACGCGATTCACGCGATCCTCGGCCACCAGCTACGGTGACACCCGGCTGACCCTGTACCCCGCCCCGTCGCCATGCCATGCTGTCCTCATGGAACGCGTGACAGGTATCGGCGGGCACTTCGTGCGATCGGCCGACCCCGAGACTCTGACCGCCTGGTACCGGGACGTCCTCGGACTGGACCTCGACCAGCACGGCCTCTGGCAGCAAGAAGCCGGCCCCACGGTCTTCGCCGCCTTCCCTGCCGACACCGACTATTTCGGATCCCAGACCCAGCAGGTGATGTTCAACTTCCGGGTCAGGGATCTGGACTCCATGCTCGCTCAGCTCCGGGACAAGGACGCGAACGTGGTGGACGACGTACAGGAGATGGAGGGCGTCGGCCGCTTCGCGTGGGTCATCGACCCGGAGGGCAACCGGATCGAGCTGTGGCAAGCCTAGTGAACCGCGTCAAATGACCGACGCCGACTGACTGCCACCGACTGAGCATCACTGCCTGAGCAGCACCGCCAGACCAGCCCGGCCACCGCATCCCGAACAGCCCCCGACGGCGCCGCTCACCTCTGAGGTGAGCGGCGCCGTCGTCGCTCTCAGGGAAGGTGCGGGGGAGTGTGATGAGGACCTCAGGGGCAAAAGATTGCACCAGGCAACTAATGGTGCAAAAATACACTATGTGAGTAATAGTGCAAACATTGAGGGCGGGCTCCGCGAACGCAAGCGCGCGGCGACGCGTCAGGCGATCACCACGGCCGCGCGGTCCCTCACGGCGGCCCACGGCCTGAGCGGTTTCACCGTGGAGGAGGTCTGCGAGCAGGCAGGCATCTCCCGTCGCACGTTCTTCAACTACTTTCACACCAAGGAGGACGCCGTGATCGGCGCCTTCTCGGATGAACTGCCCCATGACGCGCTCGAGACCTTCGCCGCGAACCCCCGGCGTGAAGAGGGAAGGATCTCCGGCACGCTGCTGGAGGCGCTCTTCCGCTTCACCGTCGACGTCGTGACCCGTTCCACCGTCAGCCCGACGGAGATCCGCCAGCTGATCGCGGCCATCGCCGCGGAGCCCCAGCTGCTCGGCCGTCTGACCGCGGAAGGGGAGGCCCGCGAACGCCAGTTCGCGGAGCTCGTCGCCGCCCGCGAGGGCTTGCCGGTGGACCACCCGGAGATCGTCATGGCCGTCGCCATCTTCAGCGCCGTCTGCAAGAAGACCAACCAGACCTTCTTCTCCGAGGACAACACCACTCCGTACCGCGAGCTGCTGGCCCGGAACCTCCGCGCCGCCCGCGCCCTCTTCGACCACTCGTCCGACTCCTTCGACACCCCTTCTTCTGACATCCCCTCTTCTGACACCCCCGAGGACCGCCCATGAGCACCACCACCACGGCAGCGCAACCCCTGCTGCTGACCCAACGAAGAATCTGGATCATCTTCTCGGCCCTGATCGCCGGGATGCTGCTGTCCAGCCTCGACCAGACCATCGTCTCCACCGCGATGCCGACCATCGTCGGCAAGCTCGGAGGCGTCGAGCACCAGGCGTGGATCACCACGGCCTACCTCCTGGCGACCACCATCGTCATGCCGATCTACGGCAAGTTCGGCGACGTCCTCGGCCGCCGCAACCTCTTCCTGGTCGCGATCGGCCTGTTCACCGCGGCGTCCGTCGGCTGCGCGTTCGCCACCGACTTCTGGTCGTTCGTGATCTTCCGCGCCATCCAGGGCCTGGGCGGCGGTGGCCTCATGATCCTCTCGCAGGCGATCATCGCGGACATCGTGCCCGCCAAGGAACGCGGCAAGTACATGGGCCCGCTGGGCGCCATCTTCGGCCTCTCCGCCGTCGCCGGCCCGCTGCTGGGCGGCTTCTTCGTGGACCACCTCACTTGGGAGTGGGCCTTCTACATCAACATCCCGATCGGAATCGCAGCCTTCGCCATCGCCTGGTTCACGCTGACCCTGCCGAACAAGAAGGCCGAGAAGCGCATCGACATCCTGGGTGTGCTGCTGCTCTCGGCCGCCACCGCCTGCCTCATCTTCTTCACCGACTTCGGCGGCAAGAAGGACGAGGGCTGGGACTCACCCACCACGTGGCTGTTCGGCGCGGGGCTTCTCGTGGCCGCCGTCCTGTTCGTGCTCGTGGAACGCAAGGCCGAGGATCCGATCATCCCGTTGAGCCTGTTCAAGAACCGGATCTTCATCAACGCCACGGCCATCGGCTTCACGCTCGGCCTTGGCATGTTCGCGGCCATCGCCTTCGTGCCGACCTTCCTCCAGATGTCCTCCGGCACCTCGGCGGCTGTTTCCGGCCTGCTGATGCTGCCCATGATGGTGGGCCTGATGGGCACCTCGATCTTCTCCGGCATCCGCATCTCCAAGACCGGCAAGTACAAGATGTACCCCATCCTCGGTGCCGCGCTCACGATCGTGGCAATGCTCTGGTTCACCACCCTGACGGCCGCCACCCCGATCTGGGTCATCTGCATCCAGCTGTTCATCTTCGGCGCCGGCCTCGGCCTCATCATGCAGGTGATCGTCCTGGTGGTGCAGAACGCGGTCCCGGCCGAACTGATCGGCACCGCCACCAGCACCAACAACTACTTCCGCGAAGTGGGCGCCTCCCTCGGTGTCGCCGTGTTCGGGTCCCTGTTCACCACCCGTCTCGCCGACTCGCTGACCAAGGCGTTCACCGGTGGCGGCGCCTCGACCGAGCAGGCGTCCCAGGCCACCAAGACGCTGGATCCGCAGACGCTGTCCCAGCTGCCGGCCGCGGTCCGGGACGCGATCGTGAACGCCTACGCCGACTCCCTGGCCCCGGTCTTCTGGTACCTGATCCCGTTCATCGCGGTGGCGCTGCTGCTGGCCATCACGCTCAAGCAGATCCCGCTGTCCGACACGGCCGGCATGGTCGCCCGCGGCGAGGCCGTGGGCGGCGAAGAGGCGGAGCGTCTGGAGGCCGAGCGCCTGAGCGGTGCCCCGGCGTCGGACGCCCCGGTTGTGCTGGTGGAGGCCGATCACGAGAAGGACGACGACGCCGAGCTCGCCTCTCCGCGCAGCTGACGTCCCGCGCGTGACGCGCAGCCCGCGTCCCGGAAGAAGGGTGGGCGCACCTCAGGTGCGGCCACCCTTCCGTGTATCCCGTGGCCGGTGTGCCCCGTTTCGGGACGACCCGCCGTCAGCCCATGGCCGTCAACCCGCGGCCGGAGGGTGCTCAGAGCACGATGGACATCTGCGGGCGGTCTTCTCCGGGGGTGTCCTGTGACGCGAACCCCACGCCGTAGGGAAGCGTCCCCGAGCGGTCCTTCGGGAAGTCGTCGCCGGAGAGCCGCGTGGTGACCTCTCCCACGAGAGCCGGTTCCCGCCGGGTCTCCTTGAGCAGCAGGGGACCGGTCAGCGGATGCGCGTCGTCCTGGTGAGCCCGGGCCTTCTTCCGCTCCTGGTGTCGCTTCTCGACGAAGTCCCGGAACCGCTCCAGATCCTCGCGGACACTTGTCGGCACCAGGCGGAACAGCGAGACGGTGTGTTCCGCCGGCTCGCGGGGATCCCAGATGACGTCCACGGTGATCCTCGTGAGTTCCGGCTCCAGGGAATCGAAGAGCAGCTGACCGTGGCTCTCGAGCCCGTCGCTGCAGTCCCAGCGGATCAACCGGTCGGGGCGCTGCTCCTCGATGGTCGTCTCGATCGTGCGAGGCTTTCCGTCGACCTCGGCCGTGAGGAGGGCGGGCGCCTCGTCTTGCCGCTCGACGGACACCACATGCTTCATGAACTGGGGGAAGAGTTCGAACTCGGCCCACTGCTCGTAGCTGAGCCATAACGGGGCTCTGACGTCGATCTCTTCCTGAATCTGTGCCAACTGCATCATCTCCTTGAGAAGTGTGAAACTGCGCTCCGCCCGGCCGACGAGGGATTCGCCGTGCCATGCCGGGGCGCTTGGGTGAAGGGGTCAGACGGTCAGTGACAGCTCCCGCTCGACGCGCGGAACGCGCAGTTCCTCCGCCATGGAGCGGGAGGTGATGTCGATCCGCAGATGCCGGTGGTGGGCGTCACGGACCGCGGCGAGATAGAACGACCTTCTCTCCAGGCGTGAGCAGGCCGGGGTGGTCTGGCAGAGCATGAACACGATCCGGTCTCCGTGCATCTGGTAGCGGGCGACCCCGATGACCGTGCCATTGCGGTACATCTCGAACTGGGACTGGACGACGTTGTCGACGATGTGCTCGTCCCGGCTGATAAGACGCATGATGTTCTCCTGACTGGTGGTGCGGGAACGGCGGAACCGGATGCCTTGAGGTGGCTGAGCTGGCGCCGCGAGAGGGGTGGCCGGAGATCCGGCGTGGTTCAGTCGCTGCTGTTCCGCAGCTCCGGATGCTCCGCGGTCAGCATCCAGTGGAGCTGTTCGAGAGTTTCGAGGACGTCGTGGAGGAGGTCCGCTGTCGTGGGATCCTCGGAGTCCACCGCGTCGTGCACGGCACGAGCGGTGGCGGTCGCGGCTTGCAGTCGCTCGCCGATTTCCGCCACGACTACGTCGGTGCTCACCAGGCCGGGAGGGGATTCTTTCAGCGTGCTCGTCTCCGTGATGGTGCGCGTTCGTCCGTCGGGCTCAGCGTGCAGAGCCCTCAGGCGTTCGGCCAACCGGTCGGAGAGGAGCCGGGAGGCGGCGACGATTTCGTCGAGTTGCAAATGGAGGTCCCGGAAATTCGGACCCACCACATTCCAATGTGCTTGCTTGCCCTGAATTCCCAGGGCAATAAGGTCGACCAGTACTGCCTGCACATGCCGTGCAAGGTCGGATGATGCCTTCATGCGCTGATCCCTCCCTTGAAGTGCGGGCTGGCGGTTGGAAGGTAACGTAGCTGAAATAACGATAGCTTGACAAGCTAGTAAAAAACAAGGGATCGGCGTAGGCTCGAAACATGGGACACCACGAGAAGGAAACTGACCGAGATCCCCGCCCTCAGGACGAGGGGCATGACGTGGGGAAACAGACCCAGGACCGCGAGAATGGCGGGGCCGCGCCTGACAAGGACCAGGATCGCCGCAACGCGGAAGAGGTTCCGGACGGCTCCGGAACCGATCTGGACGAGCGACACGAGCCGGAAGCGGATCGATTCGACGCCGGCTGAGGCGCACGACCCGGGCGCGGACCCCGAGAGCGCTGTCCGTGACTCATGAACTTTCATGAAGGAGAAATCGTGCCTGACAAGAAGAATCCGTCATTGAAGGACCCGGAACTCTATGAGGAACTCCGTGAGGACGGGGCTTCCAAGAGCAAAGCAGCCAGAATATCCAATGCCGCGGCCAAGAAAGGCCGTAGTGCTGTCGGTCGTAAAGGCGGAAAATCCGGCGACTATGAGGACTGGACGGTCAAGGAGCTCAAATCCAAGGCCAAGGAAATCGGGTTGAAGGGGTATTCGGATCAGCGCAAGTCAGAACTGATCGACGCGCTCCGGAATTCATGAACCTCGCACCTCACTAGCTAGGCGGAACTGACAAGCCGCAACTGATCAGGCGGAACGGCCCCGGGACGGAAATCCCGGGGCAGTTCCTTGCTGTTCACAGGAGGAAACGTCAGCGGCCCTTCTCCAGGTCGTCCTCCTCCTGCACGTCGTCGACGATGGTGTGCACCCGCGGTCCGATGAACGCGACCGTCACGAAGAGGATCGCCAGGACGCCGACCGCGGCCACGGCGCACAGCGTCGCCGCGGTCCTACCGGCTACGACGTCGACCGTGAAGGTCAGCGTGCCGGCCACCAGCAAGGGGAGCAGGACCAGCACGGTCTTGCTCGCGCGATCGGCCAGTCCCACGAGGGACCCGCGCTGATGGCGCCGGAACACCCGGCGATGCACGGCCACCGGCAGGAGCGTGATGATCGTGGTCGCCGCGGCCAGGAGGACGAGCCCCAGATACAGCGCCTTGTCGAACGAGTCGAGGGACGCGAAACGCTGCTGAAAGGGCAGCGTGAAGAGGAAGCCGCCGATGATCTGCGCGGCCGTCTGCGTGACACGGAGCTCCTGGAGGAGCTCATTCCAATGCCGGTCCAGGCGATGGGTCTCCGACTCCCGGCGCTGGTAGTCGTCGTCGCTGTCTTCCAACTCACACCTCCTCTGAGGCCGCAGCCGCGGCCGGTCTCACGGGCTGGGAATGCCGCCGTTCGCGTTGAGCGTCTCGCCCACCACATAGCTGGACTCGGAGGAGGCCAGGAACACGTAGCACGGGGCCATCTCCGCCGGATGCCCTGCCCGGCCGAGCGCCGTGTCCTTGCCGAATTCGGGCAGGCTCTCCTTGAGCTGCCCGCCGCTGATCTGCAGTGCCGTCCAGACCGGGCCGGGCGCCACGGCGTTGACGCGGATGCCCTTCGGCGCCAGCTGCTGCGCCAGGCCCTTGGTGAGATTATTGATCGCGGCCTTCGTCGAGGCGTAGTCCAGCAGATCCGAGGACGGCTTGTACGCCTGGATGGACGTGCTCGCCACGATGCTCGACCCGGGCGGCATGTGGGGCACCGCGGCCTGGATGAGGCGGATCATCGCGAAGACGTTGATCTGGTAGGTCTCCTCGAACTGCTCTTCCTCGATCTCGTTCAGCTGGGCGGTGGCGACCTGCCGGCCGGCGTTGCTGACCAGGATGTCCAGTCCGCCCAGTCCCTCCACCACGTCGGCGACGAGGGCGGCGGGGGCGTCGGGGTCCGTGAGGTCGGCCGGCAGTGTGAGGGCCTTGCGGCCGGCCTTCTCGATGAGTGCGGCGATCCTCGCCGCGTCGTCTTCTTCTTCAGGAAGATAGGAGATGGCGACGTCGGCCCCCTCCCGGGCGAACGCGATGGCGACGGCGGCGCCGATGCCGGAGTCCCCGCCGGTCACGAGGGCTTTACGGCCCTCCAGGCGGCCGAGACCGCGGTAGTAATCGTCCCCCAGATCCGGCTGCGGAGTCATCAGGACCTCGAGACCGGGGGGCTCCTGGTGCTGGATGGGTGGAGTCACCTCCGGGAACAGCGTGACGGGGTCGCGGAACGTGTACTGGTCACTCATGGTTCAACTCCTCCAAGCGGAATGCGGATGATCGTTCGTCGTGTCCTGACGAACGGGGGGACACGGCCGTCCCGGATGGGACGGATGGCGGCGGAACGGGAAAGAATGCCCGCTCACCCTGGCTTGCGGGGCATAGACTTGCAAGCGGGGGCGATGTATCTAGATCGTCTAGTAGTTAGAGAGTGGAAGGGGAATGGTGTTCTATGGCACTGGAACTCATCAACAGAAGCTGGCTTGAAGGAGGCGAGCAGGACCGCGTCCTGTCCGCCCTCCACTTGCTGAGGGAGTTCGTCGTGGTGGAGGCCGAAACCCGGACCAACCTCATGGCGGACCTGAAGATCAAGAGCAACGACCTCTCAGCACTGCGCTTCGTCCTCGACGGCTCGGATGAAGGCGCGGTCAGCCCTCGCGCCCTCGGGCACCACCTCGGCATCACTTCGGCCTCCACCACCGCCCTCGTCAACCGGCTTGAGCATGCGGGGTACCTGCGCCGGGAACCGGACCCCAAGGACCGCAGGGGCCTGGTGCTCCACACCACCCAGGCGGCACGCGTGCTGCTGGAGTCCAGCCTCCAGCGGCAGGTGTCGTCCCTGCTCACTGCGGCCGGATCCTTCAACCCGGACGAACTCGCCGTCGTCGAGGATTTCCTGCAAGCGGTCACTGACGCCCTCCGCTCCTGAGCCTCACACCGTCGGCGGGTCCGTCAGCCGGGGCTGCCCCGGAGGCGGACCGTCGTTCGGCGAGGGGATCGTTCCGTGCCACCCGCCGCTCGCTTGGTGGCGTTGCTCGATGTACTTCTTGAAGTTCGCCAGATCCTGGTGGACGCTGACCTGGTCGAGCTTGAAGAATGAACCGATCGCTTCCACCACGTCCTCCGGGTTCCACAGGATGGTGACGTCCAGCCGGGTGGCGTCCGGGCCGACAGGTTCGAAACGGATCTCGCCGTGGTGCGCGGGACGATCCGTGTCCTGCCACCGGATCACCCGGTCCGGCCTCTGTTCCTGGATCCGCGCGGTGAAGGTCCGCCGGACACCGCCGATCGTGGTCGTGAACCGGACCAGATCGTCCTCGAGCTGCTCCGTCTGAGCGACGTGGTCCATGAACTCTGGGAAGAGTTCGAACTGCGTCCACTGGTCGTACGCGGTCCAGAGGGGGACTTCGACGTCGACGGTCTCGTGAATCTGTGCCATGGTGCTGGCCTCCTGGTGTTCTCTGCGACGGGCGTCTCTGCGAACCGCCCGTCCGGAATGATCTGAGCTCCCGGGCCTTCTAGTCCGACGCTGCCGGGTCGGAACTCCGGCCGTTCTGCTCAGGTGCTCCGGGCACCCTGGTGGCTGTTTCGGCCGCCGCGGACCTTGGCTTCGTGGGGCTGTGCTTCGGCACCCTTGCGTCCTGCTTCGTGGGGATCGGCGCCGTGTTCTGAACCGAACTTGCCGGTGCTGGCCTCGCCACCGCGGCGGGCCTGTTCCTCGGTGTCCTTGCGGTTTCCGAACTGTCCTGGGTTCTTCGTGTCAGCCATGCTGTTCTCCTTTCGAATGACTGTGCCGGTGGCCGCGTACCGCAGCCGTGATTCCAGCCAAACAGGCCCGCGGCGGTCGACGGTAGCCCTGTGGTTCAAGGCGTCGCAGCGGTACACTGTGGGGCCGGTTTTTCACCCCTGCCGGCCGTGCAAGTAGGCCCGCGGCGGCTAGTCACCGAGAGGCCGGTTGGGGGTCGGGTGGGAGAATGCGACCATGAACGAACACCCGGCCTCCCGCGCGACGGCGGCGACGGCGCTCCGCGACCACCTGCTCGGCGCCCTGCACCCAGGTGACGGATCGGCGCCGCTGTTCTCCGCCGTCGTCGTCTTGGTGAGCGATGCGGGGGAGCGGCTCGTGAGCGAAGCCCATGGGCTGACGGCCGACTACGTGGACGAGAGCGGCAGACGCCGAAGCGGAGCGCCGGTCACGGTGGACACGCTGTTCGACCTGGCGTCGATCACGAAGTCATTCGTCACCGCCACGGCACTCGCGGAGTTCAGGGACCGTGGCTACCTGGAGTCCGGGCTGGAAGGCCTGCGCATCCCCGTGAGCGAATGGCTGCCCGAGTACCGGGAACTGCCCGCGGTGACCCTTCTCGACCTCCTGACGCACCGCTCCGGTCTGCCGGGCGAGTGGGGGGACAACGCGCCGGGACCTGACGCCTGGGAACGGTTCCGCACCGTGCTGCCCACCGGTCCCGCCGGAGCCGGTCATGCCTACTCGTGCGTGGGATTCATCTGGCTGGGCCTCTGCCTGGAAGCCATGACGGGCCGACGGCTCGATGAGCTTCTGGGGGAGCGGATCCTGCGCCCGTTGGGCCTCGCGCGCACCGGCTACCGGCCTTCCTCTCGGCTGGAAGGAATCGCGGCGACCGAGATTCAGCCGGGCAGGGGTCTGGTGCACGGTGAAGTCCACGACGAGACGGCCTGGGCCCTCGGCGGGGTGAGCGGCAACGCGGGTCTGTTCGGCACGGCCGGGGACCTTCTGGCCTTCGCCGAGATGCTGCGGATCGGCGGGACCCATGAGGGTGTCGAGGTGCTGAGTCCGAGCGCTGTCGACCTCATGACGACGCCCGTGTCCGGACCGGTCTCCGGAGAGTACGAACAGGCGGTCGGGCTCCGCGTGGGCGAACCGTGGCTCCGCGCATTGGCGCCGACGAGTGCGCGGACTCCGGCCGGTCATGGCGGGTACACGGGAACGGCCTTCGGATTCGTGCCGGAAGGGCGTCGGAGCGCCGTCCTGCTGAGCAACCGGGTGCACCCGCAACGGGGCGCGGACGAGCGGTTCGCCGCTTTCCGTCAGAAGCTCATGGAGCTGGCCGGAGACCTCTGACCATTCGTCAGGCGGTGCCGCTGATGACCGGCATGGCCCGGGAGAAGCCGCCGGATTCCACCAGCTGCACGACGGCGGCGCCCACCCGGGCGCGCGGCGTGAACAGCTCTGCCGGGCCGTGCGGGGTGAGCTTCACCGTGCCGTGATGGGTCCCGCCCGTGAGTTTCAGGACGCGGATGATCGTGTAGTTCACGGGGCTCTCCCGGAGGATCCGCACGTGCTCCGTGCCGTCGGCGATGCGCTTCGGATCCACGACGCCGATCGCGAAGTTGGCGGCACGGTCGAAGAGCGGGATGCGGTCTCCGGGGAGACGGACACCGGTCCCGGTGAGGGAGATGAGGCGGGTCTCCGGCTGCCGGGCGGCGATGATGTCGACGCAGTGCTGGATCGCGACGGACTGCACGTCCGCGCTGGAGCGACGGTTGTGGCCGATCATGCTGACCACGACGTCGGCCCCGTCCAGAAGGGCGGCGACCTCATCCTTGTTCCTCGCGTCGCAGCGCATCTCCTCGAGGTCAGGATGGCTCGGCAGGGTCGATGCGGACCTCACGCCCGCCCGGACCCGGAAACCGGCCTCGAGCAGAGCGGTCACGCACGCCTGGCCGGATCGTCCCTGAGCAGCGAGTACAGCGATCAATGGCTTCATGACCCCAGCGTATCCGGGCGGAAGACGGTCCGGCGGAACGGGTTCCTGAGGCGCACATCCGGGTTCACGTCCCGGAGACGGCTCAGGCCGTCCCCCGGAACGTGGGGGACGGCCTGAGGGGTGGACTTGAGGCGTGTCAGCGGGTCAGGACCCAGGACACCGCGTCGAAGGCGTTCACGGTCCAGAGCAGCTTTTCCCCGTCCTGCGGGGTCGGCCAGCTGGAGAGCTTCGCGGCCACGACGCCGGCGGACCGGTTCACGTACACCATCTGGCCGTGGATGCCGAGGGCCAGCAGGGGATTGGATCCCTCGCGGGGGAACCAGAACCCGTTGCGGTACATGCCGCCCGGCATGAGCGTGGGCTCGGGTGCGTTCGCGAAAGCGTCCCGGCTGTCGGGGCCGCCGGCGAATGTGTCCGCGACCCACCAGGACGGGAGCACCGGAGTGTCGTCGAGCGCGAAGCCGTCGCGCAGGAACAGGTTGCCGAAGCGTGCCAGGTCCCGCAGCCCGGCCGAGACGCCGCCGTCGAACATGCCCTCGCCCGCGCTGTCCACGCCCACATGGGCGCCGAGTTCGGCGCCCATGGGCTGCCAGAGCCGCTCGGACATGAGGTCGGCGGCGTGACGGCCCGTCGCGCCTTCAAGGACGAAACCGAGAGCGTCGGTCTCGCACGACTTGTAGTCGAAGGCGCCGCCGTGGTCGCGGTCCTTGCCCAGGCTCGCCAGGAAGTCCAGGAGGGTGGCCGGGGCGTTCGGGTGCCGGCGAGGAGCCCAGCCGATGGCCTGCTCCAGGAGCCGCACCTCGGCGTCGGGGTCGAGGTACTTCTCAGAGAAACGGACGCCCGTCCGCATATCCATGAGGTGACGGACGGTGGCGCCTTCGTAGCCGGAGCCGGCCAGGGCCGGGACATAGCTGGTGACGAGAGCGTCGGCATCCAGCTCTCCGCTGCCCTGGAGGGATCCCGCCACCGAGGTGGTGAGGGACTTGCTCACGGACATGAGGAGGTGGACGCTGGCCGGCGTCATGGTGTTGAAGTAGCCCTCACCGATGAGGGCGCCATCCTTGGTCACCACCCAGCCGTCGGTGAAGGTGCTCTCCAGGACCTCGGCGAACGTCGCCGTCCTGTCCTCCCACGGATGGGGGACCGGCACGGCGGACAGATCGACCGGGGCCGGAGGCAGAACAGTGGCGCGGACGCCCCGCGGGATGGACCGCACCGGAAGGAACGTGGCGATGTTCTGCATCGACCAGTTGAGGTGCGGAGCCAGCTGCCACTGGTCCAGAGGAGGGGCTGCCGGAGTGCTCGGTTGGCCGGTGCTCATGCCGTAGCTCTCGTCTGCAAACATTCCACCAAGTATGGCATGGGCAATTTAATTGCCTTTCGCGGGAGCGGGCCATTTCACGGGTTCGGAATCCGGAAGCGGGGTGGCGCGGTACATGCTACGGATCGACTCGATGAGGTGACGCGCATGAATGGTCAGGCCGCCATGGGAGCCCTGGAGACGGCCCTTCGTGACCAGGATTCCGAGGTCCGCGCCCTTCCAGCGGTAATCGCCCGGGCCGTAAATCCGCAGGTAGAACGCTTCGGACTCGTTGTTGACCAGGTGCCAGTCCAGCTCGCGGTGCGCGAAGACGAAGCGGCCCTGCCCGTCCAGCACGTACAGACCGGTGGTGGGGGCGGCGTCGATGTGCTCCACGGTCTTGTCCGTGTGTTTGATCACCATGTGGCTCCACTCGTCCTCTGAGGCGAGTTCCTCCCAGCGGGCGTTGATCTCATCGACGTCCAGAGTGAACTCGACGCCTGAGTACTCGAGGAGGTGGAAGACGAAGAGCGGCACGTCGGCATAGGCGCCCGCCGTCACGTTGGTGATGGCCGAGGCGCCACTGATGCGGGGGTTCAGCTCACCCAGGTACACCTCGTCGGTGTCCGTGTCGAGTAGGACGTCCACTTCGAAGAACCCACGGTAGCCCTCCTTGGCGAGACGGTCACCGAGCTTCCGCACGAGTTCCGTGGTGGCATGGCGGGCCTTCTCGGCCAGGACGTCCGGGTACATCTCGTTGCCGGCCCAGCCGCCGCGGTACGGGGTGAGTGCCTTGTGGCCGGTGATCTCGGTCATGCACGGGCCCACGATGGTGCCGTGGTGGGTGATGACGGCCTCGACCGCGATAGGGCGGTTGTTGATCCGCTTCATGATCTTCACCTCCTCACCCCGGAGGTGTTCGGCCACTGCGTCGAACTCCTCTTCCGAGGTGACGAAGTAGGTGGTCTTGCCGGAGTCGCCGTAAGCGGTCTGGATGACCAGGTCCGTGCCGAGCTTCGCCGCCTTGGTCGCCTTCACGACGTCGGCCCAGTTCTCCACCGTCGTCATCACGTTCGGCACGCTGTCCACACCGGCGGATGTGGCGATGCGGGTGGTCTCCATCTTGGAGTCGAGACGCTCGCGCAGCGCGGCCGGCGGAAGGATCAGCTCGTAGCC
Organism: Arthrobacter sp. RCC_34; assembly: GCF_041360795.1. NCBI lineage: Bacteria > Bacillati > Actinomycetota > Actinomycetes > Micrococcales > Micrococcaceae > Arthrobacter > Arthrobacter sp. RCC_34. The sequence continues at coordinate 137,526 of NZ_JBFUPW010000002.1, read as the reverse complement.
GAGTTCCTGGCAGATGTGCTCGGTCTCCTCGTTGAAGAAGACCATCACGATCTTGGGGTGGACGCCGGCCGGGGTGCGGTGCTCGATATGCGCGCGGACCTCGTGGTTCGTCAGCAGCCAGTTGTTGATCTCCTCGCCGCTCTGGAATTCGATGTACGGCTTGTCGGCGGGGGTGAACACCCGGGGATGGGTGCCTTCCCAGCTGTCGTAGTAGGTGATGTAGGAGAAACCGCGGACCCAGCGGTCGAGACCGAGGAGATTGAACGCCGACGCGCCCACGAAGAAGATGGGGGATTCGTCCGTCCGGAAGAAGTGCCGGATCTCGGACATGTTGTTCAGGTGGCGTCCGTCGCCCTTGCTCCGGTTGCGGATGCGGGGAGCCGGTTTGCTGGTCCGCGAACGGCGCGGCGCCGGAATGCGCTTGGTGAGCGCGCCTCGCATGCCGGAGGCTTTGGCGGGGCCGGTTTTGACATCCGGTGCGACGACGGCGGCGACCGTGGGTTCGAGGGTCGGCGCGACCGGTTCGAGGGTCGGCGTCGGTTCGGGCGGAACGGCCGTGGCGGCGGCTTTTCTGGTGCGTGGCGACGCGGTGGCTGCGGGGGTGTCCTGCTGGCTGTCTGCTCCGCTGGACGCTGCTTTCCGGACCATGGCGATTCCTTCCCTCCGGGGTACGTAGCGTCATCTTGGCATGTGACCCAGGTCGCACCAAGAATGTTCCACCGGCCTCCGGTTTATGTCGGCGGCCCCGCGATTATTGCGGCTCGGGCGATGGTCCGACGCACCCTTTACCAGTCCCGCAAAGTGGGATAAGTTACTCATGAGTAACATCAATTCCTGTGGAGGGATCATGGCCAAGGCCGAGCTGGACATCAACAATCTGCCGTACGCGGATGGCGACTTCTTCGCCTTCGAACAATTGCTCTCCGACAAGGAGCGCGACCGCCTGACCGAGATCAGGACCTGGCTCGACCGTGAGGTCCGGCCCATCGCCGTGGACTGCTGGAACCGCGGCGAATTCCCCATGGAGCTGATTCCGAAGCTCGCGGAGCTGGACGTGATGAGCCCGGTGCATCGCCAGGGGTATTCGAATCTGTTCGCGGGGATCGTCCACGCTGAGTTCACGCGTGCAGACACGTCCATCGCCACCTTCATGGGAGTCCACGACGGCCTCTTCACCGGCTCGATCGAAGCGCTCGCTTCGGAGGAGCAGAAGGAAGCGTGGCTGCCGGACATCTACGCCATGAAGAAGATCGGCGCCTTCGGGCTGACCGAACCCCTCGGCGGTTCGGACGTGGCCGGTGGCACGCGCACGACCGCGCAGAAGGACGGGGACACGTGGATCCTCAACGGAGCGAAGCGCTGGATCGGCAACGCCACCTTCTCGGACTACGTCGTCATCTACGCCCGTGACGTCGCGGACAACCAGGTCAAGGCGTTCCTCGTGGACACCACGCTGCCGGGCTACCATGCCACGAAGATCGAGAACAAGATCTCGCTGCGCACCGTGCAGAACGCGGACATCGTGCTGGAGAACGTCGTCGTTCCGGACAGCCACAAGCTCGCGGGCGGCAACAGCTTCCGGGACACCAACAAGGTTCTCAAGGTCACCCGCCTGGCGGTCGCCTGGCAGGCGGTGGGGCAGCAGCTCGCCGCGTTCGACGTCGCCCGGCGCTATGCGGTGGAGCGCCACCAGTTCGGCCGCCCGCTGGCCTCGTTCCAGCTCGTGCAGGAACAGCTCGTCAAGATCCTCGGCAACGCCGTGAGCTCCATGGGGATGATGGTCCGGCTGTCGCAGCTCGAGGACGCCGGTGTCGCGAAGGACGAGCAGTCCGCGCTGGCCAAGGCCTTCACCACCGCGCGGATGCGTGAGTCGGTGGCGATCGGCCGCAGCCTCCTGGGCGGCAACGGCATCGTGACGGACTACGAGATCGCCAAGATCTTTGCCGACGCGGAGGCCATCTACTCCTATGAAGGCACCTACGAGATCAACACCCTGGTGACGGGCCGCGCCATCACTGGGATCTCCGCCATCGTCTGAGGCCGGGGCGCTCCCCAGGATTCCAGGCGGTGGCTCGTCCATCGCCGTGGCGATGCACTCCACTGACAGGCCGGTTCCCCTCGCGGGGGACCGGCCTGTGGCATCGGAGGACCGGCCTGTGGCATGAGGAAGCCTCATCCCCACGGGAGAAGGATCGAGGGGCGGAGATCCTGGATGAAACGCAGAGGATCCACGTACTCGTCCTCCTGCCGCACGCCCCAATGGACGCAGACGGAGACGGCGCAGTGTCCCGGACGGAGCGACCCGATGCGCTGGCCCTGGCGCACCGCGTCCCCGGACTTGAGGTCACTCTCGACCGGTTCGAAGCTGCTCTTCAGGCCATGACCATGGTCGATCGTGATGACCGGGCGGTCCACGACCGTGCCGCGGAAGCTGACCACGCCGTCGGCGGGGGAGAGGACGGCGGCGCCGCTCCCCTCTGAGGCTCGGAGGTCAACTCCGCGGTGCCCGCTCAGCCAGGGCTGGTCCGGGGGATCGAACGGTCTGAGCACGTCGTGGCGCAGCGGCCGTCCGGGATGTTCCAGGGGCCACCTCCAGTGTGAGACGGGCCCGACAGCGGTGCCGGGAAATTCTCCCGGGGTGTCGGCCGCGGCGGATGCGGGCAGCGCCGCCAGCAGCGATGCCACCAGAACGCCTGCCCAGACGACGGGGCGTGCGGCGACCCGGCGCCGTCGTGGTGGACGCACTGGTGGCGGACAGCCTCGTGGTCGATCCGTGGTCTTCGTGCTCGTCATGACTCCACTGTCGCCGGGCTCCGGGGGCGGGGAAACGGGGCGGATGACGTATGTGGAGGGGTGGGGCGCGGCGCCCTGTGGAGAGCGGGGCAGGTAGCGCCCGTGTAGTACACTGAGGACTGCAGTCTTCTGTGCCCTGCGCCTGCCCGGCGGAGGTTGCGTCGACTGACTTCGCGTGTCCATCCTCGCAGCCCCCTCAATCCGTTCGCGGAGTGATCGCTGTGGGCTGGGACTGCTCACGGTCCACGATTCCGGTTCGCCGGAAACGCGGCGAGTGGTTCCTGGGGCACCAGGAGCCCGGATCCCAAGTCCGGACTGATAACCGACAAAACACTATGGCAGGGCAAGAGCGGCCACTCGAAAGGCCCTCTCACGAGAATGCGTGACCTGCCGGAAGGAGCGATGGCATGCCCGTCGTAACCATGCGCCAGCTGCTCGACAGCGGTGTCCACTTCGGCCACCAGACCCGCCGTTGGAACCCGAAGATGAAGCGCTTCATCCTCACCGAGCGCAACGGCATCTACATCATCGACCTGCAGCAGGCTCTGTCCTACATCGACCGTGCTTACGAGCACGTCAAGGCCACGGTCGCCCACGGCGGCACCGTGCTCTTCGTCGGCACCAAGAAGCAGGCTCAGGAAGCAATCGCCGAGCAGGCCACCCGCGTGGGCCAGCCCTACGTGAACCAGCGCTGGCTGGGCGGTATGCTCACCAACTTCCAGACCGTCGCCAAGCGCATCCAGCGCATGAAGGAGCTCGAAGAGCTCAACTTCGACGACGTCGCCGGCTCCGGCTACACCAAGAAGGAGCTCCTGCTCCTCAAGCGTGAGCTGACCAAGCTCGAGGCCAACCTCGGCGGTATCCGCAACCTCACCAAGACCCCTTCCCTCCTCTGGGTGGTTGACACCAAGAAGGAGCACCTGGCGGTTGACGAGGCCAAGAAGCTGGGTATCCCGGTCGTCGCCATCCTCGACACCAACTGCGATCCGGATGAGGTCGACTTCCCGATCCCGGGCAACGATGACGCCATCCGCTCCGTGAACCTGCTGACCCGCGTTGTTGCCGACGCCGTCGCCGAGGGTTTGATCGCTCGTAACAACCGCGCAAACGGCACCGCCGAGACTGCTGAAGAGCCCCTGGCCGCCTGGGAGCGCGAGCTCCTGGAAGGCGAGAAGGCTGCTGAGGCTCCCGCTGCTGAAGCTACTGAGGCTCCTGCTGCTGAAGCTACCGAGGCTCCCGCAGCTGAGGCTCCGGCCGCCGAGTAAGTCCCTGACTGCGACCGTTCCGGGCCCCGCCCGGAACGGCTGGTGACAGGATGGCTGCCTCCGGGCGGCCATCCTGTCACGCATGTCATACCCAGATCTTTAGACGCAACAACACATTTGAGGGGTTCCCATGGCGAACTACACTGCTGCTGACATCAAGGCCCTGCGTGAGCGCACCGGCGCCGGCATGATGGACGTCAAGAAGGCTCTTGACGAGGCCAACGGTGATGCCGAGAAGGCCATTGAAATCATCCGTATCAAGGGCCTGAAGGGCGCCACCAAGCGCGAAGGCCGCTCCACCGCCGAGGGCCTCGTCGCCGCCAAGGTCGTGGGCAACGTCGGCTACATGGTCGAGGTCAACTGCGAGACCGACTTCGTCGCCAAGAGCGACAAGTTCATCTCCATCGCCGACAAGGTGCTCGCCGCAGCCGTGGCCGCCAACACCGGTGACCTGGAGACCCTGCTCGCCGCCGACGTCGACGGCAAGCCGCTGTCCGAGGTCGTCGTCGAAGAGGGCGCCGTGCTGGGCGAGAAGGTCGCCGTTCGCCGCGTGGCCCGCGTCGAGGGTGGCACCGTTGACGCCTACCTGCACAAGACCTCCAAGGACCTCCCGGCTCAGGTCGGCGTGCTGTTCGCCGTCTCCGGCACCGGCGAGGCCGCCGAGACCGCCGCTCACGACGTCGCCGTTCACGTGGCCGCCATGGCCCCGAACTACCTGACCCGTGAAGACGTTCCGGCCGAGCTGGTCGACAACGAGCGCCGCATCGCCGAGGAGACCGCCAAGGCCGAGGGCAAGCCCGAGGCTGCGCTGCCGAAGATCGTCGAAGGCCGTGTGACCGGCTTCTTCAAGGGCGAGGTTCTCGTGGACCAGGCGTTCGCCAAGGATGCCAAGAAGTCCGTGGGCGCCGTCCTCGAAGAGGCGGGCGTCCAGGCTGTGGCCGTCGCACGCTTCCGCGTCGGCTCCTAGTCAGACATTCAGAAGGGGTGGCTACTTCGGTAGCCGCCCCTTTTGTGTGCGCACTGACGGGCAGTTTCCGCCCGCCAGGGGAGGGCGCACAGACGGCGCCGCTGGCGCCGGGCTCCGCAACATATAGTGAAGACAGAACCGAGCCAGGGAGGCCCCATGGAAAACACCACCATCGCCAACGATCCGTCGCCGCGCCGCCGTCGAGTGCTGCTGAAGCTCTCCGGTGAGGTCTTCGGTGGAGGCAAGCTGGGCGTGGACCCTGAAACGGTGCGTGGCATCGCCACCCAGATCGCCGAGGCGGTCAGGAACGAGGTGGAAGTGGCCGTCGTGGTGGGCGGTGGCAACTTCTTCCGGGGCGCCGAACTGTCGCAGAGCGGCATGGACCGTTCCCGCGCGGACTACATGGGCATGCTCGGCACGGTCATGAACAGCCTGGCCCTCCAGGACTTCCTGGAGCAGGCCGGCGTCGACACCCGTGTGCAGTCGGCCATCTCCATGGCCCAGGTGGCCGAGGTCTACATCCCGCGCCGTGCCATCCGTCACATGGAGAAGAACCGTGTGGTGATCTTCGGCGCCGGCGCCGGCCTGCCGTACTTCTCCACGGACACCGTGGCGGCCCAGCGCGCGCTGGAGATCCACGCCGACGAGGTCCTGATGGCCAAGAGCGGCGTGGACGGCGTCTACACCGCAGACCCCAAGACCAATCCGGACGCCGAGAAGCTCGACGCCCTCAGCTATGACGAGGCCCTGCGCCGCGACATCCGCGTCATGGACCAGACCGCCATGACCATGTGCAAGGACAACAAGCTCCCCATGCTGGTGTTCGGCATGGAAGGTGAAGGCAACGTCACCCGCGCCATCCTCGGCGAGGACCTCGGCACCCGCGTCACCCCGTAGCACCGTGGCCGCGGCCGCCCCGAACCGTGCGGAAAGCCGGGGGCGGCGGCTGCGGCTAGGATGTTTGTAGTTGTGCCTGGATCTCAGGCACGTTTCACCCATGAGTTCACAGGAGAAACCGTGATCGAAGAGACCCTGCTCGAAGCGGGCGAAAAGATGGACAAGGCCATCGAGGTGGCCAAGGAAGATTTCGCCTCGGTGCGCACGGGTCGCGCGAACCCGGCTCTCTACAGCAAGGTGATCGTGGAGTACTACGGCACTCCCACGCCGCTGCAGCAGCTGGCCTCCTTCGCCGTTCCGGAAGCCCGCACCATTCTCATCACCCCCTACGACAAGACGGCGCTGCGTGACATCGAGAAGGCGCTCAGCGACTCCGAGGTGGGCGCCAACCCGTCCAACGACGGCAACGTCATCCGCGTGGTCCTCCCCGAGCTGACGCAGGAGCGCCGCAAGGAGTACGTCAAGATCGTCAAGGGCAAGGCCGAAGACGCCAAGGTCTCCGTCCGCTCCATCCGCCGCAAGGCCAAGGACACCCTGGACAAGCTCGTCAAGGACGGCGAAGCCGGCGAGGACGACGGCGCCCGTGGCGAGAAGGAGCTCGACGCCCTGACCAAGCAGCACGTCGACGCGATCGACGAGCTGCTGAAGCGCAAGGAAGCTGAGCTCCTCGAAGTCTGATGACTGAGCACGCCGGGCGGCGCCGTCCCCCGCGAACCGCGCGTCCCAACCCCACGCCGAAGGCAGGCCGGGATCTCCCGGCCGCCATCGGCGTGGGTCTCGGGCTGCTCGTCGTGGTGCTGGGCACGCTGTTCTTCCTTCCTCTCGGCTTCGTGGCCGTCGTGACGGGCTTCGCCTGTCTCGGCGTCTGGGAGGTCGCCCGCGCCCTGGAGAGCTACGGCATCCGTGTGACGATCGCGCCCCTCATGCTGGCCTCGGTCGCGCTGCCGTTCGTCTCGTATTTCGGGGGACTCGAAGCCCTGCTCTACGGGGTCGTGGCCGGCGCCTTCGCGATCCTCGTGTGGCGCAGCGCCGAATCCGCCGAAGGGGCCGCTCCCAGCATCTATGCGAGCATCTTCATCCTGGCCTGGGTGCCGTTCTTCATCAGCTTCGCGGTCCTGGCCCTGCACACCGGGGTGGGTCAGGCCAGTATCGGTCTCTGGCCGGGCGGTCAGGCTCCGCAAGGCGTCTTCCAGCTGATGACCATGCTCCTCCTCGTGGTCGCGAATGACACCTTCGGGTACCTGGTGGGGGCATCGCTGGGCAAGCACCCGATGGCGCCGAAGATCAGCCCTAAGAAGTCCTGGGAGGGCTTCGCCGGTTCCGTGGCCGGAGCCGTGCTCATCGGAATCCTGGCCTGCGTGTTCTTCCTCGACAAGCCCTGGTGGCTGGGCGTGGTGCTCGCGATCGGCATGGTCGGCGCCGCCACGGCGGGTGACCTGGCCGAGTCGATGGTCAAGCGGGAGCTGGGCGTCAAGGACATGAGCTCGATCCTTCCCGGCCACGGCGGCGTCATGGACCGGCTGGACTCCGTTCTCTTCGCCGCACCGGTGGCCTTTATCCTGTTCCATGTCTTTGAAAACGCACATTGATGCCGGATGAAGACACCGCATCACGTACTTTCCGTAAGGGGAAATCCATGACAGAAGCGAGCAGCGGCAAGATCCCCGCGACCTTCCGCCGTGTCGAACGCTCCAGCTATGGCTACAGTGTGGCGCAGGTGGACGACTTCATGGAGCGCGGGCGTGCGGTCTTCGAGGACCCCGCGCACGACCGTCCCCTCACCAGCACCGATGTCCGTAAGGTCGCCTTCGATCCGGCACGCGGCGGCTACGAGGCCGCCCAGGTCGATCACGCCCTGGACATCCTGGAGGACGCCCTGGCACGTCGCGAGCGCGACCGCCTGATCTCGAGCGCGGGCGAGGAAGCCTGGCTCGGCGAGGTCGGACGACTGTCCGCCCTGCTGCGCCAGCGTCTCTACCGTCCCGACGGCGAGAAGTTCCGCCATCCGTCCAAGTCCCGGACGCAGGGCTATGCGGTGACCGAGGTCGACGCGCTGTGCAAGGACATCGTGGATTACCTGGAACACGATCACGCGCTGAGCGTCGATGACGTCCGTCGCGCCTCCTTCCCGCCCGCGAAGGGCCAGGACGCCTACGAAGAGGCACAGGTGGACGCCTTCCTCGACCGCGTGGTCGAGCTGATGGCCGCTATCGACTGACGGCGCTTCGCCGCGCTCCTCTGTCGGTTGTCGGCCGCGCTCCTCTGTCGGCGCTCCGCCGTCAGCGGCGTTCCGGCGTCAGCGGCGTTCCGGCGCGTGGAGACGGGTGAGGACCCGCCAGGCGTCGACAGGAACGCTCCGCGGGGTCCGCCACGAGACGCCGACCATGACGGCGAACGCCAGGGGCACGCTCCAGGCGGCCGGCTGCGAAAGCCAGACCGGCGCCGTCGTGCCCAGAACCGCCGTCGCGATCATCGCGGCGCCGCAGCCCGCGCCTCCCGCGACCATGCCCGCCACCGCACCCGCCGTGCTGAGGCGGGGCCACCAGATGCCCAGCACGAGCACGGGGCAGAGGGTCGAGGCGGTGAACGCGAACACCTGGCCCACGCTGCCCGCCAGGGCCGGACTCTGCGTCGGCACCGAGAGCAGGAACGGCACGAGCATCGCGAGCACGGCCGCTCGCCGGAAGCCCTTCACCCCGCCGCCCAGCGCGTCCTGCGACAGCACTCCCGCCACGGACACCACGAGACCGGAGGTCGTGGACAGGAACGCCGCGAAGGCCCCGGCCACCACGAGGGCGGTGAGCAGATCGCCGACTGCCCCCGGCACCAGCGCGTGCGGCAGGAGGAGCACGACGGCGTCGGGCTGGGTTCCGGCGACGACGCCAGGCGCATAGACGCGGGCCAGATAGCCGAAGGCGACGGGCAGCAGGTAGAACGCCGACAGGAGGCCGAGTACCAGGACGGTCGTCTTCCGGGCCGTCGGGCCGTCCGGATTCGTGTAGAAGCGCACCAGGACGTGGGGCAGGCCGAGGGTTCCCAGCAGCAGGGCGAGGAAGAGCGAGACGTTCTGATACGTCCCGAGAGCTCCGGTGGCGACCGGGTTCGGCACCGTCTGGGGCGCCGCGGCGGGATGCAGCCCGGGCAGGGAGAACAGCATGAAGAGCACCGGGACCGCCAGGGCCGCGAGCTTGAGCCAGAACTGGAACGCCTGAACGAAGGTCATGGACCGCATGCCGCCCGCGACGACGGCCAGTGTGACGACCAGCGCGACCGTCCCCGAACCGGCCCACGACGGCAGTCCCGTCATGGTCGAGACGGTCAGCGCCGCCCCATGCAGCTGAGGGATGATGTAGAGGCACCCGACCAGGACCACGAGAAGGCTGGTCAGCCGCCGCGCCGGGAGGGAACCGAGCCTGGCCTGGACGAAGTCCGGGACCGTGTACGCTCCGGAGCGACACAGCGGGGCCGCCACGAAGAGCAGCAGCATGAGGTATCCGGCGGTGTACCCGACCGGGTACCAGAGAGCGTCCCGTCCGTTCAGGAACACCAGCCCGGCCACCCCCAGGAAACTTGCGGCGGACAGGTATTCACCGCCGATGGCCGAGGCGTTCCACCAGGGCTGAACCGTGCGGGACGCCACGTAGAAATCGCTCGTGGTCCGGGAGATCCGCAATCCGTGGATTCCGATGAGGAGGGTGGCCGCCGCGACCAGGAGGATCGCGCCGACGGCGAGTGAGGCGTTCACCGGTCCTCGGTGAGGTCTCGGTACCGGTCCTCGTTGCGCTGGGCCAGCCTGGTGTAGAGGACGGCGCTGAGAAGGATCACGGGGAAGAGCCCCGCTCCCAGGAGGATCCATTCGAACGGGACGCCGAGCACGCTGAGATCGCGGAGCCAGGGGACCCACACCAGCAGGATCGAGAAGGTGGCCGCGATCAGCAGGAATCCCAGGGCGACCACGAGGGCCAGGCGCAGCTGGGTGCGGAGCAGGGACCGCAGGTAGACCTGGGCGGCGTCGTCCTCCACGGACTGCCGGGTGATGCCCGGTGCTGTGCGCAGAGGGACCGGCGTCTGCGTCCGGCCGGAAGGGGCTACGACCCGGACCCGCGTCATCCGCCGGACCTCAGGCGCGGGGGAGTGAGCGCGCTTCGCACAGCAGGCAGGAGCCGACGGCTGATGGGCAGCTCCGCGCCGGCGACGGTGACGCTCGGCGCGGCCGCTCCAAGCTTCAGCGAGCTGACGTGCCCGAGGGCCACGAGGTAGGAGCGATGGATCCGCAGGAATCCCGCGGCGTTCCACTGCTGCTCGAGCTCGCTGAGAGGGACACGGACCAGATAGCTCGCCTCGGCGGTGTGGAGCCGTGCGTAGTCACCCTGGGCCTGGACGTACTGCACCTCGTCCCGGCGGATCATGCGCGTGACACCTCCCAGCTCCACGGGGATCATCTCCGGCGCCCTGGGGGCTTCTCCTGCGGGTTCGCTGATCCGGGACACGGAGCGTGCCAGGCGTTCCGGGCGGATCGGCTTGAGCAGATAGTCGACGGCGGCCAGTTCGAAGGCTTCCAGGGCACAGTCCTCGTCGGCGGTCACGAACACCACGGCGGGTGGAGAAGGCCGGGAGTTGAGCGTGCGGGCGAGCTGCAATCCGGACAGGCCGGGCATGTGGATGTCCAGGAAGACGGCGTCGAACACCGTGGCTTCCAGTTCCTTCAGCGCCTGTTCCCCGGAATCCGCCCGGTGGATGTCTCCCACCCGGGCGTCCTTGCCCAGCAGGAACGCGAGTTCTTCGATGGCGGGGAGCTCGTCATCCACCACCAGGACCCTGAGCGCCGCTGTGATTGCTGTCACCCGACCAGGGTAGCGCGGGCGCTTCAGACCTCGTGGCGAGGCTGGGACTTCGGGACGCGGAGTGTCACGAGAGTCCCCTCACCCGGCGCGGTCTCCACGACCAGGCCGTGACCGTCGCCGTACACCTGCCGCAGCCGGAGGTCGACGTTCCGCAGCCCGACGTGATTCCCGCCACCGTCCTGCCCCGCGAGCAGGGCGCGCAGCCGCTCGGGATCCATGCCGACGCCGTCGTCCTCCACGCTGACCACGGCGTCACCGCCCTCCTCGTACGCCCTGATGGTGATGGTCCCGGTCCCGGCCCGGGATTCCAGTCCGTGGCGGACCGCGTTCTCGACCAGCGGCTGGAGGCTGAGGAACGGCACGATCGTGCTCAGCACTTCGGGCGCGATCGTCAGGGACAGCTGAAGCCGCTCGCCGAACCGCGCCCGCTCGAGCAGGAGGTACCGGTCGATGCTCCGGAGCTCCTCGGCGAGCGTGGTGAAGTCTCCGTGCCGCCGGAACGAGTACCGGGTGAAATCCGCGAATTCGAGCACGAGTTCGCGGGCGCGGGCGGGGTCCGTGTTGATGAACGAGGCGATCGCGTTGAGCGAGTTGTAGATGAAGTGGGGGCTGATCTGGGCACGGAGAGCCTTGAGCTCGGCCTCGACGAGCATGGTGCGGGACCGTTCGAGGTCCGCGAGCTCGAGTTGAGAACCCAGCCAGGAGGCCAGTTCGGTGGTCGCCCGGAGCAGGCCCGCGCCGGGGGAGGGGCTCACGGCGACCAGCAGGCCGACCACGTCCCCGTCCACCCGGACGGGCGCTGTCGCGGCTCCGGGAGAGGTGTCGCCTCGGTGCTCTCTTCCACGACGGCTCCCGCGCCCCGGGCCACGTCCATGGCGGCGACCCCGGGCCTGCGGCGTCGGCTTGAGCAGCGCCGGCCGGTGCCGACGGCCGTCGTCCCGGGCGCGGTCCAGGATCTCGCGGCGTACGGGAGGTTCCGCTCCGTCCCAGGTGAGGAGGCCGCCGTCGGCGTCCAGCAGTGCGATCGCCTCGCAACCGAGCAGAGTGCGCAGATGACGTGCGGCCCGGGCCGCGCTGTCCGGTGTCAGGCCGGCGCGCAGGTGCCCTCCCGCGAGCGCCGCGCTGTGCAGGGTCTGGTAGGTGGCGCGTTCGGCGTCGCTGCCGAGTTCGCGGAAAGAGCGCAGGATCTGAACGCCGACGCCGGCCACCGCGGCGATGGCCAGGGTGACGACGCCGACGGCGAGGGCGAGCAGGAGCACGGAATCCGGCATGGGCTCAGCGTAGCGAGCCCCGGCCCGGGCGGGCCGGAACCGGACCGCCGGAGGTCAGGCTCGCTGCCGTTCGTCGCACGTCTCACTCCGCTGGGCGATCAGATCCTGTGTCTGCCGGACACGGGCCCCGCGACGATCGCATAGTGATGTCAGTCACATCCGATCTCGCGGTCGGAGACCGCCGGGCCACCCCGGCCCGGACCAGGCAGCACCAGCAGCTTCAAGGAGGAAGCCATGGGACACGAGATCCCTCCCGAGGACGGCGCGCCAGCCGTGGACTTTCAAGAGGTCCAGGCCTCGCCGGAGTTCCAGGACCTGCGAAGGAGGCATCGCAGTTTCGTCTTCCCGCTGGCCGCGTTCTTCCTGCTCTGGTACTTCGCCTACGTCCTCCTAGCCGATTACGCCCACGAGTTCATGTCGACGAAGCTCTGGGGGAACATCAACGTCGGGCTGGTGTTCGGGCTTCTCCAGTTCGTCACCACCTTCGGCATCACGGCCTGGTACGTGCGGTATTCGAACAAGACGCTGGATCCGATCGCGACCGGCATCCGCGAGGGCATCGAACGGCACGAGCATGACCGCTCCGCCACCACCCCGGGCGAGGGGGCGGCACGATGAGTCTTCCCATGGTGCAGCTTTCGGCACTCAAAGAGACCACGCTCCTGAACATGGGGATCTTCGCCGCCTTCGTGCTGGTGACCCTCGTGATCGTGATCCGGGCCAGCCGCAACAACAAGACGGCGGCCGACTACTATGCCGCCGGCCGATCGTTCACGGGCTCCCAGAACGGCACCGCGATCGCCGGCGACTATCTCTCTGCGGCCTCGTTCCTCGGGATCACCGGGGCGATCGCTCTCAACGGCTATGACGGATTCCTGTATTCGATCGGGTTCCTCGTGGCCTGGCTCGTGGCGCTGCTGCTGGTCGCGGAGCTCCTGCGCAACACGGGCAAGTTCACCATGGCGGACGTCCTGTCCTTCCGACTCCGGCAGCGCCCGGTGCGGATCGCGGCGGCCCTGTCCACGCTGGCCGTCTGCTTCTTCTACCTGCTCGCGCAGATGGCGGGCGCCGGCAGCCTCATCTCGCTGCTGCTGGGCATCAGCGACTGGGGCGGTCAGGCGCTCGTGATCGTGGTGGTCGGCGTCCTGATGATCGTGTATGTGCTGATCGGCGGCATGAAGGGCACCACCTGGGTCCAGATCATCAAGGCGGTGCTGCTGATCGCGGGTGCAGCCGTCATGACCCTGTGGGTGCTGGCGAGCTACGGCTTCAACCTCTCGGCCCTGCTCGGCGGCGCAGCCGACGCCGCGCAGAATCCGGCCGTCCTGAATCCAGGCCTCCAGTACGGCAAGAGCCCGACGACCAAGCTGGACTTCGTCTCCCTGGCGCTGGCCCTGGTGCTCGGCACGGCGGCGCTCCCGCACGTCCTCATGAGGTTCTACACCGTGCCCACGGCCAAGGAGGCCCGCAAGTCGGTGGTGTGGGCGATCTGGCTGATCGGCGCGTTCTACCTGATCACCCTGGTCCTGGGCTACGGAGCGGGCGCCATGGTGGGCGCCGACCTCATCAAGAAGGCTCCGGGCGGGGTGAACTCGGCGGCCCCGCTGCTCGCCTTCCACTTGGGCGGTCCGCTGCTGCTGGGCTTCATCTCGGCGGTCGCGTTCGCCACGATTCTCGCCGTGGTCGCGGGCCTGACCATCACCGCTGCGGCGTCCTTCGCGCATGACATCTACGCCAATGTGATCGCGAAGGGGAAGTCGGATCCGGCCCAGGAGGTCAAGGTGGCGCGGCGGACCGTGGTGGTGATCGGGGTGCTGGCGATCATCGGCGGGGTGTTCGCGAACGGGCAGAACGTCGCGTTCCTCGTGGCGCTGGCCTTCGCGGTGGCCGCTTCAGCAAACCTGCCCACGATCATCTACTCCCTGTTCTGGAAGAGGTTCACCACTCAGGGCGCGCTGTGGAGCATGTACGGCGGTCTGGCGTCCGCGGTGCTGCTGATCACCTTCAGTCCGGTGGTCTCCGGCACCAAGACCTCGATGATCCAGAACGCTGATTTCGCCTGGTTCCCGCTCAGCAACCCCGGGATCATCTCGATTCCGCTGGCCTTCGTGCTCGGCTGGCTGGGCACGATCCTGGACCGGCGGAAGGAGGATCCCGCCAAGCAGGCGGAGATGGAGGTCCGGTCCCTGACGGGCGTGGGCGCCGAGAAGGCGGTGGACCACTAGTCCGTTCCCGCGCAGGCTCTCGTCGAGGCCGCCGGCTCGCGCTGCACCCGTCCCGCCATGGGACGGTCCGCAGGCCGCCGGCGGCCTCGGCCGCGCACGGCCGACCGCACCGCCTGGACGGGATACACGACGACGGCGACGGCCAGCACTGCGCCTGCCGCAAGCATGGCGAACCGGTAGCCGTCCGGGCCGGCTGCGAGGGCGACGGTGCCGAAGACCGCCACGCCGACGCCGTTCCCGAGCGCGAAACTGACCTCCTGGACCGCGCCCACCTGACCGGCCTGGGCCGGCGTCGTGTAGTCGAAGAGGGCGGCCGCGGCCAGCGTTCCCACCGCGCCGAAGCCTGCCCCGATGAGCCCGAGCGCGACCGGGATGCCCGGCAAACCGGATGCCAGCCAGAGCTGCCCGAGCAGCGCCACCGCCAGTGCGAGCGTCGTGATGGTCTTGCGGCTCACCCGGCGCAGGGCCAGGGGAGCCGTCGCGCCGACGATTCCGGTCAGCGCCGCCAGGGGGAGCAGCACCAGGCCGGCGCCGGCGGGGCTGAGCCCCTGCTCGTCCTGCACCTGCTGCCCGACCAGGTAGAGGGTCGCGGCCGTGGTCCCGGTGATCACGAGGATGTGGCTGTAGGCGATGCTGAACTCGCGGATGCGGAAGATCCCGACATCGATCAGCGGGTTGTCGAGCGCCTTCTGGCGGCGCACGAAGACGAAGCCTGCGGCGAGGCCGGCCACGGCCACCACCGAGGCGGCGACCGGCTCGGCCAGGGCATGCTGGAGAGCGTAGACGATCCCGCCGATCGCGAGCACCGACGTGGCGATGCTCAGCGGATCCCAGTGCGGACGGACGGGCGCCCGGCCTTCCGGGACGAAGCGGAGGGCTGCCAGGACCGCGATGACCGAGAGCGGCACACAGCCCAGGAAGATCCAGCGCCATCCCGGCCCTTCGGTCAGCACGCCGCCGAGCAGGGGCCCGAACGCGCTCCCGGCCCCGAACGCCGCCGTCCAGAGGCCGTAGGCGAGGACTCGTTCGCGCGCGTGGAACTGGGTGCCGATGGTCGAGACCACGCTCGAGATGACCATGGCTTCGGAAATCCCCAGGAGCATCCGGAGGGCGATGAGCCCAGGCCCCGCCGACTGCAGCCCGGCGATCAGATTGAACACGGCGAAGCCGCCGAGCCCCAGCATCATGATCTTCCGCCGGCCCCAGTGGTCACCGGCGCGCGCGGCCAGGACGAGCGTGACGCCGAGGGTGAGCGGGTAGATGTCGATGATCCACACCCCGACCCCGGGGTCCAGCCGCAGCTCGGTCAGCAGGGCCGGGAGCGCGGTGATGATCGAGCTGAGGCTCAGACTTCCGATCAGCACGCCGAGCAGCATGGGGACGAGGGCGAGCCAGCGGCGGGAGGAGGGCGCCGTCGTGGGGGTGCTGTGGAGGTGGGACATGTTCTCAGACTGGTGGGTATGCCTACCATGGGCAAGTACTGACTTTTTCTGCCCGTACTGACAAAAATGTCAGTATGGGCGGTCGTCGGAAGGAGGACCCGGATGCGGGAACGGACGGAGAAGGTGGTCCGCGAGTGGCCTGCGGAGTGCGCGGCCGAGGTGGCCGTGGTGGTGCTCGGCGGGTCCTGGAAGCCGGCCATTCTCAGCCTGCTGCACCAGGAGGAGGTGATCCGCTTCGGCGAGCTGGGACGTCGCCTGGGGGACCCGCCGCCACGGGTCCTCACCCGCCAGCTGCGGGAACTCGAGGACGACGGGCTCGTCCTACGGACGGTGTATCCGCAGGTGCCGCCGAAAGTCGAATACTCGCTGACGGACCTGGGCCGTGGCGCCTTGCCGATCATCGACCAGCTCGCCCGGTGGGGCGCCGACTATGCGGGCAGGATCGACGCGGGAGATTGAGCAGAATGCCCAGTGTGGTACCTGCCCGCTGGGCATTCGGCCTGGTCACCAGAGCCTTCCATCGAGCGAACACCGCATTCCGCGCAATTGCGCCGGAAGTGCTTGTTCGCGCTTTTCAATGTGAGTAGCCTCACAAGTAAGAGCTGCATGTGACGATGGCGTCCAGAGGGGCTCCGGGCGATCCCTGGAGTGACTCGGCCGCGGCGAAGGGAAGTTGACTATCGTGCCCGACCTCAATCCCCACCACCCCGGGGAAGAAATGCTCCAGGTGCTCGCCCCGAGCGGAGAGCGCCTGCCGGAGCCCCAGCTGGACCCCTGGCTCCAGGACCTCGACGGCGACGACGGCGCCGCCGTCCTGGCCGGACTGTATGAGGACATGGTGGTGATCCGGCGGATCGACGCCGAAGCCACCGCCCTCCAGCGCCAGGGTGAACTGGCCCTCTGGCCGCCGCTCCTCGGGCAGGAGGCCGCACAGATCGGCTCCGGCCGCGCGCTCCGCCAGGACGACTTCGTGTTCTCCAGCTACCGCGAGAACGGTGTGGCGTACTGCCGCGGCGTGGACCTCAGCCAGGTCCTCCGGGTCTGGCGCGGCAACGCCTCCTCCGGCTGGGACCCGTTCGCTATCAACATGGCCACGCCGCAGATCATCATCGGCGCCCAGACGCTCCACGCGGTCGGTTATGCGATGGGCATCCAGTTCGACGGCGCGGACGCGGCCGCGGTCGCGTACTTCGGCGACGGCGCCACGAGCGAGGGTGATGTCAACGAGGCGATGGTGTTCGCCGCGAGCTACCAGGCGCCCGCCATCTTCTTCTGCCAGAACAACCACTGGGCCATCTCCGAGCCCGTGAGTCTCCAGAGCCACATCACCCTGGCCGAGCGGGCCGGCGGCTTCGGCATCCCGCATCTCCGAGTCGACGGCAACGACGTGCTGGCGGTGCTCGCGGCCACCCGTATCGCCCTGGACCGTGCCCGCCAGGGCGGCGGTCCGAGCTTCATCGAAGCGGTGACCTACCGCATGGGCCCCCACACGACCGCGGACGACCCCACCCGCTACCGGGATGCCAACGAGCTCGAGGACTGGGCCGCCAAGGACCCGATCGCCCGGCTGGAGCGGCACCTCGAGGCGACCGGCGTCCTGGACGACGCCCTGCGGCAGCGGGTGGCCGACAAGGCGGACGAGGTGGCCGCCGTCGTCCGTGCCGGGGTCATCACCATGCCCGAACCCGAGGCGCTCGACGTGTTCCAGCACGTCTACGCCACGCCGAATCCCTGGCTCGAACGCCAGGAGGACCACTACCGGCGGTATCTGGACCAATTCGGCCAGCCCGGCGTCACGGCAGGCGCGACCACCGAGGGAGGGCAGCGCTGATGGCGACCATGACCTTCGCTCGCGCGATCAACGCAGGGCTCCGGCGCGCCATGGAAACGGATCCCAAGGTCCTCCTGATGGGGGAGGACATCGGGTCCCTCGGCGGCGTCTTCCGGATCACGGACGGACTCCAGAAGGACTTCGGCGCCCACCGCGTCCTCGACACTCCGTTGGCCGAATCCGGCATCATCGGCACCGCGGTCGGCCTGGCGTACCGGGGCTACCGTCCCGTGTGTGAGATCCAGTTCGACGGCTTCATCTACCCGGCGTTCGACCAGATCGTCTCCCAGGTGGCCAAGCTGCACTACCGGACCCAGGGCCTCGTGAAGGTGCCGCTGACCATCCGCGTGCCGTTCGGCGGCGGCATCGGCTCGCCCGAGCACCACTCCGAATCGCCCGAGGCCTACTTCACCCACACCTCGGGCCTGCGGGTGATCTCCGTGTCCAACCCGCAGGACGCCTACACGATGATCCAGCAGGCGATCGCCTGTGACGATCCGGTCCTCTACTTCGAGCCGAAGCGCCGCTATCACGACCGCGGCGAAGTGGACGAGTCGCTGGACCCCGGCACGGCGCTGTCCCTGGGGTCCGCACAGGTGCTGACCGAAGGCCGCGACGTCACGCTGGTGACGTACGGTCCGCTCGTGAAGACGGCGCTGGATGTCGCGGTGGCAGCGGGGGACGAGGGCGTCTCCGTGGAGGTCATCGATCTGCGGTCCCTCTCGCCGGTGGACTACCCGGTGGTGGAGGCCTCGGTCCGCAAGACCGGCCGACTGGTGATCACCCATGAGGCGGGGCAGAACGGTGGGCTCGGCGCGGAGATCGCGGCGAGCATCACCGAGCGGTGCTTCCACTACTTGGAGCACGCGCCCGTGCGGGTCACGGGTTTCGACATCCCCTACCCGTACTCCAAGCTCGAATCCCATCACCTGCCCGACCTGGACCGCATCCTGGACGGCGTGGACCGGGCCATGGGGCGGGCCAATTCCCTCTCGAACCTCCCAGGAGCGGACGACTGACATGATCAAGGTTTTCAACCTGCCGGACCTGGGTGAAGGACTCACGGAATCTGAAGTGGTGGCCTGGAAGGTCGCTCCCGGCCAGGCGGTCGCCCTCAACGAGATCATCGCGGAGGTGGAGACGGCCAAGGCCGTCGTGGAGCTGCCGTCGCCCTTCACCGGCACCATCTCCGCGCTGCACGCGGACCCCGGGACGGTCGTGGAGGTCGGGCACCCGCTCGTGTCCTTCGACGTGATCGGCGCGGACGACGACGCCGCGCAGCCGCCTCAGCGCGAGGCGAACCTGGTCGGCTACGGCGCGCTCGTGGAGAAGGGCGGTCGTCCGGCCCGCCGCGCGCGGGTGGCGGCTTCCGTCTCTCCGGTGGCGTCCGTCCCCGCCACGGCAGCCGCGCCTGCGGCTCCGGCGTCCACCCCGGCACCTGCCGTGGCCGCGCCCGTCGCGACGACCGCCCCGGCGCCCCGCGCGGAACGTCCGCGGTCCACGCCTCCCGTGCGGAAACTGGCCAAGGACCTCGGCGTCGACCTGGAACTCGTGCAGGGCACGGGGGAGCGTGGCCTCATCACCCGGGAGGACGTGCTGGCGTTCTCCGGGGCGGCCGCCGCGTCAGGTGGCGAGGCCGCGGGACAGGCCGCGGACGGCGGCGCGTCCGCGCTCACCGGGACGGTCGCGCGTGGGGCGGAGGCCGGCGTCGTCGGGCGGGAGAGCCGGAGCCCCATCAAGGGGGTGCGCAAGCACACGGCCGCGGCGATGGTCGCGAGCGCTTTCACGGCGCCGCAGGTCTCCGAATTCCTCACGGTGGACGTCACGCCGACCATGGAGTTGCTCGCCCGGATCAAGGCGGACCGGACCTTCGCCGGGCTCAAGTTCACGCCGCTCACGCTCGTGGCCAAGGCCGTGCTCGTGGCGCTCACGAACAATCCGACGCTCAACAGCCACTGGGATGACGCCGCTCAGGAGATCGTGCAGTATCACTACGTGAATCTGGGCATCGCGGCGGCCACGCCCCGGGGGCTCACGGTGCCGAACATCAAGGACGCCCACACGCTCGGCCTGCGCGACCTCGCGGTGGCGCTCGCGGACCTGGCGGAGAAGGCACGCGCCGCCCGCACCACGCCCGCCGAACTGAGTGGCGGGACGTTCACCATCACGAACATCGGCGTGTTCGGGATCGACGCCGGCACCCCGATGCTGTACCCCGGGGAGGCCGGGATCCTGGCCGTCGGCGCGGTGCGCCGGCAGCCGTGGGAGTACCAGGGGGAGGTCGCGCTGCGGCAGGTGCTGACCCTCAGCCTGTCCTTCGACCACCGACTGGTCGACGGGGAGCAGGGTTCCCGTTTCCTGGCCGACGTGGGCCGGATCCTGGCGGACCCGGGCATGGTCCTCGCCATGATCTGAGGCGCCGGTCAGACGCCTTGGTCGGGGACGCGTTCAGGTGCCCGGCGAGCGGACGGGGCGTGCCTCAGTCCGACCCGCCGGGCGCCGTGAGCGCGGCGTAAGCCATGGCCTCGAGCACGGGGCGCGCCGTCCTCGCCGGAACGGTCCGTCCACGTTCGCGGAGCGAGTGCGGGGTGGAGTTGATCAGGCCGAAACAGGCGTGGACCCGCAGCCGCCGTTCACTGGGTCCCGCACCGGGCAGCTCGGCGCCGAGGGCCTGGACCCACAGTTCGACGTAGGCGCGCTGGAGCTCGCGCACCTGCTTCCGGCTCGCCTCGGGGAGCGACTGGAAATCACGGTCCTGGATCCGGATCACCTCCGGCTGGGACAGGGCGAAGTCGGTGTGGAACCGCACGAGGGCGCGGAGGGCCGTGCCGTCCGGCGCGGAATCCGCGGCTGCGTCCATCACTTCACGGCCGCCGTCGAGCAGCCTCCGGCTCACACCCAGGAGCAGCTCCTCCAGGACGGCCTGCTTCGACGGGAAGTGCCGGTAGACGGCCGGGCCGCTCATCCCGACGGCGGCGCCCAGCGCTTCCAGGGACACCTTGGCGAATCCGGAGTCGGCGAAAAGCCGGGCGGCCTGGGACACCAGGGCCTTCCGGCGTTCCTCCTTGGCCGCGGATCGCGCCGTGCCGGGGCTTTCGCTCACTTGTTCCTCCCGAGTGGTGGACATCACGCTCATTCGAGACTAACCTCAAACTCAGTTATATGTCACTAACTGAAATGTGACCTACCCGCTTCGGAAAGAGCAGGTCAATGGAGATTCTGTCCACCACAGTGGAACCGGCCTCCCGGCAGTTCGAGGCCAACGACGCCGCTCAACGTGCCCTGGTGGAGGAGCTCCGGGAGAAGCTGGCCACCGCGGCGCTCGGCGGTCCGGAGAAGTCCCGCGAACGGCATGTCGCCCGCGGCAAACTGCTGCCCCGCGAACGCGTCGACCTTCTCCTGGACGAGGGCAGCCCCTTCCTGGAGGTCGCGCCCCTGGCGGCCGAGGATCTGTACGACGGCGCGTCGCCGGCGGCGGGCGTGATCGCCGGTATCGGTGTCGTGGAGGGCCGTCTGGTGATGGTGGTCTGCAACGACGCCACCGTGAAGGGCGGCACCTACTATCCCCTGACGGTGCGCAAGCACCTGCGGGCGCAGGAGATCGCCCTGGAGAACGGCCTGCCGTGCGTGTACCTCGTGGATTCCGGCGGCGCGTTCCTCCCGATGCAGGACGAGGTCTTCCCGTCGAAGGACCACTTCGGACGCATCTTCTACAACCAGGCCCAGCTCTCCGCGCGGAAGATCCCGCAGATCGCGGCCGTCATGGGCTCCTGCACCGCCGGCGGCGCATACGTCCCGGCCATGAGTGACGAGACCGTCATCGTCAAGAACCAGGGCACGATCTTCCTGGGCGGGCCGCCTCTCGTGAAGGCGGCCATCGGCGAGGTCGTCACGGCCGAGGAACTGGGCGGGGGAGAGGTCCACGCCAGGATCTCCGGCGTGGCCGACCATCTGGCCGAGAATGACGAGCACGCCCTGCAGATCGTCAGGGACATCATCGCCACGCTGCCGGAGACCCCGGCCCGCGCCTGGGACGTGCTGCCGGTCCGGGAGCCCGTGGTGGATCCCGGAGAGTTGTATGGCGCCGTGCCCGTGGACGTGAATGCCTCCTACGACGTCCGGGAGGTCATCGCGCGGCTCGTGGACGGCAGCGAGTTCCACGAGTTCAAGCGTGAGTACGGGGACACCCTGGTCACCGGCTTCGCACACGTGATGGGTCACCCGGTCGGCATCGTCGCCAACAACGGCGTGCTGTTCTCCGAATCCGCCCGCAAGGGGGCGCACTTCATCGAGCTCTGCGATCAGCGGGGCGTTCCGCTCTTGTTCCTGCAGAACATCACCGGCTTCATGGTCGGCAAGGACGCCGAGCACGGGGGCATCGCCCGCGACGGCGCCAAGATGGTCACTGCCGTCGCCACCGCCCGGGTGCCGAAGTTCACCATCGTGATCGGCGGCTCGTTCGGCGCCGGAAACTACTCGATGTGCGGCCGGGCCTACAGCCCGCGTTTCCTCTGGATGTGGCCCGCGGCGCGCATCTCCGTCATGGGCGGCGCCCAGGCGTCGAGCGTCCTGGCCACCGTCAAGCGAGACCAGCTCGAGGCGGCCGGCCAGGAGTGGAGCGCCGAGGATGAGGAGGCCTTCAAGGCTCCCATCCGCGAACAGTACGAAATCCAGGGCAGCCCGTACTATTCCACGGCGCGGCTCTGGGACGACGGCATCATCGACCCGATGGACACCCGCCGGGTGCTCGGTCTCGCCCTCGACGCCGCGTCACGGGTTCCTCTGCCCGAGACCTCCTTCGGCCTTTTCAGGATGTGATCATGGACTTCGGATTCATCGCAGGAACTCCGGACGAGCGCCGGGTCCGGGCGGCCCTCGCCGAGGGACGTCCGTTCGGTTCGGTGCTCATCGCCAACCGCGGCGAGATCGCGGTGCGGATCATCCGCACCCTCCAGCGCCTGGGCATCCGCTCGATCGCCGTCTACAGCGACGCCGACGCGGACGCCCTGCACGTCCAGCTGGCGG
The DNA here is from genome assembly GCF_041360795.1 of Arthrobacter sp. RCC_34. NCBI lineage: Bacteria > Bacillati > Actinomycetota > Actinomycetes > Micrococcales > Micrococcaceae > Arthrobacter > Arthrobacter sp. RCC_34. Next base: position 114,966 of record NZ_JBFUPW010000002.1, on the reverse strand, counting down.
ATGAAGCGGTCCGGATCGGTCCGGCGGCCGCCACCGAGAGCTACTTGAACATCGACGCCGTCGTGCGGGCCGCCGTGGAGAGCGGCGCCGATGCCGTGCACCCGGGCTACGGCTTCCTCAGCGAGAACGCGCGCTTCGCCGAAGCGCTCGCCGCCGCGGGAGTCACCTTCATCGGTCCTGGCGTGAACGCACTCGCCGTGATGGGCGACAAGATTACCGCCAAGAATCATGTGTCCCGCTCCGGCGTGCCCACTGTTCCCGGCTATGCCGGCTCGCCGGGCCGGCCGCCCAGCGACGACGAGCTGCGGGAGCACGCCGCCGACGTCGGCTACCCGCTGCTCATCAAGCCGTCCGCGGGCGGCGGCGGCAAGGGCATGGTCGTGGTGGAGACGCCGGCGGATCTCGACGCCGGCCTGGCCACCGCGCGCCGCGTGGCCGCGAGCGCCTTCGGCGACGACACCCTGTTCATCGAACGGCTCGTGCGGAACCCCCGTCACATCGAGGTCCAGGTGCTGGCCGACTCCCACGGGAACGTCATCCATCTGGGGGAGCGCGAGTGCTCCTTGCAGCGCCGCCACCAGAAGGTCATCGAAGAGGCGCCGTCGGCGTTGCTCGAGAGCCTGCCGAACGGCGCCGAGATCCGGGAGCGGATGGGCCGGGCGGCCTGCGACGCCGCCCTGAGCGTCGACTACGTGGGCGCGGGGACCGTGGAGTTCCTGGTCTCGGACGACCGCCCCGACGAGTTCTTCTTCATGGAGATGAACACCCGGCTACAGGTCGAGCACCCCGTCACCGAGGAGGTGACCGGCATCGACCTCGTGGAGCAGCAGCTGCGGGTGGCCGCGGGGGAGACCCTGTCGCTGACGCAGGAGGACATCCGGCTGAACGGGCACGCGATCGAGGCCCGGGTGTACGCGGAGGACCCACGCAACGGCTTCCTGCCGGCCACGGGCACGGTGCTCGTGCTCGACGAGTATCACCGGCGGGGTCCGGCCCCGCGTTTCGTCGGCGTGCACCACTCGATGCCCGAATGGCCCCGACGCCTGAGGATCGACTCCTCGCTGTATGAAGGCCAGACCATCGGCTCGGACTACGACCCCATGCTGGCGAAGGTCATCGTGCACGGCGAGGACCGTGCGGACGCCCTCCGGCAGCTCGACCTGGCCCTGGCGAACTACCGCCTGCTCGGGCTGTCCACGAACGTCGAGTACCTGCGGCTCCTTCTGGCGGACGAGGATGTCCAGGCCGGGCGCCTGGACACGGGTCTGATCGAACGCAAGCTGGACGGCTTCCCCTTCCACAAAGTGGACGACGCCGATCTGGCCTTCGTGGCCGTGCTCGCCGACCACGTGGGCACGGCGGCCCGACGCGCACAGTCCGACGGGAACGGCCGGGGGCTGGGACCGGAGTGGGGCACGAGTGACGGCTGGCGTCTTGGCATTCCCAAGCCCCGCCGGGTCCACGCGACCGTCGACGGCGTGGAGCTGGAGGCATTCGTCACGGGCGACCGCCAGGACCAGACCGCCTTCCGCCGCACCGAACTCGGCGACAACGTGGTCACCCTCGCGGGAGGCCGGACGGTGCGGATCGAGACGTCGCAGATCTTCCACGGTCCGGTGGAGGCGACCGTGGAGGGCGAACGGCGCGAGTACGTCCTCGGCCAGCCGCGGTTCCTCAGCCCCGACGGTCCGGTTCCCCGGGAATTCACGGTCTGGATCGGCCGCGACGGCTGGTCCGCCGAGGTCGAGCTCCTGGGCCGCGAAGAGGCCCTGACTCGCCGTCTGGCCCGGCTCGACCGGGTGGAGGGCGAGGCGGATCCGCGCGTCGTGACGCCGATGCCGGGCACCGTCGTCGCCGTCATGGTGCAGGACGGCGAGCGGGTGGAGGCCGGCCGCCATCTGCTCAGCGTCGAAGCCATGAAGATGGAGCACCAGCTCACCGCGCCCCTCGGGGGCATCGTGCACCTGAACGTCGCACCGGGCGATCAGGTCAAAGCCAAGGCCGCAGTGGCCACCATCCATCCCGAAGATCCGGGACACGAGAACTAGGACACGACATGCCTGATTTTGAACTCAGCGACGAGTACCAGGACCTCAGTGACACGGTCCGCGAGTTCGCGGACGAGGTCGTGGCTCCGGTCGCGCAGAAGCACGACGAGGAGCACAGCTTCCCTTATGAGGTGGTGGCCGGCATGGCCGAGCTGGGCCTCTTCGGTCTGCCGTTCCCCGAGGAGTACGGCGGCATGGGCGGCGACTACTTCGCCCTGGCCCTGGCGTTGGAGCAGCTCGGCCGGGTGGATCAGTCCGTGGCGATCACGCTGGAAGCGGGCGTCTCGCTGGGCGCGATGCCGGTGTACCGCTTCGGCACCGACGCCCAGAAGGAGGAATGGCTGCCGTCGCTGGCGTCCGGCCAGGCGCTCGCGGGCTTCGGTCTGACCGAGCGGGAGGCCGGTTCCGACGCCGGCGGCACGCAGACCAAGGCACGTCGCGAGGACGGCCAGTGGGTCATCAACGGCAGCAAGGAGTTCATCACGAACTCCGGGACGGACATCACCCGCCTGGTCACCGTCACGGCGGTCACTGGCAGTACTGAACGTCCTGACGGCACCGTGAAGAAGGAGATCTCCACAATCCTCGTCCCCACGGACACCCCCGGCTTCATCGCCGAGAAGGCGTACAACAAGGTCGGCTGGAACGCCTCCGACACCCACCCTCTCACCCTGAAGGACGTCCGCGTTCCCGAGGAGAACCTCCTGGGCGTCGAGGGGCGCGGCTACGCGAATTTCCTCTCCATCCTGGACGAGGGCCGTATCGCCATCGCGGCGCTCGCCACCGGCGCCGCACAGGGCTGCGTGGACGCGTCCGTCCGCTACGCCCGGGAGCGGAGCGCTTTCGGGAACGCGATCGGCAAGTACCAGGCGATCCAGTTCAAGATCGCCCGGATGCAGGCCCGCGCCCACACCGCCCGCCTCGCGTACTACGACGCCGCGGCGCGCATGCTGGCCGGCAAGCCGTTCAAGTCGCAGGCCGCGATCGCCAAGATGGTCGCGGGTGAGGCCGCCATGGACAACGCCCGTGACGCCACTCAGGTGTTCGGCGGCTACGGGTTCATCAACGAGTTCCCCGTGGCCCGGCACTACCGCGACTCCAAGATCCTGGAGATCGGCGAGGGCACCACCGAGGTGCAGCTCATGCTGATCGCGCGCGAGCTCGGTTTGTAGCCGCGCCTCTGGAAATCGACGACGCCACAGGAGAGGATCGGAGCATGATCGACAAAGTGGTCGGCAGCGTGGAGCGTGCCGTGGCTGACATTCATGAGGGCGCCTCCCTGGCGGTGGGCGGATTCGGGCTGTGCGGGATCCCCGTCGGCCTGATCGACGCCTTGCACCGTCAGGGCACGGGCCGTCTGGAGACCATCAGCAACAACTGCGGCGTGGACGACTGGGGTCTCGGCATCCTGCTCTCCGACGGCCGGATCCGCCGCACGGTCAGCTCCTATGTGGGTGAGAACAAGGAGTTCGCCCGGCAATACTTGGCCGGTGAGCTCGAAGTGGTCCTCACTCCGCAGGGCACGCTGGCGGAGAAGCTCCGAGCCGGTGGCGCGGGCATTCCCGCCTTCTACACGGCGGCCGGCGTGGGCACGCAGGTGGCCGAGGGCGGCCTGCCCCAGAAGTACGACGACGCCGGCGGGATCGCGCTCGGCTCCGCCCCCAAGGAGGTGCGCAGCTTCGGGGGTGCGGACTACGTCCTGGAGGAATCCCTCACGCCGGACTTCGCTCTGGTGCACGCCGCGAAGGGCGACCGCCACGGGAACCTCGTCTTCCACGCCACGGCACTGAACTTCAATTCCCTGTGCGCCATGGCGGGGCGGATCACCATCGCCGAGGTCGAGGAGCTCGTGGAACCGGGCGAGCTGGATCCGGAGCACATCCACGTGCCGGGGATCTTCGTGCAGCGCGTCGTCCACGTGCCGGCGGGAAGCCCGCTCGCGGAGAAGCGCATCGAGAAGCGGACGGTCCGGAAGGAGCAGGCTCCGGGGCCCGCGAGCGTCGCCGGCCCTCCGGCGTCGGGCTCCGGGGAAACACATGCGGAAACACCGGCGCGCGGGCTCGATCGCAACCAGCTGGCGGCCCGGGTGGCCCGTGAGCTGCGGAACGGCCAGTACGTCAATCTCGGGATCGGCATGCCGACCCTCATCCCGAACCACATCCCCGACGGCGTCGAGGTGGTCCTGCATTCCGAGAACGGCATCCTGGGCACCGGGCCGTACCCCACCGATGACGCGGTGGATCCGGACCTCATCAACGCGGGCAAGGAGACGGTGACGGTCAACCCAGGCGCCGCCTTCTTCGACTCGGCGCTGTCCTTCGGCATGGTCCGTGGCGGTCACGTCGATGTCGCGGTCCTCGGCGCGATGGAGGTCGCGGAGAACGGCGACCTGGCCAACTGGATGATCCCCGGCAAGATGGTCAAGGGGATGGGCGGCGCCATGGACCTCGTGTTCGGAGCGAAGCGCCTGATCGTGATGATGGAGCACGTGGACCGCAACGGGCGGCCGAAGATCGTCGAGAGCTGTTCCCTTCCGGTCACCGGCAAGGGCTGTGTGGACCGGATCATCACGGACCTTGCGGTCATCGACGTGACCGATGACGGTCTGGTCCTCCGGGAGACCGCGCCGGGCGTCTCGGTGGAGGACGTCCTCGCCGCGACGGGCGCTGAACTGCGCGTCGAGATGCACGACCCGGACACCGTATGAGCACGCAGGAGAACCGTATGAGGGAGCCCGGGGATGAACCCGTGACCCAGCAGGGCGAACCCCGCAGGATCGTGCAGCGGGGACTGTACTTCGACGAACTGGAGGACGGCGCCGTCTACGTCCACCGTCCCGGCAGGACCCTGACCGAAGCGGACAACGTCCTGTTCACGACCCTGACGATGAACACCCAGGCCCTCCACCTGGACGCCGCGTGGAGCGAGTCCCAGCCGTTCGGACAGCGCCTCGTGAACTCGATGCTGACTCTCGCCACGCTGGTGGGGCAGTCGGTGCCGCAGCTCACGGCCGGGACCATCATCGCCCAGCTGGGTCTCGACGGGATCAGCTTCCCGAAACCGATGTTCCACGGCGACACCCTCTACACGGAGACCACCGTGCTGGAACGCCGGCCGTCGGCGTCGCGTCCGGGGCAGGGTGTGGTGACCTTCCAGCACACCGGCTACAACCAACGGGGCGAGGTCGTGGCCCTCGCCCGGCGGACGACGTTGATGTGGACCCGCGAGGCCCACGAAGCCGCCGGACGGGGGACACTGGAGGCATGAGCTTCTCGATGGGACCCAGCCTCCTGTTCTGCCCGGCCGACCGGCCCGAACGCTACGCCAAGGCCGCCGACCGCGCCGACGCCGTCATCCTGGATCTGGAGGACGCCGTGTCCGCCGACGCCAAGGCCGCGGCCCGGCTGGCGCTCGCGGATCCCGCGAACGCCCTTGATCCGGAACGGACCATCGTCCGGGTCAACCCGGTGGGGACACCCGAGATCCGGCTGGACCTGGAAGCCGTGGCGAAGACGCCCTACCGGACGCTCATGCTGGCCAAGGCCGAGAGCGGCCAGCAGCTCGACGCCCTGGGGGACTACGAGATCCTCGCCCTGTGCGAGACCGCGCGAGGCGTGCTGAACGCCGCCGAGATCGCCGCGCGGCCGAACGTCGTGGGACTCATGTGGGGCGCCGAGGACCTGCTGGCGTCGCTCGGCGGGACCTCCAGCCGGGACGTCGACGGCGGCTACCGTGCGGTCGCGCTGCACGCCCGATCCCAGGTGCTGCTCGCCGCCGGGGCGTTCGGGAAGGCCGCGATCGATGCCGTCTACGTCAACATCCCGGACCTGGACGGGCTCGCCGCGGAATCAGCCGACGCGGTGGCGTCCGGATTTGCGGCGAAGGCCTGCATCCATCCGAACCAGGTCGCCGTGGTGCGGGAGGCGTATTTGCCCGACGACGCCGCGGTCCAGGCCGCGCGCGACCTCCTCGCCGCAGCGGCTTCCGCGGGCAACGGGGTGTTCAGCCACGAGGGCCGCATGATCGACGGCCCGATCCTCCGGCACGCCGAATCGGTGCTCCGCCGGGCGGGCGCGTCTCGCTGAGTTCGCGCAAAGCGGTGCCCTCCGCCGATTTCGTGGTTTCCGGCTGAGTTCGTGGGCACGGCCCGCGAATTCACTCGAAACCCGCGAACTCGGGGTGGTGCAGCGCCCCGGGGTGCTGTGCGCCGTTGTTGGTGCGTTCGGGACAGCGGTCTACGGGCCGGCCGGAAGCTGAGCGCAGGCGCCGCACGGGCCCCGTGCAGCGGGCGCTCAGGTTCTCCGGGATACTGGAACCATGCGTTCTGTGACCCTGCTCGGCTCCACCGGTTCCATCGGCACCCAGGCGATCGACGTCGTCGACGGCGCCCCTCACCGTTTCAGCGTCACGGCGCTGAGCGCGGGCGGTGGCAACCTCGCCCTCCTGGCACGGCAGGCGGTCCACGTCCGTGCCCAGGCCGTGGGCGTGGCCTCGGGAAGCGAAAGCGAGTTCCGGGAGCTGCTGACCGATGAAGCGGCCCGGGCCGGCCTGCAGGGCTACGCCCCGGAGCTGTATTTCGGGCCCGAAGCGTCGACCCGCATCGCCTCGATCCCGGTCGACGTGGTCCTGAACGGCATCACGGGCTCCATCGGCCTCGCGCCCACCCTGGCGGCTCTCGAGTCCGGGGCGACTCTGGCGCTGGCCAACAAGGAATCCCTGATCGTGGGCGGCGCCCTCGTCAAGGATCTCGCCCGGCCGGGCCAGATCGTGCCGGTCGACTCCGAGCATTCGGCGATCGCCCAGTGCCTCCGCTCCGGCACTGAGACCGAGGTGGACCGCCTGGTCCTGACGGCCTCCGGGGGACCGTTCCGTGGCAAGACCCGCGCGGAACTCCAGCACGTCACCCCCGCCGAGGCCCTCGACCACCCGACCTGGGATATGGGCCTCATGGTCACCACCAACTCCGCCAGCCTCGTGAACAAGGGCCTCGAGGTCATCGAGGCCCACCTGCTGTTCGATGTGCCGCTGGACCGGATCGACGTCGTCGTCCATCCGCAGTCCGTGGTGCATTCGATGGTGCAGTTCGTGGACGGCTCCTCGATCGCACAGGCGTCGCCGCCGGACATGCGGCTGCCCATCGCCCTCGGCATGGCCTGGCCGGAGCGGGTCGCTCACGCCGCGACCCCCTGCGACTGGACGCAGGCGACCCAGTGGACCTTCGAACCGCTCGACGCCGTGGCGTTCCCCGCCGTCGACCTCGCCAAGGACGCCGCCAAGCAGGGCGGTACGCACCCTGCCGTCTTCAACGCCGCCAATGAGGAGGCCGTGCTGGCGTTCCACCGCGGTGAGATCAGCTTCACGGACATCGTGGACACCGTGGAGGCCGTGCTCGCCGAGCACTCCGACCACGCCGCGCTCAGCCTGGAATCGGTGCTCGCCGCCGAGGAGTGGGCACGAAAGCGCACCCACGAACGTTTGTCCTCGTGATGAATGCTTCGAGGAGAAAGACCACTGAGATGACGAGGCTGTGGGCATGAGCGGGCCGCTGCTGTTCCTGGGCGGGGTGCTGTTCGTGGCGATCGGCATCGCCGTGTCCATCGCGCTGCACGAAGTGGGCCATCTGCTGCCCGCCAAGCTGTTCAAGGTCCGCGTCACGCGGTACATGATCGGTTTCGGACCCACGATCTTCTCCCGGAAGAAGGGGGAGACCGAGTACGGTCTCAAGGCGCTGCCCTTGGGCGGCTACGTCCAGATGATCGGGATGTACCCGCCGAATCCCGAGGACGGCACCATGCGCGCCTCCAGCACGGGCATGTTCCAGAACCTCGCCCGCGAGGCCCGCCAGCAAGCGAGCGAGGAGGTGGGGCCCGAGGACGGGAACCGCGTCTTCTACAAGCTGCCGGTGTGGAAGAAGGCCGTGGTCATGCTGGGCGGTCCGGCCATGAACATCGTGCTGGGCATCCTCTTCACGGCGATCCTGCTGATGGGCTTCGGCAGCGCGCAGCCCACGACCACGCTCTCCACCGTGTCCGCCTGCCAGGTGACGCAGGGCGACAAGGAGCCGGGACCGGGGGAGAAGTGCACTCCGGCTCCCGCGGCGGCTGCGGGTCTCAAACCCGGCGACCGGATCGTCAGTTTCGACGGCAAACCCGCCAATGACTGGAACACCCTGACAGAGCAGATCCGGCAGTCGGCCGGGCGCAAGGTCCCGGTCGTCGTCCAGCGCGGCGACCAGACGATCGACACCTCCGTCACCCCGGTCCTGACCGCCCGTCCGGTCTACGGCGCGGACGGCCAGCCGGCGAAGGACTCCGCCGGCAAGGTCCTCACGCAGGACGTCGGCTTCATCGGCGTCGGGCCTCGTCAGGCCCTGGTCCCGCAAGGACCCGAGACGGTGCTGCCGGCCGCGGGGACGCAGATCACCCAGGTCAGCCACGTCGTCCTCGACCTGCCCGCCCGTGTGATCGGGGTGGCCAAGGCGGCGTTCAGCTCGGAGCCCCGTGATCCCAACGGACCCATCAGCGTGGTGGGCGTCGGACGCGTCGCCGGCGAGGTCTCCGCCATGGAGGAGATCCCGCTGGACGCCCGTATCGCGAGCCTGATCGGGATCCTGGCCGGGCTGAACTTCGCGCTGGCCATCTTCAACCTGATCCCGCTGCCGCCCCTGGACGGCGGTCATGTGGCCGGAGCGCTGTACGAGGGAATCCGCCGTGGCATCGCCCGCATCTTCCGCCGACCCGATCCGGGCCCCTTCGACCTCGCCAAGCTGCTGCCCGTGACGTACACGGTGGCGGGGCTGCTGCTCGTGATGGGTGTGGTCCTGATCTACGCGGACATCGTCAAACCCGTGAAGCTGTTCGGATGACGACGGCGGTCGCATGCACTGAGCCGTTCGGCCTGGCGGCCAGTCGCGGATGTCCCGCGGCGCCTGCGCTCGTTCCTCACGCGACAACGGCGCCCGCGGAACATCCGCGACCGGCTCCTGTTCAGATCAGTGTGCAGCCCGCCGTCGAGCGCTCAGTGTCACAGTGCCGACGCCCCGCGGTTCCGGGCCTGAGGGATAGAGTGAACCCATGACTGTTTTCGCCGTGGAGTACGTGTACGACGCCGCAACGGCCGCCGTGCGCGACGAGTTCCGCCCCGCCCACCGCGCCTGGCTCGGAGCGCTCGCTGAGGAGGGCACTGTGCTGGCCTCTGGACCCGTCGATTCCGGGGCGGGAGCCCTCCTGATCATGGTGGCCGAGGACCAGCCCGCGCTGGACGGGCTCCTCCGGGAGGACCCGTTCCAGATCAACGGCGCCGTCGCCCAGACGAGCGCCCGCGAGTGGAGCCCCGTGATCGGCCGCTTCAGCGAATTCGTCTCCTGACCGGGGCCGGACTCACCAGAACCACAAGAGCTACAGAACTGAGGAATCAGAAGTGACATCGGTCAGCCTTGGAATGCCGTCCGCCCCGCCGCCCGTGCTCGCACCGCGGCGCAAGACCCGCCAGATCAAGGTGGGTTCGGTGGGCGTCGGGTCCGACTCGCCCATCAGCGTGCAGTCCATGACCACCACCCCCACCACGGACATCAACGCGACCCTGCAACAGATCGCGGAACTCACCGCCTCCGGCTGTGACATCGTGCGCGTGGCGTGCCCGTCGGCGGACGACGCTGCGGCCCTGCCCATCATCGCCAAGAAGTCGCAGATCCCCGTGATCGCGGACATCCACTTCCAGCCGAAGTACGTCTTCGCGGCGATCGAGGCCGGTTGTGCCGCGGTGCGCGTGAACCCGGGCAACATCCGGAAGTTCGATGACCAGGTCAAGGAGATCGCCCAGGCCGCCAAGGACCACGGCACCAGCATCCGCATCGGCGTCAACGCCGGTTCCCTGGAGCCCAGCCTGCTGAAGAAGTACGGCAAGGCCACCCCGGAGGCCCTCGTGGAGTCGGCCGTCTGGGAGGCGAGCCTCTTCGAGGAACACGGCTTCCACGACTTCAAGATCTCGGTCAAGCACAACGACCCCGTGGTCATGGTGGCCGCGTACGAGATGCTCGCCGAAAAGGGCGACTGGCCCCTGCACCTCGGCGTGACCGAGGCCGGCCCGGCGTTCCAGGGCACCATCAAGTCCGCCACCGCGTTCGGCGCCCTGCTGTCCCGCGGCATCGGCGACACCATCCGCGTCTCCCTCTCGGCCCCTCCCGTGGAGGAGGTCAAGGTGGGCAACCAGATCCTGCAGTCCCTGAACCTGCGCCCCCGCAAGCTCGAGATCGTCTCCTGCCCCTCCTGCGGCCGCGCCCAGGTGGACGTCTACACGCTCGCCGAGCAGGTCACGGCAGGCCTGGAAGGCATGGAGATCCCGCTGCGCGTGGCCGTCATGGGCTGCGTGGTGAACGGCCCAGGCGAGGCCCGCGAAGCAGACCTCGGCGTCGCCTCCGGAAACGGCAAGGGCCAGATCTTTGTGAAGGGCCAGGTCATCAAGACCGTGCCGGAACACGAGATCGTTGAGACACTGATCGAAGAAGCCATGCGCATTGCCGACGAAATGGAGTCCGATGATCCGAGTGCTCCCTCCGGCAGTCCAGTGGTCACCGTCTCCTAGCAAGGTCGCGGGAGGGCCCATGATCCGTGAACTCGTGGACGAGGATCTTCCCGCACTCCGGGATCTGGCCCTGCGGGACGAAGCGGTCAATGCCTTCGTCCTGGCCCAGACCGTCAGGCCGTGGCGCTCCCTGGGCGCCACGGTCTTCGGCGTGTTCGACGACGGCGGGCTGATCGCCGCCTGCTGGGCGGGCGCCAATGTGGTGCCCATCGCCCTTGACCCGTCCCTCGCGCCGCTCTTCGCCTATGCGCTGCACGCCCGTTCGCACCGCTACGCCTCGATCTTCGGCCCGAGCGATGCGGTGCTCGCGCTGCTTCCGGCTTTGGAGGCCTTCGGGCACGTCCCCTTGGAAGTCCGCCGGTCCCAGCCGTTCCTCCTGCATGATGGCGAGGTGGGGGTCGAAGCGGACCCCTCCGTCCGTGCCGCCTCGATGGAGGACTTCGACAGGATCCTCCCGGCCTCCGTGGCGATGTTCGAGGAAGAGGTGGGGTACTCGCCGTTCCTGGGCGGGCAGGAGAACTACCGGCGCCGTGTGCTGAACCTGCTCCGTCAGGGCCACACCCTCGCGCGTTTCAATCCCGCGGGCCAGGTGCTCTTCAAGGCGGATCTGGGGGTGGTCACCCGCGGGGTGTGCCAGATCCAAGGCGTCTGGATGGACCCGTCCCAGCGCGGACGGGGGATGGCCGCCGCCCGGGTCGCCGCCGTCGTCGAGTATTCGCGGCGCGTGGCGGGCATCGCCTCCCTATACGTGAATGATTACAACACCGCGGCGCGGAAGGTCTACGAGAAGGTCGGCTTCCGCGAGCACGGCGAGTTCGCGACGGTGCTGTACTAGTCCGGTGCTGTACTGGTCCGGTATCCCACGGGCCTGCTTGTCGTGGGCCTCGCGGCGGCATAGCGTTGACTTCACCGTCTCCAGGGGGAAGCCGCCATGAGAAGACCACTGCTCGCCATGCTGTCCGTGCTGCTGTCCGCCCTGGTCCTGAGCGGATGCGCGGTCACGATCCCGAGTCCGGGCAAGGCCTGGAACTCGGCGGAACTGGAAGACGTCGTGACCCGGCTCAAGGGGCCCAACGACGGCCCGTTCACGCAGGTCGCGGTCGACAAGATCCGCAAGACCGTCGAGGCGAACGAACGGACCGAGGCGAGGACCGACGTGGCGCCGGCGGCGTGTCAGGACGTGGCATTCTCCAACAACCGCGTCTCCACGAAGCTCCTCGACCGGGCCCGTGTGGCCCTGGGCCTCAACGACACCGGCCGTGATGCGACGGTGGCCGTCGTCCTCAGCAGCGGCCCACCGGAGCTGCTTCGTCCCGGCGTCGACCGGGAGATCCTGCGGCGCTGTTCCACCCTCAAGCTGATCCGAGGTGTTCAGACGGCCGCGGTGGCCATGGCCGCAGCGACGCCGCCGAAGGTGGAGGGCGGTCTTGCGTGGACCATGACGATCACCGGCTCCGACGGCACCATGGAGATCGCGCTGTCCACGGTGACGGTGGGCCGCGTGAACGTCTTCGTCAGCGTGGCCGGGCGGAAAGGCGGGGCGGACACGACGGCGGTGGCGAACGCCGTCGTCGAGCAGGCCGCCGCGCTCCTGGAGTGAGCCCCCGTCTGTCGCACTCGCGTCATGGGGAGGGGTGCCCATCGCGGATTTCCGCATCGAATGGAATAATCACTGTCGAGTTCAGTCTCACCAATCGAATCGCTTTCTGATCGGGGAAAACATCATGAAGAACGCACGTCGGGCCCTCCTGGCTCTCTCCGCGGCCTCGCTGCTGGCCGTCACGGCCTGTTCCGGCCCGGCACAGCAGCAGTCCGGTGGGACTTCCGGAGGTGGCGGGCAGTCCGCCGCGCCGGTGGCCGCGAAGAAGTACAGCGAGGCCGAACTGGAGGCGGTGCTCAAGGCTTCCAAGGGCGCCGACGGCAAGGAGCTCAAGGTGCTCCCCTCCGCGGACCTGAAGAAGTCCCTCGAAGCCTCGAAGGAACTGCTCTCGAAGACGAAGATCTCCCCGGCCGAGTGCGGCGGGGGTGATGTCACCGCCGGTCTCCAGATGCTGGACGGCGCCACCACGGCGGTGGGCACCTCGACCGGCGCCGACGGCATCCCCAGCCAGGCTGTCAGCCTGATCTCCGGCGTCGACGCTTCGGCGCTGGAGGGCGCCCTCTCGAAGTCCAAGGACCGCCTTGAGAAGTGCAAGACCATGACGGTCGAGATCGCGGGCCAGAAGGCCGAGGCGACCACCGAGACGCTCCAGATCTCGGCGAAGACCCCGGGCGCCACCGCGTTCGAGACCACGACCGGGCTGCCGGGCGGCGCCTCGAAGATGAAGCAGGTGAGCGTCATGGCCGTGAAGAACGGCGTCGCGATCACCAGCGTCTCCCTGGCGGGCGGCGCGGGCACGGCCGACGTCGAGAAGGCCGTCGCCACCCTGGACGCCGTCGCGGACCAGATCAAGTAGGAGCGCCGACGTTCCTCAGCAGCACCCGAACGGGCCGCGTCCACTCTGGACGCGGCCCGTTTCGTGTGTCGTGCGCACTATTCCTCCTGAACCGTCCGTGGCCGCACCGCCGGACGGGGGTCACACCCCATGCCCGGCGCCGGCCCTTCGCCGGTCTCGCCCAGGAGGTACCGCTCAATGGTCGGCGCCACGTGCCGGACCACCTCTTCGGGCGTCGCCGAGGCCAGCGGTTCCAGCCGCACCACGTACCGGGTCAGCATGAGACCCACCATCTGCGACGCCACCAGGTCGCCACGGAGTGCGAGCTCCTGCGGGGTGCCCGGCAGCCCGGCCGTGATACGGGACAGGATCGTCCGGCTGACCATCTCCCGGAGCATCGCGGTCTTGGTGCGGGACCCGATGGTCCCGCGGATGAAGGCCACCAGGCTGTGCTGGGCCGGGCTCTCCCAGAGCCGGAGCACCGCGCGGACGATCTCCTCCGAGCGCCGACGGGGGTCGAGGGAGGTGACCCCGGCCAACACGTCTGCGGGATCGGCGGGCAGCTCGACACTGAGCGCGAACAACTCGTCCTTGCCCTGGAAGAAGTGATGGACCATCGCCGGATCGACCCCCGCCTCCCGCCCCACCTGGCGCAGGCTCGTGCCCTCGAATCCGTGCTCGGCGAACAGACGGCGGGCCGCAGCCAGGATCCTCTCGCGGCTGTCCGCCTGCCCTCCCCGGCGACCACGACGGCGGCCGGGAGCCGCGGATGGTTCCGCGGTGGCTCGGCCCGGGGCGCCGTCGTCGTGCCCAGGCGGGACAGGCCCGCCCGAGGTGGGCACTCCCGGCGAGAACCCGCTCACGCCGTCCGCCGGCGCAGGGTGGCGGCCGCGAGCACCAGGAGTCCGAAGGCGATCACCGACAGGGCGATGAGGTCGTTCCGGAGGGTGTCCGTGGGGTCGCTGTTGCGGCCGATCTCCTGCAGGGCCTCCACGGAGTAGCTCAGGGGGAGCACGTTGGAGATGGCCTCCAGCACCGAGTTCATCGAGTCCCGCGCGACGAACAACCCGCAGAGGAGGATCTGGGGGACCACCACCACGGGCATGAACTGCACCGCCTGGAACTCGGTGCGGGCGAACGCCGAGCAGAGAAGTCCCAGGGCCACGCCCAGCACCGAGTTCAGGATGCACACCAGCCCCACCAGCAAGGGACTTCCCTGCACGTCGAGCTGGAACACCCAGTAGGCGACGGCCAGGGTGACAAGCGCCTGGACCGCCGCGAGCACCGAGAACGCCAGTGCGTAGCCGAAGAGGAGATCGGCCTTGCCCAGGGGAGTGGTGAGGAGCCGTTCGAGCGTGCCGCTGGTCCGCTCGCGCAGCATCGTGACCGAGGTGATGAGGAACATGATGAGGAACGGGAAGATGGCCAGCATGACCAGTCCCACCCGATCGAAGGTGCGGGGCATGCCCGGGGGCAGTGTCTCGTTCTCAAAGAGGAAGTAGACCGCGGCCAGAAGGAACGATGGCACTACGAGGATCATGGCCACACTGCGGTGGTCGTGGCGGATCTGGGTGAGCACGCGCGCCGTGGTGGCGCCGAGGAGCCGGGGGTTCATGATGCCGCCTCTTCCTGTCCTGGTCCGGAAGCCCCGGAATCCTGGATCATGGCCAGGAACGCCTGTTCCAGGTCCGTGGTGTGGCCGCGTTCCGCCAGCTCTCCGGGCGTCAGCTGCGCCAGGAGCCTGCCGTCCCGCAGCAGCAGGAGATCCTGACAGTGCCGGGCCTCCTCCATGACGTGGCTCGACACCAGGAGGGTGGTGCCGGCGTCGGCGAGGCGGCGGAAGTGGGCCCAGAGCTCCGCGCGGAGGACGGGGTCCAGGCCGACGGTGGGCTCGTCCATGATGAGGAGTTCCGGGTCTCCGACCAGGGCGCAGGCCAGGGAGACACGGTTGAACTGCCCGCCGGACAGGTCCGCTGTGAGCCTTCGGGACTCCCCGGTCAGCCCCACGGCTCCGACGGCATCGCGGGCCTCGGCGGCCGATTTGCCGTGCAAGGTGGCGAAGTAGCGGACGTTGTCCAGCACGGTCAGGTCCCGGTAGATGCTGGGGGACTGGGTCATGTAGCCGAGCTTCCGTCGGAGCGCAGCGGCGCCGGCCGGCGAGCCCAGCACGGTCACGGTGCCGGAGCCGAAACGCTGGAGGCCCATGATCACCCGCATGAGGGTCGTCTTGCCACTGCCGGAGGGGCCCAGCAGTCCCGTGATGGTGCCGGAGGCGACCGCGAAGTCCAGGTTCCTCAGCACGTGCAGACGGCCACGCCGCACGTGCAGCCCCCGGATGGTGACTGCGGCCTCTCCCGGTGCCGGCTGTGAGCCGGATCGCTGCGACCTGTCCATGACCGCTCCCGTCTTCCGGCCCCGTCTGACGCTGACCGGAATAATTCATCGACTGATGAATTAAAAGTAAGTTCATCGAAAAGGTCCGTCAAGATCCTTGATCGGCGAACCGGTGTGAACTACGTTCGGCTCAGATGTGTCGTCGCTGTCCGCAGCGGCCAACAGGGCATGTCACCGACGTAAGGGAGCTGGAACATGGCAGTTAGCGTCAACCTCGGCAAGGGTCTGGACAAGGACTTCGAGGACAAGAGCCTGAAGGAGATCCTGGACGCGCCCGTGTCCGCGCTGGCGGGCATCACGGACGCCAAGGGTGAATTCCTGGCCAAGGAACTCGGGATCAAGACCGTCCGTGATCTCGGCTCCAACAAGTACTTCGCCCTGGCCGGCGTCCTGGTGGCCCTGGAGGGCAAGGAAGGCTGAGCCTTCCGCGGACACCCTCGGGAATCCGCCGTGAGGGCCCGGAGCGCGGTCGCTCCGGGCCCTTCGCCGTCCCCGGCCTCCGGGTGTTCGGTGCGTTCGGTGCGCGGGCCGGGCGTCCCGTGCCTGCGTGACGGCCCGCAACGGATAAACTCGGGGTACGGTCCGGTCATCCCGGACCGCAGCCCTGTCCCCGGCCTGTCCGGACGGGCTTCAGCCCCGATTGCGCCAGAAACGGAATTTCAGTGATCACACGCCTTTCCTCGCTCTTCCTGCGAACCCTGCGTGAAGACCCGGTGGACGCCGAGGTCGCCAGCCACAAGCTCCTGGTCCGTGCCGGATACATCCGGCGTGCCGCCCCAGGCATCTACACGTGGCTGCCGCTCGGTCTGAGCGTGCTGCGCAAGGTGGAGCAGATCATCCGCGAGGAGATGGCGGCCATCGGCGCGCAGGAAGTCCACTTCCCGGCCCTGCTGCCCAAGGAGCCCTACGAGGTCACCAATCGCTGGACCGAGTACGGCGAGGGCCTCTTCCGCCTGCAGGACCGCAAGGGCGCCGACTACCTCCTGGCTCCGACCCACGAGGAGATGTTCACCCTCCTCGTGAAGGACCTGTACTCCTCGTACAAGGACCTGCCCCTCGCGATCTACCAGATCCAGAACAAGTACCGCGATGAGGCACGCCCGCGGGCCGGCCTCCTGCGCGGCCGCGAGTTCATCATGAAGGACTCGTATTCCTTCGACGTCGACGACGCCGGCCTGGACGCCAGCTACTTGGCTCACCGCGGCGCCTACCTGCGCATCTTCGAACGCCTCGGCCTCGAAGTGGTCCCCGTGAAGGCCACCGCCGGCGCCATGGGCGGGTCCCGGAGCGAGGAGTTCCTGCACCCCACCGCGATCGGTGAGGACACTTTCGTGCGCTCGGCGGGCGGGTACGCCGCGAACGTGGAGGCCGTGACCACGGTGGCGCCCGAGCCCATCGAGTACGCGTCGCTGCCGGCCGCCGTCGTCCGCGACACCCCGGACACGCCGACCATCGACACGCTCGTCGACGCGGCCAACCGCACCGAGCCGCGCGCCGACCGTCCCTGGACGGCCGCCGACACCCTCAAGAACGTGGTCCTTGCCGTCACGCTGCCCACGGGCGAGCGTCAGCTCGTCATCATCGGCGTCCCCGGCGACCGCGCGGTGGATCTCAAGCGCGTCGAGGCGAACATCGGCGCTTTCCTGCCGGTGGGCGGCGAGATCGGGCTCGAGGCCGCCTCCGAGGAGGACCTCAAGAAGAACTCCGCGCTGGTCAAGGGGTACATCGGCCCCGGCCTGAGCACCGAGGAGCCCGTGCTGGGTTCCGAGGGCGCCGCCAAGGTCCTGTACCTGGTGGATCCCCGCGTGGTGCCCGGTTCCAGTTGGATCACCGGTGCGAACGTCGACGGCAAGCATGTCTTCGGCCTGGTCGCCGAGCGTGACTTCGGCTGGGACGGCGTCATCGAGGCGACCGAGGTGCGCGAAGGTGACCTCGCCCCCGACGGGAGCGGTCCGCTGGAGCTGGCCCGCGGCATCGAGATGGGTCACATCTTCCAGCTGGGACGCAAGTACGCTGAAGCGCTGGACCTGAAGGTGCTTGACCAGAACGGCAAGCAGGTCGTGGTGACGATGGGTTCCTACGGCGTCGGCGTGACCCGTGCCGTCGCGGCACTGGCGGAGTCCAACCACGACGACCGCGGACTGATCTGGCCCCGGAACGTCGCCCCGGCCGATGTGCACGTGGTGGCCGTGGGCCGCGGCGAGGAGATCTTCTCCACCGCCGCTCAGCTCGCGGACGAGCTCTCCGCCGCAGGCCTGGACGTCATCTACGACGACCGCCCCAAGGTCTCTCCCGGTGTGAAGTTCGGCGACGCCGAACTGCTCGGCGTCCCCACGATCCTCGCGGTCGGCAAGGGCCTCGCCGATGGAGTCGTGGAGCTCAAGGACCGCCGCAGCGGGGAAGCGCAGAACGTGCCGGTGGCCGAGGCGGTCGCCACAGTGCGCGCCGCCGTCGCACACTGACAGGATGCGCATTGACCGGATGCAGACTGGCCGGATGACCGGATCACGGGCGGGCGTGTCATGCTGAGCGGTTTCGAACTGCTCGACGGCGGCACGCTCGCCGTGATCGTCCTGGCCGGCTTCTGCGCCGGCTGGGTCGACGCGGTGGTGGGCGGCGGCGGTCTCATCCAGCTGCCCGCCCTGCTCCTGGTGCCCGGCATCACCCCGGTGCAGGCGCTGGCCACGAACAAGCTCGGGTCCATCTTCGGGACCACCACGAGCTCCATCACGTTCTACCGGCGCGTGCACCCCGATCTGAGAACGGCCGTGCCCATGGCCCTGATCGCCCTGACCGGCAGTTTCGGGGGCGCCGTGATCGCCACGCAGTTGCCGGGCAAGGCGTTCAAACCGATCATCGTGGTGGCCCTCGTGGCTGTGCTGCTCTTCACCGCGTTCCGCCCCGCGGTGGGCGGTGAGACGGCTCTGAGGCATCAGGGCCGGAAGCACTACGTCCTCGCGTGCCTCATCGGGGCCGTGATCGGCTGTTACGACGGGCTGATCGGCCCCGGCACGGGTTCGTTCCTGGTGATCGCCCTCGTCTCCCTCATGGGGTACGCCTTCACCGAGGCCAGCGCCAAGGCCAAGATCGTCAATATGGCCACCAACGCCGGGGCGCTCCTGTTCTTCCTGCCGCACGGCTCCCTGCTCTGGGGCGTGGGGCTGCTCCTCGGGGCGGCCAACACCGCGGGCGGCTACCTCGGAGCGCGCATGGCCGTGGCTCGCGGAAACTCCTTCATCCGGTGGGTGTTCCTGGGAGTCGTGGCGGTCCTGATCGTCAAGCTCGGGTTCGACGTCTGGCAGGACAACGTCCGGTAGAGGGCAGCAAGCGCAGCCGGGTCAGTCGACCTGACCGGGGTCGAGGAGCCGCCGGGGGTCGATGGTGTCGTCCAGGACCTTCCCGGCCAGGGCGGAGGCCAGCCAGAGCGACCGCTCCGTCTCCCGCTCATGCCCGCCCTTCGTGGCGAACCAGAGGGCGTCCTCCACGAAGCTGACCACACTCCACTGCCGGGCGAGTTCCGCGTCCAGTCCCGCGGCCGCGCAGTAGTCCTCAAGCCTGCGCAGCACCCCTTCGGCGGGCCGCACCACGGGGTACTCGGCCAGGCGGTTGCGCAGCACGGGAGGCAGCGAGAACTCGGCGTCGCCCAGCACGGCCTGCGGGTCGATCGCCACCCACTCGGTGGTGTCCAGGCCGCCGGGGCCGTCCGGGTCCGGACCGCCCGGCCGCGCCAGGATGTTCAAAAAGTGGAGGTCCTGGTGCACCAGGACCTCACGGGAATCGCGCCTTCCCACCGTGCCGTGCACCTGGCAGACCTCCAGCGCGGCTTCCAGCAGCCAGCGGGGGAAGGGTTCCCCCGCATCCTGCCAGCTCTGCGGGAGCTCGTCGCACCAGCGCTCGGCGGTTTCGGAGAGTCGCGGGATGGCCGCGAAGGCGGGCGTGTCACCGAGGATCCGGCCGACGTCGTCCGCGGGGACGCTCAGCCGACGGACGATCCCGCCCCAGACCTCTGCTGCGTCCTGGAGATCCATGCTGATGAGGGTCCGATGAGGTTCGAGCCGTTCGAGCAGGAGGGCGCACCGCCCTGGGTCGTCCGCCAGGACGCGAACGGCGCCCCGTCCGTGCCAGACACGCAGGGAGGGGCCTTCAGACAGCGTCTCCTCGACCGGCAGGGACACCTTGAGAACTGCCGCCCCGTCCTGTCCGCGGACCGGGACCACGATGCCGCTGTAGCCGTGCAGGACCGGGAAGCCGGGGGACAGGTCCAGGCTCAGACCCCAGATGTCGAAGCACTCCTCGAGGAGGCGGGGCAGGGCTCCGATCCACCGGGCGCCTTCGGCGCTCCGCGTCATTCTCCTGACCAGGCCGGGCGGTAACGTCACGGGGGAGCTCACGGGTCCAGCTTAGTCTCGCGGGTGCGGCGGGGCTGCTGCCACCGTCGGCGCCCACGCGAGCGCGACGAGGACGGCGATCACGCCCAACCCCAGGCCCCCGGGATCAGAGGATGCCGGACTGTCCCAGGAGGCTGCCCACCAGGAACGTCGCCGTGAGGGCGAGCGCGCCGCCGATCACCACTCGAACGGCCGCGCGGGGCACACTCGCCCCGCCGATCCAGGCGCCGACGGCGCCGGTGGCGGCCAGGGCCGTGAGCACGACGCCGAACGTCACGGGGATCCGGATCGACGGGGAAAGGAGCAGCACCGCGAGCAGAGGCAGGATCGCGCCGGCGGTGAAAGCCAGTGCCGAGGCGAGGGCCGCATGCCACGGGCTGACGATTTCTTCTTCGTCGATATTGAATTCGCTTTTCAAATGAGCGCCCAGAGCATCCTTGGCACTCAATTCCTCGGCCACGAGCGTGGCGGTGGACGGCGAAATTCCCTGGGCGATATAGCGCTCCTTGAGCCGGATCAGTTCTCCGGCGGGATCGTCATTCAACGCCGTGCGCTTCTGGCGGACGATGGCTCGCTGGCTGTCGCTCTGGCTGCTGACCGAGACATACTCGCCGAGAGCCATCGAAATGGCCCCGCCGATCAGACCGGCGGCGCCGGCCGCGAGAAGGGGGCCTTGCTGGGTGGTGGCGCCCGCGACGCCGACCACGATCGCGGCCACCGAAACGATGCCGTCATTGGCCCCGAGAACACCGGCCCGCAGCCAGTTGAGGCGCTGTGCCAGATTGCCCCGGGCGCTCTTCTTCCCGGCGCCGGCCTTGATCTCCATTGTCGTCATGTCTTCAGGAAAGCACTCCCGGAAAAACAATTCCAGCAATGTTTGCCTTCACTTATTGAGAGAAGGCTCAGCTCATTGAAGTAAGCCTTGGCTCACTCGGAGAGGAAAAGCGGGCCGAAATCCGGACTCAGCGTGAGCCGGAGGACGGCGTCGAGGACGGAGCCGAGGACGGAGCCGAGGACGGAGCAGTGGACGGCGTCGGCGTGACGGCCTCCGGAACCCCCGGCAACGCCGCACCTGCTCCCGCCGACGGATCCCAGTGCCGGGCACGCGAGCCCGCCGCGAGATACTGCTCGATGGCCCAGGCCCGGAGATCCCCTTCGGAGACCGCCACGAGATCGAGGGCCGCGTTCGCCATTTCCCCCTCGACCGCGCCCAGGCCGGCGGCCGGGGTCTTGAGGAAGGTGACCGGCAGTTCGTACCCGGCCTCCGGCACCGCGGGCGTCCCGCAAGCGGCCCGCACCCACGCGGCGGCGTCGGAACCAGCGGCACGGACCGCGGTCTCGAAGCGGTCCGCGTCGGCCCGGGCCCCGTGGTCCAGACGGACTTCGGCCACCTGGTAGAGGTACGTCAGGTGCCGGCCCGCGCGCAGGACCGCCTGCGTGGCCTCGACCGCTTGCGGTGACGGTGTCGGCGCGCCGGACGCGGACGACGCCGGCCCGCTGCTCGCCGCGCCGCTCGCCGAGGCGGTGGCCGCCGTCGTCGTGGCCGGCATGGCGTCACCGTCCGGTGAAGGCGTGCCGGACTCGCAGGACGCCGAGGGGGCACTCGCCCCCGGCTTCACGAGGTCCGTGCCGGAGGGCGCCCCCGATGGCAGGAGTGGGCCCAGGGCGTCGAGGCGTCCCTGCGCGGCGGCGGTGTAGAGGCGGGCCAGTCCACCGTCCGGATCGCGCCGGGCCTGGTCGAGGAGGTTCGCGGCGCTCGTGCGGACGGCGGCCACGAGCTGGGGGAGCGTCGTGGGGCCCGCGGATGGTGAAGGGTGCGGCGAGGGAAGGCCCGCTGACGGCGCCGGCGGAGTCAGGGCCGCGCGCTGCTGCTCGAGGATTGTGGCGAGCGGGGCCGCCTTCGGGGCCGTGGTGGAGGCGAGCACGCGTGCCTGTGCGGCGAGCTCGCCCGTGCTGGTGGCGAGGACGGCCTGCGGAGCCTGAGCCGCGGCGTCGACGGGCGCGGGGGAGAGGACCTGGCTCACGGCGGCGCTCAGTCCCAGAACTGTGGCCAGCACCACTGCCGAAGCTCCCAGCCGACGGAGGACCGTGCCCGTCCGTCCCGTCTTTCCCGCGTTTTTCATCACCATGATCTTGCCATGGCCCCGCGATTCCCGGCGCCGGGGCCCGCCCGGCACGCGAGGATCGCGGAGGAATGCGGCGTCCGGAAGCCGCCGGGGCCAAAAAGTCGATACTCTATAGTCTGAAAACTTCAATCAGGGAGGCCTTGCGGACCATGAGCGGTGCCGGACATTCGACTACCCCAGACCAGGGCGGCCAGGACTCCGAAGCAGCACGGCTGCACGGACTCCTCGAGCCCGTGGTGACCGCCCAGGGTCTCTTCCTCGAGGAAGTGGAGATCCACAGGGCCGGGACCCAGCGCACCGTTCAGGTGCTGGTGGACCTCCCCGAGGACCAGCAGGGCGGCGTGAGCCTCGACCGCATCGCGGAGGTCTCCACGGACATCTCGGAGGCACTGGACGCGGACCCGCTGGACGGCGCCCAGGCGTACGAGCTCGAGGTCTCCTCGCCGGGTGTCTCGCGCCCGCTCACGCAGCCGCGTCACTGGCGCCGGAATCTAGGCCGCCTGGTGCGCGTGAAGCTGAGCGACGCTGAGCCGCTCACCGGCCGGATCCGCGAAGTCCACGAGGACAGTGTGACCCTGGTCCCGCAGCTCGAAGCGAAGAAGGGCGTCAAAGCCAAGGAAGGCGCACCGGTCACGGTGGCCTTCAGCACGATCCGCCAGGCCAAGGTGGAGATCGAATTCACACATCTGGACCATGCGGCGCTGGACGAAGCATTGGACCCCGAAGAAACTGAGGAGGCCTAAATGGATATCGACATGAGCGCGCTGCGACTCCTGGAGCGGGAACGCGAAATCCCCCTGGACAAGCTCATCCCCACCATCGAGCAGGCACTGCTGGTGGCTTATCACAAGACCCCCGGCGCCATCGATCAGGCACGGGCGGAACTGGACCGCAAGAGTGGTCACGTGACCATCTGGGCGAGCGAGATCGACGAGGAGGGCGAGGTCGTCGGCGAGTTCGACGACACTCCTGACGGCTTCGGCCGCATCGCGGCGAGCACCGCGCGCCAGATCATCCTCCAGCGCCTGCGCGATGTCGAGGACGACAACGTCCTGGGCGAGTTCAAGGGCCGTGAGGGCGAGCTCGTGGCCGGCCAGATCCAGCAGGGCCACTCCGCGCACATGGTGCAGGTCAACCTGGGAACCGTGGAAGCCCTCATGCCGCCGCCCGAGCAGGTGCCGGGCGAGAAATACCTCCACGGCAACCGCATCCGCGCGTTCGTCGTGAGCGTGCAGCGCGGCCAGAAGGGCCCCAGCATCACGCTGTCCCGGACCCACCCGGGCCTGGTCCGCAAGCTCTTCGAACTCGAGGTCCCGGAGATCGCGGACGGCTCCGTGGAGATCGTCGCCCTGGCCCGTGAAGCCGGCCACCGGACCAAGATGGCCGTGCGCGCCAACCGCCCCGGCATCAACGCCAAGGGCGCCTGCATCGGAGAGATGGGCTCTCGGGTGCGCGCCGTCATGACCGAGCTGAACGACGAGAAGATCGACATCGTGGACTTCTCCGACACCCCGGAGACGTTCATCGCGAACGCCCTCTCGCCGTCCAGCGTCACCAGCGTCACCATCGCGGACCCGGCGACCCGTTCCGCCCGCGTGGTGGTGCCGGATTACCAGCTCTCGCTCGCCATCGGCAAGGAAGGGCAGAACGCCCGTCTGGCCGCCAAGCTCACGGGCTGGCGGATCGACATCGTCTCCGACGCGGCCGGCGAGTAAGCCTCCGGGGGCCCCGACGCGCCGTCGCGCACGGCGGGGGCCGCCGGAAGGCGTAGAATGGATAACGCCGGTTCCCCGGCATGGCATCATGCGTGTCCGCCCCTCGGGCGGCACGCGCATTTCAAGCGAGGCAGGCGCACGTGGCAGCACCGACAAGTGCACCTCTGCGGACCTGTGTCGGATGCCGCCGCCGGGAAACCCAGGATCAGCTCATCCGGCTGGCGACCGTGACCTCCGACGCAGGTGAAAACCTCGTGGTGGTGGACGCGCGACGCCGGGTGGGCGGCCGGGGTGCATGGCTGCACCCCACCACTGAGTGCCTTGCCCTCGCCCAGCGGAAGCGTGCGTTCGCGCGTGCTTTCCGGAGCGCCGTCGTCAGCGACGGTCTGGAGGAGAAGCTGGCACCGCACAGTGTCCCCACCGGGGCGGAGACGCCTCAGGGGACGACCGTCCTATCCGAAAGCGGGTCAGAAATCTGATGGAAACCCGATGAGTTCCCTGCGATGAGCGCGTAACCATGACCAATCTGTTGCGCGCTGCACAGCGCCCCGAGCCGCTTTTCATGGCTCAGGGCAGGAAGAAGTATTAGACGGTTCGTGCCAAGGCTGATGCGCGGACCGAGACAGGAGAAATGTGGCCAAGGTCCGCGTACACGAGCTCGCCAAGGAGCTCGGTATCACCTCCAAGGATGCGCTTGCAAAGCTGCAGAGCCTCGGAGAGTTCGTCCGTTCCGCATCGTCGACCATCGAACCCCCGGTGGCGAAGAAACTGCGTGACGCATTCCCGGGTGGGGGTTCCGCTCCCGCCCCGTCCGCTGCACCCGCAGCGAAGGCAGCCGCTCCGGCCGCCCCCAAAGCACCTGCGGCGGCTTCCGCCTCCGCACCCCAGGCTCCTGCGGCCCCTGCCGCGCCGTCTGCATCCTCCGCGCCTGCCGCCTCCCCGGCCGCTCGCCCGGGTGGCATGAAGCCGGGTGGAGCCCCCAAGCCGGGTTCCCGTGCTGCCGCCGAAGCGGAGGCAGCACGTGTGGCCGCCGCCCGTGCGGCCAAGCCGGCTTCCCAGCAGCGCCAGTCCGGTCCTCGTGCCGGCGGCCCTCGTCCGGGCAACAACCCGTTCGCCAGCTCCCAGGGCATGCCCCGTGGGCGCGACGGCGAGCGTGCTCCCCGTCCGGGTAACAACCCGTTCGCCAGCTCCCAGGGCATGCCCCGTCCGGGCGGACCCCGTCCCGCAGCAGGCGCCGGCGGTCCCCGCCCGGCAGCCGGCGCCGGTGGGCCTCGTCCCGCAGCGGGCGCCGGTGGCCCGCGTCCGGGCGCACCGCGTCCCGGCGCTCCCCGTCCGGGTGCTCCGCGCCCCGGCGGTCCCCGCCCCACCCCGGGCATGATGCCCAGCCGCATTGAGCGTCCCGCTCCCGGTGCGGCAGCGCGTCCGGGCGCACGTCCCGGTGGCGGCCCCGGCCGTCCCGGTGGCGGCACTGGTGGCGGTGCTCCCGCCGGCGGTGGCTTCGGCAAGGGCGGCCGCGGTCGCGGTGGCACTCAGGGCGCCTTCGGCAAGGGTGGCGCCGGTCGTGGCAAGCAGCGCAAGTCGAAGCGTGCCAAGCGCCAGGAACTGGAGCAGATGAGCGCACCGTCGCTGGGCGGCGTGAGCGTGCCCCGCGGCGACGGCCAGACGGTCGTCCGTCTGCGCCGTGGTTCCTCCATCACGGACTTCGCCGAGAAGATCGATGCGAACCCCGCGTCGCTCGTCACGGTGCTGTTCCACCTCGGCGAGATGGCCACGGCCACGCAGTCGCTGGATGAGGAGACCTTCGAACTCCTGGGCGCCGAACTGGGCTACAAGCTCCAGATCGTCTCCCCGGAGGACGAGGAGCGCGAGCTGCTGAGCAGCTTCGACATCGACTTCGAAGCCGAGCTTGAGGCCGAAGGCGACGACGAGCTGGAGGCGCGCCCGCCGGTCGTCACCGTCATGGGCCACGTCGATCACGGTAAGACCCGACTGCTGGACGCGATCCGCAACTCGGACGTCGTGGCCGGCGAGCACGGTGGCATCACCCAGCACATCGGCGCCTACCAGATCACCCACGAGCACGAGGGCGTCGATCGCAAGGTCACCTTCATCGACACCCCCGGTCACGAGGCCTTCACGGCCATGCGTGCCCGTGGCGCCAAGGTCACCGACATCGCGATCCTCGTGGTCGCGGCCGATGACGGTGTGATGCCGCAGACGGTTGAAGCGCTCAACCACGCTCAGGCGGCGAACGTGCCGATCGTGGTGGCCGTGAACAAGATCGACAAGGAAGGCGCCAACCCGGACAAGATCCGTGGCCAGCTGACCGAGTACGGCCTGGTTCCGGAAGAGTACGGCGGCGACACCATGTTCGTCGACGTCTCCGCACGTCAGAACCTGAACATCAACGAGCTGCTGGAAGCCGTCCTGCTGACGGCCGACGCCGCTCTGGATCTGCGCGCCAACCCGGACAAGGACGCTCGCGGCATCGCGATCGAAGCGAACCTGGACCGTGGCCGTGGTTCCGTGGCGACCGTTCTGGTTCAGTCCGGCACCCTGCACATCGGCGACACGATCGTGGCCGGCACGGCTCACGGCCGCGTCCGCGCCATGTTCGACGAGGACGGCGAGTCTCTCACCGAGGCGGGTCCGTCGCGTCCGGTGCAGGTCCTGGGCCTGTCCAACGTCCCGCGTGCCGGTGACACCTTCTTCGTGACCTCCGACGAGCGCACCGCCCGTCAGATCGCCGAGAAGCGTGAAGCCGCGGACCGCAACGCCGCCCTGGCGAAGCGCCGCAAGCGCATCAGCCTGGAAGACTTCGACCAGGCCGTCGCCGAAGGCAAGATCGACACCCTCAACCTCATCCTCAAGGGTGACGTGTCCGGTGCCGTGGAAGCCCTCGAGGATGCCCTGCTCAAGATCGACGTGGGCGACGACGTCCAGCTGCGCGTCATCCACCGCGGTGTGGGTGCCATCACGCAGAACGACGTCAACCTGGCGACCGTGGACAGCGCGATCATCATCGGCTTCAACGTGAAGCCGGCCGAGCGCGTGGCCGAGCTGGCCGAGCGCGAGGGCGTCGACATGCGCTTCTACTCGGTCATCTACGCGGCGATCGACGACATCGAACTCGCGCTCAAGGGCATGCTCAAGCCCGAGTACGAAGAGGTCCAGCTCGGCACGGCCGAGGTCCGCGAAGTGTTCCGTTCCTCCAAGTTCGGCAACATCGCAGGCTCGATCGTCCGTTCCGGCCTCATCCGCCGTAACGCCAAGGCCCGTGTGCTGCGCGATGGCAAGGTCATCGGGCAGAACCTGTCCATCGATTCGCTCAAGCGCTTCAAGGACGACGCCACCGAGGTCCGCGAGGGCTTCGAGTGCGGTATCGGTCTCGGCTCGTACAACGACCTCACCGAGGGCGACATCATCGAGACCTTCGAGATGCGCGAGAAGCCGCGCGTCTAGGAGTGTCGGGAAGGCCGGGCCCGGGGGAGACCGTGGGCCCGGCCTTCCGTTCACCGTCACACGTCTTTTGAGGAGGAGAACATGGCAGATCCAGCACGCGCCGGAAGGCTGGCGCAGCGCATCAAGGTCCTGGTGGCTGAGGCTCTCAGGAAGGCCGTCAAGGACGAGCGCGCGCTCGACATCACCGTGACCGATGCCCGCGTCACGAACGATCTCCAGCACGCCACCGTCTACTACACGGTCCTCGGCGACGCCGACACCCGGGCCGGAGCGGAAGAAGTCCTGGCCCAGAACAAGGGGATCCTGCGCCGGGAGGTCGGACGCAATCTGACCATCCGCCTGACACCCACCCTGGAGTTCGTCGCCGACGAGATCCCGGAGAACGCCTCGAACCTTGAGGAACTGATCCGCAAGGCCAAGGAGCGGGACGCCGAAGTGGCGGCTCTGGCCGAAGGGGCCGTCTTCGCCGGCGAGTCCGATCCGTACAAGAAGGACGAAGAGGACCAGGAAGACTGATCCCTCGCCCTGCTGAATGAGCCCGGCATCCGTGCCGTGGCGCCGGGTACGACTGAGGCCCACCGGGATGTCCCGGTGGGCCTCAGTCGTACCGTCAGGTCTCTGTCGTGCTGACAGGTGTCGGGCGCCCTCAGGAGAGGGCGCCCAGGGCTTTACTTGGACCAGACGAGCGGCTTGTCGCGGTACGGGTTCAGGTCGTAGCTGAGGTAGTTGCTGGAGTTGCCCGTGTAGGACACCCCGGTCACCGCGGTTCCCGTCGGAGCGAGGGCGATCTGGCAGTCCACCTGGGTGTCGCCGATGGCCCGGAAGGGCTTGGGGTAGGGGCACTTGTCGAAGCCGCCGAAGATGATCAGGCTGCCGGCCGGCGAGCCGCCGGCCAGGGTGCCCTTGAAGGACGTGTGCGTCCAGGAGACCGAGGTCTTGATCGGGTTCAGCGTCTGCTTGAGGGTGACCTCGCTGTGGATGTAGTACGGCACGTAGCCCTTGTACTTGTCCGAGTTCTTGAGGCCGGACAGGTCCGCGAAGGAGCCCTTCTCGATGCTGGTGACCTTCACGTCGAAGAGCTGCTTGTCGTAGTAGTCCTTGCCGGGCTTGCCGGTCTGGACGAAGATCTTGCCGGTCTGGCCGATCTTCAGGGTGGTGCCGGCGGGAGTCATCTGCTCCACCGACGGGCCGCCCTTGGGGTCGGCTGCGGGGGCGGCACTGGTCTCCGACGGCGACTCGGACGGGGTGTCCGAGGGGGACGACTCGGTGGACGGAGTCTCTTCCGGGGTCTGCGACGGGGTGCTCGAGGAGCTCTCCGTCGGTGCCGGATCCTTCTTGGTGTCCACGGTGATGGAGCAGGCGCTCAGGCCGAGGGCCAGTGCGGCCAAGGCTGCGACGGCGCCCGCGCTGCGCGTGCGAGTGGTGAAGAGTGACATGGTTCCCTGATCCTTGCTACTGCGTCAGATGGCACCTGTTAGTGCAATCATTGGAGCAATTGTGGCATGGTCCGGGCCTGGAAGGCGATGGGGACCCCTCCCCATGACGCGGTGCTCAGCGGCGCGGGTGGAGGGCCGGAGGCGGCCCGTGCAACCGCAGGTGACAGCCTGGTCCGTGGTGGGTTGGAAGGCCGCCGGGGGACGAGTGCCGCCCGCGACCTCCTATACTGGAAGGCGTGCTTTCGGGACTGGTGATCGTGGACAAACCACAGGGTTGGACGAGCCACGATGTCGTGGCCCGTATGCGTCGGCTGGCGGGAACCCGCAAGGTGGGTCATGCCGGCACCCTGGATCCCATGGCCACCGGCGTCCTGGTGGTCGGCGTCAACAAAGCCACCCGCCTGCTGACCTACATCGTGGGCACCGGCAAGCGCTACACCGCTACCATCCGCCTCGGCCAGGCCACCGTGACCGACGACGCCGAGGGTGAGATCACCGCCGAGCAGGACGCCTCTGCCGTGGACGACCAGTCGATCCGCGACGCCGTGCTGCAGTTCCTCGGCGACATCCAGCAGGTGCCCAGCAGCGTCAGCGCCATCAAGGTCAACGGCGAACGCTCCTACGCCCGCGTGCGCGCCGGCGAGGACGTGGCGCTGGCAGCGCGTCCCGTGACCATCCGCCGCTTCGACGTCCTGGACATCCGCCACGACGGCGCCGTCGTCGACGTGGACGTGGACGTGGAGTGCTCCTCGGGGACCTACATCCGTGCCCTCGCCCGCGACCTGGGCGCCGCGCTCGGCGTCGGGGGCCACCTCACGGTCCTCCGCCGTCACGAAGTCGGGCCTTTCACGCTCGGCTCCGCCCGGACGCTGGAGCAGCTCGCGGAGGACTTCCAGGTCCTGGACCTGGCCCAGGCCGCCCGCGATCTGATGCCGGTCCGGGAACTCAGCGCCGAGGAGGCCGGGGACCTGTCCCACGGACGCCGCATCCCCCGGGACGAGGCGCAGCCGGGCACCGCCGAGCATCCCGTGGCCGCCTTCGCGCCGGACGGGACCCTCGTGGCGCTCCTGGCCGACTCCGGCCGACACGCCAAGCCCGTGCTCGTCTTCCCGCCGGACGCCCCGGAGGCGCCCGCCGGGTCTGGCGGGTCTGCCGCGGGGGAGCGGTGATGGACGTCTATTTCTGGATCATCGCCGTCGTGGGGGTCGCCTCCACGGTGATCTGCGCCGTCGCCGGCGCCCTGGGCAAGAAACCCAACGACGTCACCATCCTCTCCGTGGGGGCCGTGTGGGTCGCCCTGCTCGCCTACCTGGTGGGCTCCATCATCCGCGTGAGCCTGGGGGAGCGGATCCGCGGCGAGGCCTGGGAGTTCTGGGGCTACATGATCACGGCCCTGGTCCTGCCGTTGGGCGCCGTCTACTGGTCCGTGGTGGAACGGACCCGGTGGAGCAATTTCGTCATGGCGGTGGTGGGCGTGACGGCGCTCGTGATGGCCGCACGCATGAACCAGATCTGGTACTAAAGGAAGAACTCGGTGATGACCACCCCCAGCAACAAGGAACAGACGAGCCCGGAGCAGACGAGCCCGGAGCAGGGCAACACCCGGAACACCGGTCCAGGCCGCCTGCTGATCGCCGTCTACGGCGTCTTCGCCCTGGCGGCCACCGCGCGCGCCGCGTATCAGATCGCCACCAAGTTCCACACCGCTCCGCTGGCCTACCTCCTCTCGGCGCTGGCCGCCGTGGTGTACATCGTCGCGACGGTGTCGCTCGCGCGCCGCGGCACGGCGTCCTTCCGGGTCTCCGTGGTGGCCGTGAGCCTGGAGCTCCTCGGCGTCCTGGTGGTCGGCGCGCTGAGCGTCTTCGACGCCCAGGCGTTCCCGGCGGACACGGTCTGGTCCGGATTCGGCAAGGGCTACGGTTTCGTGCCGCTGCTGCTGCCGCTGCTCGGCCTCTGGTGGCTGTACAAGCGCCGGCCGGCCGCGGTCTGACGGCCCGGCACTTTCCGCAGCCCGCGCACCCGGTATTCTTGACAGGCCGCTAGCCGCGGCACACCGCTCTTGTAGGGGATGGCTCATGGTTGACATTTGGCGGGACCTCGCGGAGGTTCCGGAGGCTTACGGTCCCACCGTGGTGACGATCGGGAACTTCGACGGCGTGCACCGGGGCCACCGCCGCGTCCTCAGCCGCCTGGTCGAGGCCGCCCGGGAGAGCGGCGCACGCGCCGTCGTCGTGACGTTCGATCCGCATCCCGCCCAGGTTCACCGCCCCGAGCACGCGCCCGAACTGATCATGGGCCTTCAGGACCGGATCGAAGCGCTCGGCGCCGAAGGCGTCGACGCGGTCCTCGTCATGCACTACACGCCGGAGCTGGCCGCCATGAGCGCGCGCGGCTTCGTGCAGGACGTCCTGGTGGACGGCCTGCGGGCCGCCGGCGCTGTGATCGGCCACGACACCCGCTTCGGCGCGGGCAACAGCGGCGACGTGGACACCATGCGTGAGCTGGGCGCCGAACTCGGCTTCCAGGTGGAGGTCATCGACGAATACGGCAGCGACGACGACGGCGGCCTGTCGCGCCGCTGTTCGTCCACCTGGGTGCGGGAGGCACTCGCCTCGGGGAACGTCGAGCAGGCCGCCGAGGTGCTGGGCCGTCCGCACCGCATGCGCGGAGAAGTGGTCCACGGGGCCGCCCGTGGCCGCGAACTCGGATTCCCGACGGCGAACCTGGCTCACGAATCCTCGGGCTTCGTGCCCGCGGACGGCATCTACGCCGGGTGGCTCGTCGACGAAGCCGGAACCCGTTGGCCCGCCGCCATCTCCGTGGGCTCCAACCCCACCTTCGAGGGCGTTCAGCGCCAGGTCGAGGCCCACGTGATCGGCCGGCCGGACGAGCCGGTGGAGAGCTTCAACTTGTACGGTCAGTGCGTCGTCGTGGAGTTCGTCTCCCATCTGCGAGGGATGGTCGCGTACCGGGGTCCCGAGGCGCTCGTGGAGCAGATGTGCCTCGACGTGGCTCAGACGCGCGAGATCCTCGGAGTCGGCGCGTCCCAGGCCTGACCGTCAGGGCTGCCCACGCCGGGCTGCGCCCGGCACGGTGAGACCGGGGCGGAATCTCAGGAGGCCGCGGCCCCGGCCTCGGACGATCCGGCCCGGAGCCGCTCGGCGAATGCCCGGTGGTCCGCCGCGTTGACCTCTTCGTAGGCGAGCGACCAGTCCAGCAGGGCCGATCCCACTTTCCGGCCCCGGCCGAGGTATCCGGCGATCCTGGTGGCGGCCGGAGACTGGGAGTGGGCTCGGGACAACAGCAGCGCACAGGCCTGGGCATATCCGTGGAACGGGCCGTCCTCCAGGGTCGAGGCGTCGATCCCGCCCTTCATGTCGCGGAACTGCCGCAGGTAGAAATCGCCTTCCGGAGCCTGCAGATGGCCCAGGAACGGGTCGGAACACGCCTGGAGGATCTTCTGGAGGCCCACCACGCGGGCGCCTTCGCCGCGTTCGGCCACTCCGTCCAGCAGGGGGCGCGGCTGCGTGATCCCGCCGTATTCGGCCAGCACGCTCCGGCGAGCCTCCTTCGCCTGAAGGATGAGCACATCGTCTGCGGAGTCCTGCAGCGCCAGCACGAAGCACTGGGTTCCGACGCTCCCCACGCCCACCACCCGGCGGGCGAAGTCCGCGAGGGAGTAGTGCTGGACCAGGAAGGCGATGTCGATCGCGGCGTTGCGCTGATAGGCCTTGAAGAGCGCGTTGAGGTCGCGGGTCAGGGACGGATCCACGTGCTCCATGACGGGCGGGTCGTCGAGGAACCGGATGCGGCCGTCCTCGCCTTTCCGGGTCAGCTTGCGGGCGGCCTGTCCGGTGGTCCGCTTCCGCGCCTTCGTGATCGCGTCCTGGAGTGCCTTCCGCGACGGTCCGGACAGCCTGCTCAGCGTCTCTTCGGCGTCGACGTTCGCGTAGTACCGTTCCACGGGGCTCAGCCGGAGCGCGGCGTCCAGTCCCAGACGGTAGCCGTCGACGGCGGCCAGCACGGCGTTCTCGATGACCTCGGCGCTGCGTCCGCTGTCCCGCCCGGCGATGACAAGGCTCGTGACGAGGCGCTTGAGGTCCCACTCCCACGGCGCCCAGGCGGCTTCGTCGAAGTCGTTGAGATCGAACACCAGGCTCCGTTCCGGGGAGGCATAGAACCCGAAGTTGGCGAGGTGCGCATCCCCGCAGGAGGCCACCAGGATGCCGCTGTGCCGGTCGCGGGCGAGGTCCGCGGCCATCACGGCGGCGGCTCCGCGGTAGAAGGCGAACGGAGACGCCGCCATCCTCTCCTCGCGCAGGGGCGCGAGGGAGGGGACGCGCGTCGCGTTCTGCCGGTCGAGGATGTCGAGAGGCTCCCGCCCGTCCGTGGTGAGCCGCGCCAGTTCCCGGCGGGGATGGGACGACCGGGCGGCCCGGCCGGCGGTGAGCTGTTCCGTGAGGGTGGCGCGTGCAGGCTCCATGAGGACAGTCTGGTGGCCGCCGTCGCTCCGGACAAGCAGCGCCGCCGTCGCTTCCGCCCCGCCTTTCGACAAGGTGCGGCGGATGACGATAGAATGACAGGTGGATTCGGCTGCAGTCCGTGGTTGCCGAATCTGTTGCCTGCCCGCCTCGGCGGCAGGTGGCTACCCGGCAGTGAGTTTCTGTCCGGGCCGCACGGCACAACTCATAGGAGTTCACTGTGGCACTTGACGCCGCCGTAAAGACGCAGATCATCCAGGAATTCGCCACCCACGAGGGTGACACCGGTTCCCCCGAGGTTCAGATCGCTGTGCTGTCCAAGCGCATCTCTGACCTGACGGAGCACCTGAAGTTCCACAAGCACGACCACCACACCCGCCGTGGCCTCATGGCTCTGGTCGGTCGCCGCAAGCGCATGCTGCGTTACCTGCACGACACCGACATCAACCGCTACCGTTCGCTCATCGAGCGCCTCGGCCTGCGCCGCTAGTTGGTCCGGAAGCGGCCCGCTCCTCGAGTGGGCCGCTTCCTGCGGCACTGGCGAAAACTGAGTTCGACAGAAAAGCACATCAGCAGAAGACCTTCCGGATCCGCGCATTCGCGGTCCTCGGTAGTGACTCGCGGGACGGGCCTGAAGCCCTGGGCCCGAGAGTCTCGATCGAAGACCGGGTGACGTACAGGACGGCGACGCCGCCCCTGGGCTGGAGCGGACGGTTTTCACACATGAAACGGAGGTGACCCTTGGAGGGTCCCGAGATCCAGTTCTCCGAAGCGATCATCGACAACGGCCGATTCGGCCAGCGCGTGATCCGCTTTGAAACCGGCCGTCTGGCCAAGCAGGCCGCAGGTGCGGCCATGGTGTACATCGACGATGACACCGCCCTGCTCTCCGCCACCACCGCGGGCAAGCACCCGCGTGAGGGCTTCGACTTCTTCCCGCTCACCGTCGATGTGGAAGAGCGCATGTACGCCGCCGGCCGCATCCCCGGCAGCTTCTTCCGCCGCGAAGGCCGTCCCTCCACGGAAGCCATCCTGGCCTGCCGTCTGATGGACCGCCCGCTGCGCCCGGCCTTCGTGAAGGGCCTGCGCAACGAGGTTCAGATCGTGGTGACCGTCCTCGCGATCAACCCGGACGAGCTCTACGACGTGGTCGCCATCAACGCGTCCTCCATGTCCACTCAGCTCTCCGGTCTGCCGTTCTCCGGCCCGATCGGCGGCGTCCGCGTCGCGCTGATCGCCGATGAGCAGGGCAGCCAGTGGGTCGCCTTCCCGAAGCACT
Organism: Arthrobacter sp. RCC_34; assembly: GCF_041360795.1. Lineage (NCBI taxonomy): Bacteria > Bacillati > Actinomycetota > Actinomycetes > Micrococcales > Micrococcaceae > Arthrobacter > Arthrobacter sp. RCC_34. Next base: position 80,619 of record NZ_JBFUPW010000002.1, on the reverse strand, counting down.
CCCAGCTCGAGAACGCCGTGTTCGACATGGTCGTGGCCGGCCGCATCGCCGGTGACGACGTCGCGATCATGATGGTCGAGGCCGAGGCCACCGACAACTCCTGGAACCTCATCAAGGAACAGGGCGCCACCGCCCCGACCGAAGATGTCGTGGCCGAGGGCCTCGAGGCCGCCAAGCCGTTCATCAAGGCCCTCTGCGAGGCACAGGCCGACCTGGCCGCGCGCGCCGCCAAGCCCACGGTCGAGTTCCCCGTCTTCCTCGACTACCAGGACGACGTGTTCGCCGCCGTCGAGGCCGCCGCTGCGACCCGCCTGGCCGAGGTCTTCCAGATCGCGGACAAGCAGGAGCGCGACGCCGCCACCGACGCCCTCAAGGACGAAGTGGTCGCTTCCCTCTCCGAGCAGTTCGAAGGCCGCGAGAAGGAGCTGTCCGCTGCCTTCCGCTCCGTCACCAAGCAGGTCGTGCGCCAGCGCATCCTCAAGGACCAGGTCCGCATCGACGGCCGTGGCCTGACGGACATCCGTCAGCTCACCGCCGAGGTCGAGGTTCTGCCCCGCGTGCACGGTTCCGCCATCTTCGAGCGCGGCGAGACCCAGATCATGGGTGTCACCACGCTGAACATGCTCAAGATGGAGCAGCAGATCGACTCCCTGTCGCCGGAGAAGACCAAGCGCTACATGCACAACTACAACTTCCCGCCGTACTCCACCGGTGAGACCGGCCGCGTCGGTTCCCCGAAGCGCCGCGAAATCGGTCACGGCGCTCTCGCCGAGCGCGCCCTGGTGCCGGTGCTGCCGAGCCGCGAGGAGTTCCCCTACGCGATCCGTCAGGTGTCTGAGGCTCTCAGCTCCAACGGCTCGACGTCGATGGGTTCCGTCTGCGCCTCCACCCTGTCCCTGCTGAACGCCGGTGTGCCGCTGAAGGCCCCCGTCGCCGGCATCGCCATGGGCCTGGTGTCCGACGAGGTCGACGGTCAGACCCGCTACGCGGCCCTGACCGACATCCTCGGCGCCGAGGACGCCTTCGGCGACATGGACTTCAAGGTCGCCGGCACCCGTGAGTTCGTCACGGCCATCCAGCTCGACACCAAGCTGGACGGCATCCCCGCCTCCGTGCTGGCCGCCGCTCTGAAGCAGGCCCGCGAGGCCCGCCTCCACATCCTCGACGTGCTCAACGCCGCGATCGACACCCCTGACGAGCTCTCCGAGTTCGCTCCGCGCGTCATCGCCGTGAAGATCCCCGTGGACAAGATCGGCGAGGTCATCGGCCCCAAGGGCAAGATGATCAACCAGATCCAGGAGGACACCGGCGCGGACATCTCCATCGAGGACGACGGCACCGTCTACATCGGCGCCACCAACGGCCCGTCCGCCGACGCCGCCCGGTCCGCGATCAACGCCATCGCGAACCCGCAGATCCCCGAGGTCGGTGAGCGTTACCTGGGCACCGTGGTCAAGACCACCACGTTCGGCGCGTTCGTCTCCCTCACCCCGGGCAAGGACGGCCTCCTGCACGTCACCGAGCTGCGCAAGCTGGCCGGTGGCAAGCGCGTGGACAACGTCGAGGACGTCGTCTCCGTGGGCCAGAAGGTCCAGGTGGAGATCACCAAGATCGACGACCGTGGCAAGCTCTCCCTCTCCCCGGTGGTTGAGGACGAGGCCGAAGCCCCGGCTGGCGAGTAGTACATGGCAGCCACTGAGCTGCCTCTGAGCGTGGAGCAGGGCCGTCCGGTCCTGCTCCACGCTCATGATGGGGCAGAAGTCCGCCGGACCATCCTCCCGGGCGGCGTTCGGGTCGTCACCGAATCCATGCCGGGGCAGCGCTCCGCCACCATCGGTTTCTGGGTCGGCGTGGGCTCTCGCGACGAGGTGGGCGGCCAGCACGGCTCCACCCACTTCCTCGAGCACCTGCTCTTCAAGGGCACCCGACGCCGGACCGCCCTGGAGATCGCCTCCGCCTTCGACGAGGTGGGCGGCGAATCCAACGCGGCCACCGCGAAGGAGAGCACCTGCTACTACGCCCGCGTGCTGGACCGTGATCTGCCCATGGCGATCGACGTCATCGCGGACATGATCACGGGCGCCGTCCTCGACCCCGAGGAGCTCGAGCAGGAGCGCGAGGTCATCCTCGAAGAGATCGCCATGGACGCGGACGATCCCACCGATGTGGCGCACGAGCACTTCGTGTCCGCCGTCCTCGGTGAGCATCCGCTGGGCCGCCCGATCGGCGGCACCCCCGAAGCCATCCGTGCCGTGGCGCGGGACTCGGTCTGGGAGCACTACCGGGAGCACTACCGCCCCCAGGAACTCGTGGTCACTGCCGCCGGCGGTCTGGATCACGACGTCGTGTGCTCGCTCGTGGAGGAGGCTCTCCGGTCCGCCGGCTGGCCGATGACGCAGGGCACCGCGCCGAAGCCGCGCCGGTCCTCCGTGGCGGCCGAGATCTCCGGGCAGCCGGGCCTCGCCGTGGTGAAGCGTCAGGTGGAGCAGGCCAACATCATCCTGGGCTGCCCGGGCCTGGTGGCCGGCGACTCGCGTCGTTACGTCATGAGCGTGCTGAACTCCGTGCTCGGCGGAGGCATGTCCTCCCGCCTGTTCCAGGAGATCCGCGAGAAGAAGGGCCTGGTGTACTCCACGTACTCCTTCTCGTCGAGCTACGCGGACACGGGCTACTTCGGCCTGTATGCGGGCTGCAGTCCGGCCAAGGTGGGGCAGGTCATCACCCTGCTCCAGGCCGAACTGGAGAAGCTCGCCGAGCACGGCATCACCGAGTCGGAACTGAGCAAGGCCAAGGGCCAGCTCTCCGGCGGGATCGTGCTGGCCCTGGAGGACACCGGCTCCCGGATGTCACGCCTGGGCCGTGCGGAACTGGTGTCCGGCGAGTTCCAGAGCATCGACGACACGCTCGCGCGGATCGACGCGGTGACTGCGGACGAGGTTCTGGAGCTAGCGCGGGACATGGCCGGGCGTCCCCGCACCATCACCGTCGTCGGACCATTCGACGAGTCGGAGACGTTCGGGCTTTAACGAAGCGCGGAGCAACGATCTGCTCTGCCTGCTATTCCCACGGCGGCGTGGTCACCACATGCCGTGGCCAGGGCCGTGGGGCCCTTTTACGCAGGCTGCCGCAGATCCTTGCTCCGCGCTGGGCTTTCTGCGGACGTCTGCGGCTCGTCGCGTGGTCAGCCACCGGCGAAGGGTGGGAGGACGTCCACCATGTCCCCGGGGGAGAGGGGCTTGGTGTGGTCCTTGGCGGCCACGCCGTTCACGAGGAACGAGCTCCGGGACAGGACCCGGGAGAGTTCCGGGGCGCCCGAGGGGGTGCCGGGGCGCTCGAGCCGCAGCAAGGTCTCCAGGAGCGCGCCAAGGGTGAACGGGGCCATGGGGGTGGCCGCGCCGTCGTCGTCCGGGTGGGTGAATGCCGCGGGGTCGATGCGCTCCTCGTCCAGCCCGGCGGCGGCCTTGGCCGCGGCGAAGTACCGTACCGTGATCATCTGTTCTGTTCTCCTGCGTGACTCTGCGTGACTCAGCCGCCGATGGCGCTCATGGAGCGGTCCGGCTGCACGAAATCGGGGGCGTCCAGGCCCACATGGCCCATGCCGTGGGCCTTCGGCTTGACCCACATGGCCTCCTGCCAGCGGCGCACGAGTTCGGCGTCGTCCGCGCCGGAGCGGAGCGGCCCGAGGAGGTCGAACTCCTCGCGGGAGAACAGGCAGCTCATGACCTTGCCCTCGGCGGTGAGGCGGGTGCGCCGGCAGTCGGAGCAGAACGGCTCCGTCACGGACGCGATGATGCCCACCGTGCCGAGCGCCTGACCGGTCTCCCGGGAGAACACCGTGAACCGTTCCGCCGGGGCGCCGTCGCGCTGCCGGGGATCCGGACCGAGGTCGAACCGCTCCTCGATGATCTCCCGAGTCTGAGCGGCGGTGATGAGCTGTTCGCGCTGCCAGATGTGGTCCGCGTCCAGCGGCATCTGCTCGATGAACCGCAGCTCGTAGCCGTGTTCCAGCGCCCACGCCAGCAGATCCGGCGCCTGGTGGTCGTTGAGGCCGCGCATGAGAACCGCGTTGAGCTTGAGAGGCGTCAGCCCCGCCTGGGCGGCCGCCTCGACGCCGCGCAGCACCTGGTCCAGGAAGTTGCGCCGGGTCAGCGTGGCGAAGGTTTCGGGGTGGATGGAGTCAAGCGAGACGTTGATCCTGCTCAGACCCGCATCCCGGAGCGCCTGGGCCCGTGATTCAAGGCCGACGGCGTTCGTGGTCATCGAGATGGGCAGCTCGGGATGATCGGAACGCAGCCCCGCGATGATCTCCACCAGGTCGGCGCGGACCAGCGGCTCACCGCCGGTCAGGCGCAGTTCGCGCACGCCGAGGCGGTGCACGGCCAGGCGCACCAGACGGCGGATCTCGTCCTGGGTCATGAGGCGGTCCTTCGCCATCCAGTCGAGTCCGTTGGCGGGCATGCAGTACGTGCAGCGCAGATTGCACTTGTCGATCAGCGAGACCCGGAGGTCGGTCGCAAGGCGCCCGAAACGGTCCAGAAGACCGTTGTGGTCAGGCATCGGCGACAGGTCGCCGTCCCGCACGGCAGGGGGAAGCCCGGGCATGCCGAGGGCTACGCGCACGCCCGCATCGTGTGCGGTGTTCTCCATGTCTTTCACCCTACGCCAGCCGGACGGCACCGGGATGTTTCAGTCTTGTCATAACTGCCGATCCCCGGCTCTTGATCGGTGCCACCGGCCTACCCTGGAGAAATGAACGGTGCCTCGCCCTCCCCGGAATCCCCGGCGGCTTCACGCTCCGGCCGGGCTCCGCTCTGGCGGGTGACGACTCTGGCCGCCGTGTGCGGTCTGCTCGCCGTCGGAACCGGCGTGCTCGCGGGGGAGTTCCTCAGCACCTGGCTGAGCCCCTCGCTGACACCCTTGAACGCCGTGGGCGGGATGGTGATCGACGCGGTCCCCGCGCCCGTCAAGGAATGGGCGATCGCCAGCTTCGGGACCTCGGACAAGACGGTGTTCGGCATCGTCATGCGCGTGATCGCCGGGCTGCTGGCGGCGCTGGCCGGGATCCTGGAACTCCGTCGACGCCGCGTCGGAGTTCTCATCGTGGCCGCGGTCGGGATCGTCGCGGCCTGGGCCGGCGCTGTGAGGCCCGACGGCGGCGCCGTGCCGGCGGTGCTGGGCCTGCTGTCCGGGGTGGCGGCCGGCGTCGTGCTGTCATTCCTGATCACCCGGCTCGGCGACTGGGCCCGGAGCGGCGCCCGGACGCAGCCGGCGAGCGGCTCCGTGGAGGACTCCATGAGCACCCGCCGCCGGTTCCTCGGCGCGGTCGCCGCGAGCGCCGTGGGGGTCGCCGTCCTCGCGGCGGGCACGGCCGTGGCGCGCGGCGCCCGGAACGGTTACCAGACAGCGCGTGCGGCCCTGAAACTCCCCGCCCCCGCGAAGGCCGCGCCGCCCGCTCCGGCGGATCTCCCCGTGCCGGGCATCTCGCCGTGGGCCACCCCGAACGGCGAGTTCTACCGGATCGACACCGCCCTGGTGGTGCCCTTCGTGGACCCCGCCACCTGGACCCTCAAAGTCACCGGGCTGGTCGACCGGGAGGTCACGCTCAGCTTCGACGAGCTGCTCGCCAAGCCCCTCCGTGAACTCGACGTCACCCTCGCGTGCGTGTCCAACGAGGTCGGCGGCGACCTCGTGGGGAACGCCCGCTGGCTCGGCTGGCCCGTGCGGGAACTGCTCGCGCAGGCAGGAGTACGGCCCGGCGCCGACATGGTGCTCTCCACGAGTGTGGACGGCTTCACCGCCAGCACGCCGCTCGAGGCGCTGAGCGATGGCCGGGGCGCCCTCCTCGCGATCGGCATGAACGGCCAGCCGCTGCCTCCCGAACACGGTTTCCCGGTCCGCCTCGTGGTGCCCGGCCTGTACGGCTACGTCTCCGCGACCAAGTGGGTCACCGAGCTCAAGGTCACGACGTTCGCCCAGGACATGGCGTACTGGACATCCCGAGGCTGGTCCGATCACGGCCCCATCAAACGGTCCAGCCGGATCGACACGCCCCGCCAGGGAGCGACTGTCGCTCGGGACGGCGTCATCGGCGGCGTGGCCTGGGCACAGGGCACCGGCGTCGCGTCGGTGGACGTGCGGCTCGACGACGGCGCGTGGCAGCCCGCGCGCCTCGGCGGAGACGGCGGCACGGACTCCTGGCGGCAGTGGTCGCTGCCCCTCGCCGGGCTGAGTGGAGGAACCCCCGCCGCGGGCGAGCACCGGCTCACGGTCCGCATGACGGGCCGGGACGGCCAGCCCCAGTCGACGGACCTGGCGCCCCCGGCGCCGAACGGTTCGAGTGGTCTGCACACGGTCACCTTCCGGGTCGGATGATCCTGTGCGGTCGTGGCGCGGTCACCGTGCGGTGATGCCGGACCATCGGCGCCGTGTCGTCCGAGCCGGATCCTCGGCCGTGGTCCGGGACCCGCTGCGGCCTGCCACAATGGGGCCATGACTTCGCATTCCGAGCCTGCTTCGCCGCGGGTCCGTCCGGCCCGCCGGAGCGTCGACGCCCATGCGGCCGCCGTCCGGGACCTACTGCGTCCCGCGCTGGAACGCCTGGACCGTGACGCCGCCACCGTGCCGCTCGTGGAGGCCCGTGGACGGGTGCTGGCCCGGCCGGTGATCGCGCCGCTGGACCTTCCGCCCTTCGACAACTCCCAGATGGACGGGTATGCCGTCCGGTCCGCCGATCTTCCGGGGCGGGTGACGGCCGTGGCGACGATCGCGGCGGGCCACGCCGAGGCGGCGCTCGCACCGGAACCCGGCCCGCGCGCCGCCGCCCCGATCATGACCGGCGCCATGCTGCCGGCCTGGGCGGACGCCGTCGTGCCCGTGGAAGCCGCCGATCCGCCGCGCTTCGTGGCGACCGGCGAGGAGGTGACCCTGCCGGAGGCGCCGGCGGGGCAGTTCGTCCGCGCCCAGGGGAGCGATGTCACGCGGGGGACCACCGTGCTGGAGCCGGGGGTGCGCCTGGGACCGGCTCAGATCGCGCTGCTCGCCGCCCTCGGCCTGGTGGACGTTCCAGTGCGTGACGCACTGCGCGTCGCGGTGCTCAGCACCGGCGATGAGCTGGTGCAGCCGGGGGAGCCCCTGCCTCCCGGGCGGATCTACGATTCGAACGGTCCCATGCTCGCGGCCGCGCTCGACGACGCCGGCGCGACAGTGCTGACCGTCCAGGCGCAGGAGGACAGTCCTGAAGGCTTGCGGGCCGCGCTGTCCCGGATCGACGGGGTGGACCTGGTCGTGAGCACGGGCGGCATCAGCCAGGGTGCCTTCGAAGTCGTCAAACAGGGGCTGGCGGGCGGGGTGGAGTTCGTTTCGGTCGCTCTGCAGCCGGGCGGTCCCCAGGCCCTGGGCGCCGTGGCCGTCGCGAGCGGATCCGTGCCGTTCCTCGGATTCCCGGGCAACCCCGTGAGTTCCCTCGTCTCGTTCGAGATGTTCCTCCGCCCCCTCCTGGTGGGTCCGAGGCCCCGGGTCCGGGCCGCGCTGGACGGCGCCGCGGACAGCCCGGCGGCCAAACACCAGGTGCGGCGGGGCGCCCTGCAGGACGGAAAGGTCCGTCTCGAAGGCGGCGCCGGATCGCACCTCCTGCACGCCCTGGCGCAGGCCGATTGCCTGGTCCACCTCCCCGTGGGCCTCGACCGCGCCGACGACGGCGCCGAAGTGGAAGTATGGATCGTATGACGCAACCCCAGGCCGGAGACGGCCCTCAGCTGACCCATGTCCGGGCCGACGGCAGTGCCCACATGGTCGATGTCTCGGCCAAGGAGGAGACCACGCGCGTGGCCACGGCCCAGGCGGTGCTCCGGACCACGCCCGAGGTCCTGAGACTCCTCGGGGAAGGCGGTCTCCCCAAGGGCGACGCGCTCGCCGTCGCCCGCGTCGCCGGCATCATGGCCGCGAAAAAGACGCCGGAGCTCGTGCCGCTGTGTCATCCGCTGCCGATCTCCAAAGTCACCGTGGACTTCGAGCTCCTGGAAGATTCCGTCCGCATCGAGGCGCTGGTCAAGACGCGCGGCGTGACCGGGGTGGAGATGGAGGCCCTCACCGCGGCGAGCGTCGCAGCTCTCGGCGTCTACGACATGATCAAGGCCGTGGACAAGCACGCGGTCATCACCGACATCCAAGTGCTCGCGAAGAGCGGCGGCAAGAGCGGGGACTGGACGCGATGAGCCACGGACTGAGGAAGAACCGCGCCGGAGTGGTGGTGGCGTCCACGAGTGCCGCGGCAGGACTCGCCGAAGACCTGACCGGCCCGGTGCTGGTGGACTGGCTGCGGGAACACGGCTTCGAGGTCGGGGAGCCGCTCGTGGTGCCCGACGGCGCCGCCGTGGGCGCCGCTCTCCGCGCGCTCGTGCAGGTGGGCTCCGCCGTCGTGATCACCACCGGGGGCACCGGCCTGACCCCCGATGACCTCACCCCGGAGGAGACCCTTCCGCTTCTGGACCGTCAGGTGCCCGGGCTCATGGAGGCCATCCGCGCGGTCGGCCTCGCCAAGACCCCGTTCGCCGCCCTGAGCCGGGGGTATGCCGGCCTGGCCGGTGACTGCCTGGTGGTCAACCTGCCGGGTTCCCCGAAGGGCGTCATGGACGGCCTCGGCGTCCTCGACCCCCTCATCAGCCACATCTGCGCCCAGGCCCAGGGAGAACACCATGACCACTGACAACGCACAGCCCACTGACAACGCACAGCCCACTGACAACGCACAGCCCACTGACAACGCACAGCCCACTGACAACACGCAGCCCACTGACAACACGCAGCCCACTGAGATTGCAGAGCCGGCACCGCACGCCCGCGTCCTGTTCGCGGAACTGAGCTCCGCGCCGATCTCCGCCGACATGGCCCTCGACGCCGTGTCGCACGACCGGGCCGGCGCCGTCGTGACCTTCTGCGGGGTGGTCAGGGACCATGACGGCGGCCGCTCCGTGGACCGTCTGAACTATTCGGCGCATCCCAGCGCGCAGGAGGCCCTCGACCGGATCGTCGCCGAGCTGGGGGATTCCCACGGCGAGGCGACGCTCTGGGTGTCGCACCGCGTGGGGGCGCTCTCGATCGGCGATGCGGCGCTCGTGTGCGCGGTCGCCACACCGCACCGTCGGGAGGCGTTCGCGCTGTGCTCCGACATCGTCGAGCGCGTCAAGGCGGAGGTGCCGATCTGGAAGGAACAGTTCTTCTCGGACGGGACCGTCGAATGGGTGGGCGTCTGAGGTTCCGCGTCTGAGGTGCCGTCCCCGTTTTCAGTGCCTGCCCGGCGCCCGGATACGCTTGCTCCATGAGCATCAGAGTGGCAGTGATCGGCGCGGGCGGGCGCATGGGCAGCGAGGCCGTGAAGGCCGTGGAGGCGGCTCCTGACCTGGAGCTGGTCGCCGCGCTGGGCCGCCAGGACGCGCTCGAGGGCATCCTCGACGCCGGCGCCACCCACGTGGTGGACCTGAGCGTCCCGGACTCCACGGAGCGCAATGTCCGATTCGCGGTCGAGCACGGCCTGCACGCCGTGGTCGGGACCACGGGCTGGACGCCCGAACGGCTCGATGCGCTCCGCGGACTGCTCGCGACGCAGCCCGGCGTGGGTGTCCTGATCGCGCCGAACTTCGCTCTGGGATCCGTGCTGGCCAGTGCTTTCGCGGCCAAGGCCTCCCGTTACTTCGAATCCGTGGAGATCGTCGAGCTGCACCACCCGGACAAGGTGGACGCACCGTCCGGCACCGCTGCGCGCACCGCGGAGCTGATCGGCGCCGCGCGGGAGGCGGCAGGGGTCCCGGCGAGCCCCGACGCGACGCAGAGCGACCCGCTCGGGGCCCGGGGCGCCGTCGTCGACGGTGTTCACGTCCACAGCGTCCGGCTCCGCGGCCTGGTGGCGCACCAGGAGGTCCTGCTGGGCAGTCCGGGCGAGCAGCTGACCATCCGGCACGATTCCTACGACCGCGCGTCGTTCATGCCGGGCGTCCTGCTGGGCCTGCGCGAGGTGGCCGGGCACGCGGGCCTGACCCACGGGCTCGACGGCTACCTGGATCTGGGGCTGTAGATGAAAGAGTTCTGGGCCGCCTACAAGACCAAGATCTGGGTGGGCGCCATCACCCTGCTGCTGGTCTTCTACCTGGTGGTGACGTTCAACCGGGCCGTGCTGCTGCTGATGGATCCGCAGCCAGTGGCGAAGGCGATGGGCCTGGCATACCTCGTGCTGCCGGTGGTGGGCGCCTGGGCGCTGATCCGGGAGCTGATGTTCGGGGCACGCACCGAGCGCATGGCGCGCATCCTGGAGGAGGAGGGCGGCCTGCCGCCGGACAATCTGCCGCGCACCCCGGCCGGCCGGATCGTCCGTGAGGCGGCCGACGCGGAGTTCGTGAAGTATCAGCGGGAGGCCGAGGCGGCGCCGGAGGACTGGCGCGTCTGGTTCCGGCTGAGCTGCGCGTACGACGCCGCAGGGGACCGCCGTCGTGCCCGCGCCGCCATGCGTGACGCGGTGGGCCTCTTCCACCGCGGCTAGCAGCGCCGCCGGGGCGGTCCGCACCGTGCCGGACGCCGCTGGATTCCCGCCATACGGGACCGTGTTGCAGAGGTTTGACGGATTCACGATAACCTTCATGCATGGCTGTTTCTGGTACGCGCACCCCCAACCTCGGAACTCTTCTGACCGCAATGGTCACACCGTTCACCGATGATGGAGTGGTCGATTACCGGAAAGCGGCGGAGCTCGCCGAGCACCTCGTGGACAACGGCTGCGACGGTCTCGTCGTCACCGGCACCACGGGGGAGACCTCCACGCTGACCGATGACGAGAACGTGGGCATGTTCCGCGCCGTCAAGGAAGCCGTCGGCGACCGTGCCGTGATCATCGCGGGCACGGGCACCAATGACACCGCTCACTCGATCCAGCTCTCCCGTCGTGCCGAAGAAGTGGGCGTCGACGGCCTGCTGATCGTGACGCCGTACTACAACAAGCCGAGCCAGGCCGGAGTGCAGGCGCACTTCGAAGCCGTCGCGGACTCCACGGGCCTGCCCGTCATGCTGTACGACATTCCGGGCCGTTCCTCGATCGAGATCGCGCCGGAGACCATGATCCGCCTGGCGGAGCACCCCAACATCGTCGCCGTCAAGGACGCCAAGGCGGACTTCGCCAAGGCCACCCGTGTCCTGCGGGAGACCGATCTGGTGTTCTACTCGGGCGATGACGGCCTCACCCTGGAATGGATGGCCCTCGGGGCCGTCGGCCTGGTGGGCGTGACCACCCATGTCGCCACGGCCAAGTTCCGCGCTCTCGTGGACGCCGTGAACGCCGGGGACCTGGCCACCGCCCGCACCCTCAACTTCGACCTCGAACCCGTGGTCCGTGCCACCATGACCCGCGCCCAGGGCGCCGTGGCGGCCAAGCAGATTCTTCAGTGGCAGAACGTCCTGCCCAACTCGCGTGTTCGCCTGCCCCTCGTGGAGCTGAGCGACGCCGAGCAAGCCATCATCCGTGAAGATTTGGCGGAGGCCGCATGGGTCCTGGGCTAGAACGCCCGGGAACCCCTGCGGCTGCCGCCGGAAAGTAGCCAGATATGACCCAACTCGCGTTTTCCCACCTCACCACGCCTCCCAAGCTGGCGAAGGACACGCTCCGTATCGTTCCCCTGGGTGGCCTGGGGGAGGTGGGGCGCAACATGGCGGTCTTCGAGATCGCCGGCAAGCTCCTCATCGTGGACTGCGGCGTGCTCTTCCCCGAGGAGACTCAGCCCGGCGTGGATCTCATCCTGCCGGACTTCTCCTACATCGAGGACCGTGTCGATGACATCGTGGCCGTCGTTCTGACGCACGGCCACGAGGACCACATCGGCGCCGTGCCGTACCTCCTGCGCCTGCGCCGCGACATCCCTCTGGTGGGCTCCCAGCTGACGCTGGCCCTCGTGGAGGCGAAGCTCGTGGAGCACCGCATCCGCCCGAAGACCATGGTGGTGGAGGAGGGGCAGGTCGAGCAGTTCGGACCCTTCAACTGTGAGTTCGTGGCCGTCAACCACTCGATCCCGGACGCCCTGGCCGTCTTCATCCGCACCGCGGGCGGCACCGTGCTGCACACCGGTGACTTCAAGATGGACCAGCTTCCCCTGGACGGTCGCATCACCGACCTCCGCCACTTCGCCCGCCTGGGTGAGGAGGGCGTGGATCTCTTCATGTCGGACTCGACCAACGCCGACGTCCCCGGGTTCACCACCGCGGAGAAGGAGATCGGCCCGACCCTGGACCGTCTCTTCGGACAGGCCAAGAAGCGCATCATCGTCGCCTCCTTCTCCTCGCACGTGCACCGCGTGCAGCAGGTGCTCGACGCCGCCGCGAAGCACGGCCGCAAGGTGGCCTTCGTGGGCCGCTCCATGGTCCGCAACATGCAGATCGCTGCGAAGCTCGGCTACCTCGAGGTGCCGGACGGCATCCTGGTGGACCTGAAGAACGTGGACAAGCTTCCCGATGAGAAGGTCGTCCTCATGTCCACCGGTTCTCAGGGTGAGCCGATGGCCGCGCTGTCCCGCATGGCCAATGGCGACCACCGTGTGCAGGTGGGCACGGGCGACACCGTGATCCTCGCCTCCAGCCTGATCCCGGGCAACGAGAACGCCGTGTTCCGCATCATCAACGGCCTGCTCAAGCTCGGCGCCGACGTGATCCACAAGGGCAACGCCAAGGTCCACGTCTCCGGCCACGCCGCGGCCGGTGAGCTCCTGTACTGCTACAACATCCTGGAACCGCTCAACGCCATGCCCGTGCACGGCGAGACGCGGCACCTGATCGCCAACGGCAAGATCGCCGAGGAGTCCGGTGTCCCGGGCGACAACGTGGTGCTGGCGGACAACGGCACCGTGGTCGATCTGCATGACGGTCTGGCGAACATCGTCGGCCAGGTCGAGGTGGGCTTCGTCTACGTGGACGGCTCCAGTGTCGGTGAGATCACGGACGCCGATCTGAAGGACCGCCGCATCCTGGGTGATGAGGGCTTCATCTCGATCGTCACCGTCATCAACCGCAGCACCGGCAAGGTGGTCTCCGGACCGGAGATCCACGCCCGCGGTGTCGCGGAGGAGGACGCCGTCTTCGACGAGATCATCCCCAAGATCAACGCGGCCCTCGAAGAGGCCGTGGCGGAGCGCAAGGATCACACCACCCACCAGCTCCAGCAGGTGGTGCGCCGCGTGATCGGCACCTGGGTGAATCGCCGTCTGCGCCGCAAGCCGATGATCATCCCGGTGGTCCTGGAGGCCTGATTCCTCCCGGCCCCGACTCCAGAAGCGCCGTAGAACCCCGGAAATCCGGGGTTCTACGGCGCTTCTGGGCTAGGGTGGGACTATGGCGACCCGCACCCCTTCCGCGCCTAAAGGCACCACGAAAAGCAAAACCGGCACTTCCACCACGCGTGGCGGTTCAGGCCGGGGCACTGCTTCCAAGGCTGCGGCCGCCCGGCACCAGAATGCCGGAGCCGCCGAACAGCCGTGGATCGTCCGCGCCCTGGCGGGCGCCTACCTGGGCGTGGCGCACGCCGTCGGCGCGGGGGTGCGCCGGATCGGGCGCGACGTCAGCGGCCTGGATCCGGAGGCCCGCCGTGACGGCGCCGCCTTCTTCAACCTGCTCCTCGCGGTCTTCATCGCCACGTTCGCCTGGTGGGGACTGAGCGGCTGGCTGCCCACCGTGGTGGCCTCCGTGGTCAACGGCACCTTCGGGTGGATGACCTATCTGCTGCCGCTCATGCTGGCCGTCTGCGGGGTCCGGCTCTTCCGCCACCCGGAGGACACTCGCGGGAACAACCGCATCGGCATCGGCTTCATCATCATGACCATCGCCGGTTCCGGCCTCGCCCACGTGATCGGCGGCCAGCCGAGCCCCTTCGACGGTTTCGACGGCGTGCGCCGCGCCGGCGGGATGGTCGGTTTCCTCGTGGGATCCCCGCTGGCGGCCGTCCACGCAGCCCTGCCGATCGCGCTGTACTCGTTCCTGGCCTTCACCTCGGTCCTGATCGTGACCGCCACCCCGTTCACGGCCATTCCCCGCAGGATCCGCGAGGCCTACGAACACCTCATGGGCATGGACCTTCAGGACCCCCTCACCGCCGACGGACATGACCGCAGTTACCTCTACGAACACGACCGGCCCGCGAAGCCGACCCGGAAGCGCAAGCTCTTCGGCAAGGACAAGGGCGCGGAGGACCGTGCCGTGGACCGGTACGTGGGCGATGAGGCCTTCGAACACGCCGTGATCGACGACGACGCGGCGGGCCCTGCGGCCGCTCCGGCTCCGGCTACCGGCGTCGCAGCCCCTGCCGCACCGGCCGTCCCCGCAGGCGTCCGCCGGCCCACCCAGTCCGAACTCGCCCGGGAGAAGATCAAGGAACGCCAGGCGCAGCCCGAACCCACGAACCAGGACGACACCGCGACTCAGGCCCTTCCCGCGGTCGCGGCCACCACGGTGTTCAACGTCGAGCCGCAGAAGCCGCCCATTCCGGCGCCGATCCCTCAGCGGACCGAGCAGCTCTCGCTCGCCGGGGACGTGACGTACACGCTGCCCAACGCCGACGCCCTGGTGGCCGGCAGCGTGCCGAAGGAGCGCACGGAGGCCAACGACGCCGTCGTCGCCGCCTTGACGGACACCCTGCAGCAGTTCAATGTGGACGCCGCCGTGACCGGCTTCAGCCGTGGCCCGACCGTGACGCGTTACGAGATCGAGCTGGCTCCCGGCACCAAGGTGGAGCGGGTCACCGCGCTGTCCAAGAACATCTCCTACGCCGTGGCGAGCTCGGACGTCCGCATTCTGAGCCCCATCCCGGGCAAGAGCGCCATCGGCATCGAGATCCCGAACACGGACCGCGAGACCGTGTCCCTGGGCGATGTCCTGCGCAGCCAGAACGCCCGCCGCACCGACCACCCCATGGTGATGGGCGTCGGCAAGGACGTCGAGGGCGGCTTCGTGGTCGCCAACCTGGCGAAGATGCCGCACATGCTGGTGGCCGGCGCCACGGGCGCCGGTAAGTCGTCCTTCGTGAACTCCATGATCACGTCCATCCTCATGCGCGCGACGCCGGACGAGGTGCGCATGGTCATGGTCGACCCGAAGCGCGTGGAACTCACCGCCTACGAAGGCGTGCCGCACCTCATCACCCCGATCATCACCAACCCGAAGAAGGCCGCCGAGGCCCTTCAGTGGGTGGTGCGGGAGATGGACGCGCGGTACGACGACCTCGCCAATTACGGATACAAGCACATCGACGACTTCAACAAGGCCGTGCGCGCCGGCAAGGTGGTCCCGCCGCCGGATTCGAAGCGCATCATCAAGCCGTACCCGTACCTCCTGGTGATCGTGGACGAGCTCGCCGACCTCATGATGGTCGCGCCGCGCGACGTCGAGGACTCGATCGTCCGCATCACCCAGCTGGCCCGTGCAGCCGGCATCCACCTCGTGCTCGCGACCCAGCGCCCCTCCGTGGACGTGGTCACCGGTCTGATCAAGGCCAACGTCCCGTCGCGCATGGCGTTCGCGACGTCCTCCGTCACCGACTCCCGCGTGGTCCTCGACCAGCCGGGAGCCGAGAAGCTCATCGGCCAGGGTGACGCGCTGTTCCTGCCGATGGGCGCGTCGAAGCCGATGCGTGTCCAGGGTGCGTGGGTGGGCGAGTCCGAGATCCACAAGGTCGTCGAGCACGTCAAGGGCCAGCTTCAGGTCACCTACCGTGACGATGTGGCGGCCGAGGCGCCCAAGAAGCAGATCGACGACGACATCGGGGACGATCTGGACCTGCTGCTGCAGGCCACTGAACTCGTGGTCACCACGCAGTTCGGCTCCACCTCCATGCTGCAGCGCAAGCTCCGCGTGGGCTTCGCCAAGGCCGGCCGTCTGATGGACCTCATGGAGTCGCGTGGCGTCGTCGGGCCGTCCGAGGGGTCGAAGGCCCGCGACGTGCTGGTCAAGCCGGACGACCTGGGCGCCGTCCTCGCCACGATCCGCGGTGATGACGTCACGGCTGAGCCGGACAGCACGACCGCGGCCCTCGCCGACAACGCCAACGCGAATCACCAGATGGGTGACTACGGCGTCGACCTGGTCCAGCAGGACCTCGACGCCCGCAACCAGGCGAGTGACTACGGCGACGACGATGATGACGAGGGTGAAGACGCGTGGCAGCTGACCGGACGGTAGCCTGAGAACGTGAGCGGAACCCCGACGTCGCAGGTCTGGAACCTGCCCAACATCCTGACCATGCTGCGGATCGCGCTGGTCCCGTTTTTCGCCTGGTTCCTGCTCGCGGACGCGGGCGAGCACGGCCTGTGGCGCTGGGCCGCGCTGGCGGTGTTCGCCGTCGCGATGTACACGGACAAGCTGGATGGTGACATCGCCCGTGCGCGTGGGCTGATCACGGATTTCGGCAAGATCGCCGATCCCATCGCGGACAAGCTCCTGACCGGCGCGGCCTTCGTGATCCTCTCTGTCCTCGGCGAGATCCCCTGGTGGGCGACGCTGATCATCCTGGTGCGGGAATGGGGGATAACGCTGCTCCGCCTGGTGGTCATCAGGTACGGGGTCATCCCGGCCTCCAGTGGCGGCAAGATCAAGACCGTGCTCCAGACGGTGGTGCTGTTCCTGTACCTCCTCCCGTTGACGGCGCAGTGGACGTGGCTGGGCGTGGTGGCGTTCGTGCTGCTGCTCGCCACCGTGGCGGTGACGTTGGTGACGGGCCTGCAGTACGTGTTCCTGTCGGCGCGGCTCATCCGGGGAGGCGCCCGTGCCTGACGGTTTCCCCATGACGGTCCGGGAGACTGTCGAGCTGGCCATCTCGCACGGCGTCACGGTCGCCACGGCCGAATCCCTGACCGCGGGTCTCGTCGCGGCCCGGCTGGCCGATGTGCCGGGGGCCTCGGCGACCCTGCGCGGGGGAGTCGTGTCGTACCACAACGAGGTCAAGGAACACGTCCTGGGCGTGAGCGGCGCACTGCTTGCCGAGCGTGGCTCGGTGGATGCCGACGTGGCGCGGGAGATGGCCGCCGGAGCGCGGCGTGCCTGCGGAGCTGACGTGGCGGTGAGCACCACGGGGGTCGCCGGCCCCGAGGCCCATGACGGCAAGTCCGTCGGCACCGTGTTCATCGGGATCGCGGACGCGCAGGGCGCGCGGGCGTTCGCGCACCATTTCGTGGGAGGACGGGAACAGATCCGTGAAGCGGCATTACGTGGAGCGATCGGCCATTTGCTGGACGCACTCCGTGAGTTCCCTGGGAAAGAGCCTCCGGGGAACAAAAGCTGAGAGCCGGGAGTTACTTTAGTGTCGCCATCACAAGGGTGATGGTCATAGGATGAAATTCAGGCCCAGGCCTGAACGAAGGAGCAAGCGATACACATGGTCAAGCAGCCCGTATCCGTGAACGGCGTGGTCCGCTGGAAGGATGTGGGCCTACTCGATCCGGCACAGCACGAAGCGAAGGAGCGCAAGATGGTGATCCTACGTCACGAGATCGGTGACGTCCTCCGCGATGTCCGTCAGCGCCAGGGACGCACACTGCGGGAGGTCTCCCACAGCGCGCGGGTTTCGCTCGGGTATCTGAGTGAGGTCGAGCGTGGCCAGAAGGAAGCCTCCTCTGAGCTGCTCTCCTCGATCTGCTCGGCATTGGACGTTCCGCTGTCCAGCATGCTCCGTGAGGTCAGTGACCGTGTGGCCGTGGCCGAGGGCGTCGCCGTCCCGGACACCGTCCCGCAGGACTTCACCCAGCGCTACGGCCGTGGCCTGGGGGACGAGCTGGAGCTCGTCGGGAGCCGCTGAGAGCGGCAGATGTGAGAAGAAAGGGCCCCGGCATCTCGTGTGCCGGGGCCCTTCCCTGTTCTCTGACGGGTGGCGCTTCTACAGGCCGTCCCGTTCGTAGATGGTGTTGAGCCGCTCGAGGTTCTCGGCCAGTGCGTCCAGGGCGGGAGTGTCCCATTCGCCCAGACGCTGCCGGAAGATCTCCCGCCGGGCGTCCTGCACGCGCGCCATGGTCTCTTCGCCATGATCGGTGAGGTGCAGCAATTGGGCCCGGCCGTCCAGAGGGTCGGCGTCCTTGGACACCAGCCCCAGCTGCATGAGGAAGGTGATCTGGCGGCTCACCGTGGGCTTGCCGACCCCGATCAGACCGGCGAGTTCCGTCAGTCGGATGGGCCCCTGCCGGCGGAGGACCGAGAGCAGGCCATACGCCGAGGGGTCCATGTCGGGATGGACCTGCCGTGACAGGCGCAAAGAGACCGCCCGGCCCCGTCGCCAGAGCAGGCTGAGCTGATGCTCGACGGCGTGGATCGCCTCGTCCAGGCGCGCGCCTTCCGGGGTGTCCGACGACGGCGTCTCCACCGCCCTGGGCACGTCGCCGGGGGTGGGGCTGTCGGCGCTGCCGTTGCGCTCGGCTGGAATCATGCGTCCATTCTAGTTTGGTCATCGGAGCCTTCCCTTGCGAGGTGGCACTGTGACCACGGCGGTGACCGGGGCATGAGAAGCTGGACCGATGCGACGTTCCCAGTTCTGGCAGTTGATGGACGACGAGTTCGGCCCCGCCTACGCGCGCCATCTGGCCACGAACCTCGCGCTGCGCGAGCTGGGCAGCCGGACGCCGGATCAGGCGCTCCGGGACGGACTCGACCTGAGGTCCATCTGGCTCGCGGTCTGCGAAGCCCAGGATGTTCCGGAGAGCCGGAGGCTCGGAAAGGACCCGAAGCCCGCCAAGAAGGCCTGAATCGCGGGGACTTCTCCCGCAAGTTCCTTCAACACGCCGCGAAATCATTCGAATAGTTGTTCGAATGGGGCTAGGCTGATATCCAGAGAAAAGACGGGCGAGTTGTCCACATGAGCAAGGTCGCGGGAATTAATGTCAGTCCCGCTTCCTAGGCTCGTCAGTGAAGGTTCTCAACCGGGAACCAACGATTCGCGTCATCATCTTCGCCGGGCCGCACGGGTCCGCGAAACAACCTAGGGGTAGGGGTACGTCATGGCGGCAGCAACACCGGACCGCGCCAAAGCTCTTGAAGCGGCACTGGCCCAGATCGACAAGCAATTCGGCAAGGGATCCATCATGCGGCTCGGGGATGACACCCGTGCGCCCATCGAAGTGATCCCCACCGGCTCCATCGCCATGGACGTGGCTCTGGGCATCGGCGGCCTGCCGCGCGGACGCGTGGTGGAGATCTATGGTCCGGAATCCTCCGGTAAGACCACGGTCGCTCTTCACGCCGTCGCCAACGCGCAGCGCAATGGCGGTCTCGCAGCCTTCATCGATGCCGAGCACGCTCTGGACCCGGAATACGCGGGCAAGCTGGGCGTGGACACGGACGCCCTGCTGGTCTCCCAGCCGGACACCGGTGAGCAGGCCCTGGAGATCATGGACATGCTGGTCTCTTCCGGCGCGCTGGACATCATCGTCATCGACTCCGTGGCCGCCCTGGTGCCGCGCGCGGAAATCGAGGGCGAGATGGGTGACAGCCATGTGGGTCTGCAGGCCCGTCTGATGAGCCAGGCCCTCCGTAAGATCACCGGTCGACTGAACCAGACCAAGACCACCGCCATCTTCATCAACCAGCTGCGTGAGAAGATCGGTGTCTTCTTCGGCTCTCCTGAGACGACCACCGGTGGTAAGGCCCTGAAGTTCTACGCCTCGGTGCGTATGGACGTGCGCCGTATCCAGACCCTCAAGGAGGGTGCTGACTCGGTGGGCAACCGGACGAAGGTCAAGATCGTCAAGAACAAGATGGCTCCGCCCTTCAAGACCGCCGAGTTCGACATCATCTATGGTCAGGGCATCTCCCGCGAGGGCGGCATCATCGACATGGGTGTGGAGCACGGCATCATCAAGAAGTCCGGCTCCTGGTACACCTATGACGGCGATCAGCTCGGCCAGGGCATGGAGAACTCCCGCCGTTTCCTCCGGGACAACCCGGATCTCGCCGACGAGCTCGAGCGTCTCATCAAGGAGAAGCTCGGCGTGGGCCAGGTCGCTCCGGAGGAGGAAGAGAACCCGAAGCTGAAGGCCGTCGACGGGTACTGAGTTGGCACGTTCGGAACGGCCCTCTGCCGAAACCACGAGCGCTGAACCCTGGAGCCCTGGCATGACTGTGCCGGGGCTCCAGCCCGCTTCGGCCCTTTCCAAGCCCACGGGCCCTCCCCAGGAGTTGCCGTGGAGCGAGGAGGGTCCGGGAGGCGGCTCTGAGGCCGTCCCTGCGCGGAGGCGCAAGCGTTCTGAGTCCAAGGGCACCCCTCCACCGGAAGCCGAGCAGGATCGCGATGCCGATCCGGAAGCGGTGGCCCGCACCATCATCCTGAGGCAGCTGAGCGCCGGGCCTCGGACCCGGCACCAGCTCGCGATCAAGCTCAAGGACCGCGAGGTTCCCGAAGCGGCCGCCCGAGCCGTGCTGGACCGGTTCGAGGAGCTCCGGCTCATCAACGATGCCGAGTTCGCCGAGCTCTGGGTCCGCAGCCGGGCGGAGCACCGTCACCTGGGATCATCGACCTTGCGCCGCGAGCTCCGGGAGAAGGGCGTGGCAGATCACCTCATCGAAGCCGCCTTGCAGCAGCTGACCGCCGCTGATGAACGCGAGGCGGCACGCTATCTGGTGGCCAAGAAACTCGCGCGGGTGGACCGTGCGTCCCTGGACCGTGCCGAGAAGGACAAGCACACCCGCAGGCTCGTGGCCATGCTGGTGCGCAAGGGGCACGCACCGGGCGTGGCCTTCGGCATCGTCGCGGAGGAGCTGAACCGTGAGGACGACTCCTGGGAGTGAGCACCGGTTGCTGAGTGCGAGTCCGAGAGGAGGCGTCCGTCCCGGTCCCGGTGCTCTTGAGTCCCGGTACCCTTGAAAGGTGAGCGTGAGCATTCCTTCTTCGACTACTGCCGGCACTCCGGCCTCCGTTCCTGCCGCCGTCGGACACGACGTGCCGGAGAACTCAGCCCCGCGGACCTATCAGGTCCGGACGTTCGGCTGCCAGATGAACGTCCACGACTCGGAGCGCATGTCGGGTCTGCTCGAGGACGCCGGGCTGGTGCCCGCCACCGAGGAGCTGGCCGACGTCATCGTCTTCAACACCTGTGCCGTCCGCGAGAACGCCGACAACAAGCTCTACGGGCACCTGGGCCAGCTGCGTCCCGTCAAGGAGAAGAACCCCGGGATGCAGATCGCCGTCGGCGGCTGCCTGGCCCAGAAAGATCGCGAGACAATCCTTCAGAAGGCTCCGTGGGTGGACGCCGTCTTCGGAACGCACAATGTGGGCGCCCTTCCGGCACTGCTGGAACGTGCCCGGCACAACGCCAAAGCCGAACTGGAGATCCTGGAATCCCTCGAGGTCTTCCCCTCTACGCTGCCGACCAAGAGGGACTCCGTCTACTCGGGCTGGGTGTCCATCAGCGTCGGCTGCAACAACACGTGCACCTTCTGCATCGTTCCCTCGCTCCGCGGCAAGGAGCGTGACCGCCGGCCGGGGGAGATCCTCGCGGAGATCCAGGCTCTCGTGGACGACGGAGCCATCGAAGTGACGTTGCTCGGGCAGAACGTGAACTCCTACGGTGTCGAATTCGGGGATCGCCAGGCCTTCAGCAAGCTCCTGCGGGCGTGCGGTGAGATCGAAGGACTCGAACGGGTCCGGTTCACCAGCCCGCATCCCGCGGCATTCACGGACGACGTGATCGCCGCGATGGCCGAGACCCCCAACGTGATGCCGCAGCTGCACATGCCGCTGCAGTCCGGTTCGGACAAGGTCCTCAAGGACATGCGCCGTTCGTACCGTTCCACTCGCTTCCTCGGCATCCTGGACAAGGTGCGGGAACGGATCCCGGACGCGGCCATCTCGACCGACATCATCGTGGGCTTCCCGGGCGAGACGGAGGAGGATTTCCAGGCGACCCTCGACGTCGTGGAGAAGTCCCGCTTCGCCACGGCCTTCACCTTCCAGTACTCCAAGCGCCCGGGCACACCTGCTGCCGAACTCGAAGGCCAGCTGCCCAAGGCCGTGGTCCAGGAGCGCTACGAACGCCTGACCGCGCTCCAGGACCGGATCGCCGCCGAGGAGAACGCCGGGCAGGTCGGCCGGGAGGTGGAGATCCTGGTCGCAGCGCAGAGCGGTCGGAAATCGGATCAGACACACCGCCTCAGTGGACGTGCCAAGGACCAGCGACTGGTCCACTTCAGTGTCCCCGAAGGTGCGGAGACGCCCCGGCCCGGAGACCTCGTCACCGTGACCATCACGGAGGCGGCGCCGTTCCACCTCATCGCCGACCCTCGTGATGCCTCGGAATACCGGCTCCGGAGGTCCCGCGCGGGCGATGCATGGGACCGTGCCCAGGCGGATTCGTGTGGGGTCCCGTCTGCCGGGACCGCCGGCACGGTGCCGGGCAAGGGCGTCCTGCTCGGGATGCCGAAGCTTCCCACTCCTGTTCGATGAGGGCAGGGATCTCGTCGGTGGTCTCCGCGGTGCGCGGTACTCCGGCGAGCAGGAAGACTCACGAGTCCCCGGCCCGGAAGCCCGCAGCATGACGGCGCCTGACCGTCCCTTGCCGCTGCTCGCCGTCGTCGGGGCCACGGGAACGGGGAAGTCCGAGCTGGGACTCCGTCTGGCCGAGCGCCTGGGCGGCGAGATCATCAACGCCGATGCCATGCAGTTCTACCGCGGGATGGACATCGGCACGGCCAAGCTCAGCGTCGCGGAGCGCGAGGGGATCCCTCACCACCTGCTCGACATCCTCGACGTGGTCGAGGAAGCCAGCGTCAGCGACTTCCAGGCCCAGGCCCGGGCGTTGATCGACGATATCCGGGGACGGGGCGCGGTGCCCATCCTGGTCGGAGGCTCGGGGCTGTACGTCCGCGCGGCTCTTGATGTCCTGGAATTCCCCGGCACCGACCCTGAACTGCGCGCCACGCTGGAGGCGGAGGCGGCGGCCCGCGGCCTGGCCTCGTTGCGGGAACGCCTCCGGGCCGTCGACCCCGTCAGTGCGGAGCGTCTGCAGGACGAGCGCCGTGTCATCCGAGCCCTCGAGGTGCACCGGCTCACGGGTCGGCCGTTCAGTTCATTCATGCCCACGCGGGAGTACGTCCAGCCGGCCCTGCAACTGGGGCTCGAAGCCGACAGGGAGGCCCTCAAGGAGCGTCTCGCCCTGCGGGTCCACCGCATGGTCGAGCAGGGGCTGCCGGAGGAGGTCCGGGCGCTGGAGGCCCGCGGGCTGCGTAAGGGGAAGACGGCCGGGCGGGCCATCGGCTATGCGCAGTTCCTTGCGGCTCAGGACGGCACAGTCACCTTGGCGGAGGCCGTCGAGGACACGATCGTGGCGACCCGCAAGTTCGCGCGCCGCCAGCTGACCTGGTTCCGGGCTGATCCCCGGATCCACTGGCTGGACTGGACCGCCCCGGACCTCGTGGAACAGGCCCTGCGCCGGGTGGAGGAGGAGTTCCCGGGTTCTGTCGCTTAGGTGAACATCTGTACGCTGGAAACATGACTGAGACGCTTCCTGCTCCCGCCGCCGTCGTCCTCGCCGGATTGAGCGGCCTGGAGTTCGCCAAGGGACACGGCACGGGCAACGATTTCGTGTTGATCGCCGACCCTGACGGCCTGCGTCCTCTCACGGCGGAGCAGGTCGCCGTGCTGTGCGACCGGCACCAGGGCATCGGCGGCGACGGGCTCATCCGCGCCATCCCTTCACGTCTCCTTCCCGAGGGCCAGGAAATTCTCGCCTCCGAGCCGGACGCAGAGTGGTTCATGGACTACCGCAACAACGACGGCTCCATCGCCGAAATGTGCGGCAACGGCGTCCGAGCCTTCGTGCACTTCCTGCTCGACTCCGGGCTCGCACGTCTCGATGACAACTCCCTCCTCAAGATCGGCACGCGGGCCGGCGTCAAGGTCGTCACCCTGGTTCCCGAGGGCTACGCGGTGGACATGGGGCCGTGGGCCTTCATCCACCCGGAGGAGGCGGCCGAGAGGGCCGTCGATTCCCTCGTCACCGCGCGTGGTCTGGACGGCGAACGTCCGGCACTGTCGATCACGATGGGCAATCCGCACACGGTGCTGGCGCTGGCCGGGCTGGATGAGCTCGCCGCTCTTCCGCTCACCGAGATCCCCGCGGTGCATCCGATTCCTCCGAACGGCACGAATGTCGAATTCGTGGTGCCCGCGGAGCCGCTCGTCCAGGACGGCAAGGGTCACGTGACCATGCGGGTGCACGAGCGCGGCGTCGGGGAGACCCAGTCGTGCGGCACCGGTGCCTGTGCGGCCGCCGCGGCGATCCGGTACTGGGCGGGTGCGGGCGCACCGTCACGCTGGGATGTCCAGGTACCCGGCGGGGTGGTCGGCGTCGAGTTCCTGCCAGCCGCGGCCGACGGGGAGCACGTGGTCCTCAGTGGTCCCGCGACGATCGTGGCACGCGGCCGCCTCGCCTGAGAGCCCGGCCGCGGCTGAGCGGGGGGACGCTCATGCCGCCGGCCGACGACGGCGGGTGGCGCCGGCGTCGTCGTGCGCCGGGGCGGCCTGTCCCCGGCGGAGGGCGTCAGCCTTCGCGGACGACCCGCAGCACGCGGAACGACTTGGCGGTCGAGAACCGTGAGACGGCGAACCCGGCTGGCAGCGTGTCCGCGAGCCATTTCTGCAGGGAGTCCGAGCCGAGGTTCTTCTGGACCACCAGGAAGGCCTCACCGCCGGGATTGAGCCGGGGAAGCCAGAGCAGCAGCAGCTCGTGGAGTTCCGCCTTGCCGATCCGGATGGGCGGGTTGGACCAGATGAGGTCGAAACCGAGGTCCGGGTCGACGTCCTGGGGGAGCGAGGCACTCAGGTTGTCCAGCCCCAGCGTGGCCGCATTCTCCGTGGTCAGCGCGATGCAGCGCTGGTTGACGTCCACGGCGGTGACGTGCGCGTCCGGAGACTTGAGCGCCAAGGTCAGGGCGATGGGTCCCCAGCCGCAGCCGATGTCGAGGAACGAGCCGTTCGGAGCCGGTTCGGGCACTTCGTCCAGGAGGATCCTGGTGCCCTTGTCGATGGCGTCGGGGCTGAAGATGCCCGTGGAGGTGTGCAGGGAGCGTTCCCGGCCGTCCAGAACGACGCTGAGCGGCTTGCGGATGAACTCGCCTGCAGGCTCGCTGCTGAAGTAGTGTGCGGACTCCATGCGTGCAACCTTAGTGGGCCGTGGGCAGGCGCGGGAGCTGGTAGAATGGTGCAATGCTGTCTTTCCTGTAATGAGTCCCGGACCCGCGCGCCGCTTCCCTGATCGATCCGCTGTTCATGCTGATCCCGGGTGAAGCCTGCCAACGCGTGGCACCGGTCGACCCCGTAACCCTGACCCCAGCGGTGCGGTAATACAGGAATTCCTTCCAGACTGATCATTCGAGATCCCGGAAGACGTGTTTTTCCTTTCCGCACCTCCTTTCACCACTTGCCCGTGTTGTCGGAGCCTCCGGCTAGCATGGGACTCAACGCTTTGAGGGAGACCATGACTGAACAGACTCATTCTGGTTCTGAACTGAGCCCGGAGGAAATGCAGGCCGTCATCGACCGCATCCTCGCCACCGATTCCGACGCGGTGGAACCGGAAGCGGGGGCCGGCTCCGGCACGCCCCGCGGCACCGTGCTGGGCTCCAAAGCCCAGGCCCTGTCCACGCTGGACAAGGAACACAGCGAGTTCGACGGCTTGCAGGAAGACCTCGCCGAAAGGCACGCCCGGCGCCGTGTGGCGGGCCTGTCCACCGAGCTCGAGGACGTCACCGAGGTCGAGTACCGGCAGCTCCGCCTGGAGCGCGTGGTCCTGGCCGGGCTGTGGACCGAAGGCACACTCGCCGATGCGGAGAACTCCCTGCGGGAGCTCGCCGCGCTGGCCGAGACCGCCGGTTCCGAGGTGCTGGACGGACTGGTCCAGAAGCGCCTCAAGCCGGACCCCGGGACGTTCCTCGGCTCCGGGAAGGCGCTGGAGCTCCGTGACATCGTCATGGCCACCGGCGCCGACACAGTGGTGGTCGACTCCGAGCTGGCGCCTTCGCAGAGGCGGTCCCTGGAGGACATCGTCAAGGTGAAGGTCATTGACCGCACCGGCCTCATCCTGGACATCTTCGCGCAGCACGCGAAGAGCCGGGAGGGCAAGGCGCAGGTCGAACTGGCACAGCTCGAGTACCTGCTGCCGCGTCTGCGTGGCTGGGGTGAATCCATGTCCCGCCAGGCCGGTGGCCAGGTGGGCAGCGCCGGCGCCGGCATGGGATCCCGTGGTCCCGGTGAGACGAAGATCGAACTGGACCGCCGGAAGATCCGCACTCGCATGGCCAAGCTTCGTCGTGAGATCGACGGCATGAAGCCCGCCCGTGAGGCCAAGCGTGCCAACCGCAAGCGCCACGAGGTTCCTTCGGTGGCGATCGCCGGCTACACCAACGCCGGCAAGTCCTCGCTGCTGAACCGGCTCACCGACGCCGGGGTGCTGGTGGAGAACGCGCTGTTCGCCACTCTGGACCCCACGGTGCGCAGAGCGCAGACGCCGGACGGGATCACCTACACGCTGGCCGACACGGTCGGCTTCGTCCGGTCCCTGCCGACGCAGCTCGTGGAGGCCTTCCGTTCCACGCTCGAGGAAGTGGCCGATTCTGACCTCATCCTGCACGTGGTGGATGCCTCACATCCGGATCCGGAGGGCCAGATCGCGGCGGTCCGTCAGGTGTTCACCGAAGTGGATGCGCGCAAGGTCCCCGAGATCATCGTGCTCAACAAGGTGGATGCCGCCGATCCGTTCGTGGTGGAACGCCTGAAGCAGCGGGAACCGCGCTGCCTGGAAGTGTCGGCCCGCACTGGCGCCGGCATCCCGGAACTGCTGGCGGAGATCAGCCGTTCCATCCCGCGCCCCGATGTGCGGATGGAACTGCTGGTGCCGTACCAGCGTGGCGATCTGCTGAACAAGCTGCACGAAGGGGAGTCCGAGATCCTCAACCTCGAGCACACCGGGGAAGGCACGCGGGTCACCGTCGTCGTCCGGGAATCCCTGGCAGCGGAATTGGAGCAGTTCGTCATCCATGAGTGAGACGCCCGCGGCCCCGCAGGAGCCGGAGGAGGAGACCCAGGGGGACAGCCCCGCCATCCGGCGGGCGCTGTCCCTCCTGGACACCGCCGTCGGAAGCCTCGGAGGCCAGAACCGTCCCGGCCAGCACGAGATGGTGCGGCAAGTGGCCGCCTCGCTGGAGGAGCAGCGGCATCTGCTCGTCCAGGCGGGCACCGGCACCGGCAAGTCGCTCGGGTATCTCGTGCCCGTGATCGACGATGCGGTGCGCAACGGCCACCGGGCGGTGATCTCCACAGCGACGCTCGCGCTCCAGGCCCAGATCATGGGCCGGGATCTGCCGCGCCTGCTGGAGACCGTCACGCCCGAGCTTCCCCGGCCGGTGAAGACCGCCCTCGTGAAAGGCCGGTCCAACTACTTGTGCCTGCACAAGGTGGGCGGCGGCTTCCCGGAGGAAGACGCGTCGGACGATCAGCTCTTCGGCGTGGGGGCCGATGGCGCACTGTTCAGTTCGAACAACGGGCCGAGCCTCGGCAATGGTCCGGGCACCCAGCTCGGACGCGAGATCCTGCGGCTGCGCGAGTGGGCGCAGGAGACGGACACCGGGGACCGGGACGACCTGACCCCGGGTGTCTCCGAACGGGCGTGGCGGCAGGTGTCCGTCACGGCGCTGGAATGCCTCGGCCCGGCAAAGTGCCCGATGTCCGAGGAGTGTTTCAGCGAGCGGGCCCGGGCCACCGCCGCCGAATCCGACGTCATCGTCACGAATCACGCCATGCTCGCCATCAACGCTTTCGAAGGCGTCGCGGTGCTGCCCGAGTACGACGTCGTGGTGGTGGACGAGGCCCATGAACTACAGGACCGGGTCACGAGCGCCGTCACGGGCCAGCTGTCCGAAGCGATGGTCACCGCCGCAGCCCGGGCCGCCCGCCGTCATGCCCACATCAACGTCGAAGCGCTCGACGCTGCCGCCGGGGCACTCGAGGCCGAACTGGGTCTGCTGTCCACCGGCCTGCTGCCGCGGGGTCCCGAGGAACCTCTCGGCCGGGCCATCGACGCCGTGCGTGAGGCCTGCCGCGCGGCCCTCTCCGACTCCAAACCCGAGCAGGGGCAACCCGCGGACGGGGCGTTGCAGGCGGCCCGCTCGCGGCTGACGCAGCTCCTGGAGGTCAGCGAACGTCTCCTCGTGGCGGCCGAGCGGAAAGAGGTCGTCTGGGTGACGCGCAGCGGCACCTTCGAGCCCGGCACAGGGTATCGCCCCGCCGACGACGACGCCCCCGCCACCGTGACCGTCGCGCCTCTCAGCGTGGCCATGAAGCTCCGCGACGGACTGTTCGACGGCCACACCGCGATCCTCACCTCCGCGACCCTCGCGATCGGAGCCGCCTTCGAACAGGCCGCCGGCGATGTGGGACTGCAGGGTCCTGGCGCCCCCGACTGGGTGGGCATCGACGTCGGCTCGCCGTTCGACTACCCGCGTCAGGGCATGCTGTATGTCGCGCGCCATCTGCCCAAACCGGGCCGTGGGATCTCACCCGAAGCGCTCGACGAGGTGGTGGATCTCATCAAGGCCTCTGGAGGCGGCGCCCTCGGCCTGTTCTCGTCCCGGAGGGCCGCGGAGGAGGCCGCGGACTACGTCCGCGAGCGGGTTGGCGTCCCGATCCTGTGCCAGGGAGAGGCGACGATGAGCTCGCTCATCCAGGAGTTCTCCGACGACCGGGACACGTGCCTCTTCGGCACACTCACCCTGTGGCAGGGTGTGGACGTGCCGGGCGACTCCTGCCGGCTGGTCATCATGGACCGGATCCCGTTCCCGCGGCCGGACGACCCGCTCAACACCGCTCGGTCCCGCGCCGTCGCCCAGAACGGCGGCAACGGGTTCATGGCGATCTCGGCCAGCAGCGCCGCGATCAAGATGGCCCAGGGCGCGGGCCGGCTCATCCGCTCGACAGGCGACAAGGGCGTCGT
This sequence comes from Arthrobacter sp. RCC_34, assembly GCF_041360795.1. NCBI lineage: Bacteria > Bacillati > Actinomycetota > Actinomycetes > Micrococcales > Micrococcaceae > Arthrobacter > Arthrobacter sp. RCC_34. Next base: position 51,640 of record NZ_JBFUPW010000002.1, on the reverse strand, counting down.
CGCGGTCCTGGATTCCCGACTTGCCACGGAGCGCTATGGCGGGTTCATCCGTTCGACGCTGCCGCCGTTCTGGCCGACCACCGACCGGCAGGTCGTCCTCGCGGCGCTCGAGCGGCTCTCCGGCCGGGAACAGACCGCGACGGCGAAGAGCTGAGCCGGGCGGCGGCCACGACAGCAGACGGCGAGGGCCTGAGCGGATCACCGCTCAGGCCCTCGCCGTCTGCCGTTCGTCTTCCGGCGCGCGCCGCGGCGGCCGGTGGGGTTCCTCAGAGAGAGCGCAGCACCGAGACCACTTTGCCCATGACGGTGGCGTGATCGCCCAGAATGGGCTCGTACCGCGTGTTCTGGGGCAGCAGCCAGGTGTGGCCGTCACGCTGCCGGAACGTCTTCACCGTGGCTTCGTCGTCGAGGAGGGCGGCGACGATGTCCCCGTTCTCCGCGTTGTTCTGACGCCGGACGACCACCCAGTCCCCGTCGCAGATGGCCGCGTCGATCATGGAATCTCCCGCGACCTGCAGCATGAAGAGTTCTCCGTGTCCCACGAGCTGGCGGGGGAGCGGCATGACGTCCTCCACTTGCTGATCCGCCAGGATCGGGCCACCGGCCGCGATCCGCCCGACCAGAGGCACCATGGCGGCGTCCGAGGACGTGCTGAGCTCCGCAACGATGGACCGGGGCTCAGGCAGCGAGGTCACGCGGGGCGCTTCCCTCGTGTCCAGGGTCAGAGGGATGAGGATCTCCATCGCCCGGGGACGCTTCGGATCCCGGCGGATGTAGCCGAGGCGCTCCAGCTGGCTCAGCTGGTGGGTGACGCTGGAGAGGCTGGCGAGCCCGACGGTGTCACCGATCTCCCGCATCGACGGCGGGTAGCCCTTCGCCTCGACCGAGCGCTGGATGGTTTCCAGGATCTTCTTCTGACGGGGAGTGAGGCCGCGATTGGCCGGCGCCCTGCTGGGGCCGGCTTCGTTCGATGAACTCCTGGCCATCTGTCACTCCCTGGATCTCGTATGGGGGATCCCCGTCCTCCGGGAGGGCGGGTGCTGCCTGTCGCTTCGCGGGCCTGATTCCGGACCCGGCGAAATTTTTGTCAGTGCCCCCTGGTGTGCTGGTCACCAGAGGAACTCTTCCTGCGTCCAACGCTAGGCCAGGAGGATGCCCGAATCAAACATTTGTTCTAGCGAGTCTTGACAGTGTTCGTAGCTATGTCCTAAAAATAGTAGTAACGAGGTTCGAATACATGTTCGAACCGAGCTGGATGTACGGCGTATTGCCATCGAACGTAGATGCCAAGCGGCGTGATGGAAGCGAGGAATCGAAATGTCAGCACAGGCTGTTGCGATCACCCGAACGCAGGCTGCTCCGCGGATGCGGTTGACCCGCCGTGGGCGGTTCGTCTTCTTCGGCCTCCCGGCCGCGCTCTTGCTCGCCGCGATCATCACCTTCGCGCTGGGCACCTTGCTCACTCCGGCCATCGCGAGCGACACCCATGCGGTCGGCTCGTCCCAGACGGTCGTCGTTCAGCCCGGTGACACGGTCTGGGACATCGCCCAGCGGGTCGCGCCCGGCCGTGACACCCGTGAGGTCGTCGGCGAGATCGCTCGACTGAATGACCTGAAGGCGTCGGAGATCGTCGCCGGTCAGGACCTCTTCGTTCCTGCAGCGCGCTGATCCAACGCGGCGTTGCTCCCGTCCACTGCTGGTCGGGCTCCCGCCGTTCGCTTGGCGCGGTTGATCCGCTCTCGCTCCGTTCTCCTGTTCGGGCTCCGGGCCCGTTCTGTGGGTGAGCAACAATTCAGGGCGGGGGACCTGGGCAAACTAGACTGTACGGGTGAGCGAACAAATGCAGCGCTTGGCGAAGCTTCCCCTGCGAGACAATCTCCGGGGGATCAGCCCCTACGGTGCCCCCCAGATCGACGTCCCCGTGCTTCTGAACGTCAACGAGAACACTCATGGCGTTCCCGCTCCGGTGGTCCAGGCCATCACAGAAGCCGTCACCCATGCCGCCACCACGCTCAACCGGTACCCGGATCGCGAATTCACCGAACTGCGCACCGCTCTGGCGGATTACCTGGGCCACGGCCTGACCGCGGAGAACATCTGGGCCGCGAACGGCTCCAATGAAGTGCTGCAGCAGATCCTCCAGGCCTTCGGCGGTCCAGGCCGCACGGCGCTGGGATTCCCTCCCACATACTCCATGTACCCCTTGCTGGCGAGCGGAACCGACACCGAATATGTGAAGGGCGTCCGCGACGCCGACTTCGAGCTGTCCGCCGAATCGGCCGCCCGTCAGGTGCGCGAACTCGGCCCGAGCGTCGTGTTCCTCTGCTCCCCGAACAACCCGACCGGCACTAAGCTCGGCCTCGACGTGGTTGACGCCGTGTACGAGGCGGGCGAGGCCAGCCAGACCATCGTGATCGTCGATGAGGCTTACCACGAGTTCGCCCGTGAAGGCACGCCGAGCGCCCTCACGCTGCTGCCGGGCCGGGAGCGGCTCATCGTCAGCCGCACCATGAGCAAGGCTTTCGCCCTGGCCGGCGCCCGCCTGGGCTATCTGGCCGCTGCGCCGGAGATCACCGACGCCCTCCGACTGGTCCGACTGCCGTACCACCTCTCCGCGATCACCCAGGCCACCGCCCTTGCCGCGCTGTCCCACCGGGAACTGCTCATGGCGGACGTGGAGGACATCAAGGTCCAGCGCGATCGGATCGTGACGGAGCTCCGGGAGATGGGGCTGAAGCCGGCATCGTCGGACTCGAACTACGTCTTCTTCGGCGGCATGGAGGACCCGGCAGCCATCTGGCAGGGCCTCCTGGACGCGGGAGTCCTCATCCGCGACGTCGGGATCCCGGGGCATCTCCGGGTCACCGCCGGCACGGAGGCGGAGACCACAGCCTTCCTCACGCGGCTCCGGGAACTGCTCGGGCGATGAGCCCGACGGCCGGGCCGCCGACCGGCTCCGGCGGGGAGGACCTAGCAGAAGTCCCGCACGCACCGCCGTCCATCGACATCCACACAGCACGTCACCAGAAGGAGTCTCCCGCATGAGCGCAGCGAGCACGTCCCGCACCGCCAGCATGGAACGCAGCACGAGCGAGTCGAGCGTATTCGTCAGCATCGATCTGGACGGGACCGGTGTGGCAGAGATCAGCACCACCGTGCCGTTCTACGACCACATGCTCAATGCGCTGTGCAAGCATTCCCTGATCGACCTGACGGTCCGCGCCACCGGTGACACCCACATTGACGCTCACCACACCGTGGAGGACGTGGCCATCACGTTCGGCGAGGTGCTCAAGAAGGCGCTCGGCGACAAGGCCGGCATCCGCCGCTTCGGCGACGCCACGGTGCCGCTCGATGAGGCGTTGGCCCGCGCCGTCGTCGACGTGTCCGGGCGTCCGTACCTGGTGCACGAAGGTGAGCCGGCCGGTCAGGAGTACCACCTGATCGGAGGGCACTTCACCGGTTCGCTGACCCGGCACGTCTTCGAAGCCATCACGCTGCACGCCGGGATCTGCCTCCACATGGATGTGCTGCGCGGCCGCGACCCGCACCACATCGTCGAGGCTCAGTTCAAGGCCTTCGCCCGTGCTCTGCGCGCGGCGATCGAACCCGACCCGCGGGTCGAGGGCATCCCCTCCACGAAGGGAGCACTGTGAGCGAGCAGGAGAACACGACAACGGGTTCCGCCCAGTCCCTCGAGGACGGGGCGGTCCGTGATGCCCACACCGGCCGGAAGCCGGAGAGCCCGGAGGGCAAGCCGACGGTCACCGTGCTGGACTACGGTTCCGGCAATGTGCGGTCCGCCGTGCGCGCCCTCGAGGCGGCCGGCGCCCAGGTGACCCTGAGCGCGCGGCCCGAGGACGTCCTCAATGCCGACGGCCTGGTCGTCCCCGGAGTCGGCGCTTTCGCGACGGTCATGAAGGAACTCAAGGACGTCGACGCGATCCGCCTCATCGGCCGCCGCGTGGCCGGCGGACGTCCGGTGCTGGCCATCTGCGTGGGCCTGCAGGTCCTCTTCGAGAAGGGCGTCGAGCACGGCGTGGAAGCCGAAGGCATGGGCGAATGGCCCGGCACGGTGGAGCTGCTCCCGGCCTCCGTGGTGCCGCACATGGGCTGGAACACCGTGAAGGCTCCTGAGGGAAGCCTTCTCTTCGAGGGTGTGGAGGACGAACGGTTCTACTTCGTGCACTCGTACGCCGTGCAGACCTGGGACTTCGACGTCACGCAGCCGCACATGGCCCCGCCGAAGGTCACCTGGTCCGAACACGGCGCCCCGTTCATCGCGGCGGTGGAGAACGGCCCGCTGAGCGCCACCCAGTTCCACCCGGAGAAGTCCGGGGAGGCCGGAGCGCGGCTGCTCCGCAACTGGGTCGGTTCCCTGCGCAGGGGGCGTGACGCGTCCGTCGCGGAGCCCGCAGCGAGCCCGGAAACGGGTGCTGATTCCTGATGTGGTCCATTCTGCTCATGGGACTCGGCGGCCTGCTGATCGGTGGGGGGATCTCCTTCATCCAGCAGAAGAAGCCCCGTTGGCTCAGTATCGCCTTCTTCGTCCTGGCGGCCATGGCTTTGGCCGCCGCCTACCTGTTCACCCTTGACTCGAAATAGGCGCCCCGCGCGCCACCCGGAGGCATCATGACCCAGACCCAGCTTCCTGTTCTCGAGCTGCTGCCCGCCGTCGACGTCGTCAACGGCCAGGCCGTGCGCCTCGTCCAGGGCGAGGCCGGCAGCGAGACCAGCTACGGCACGCCGCTGGAGGCTGCGCTCAACTGGCAGCAGAACGGCGCCGAATGGGTGCATCTCGTGGACCTGGACGCCGCCTTCGACCGCGGCGACAACGCGGAGATCCTCCGTGAAGTGGTGACCTCGCTCGATCTGAAGGTCGAGCTGTCCGGCGGGCTGCGGGATGACGCCAGCCTGGAGCGCGCTCTGGTCGACCTGGGTGTGGCCCGCGTGAACCTCGGGACCGCGGCACTGGAGAATCCCGAATGGACCGCCCGGGCGATCGAGCGGTTCGGTGATCGGATCGCCGTCGGCCTGGATGTCCGCGGCACCACGCTCGCCGGCCGCGGCTGGACCAAGGAGGGCGGCGACCTCTGGGAGGTGCTCGCGCGCCTCGAAGATGCCGGCTGCGCACGGTACGTTGTCACCGATGTGACGAAGGACGGCACGCTCCAGGGCCCGAACGTCGACCTTCTACGTCAGATGGTGGAGAAGACCGGCAAACCAGTCGTGGCCTCGGGCGGCATCTCGAGCCTGGCCGATCTGGAGGCGCTGCGTGCGCTGGTCCCGCTCGGCGTCGAAGGCGCGATCATCGGCAAGGCCCTGTACTCCGGCGCCTTCACGCTGCCCGAAGCCCTCGACGTGGCCGGACGACGCTGAGGCCGGCATGACGGAACGTCGCGAACTTCCCGGCCACATCGCCGCCGCACTCGCCGGGGCCGGCGGCCCGACCGATTCGGCCGGGCGCCCCTGGGCCGGCCGCTCGCTGGCCGACGAGGACTCCCACATCCACAACTTCGAGAACGACGACGGCGAGGCGAACCCCGGTTTGACGGCGGCGCTGAACGCACTGCGTGCCGGAACCGGGGGAGAGGAAGGCGTCCTCGACGCCTTGGCGACCTCCCGGGTGTTCATCCCGATCGTGGCTCAGCTGGCTGAGGAGGGCGAGGGCCACGACGGCCTGCACGCCGACAAGCAGGCCGACATGGCCATGGTCACCATGCAGGCCCCGGACGGCCGGATCGCCATGCCCGTCTTCAGCTCGGTGCGCGCGCTCGAGGCCTGGCACCCCGAGGCCCGTCCCGTGGCCGCCTACGCCGCCCGTGCGGCGCTGTCGGCGGTCTCGGAGAAGGCGCAGCTGCTCGTGCTCGACCCCGGTAGCGACTTCACCTTCGTGGTGCGCCGGGCCCCGCTGTGGGCGCTGGCCCAGCAGAAGCCGTGGATGCCGTCCTACCTGGACCCTGATGTCGCCGAGGCGTTCCGCACCAGCGCCGTCGGGCACCCCGAGGTGGGGGACATCCAGCTGCGCCGGGGATCCGGCGTCGCGTCCCGGGACGCGCGGGGGGAGGAGGTCCCGGGTGGCGGCCTCGGTCCCGAGCTGTGCGTCATCCTGGCGTTGAAGCCCGGACTGGAATCGGCCCAGGTCAGTGCAGTGGTGTCCGCTTTACAGCAGAGCTGGGCGGGAAATGAAACACTTGCTGAGGGTGTTGATTCGATCGAGGTCAAAGTCACCCTTCATCAACCCTGATCCTCCGTGCCGGGAAGCGCGGAGTGATCACGACTCGCGCAAAGGAATTCAAGAGACGTGAACTTCGCACGGTACAAGGAGCTGCTGGCCGAACGGGATGTCCGCTGGCTGCTGCTGGTGGGGATGATCGCGAGGATTCCGCACTCGGCGTCGGGCATCCTGCTCACGCTGCACATCGTGCTGACCCTCGGCAAGGGCTTCGCCGAGGCGGGGGTCGCGGCGGCGCTGTTCACGATCGGCATCGCGGTCGGCGCCCCCTGGCGCGGCCGCCGGGTGGACGTCGCGGGGCTCCGCGTCGCCCTGATCCCGTCGATCATCTCGGAGGCCGTCATCTGGACCGTCATCCCGCACGTGTCCTACGAGTGGATCCTCCCGCTCGCCCTGGTGGGCGGGGCGTTCAGCCTGCCGATCTTCAGCGTGATCCGTCAGTCGCTGGGTGTCCTGGTGCACGGCGAGCGGATGCGCACCGCCTATGCGCTCGACTCGATCGCCACGGAACTCGTCTTCATGATCGGCCCGGCCGCCGCCGCGGTGCTGGCCACCACCTGGTCCACCGTCTGGGGGCTCACCCTGGTCGGCTGGCTGACGGCTCTCGCCGGGCTGTTCCTGGTCTGGATGAACCCGCCCACGCGCCGTGAGGGAGCCGCTACGGCCGACGAGGAGCAGGAGCAGCGCGCCGCCGAGTGCGAGGCCGCCGAACATGCGGTGGCCGACACCGCCGCCGGCAACCCCCAGGGCGCCGCGGGCGAACTGCTGGAGGTCGCCACCCGCCCTCCGGGACCCGCGGTGGCGGAGCGCGAGAACGCGCGACGCCGGCTCGTGAAGTCCTTCTCCTGGATCAGCGGGACCCTGGTCGCCGTGTTCCTGACGGCGGCCGGCGCGGGCCTCGTGCTCAGTGGCACCGATGTGTCGATCGTCGGCCTGCTGCGTCAGCACGGCAACGAGGCCGAACTGGGGATCGTGTTCTTCTTCTGGTGCGCGTCCTCGATGGTGGGCGGCATCCTCTACGGGGCCATGAAGCGCAAGGTCTCGCCCATGCTGCTGCTCCTGGCGATGGCCGTGCTGACCATCCCGATGGGCTTCGCGCAGGACACCTGGTCGCTGGCTCTGCTCTCCAACCTGCCCGGTCTGCTCTGCGCCCCGGTGCTCTCCTCCGCCTCGGAGTACGTGGCCGATCTGGTGGACGAGGATCGGCGTGGTGAGGCCATGGGCTGGTACGGCTCGTTCCTCACTGCCGGGACCGCGCTGGGCTCGCCGATGACCGGCCTCTTCATCGACCGCATCGGGCCGTGGTCGGGATTCGTGGCGATCGGCGTGGCCGGAGTGCTCCTGGTCGTCGTGGCGACGGTGGCCCGCGTCGTCCGCCGACGGCTCGCCTCGGTCTGAACGAGAGGCACTCCGCCCTCCACCGCTTGCGGACACGACGACGGCGGGGCGCCACCTTCTCCAGGTGGCGCCCCGCCGTCGTCGTTCCGGGTGTGCCGTGTCAGTTGACGGGGCCGGTGAACTTCTCGCCGGGGCCCTTGCCGGGCTCATCCTTGATGAGGGAGGCTTCGCGGAAGGCGAGCTGCAGGGTGCGCAGGCCGTCGCGCAACGGGCCGGCGTGCTGGGAACCGATCTCCGGGGCGGCCGCCGTGATGAAGCCCGCCAGCGCGGTGATCAGCTTGCGGGCCTCGTCGAGGTCCTTGAGGTCCTCGGCGTTCGGGTCGTCGGCGAGGCCGAGCTTCACGGCGGCTGCGCTCATGAGGTGGACGGCCGCCGTGGAGATGACCTCGACCGCGGGGACTTCGGCGATGTCGCGGGTGTGCCCGGCGGCGGGATCGCCCGCAGCGGCGCCGTGGTCTTCGTGTTCAAAAGTGCTCATTTGATAAGCTTGGCACACACCAACTGGGAGTCGTTACCCGACGCGGACACTGTGTGGGCGCGCCGTTCGCATTCGTGTGCCGGAGTCGTGTAAGATTTACTTCTAGTTTGCAAGTGGAGATTTCTCCCACCCGCGTCGACCGCCGTTCGGCCAGGAGCTCAGGCTCTCGGAACAGGACACTGAAGGTCGCCGGGTCAGAATAGGACGGCAGTCCTGTGCAGGGCCATCACTCCGGTGATGTTCCGGCACTGTGATCTTTGTCCGACTCAGTTTCCTGAGGCCTCCGCTTGCACTGGCAAGAGGAGGCCTTTCTCATTGCCAGTGGAACAAGGCAACGAGCAACAGGAGCTACACATTAGCGATCCACGTATCAATGAGCGTATCCGCGTCCCCGAGGTGCGGTTGGTCGGCCCAGCCGGTGAGCAGGTGGGTATCGTCCGCATCGAGGACGCCCTCCGACTGGCCGCAGAAGCAGACCTTGATCTCGTTGAGGTTGCGCCTCAGGCCAAGCCGCCTGTCTGCAAGCTGATGGACTTCGGAAAGTACAAGTACGAAGCCGCAGTGAAGGCGCGCGAGGCCCGGAAGAACCAGACCAACACGGTCCTGAAGGAAATCCGGTTCCGCCTGAAGATCGACAAGCACGACTACGAGACCAAGCGCGGTCACGCACTGCGGTTCCTCGGCGCCGGTGACAAGGTCAAGGCCATGATCCAGTTCCGTGGCCGTGAGCAGCAGCGTCCGGAGATGGGCATCCGCCTCCTCCAGCGCTTCGCCGAAGACGTGGCCGAGGTCGGCGTCATCGAGTCGACCCCGCGCATCGACGGCCGCAACATGGTCATGGTGATCGGTCCGCTCAAGAACAAGGCTGAGGCGAAGGCCGAAGCCCGTCGCGCCGCACAGCGTGCCGAGGCCAAGGCTCAGAACGAGGCCAAGGCTCTCGCCGAGTCGGACCGTGTGGACACGGACAGTGCCACTCCGCTGAGCAACAACCTCGGCGAGCAGCTGGCCGAGGCGCTGAAGGCAAGCGAGTCCGCAGCGGTGGAGACGCCGCTCGACGACGTCGTCGCTGACGAGGTCGTAGTCGACGAGGCTCCCGTCGTGGAGGCTCCTGTCGTGGAGGCTCCCGTGGAGGAAGCCCCCGCCGAGGAGGCTGCGGCTGAGGAAGCCGTCGTCGAAGAGGCGCCCGTGAAGGAAGCCCCGGTGGCGGAGCGGAAGCCGGCTGCGAAGCCTGCCGCTGCCAAGCCCGCCGCGATGCCGAAGCCGGCTGCGAAGCCTGCTGCTGCGAAGCCTGCAGCGGCGCCGAAGCCGTCCATGCCGAAGCCGGGCACTCCCAAGCCTGGTGCCCGCAAGGCCAACTAGACACCCGTCCTTCGCCCGACGGCCCTCCGATGACGAGGGCTCAGGGCGGAAAGCCCAACGGCGTCCGTCAGGATGCCGGAATGTGATTCGCAGGCCCGCCAGGGCCTGTGGCAACGTAAGGAGATCGGTCCCCATGCCGAAGATGAAGACCCACAGTGGTGCCAAGAAGCGCTTCAAGCTGACCGGTAGCGGCAAGCTCAAGCGCCAGCAGGCCAACCGCCGCCACTACCTGGAGCACAAGCCCAGCACCCTGACCCGCCGCCTGGCCGGCGACCGCATCGTCGCCAAGGGCGATGCCAAGGTCATCAAGAAGATGCTCGGCCTCTAAGTTCCATTTCCCGGCCGGATGGCCAACCACTTAAGGCCCTGAGCCGCCCGTGAGGGCGAGCCGAGCGGGCCAATGATTGAAGGAGTACGCACGTGGCACGTGTGAAGCGGGCGGTCAACGCCCACAAGAAGCGTCGGGTTGTTCTTGAGCGCGCCAAGGGTTACCGCGGCCAGCGGTCCCGCCTGTACCGTAAGGCCAAGGAGCAGCTGCTCCACTCGTTCGTTTACAGCTACGGCGACCGCCGCAAGCGCAAGGGCGACTTCCGCCGCCTGTGGATCCAGCGCATCAACGCTGCTTCCCGCGCCAACGGCCTGACCTACAACCGTCTGATCCAGGGCCTCAAGGCCGCTGAGGTCGAGGTTGACCGCCGTATGCTCGCCGAGCTGGCCGTGTCCGACGCCGCCACCTTCGCCGCTCTGGTGAAGCTCGCCAAGGACGCCCTGCCGGCTGACACCTCCGCCCCGAAGAACTAAGTAAGTCCTTCTCAGCGTGAGCTTTTCCGAGCGCCCCCAAGCCGCCATCATGTCCAATCCCCGGGCCGACCGGGTGAGAGACGTGGCCCGGCTTGCGGGGCGCTCGGCGCGTTCCCGGCAGGGTCTGTTCCTCGCCGAAGGACCGCAATCCGTCCGCGAAGCCCTCGTGGCCCATCGCGAACGGCTCTCCCGCGGCGAGGAGGGCCTGGTCACCGAGCTGTACGCCAGCCAGGCCTGTCTCGACCGGTACCCGGAGCTCGCCGCAGGCGCCGAAGGGGTCCGGACCAGAATCGCCACGGATGAGGTGCTGGCCGCCATGGCCGACACCGTCAACCCCCAGGGCATCGTGGCCGTCTGCCGCTTCCTGCACCGCCCTCTGGACGAAGTGCTCGACGCCGGCCCGCGCCTTCTCGCGGTGCTGTGCCAGGTGCGGGATCCCGGAAATGCCGGCACGGTGCTGCGGGCCGCGGACGCCGCGGGTGCGGACGCCGTGATCTACTCCGGCTCCAGCGTCGACATCTACAACCCCAAGGCCGTGCGGTCCACCGCCGGCTCGCTCTTCCACCTGCCCGTGGTGACCGGCGTCGATGTCGCGGATCTCGCGGCGCGCTGTGCGGAGCGGGGGATCGGCATCCTCGCCGCTGACGGGTACGGCACGCTCGATCTCGACGTGCTGCAGGACGCCAGCGCGGCTCGCCGGCTCGGGGCGTCCGGTTCCGCTGGCTTGGGCGGTGAGCAGGCGCCGTCGTACGACCTGGCCTCGCCCACTGCCTGGTTCTTCGGCAACGAAGCCCAAGGGCTCGCCCCCGAGGAGCTCGCCCTGAGCGACCACCGCGTGGCGGTCCCCGTCTACGGTTCGGCGGAAAGCCTGAACCTCGGCACCGCGGCGACGGTCTTCCTCTACGCCAGCGCCCGCGCCCAGCGCCGCTGAGCCGAGGTTCCGGCCGCACCGTTTCCCCGCCACGGAGCGTCAAAGAACTCCTTCCGTCCCCGGGATCCGTCGCGTGCGACTAGCCTTGGAATGATTTGTCACTCCAACTCATTCAAGGGGAACCATGTCCGCAAGTGGCGGAAACAAGGCCGTGGTGGCCGCCCTGTCCGCGAATCTCGCCATCGCCGCGATGAAGTTCGTGGCGTACGCCTTCACTCTCAGCAGCTCGATGCTGGCGGAGGCGATCCACTCGGTGGCCGACTCCGGCAACCAGCTGCTGCTCCTGCTGGGCGGGAAGCGGGCCAAGCGCGCCGCCGATGCGGAACACCCCTTCGGGTACGGGCGCGAGCGGTACATCTACGCGTTCATCGTCTCGATCGTCCTGTTCAGCGTCGGTGGTCTATTCGCCCTGTATGAGGCGTACGAGAAGTTCCACGATCCGCACGGCATCGAGGGGCCGTTCTGGTGGGTTCCGCTCGCCGTGCTGGTGGGCGCGATCATCGCCGAAGGCTTCTCCTTCCGCACCGCGATCCGCGAAGCGAACCACATCCGTGGCCGTCAGGGCTGGGTGCGCTTCGTCCGCAACGCCAAGCAGCCCGAGCTGCCGGTGGTCCTCCTGGAGGATTTCGGCGCGCTCATCGGTCTGGTGTTCGCCCTGTTCGGCGTGTCCATGACGCTCGTGACGGGCAATGGGGTCTGGGATGCTCTCGGCACCGCGATGATCGGTCTCCTGCTCGTGGCCATCGCCATCGTTCTCGCGCTCGAGACGAAGTCGCTGCTGATCGGTGAGTCCGCCAGCGCGAACGATGTCGCCGCGATCGAACGCGCCATCCAGGAGGACGGCACCCGCATCATCCACCTCAAGACCCTGCACCTCGGGCCCGAGGAACTGCTCGTGGCCGCGAAGTTCAGCGTCCCGGAAGGCGCCACGGGCGCAGCGATCGCTCAGGCCATCGACGACGCCGAGACCAGGATCCGCACCGCCGTCCCCACGGCACGGGTCATCTATCTCGAACCGGACATCTACCGCGCCTCCGTCTGACGGAGGCTGGGGAACTGCGGATACGGCGAAGGACGGGCCTGGTGGCCCGGCCTTCGCCGTATCCGGAGGCGGATCCGCAGCCGGATCGTCCGCTGTCGGGTGTTCGGTGGTCAGTGAGGGATGCTCAGTGCTCGATGTCGTGGTGCACCGATTGCACCGGGAAGCGGCGCTCCAGGCGCCCGCTCGTGAGCGCCACCCCGAGGCCGAGCAGGGCAAGAACGGCGCCGACGAGGGCGGGTGCCGTGTAGCCGTAGCCCAGGGCGATCACCACGCCGCCCAGGAAAGCGCCGGCGGCGTTCGCCAGGTTGAGTGCGGCGTGGTTGAGCGACGAGGCCAGGCTGGGCGCGTCCGGGGAAGCGTCCAGCAGGCGGGTCTGCAGGGGAGTGGTGAGGAGCGAGCCGATGCCGCCGACCACGAAGACCATGATGAGGGCTGCGGGCGCCCACGGAGCTGCCAGGGTGTAGAGCACGAGCGCGATGGCGATCGCGATGAGCGCACGGTAGATGGAACCCATGACGGACTTGTCCGCGAGCCGGCCACCCACGATGGTGCCGATGACCATGCCCAGACCGTAGATCGCGACCACCAGCGGGATGAGGCTCTCCGGCAGATGGCTCACCTCGGTCATGGTGTGCGAGATGTATGTGTAGGTGGCGAAGAATCCGCCGAACCCGATGGTGCCGATCAGCAGCGCCATCCACACCTGGACGCGCTTGAGGGCACCGAGCTCCCGCCGGATGCTGGCGTCCGGGGTGCTCGCTTCGAACGGCACGAAGAGCGCGATGGCCCCCGCCGTGAGCAGGGCGATCACCGAGACGAGGGCGAAGAGCAGCTGCCACCCGAAGTTCTGGCCCAGCCAGGTGGCGAACGGTACACCGATGACGTTAGCCACGGTCAGGCCGGTCATCACCATGGAGATGGCCCAGCCGCGCTTCGTGGCGGGCACCAGGGATGCCGCGATCACCGCCGCGATGCCGAAATAGGCGCCGTGGGGCAGGCCGGAGATGAAGCGGGAGAGGGCCATGGCGCCGTAGCTGTCCGCGAGCATGCTGGACGCATTGGCGACGGCGTAGAACAGCATGAGACCGATGGCGAGGCGCTTCCTCGGAAGCCGTGCGCCGAAGGCCGCCAGGAGGGGAGCACCCACGCAGACGCCCAGAGCGTAGGCGGAGATCAGCGTTCCCGCCTGGGGAGTGGTCAGGTGCAGTCCATGCTCGACCTCCCGGAGCAGGCCCATCATGGCGAATTCCACGGTGCCGATGGCGAATCCGCCCATGGCGAGGGCGACGATCGCCCGGGTGAGGGCGGCGGAGGAGAGGCGAGGACGTGCGATGGTCCCGGCCGGGGGAGAGGTGGTCACGGAGGGTCCTTGACTGAGGGGGTGGGCTGGTCTGTGATCACGACGTCGGGACCATTCTTTCCATTGTCGCAACGTGAAAGCCCTGGACGCTATTTCTTTCGGTCTCCGCGTGCCGTGACGGGGTGGATCTAGACTGGTCCGCGATGACTATCGCACCTCGCCTCGTGGTCGGCGCTGCCGTCCTGGATTCCCTCACCCAGCCCCGTTCGCTGCTCTGCGCCCGGCGCAGCGCCCCCGAGAGCCTGGCAGGGCTCTGGGAGTTCCCGGGCGGAAAAGTCGAACCGGGCGAGGAGCCGGAGGCCGCCCTGCACCGGGAGCTCCGTGAAGAACTCGGGATCTCGGTGACGCTGGGACCGGAGGTCCTGTCCGGCGCCGATCACGGCTGGGTGCTCAACGAGAAGGCGACCATGCGAGTGTGGCTCGCGGAGATCAGCGAGGGTGAGCCGGAAGCTCTCGAAGATCACGACGAACTGCGCTGGGTCCTTCTAGAAGAGGGCGCCTTGCACGCCCTGCCGTGGATTCCGGCGGACTTCCCGATCGTGGACGCCGTCCTCCGCCGGGCGACCGGTTCCTGACAGGCTCCGTCCCGGGAGACGGTGACCGCTTTCGGACCCTGGGGCCGGCAACGGCTCCTGCGTGCCGGTCCCAGCGGAGTTCCAGCGGGTGCGCCACGTGGGCGGCCCGGCGAACCGTGACGTGACGCCGGTGGGGGACTGGCCCGTGCCGTCCGTGCTGGACTGCGACGGCCTGATCTGTGCCGACCTGCTTTGTGACATCTTGACCTGCGACGGAGGGGTCCAGTTCTTCAGGGGCGCCATGCTGCCTTCGGGATAGCGGGCCTCCTCGACCCGTGGGTCCGGATGGAACTCCGTGACGGCGCCGTCCGTGCCGCGGGCCGCGCCGAGTCCTGCAGGCACCTCCCGGTTCACGGCAGGCCCCGAAGCAGAGGAAGCCTGCTGCCCTTCGGACTGCTGCAGTTCGGAATGCGCAAAGCCGTTCGACGTCGGGAAGCCGTGCTTCCTCTTGAAGAAGGCGACCCGCTGGGCGAGCCACTTCCGGTAACCGGGATCGGCGTATGAGCCCTGGCCTTTCGGGCCGGCGTACAGGCGGCGGTACTTCCCGACCAAGGCGGGGTGTTCGCGGGCCAGCCAGGACATGAACCACTCCCGGGTGCCCGGGCGCAGATACAGCGCGCCGGCGGTGACTCCGGTGGCTCCGGCCGCCGCGAGTGAGGAGAACAGTGCGTCCAGATCATCATCCGAATCGCTCAGATAGGGCAGGATCGGCATGGCCATGACGCCACACGGCAGCCCGGCCTCGCGCAGCCGGGACACCAGGCGCAGGCGGGCCCGCGGACCCGGGGTGCCCGGTTCGATGGCGGCCTGAAGTTCCTCGTCCATCATCGCCAGCGAGATCCCGAGCCCGATCGGCACCGCCTGTGCGGCTTCGCGGAGGAGGGGGATGTCCCGGGACAGGAGTGTCCCCTTGGTCAGGATCGAGAATGGAGTCCCCGACTCGGCCAGGGCCTCGATGATGCCCGGCATCAGCTGATACCGCCCCTCGGCCCGCTGGTACGGGTCCGTGTTGGTGCCGAGTGCGACGTGGTCGTGCTTCCAGGACGGACGGGCGAGTTCGGCCCGCAGCACCTCCGCCGCGTTGACCTTGACCACCACCTGTGAATCGAAGTCGAGGCCCGAGTCGAAGTCCAGATAGGTGTGGCTCTTCCTCGCGAAGCAATACACGCACGCATGGCTGCAGCCCCGGTAGGGGTTGATGGTCCAGGAGAACGGCATGGTCGACTGAGTCGGGACCTTGTTGAGCACCGATTTCGCGGTGACCTCATGGAAGGTGATCCCCGCGAACTCGGGCGTAGAGATGGAACGCAGCAGGCCCGCCATCGGCAACAGCGGGGCGGCCGTCGGGGCAGTGGCGGTGTCCACCAGTGCCGGCTGGAGTGCCTGTGCGTCCCATCTCATGCAAGTATTCGAACATATGTTCGAACGGAGTTCAAGGGGGCGCAGTCAAACCGCGGTGGGGCGCGGCTCCGGCCGGAATCCTCAGGCGACGGACCACGTGACGCCGAGCGACACCTGGACCTCCTGCTCGCCTGCCTGGATGGCGCCGTCCGCTTGCGGTGCGGCGGCGACCCGGGCGAACGCGATGGGAGGAAGCCCGCCACCGGCGGCGCCTTCCTCGATGCGGAGGACCTTCCCCAGGGTGACTCCCGACGAAGCTGCGAGCTGGGACGCCCGGGCGAGGGCATCCTGCCAGGCGGCGTCCCGTGCCTGCGACCGCACCGAGGTGGGGTCGGAGACTTCGAGCGAGAAACCTTCGAGCCGGGCCTGTTCCCCTCCGGCGGCGATGGCACTCTGCAGGACGCCCGCGGCTGCGGGGAGGGAACGGAGTGTCACGCGCACCGTGCCACGGGCGACGTAGCCCAGCAGGCCGTCGTCGTGCCCGTCCCGCCATTTCCGCTCCGCGCGGAGTGAACGGTCCGTGGTGGCGATGTCGCGCGCCTCGACGCCTGCGCCGTGCAGGGCGTCCCGCAGCGCGTCGAGGGTGCGTCCGGACTGGGCGAACGCCTCCTCCACGGTAGAGGCCAGCGTTTCGATGCTCACGTGTGCCGTCGCGATGTCCGGCACCGCAGGGGCGCTCGCGTGCCCGGTGACGGAGATGGTCCGTGTCGGTGTTTCCATGCCGTTCCTCTCGCCGTGTCCCCGCAGGGAGTGGTCAGAACCGATCCTGGTCCTGCGGCCCAATATAGCCACCCGCTTCAAGGCCCGCGTCCCGTTCGAAGGGGTTCGCCAGAGCCGGACTGCCCGTCCGCCAGACGGAGTAGGCGGCGCAGAGACCGTAGAACAGCAGGAAGGGCAGCCCCAGGCAGGCGGCGTACTGCGCGGCGTGGCGAGCCTCGTGAGCGAGCAGGCGCGGGTCGCTCTCGACGGACAGGCCGGGCCGCGCGAGGATCACGGATCCCACGGTGAAGGCGCCTCCGGCAGGGAACGCCCAGGGGTAGTCGCGGGCCAGCCAGAGACCTTGCGGGCCTCGGTCGACGGGGCAGCGTGCGGCACGCGCCACGGCGAGGCCGAGGGGCGTGCTCAGATTCACCCAGTTCAGTGCCGCCCGGGTTTTCCACATGCCAGACATGGGCCCAGCCTACGACGGCCCGCGTACTAGACTTGTGCAGGGCCTTGATTGGCCCACCACCACTCCTTCGACCCGAAAACACGGTACATGTCAGAGACCACTAAGGAAGTCATGGCCCCCAGCCCGTTGGATGAGGCCGCTCTCCAGAATGCTGTCGCAGAAGCCCTGGCAGCCTTTGAGGCGGCCGCCGATCTTGAGGAACTCAAGACGGCACGGCTGGCGCACACCGGTGAGAAATCGCCCCTGAGCCAGGCGAACGCGGCCATCCGTGATCTGCCCAAGGACCAGAAGAGCGCCGCCGGCAAGCTCATCGGCGGTGCCCGCGGCCAGGTCAACAAGGCGCTCGCCGCCCGAGCCGTGGTGCTGGAAGAGGAGAACGACGCGCGGATCCTCCTGGAGGAGACGGTCGACGTGACGGCCGCTCCGCGCCGTCGTCGTGCCGGTGCCCGGCATCCTCTCTCCGTGCTCCAGGAGCAGGTCTGCGACATCTTCGTGGGCATGGGCTGGGAGATCGCCGAAGGACCCGAGCTCGAGTCCGAGTGGTTCAACTTCGACGCCCTGAACTTCCAGCCGGACCACCCGGCCCGCGAGATGCAGGACACCTTCTTCGTGGAGCCTCCGGAGGCCCACCTCCTGCTGCGCACCCACACCTCGCCCGTCCAGGTCCGTTCCATGCTGGAGCGCGAACTGCCGGTCTACGTGCTGTGCCCCGGCAAGGTGTTCCGCACCGACGAACTGGACGCCACCCACACCCCCGTGTTCCACCAGTTCGAGGGTCTGGCGATCGACAAGGGCCTGTCCATGGCCGATCTGCGCGGCACGCTGGAGCACTTCGCCCGCCAGATGTTCGGTGCGGAGGCCAAGATCCGGCTGCGCCCCAACTACTTCCCCTTCACTGAGCCGAGCGCCGAACTCGACATCTGGCACCCGGGCGCCAAGGGCGGCCCGCAGTGGATCGAGTGGGGCGGCTGCGGCATGGTCAACCCGAACGTGCTCCGCGCTGCGGGGATCGACCCGGAGGAGTATTCCGGCTTCGCGTTCGGCATGGGCATCGAGCGCACCCTCATGTTCCGCAATGAGGTTGCCGACATGCGGGACATGATCGAGGGCGACATTCGTTTCAGCGAGCACTTCGGGATGGAGATCTAAGCGTGCGCATTCCACTTTCCTGGCTCCGTGAGTACACGGAGCTCCCTGCAGGCGCGTCCTCCGAGGACCTGATGGCGGACCTGGTCCGCGTCGGCTTCGAAGAAGAGGACGTGCACCGTCCCGCCGACACGATCTCCGGCCCCGTCGTGGTGGGCCAGGTCCTGTCCCTGGTCAAGGAGCCGCAGAGCAACGGCAAGACCATCAACTGGTGCCAGGTCCGCGTGGTTCCGGAAGGCCAGGACCAGACCCTGGAAGGCAAGGGCATCGAGCCCTCCGGCATCCAGGGAATCGTCTGCGGCGCCCACAACTTCGTGGAGGGTGACAAGGTGGTGGTGACCCTCCCGGGCGCCGTCCTGCCCGGTGACTTCCACATCTCGCCCCGGAAGACGTACGGTCACGTCTCCGCCGGCATGATCGCATCCGCCCGCGAGCTGGGGCTGGGCGACGAGCACGACGGCATCATCGTGCTGTCCACGCTCGGCCTGGATCCGGAGCTTGGCACCGATGCCCTGGAGCTGTTCGGCCTGAAGGACGAGGCCGCCGAGATCAACGTGACCCCGGACCGGAGCTACGCCTTCAGCATCCGTGGCGTCGCCCGTGAATACGCCCATGCCACCGGCACGGCGTTCACCGATCCGGCGTCGCAGGTCACCGTCCCGGCGGCCCTCGGCGAAGGCTACCCGGTGACGCTGTCCGATCAGGCGCCCATTTACGGCGTCCCCGGCTGCGACCGCTTAGTGGCCCGCGTGGTCCGCGGAGTGGACACGAGCCGTCCCACGCCGCAATGGATGGTCTCCCGGCTGCGTCTCGCCGGCATCCGCTCCATCAGCCTGCCCGTGGACATCTCCAACTACGTCATGCTGGAACTCGGTCAGCCGAACCACTGCTACGACCTGGACACCCTCGACGGCGGCATCGTGGTCCGCCGTGCCCTCCCGGGCGAGCGCATCCTCACGCTGGATGAGAAGGACCGGGCGCTCGACGCCGAGGACCTGGTCATCGCGGACGGCTCCGGAGCGATCGGGATCGCCGGTGTGATGGGCGGCGCCCGCACGGAGGTGTCCGCGAACACCAAGGACATCCTGGTGGAGGCGGCCCACTTCGACACGATCTCGATCGCGCGGGCCCGCCGTCGCCACAAGCTGCCGAGCGAAGCGTCCAAGAGGTTCGAGCGTGGCGTCGACTGGTACCTGGCTCCTCTCGCCGCGCAGCGCGTGGTGGACCTCCTCGTGGAGCTCGCCGGCGGAACAGCCGACGAGGCGGGCACCGATGTGGGCACGGCTCCGGAGACGGTGAACATCTTCCTCCCGGCCGGCTTCGTGTCCGCACGGATCGGCGTGGAGTACACGCCCGAGCAGATCGAGAGCAGCCTGACGGACCTGGGCGCGACCGTGACCGGGACCGACGGCGGCTGGACCGTCACGGCTCCGAGCTGGCGCAACGATCTGGAGACCAAGGAGGACCTCTCCGAGGAGATCGCCCGCCTGGTCGGCTACGACAAGATCCCGGCCACTCTCCCGGTGGCGCCTCCCGGACGTGGCCTGAGCCGTGTCCAGAAGCAGCGCCGTCGGGTGATGCAGGCGCTCGCCGACTCCGGTCTGGTGGAGGTGCTGGCCTACCCGTTCGTGACCAGGGCCTCCAACGACGTGTTCGGCACGCCCGAGGCCGGCGCCACCGTGCAGGCGGTCAAGCTGGCGAACCCGCTGAGCGAGGAATTCGGCTGGCTGCGGACCTCCGTGCTGCCGGGTCTGCTCGAGACGGCCAAGCGCAACATCTCGCGCGGCTTCCGTGATCTGGCGCTGTACGAGGCCGGTCTGGTGTTCCTGCCGGACGGCGAGCTGGGCACGCCCGGCATCCCTCCGCTGGGTGCCAAGCCCTCGGACGAGGTGCTGGACGGCCTGTACGGCGGGATCCCGGCGCAGCCGCAGCACATCGCCGGCGTCTTCACGGGCAAGGACAGCCCCGCCGCGCCGGGTCACACGCCGCGTGCGTGGGACTGGGCCGACGCGGTCGACGCAGCCCGGCTCGTGGCCGACGTGCTCGGCGTCGAGATCGTGGTGGAGCAGGGTGCGCACCAGGCCTTCCATCCGGGCCGCACCGCCGTGCTGCGTCTGCGCTCCGGTGAGCTCGTGGGCTACGCGGGCGAGCTGCACCCCAAGCTGGTGAAGTCGCAGGATCTGCCGGCCCGGACGGTCGCGTTCGAGATCGACGCCGACGTGCTCTTCGAGGCCGCGGCCGACGTCGTGGTGGCCAAGGCGATCTCCACCTTCCCGGTGGCGACGCAGGACGTGGCACTGATCGTCGACGGCGACCAGCCGGCCGCCGCCGTGCAGGAAACCCTGCGCGAGGGCGCCGGAGAGCTGCTGGAGGACGTCGCGCTGTTCGACGTCTACGTCGGCACCGGCATCCCGGAGGGCAAGAAGTCCCTGGCTTTCGGTCTGCGGTTCCGCGCGGATGACCGCACGCTGACCGCCGACGAGGCCTCCGAGGCGCGCGCCTCGGCCGTCGCACTCGCGGCGGAGCGTTTCGGGGCCGTCCAGCGCTGACGCCCCCGCACCGCCATCGACTGCTCCGTACGATGTCGAAATATGCGGAATTCCGGGGAAATCGGCATCGTACGGAGCAGTCGATGTGTTTAAAGCGTTTGGATGCTCATCCGCACGCAGACGACCTGAGTGTCATCCGTGACCCGGAAGCCCGGGTCCCCGATGGAATCGCGGAACTCATCGGAGTGCCAGAAGTCCTCGTGCGCGGCACGCCACTCCGCGATCGACTCGAAGCCCTCGCCCTCGGCCAGGGCGTGCTCCAACGTCACGGCATCCAGACGGCGCACCTCGACCGAGGTCACGGTCTCCACGGCGACCGGCGTACCCGCTGAATCGACGACGACGGCGCGGTCGCCCGCGCGCGGCAGCGCCTCCGCTGGGGAGTACTCGAGAAGCAGCGAGGACGTGGACGTCTTCGTCCCGTCGAGCAGCGCGGCCACGAGCCGATCCCGCAGAGGGCCCGGGAACGCATACTCGGAAATGGGCCAGGTGGGGTCGATCGTGCTCATCCGGCAAGTCTAGAGCGGGACGTTCTTCCTGGCCGGGCTCCCCAGCCATCGACTGCTCCGCAGGTGTCGTTTTGAACGGTCAAAACGACAACTGAGGAGCAGCCGATGGGGAAGGGCGAAGGGTGGGGGAGGGTGCGGGCGACACTAAGCGGCCGGGTGTTCTCCGTCTTCGAAGATGCGCGAGGCCGGGCCCACGATCAGCGGGTCCGGGGCGGTGGCGAGGTCGGGGTCCTTGCCGTCGTAGTCGAAGAGATTCAGCACGTGGCGCATGGCCTCGAGGCGGGCGCGCTTCTTGTCGTTGCTCTTGACGACGGTCCACGGGGCGTGATCGGTGTCGGTCGCCAGGAACATCGCCTCCTTGGCCTGCGTGTAGGAATCCCATTTGTCGAGGGAGGCAAGATCCATGGGGGAGAGCTTCCACTGACGCACCGGGTCCACCTGGCGGATGGTGAAACGGGTCAGCTGCTCCGAGCGGGAGACCGAGAACCAGAACTTGACCACGTCGATGCCGTCCTGGACCAGGAGTTCCTCGAACAGCGGCACCTGGCGCAGGAACACCTGATACTGCTCATCGGTGCAGAATCCCATGACCCGCTCGACCCCGGCCCGGTTGTACCAGGAGCGGTCGAAGAGGACCATGTCGCCGGCCGCGGGCAGGTGCTTCACATAACGCTGGAAATACCACTGGCTCTGCTCGGTGCTGCTGGGCTTCTCGAGCGCCACCACCCGGGCGCCACGAGGGTTCAGGTGCTCCGTGAAGCGCTTGATGGTGCCGCCCTTGCCGGCGGCGTCCCGGCCCTCGAACACCAGGAGCAGTCGACGGCCGTTCCCCTTGACCCACTTCTGCAGCTTCAGGAGTTCGATCTGCAGGAGACGCTTCTCCAGCTCATACCGGGACCGGTCCAGACGTTCGCTGTAGGGGTAGCCCTCCCGCCACGTGTCGAGGGGCACGCCGTGGGCGTCCAGCAGGACGGGATCGTCATCATCGTTGTCCAGCACGGAGTAGCCGAGCGGCGGCTGGATCCCCGTGAGCGAGTGGTTCAGGATGCTCATGGCGTCACCGTAGACGCGGCCGATGAACGGCGGTTGAACGGGATGCGGGGACACCTGCCGGACCGGGGACAATGGAGCCATGCGCGTGATCACTTGGCTGGGCTCTCTCGACGATGCCGCGCGCGACGGCGGCCTTCCGCCCCTCGACGACGCCGAACGGGCCCGGGCGCGAGCCTTCACCTTGGGCACCGCGCAAGCGCGCTTCGGCACCTTGCGGCGGGTCCAGCGGAAGCTCCTGGCGGACACCCTCGACGTCCACCCGGGACGACTGGTCAGTGCCTACGAATGCCCCGATTGCGGCCGGGGTGCGGGACACGGCAGGCCGGGATATGTGCTGACGGCAGCGGGCCCGGAAAACTCAAGCCCACAGATCTCAGCTCCACAGAACCCCAGCCCACAGAGCCTGACCGGCGTGGCACTGTCCGCCAGTCGCGCGGGGGAGTGGGGCGCCGTCGTCGTCGTGACGGGGGTGGGGCCGGGCTTCCGGATCGGTCTGGACCTCACCCTGGACCGCGAGATCTTCGACGGCTTCGACGACGTCGCCGTCAGCGGGCCGGAACGCGACTGGCTCCGGACACAGGAACCCGGGGAAAGGAACGCCGCCCGGGCCGCGCTGTGGGCCGCGAAAGAGGCCGTGGCCAAGCGCGACGGCCACGGCCTGAGAACGGATCCGTCTGGTATCCCGGTCCTGGCCGCGGCTGGACACCGGCGAACGCCCGCGGGCGGCGCGACGGCCTATGCGCCAGGACTGGTATGGCTGGAGACCCGTGCGGAGGGGTTGCCTCCGCACGTGCTCACGGCAGCGGTGCCGGCAGCGGCGGAAGGTGCTTTTCGTACAGCCATGGCCGGAGCAGACCGGCCGCGTCGAGCCCCGGCGCCAGTGAATCCGCGAGGGTGAAGAGTTCCTGCGGCGTGACCGCGGCGTGGCGGTGTTTGCGGGTCCACTCCCGCAGGAGGGTGAAGAACGACTCGTCGCCCATGGCGGTCCGCAGCACGTGGAGGGCCAGGGCGCCTCGCTTGTACACGCGGTCATCGAACATGTCCCGGGGGCCGGGATCGCCGATCACCAGGTCCTGGGCCTGATCCGCGAGTTTGCGCCAGGCCGCGAGCACCCGCAACTGGGTGCTGAGTGTCCCACTGGCCTCGCTCCACAGCCATTCGGCGTAGCAGGCGAACCCTTCGTGCAGCCAGATGTCCTTCCAGCTGCCGACCGTCAGGGAGTTGCCGAACCACTGGTGGCTCAGTTCGTGAGCGACGAGGCGCTGGGCCTCCCACTCGGTGGCGAGGTGGTTGCGCCCGATGATCGACAAGGCCTGCGCCTCGAGCGGGATCTCGAGCTCGTCCTCCGTGACCACGACGCTGTATTCGCCGAAGGGGTACGGGCCGAAGCGGTCCTCGAAGAGGTCCATCATCTCGCGCTGCCGGGCCAGCCCCGTCTCGGCCTGACCGCGGAGCGACGGCGGCACCGCGACGTGGATCGGGACCGCGCTCGCGGCACCGTCGACGTCGAACGTGGTGTACCGCCCGATCTGGAGCGTCGCCAGGTAGGTGGCCATCGGCTCCGTCTGCTCGAACACCCAGGTCTCGCGGCTGGACTTCCGGCGGTGCTCGACGAGGCGGCCGTTGCACACCACGCGGTAGCCGGCGTCGGTGGTCACCGTGAAGCGGTAGGAGGCCTTCTGGCTCGGGTGGTCATTGCACGGGAACCACGACGGCGCGCCGTCCGGCTGTCCGGCGACCAGCACGCCGTCGCGCAGCTCCTCCCAGCCGACCTCACCCCAGGTGCCACGGCGCGGCCGCGGATTGCCCTCGTAGCGCACCTCCAGAAGGAAGTCCTCGCCCTTGGGGATGCTGTGCGGGGCGTTGACGACGAGCTTGTCCCCGCGCTGAGCGAACTTCGCCACGCGTGAGCCGTTGAGCTGGATCTTGGTGGGCTTGAGACCGGCCAGATCCAGCGAGATCTGGGAGAGCTTCGCGTTCGCGCGCCCCCGGAGGATCGCCACCCCTTGCAGCCGGTTGCTCGCCAGCCGGCAGTCGAGCTCCAGATCGTAGTGCCGGACACTGTAGTCCGCGCTCCCGTGCCCGGGGGTGTACGGGTCCGGGATCGTGGAGGCCGGGTGCTTCTTGCCGTGGTGCTCAGACATGGGGGAGAGGGTCATCCAGGGTCGGGGACAGGGAAGGGGACGGTGCGGGAGCTGCTACGGTCCGCGCCAGGGGCTGACCGGATTGCCCATCCAGTAACTCCCCGCCGGGACCGCTTCACCCCGCATCACGAGCGACGCCGGACCGACCGTGGCCCCGCTGCCCAGGGAGGCCTGGGGCAGGATCACGCCGTGCGGTCCCATGGTGGAACCAGCCTCCAACGTTACGGTATCGATCGCCATGATGCGGTCGTGGAAGAGGTGAGTCTGCACCACGCAGCCGCGGTTCACGGTCGAACCGTCGCCCAGGGTCACCAGGTCCGCCTCCGGCAGCCAGTAGCTCTCGCACCAGACGCCGTGACCGATCTTCGCGCCGAGCGCCCGGAGCCACCACACCAGAGCCGGGGTGCCCGCCGCGGCCCGCGCGAACCAGGGCGCGGCGGCCATCTCGATGAAGGTGTCCACCACCTCGTTCCGCCAGATGAACGAGCTCCAGAGCGGGTGCTCGCCTTCGCGGATCCGCCCCACCAGGACCCATTTGGCGACGACGGCGCTCGTGGCCGCGACCGCTCCGGCCAGCAGGACCACGAGGCCGCCCAGCAGCGCGGCCAGCCAGTAGCCGGTGCCGCGGGCGATGGCGTCGAGAAGGACCATGACGCCCACCGCCAGGTAGCCCGTCAGCAGGACCGGGAAGACGCGGCACAGCTCCCAGAGGGCGCGTGCCACCTTGAGACGGGTGGGCGGTTCAAAGGTGCGGCTCGCGTCGGTGCTCTGCGCCACGCGCCGCAGCCGGACCGGGGGGCTGCCGAGCCAGGAGCTGCCCGACTTGGCCTTGCGCGGTGTGGCGGAGAGGACCGCCACGAGGGAGTTCTTCGGCACGCTGCGGCCGGCCGCCGTCATCCCGGAGTTGCCGAGGAAGGCCCGTTTGCCCACCTTGGCCGGGGCGACTTTGAGCCAGCCGCCGCCCAGCTCGTAGGAGGCGACCATCGTGTCGTCGGCCAGGAACGCGCCGTCGCCCACGGTGGTCATGCTCGGCACCAGCAGGACGGTGGAGGCCTCCACGTTCTTGCCGATCGTGGCGCCCAGCAGCCGGAGCCAGATCGGGGTGAAGAGGCTGGCGTAGATCGGGAAGAGGAGGTCGCGGGCCATGTCCAGAACACGCTCCGTGGCCCAGACCTGCCAGCCGACCCGGCTGCGCACGCGGTGATGCCCTTCCACGAGGCCGATCGCCAGCGCCCGCGTCGTCCCGAGGATCAGGAGCGCGTTGCAGAGGAACCAGACCACGGAGGCGAGCGGCACGGACCAGGCCAGCGCGCCGAGGGACTCGGAGAGCGAGGCCGCACCGTGCAGGGCGCCCACGACCACGAGCCCGGCCACCGCGGCCGAGATGAACGGGATGCACGCCAGGAGTCCGGAGGCCGCGGCGAAGGCGGTGAACCAGCTGAACTCCCGGACGCCCTCACTGACGCCACCCTGCTCGGGCCAGGCCGGCTTGGCCTTGCCGGTCCGGCCGGCCGGGGATCCGGCCACGGCGGTGCCCGCCTTGACCTTGCCGGTCACGGCGGAGCCGGGCTCGACGATCGCGTCGGCGCCCACCTTCGCCCCAGGCATGAGCGTGCTGCGCGCGCCGATGGTGGCGCCGGGACCGATCGAGACGGAGCCGATGTGGACCGTGTCGCCGTCGACCCACCAGCCGGAGAGGTCCACCTCGGGCTCGACGTTCGCGCCGCGGCCGACGGTCAGCAGACCGGTGACGGGCGGCACGGAGTGGAGGATCACGTCGCGGCCCAGCTTGGCGCCCAGGGCACGGGCGTAGTACGGGACCCACGGAGCGCTGGCCAGGCTGACCGCGCTCGCGGCGTCCTGGATCTGCTCCGCGAGCCAGAGCTTGAGGTGCACGCGGCCGGAACGAGGGTATACGCCCGGGGTGACCCCTCGCAGGAGCACCCGCGCGGCCACCACGGCGATACCCATCCGGCCCAGAGGGCTGACGAAGACGGCCCAGGACAGCAGGACCCACCACCAGGAGACGGTGGGCGCCGCGTGGAGGACGCCCCAGGCGGAAAGCAGATTGTTGACGGCCATGAGATACGTCAGCCAGCGCATGCCCACCAGGATGAACAGCGGCACGCCCATGAGGGTCTGGAACACCTGGGTCTTCCGGGCGGTCCGGCGGACCAGGCGTTCCTTCGCCACGACGGCCTCGCCGTCCGGGACGGAGGCGCGGCAGGCTTCGACGAGGGCTCCGACACGGGGGTTGGCGTAGATGTCGGCCACGGTGACGGTCGGGTAGCGGCGGCGCAGGGCGGAGACCAGCTGCGCGGCGGCGAGGGAACCGCCGCCGTGGGCGAAGAAGTCGGCGTCGAGGCTCGTGGCAGGGGCGCCCAGCACGGCGCTCCAGGTGTCCACGATCCACTGGGCATCGTCGGGAAGATTCAGCGGGGCGGCGTCCGCGGCGTCGGCAGAGCCTCCGGCCAGCGGCCACGGCAGGGCCTTGCGGTCCACCTTGCCGCTCGTCTTGGTCGGCAGACTGTCGGTGGTGGTCAGGAGAGGGATGAGCGGAGCGGGCAGGGACTCGCCCAGAATCTCCCGCAGCCCGCCCAGGTCCGGCTCGGCGTCCCCGGCCGGCACGAGGTAGCCGACCAGGACCTGGTTCCCGGCCGCCGTCGTCTGCACGGCCGCCGCGGCACCGGCGATGGCCGGAAGCGCCTGGAGGGCCGCGTCGACCTCGCCGAGTTCGATACGGCGTCCGCCGAGCTTGACCTGTTCGTCCGCACGGCCCTGGAAGATGAGGCCCGCGGCCTCGTAGCGGACCAGGTCGCCGGAGCGGTAGGCGCGTTCCCAGCCGAGGCTGGGCATCGGCGCGTACTTCTCCGCGTCCTTCGCGGGATCCAGGTAACGCGCCAGGCCGACACCGCCGATGATCAGCTCGCCGATCTCGCCTTCCGTCACGGGCACGCCCTCGGCGTCGACGACGGCGAGGTCCCAGCCGTCCAGCGGCAGGCCGATGCGCACGGGGCCGGGACCGCCGAGGGGAGCGGCGCAGGCCACGACCGTGGCCTCCGTGGGCCCGTACGTGTTCCAGACCTCGCGCTCGTCCACGGCGAGACGCTCGGCCAGCTCGGGCGGGCACGCTTCGCCGCCGAAGATCAGCAGGCGCACGTTCTCCAGCGCTTCGGCGGGCCAGAGCGCGGCGAGCGTCGGGACGGTGGAGACCACGGTGATGCCGTGGTTGATGAGCCACGGCCCGAGGTCCATGCCGGTGCGGACCAGGGCGCGCGGTGCGGGGACGAGGCAGGCGCCGTGCCGCCAGGCGAGCCACATCTCCTCGCAAGAGGCGTCGAAGGCGACCGAGAGCCCAGCGAGCACGCGGTCGTCGGTGCCGATGGGCTCACCCTGGAGGAAGAGCCGCGCCTCGGCGTCCACGAACGCGGCCGAATTGCGGTGCCGCACGGCGACGCCCTTCGGAGTTCCGGTGGAGCCGGAGGTGAAGATGACCCAGGAATCGTCCTCGGGCAACGGCATGCGGGGAGCCGGGAAGGGCTTGGGGCGCTTCTTGTCCACCACGATTTCGCCCTTGGCTTTGAGGATGCCGGCCACCTTGGCTTCGCTGAACACGAGGCGGGCGCGTTCGTCCGGGTCGTCGGCGTCCACCGGCACGTAGGCGGCGCCCACCAGCAGGATGGCCAGGATGGCGATGTAGAGCTCATTGGTGCCGGAGGGGATCCGGATGCCGATCTTGTCCCCGGCGCCGAGCCCGGCCCGGTGGAGCTTGCGGGCGTAGCCACGCACCTCGTCGGCCAGCTCGGCGTAACTGAGCGACTTCTTCCCGTCATCCAGAGCCGAGGCCTCGGGGTACGCCTCGACCGTGGCGAGGAAGATGTCCACCAGGGTGCGCTCGGGGGGCGCGAGAACGCCGCCCGGCATCTGAGGTTCGTAGACGGTCCCCGTGGACGACGGCGCGCCGCCGGCCTTCACCGCGGGCTCGGGGCCGGGGGCCTCCGGAGCGGGGGAAGGGTCATGCGGGGAGGATTCGGGATGCTCGGTCACGCCAGCATCCTTTCTGTCGTGAGTGAACCACTGATGAAGTTCCGCTGAAGGCGCCGGTGTCCGGTCCGCGGGAGACCGTATCCTGGCCCATCGTGGGCCGCGGACGTGTCAGTCGCCATCGGGGATCAGCAACACCTTGCCCGTGGTCCGCCGCGCGGCGAGGTCACGGTGGGCGTCGGCGGCGCGGGAGAGCGGGTACCGGGCGCCGATGCGCACCGACAGGCCGCCGTCGGCCGCCGCGCCGAACACCTCGCCCGAGCGCCAGCGCCGTTCTTCGGCGTCCTGGAGGTGGTGTCCGAGCGTCGGCCGGGTGAGGAACAGGGAGCCGCCCTGGTTGAGCCGCTGGGGATCGACGGGCGGGACCGGCCCGGAGGCCGCGCCGAAGAGCACGAGCGTCCCGCGGATCCGGAGGCTCTGCAAGGAGGAGTCGAACGTGTCCTTGCCGACGCCGTCGTACACCACGTCCACGCCGCGGCCGTCCGTGAACTGCCGCGCCTGGGTGGCGAAGTCCGAGTAGTCGACCACCAGATCGGCGCCCGCGAGGCGCGCGAGGTCGGCCTTCTCCGGCGTGGACACCGTGGTGATGACCCGTGCGCCGCGGGCCTTGAGAAGCTGGATGAGGAGCAGCCCCACGCCGCCGGCCCCGGCGTGCACCAGGGCGGTGGTGCCCTCGCCGGCCGGGAAGCTGGAGGTCGCCAGGTAGTGGGCGGTCATGCCCTGCAGAGGAAGCGCCGCCGCAGTCTCGAGGTCCAGGCCGTCGGGGACGGGCAGGGCCTTGTCCGCGTCGACGATCGCGTACTCCGCATAGCATTCGGAGGCCTCGGCGGTGGCGATACGGTCGCCCACCGCGAAGCCGGTCACTCCCTCACCCACGGCGTCGACCACTCCGGACGCCTCCGCCCCGGGGGTCCAGGGGAACGGCAGGGGATAGATGCCCTCCCGCTGATAGGTCTCGATGAAGTTGACCCCGGTGGCGGCCACGCGGAAGCGGAGCTGCCCGGGCCCGGGCTGGGGGACGTCCGTCTCGGTGTACTCGAGCACCTCTGGTCCGCCGGTCTCCCGGGCGATGATGGCGTGCATGGTGTGTGCCTCCCGTGTCCCTCTCGATTGCCGTCAGGGACATCTTATGCAGTGGCTCCGAACCGGTCACCGCGCCATGCCGATGCATAAATATTTACAACAATGCATATTCTTGCTTCGAGGTGTAGAGTGTGCGCATGAGCATATCCGTCGCCGTTTCCGGAGCCAGTGGTTACGCAGGGGGAGAGGTGCTGCGCCTGCTCGCCACCCACCCCGGAGTGACCATCGGCGCCATCACCGCCCACAGCAACGCCGGGGCCCGTCTGGGCAGCGTTCAGCCGCAGCTCCACACTCTGGGCGACCGCATCCTGGAAGAGACCAGCGTGGAGAATCTGGCCGGGCATGACGTGGTGTTCCTCGCGCTGCCGCACGGCGCCTCGGCCGAGATCGCCGCGCAGCTGCCCGAAGGCACCCTGGTGATCGACGCCGGCGCGGACCACCGCCTCGAGGATGCCGCGGCATGGGAGAAGTTCTACGGCTCACCGCACGCGGGCACGTGGCCGTACGGCCTGCCCGAGCTCCCCGGACAGCGGGAGAAGCTCCGCGGCAGCAAGCGCATCGCCGTGCCGGGCTGCTACCCGACGTCGGCCCTTCTCGCCCTCACCCCGGGCTTCGCGGCCGGCCTGCTCGAACCGCAGGACGTCGTGATCGTCTCCGCCTCCGGCACGTCCGGCGCGGGCAAGGCCGCCAAGGTCAACCTGCTCGGCTCGGAAGTCATGGGCTCCATGTCGCCGTACGGCGTGGGCGGCGGGCACCGCCACACCCCCGAAATCGAGCAGGGACTCGGCAACGCCGCGGGGGAGCCCGTCACGGTCTCCTTCACCCCGACGCTCGCCCCCATGAGCCGCGGCATCCTGACGACCGCGACGGCGCGGGTCAAGCCGGGCGTCGGCGCGGAGGGGCTGCGCGCGGCCTGGCAGGACGCCTACGAGAACGAGACCTTCGTCCACCTCCTGCCCGAAGGACAGTGGCCGACCACCAAGTCCGTGCAGGGCTCCAACCACGCCGTCCTCCAGCTGGCGTACGACGCGCACACGGGAAGGGTGATTGTCAGTGCGGCAATCGATAACCTGACCAAGGGCACCGCAGGCGGTGCCGTGCAGTCCATGAACATCGCCCTGGGTCTCGACGAATCCCTGGGGCTCGCCCAGCTAGGAGTCGCCCCGTGAGTGTCACCCTTCCCCTCGGTTTCCGTGCAGCAGGCATCACCGCAGGCCTCAAAGCCAGCGGCAAGCCGGACATGGCCCTGGTCATCAATGACGGGCCGACCAAGCACGCCGCCGGGGTGTTCACCTCGAACAGGGTGGCCGCGGCTCCCGTGCACTGGTCCCGTCAGGTCCTCGCGGACGGCCGCGTGGACGCGGTGGTCCTGAACTCGGGCGGCGCGAACGCCTGCACCGGCCCGCAGGGTTTCCAGAACACGCACGCGACGGCGGAACGGCTCGCCGCGCTGCTGGGCGTCTCCGCCGGGGACGTGGCCGTCTGCTCCACGGGCCTCATCGGTGAGCAGCTGCCCATGGACAAGATCCTGCCGGGTCTGGAGCTGCTCGTGGACAACGCCGGTCCGGACGCCGGGTCCGCCGCGGCCGAGGCCATCATGACCACGGACACCGTGAGCAAGGAAGCCAGCTACATCGGTTTCGATCCGCTCGGCACCGGATTCACGATCGGCGGCATGGCCAAGGGCGCGGGGATGCTCGCCCCCGGCCTGGCCACCATGCTCGTGGTCGTCACCACGGACGCGATCGTCAGCCCGGAACTCCTGGACGCGGAGCTGCGCGAGGCCGTGCGGCTGAGCTTCAACCGTGCCGACTCGGACGGCTGCATGTCCACCAACGACACCGTCCTGCTGCTCGCCTCCGGCGCCTCGGGCTCCTACCCGACCGGCGAAGAGTTCGGCAAGGGGCTGCAGGAAGTGTGCAAGAACCTCGCCCGCCAGCTCATCGGCGACGCCGAGGGCGCCGCGCATGACATCGCCATCCGCACCTTCAACGCCGCCAGCGAGCTCGACGCCGAGACGGTGAGCCGCGCCGTCGCGCGATCGAACCTCTTCAAGACCGCGATCTTCGGCAAGGACCCGAACTGGGGCCGCGTGCTCTCGGCCGTGGGCACCACGGACGCCGTCTTCGACCCGGACCGGCTGAATGTGGCCATCAACGGGGTGCAGATCTGCCGCAACGGCGGGATCGGCGAGGACCGTTCCCTGGTCAGCCTGGAGGACCGCGAGGTGCTCGTGGAGATCGACCTGAACGCCGGCGAGGACGAGGCCACCATCTGGACCAACGACCTCACTCACGACTACGTGCATGAAAACAGCGCCTACTCCAGCTGAGTAGCGCACCACCCACGCCTTAGGAGAGACATGACCTCCAGCATGACGAGGGATCTCAGCCAGGCTCAGTCCAAGGCCGAGACCCTCATCGAAGCCCTGCCCTGGATCCAGCGCTTCGCCGGGAACACCATGGTGATCAAGTACGGCGGCAACGCCATGATCAACGAGGAGCTGCGACGGGCTTTCGCAGAGGACATCGTCTTCCTGCACCACGTGGGCGTCCGACCCGTCGTCGTGCACGGCGGCGGTCCGCAGATCAACTCCATGCTGGCCCGGCTGGGCATCGAGAGCCAGTTCAAGGGCGGACTGCGCGTCACCACGCCTGAGGCCATGGACGTCGTGCGCATGGTCCTCACGGGCCAGGTGGGCCGTGAGCTGGTGGGCCTCATCAACAACCACGGCCCGTATGCCGTGGGCCTCTCGGGTGAGGACGGCGGGCTGCTGCAGGCGATCCGCACGGGCACCGAGGTGGACGGCGAGGCCGTGGACCTGGGCCTCGTGGGTGAGGTGGTGGGCGTGAACCCCCGCGCCATCCACGACCTCCTGGAAGCCGGCCGGATCCCGGTCATCTCCACGGTCGCCCCCGAGATCGGGG
The DNA here is from genome assembly GCF_041360795.1 of Arthrobacter sp. RCC_34. Taxonomy (NCBI): domain Bacteria; kingdom Bacillati; phylum Actinomycetota; class Actinomycetes; order Micrococcales; family Micrococcaceae; genus Arthrobacter; species Arthrobacter sp. RCC_34. Next base: position 19,434 of record NZ_JBFUPW010000002.1, on the reverse strand, counting down.
CGGACGGTTCCCCGACCGGGGACGTGCTGAACGTCAACGCGGACACCGCCGCGGCCGCCCTGGCCGAAGCGCTGGGCGCCAGCAAGCTCGTGATCCTGACCGACGTCGAGGGCTTGTACGCGAACTGGCCGGACAAGGACTCGCTCATCTCCACCCTGACCGCCGATCAGCTGCGGGTCATGCTGCCGAGCCTGCAGTCCGGCATGATCCCCAAGATGGAGGCCTGCCTCAAGGCGGTGGACGGGGGAGTGCCGCAGTCCCACATCGTGGACGGCCGCCTCCCGCACTCCATGCTGCTCGAGGTCTTCACGACGGCGGGCATCGGCACGCAGGTGGTCCGCGACGCGGACGCCGACCTCACCACGGAAGGGCTGTGACGCGCATGGCGAAGCACACTGACATCACCCCCGCGCAGGAGGAAGGCCTCCTGGACGCCCGCACGGCGAGCGGCGCCGAGTGGCTCTCGCGCTACTCCGGAGCCCTGCTCAACGTCTTCGGCACGCCGCAGCGCGTGCTCGTCCGCGGCGCGGGCGCCGTGGTCTGGGACGCCGACGGCAAGGAGTACCTGGATCTGCTGGGCGGGATCGCGGTGAACGCGCTGGGCCACGCCCACCCGTTCGTCACCTCGGTGATCTCGAGCCAGCTGGCCACCCTCGGCCACGTCTCCAACTTCTTCGCCTCGCCGGCGCAGATCGCGCTCGCGGAGAAGCTCCTGGACCTCGCGGGCGCCCCGGCGGGCTCCAAGGTGTTCTTCTCGAACTCAGGCACCGAGGCCAATGAGGCGGCGTTCAAGCTGGCGCGTCGCAACGCGGACGGCTCCGAGGGTCCGCGCCGGAAGATCATCGCGCTCGAGGGCGCGTTCCACGGCCGCACCATGGGCGCGCTCGCCCTCACCGCCAAGCAGGCGTACCGCGAACCGTTCGAGCCGCTGCCCGGCGGCGTCGTGCACCTTCCGTTCAACGATCAGCAGGCTCTCCGCGACGCCGTCGACGGCCAGACCGCCGCCGTGGTGCTGGAGCCCATCCAAGGTGAGGCCGGCGTGCGTCCTCTCGATCCCGAGTACCTGCGGCTCGCCCGCGAACTCTGCACCGAGCACGGCGCCCTCCTCATCCTGGACGAGGTCCAGACCGGGGTGGGGCGCACGGGCCAGTGGTTCGCGTTCCAGGAGAGGGGCGTGCTGCCGGACGCCATGACCCTGGCGAAGGGCCTCGGCGGCGGTTTCCCCATCGGCGCGCTCGTCACGTTCGGCGAGAAGGTCTCCGCACTGCTGAACCCGGGCCAGCACGGCACCACGTTCGGCGGCAACCCGGTGGCCACGGCCGCGGCCCTGGCCACCCTGCACGTGATCGAGCAGCAGGGCATCCTGGCCCAGGTCCGCGCCACGGGTGAGCGCCTGGCGCGCGGCCTGGCCGCGGTTCCCGGCGTGACGGAGGTCCGCCAGCGCGGTCTGCTGATCGGGATCGACCTGGACGCCGACGTCGCGCCCGCCTTCGTCACCGCGGCGCTCGACGCCGGTTTCATCCTCAACGCGCCGGGCCCGCACACGCTGCGCCTGGCGCCGCCCCTCATCCTGAGCGATGCCCAGGCGGACGCCTTCCTCGGCGCGTTCCCCGGCATCCTGTCCACGGCCAAGGCCGCCTCGGCGGCAGAGTAGGTACCCATGACTTCCGTACGTCACTTCCTCAAAGACACCGACCTCAGCCCCGCCGAGCTGAACGAGGTCCTGGACCTCGCGGTGCGGCTCAAGGCCGAACCGGACTCCCTGGCCGTGTACGCGGGCGAGGGCCGGGCCCGCAAGACGGTCGCGGTCATCTTCGACAAGACCTCCACCCGGACCCGCGTGTCGTTCAGCGCCGGGGTGTCCGAGCTCGGCGGCAGCCCCCTCATCATCAATCCCGGGGAGGCGCAGATCGGCCACAAGGAGTCGGTGGCCGACACCGCCCGCGTGCTCGAGCGCATGGTCTCCACGATCGTGTGGCGGACCGGCGCGCACCAGGGCCTGGTGGAGATGGCGGAGAACTCCCGAGTGCCCGTGATCAACGCCCTCTGCGACGACTACCACCCGTGCCAGCTGCTGGCCGATCTGCTCACCATCCGGGAGCACAAGGGCACGCTGGCCGGTCTCACCCTGACCTACCTGGGCGACGCCGCCAACAACATGGCGAACTCCTACCTCCTGGCCGCCGTCAACGCGGGCATGCACGTGCGCATCGCGGGCCCGGAGGGGTACCTGCCGGCGCCGGAGATCGTCGCCGCGGGTGAGGAGCGCGCCGCCCAGACCGGCGGCAGCGTCCTCGTCACGAGCGACGCGGCCGAGGCCCTGGCCGGAGCGGACGTCGTCGCCACGGACACGTGGGTGTCCATGGGGCAGGAAGCCGAGAAGGAGTCCCGGATGACGCTCTTCCGCGACTACTCCGTCACCGAGGAGGCCATGGCGCAGGCCGCACCGGATGCCATCGTGCTGCACTGCCTGCCCGCGTACCGCGGCTACGAGATCGCCGCAAACGTGATCGACGGCCCGCAGTCCGTCGTGTGGGACGAGGCCGAGAACCGTCTGCACGCCCAGAAGGCCGTGATGGCGTGGCTCATGCACCGTTCCGGCCTGACCGTGGTGCCGGGTCTGGACTGATGACGTCCTCGCAGCCCGGGGCCACGAGCCCCGCCACCAAGACCGCCCGTCAGGCGCGCATCAGCGCGATCCTGCGGGGTGAGAGCGTGCGCTCGCAGGCTGAGCTGGCCGCTCTCCTGGCCGACGACGGCGTGCAGGTCACTCAGGCGACACTGTCCCGGGATCTCGTGGAGATCGGCGCGGTCCGGGTCAGGGGGAGCGACGGCGGTCTGGTCTACGCCGTGCCCGGCGAGGGTGGCGACCGGGGGCCGACGAGCGCCGTGGCGCAGGAGATCCTGGACGCCCGGCTGGAGAAGCTCTGCGGTGAACTGCTGGTCACGGCGGAGGCGTCCGCAAACCTCGTGGTGCTGCGGACCCCGCCTGGCGCCGCGAACTTCCTGGCCCTGGCCATCGACCACTCCGTGATGCCGTCCGTGCTGGGCACCATCGCGGGGGATGACACCGTGCTCCTGGTCGCCCGGGACCCCCAGGGCGGGGAGGCTCTCGCCGCCCGCTTCCTGGCCATGGCGGACAGCAACCCGAATTGATCCAGCAGGCTATGAATACTTACTCATAGTCATGTATAGTTTTACATACACCACTTCCTGAAGGAGATACTCACGTGACTGAGCGCATCGTCCTGGCCTACTCCGGCGGCCTTGACACGTCTGTGGCCATCGGCTGGATCGGCGAAGCCACCGGCGCCGAAGTGATCGCCGTGGCGGTCGACGTCGGACAGGGCGGCGAGTCCCTCGAGACCATCCGTCAGCGCGCCCTCGGCTGCGGCGCCGTGGAGGCCTACGTCGCCGACGCCCGTGATGAGTTCGCCAACGAGTACGCCATGCCCACCCTGAAGGCGAACGCCCTCTACCAGGGCCACTACCCGCTGGTGTCCGCGATCTCCCGTCCCGTGATCGTCAAGCACCTGGTCAAGGCCGCCCGTGAATTCGGCGCCACCACGGTCGCCCACGGCTGCACCGGCAAGGGCAACGACCAGGTCCGCTTCGAGGTCGGCATCCAGACCCTGGGCCCGGACCTGAAGTGCATCGCCCCGGTCCGCGACCTCGCCCTCACCCGCGACAAGGCCATCGCCTTCGCCGAGGAGAAGGGCCTGCCGATCGAGACCACCAAGAAGAACCCGTACTCGATCGACCAGAACGTCTGGGGCCGCGCCGTGGAGACCGGCTACCTCGAGGACATCTGGAACGCCCCCACCAAGGACATCTACGACTACACCGCCACCCCGGAGTTCCCGCCGGCGCCGGACGAGGTCGTCGTGACGTTCCACCAGGGCGTCCCGGTCGCGATCGACGGCGTGGCCGTCACTCCGCTGCAGGCCATCCAGGAGCTCAACCGCCGCGCCGGCGCCCAGGGCGTGGGCCGCATCGACGTCGTCGAGGACCGCCTCGTCGGCATCAAGTCCCGCGAGATCTACGAGGCCCCCGGCGCCATGGCCCTCATCACGGCCCACAAGCACCTCGAGGACGTCACCATCGAGCGCGAGCAGGCCCGCTTCAAGGCCACGGTCGGCCAGCGCTGGTCCGAGCTGGTCTACGACGGCCAGTGGTTCTCCCCGCTCAAGCGCTCCCTGGACGCCTTCATCGAGGACACCCAGAAGTACGTCTCCGGCGACATCCGCATGACCCTGCACGGCGGCCAGGCCATCGTGAACGGCCGCCGTTCGGACACCGGCCTGTACGACTTCTCGCTCGCCACCTACGACACCGGTGACACCTTCGACCAGTCCCAGGCCAAGGGCTTCATCGAGCTCTGGGGCATGTCCTCCAAGGTCGCCTCCACCCGCGACCAGCGGGTCGCGGGAGCCTGAGCATGAGCTCCGAGACCCACGGCACGAACGAGGGCGCCCTCTGGGGTGCGCGCTTCGCCGGCGCCCCGGCGGACGCGCTCGCCGCGCTGAGCAAGTCCACGCACTTCGACTGGCGTCTGGCGCGGTACGACATCGCCGGCTCCAAGGCGCACGCCCGCGTGCTCCACAAGGCGGGCCTGCTCGACGACGCCGAGCTGGAAGGCATGCTGGCTGCCCTCACGCAGCTGGATGAGGACGTCGCGAGCGGCGCCTACGTGGCCGCCGAGAGCGACGAGGACGTGCACGGCTCCCTGGAGCGCGGCCTGCTCGAGCGTGCCGGCACCCACCTGGGCGGCAAGCTCCGCGCCGGCCGGTCCCGCAACGACCAGATCGCCACCCTGGGCCGCATGTTCCTGCGGGATCACGCCCGGATCATCGCCGCGCGCGTGCTGGACGTAGTGGACGCCCTCGTGGCGCAGTCCAAGGCTCACCCCGAGGTCGCCATGCCTGGCCGCACGCACCTGCAGCACGCGCAGCCGGTCCTGCTCAGCCACCACCTCCTGGCCCACGCCTGGGCCCTGCTGCGCGATGTGCAGCGGCTCCAGGACTGGGACAAGCGTGCGGGCGTCTCGCCGTACGGCTCCGGCGCCCTGGCGGGTTCCTCGCTGGGCCTGGACCCGGAGGCCGTCGCGGCCGACCTCGGCTTCTTCTCGGCGGTGCACAACTCGATCGACGGCACGGCATCCCGTGACGTCTTCGCGGAGTTCGCCTGGGTCGCGGCCATGATCGGCGTGGATATCTCCCGCATCTCGGAGGAGGTCATCCTCTGGGCCACCAAGGAGTTCTCCTTCGTCACGCTGGATGACGCCTACTCCACGGGCTCGTCCATCATGCCGCAGAAGAAGAACCCGGACGTCGCCGAGCTGGCGCGCGGCAAGGCCGGCCGCCTCATCGGCGATCTGACCGGGCTGCTCGCCACGCTCAAGGGCCTGCCCCTCGCGTACAACCGGGATCTGCAGGAGGACAAGGAGCCCGTCTTCGACGCGGCCGACACCCTGGAACTGCTGCTCCCGGCGGTCTCCGGCATGATCGCGACGCTCGGTTTCAACACCGAGCGCATGAAGTCGCTCGCGCCGCAGGGCTTCGCGCTCGCCACCGATGTGGCCGAGTGGCTGGTCCGGCAGGGCGTGCCGTTCCGCGAGGCCCACGAGCTCTCCGGCGCGGCCGTCAAGCAGGCCGAGAGCCGCGGCGTGGAGCTGTGGGACCTGACGGATGAGGAGTATGCGGCCATTTCCCCGCAGCTGACTCCCGAGGTCCGCAGTGTGCTCTCGACCGAGGGTTCGCTCGCCAGCCGCAGCGCTCAGGGCGGCACCGCGCCGTCCGCCGTCGCACGTCAGCTTGAGGCGCTTGAAGCCGAGCTGAGTGAGGCGCGGTCGTTCGTGGCCTGAGCCGTCATCGCCGTGCCCCGAGAGGCCGGGTTCCGCACTCCTGCGGAACCCGGCCTCTCGCGCGTCCGGCACGGATTCCGGTTCATGGCCACTCACTGAAACCGTCGTCCCTGGCCTAGGATGGCGGCATGAGCCAGATCACTTCCGGGTCTTCGGAACACGCCTCCGCCGATGACACCCTGCTCCACGATCTCCGGTCCGCCGCTGACCTGGTGAACAAGCTGGCGGCCTCCCTGGACGATGAGGCCGTGAAGGCGCCGTCGGTCCTCCCCGGGTGGACCCGGGGTCACGTCCTGGCCCACGTCATGGGCATCAGCGAGGCGATGGCGCGGCAGATCGAGCACGCGAAGCGCGGCGAGCGGATCGACCTGTACGACGGCGGCTACGAGGGCCGCACGGCGCGCATCGAACTCGCCGCGGGTCACACGGCGGAGGAGCACCGCGAAGACGTCCAGGCCGCGACGACCCGCGCACTGGACGCCCTCGGCAGCCTGGAACCGGAGGAGTGGGACGTCCCCATCAGCTACCGGGACGGCGTGGTGCGGGACGGCGCCTTCGCGCTCTGGCGCGAGCTCACCATCCACGGCACCGACCTCGGTCTGGACTACGGTCCGGAGACCTGGTCCAAGGCCTTCTGTCTGCACCTGCTGGACTTCCTCGCGGCCCGGGTCCCGGACGGCCGGCGTCTCGTGCTCCAGCCCCTCGGCCTGCCGCCCCGGACGCTCGGCCACGGGGGCGACGGCGTGGTGGTGAGCGGCATGCTCACCGACATCGCCGCGTGGCTGGCGGGACGGGAACCGAGCCTGTCGTCGCTGCGCGCCTCGGCCGCCGCGGACGACGTGGATCTGCCGGAGCTGCTGCCCTGGCCGTCCGGCGTCGCGCCCACGAAGTAGCGGCCCGGCCACGAAAGAGCGTCACGGGGTCGGATGATGTCCCATCCGGAGTGACCGGGGGACAGCATCCGACCCCGCATTCGTCAGGATGCCGCAGCCTCGCGGGCCAGCAGGCTCTCCTTGACCGGAAGACCCCAGCGGAAGCCGCCCAGCGAACCGTCGGTGCGGACGATCCGGTGGCACGGGACGAACAGCGCCGCCGCATTGAACGCGCAGGCGCTGGCCGCAGCCCGCACGGCTTTGGGGTTCCCCGCGGCCAGGGCGTAGCCGGCATAGGTCAGGGGGCTGCCCGCCGCGACCTCCCGCAGCACGTCCCAGGCGTGTTCGCGGAACGGACCGGACTTCTGGTGCACGGGCACCGACATCGGCGCGGTCAGCTCGCCGTCGTAGTACGCCGTGACCGCTTCCGTCAGCGTGCCGAGGGTTTTCACCTGGTGCAGCTCTGCGGGCCGGATGCTCGCGTGGACCTGGGGGAGCAGCTCGTCGAGGTCGGCGGTCCAGCCCGAAGCGAGGACCGCGCCGTCCAGGGCGATGACGGTGAAGGGGCCGTCGGGCGTGGTGAGGGTGGTGTAGTCAGCCATGGTGCGGTGCTTTCCTCTCGGGGTTCGCGGGCGTTGACGTGGTGGCGGTGCGCGGCAGGGCTGCCAGGCGCCAAAGGTGCAGGGTGGCGTATGAACGCCAGGGGGAGGCGGCGGTGAACGTGGGGTCTCCGGCGTCGCCGCCGAGTGCGCGGATCCCGTTGCGGACCGCGGCGTCGCCCGCCAGGAAGACGTCCGGGGCTCCGAGGATCCTCATGGAGAGGTACCCGACGGTCCAGGGCCCGATCCCCGCCTGTGGCAGCAGCGCCGCCGCGAGCGTCTCCGGGGTGTCGCCGAAGCCGAAATCCAGGTCCCCGGACGCCATGGCCGCGGCCGCCGCCTGCAGCGATGCCGTCCGGCGGGCGGGTCCGCGCAGCAGCTCCGGAACATGCTCCGCCAGCGACGACGCCGTCGGGAACAGCCGCGTGATCCGTGCCTCCGGGTGCGGGGGCGCCTCAGCCGTGGCGGGCCCGGGCTCGGAAGCGTCGAACCGCTCCCCGCAGACGGAGAGCCCCGCCAAGGCCGTCCGGGCCGCGGACACGGTGATCTGCTGACCCACCATGGCCCGCACGAGCATCTCCTGCGGGTCGAGGGCACCCGGCAGCCTGAGCCCTGGGACCTCCGCCACCGACGCCGCCAGGCGAGGGTCCGCCGCGAGGGCCGCGTCGATGGCTTGTGGGTCTGCGTCGAGGTCGAAGAGCCTCCGGACCCGGGTGATGAGCCGGTGGAGATCCTTCAGGTTCACCGAATGGATCTGCAATTCCAGATATCCCTGGCCGGTGGCCGACACCCGGAAATGCGCGACGCCGTGCGGCAGGGCGAGGGTCCGCTCGTAGGACGTCCCGTCAGCGATTTCCACCCCGGGGATCGCGCGGGCCTCCAGGAAACGGAACACGCCGGGGTCGAACGGTTCCCGGTACGGCAGGCGCAGGGTCAGGGTGCCGGCCGGCGCGTCCACCGGGTCGCGGCGTCCGTTCGCGGTGGCCCGGAGCTGGCCCGGCGTCTTGTCGAACACGGCGGAGATGGTCTCGTTGAACTGCCGGACGCTGTTGAAACCGGCGGCGAACGCCACATCAGCCAGGCTCATCCCGGTCGAGACGAGGAGCTGCCGGGCCGTCTGGGCGCGGGCCGCGCGGGCCAGGGCCAGAGGGCCGGCGCCTAGTTCCTGGCTCAGGATGCGGCCGAGCTGCCGCGTCGAATAGCCGAGCCGTCCGGCGAGGGCGGGGACGCCGCCGTCGTCCACCAGACCGTCATTGATCAGGCGCATGGCACGCGCCGCGACGTCCGAGCGGATGTTCCAGGCGGGGGTGCCGGGGACCGCTTCGGGGAGGCAGCGCTTGCAGGCGCGGTAGCCGGATTCGTGCGCGGCCGCCGAGGTTTCGAAGAACTCCACGTTCTCCGGTTTGGGGGTGCGGGCCGGGCAGGAGGGGCGGCAGTAGATGCCCGTGCTCTTGACGGCCGTGTAGAACTGCCCGTCGAAACGGGCGTCCCTCGTGTCGATCGCCTTGTAGCGCTGCCAGAAGTCCATGGCTTCATTCTGGCAGTTTTCAGACACGCTCACTGGCGGTTTTCGGACACGACAGTGGAAGGGCGGTGTGCGGGCCATGTCTGGGCCCGGTGTTAGCGTCAGAACCATGATCGAGGCGGCTGACGTGACACGTGAAGAGGACTTCCTGAGCCCCGCAGAGGTCCGCGAACTGCTGAGCGGGGATCCCGTGGAGCTGGCGCCCCGGCTGCTCGGCTCGGTGATCAGCCACACCACGCCGGAAGGCACGGTCGCGATCCAGCTGACCGAGCTGGAGGCGTACCGCGGTGAGCGGGACTCCGAGTTCCCCGATCCAGGAGCGCACAGCTTCCGCGGCAAGACGGCGCGGAACGCCGCCATGTTCGGCCCGCCCGCGCACCTCTACTGCTACTTCACCTACGGGATGCACTACTGCGCCAACCTGGTGTGCGGTCCGGAAGGCCGGGCCTCGGGAATCCTCCTGCGGGCGGGCGTCGTCGTCGAAGGCGCCGCCCTCGCCTGGAGCCGCAGGCCCGCCGCCCGCAAGGAGAGCGAACTCGCCCGCGGCCCGGCCCGGCTGGCCACCTGCCTGGCCCTCACGACGGCGGACACGGGCGCGGACCTGCTCGCGCCGCCCCTGGACCTCCAGGTGCCGCGGAACGCGCTCGCGGGCCTGAGCGCGGATGCCCGGACCGTGCTCTCGGGGCCGAGGGTGGGCGTCTCCGGAGCGGGCGGCAGCCTCGAGTATCCGTGGCGGTTCTGGTTCGACGGCGAGCCGAGCGTCTCCGTGTACCGCCCGGCGAAGCCGCGCTGACCGTCGCACGGCCGCACCGTCGCCCGGCCGCACGGCCGCACGGCCGGGCGCCTCGGCGGCACTGCCTCTGACGAGCCGGCCCGCACGGTCACTCCCCGGGTCAGCCGGCGAGCGTGCCGGGGGACAGTCCCAGGACCCGTTCCGCCGTCCTCGCGCTGAGATCGGCCAGGCTGGCGTGCCAGTAATCGCTCGTGTCATTGGCATAGGAACCCAGACCGTCGACCACCACCAGGATCTCGAGCGTCGCGCCGAGGGGATCCGGGCACGAGAAGAGATCCTGGTCCCTCCCCTCGATGATGATCGCCATGAGCCGGTCCCGCGTGATCGCCTCCTGCTGCTGGACGGCGTCCTGCAAGGACGGCCGGAAGCGGCTGGTGTGGCGGGCGTTGAGCCAGAGGCGGCTGAGGGCCAGGTAATCGTCCCCGGCCGAGCGGAGGAAGAAATCCCGGAGGCGTTCCAGCGGTGTGCCCGTGGTCGGCTCCGCCGGAAGAAGGGTCTCCAGCTCGGCGTGAGCGGCGCGGGCGAAGGCCTCGCTCACCATCTCCTCCGCAGACGGGAAGTAGTGGCTGATGAGTCCGGGGCGCACCTGGAGGTCCTCCGCCACGCGCCGGACCGTGACGATTTCAAGTCCTTCGGCCAGGGCGATCCGGGCCGCCGCGTCGAGGATCTCATCGCGTCGTTCCGCGGGGTTCTTCCGGATCCGCGGGGTGGGGGCTCTTGACACCATGACCTCCACACTATTAGATGGATCACAATTATTGGACAAGTGACCAATAGCACTCATGCTAACTGGAGACTGTGATCACGAAGGATTTCCCATGGCTGTCATGCACAGCACTTCCGAGGCGGACGGCGCCACGCGCAGCGGCGAAGAAGCCCCTGCCTCCGCACCCTGGGGCACCGGCGCCCCGGGCCCGGAGACCGCCGTCCGGCTCGAAGCCCACGGCATAGACCACATTCCGGAAGGGGAACGGCACGGCAAGGCCCGCAGCCTCTTCTCCGTCTGGGCCGCCCCGAACGTCAGTTACCTGAGTCTCGTGGTCGGCGCCGCCCTCGTCCTCATGGGACTCAGCCTCGAGCAGGCCCTCTGGGTGATCGTGGTGGGCAACCTCTTCTGGGCGTTCACGGCCTTCATCTCGATCAGCGGGCCATCGGCGGGCACCACCGGCTCCGTGATCTCGCGGGCCATGTACGGGATCCGGGGGAACAAGGTGGTCCTGGTGGTCACAGGCTGGCTCATCGCCGCCGCCTACCTGGCCCTGAACTGGTCCGCAGCCTCCGTGGCCGGCATCGGTCTTGCGGGTCGGTTCGGTCTGGAAGTCTCACCGCTCGTCAGTTCCACGGTGATCGTCGTCATCGCCGCCGCCACCATCGCGCTGGCGGTCTATGGACACGGCGCCATTCTGCGTCTCTACGGGCCGCTCAGCATCCTGCTCACCTTGGTTTTCATCGTGGTCAGCGCCTTCATCCTGGGGCGTGCGGACTGGTCCTACCAGCCGCCCGAGGCGCTGGAAGGTGCGTCCCTGTGGGCCGCTCTCGCGGGAGGCTTCGCCATTGTGGCGTCCGCTCCGCTCTCGTACAGCAACAGCCCCGACCTGGCCCGGTACCTGCCCAGCAGGACCCGTGCTTCCGCCGTCGCCGGCTGGACTTTCCTGGGCGCTTTCCTGCCCAGCGTCGTGTTCACCGCGGTGGGCGCCGTCGCGGCGACCTCCCTGGACATGAGCGACCCGGAGAAAGCGCTGGAAGGGATCATGCCGGGCTGGTTCGTGCCGGTCTTCGTGGTGGCAGTGGTCCTGAACACCGTCAGCAACAACGGACTGACCGCTTACAGTGCCGGCCTCACCCTTCAATCCATCGGCCTGCGGATCAGCCGCGTGTGGGCGGTGCTCGTGATCGGCGTCCTGGGCACGGCGATGACCCTGTACTCGATTCTGGTATTCGACTTCCTCACGAGTGTCAGCACCATGCTGGAACTCGTCACCGTTCTCACCGGGCCGGCCATGGCGGTGTTCGTGATGGACATCGTCATGCGCCGCAACCACTACGACGGAAAGCAGCTTCTGGATCAGGACCGCGGTGGCCCCTTCTGGTACGACGCCGGATTCAACTGGGCCGGGATCTCAGCCATGGTGCTGGGCGGACTGGCGGCGGCGCTCTTCGTCGGAACCACCTTCTGGACCGGCCCCGGGGCGGACGCCGTCGGAGGGCTCAGCCTGTCCATTCCGGCCGGAATGACGGTGGCCGCCTTCGTGTACTGGCTGGTGGGCCGCTCGCCGCGCGCCGGCCTCTTCCGTGGGAACCCCGCATGACCGGCCACGCTCCGCAGCCTGCGGACGCCGTGTACCGGGTGGCGGAGGTCGAGAACTTCGACGACGGCGCCACCAACCGCCCGCCTGTCAGCGCGGCGGACCCGCTGGGCGCCTTCGTCGCGGTGCGGGACGGCTGCGTGGTCGCCGTCGGCGCCGATCCGGCCGCGTGGATCGGAGAGGGGACCGAGGTCCACGATCTCCCGGGAGCCACCCTGATCCCCGGGCTGGTGGATCCTCATACTCATCCGGTCTGGGGCGCCATCGAACAGGGACAGGGAGTGGACCTGGCCCCTGCAGTGACCTTGGCGGAGGTCCTGGAACTGCTCGCGGACCGGGTCCGGGAGAGCCCGGACGGAGCGTGGGTCACGGGCTACGGCTTGGATGTCAATGTCTTCCCCGCCGTGCCGGAAGGGCGGTTCCTGGGGGAGAGCTTCCCTGGCGTCCCGGTGTCCCTCATGACGGCCGATGCTCACAGCCTGGTGATCAGCCCGGCGGCGGTGGCGATCGCGGGCCTGACCGGCGCCGAGGTGTTCGATGACAAATCATCCGTGGAACTGGCCGCGGACGGCGCCCCGAGTGGGTACGTCCTCGAACTGCAGGCCATGGATCTCGTCTTCGCGCACTACCCGGAGGCGCCTCTCGAGGAGTCCGCCGGATACGTGCTGGCGCAGCTGGAGGCGTTCGCCTCCTGGGGTCTGACGGGCGTCCATGCCCTGGACTTCGCAGCACCGGGGGAGGAGGTCTACCGCTGGATCGAGGAACACGGGGAACTGCCGGTGCGCGTGCGCTGCTCACCGCTGGTCCCGGCGGATTCCACCCCGGAGGTGTGGGCGGAGACGGCGGCGCTCATCGGGCGTCATGGCCGCCGCTGGAGTGTGGAGGGCGTGAAATTCATGCTGGACGGCACTGCGGACAACGGGACCGCGTGGTTCGAGCACGCGGACAGCCACGGAGAGAATCAGGATGCCCTCTGGCGCGATCCTGACGCCTATGCGGCCGCCGTCGAGTTCTTCACCGCCCAGGGCATCCCCACGGCCACGCACGCGATCGGCGACCGTGCGGTGCGGCACGCCCTGGATGCCATTCAGGCTGCGGGGACGGCTGCGGGCGGTCCGCACCGGATCGAACACGTCGAGTCGATCCCTGATGCTCTGCTGCCGAGGTTCGGGGAACTGGGGGTGGTGGCGAGCCTGCAGCCGAGCCACGGCGCGAGGATGACCGCCGCGGACGGCAGCGACAACTGGTCCCGGCGGATCGGTCGTGAACGCGCCGCCCACGGCTGGCGCACCCGGGATCTGCTGGCGGCCGGCGCCGCCGTCGCGCTCGGCTCGGATTGGCCGATCGGGCCGGGTGATCCCCGCGTCGGGCTCGCCGACGCCCAGCTCCGGCGTCCGGTCGAAGACCCGGACGTCAGGCCGGTGCAGGAGCACCAGGCCGTCGATGTCCGTCATGCATACCGGGGTATGACCTCGGTCGCCGCGCTTGCCGGCGGACGAGGGGACTCCGCCGGGAGGGTGGAGCCGGGCCGTGTGGCCGACTTCACCCTCCTCGGCGCCAACCCGGTGAGCCTGACCCCCGAAGAACAGGCGGCGAATCCGGTCCTCGGCACGGTGATCGGGGGAAACATGGTGTTCCGTGCGGTCCAGGTGGTCCCGGCCGGCGCCTGAGAACCCGGTCGGAGGGGCGGGCGTGAGGGTTCCTGTGGACATGTCAGGCGCCCTGCCCGTATTACCCTGGAGGGCGTGCCTGAAACAGCCCATGAATCCGCCATCGCCCTTCTCGACCGGCTCTGCGCCGTCATCCCGGATTATCCGGAACCCGGCATCGTCTTCCGTGACCTGACCCCGGTCTTCGCCGACGGCGAGGGCTTCCGCACCGTGGTGGACGCTCTGGTGGAGCCGTACGCGGGCCGTTTCGACGTCGTGGCAGGCGTGGAGGCCCGCGGCTTCCTGCTCGCCGCCGCGGCGGCATACGCCTCCGGCAAGGGCGTGGTGGCCGTGCGCAAGGCCGGCAAGCTTCCGCGGGAGACCTTCGCGCAGGAGTACGTGCTCGAGTACGGCACGGCCACGCTGGAGATCCACCGGGATGACCTCGCGCCGGGCACCCGCGTCCTCCTGCTCGACGACGTCCTCGCCACCGGCGGCACGCTCGCCGCCGCGCATGAACTCTTCTCCCGCGCCGGCGTGGAGGTCACGGGGATCGGCGTCGTCATGGAGCTCGACGGCCTCCCGGGCCGTGATCGCCTGGCCGCGGCCGGCATCGATCTGGACCTCGTGCACGCCCTTCAGAAGGTCTGACTCCGGATGCTCTGATGGAGCAGCCGCGGGCGTGCCCGCAGCGCGCTCCGACGGGCAGGCCGGGTCCCGCCCGGTGCTCTCGGACAGCCGCCTCCGCCGGTCCGCCGGGACGTTCCCTTCCGTTCACCCGAATGGCTGTAGAATGGACGGTCCGTTATCGACAATGGCGGGGAACCTTGGCGAAGAGGAGTTGCTTGATGCTCGAGGCTGAGCTGGCGCGTGAACGGGACTATGTCCACGGCCTGTACCACCGGCTGGATGAACTCCGGGAAGAGAAGCGCGGGCAGCTCGCCCGTGTGCGCCGGGGCGGACCCGTGGGGAGCATGCAGAACGTGTCCGAGCGGGACGCGTTCGCCGCGCTGTATGAGGACCGGCTGGCGCAGCTGGACGCGGTCGAGGACCGGCTCGTGTTCGGGCGCCTGGACCTGGACGACGGCGAGGCCCAGTACATCGGCCGCATCGGCCTGTCCACGGAGGACCTGCAGCGGCTCATGGTCGACTGGCGCGCCCCCGAGGCGGGTCATTTCTACCAGGCCACGGCGTTCGACCGGCAGGGTGTGCGCCGCCGTCGTCACCTGATCCTGTCCGGCCGCGACCTCAAGGCCATGGAGGACGACGTCCTGGACCCGGGCATGCTGGGTGAGCAGACCGGCCACCAGGGGGAAGGCGCCCTGCTCGCGGCCCTGAACTCGAAGCGCACCGGACAGATGTCCGACATCGTCAGCACCATTCAGGCCGAGCAGGACCGCATCATCCGCAGCTCCATGTCCGGGGCACTCGTGGTCCAGGGCGGTCCCGGCACGGGCAAGACTGCCGTGGCCCTGCACCGCGCCGCGTACCTGCTGTACACGCACCGTGAGCGGCTGAAGTCCGCGGGTGTGCTGCTGGTCGGCCCCAGCACGTCCTTCATGAAGTACATCGAGCGCGTGCTGCCGTCCCTGGGTGAGACCGGCGTGGTCATGGCCAGTCTCGGCAAGCTCATGCCGGGCATCGACGCCGTCCCGGAAGCCGATCCGCGGGTGGCAGCCCTCAAGGGACGCCTCGCCATGGCGATCGTCGTGGCCAACGCTGTGGCGCAGCGCCAGCGCACCTTCCGCTCGCCGCGGACGCTCGAGGTCGAGGGCTACCGCCTGACCCTGAGCCCCAAGCAGGTCTCCCGTGCCCGGGAGAAGGCCCGCCAGTCCGGCAAGCCGCATAATGAGGCGCGCGGGACGTTCGTCAAGATCCTGCTGCGCGAGCTCACGGAGCAGCTCACCGAGAAGGTCCTGGCCGCCAACCCGGGCAACAGCGCAGACCGTTCGTACCTGGCGGAGGACGTCCGGTCCTCCGCCGACGTCCGGGTGGCGCTGAACCTCGCCTGGATGCCGATGACGCCGGAGAAACTCCTGTCCGAGCTCTTCTCCCGCCCGGACATCCTGAAGGCCTGCACTCCGGGGTTCACCGAGGCGGAGCGTGAGCTCCTGCTCCGCCCGGCGGACGCGCCCTGGACGGAGGCGGATGTGCCGCTCCTGGACGAGGCGGCCGAACTCCTGGGCGACTACGACGTCCACGCCGGCCGCAACGCCGCCCTCGCGGAGCAGGAGCGTCAGCGGGACGTGGAGAACGCCAAGGCGACTCTGCGGAACATGGAGCACATGGGCATCGACCCGCTCTTCACCGCGGAGGAACTCGCGGAGCGGAACGCCGAGCAGCATCACCGGCTGAGTGCCGCGGACCGTGCGCGCGGAGACCGCAACTGGGCCTACGGCCACGTGGTGGTGGACGAGGCGCAGGAGCTCTCGCACATGCAGTGGCGCCTTCTGGCCCGCCGCTGCCCGCTCAAGTCGTTCACGATCGTGGGTGACATCGCTCAGACCAGCTCCGCCGCGGGTGCGCTGTCCTGGGCCTCGGCGCTGACCCCCGAGTTCGGTGATCACTGGCGCCAGGAGGAACTCACGGTCAACTACCGCACCCCGTCGCAGATCGCCGAGGCCGCGGTCCGGATGGCGAACGCCGCCGGTCAGATCGTCTCCGCCCCCAAGGCGGTCCGGGAGGGCCGCTGGGCGCCGCAGATCGACCGGGTGTCCGCGTCCGACGTCGTGCCCCACCTGGTGCGCGCCGTCCCCGAAGAGCTCGAGATGCTCGACGGCGGCCTGCTCGCCGTCATCAGCGGCCCCCGCCACCGCGCCGCGGCCGAGGCGGCCCTGCGCGCCGAGTACGGCGGCCGCGTCGGCACGGGATCGGGAAGCTACGACCAGGACATCGTGGTGATCAGTCCGCAGGAGGCGAAGGGCCTCGAATTCGACGGTGTCGTCATCCTCGAGCCCCAGGAACTCCTGGACGAGGCGGACGGACGCGTGGGTGATCTGTACGTCGCCATGACCCGTCCCACCCAGCGCCTCCGCCTGATCGCCTCCGGGCCCATCCCGGAGGGCATCGAGAAGGTCTGAGCCCGTGGGGAATGCTAATTTGGAGGGGTGTCACAGCTGAGCGAAACCATCGAGGGCCCCGCCCTCGCTAAGCAGAAGAACGATTCCGCCTTTGCCAACGTCTGGCAGGAGCTGAAGTGGCGTGGCCTGATCCACGTGTCCACGGATGAGGCGGAACTGGAGAAACTCCTTGCCGGCGAGCCTGTGACCTACTATTGCGGCTTCGACCCCACGGCGCCGTCCCTGCACCTCGGCAACCTGGTGCAGCTCCTGGTGATGCGCCGTCTCCAGCTGGCCGGCCACAAGCCGCTGGCGCTGGTGGGCGGTTCCACCGGGCTGATCGGTGATCCGCGCCAGACGGCCGAGCGGGTGCTCAACACCCGGGAGACCGTGGCCGAGTGGGTGGAGAAGCTCCAGGCGCAGGTCTCGCGCTTCCTCTCGTTCGAAGGGGAGAACACCGCGCGCCTGGTGAACAATCTGGACTGGACCGCGCCGCTGTCCGCGATCGACTTCCTGCGCGAGGTGGGCAAGCACTTCCGCGTGGGCACGATGATCAAGAAGGACATCGTCGCGAGCCGTCTGAACTCCGACGAGGGCATCAGCTACACCGAGTTCAGCTACCAGATCCTCCAGGGCATGGACTACCTCGAACTGAACCGCGCCTACGGCTGCGTCCTGCAGACCGGCGGCAGCGACCAGTGGGGCAACCTGACCAGCGGCACCGAGCTGATCCGCAAGGTGGAGGGCCGCAGCGTGCATGCGCTGGGCACACCGCTGATCACCAACTCGGACGGCACCAAGTTCGGCAAGAGCGAAGGCAACGCCATCTGGCTGGACGGTGACATGTGCTCGCCGTACACCTTCTACCAGTTCTGGCTGAACACCGCCGATGCCGACGTGGTGGACCGCCTGAAGGTCTTCACCTTCCTGAGCCGTGCGGAGATCGAGGAGCTGGCCGTGTCCGTGGCCGAGCGTCCGTTCGCCCGTGAGGCGCAGCGCCGTCTGGCGTGGGAGGTCACCGGCCTGGTGCATGGCGTCGAGGCGACCGAGAAGGTCATCGCGGCGTCCGCGGCGGTGTTCGGCAACGGCGATCTGTCGGTGCTGGATGAAGCGACGCTTCTGGCGGTGTCGTCGGAGCTGGCCTCCGCGACCGTGCCGGCCGACGGCCTGGCCGTGGTGGATCTCCTGCTCGCGACCGAGCTGGTGAAGTCCAAGTCCGATGCCCGCCGCACCATCACCGAGGGTGGCGCCTACGTCAACAACGTCAAGGTGACGGATGTCGACTTCGTGGTGCCCGCCGAGGATCTGCTGCACGGCAAGTACCTGCTGCTGCGCCGCGGCAAGAAGAACCTCGCGAGCGTCACGGTCGCCTGACCTTCCGCCTTTTCCGGGGCGTACGACGACGGCCCGCCCTCCCCGGGCGGCTCACCTTCACGGTGGGCCGGGGGAGTGGCGGGCCGTCGTCGGTTCCGGTGGGGCTCAGAACTCCACACGATTGGCGAGGACCGGAAGGGCTTCCCTGGCCCGGCGGACCATGTCAGGGTCGAGTTCGGCGAAGAGCAGCTGCACGGCGCCATCGGCGCGCGCCACATCCTGTCCGAACGGATTCACGACGCCGGAGTGCCCCACGCCGGTGGGATGACCTTTCGGATTCTCCACGCCGACCGACGCGGGATCGGCCTGACCGCAGGCCAGCAGGTAGCTCGTGGAGTCGAGCGCGCGGGCCCGGGTGAGGAGTTCCCATTGTTCGACCTTCCCTGGTCCGGGTCCCCACGAGGCGCAGACGATCTGCACGGTGGCGCCGGACAGGGCGTTGGCGGTGAACAAAGCAGGGAACCGGACGTCGTAACAGGTGGTCAGGCCGAACGTCACGCCGTCGAGCTCGAACGTGACGGGCACATCGCCCGGCTCCACGGTGTCCGACTCCGCGAAGCCGAACGCGTCATAGAGATGGATCTTGGTGTAGGAGGCGGAGACTTCAGGACCCGTCACCAGCAGGGTGTTGCGGACCTTGGCACGGTCATCGCCGTCGGCCCCGCATCCCGGAGTGAACATGCCGGCGACGACGGTGATGCCGTACTCGCGGGCGATTCCTTCCACCTCGCGGGCCCAGGGGCCGTCCAGCGGTTCGGCGATGTCCCGGAGCGGATTGCCGAAGGCCCGCATCGTGGCTTCCGGGAACACGATCAGGCGCGCTCCGGCCTCGGCCGCCCGGGCGGTGAACTCACGTACCGACGCGAGGTTGCCGGTGAGATCGGGGCCGCTGTGGATCTGGGCGAGAGCGATGAGCATGCGTACTCCTGGTGCGCGGGAGGAGCCGGGCATATCCCGGCACTGACCACTCCAGCATCTGCCGGGAGGACGGCCGAGTCCAGTCCCTCCCGGGTCACCCGGAGCGTTCTGGAGCGCTGACGTGGCGCTGATGTGGCGGGCTTCACAGAATTCGCTGCCGCGGACGATGGCCCGATCCGGGGCCGGAGAACCCGTGAAATCCCCGGAATTCCGCGGAACTTCCGGGCACGAAGGCACCCCAGGGTGCTGAATTTGCGCAGACGCCGGAAGGTGCGTATAGTTGATCCAGTCGCCGCGACGGAGACGGAAAGGGTCCTGAAGGATCCGGAACCGCCCGAAGGCGGCAAACAACCTTCCTCATCGTCCTGGAACCTTCGTGTCCGGGATAGACGGTTGGATGTCTGTTGTTTGAGAACTCAATAGTGTGTCATGTTTTTTTGATACCAATGTTTTTTTGGTAATCACTGATTCGCCGC
>NZ_JBFUPW010000001.1:1307071-1887589 GCF_041360795.1 Arthrobacter sp. RCC_34 | reverse complement strand
AGGGTGTGGGAGAGTAGGACACCGCCGGACACAACCACAAAGGGATGGCCCCGAGCAACGACGCTCGGGGCCATCACCGCATCAACACCACCACAAACACCAACAACCCCCACCAACAACAGCCCCCACACCCGGGGGCTGTTCCTGTTTAACAACCCACCACTCCCGATCGGTACCGCAACACAGCAGTGCCGACTCTCAGACCCGTCGGTACATCACGTGAAGCCCGACCAGGCCGTCGACGGGGTGGTCGAAGGCCTCGGGGACTGTTCCGATGACCGCGAACCCGAGCGACTGCCACAGATGCACGGCCGGCCGGTTGGCGGCGACGACGGCATTGAACTGGATGCCGTGGTAGCCCTCGGCACGGGCCCACTCGATGACGTGTTCGCCGAGGCGCCGGCCGGTTCCGCGATTGCGGTATCGGGGGTTGACCAGGAACGATGCGGTGGCGATATGGCTGCCCCGGCCGGGCCTGTTGGGGCCCATTTTGGCTGAACCGATGATGGCCCCATCCTCAACGGCGACGACGGTCTGCCCAGGTTCGGTCTCCATCCACCAGGGACGCGCTTCGTCGAGCGTCTGTCCGGCGGGGAAGGCATACGTGAATCCCTCAGCCATGATGTCGCGGTAGAACTCGTAAATCGCGGGCCAGTCCTCGTCGGTGGCTTTCCTGATCTCCATGGCGCCACCCTAGCCGAAAGAGCCCTGGCCGAAAGGGAAGGGGTGCCGCCGTGAGAACGGCGGCACCCCTGGCGCTGGCAGCGATTCCGTGCAGGAAGACTCTCTGATGCGGCTCAGGGGCGCGCTTGTCCGCCCTGCAGGTACACCGTGGTGGTGTGGGTGAAGAAGTCGCGTGCGGCCTGGCCCTGCTCCTTGGGGCCGTACCCGCTTTTCTTCGCCCCTCCGAAGGGGACGTGGGGATCGGCGCCGGCCGATTCGGAGTTCACATGCAGCACACCGACGTCGAGGGTTTCCAGGCCTTCCAGCGCCAGGGTGAGGTCCTGGGTGAACAGGGCTGCCGAGAGGCCGAACTCCGAGTCGTTGGCGAGTGCGAACGCCTCCGCCGGGTCCGCTGCCCGTCGCACGGTGAGGACGGGGCCGAAGAGCTCCTCCCGCCATACGGGCGCCTCGCCGGCGATTTCCAGGACCGTGGGCGCCACGAAGTGCCCTGCTGCGGGGACGTCGGCTTCGGGCCCGCCCACCAGGAGGTGGGCGCCGTCGGCGATCGCCTGCCGGACGGAGTACAGGATGGAGTCGCAGGCCTGAGCGGTGATGACCGGGCCGAGGTCGACGTCGTCGTTCAGCGGATTGCCGAGACGCAGCGCGCCGACCCGGGCGGCGAGGCGTTCCAGGAAAGCGTCCGCGATGGATTCTTCGACGATCAGGCGGGATGTCGCGGTGCACTTCTGTCCGCTCGAGCGGAAGGCGCCGAGCAGGACCTGGTCCAGGGCCAGCTCCAGGTCCGCGTCGGCGAGGACGATGGCCGCGTTCTTTCCGCCCATCTCCGCTTGGACCGGGACGCCACGGGTGGCGGCTCGTCCTGCCAGGGCTCGGCCCACCCCTGTCGATCCGGTGAAGCTGAGGCCGTCCACCTCGGGGTGGTCCACAAGAGCATCACCCAGTGCTCCGGATCCGAGGACCAGGTTGAGTACCCCGTCGGGAAGCCCCGCCTGGTCGAGTGCCTCTGCCAGTCGCAAGGCGAGCAAGGGCACGGTGCTGGCAGGCTTCCACACCACGGTGTTGCCATGAACCAGTGCGGGAGCGATCTTCCAGGCCGGAATCGCGATCGGGAAGTTGAAAGGCGTCACGATCGACACCACGCCCAGCGGCTTCCTAGTGACCAGGATCTGCTCGCCCGCCCGGGGGGAGTGGAAGACCGTGCCGGCCTCGCGCTCCGCTTCGGCCGCCTGGTACCGGAACACCTGCGCGGCCCGGAGCACTTCGCCCCTGCCCTCGGGGAAGGTCTTGCCCTCCTCGCGTGCCAGCTCCGAGCCCCAGGCGTCGGCCTGGTCCTCGAGCACGACGGCGGCGCGCAGCAGAACGGCGCCGCGTTCGGCGACAGGGGTACGCGCCCAGCCCGCACCCGCCGCGCGTGCGGCGGCGACGGCGTCGTGCACCTGATCTTCGGTGGCCTGGCGTCCAGAGGCGATCAGCTCGTCCGGGCGGCTCGGATTCCAGCTGTCCAGCGGTGCTCCCGCGCCCGTGACCCAGGCCCCGCCGATGAAACTCCGCAGGTCGATGCTCATCTCAGTCCTCCAGGAATCGTCGCTGCTCAGCGGAAGGCCGGGACACCGGTGATGTGGTTGCCCAGGACCAGGGTGTGGACCTCGTCCGTGCCTTCATAGGTGCGGACGGATTCCAGATTATTGGCGTGCCGCAGCGGCGAGTAGTCCAGAGTGATGCCGTTGCCGCCCAGGATGGTTCGGGCTTCGCGGCAGATCTTGATGGCCTCGCGGCAGTTGTTCAGCTTGCCCACGGAGATCTGGTGCGGTGCCAGTTTGCCGGCATCCTTCAGGCGGCCCAGCTGGGTCGCGAGGAGAAGGCCCTTGTTGATCTCCAGCGCCATGTTGACCAGCTTCTCCTGTGTCAGCTGATAGCCGGCCAGGGGGCGGTCGAACTGGAGGCGCTGCTGGGAGTACTCCAGCGCCGCGAGGTAACTGTCCCGGGCGGCGCCCATCGCACCCCAGGCGATCCCGTAGCGGGCCTCGTTGAGGCACTCGAACGGGCCACGCAGGCCCTTGGCGCCGGGCAGGAGTGCCGTGGCGGGGAGCCGGACCTCGTTCAGTTCCAGGTCGCACTGGACCGAGGCGCGCATGGACAGCTTCGGCTGGATCGGGGTGGCGGTGAAACCCGGGGTGTCGGTGGGGACGATGAAGCCGCGGACGCCGTCGTCGGTCATGGCCCAGATGATCGCGATCTGCGCGAGGGTGGCCAGGCCGATCCAGCGCTTGGAGCCGTTGATCACCCATTCCTCGCCTTCCTGGCGGGCGAAGGTCTTCATGCTTCCCGGGTCGGAGCCGGCGGTCGGTTCGGTCAGACCGAAACAGCCGATGATCTCGCCGGCCGCCATGCGGGGGAGGTACTCGTTCTTCTGCTCCTCGCTGCCGTGCTTGTGGATGGCGCTCATGGCGAGAGACCCTTGCACGCTCACGAACGTGCGCAGGCCCGAATCGCCCGCCTCCAGCTCCAGCGCGGCGAGACCGTACTCCACCGCGGTCCGGCCCGGGCAGCCATAACCCTTGAGATGCACACCGAGCAGACCCAGCTCCGCCATCTCCGGGATGATCTCCACCGGGAACACGGCGTCCTCGTACCAGCGCGCGATGCCGGGCCGGATCCGCCGGTCCACGAACTCCCGGACGGTGTCCCGGAAGGCCAGTTCGGCGGGGGTGTAGAGGGAGTCGATGTCGACGAGGTCGTAGATGCTCATGGTCTCTCCGTGGGGTGTGACGGCGGTCATGGGCACCACGGTACTGAGCAGATCCCCAGCCTTCATTGGTCAGTTTGTCTCGGCTACAGTGAGTTCTGGTTGAAACGACCACACTCCGTCGAGGAGCCGTCACCCGGAGCGCAAGGAAGCGACACGATGATCAGCCTGGCCCACCTGCAGACCTCTCTGGGCGCGCGGCTCGCCACCCTCGACGGCAAGCCGCCGGCGGCACGGAACGTCTCCGGTGTGCACATCTCGGAACTCGACGACCCCACGCCCTACCTCGAGGGCGGAGAACTGTTGCTGACCACCGGTATCCCCTTCCGCGGCCCGGCTCATCGGACGGCCGAGTATGTGGCGCGTCTCGGTGGTCACGGGGTGTCCGCCCTCGGGCTGGGCCTCGGAGCGGGGCTCAATGAGGTTCCGGGGGCGCTCGTCGAGGCGTGCCGTGAACGGGGTGTGGAACTCCTGATCGTGCCGGATGGTGTCCCCTTCATGGATGTCTCCCGGGCCTACTGGGACCTCGTTGCCCGGCTCGGCCAGTCGGATCTGGTCGCGAGCCTGGGCACGCAGACCGCGCTCGCCCGCGCCGCCGCCCGGCCCGATGCTCTCGCCTCCGTGGTCCGTGCGCTGGCGCAGGCGCTCGGTGGCTGGGCGGCCTACCTGCCCGTCGAGGACGCCCCTCCCACTGTCTGGCCGGACAGCACGCGTCCCCTCCTGCCGCAGCTCAGACAGGAGACCGCCCGTCTCAATCTCCGAGGTCTCAGATCGGCCGCGACGTTCCAGGTGCACGGCGCCGACGTGGTGGCGCACCCCGTCCTGGTGGGTCAGCGGATCGCGGGTGTCCTGGCCATCGGTGCGGGCCGCACGCTGACCCGTGCCGACCGTCAGGTGATCCAGACGGTCTGCGTGCTGCTCTCGCTGAAGGCACAGCAGGACGAGGAGGCGGACCGTCGCACGAGTCTGCTCCATGCGGCGGTGGCCCGCCTGCTCATTGGAGGCCATCTCGAGGCCGCCCGGCTCCTGGCGGGGGATATCGGGGTCGCCCTGCCTGCGGGCCGGATCCGCGTGCTTCTCCTGGACGGCCTGCCGGAGGGCGCGACGGACCGGGAACTTTCCGTCCTGCTCGGGACGCTGGACGGCGGACTGTCGATCGAGGCGGGAGCGCTGCGGCTGCGCTGCACGGAAGGCGAGGCGGAGATCTGCCTGCTCGACGACGACGCCGCGCGGCACCCGGCCGACCGGTCGCCGGGGGAGGGCGCCGGCGTCGTCGTGCGGGCAGTGTTGAGCGCGCCCCTCACGCCGGCCCAGGTCCCCGGACGCGTCGACGCGCTGCGGGACCTCCTGGCGCAGGCCGCGCCCGGTGCATTGACCCGGCCCCCGGTGAGCCCGCTCGACCCTCGCGCCTCAGGGTGGGTCGAGACGCTGCGCGCCCAGGAACGGGGGGATCTGCTCGCGACCGTCCAGTGCTATCTCCGGAACCGGGGCCAGTGGGAGCCGGCGGCGCGGGAGCTGGGGATCCACCGGAACTCGCTGCGGCACCGGATCGGGATCGCACAGCGGCTCCTCGGCGCGGAACTCGATGATCCGGACGTGGCGGCGAACCTCTGGCTCGCGCTCAGAGTTTCCTGACGCAGGGCCGCCTGAGTTCAGGATTCCTGAGCTTGCTCAGGAATTCAGCCACTCCCGCAACTGCTCCGAATGCTCGCCCAGCCTCGGCGGCGCCTGGGTGGGTGCGGGGAAGGCCGGGGTCCACGAGATCGGGTGCCGGAGCTGGCGTCCCACCGTGGCGCCTGACGCGTCCTGCACGTCGATGGTGGGGCGGAGTCCCAGTTCTTCGGCGTAGGAGATCCCCTCGTCGATCCCGGACACCCGTCCCGCGGGGATGCCTGCCGTGGTGAAGGCTTGTTGCCACGCCGCGGCGGTGTCCGTGGCCAGCGCGGTTTCCAGGTGGCGGGTGAGCTCTTCGCGGTGGGCCACCCGGGCCGAGTTGGTGCTGAATCGTACGTCCTCGGCGAGGGTGTCCAGCCCGAGCAGCGTCGCGAGCCGGACGAACTGCGCGTCGTTGCCGCACGCCACGGCGAGCGGGCCGTCGGCGCAGTTCAGGAGCTGGTACGGCGCGATGGAAGGGTGATCGTTCCCCATACGGCCGGGGACCACTCCGGCGCCGAGGTACGCCTGGGCCTGGTTTGCGAGCGCGCCCTGCAGGCTGGAGAGCAGGTTAACCTCCAGGTGTGCGCCACGTCCATCGCGGTGCCGCGCGGTGAGCGCCGCCAGAATGCCCAGGGTGGCGTCCTTGGCGGTCAGGACGTCGACGAGCGCGACGCCCGCCTTCATGGCAGGGCCGTCCTGCTCGCCCGTGATGCTCATGAGGCCGCCGAGGGCTTGGACGACGAAGTCATAGCCCATGAGCCCCGCGCCGCCTGCGCTGCCGAATCCCGAGATGGAGGCGTAGATGAGTCCGGGATTCTCCGCGGAGAGTTCCTCGTACCCGAGACCGAGACGGGCCATGCCGCCCGGTTTGAAGTTCTCCACCAGCACGTCGGCACGGCGGGTCAGCTCGCGGGCGAGGCGGAGGTCGTCCGGATCACCCAGATCCAGGCAGAGGGACTGCTTGTTCCGGTTGACGCTTTCGAAGTAGGTGGAGCCGGTGGCGGAGAAGGGCGGTCCCCAGCTGCGGGTGTCATCCCCGGCGACGGGGCGCTCCACCTTGATGACGGTGGCTCCCAGGTCGGCGAGGGTCATGGTCGCCAGGGGGCCGGCCAGGACGCGGGAGAAGTCGGCGACGAGGAGCCCTTCGAGGGGCAGAGTGCCGTCCGGTGCCGTCATGAAAGCCGTCCTCTCGAGTCATCCAGGCGGGGAATGAAGCCTGCATCACACCTTAGGGAGTGCCTCGCCGGGGCCGCAGTGGGCGAAAGCGACGGGCTCTGGACGGATCATCCAGTGTTTCGTCCGTGTGACAGTTTCAGAAAATTTTTGAACGTCATTCATAAATCCTCTTCCCTTCGAGGTGATGGGCGACTATCGTCTCGATGTGGCGTAGAACACATTTCGCCCCGTGGCCGGAACGTCACCCGGCAGAATTCCCGGACCGGTCCGCCGGTCCGGCCGAACCTTCCGGTCACTCCGGGCGGCCTCCGCAAGGAGCCGTCCGCCTCCCCACAAGAAAGTCTCCCCAAGATGTCCCAGAACACTCCTCGCCTCAGGCGAACGCTCGGCCTCTGGTCAATCGTCGGCCTCGGCGTCGGCTACATGACGCTCACCACGGTCTTCGACACCTTCGGGATCGTGTCCGAAGAGACCAATGGCGTCGTGCCGACCGCCTACCTGGTGGCCCTCGTCGCCCTGCTCTTCACCGCCATCAGCTACGGCCGCATGACGCGGGTCTTCCCCTCCTCCGGCTCGGCGTTCACGTACACCTCGGAGACCATCCACCCGAATGTCGGCTTCCTGGTCGGCTGGACGTCCCTCATGGACTACCTGCTCCTGCCCCTCGTGAACGCGCTGATCGTCCGGACGTACCTGACCTCCCTCTTCCCGGATGTGCCGGAATGGATCTGGGTGGTGCTGTACGTCGCCATGATCACCTTGCTGAATCTGTGGAGCATGACCAGCACCTCCCGCATCAACGGCCTTCTGGTGGTGTTCTCCACCGTGCTGATCGTGGTGTTCCTGGTCCTGGCCTGGAACGCCCTGCAGAACGGCGCGGGCACCGGCACCCCGTTCACCACGCAGCCGTTCTTCCACGACGGCGTGGACACGAGCTCCGTGATCGCCGGCGCCACCGTGGTGTGCTTCTCCTTCATCGGCTTCGACGCCATCACCATGTACTCCGAGGAAGCCAAGGACGCCAACACGGTGCCCCGGGCCATCGTCATCGCCCTGCTCATCGGCGGCCTGGTCTTCTTCGTGGCCGCCTGGTTCAGCCAGGCGACGTTCCCCACGGTGGAAGGGTTCGAGAACACCGACGAGTCCCTGCTCCCGCAGATGGCGCTCAAGGTGGGCGGGCAGTTCTTCCAGATCCTCTTCACCGCGGCATCCTTTGCGGCCGCCGTCGCTTCCAGCCTGTCCTCGCACGCTTCCGTGTCCCGCATGATCTACGTGATGGGCCGCAACGGCAAGGGCGCGGTGTCCCGCTTCTTCTCCTTCATCCACCCGAAGACCCACACGCCCTTCAACGCCATTCTGTTCGTCGGCGCCGTGTCGCTGCTGGCCATCCCGCTGTCCCTGGACTTCGTGGCCTCCATGATCAACTTCGGCGCCTTGATCGCGTTCACCTTCGTGAACGTCACGGTGGTGGTCTACTTCGTGTTCATCAAGAAGGACCGGAAGGGGCCGGCGGCGATTCTCCGCAACATGGTCCTCCCGGTGATCGGCATGATCCTGACCGGTGTGCTCTGGTACTTCCTGTCCGACGAGGCACGTCTGTATGGCGCCATCTGGCTCGGCGCGGGCTTCGTGGTGCTGCTGGTCATCACGCGGCTGTTCCGCCGCCCGCTCAGCGTTCGCATGGAGGACGAGGAGATCGCCGAAGTCACGGGCGAGGAGCTCGGTCAGGCGACTCGCTGACCGTCGTCTCCTGACACCGGCCGGTTCCCGCCTGGGGTGCCGGAGAGACTGCCGGGGCATGCTGCCGAGCATGCCCCGGCAGTCGTGTGTCCGGCGTCGGGCGTCCGCGGAGTGGCGCGGCTCACGGCCCTCCCGTCGCCTAGAATGGAAGGGATTGTGCCGGGCGGAGTCCCGGGGAAAAACCAAAGAGGCGAAGAGATCGACTGCGTGCGGCGCTGGTCGGCTCGCACAAGGAGGAATCCACCATGGCAGAGCACGACGGCGGCCGGCGAAGCGGCCGGAATTTCGGCCCCCAGGGCAACCGCAAGCCTTTCGGCGACCGCAACTCCCGGGACGGCGAGCGTCGCGGTGGCTTCGGCGATCGCAAGCCCTTCGGGGACCGTCCGCAGCGCGACGGTGATCGCCCTCAGCGTGATGGCGAGCGCCGTCCCTACGGCGACCGCAAGCCTTTCGGTGACCGTCCCCAGCGTGATGGCGAGCGCCGCCCGTATGGTGATCGTCCCCAGCGTGATGGCGAGCGCCGCCCATACGGCGACCGCAAGCCTTTCGGGGACCGTCCGCAGCGTGATGGCGAGCGTCGTCCCTATGGTGATCGTCCGCAGCGCGAGGGCTATGGCCCGCGCCGCGATGACCGCCGCGATGACCGCGGTTCTTTCGGAGAGCGTCGTTCCTTCGGCGACCGTCCGCAGCGCGACGGTGAGCGTCGCTGGGAGGACCGCGGCGACCGGAAGCCTTATGGCGATCGTCCCCAGCGTGACGGTGAGCGTCGTCCGTATGGTGACCGCAAGCCCTTCGGTGACCGTCCCCAGCGTGATGGCGAGCGCCGGTGGGAGGACCGCGGCGACCGGAAGCCGTACGGCGACCGCCCGCAGCGTGACGGTGAGCGTCGCCCGTACGGCGACCGTCCGCAGCGCGAGGGCTACGCCCCGCGCCGCGATGACCGCGGTTCCTTCGGCGACCGCCCCCAGCGTGATGGTGAGCGTCGTCCGTATGGTGACCGCAAGCCCTTCGGTGATCGCCCACAGCGTGATGGTGAGCGTCGCCCGTATGGCGACCGCAAGCCCTTCGGCGACCGTCCCCAGCGTGATGGTGAGCGTCGCTCGTATGGCGACCGCCCTCAGCGCGAGGGCTACGGGCGCGACCGTGATGACCGCCGTGATGACCGCCGTCGTGATGACCGCGGGGGAGAGCGCCGCTGGGAGGACCGCGGCGGCAGCCGCCGTGACGATGACCGCCGCTCGTTCTCGCGCCGCGACGACGCCGGCAACGGACCTCGCGACTCGTACGGCCGCTCGATCAACCCGGCCGATCTGCGGTCGGCCAACCGCCCGGACCGCGAGCGTTCCCCGGAGATCGACGAGGACGTCACCGGTCGCGAGCTGGATCGCGGCACGCTCGGTGAGCTCCGTTCCCTCGAGAGCCGCAACGGTATGTTCGTCGCACAGCACCTGGTGATGGCAGGTCGCTACCTGGAGGAGGACGCCGAACTGGCCTACCAGCACGCGCTCGCCGCGAGCCGCCGCGCAGGCCGTCTGGCGTCCGTCCGGGAGGCTGTCGCGGTCACTGCCTACACCGCAGGCCACTACGCCGAGGCGCTCAGCGAGTTCCGCACCTTCCGCCGCATCTCCGGCTCCAATGTGCACCTTCCGCTCATGGCGGACTCCGAGCGTGGCCTCGGCCGTCCGGACAAGGCGCTGGAACTGGCCCGCAGCGAGGACGCCCAGGATCTGGACGCCCCGGGCAAGGTTGAGCTCGCGATCGTCGCCTCGGGCGCCCAGGCGGACAAGGGCGACTTCGCCGCCGCCCTGGTCGAGCTGGAGATCCCGCAGCTCGACATCAACAGGGCCTTCTCCTACAGCCCGCGCCTGTTCCGCGCCTACGCCGACGCTCTCGTCGCTGCGGGCCGCGAGTATGAGGCTGCACGCTGGGCCCGCCAGGCACTGGTCGCCGAGGAGGCACTCGGCGTCGGGCAGTTCGCCGAGCCCGAGATCTTCGATCTGGTGGGCGACGACGAGGAAGAGGAGCGCCGCCACGCCTCCTCCGAGGAGAACGACGCGGATTCCGAGGACGACGCGGACTCCGACGACGAGACCGAGACCGGCTCCGAGGACGAAGACGCAGACTCCGACGACGAGACCGACGATGAGACCGAGGTCTTCGTCGACGAGGCTGACGGCCTGGTGGAGCAGCCCGCGCCGGCTGACCCTGCCGACGATTCCGCCGAGGAGCCGGACAGCGGTTCCGAGGGCGAGTCCCAGGACCGCTGAGCATGACCCTGCCGAGCTCCTCCGTGCTGATCGACCGCTTCGACGCGATCCTCTCGGATCTGGACGGTGTGGTGTACGCCGGGCCGTCCGCAATTCCGGGCGCCGTCGAGGCGCTGTCCGGTCTCGCGGATCGGGGAGTGGGGCTGGCGTATGTGACGAACAACGCCTCCCGCTCCCCGGAGCAGGTCGCTGAACACCTGCGGGAGCTTGGCGCTCCGGCGACCGCCGAGCAGGTCGTCACCTCTCCGCAGGCGGCCGCGAGACTCCTCGCGGAACGTCTGGCGCCGGGCTCCAGGGTCCTCATCACGGGCAGCACGGCGCTCGCCGCGGAGGTCTCGGCCGCGGGTCTCGAACCGGTCTGGAAGGCCACGGACGAGCCTCACGCCGTGGTCCAGGGTTTCGACCCCGGGCTCGGCTGGAAGGACCTCGCCGAGGCCTCCTACGCCGTCGCCACGGGCATCCTCTGGGTCGCGACCAACACGGACCTGTCGATCCCGCAGGCCCGCGGCATCGCGCCGGGGAACGGGACCCTGGTCGCCGCCGTGCAGGCCGCGACGGGGGTGACGCCGGTCGTGGCGGGCAAGCCGGAGGTCCCGCTGTTCCACGCGGCCGCCGCCCGGCTGTCGTCCTCGCGGCCCGCCGTCGTCGGTGATCGTCTCGACACCGACATCCTGGGCGGCAACCGCGCGGGCTTCGCCACGATCCAGGTGCTGACCGGCGTCAACACGGCGCGGGACGCGCTGAACGCGCTCACCCTGGAGCGCCCCACCCACCTGATCGCGGAGCTGGGTGCGCTGTACCGCCCGTATCCCGAGACGGTGCACGACGACGGCGCGTGGCGCGTCGGTGAGGCGTCCGCCGTCGTGGAGGGGGACCGCGTGGTGGTCACCGCGGAGGAGGACTCGCTGGACGGCTGGCGTGCCGCCTGTGCCGCCTGGTGGTCCGCCGTGCCCGAGACGGAGGCCGCCACCGACCCCGAGCTGGTCTGGCGCACTCGCTGAGGCGCCGGGCCGCCGGCGGCCGTGCGACGTGACGCCGTGACCCCTGACCTCGTTACGATGGGGACTGATGGATGCCGAGGAGATCACCGTGGATGAGCACGCGGACGACGGGATGAGCGCCGACGGGATGGGCCCGGTGCAGGACCCTGCCGTGGCCCAGGTGCTGTCGGCCCTGGAAGAACTGGAGAACGCCCCCTTGGAGGAACACCCCGCCGGGCTGGACCGCATCCACGACGCGCTCGGTTCCCTCCTGGACGGCCCTCTGGTGCCCGGGATCCAGCCACGATGACCCGGCTCGATCAGGAACTCACCCGTCGCGGTCTGGCCCGTTCCCGCACGGAGGCGGCCCGCCTCATCGCCGCGGGACTCGTCAGCAGCGCCGGCCAGGTGCTGGCGAAGGCCTCCGTGAGCGTGACGGAGGAGACCGAGCTGCTGGTCGCGGAGAGCGGCATCACGGAATTCGTCTCCCGTGCGGGCCACAAGCTGCGGGGCGCTCTGGACGCCTTCCCGGAGGTCTCAGCCACCGGCAAGCGGTGCCTGGACGCCGGCGCCTCGACCGGCGGGTTCACGGACGTCCTCCTGAAGGCCGGCGCCCGGGAGGTCGCCGCCGTCGACGTCGGACATGACCAATTGGTCGAGGAACTGCGGCAGGATCCTCGGGTGCACGTCTTCGAGGGCATGAACGTGCGGTACCTCCAGGCCTCCGACATCGGGGGAGAAGCCTCCCTGACCGTCGCTGATCTGTCGTTCATCTCGCTGACCCTCGTCATGAAGCCCCTCGCCGCGTGCACCTCGCCGGGCGGCGAGCTGGTGCTCATGGTCAAGCCCCAGTTCGAGGTCGGCCGGGAGCGCCTGTCCCGCACGGGCGTGGTGAACAGCACGGAGCAGCGCCGCGAAGCGGTGGGCCGGGTGGCGCAGAGCGCCGTCGACGCCGGGCTGGTGCTCCGAGGACTTGCCGAAAGTCCTCTGCCGGGCCAGGACGGGAACCACGAGTACTTCCTGTGGCTGGCGCGCCCGGACGGTTCGGATGCTGTGCCTGCCGGAAGCGACATGCCTAAGATCGACCCAGGTGATGTCACCGCTCCGGTCCGGTCCGGAGTTACGGTGGCGGAACTCCTCACAACCATCTGGCCGGCGCACCAGGCCGGGCCGAAACACTAGGAGCGGGTATGAGCCGGCGGATCCTCGTCTTCGCCCACACGGGGCGCGAAGAGTCCCTCAAGGCTGCCCGCGAAGCCTGCCTGGAACTGACGTCGAGCGGCCTGATCCCCGTCATGAACCCTGCCGAGCGGCAGGACATGGAGGACTACTTCGGGGACCGGGACACACCCACCGAGATCCTGGGACAAGACTGCGAGCTGGACGGGATCGAGCTCGGCATGGTGCTGGGCGGTGACGGAACCATTCTGCGTGCCGCAGAGATGGTGCGGGAGATCAACATCCCTCTGCTCGGCGTCAACCTGGGCCACGTCGGCTTCCTGGCCGAAAGCGAACGGGCGGACCTGAAGGACACCGTCCGGTGGATCGCGCGCAAGGACTACGTGGTCGAGGAACGGATGACCATCGACGTCCAGGTCTGGGTCAAGGGCCAGCGCATCTGGCACACCTGGGCGCTGAACGAAGTGTCGCTGGAGAAGGGCAACCGGGAGCGCATGCTGGAGGTGGTCATGGAGGTGGATGAGCGCCCTCTGACGTCCTTCGGCTGCGACGGCGTGGTCATGGCGACCCCCACGGGTTCCACGGCGTACGCGTTCTCCGCGGGCGGCCCGGTCGTCTGGCCCGAGGTCGAGGCCCTCCTCATGGTCCCGATCAGCGCCCATGCGCTGTTCGCGAAGCCGCTCGTGGTTTCGCCGCGCTCCCGTCTGGCGGTGGAGGTGCTGACCCGCACCGACGCCCACGGGGTCATCTGGTGCGACGGCCGGCGCTCCCTGGACCTCCCGCCGGGGGCCCGTATCGAAGTCACCCGTTCGGACACGCCGGTCCGTTTGGCCCGGACTCATCAGACGCCGTTCTCCGCGCGGCTGGTGAGCAAGTTCGAACTGCCCACCAGTGGCTGGCGCGGCCCCATGCATCAGATCCATTCCGTGCCCACCGGCCAGGTCCCCATGGTGGATCAGTCCGTCCTGGACCGGTCCGTCACCGCCGGACCGGACGAACCACAGAACAGCACCCCGGTGCCCAGCCCGAAACACCTGTGATCCGTGCCGACAGGCCGGCCGCGCAGGGGAGACGAGACGAAAGCACAGCATGATTGAAGAAATCCGCATCAGGGACCTCGGTGTCATCACGGAGGCGAGGCTCCCGCTGGGCCCCGGGCTCAGCGTGGTGACCGGGGAGACCGGCGCCGGCAAGACCATGGTGGTCACCGCCGTCGGACTGCTGCTGGGCGCCCGGGCCGACGCCGGCGCGGTGCGGGTGGGCGCCAAGGCCGCCAGTGTCGAGGCCACGGCTCTGCTGCCGGAAGGTCATGCGGCCCTGGAACGGGCCGAGGAGGCAGGCGCCGAGGTCGAGACCAGCGATCAGGGCGCCGAGCTGCTCCTGGCGCGCAGCGTCAGCATGGAGGGCCGGTCGCGTGCCTACCTGGGTGGGCGTTCCGCTCCGGTGGGGGCTCTGGCCGAAGTGGGGGAGCGTCTGCTCGTGATCCACGGCCAGACGGACCAGATCCGATTGAAGAGTGCTGCCGCGCAACGGGAAGCTCTCGACAAGTTCGGCGGCCCGGCGCTCGGGAAGGCGCTGACCGCGTACCAGGACTGTTACCAGGCGTACCGCGCGGCGGAGAAGGAGCTGGCCGAGCTTCAGGCCGCGGAGCGGGAACGGCTGCGCGAGGCGGAGTCGCTGGACGCCGCCCTCACCGAGATCGACGCCGTCGCCCCCGAACCGGGGGAGGACGAGCGGCTCAAGGCCGAGTCGGTCAAGCTCGCCCACGTGGAGCAGTTGCGAATCGCGGCGGGAACCGCGCAGGGCGTCCTCAGCGGCGATGATTACTCCGAAGCCGGGGACGCGCTGCAGCTGCTCACCGTCGCGCAGCGGACCCTGGAACAGGTGTCCCAGCACGACGCCACGCTGGAGGCACTCGCGTCGCGTGTCGCCGAGACCGCCGTGGTGCTGGAGGACATCGCCTCCGAACTCGCGCATTACTCCGCCGGCCTGGAGACCGAAGGCCCCGAACATCTGGCGGCGCTGGAAGCGCGGCGTGCCGAGCTGTCCAAGCTGGTGCGGAAGTACGCCCCCAGCATCGACGAGGTCCTGGAGTGGGCCGAGACGTCCCGGGTGCGGCTGGGGGAGCTCCAGGGGGACACCGAGCGCATCGAAGCATTGCAGGCCCAGGTGGAGAGCCGGCGTGCCGAGCTGGCTCAGCTGGCGGCCGAACTCCACGAACTCCGTGTCCGGGCCGCCGGCGAGCTCGCGGAACGTGTCAGCACCGAGCTCGCCGCTCTCGCCATGCGGGACGCCCGGTTGCACGTCCAGGTCGAGGAAGCGCCCGAACCGGGCCCCCACGGCCAGGACCAGATCGCGATCCTTCTGCAGCCCCACGCCGGAGCTCCGGCGCGACCTGTCGGCAAGGGCGCTTCCGGTGGTGAGCTGTCCCGCGTCATGCTCGCCATCGAAGTGGTGCTCGCGGAAGTCGACCCGGTGCCCACGTTCGTCTTCGACGAGGTGGACGCCGGGGTGGGCGGGCGTGCCGCCGTCGAGATCGGACGGAGGCTGGCGATGCTCGCCCGTCACGTCCAGGTGCTGGTGGTGACGCACCTGCCTCAGGTGGCCGCCTTCGCCCACCAGCATGTGCGCGTGATCAAGAACAGTGTCCGGGGCGCCGACGGCGGCCTGGACAGCGGCTTCACCTCGAGCGATGTGGAAGTGCTCGACGATGACGCCCGTGTGGTGGAACTGGCCCGCATGCTCGCGGGCCAGGAGGAATCCGAATCCGCGCGTGCTCACGCGCAGGAACTTCTGGACGATGCGCGGCAGTTCACAGCATCGACCATGGCCTGAGAAAGATAAAGGGTGATAGGCTTGAACTCCGTGGTGCAGCGATCCAATTCCCGTGTAAATTCCCGCTTCCAGGACTCCGGCAAGATCACCAAACAGATCTTCGTGACCGGCGGCGTGGCTTCCTCCCTCGGCAAGGGCCTGACTGCTTCAAGTCTGGGCCACCTCCTCCGGGCTCGTGGCCTTTCGGTCACCATGCAGAAGCTCGATCCCTATCTGAATGTCGATCCTGGAACGATGAACCCGTTCCAGCACGGCGAAGTCTTCGTCACGGACGACGGCGCCGAGACCGATCTGGACATCGGACACTATGAGCGCTTCCTGGATGAGAATCTGGACGGATCCGCCAACGTGACCACCGGCCAGGTGTACTCCACCGTCATCGCCAAGGAGCGCCGCGGCGAATACCTCGGTGACACCGTGCAGGTCATCCCGCACATCACGGACGAGATCAAGCGCCGCATGCGCCTGCCCGCCGAGCCGACGGCCGGGCACGAAGTCCCTGATGTCATCATCACCGAGATCGGCGGCACCGTCGGCGACATCGAATCCCAGCCGTTCCTTGAGGCCGCACGTCAGGTGCGCCAGGACGTGGGACGAGGCAACGTCTTCTTCCTGCACGTCTCCCTGGTCCCGTACATCGGCCCGTCCCAGGAACTGAAGACCAAGCCGACGCAGCACTCCGTGGCAGCACTGCGCTCCATCGGCATCCAACCCGAGGCGATCGTGATCCGCTCCGACCGTGAGGTGCCGGATGCCATGCGCGAGAAGATCGGCCGCATGTGTGACGTGGACAGCGACGCCGTCGTCAACGCCGCGGATGCCCCCAGCATCTACGACATCCCCAAGACCCTGCACGCTCAGGGCCTGGATTCCTACATCGTGCGTGCCCTGGACCTTCCGTTCAAGGACGTGGACTGGAGCAAGTGGGACAAGCTGCTCGAAGCGGTCCACAACCCGCGCCATGAGGTCGAGGTCGCCCTGGTGGGCAAGTACATCGACCTGCCGGACGCCTACCTGTCCGTGACCGAGGCCCTGCGTGCCGGCGGTTTCGCCAACAACGCCAAGGTCAAGATCCGCTGGGTCCCCTCGGACACCTGCGAGACCGAGGCCGGCGCCAAGGCCGCACTGGCAGGCGTTGACGCCATCTGTGTTCCGGGCGGCTTCGGCATCCGTGGCCTGGAAGGCAAGCTCGGCGCGCTCAAGTTCGCCCGCGAGTCCGGTCTGCCGGCTCTGGGTCTGTGCCTGGGCCTGCAGTGCATGGTCATCGAGTACGCCCGCAACGTGGTCGGCCTGGAAGGCGCGTCCTCCTCGGAGTTCGAGCCGGATTCCAAGTACCCGGTCATCGCCACGATGGAAGAGCAGATCGACATCGTGGACGGCAAGGGCGACCTCGGCGGCACCATGCGCCTGGGCCTCTACCCGGCCGTGCTGACCGAAGGCTCCGTGGTCGCGGAGACCTACGGCGCCACCGAGGTGGGCGAACGTCACCGTCACCGCTACGAGGTGAACAACAAGTTCCGCCCGCAGATCGCCGACGCCGGCCTGGTGTTCTCCGGCACGTCCCCGGACGGCAAGCTCGTGGAGTTCGTCGAGCTTCCGCGTGAGGTCCACCCGTACTACGTGGCCACCCAGGCTCACCCGGAGTTGAGCTCCCGTCCGACCCGCCCGCACCCGCTCTTCGCGGGTCTGGTGCAGGCCGCTCTGGTCCACTCCGGTGCGCTGGAGACCGCCGCCAAGTAAAGCGGCCACCTCAGCAGGGATTCCGTGAAGGGCGGGTGGCCCGGTCAGACCGACCGGGCCACCCGCCCTTCGTCATGTCCGGCTGAAGCACTTGTTAATCCAACGACTGGAATATTAGGCTGGGGCCATGAGTCAGCCTCACGTTCCCGTAACCCGGCCCGCCATCCCCGCCGGGCGCGATCTCACCCTGGACCTCGCCCGGGTGGCCTGTGTCCTGGTGGTCGTCTTCGTGCATCTCGTCCTCGTGGGGGTGGGGCGCAACCCGGACGGCTCGCCGCTCATCGACAGCCCGGTGACCGGATCGCGCTGGGTGGCCCCGGTGTCCTGGGTCGCGGAGATCATGCCGCTCTTCTTCGTGGTGGGCGGTTTCGCTGCCAAGACCGGGTGGGAGTCCGCACAGGCCCGGGGAGAAAGCCCAGGCCGTTTCGTCCGCTCCCGTCTGGCGCGCCTGGCCCGCCCCGCGCTCCCGCTCTACTGCTTCCTCGCCGTGGCGCTCCTCGTGGTCAAGGTGATCGGTCTGGACCCGGCGCCCGTGAGTGCGGTGGAGATCCCCGTCGGCTCGGTCCTCTGGTTCCTGGGCGCCTACCTTCTGGTGCAGTCGCTGGCTCCGTGGATGATCCGCTGGCACGAGCGTGCCCCCTGGCTCACTCTGAGTGTGCTTCTCGCGGCGGCCCTGGTGGTGGACATCATCCGCCTGGTGGTCGGCATCTGGGCGCTGGGCCTCGGCAAGATCGACCTCAACGGCTATGGCACCGGGGACGAGCTGTTCGGCATCCCCAACGTCGCCTTTGTCTGGCTGTTCGCTCAGCAGATCGGCTTCTGCCTCAAGGACGGCTGGTTCTCCCGCCTCAGCTGGTGGCAGCTGCTCGGTGTGGTCGCGCTCGGCTTCCTCGCCATCGGCGCCCTGGTGGGTTTCGGCTCCTACTCCACGAGCATGCTCAGCAACCAGTGGCCGCCCACCACGCCGATCGCGATCTTGGCGCCCATCCAGGCCGCGCTCTTCACCCTGCTGCGCCGTCCGCTCACCGCTCTCATGCGCCAACGCTGGCTGCAGGCCGTGGTGTTCGCCGCCGGCTCACGCCTCATGACCATCTATCTGTGGCACGTCACGGCGATCGTCGTCCTCACCGGGATCCAGCTTCTTCTGCCGCTGCCCATGCCGGCCCCGGGTTCCACCGCCTGGTGGCTGACCCGCCCGCTTCTGATGGTGGCCGTCTTCGCCGTGGTCTGGGTGATCTCCCTCGGGACCTCGCGGCTTGAGCGGCCAGTGCCGGAGCCGGCCGGCAGCCGTGTCAGTCCGGCGGCGACCGTCGCCGCCGTCGTGCTCTTCGTCCTGCCGTCGATCGGCATCTCCGCTTACGGACTGGACCTGCCGCTCGCCATCGGCGCGGTGCTGTGCACGGCGGCGTCCCTCCTGCTCATCGTCCCGCGGGGGAGTGCGGAAACGCCGCGAGCGACGACGGCGGGCCGCGTCGCCGCCTGAGCCGGCTGCCCGGTGTCCCCGCTGGATCCGGTTGAGGACTTCCCGCCCCTCAATCACCGATGGCGGGCGTCGGCGCGGCTATTGTCGATAGTGGGGATGCGCCACTCGCCGTCCCCGGTGAGCGAAGGAGAAGCATGACCCAGTCACCCGGCGCCGAGCAGCACGGACACCTCGAGGGGGACACCGGCGGCCCGCTGGCCGATGCCGTTCACACCCGCCCTCTCGCGGAGCGGAAGACGGTGTTTTCCGGCCGGATCTGGGACGTCGTCTCAGACACCTTCTCCCTCGCCGACGGCGGGCCGACCATGGTGCGCGATTACGTCGACCACACCGGAGCCGTCGCGATCATTCCCGTTGACGAGAAGGGCCGGATCCTGCTCCTGAAGCAGTACCGTCACCCGGTCGGCATGGACCTGTGGGAGGTGCCCGCGGGCCTGCTGGATGTCGAGGACGAACCGCCTCTCGACGCCGCCGCCCGCGAACTGGCCGAGGAGGCGGACCTCCGCGCCGCCGAATGGCACGTGCTCGTGGACTTCTTCAACTCCCCGGGAGGCTCGTCCGAGGCTCTGCGGGTGTTCGTGGCCACCGGCCTCAGCCCGGTGCCCGAGCAGGAGCGGCATGTGCGCACGGACGAGGAGTCCGAGTTCGAATACGCCTGGGTGTCCCTCGAGGAGGCGGTCTCCGCGATTCTGGCGGGCGACATCCACAATGTGTCCACGGTGGTCGGCGTGCTGGCATTGCAGGCGGCCGTGTCCCGGAGCGGAGGGGAGCTGACGGGGGATGCACTGCGCCGAGCCGGGCTCCGTCCCGCCGAGGCCTCCTGGACCGCACATCCGCACTTCCGGTGAGCGCCCCGAGCGCCGGCCCTGAGGTGTCGCCGAGCACTGTGGCGGCCGCGAAACCGGCGACGCCGCCGACCGCCGTCGAGCGCGCCATCCGGCAGTACCTTCAGCACCTCTCCGTGGAACGCGGCCTCGCGCGCAACACTCTGCAGTCCTACGAGCGCGACCTCAATCGGTACGCCCGGTTCCTGGCCGCCGAAGGACTCCGCAAGCCCCAGGACATTGAGCGCGGCCACGTGAGCGCTTTCGCCCAGGCCCTGCACGACGGCGCGGACGGCGGCACGGCGCTCGGCGTCCGGTCGGCGGCGCGGACGATCGTCGCGGTCCGGGGCCTGCACAAATTCTGGGCTCTCGAGGGGCTCACCGTGAACGATCCCGCCCATGAGGTCCGCCCGCCCATGCCGGGCAAGCGGCTGCCGAAGGCGATCCCGTTCTCCGAGGTCGAACGCATTCTCGAAGCCGCCGTCACCGACACTCCGGCAGGACTCCGCGACGCGGCTCTGCTGGAGTTCCTGTACTCCACCGGGGCCCGGATCAGCGAGGCCGTCGGGCTGGATGTGGACGATCTGGCGCTCGCCGGTGAGGATTCCGACGGCCCGGCCTTGGTCCGGCTCTTCGGGAAAGGCTCGAAGGAGCGGGTGGTGCCCCTGGGCAGTTACGCGGCGCGCGCGCTCGAGGCGTACCTGGTGCGCGGCCGTCCGGTGCTCGCGGCGAAAGGCAAGGGGACTCCCGCCCTGTTTCTGAACGTACGGGGGAGCCGGATCAGCAGGCAGAGCGCCTGGGCGATCCTGAAGGCCGCCGCGGAACGAGCCGGCATCGAGCGCGACATCTCGCCTCACACGCTCCGGCACTCCTTCGCCACCCACCTGCTCGAGGGCGGTGCGGATGTGCGCGTGGTCCAGGAGCTCCTGGGACACGCGTCCGTCACCACCACGCAGATCTACACCCTGGTCACCGCCGACACCTTGCGCGAGGTGTACGCGGCGGCACACCCCCGAGCGCTCGGCTGACGGATCGCCGAGCGCAGCGGGTGTTCCGCAGAAAGTCGCTCAATCCTCGGACCCCGTGTCCTCGTCCATGACGATGACCAGTTTGCCGGTCGTGCGGTCCGTCTCGCCGGCTTCGTGCGCCCGGGCCGCCTCCGCGAGCGGGAACGTTCCGGCGATCGTGGCTTTCAGGGCCCCCTCGGCCGCGAGATCCGCGAACGCCTGCATCCCTGCGTGATCGGCCTCCACCAAGATGAGCTTCACGCGCACGCCGAGGCGCTCGGCCTCCTCACGCAGGCCCTTCGCAGGTCGCGGCAGGGTGGAGACGAGGATTCCTCCGGGCCGCAGCGTGCGGAGTGACCGCAGCTGGTAGTCGCCGCCGATCGTGTCGAGGACGATGTCGACGTCGCGGACGGCTTCGGCGAAGTCGGTCTCCCGGTAGTCGATGGTCTCGTCGGCGCCCAGCCCGCGCAGGAACTCATGCTTGGGAGCGCTCGCCGTGCCGATCACGTATGCGCCGCGCGCCTTCGCGATCTGGACGGCCAGGTGCCCGACACCTCCGGCTGCGGCATGGATCAGCACCCGGTCGCCGGGCGCGACGCCGGCGGTGTCG
Source organism: Arthrobacter sp. RCC_34 (assembly GCF_041360795.1). Classification (NCBI taxonomy): domain Bacteria; kingdom Bacillati; phylum Actinomycetota; class Actinomycetes; order Micrococcales; family Micrococcaceae; genus Arthrobacter; species Arthrobacter sp. RCC_34. Next base: position 1,866,662 of record NZ_JBFUPW010000001.1, on the reverse strand, counting down.
ACGAGCGCCTGCCACGCCGTGAGCGCGGCGAGGGGGAGCGCACCGGCCTGGACATGGTCGATCGACGCGGGCTTGCGCACGAAGGCGCGTGTGGGGCCGACGACGTACTCGGCGTGGGACCCGACGCCGTGCGGGTAGGGCAGCATGCCGAAGACCTCGTCGCCGGGCTCGAACAGCGTGGAGCCGAGCCCCACGGCCTCGACGACGCCGGAGACGTCCCAGCCCAGCGGCACCGAAGGTTCCGGGAACCACGACTGGCCCGCACGGTGCTTCCAGTCGGTCGGGTTGATGCCCGCCGCATGGACGCGCACGAGGATCTCGCTGATCCCCGGCTTGGGGCGGGGGAGGGTGACCTCGTGGATCTCTTCGGGGCCGCCGAATCGGTCCTGGCCGGCGGCTTTCATCGTCGCGGGGGCTGCGTTCTGGTCGTCAGATGCCGTATCGCTCATGGTCCCCACCCTGGCACCCGCGGACGGTGAGGACAAGGCATGGCTTCCGTGGCGTGCCGCACACTGCTTCGGGGAGTGCGTGGCGTTGCAGGGAGCGCGCAGACGCGCGGTTACCGGCCGGCGTCGTAGTGGCTGGAGACCTGGGCCGCGGTCAGAGCGGTGGTGTAGACGGCGGCGTACTGGATCGAGCCCGTGAAGTAGGAGGGCCCGTTGTAACCGGTCCCGTCGCCGTTGGCCCAGCCGGCGAGCGTGCCGCAGCCGACCTTCCAGTACCCGTTGTAGGCCTCCCCGGTGGTGACGGCGGTGTTGGACCCGACGAGCACGCCGTCCACGTAGAGCCGCATGCCGGCCGAAGAGAGCACCGCGACCGTGTGGTGCCAGGCGCCGTCGGCGTAGCTCTTGCCCGCCGCGGTGGACAGCGTCCGCACCGCGTTGGGGTACACCCCGAAGACGATCCGGCCGGTGTTGTCCAGGTAGAGGTGGCGGTCGTTGTTGGCGTCGCCGCTGCTGTTGGTGGCGGTGCCGAAACCGATGATCTTGCCGTTGCTCGTCGACGTGGTCCGGAACCACGCCTCCAGGGAGAAGGTGTTCGGACCCGCGTTGAGCCCGGGGATCGACAGGCACTGGTTGCCGGCGAAGGAGGCCGAGACGGCGGGGGTGTCACGCGCGCAGCCGATGGACGACGTTGTCGTGGGGGTGATCAGATACGTGGCCGTGCGGCCGTTGCCGGAGAAGTCGCTTTCGCTTCGCGCCGCACCCGCCGCTAGGGCGTACGCCCCGTAAGTCGAGGCGGCGCCGAGGCTCGACTCCGCTTGCTTGCAGGTGAAGAAGGTGCGGGTGCCGGAGGTGTCGGTGCTGTTCTGCACACTGGCCGCGAAGGCGCCATGGGTGCTGAGCGAGTTCACCAGCGCGACGGCGAGTGCCGTGAGTGCCGCGATGACGGCGAGGACGATGACCCCACGACGGCGTGCCCGGGAGTCCTGGCCGCCGTCGTCCCCTTCCGGCGCGTCTCCGGCCACGGCGGGCCGGATCAGAAGAGCTGCCAGCAGGGGGACGAGGCAGACGATGATCACGAGCGCCTGCTGCCACCACTCAAGGGCCGGCAGAGGATTGACGACGTAGTGGCCCGAAGCGTTCGTGGTCGTCACTTGGGTCACAGCGTCCTGCCCGCTGCTGAGCCGCCGGGAACCGGCGCTCATGGGGAAGAGCCCGGTGTTGACCACGTGCATGAGCACGCCGTCGCGGGAGTCGGCAGGCCGGTACCCGAGCATCTGCATATTGGTCCACGGGCGGAGCCACAGCGAGATCGCAGCGACGACGAGTGAGCCCCCGCCGAGTCTGACGCTCTGCTTCCAGACGGGGTTGTCCCGGCGGGTGCGCGCGAGCACCTCGACGATCAGGCCGCCGATGAGCAGCCAGGGGAGGGCACGCGCGGCCCAGCCGAGACCGCGGCTGCTCCAGACGACGGAGCCCACGACGTCGTCGGTGGGCACACGCCAGCCGTCGACCGCGCCGTTCAGATCGCCTTTCGTGGTCAGCCGCTGGGGCGTCTCGGCGATGATCCGGTGCGTGTAGACGCGGTTCTCCACGCGGAACGTCGCGATCTCGCCGACGTCGTACGCCGGCTGCGGATGAACGACCACCAGGGAGCCGACGGGCAGCGTCGTGCCCATGCTGGGCGTGGTGACGGCGAAGACGCGGTACCCGCTCAGGAGGAACACGGCGACGCCGACGACAAACAGAATCCCGGCCCCCGCCCCCCAGAGGGCGAGAGCCGGGCGTCTGGGAACCAAAATGCTCAAAGGATAGACCTCAGGAGGAGAACGTCCAGGTCAGCGGCTGGCTCAGCTGCAGGCCGGAGTAGGTGTTGCCCGTGGCCGCGGGGACCGTCACGGCGAACGTGAAGGGGACCGTGGTTCCGGCCGGAACGGAGGAAGCCGCGGTCTTCGCCAGGATGTCCACCGGTGCGTTGAAGGCGGCCAGGGTGCCGCTGTAGATCGTGCTGGAGCCGGAGGTCACCACGAGGGTCACCTTGGAGCAAAGGTCGGTGGCCGTGCCGTTGACCGGGCCGTTGTTGCTCTGCGCGCAGGCGGCCGGGCTGAGGTTGAAGGCCGACGCCGGGACGGTGCCGGTGTTCTTGATGGTGATCTGCGTCGAGACGGTCTGGCCGGGCACCATGGCCAGGTTGCCGCCGTACTTGTTGATCGTCGCGCAGGTCGCGGTGTTGGTGGAGATCGAGCCGCCGTCCGTGCTGTTGCACAGGATGGTGCCGGCCTGGTTCGCCTCCTGCATCGACAGGCTGCCGAGGCCGGCGGTGTCGGTGCTGTTGGTGATCGAGGCGGTGAACGCGGCCAGGGTCGGCGACATGCTGAGGGCCAGCGCGACCGAGCCGACGGCGCCGGCGATCACGAGGGGCAGGCTCCGCCGCAGACGGCTCTTTCGGGCAGGGGTGATCGAATCAGACTTCAAGGTTTCCTCCAAGAAACGGGCGGCATTCCGTGCGGCCCTTCAATGAACCCGCGGTGCGCTGCGGCGGTGTCGCCCGGCACGGCAAAAGTTCTCACAATACTCGTGTGAACTATAAGGGCATGTCAGCTATTTCTGCCAATCATCAAAGGTGGCCTAACATTGCGGGCGGATCCGACAGGATGCTGCATGGAATACCGAAAAGTCTTTGTTATCCGATTTGTTCGGATGAGGGCTTGTGGGGGCGAGGCGCGGACGGCCTTTTCTGTCATCCCATTCTGTTTCCGTCGAAGGTATTCGGAGCGCTCTTGCGGCGTAACCGTCCAGGTCACCGGCCTGCGACAAGACCGGTCACGACAGGGCTTGCAGCCGCCGGATGTTTTGTCTTTCTGATGGAGATTTCCGATGCTGTTCCGCGTGTTCCGGGTCCGGCGGAGGCTGCTGAGGATTACCGGGTGGGAGGCTGAGGGTCGGATTTCAGGGAAACGGCCTCGGGGAATTCGTGATTCTCACACCAGGGAACTCTCGGATGCGCCGTTGCGCACGTCTGATGAATGATCCACCGGAACTGCTCCGGGTTGTGGAGGTGCGCACAGTGAGGCATTGGTGTTCGTGGGCCTCCGTGCCGCTGACGGTGCCTAAGCAACAGGAATTGCGATGGCTTGTCCGAGAACGAACAAGCCGTCGAATTCTCATGCGGAGTAATTCGTCTGACGCTTCCACGCGGAAGGCGGGTCGAATTCGTCGTCCCACGGCATCGGAAGATAGGAGCAGCATTCCGGCCGGCCCGGTCCGGGCCACGGCTCTCCGAATGATCGTCGACAGGCACACACCTGCGGCGTGTTCGGGTTCCGTATCACCCGGAATCGGGGAGGGCGCAGCCGCGCGGCGTAATCCAGCGTCGCTCCGGGCAAGACGCCCCGCGCCCGTGGGGACACGAGGAGCCACGCCCCAGGGCGGCCGTAACGCTCTGCTCCGGTGACTGCAGGGGACTCCTGGTCCACCACGCTGAACGCATAGACCGAACCGCAGCACCCGCCGTCTTCGGCGTCGATCATGACGGCGCCGCCAAGTGCCGTGATCTGCTCGATCGCTGCCGGAGTCACCGTGAACGGTGGGAAAGTGGTGTTCGTCATGAGGAAAGTTCTACCTCTCGGCGCTGACATTCCACCGCCGACCGTCCGGGCCGCGCGGCCAGCGCTTCCTCAGGCTTCGCCGTCGGGGATCCACGCGCCGTCCCGGTGCACGAGATTCTGTGCGAGCGGCAGCTGATGGGACGGGCTCTCGAGAATGTGCATGAGGTACCCCGCGGTGTTGACGAACACGGCGATGTCTCCCCGCGCCACGCCTTCAGGGAAAACCAGCCGCCTGCGGAGGATGAGCTCCTCCTCGATGCAGTACGCGCCCACCAGGAACGCCTCGCCCGGTGCGGACGGTGCTCCGGATCCCGAGGGGCGCAGCCAACGCGGATCGATCAGGACATCGGCCGACGTCGAGCGCATCTGCGTCCGGTTCATCTGCAGCCCGACGAGCGGCACGCCGTCGCTGGTCGTTTTGCGGAAGGCGACCTCAGCGAGGGTCATGCCGCATCCGTCGAGCACGGAGCGCCCCGGTTCGCAGCGCAGCTGAAGCCCCCGTGACGTCAGGAGCTCTGCCGGGGTGGTCCCGTCGACCGGGGTGCTCAGGAGTGCGGACAGCCAGACTCCCCGGGTCTCCCGCTGCCAGTACGGATAGAGGGCGCCGGACGGGCGGTCCAGCGTGGGGTCGGAGAGTCCGAGACGGTCGCCGCGCCAGGTCAGCACCCTGCCGGTGTCCGCGTCGAGCGCCTGCCAGAAAGCCCGCCACGACTCCTCGTCCTCGAGGTAACTCATGGGGATCCCGCCGCCCATGTCGATGTACCCGATCGGGTGTCCCGCCGCCCGGAGCCGGTCCACGAGCACGCACGCCTCGGCCAGCGCCAGGACACGGTGGTCTCGGTCGTAACCGTTGAGGTGGAAGTGGAGTCCTTCGATGTCCAGGAGTTCGCCGTGGTCCTTCAAGAAGGCGAGCCAGGAGTCCGCCGTGAGTCCGAATCGGGTCGGTGGAACGCCGGGGCGCGTCACGGCCAGGCGAAGGGCGACGCGGGCCCGGACCCCCAGTTCCGCCGCGATGGCCCCGACGTCGGCTGTCTCATCGGGGTTGTCGAGGCTCACGGCGACTCCGGAACTGACCGCCAAGGTCAGAAGTGCGGTGTCCTTCACCGCCGCGGTCACGATGATCCGTCCGGCGTCGACACCCCTCTCGAGGCACTGCTGCAGCTCGGCGAAGGACGCGACGTCGAGGCCCGCCCCGGCGTCGACGGCGGCGGGGATGAGGGAGAGCGCCTTATTGGCCTTCCGCGCGACGAACACCGCGATGTCGACCCCGTGCTCCGCACCCGCGCGCGTCAGCTCGCCGATATTGCGGCCGAGCGGGCCGAAGTCGAGCAGGTTCAGTGCCGATCCGTGAGCGGCCAGCAGGGCCGCGCACTGGTCCGGATCGGCGAGCAGCCGTTCCATCCAGGGTTCGGTCCGGCCGGTCAATGGCGGGAGTCCGTGGCACAGGGGCGTCATCGTGAGTTCCGTTCGTGATCGGGGAAGGGGAGTGTGGCGATGGGGGTCCGGGCTCCGAGGATCCATTCCGCGACCGCCCGGGACCAGCGTTCGCTGTCCTGATGGAGGGTCCTGTTGAGCGTGTCGTGACCGATCACCGGGTCCTCGGTCGGCCGGCCGAAGGCGGCGAGGCCGAGGGACGGCTGGCCGGATCGCGTCACGCACACGCCATCCGGGCGGGTGAACACGCCGCGCTCGCCGAGGCGGACCGTCACGTCCCCACGGGACAGCAGGGAGGCCCAGAGGTCATCGTGGGCCGGGGCAGGGCCGAGCGAGTCTGCTGGTCGAGTGAGGACGCCGGGGCCGGCCGTGACCGCGCGGACCGTGGTGACGGGGGAGCCGGAGACGCCGAGGCCTGGGGAGGCCGTGTCTCTGCGAACCTGCAGGAGGCCCGCCCGGTGCAGGGCCTGCAGTTTTGCGACGGTGGCCGGTGGAGGGCCGAACGCCCATTTCTCCAGGCGCGCCGCCCGGCGTCGCCAGCGGTCCCAGAGCTCAGGAGTCCGCGCGCTGCGCTCCAACGACCGCACGACGTCCCGGTAACCGGCGGACCAGGCGCGGCCCCACCACCAGGCGGGGTCGCCGTCGAGCATTCCGTGCGCTCGTGCCAGGCCGTGCGCCCACTGGTCCGCTGCGGGACCGCCCTGCGTCCCATGATCCAGGTGGTCCAGCAGCCCGGACGCGTCGAGGCCGAGCCCGTCGGTCCTTGCCGCGGCGGCCGCCCCTCGGCGAGCGTCATCCACCACGCGTCGTCCGGCTCACCGCCCGTGGGCAATGCCGACGTCACGCTGTGGACGGCGTCGAGGACCTGACGCTGGTCGGTTGCCGGTTTGGGCAGCATCATCTCCCCGGAACGGGAGCTCAGCGTGATCAGTCGCGGCTCCGCGCACGACGCGATGTACTCCAGTTCGTTCCCGGGGGTCCGGCGCCATGCGCCGCCGCGGCCTTCCGTCACGTCCAGCACGACGTCGATCGCCGTGAGTGCGGCGCCGGTCACGGTCAGCGGAGCAGACACATCGGTGCCCTCCCCGGCGGCGACGCGCCGGTGATCCACGCCGCCGGCGTCGGCGTGCCCGGTGCAGAGCACGACGACGGGCGCCCGCCAGGAAGCGGGCCCGTCGGCGGTGCGGGCGGTGGCGAGCCAGTAGTCCCCGTCGCGCGTCACCTCGCTTACGCGCCCCGCACTGTGCAGGAGGTCGAGACGAGGCGAGGCTGCGAGCCGCTCATACGCCCAGCCGAGGTACCGGCCCACGTGGGCCCGAGGCGGGAAGGTCTCGCCGGCCGTTCCGGGGAAGAGCCGCTGTTCCCACGCACGGAAGGACTCCGGGACGGAGGGGCAGCTGAGGTCCACGATCCGGGCGTCCACGTTCATCCGGAGGTGTGCGGGCTGCTCCGGATCCCAGACCGCTCCCGGGCCGGGCCGCGCCGGATCGCACAGGGTGATCCGCAGGGGGCGCGGTTGCGGGCCGAGCTCGGCCAGGCGTGTGTCCAGCTCGGCGACCGCCGCCAGCGCCTTGGGGCCGGCCCCGATGAACAGCACGTCGCACCAGGCCGCGCCGTGGGTGGTGAGGGGCGCCGTCATTGAGTGCTGAACGGGTTCGCCCGCTCCAGGGCGGCCTCGATCGCGTCGACGTCACCCAGGTTTCCCGCCACCCACTCGTCGTCGTACACGGTCGGCAGGTATGGCAGCCCGCCGTCGTGGACGAGCATGCCCACCGTGGTTCCGGCGTCCAGCGACTCGAGGTCCTGGCCGATGGCGGCGACGATCGCGCCCGTCGACGCTCCGGAGAGGATGCCCTCGCGGCGCGCGAGCATGCGGCAGCCCGTCACCATGTCCAGCTCTGCGATGCGGCGCACCGCCGCCGGGCGTGTCTGCTGGGACAGCTCTGTCACGAACCCGGCACCCAGGCCGGGCAGGCGGCGTTCGCCGCGCTCGCCGTCGAACAGCACCGACCCCGCGGCGTCCACCGCGACCAGGACGGTCGGCCACCCCGCCCGTTCGATGGCCCGCTGGCATCCGAGCAGCGTGCCTGTGGTGCTCACTGCCACGTACATCCGGTCCGGTGGTGCGCCGAGGGCGGCGACGAACTCGGGCATGGTGGTGAGATCGTGGGCGCGGGCGTTGTCGGCGTTGCCGTACTGATTCGTGGTGACCGCCCCAGGGATCTCCTTCAGCAGTTCGGCGACCTTGAGGACCCGGGCACGCAGGCGGTTGCCGTCCTCGGGAGTCGGCACGCGCACCACACGCGCTCCGTAGGCCTGCATGGCCTGCAGCGCCGCGACGTTGGCGAACTCATCGACGACGGCGACCATCCGGACACCGAGCAGCGCACACTGGCGGGCCAGGGCGCTGCCGAGGTTCCCTGAGGTGGATTCGACGACGGTGCCGCCCGGGGTGAGTTCGCCTCGTTCGATCAGCCCGGCGAGCAGGGACGCCGCGGTGCGTTCCTTGGTGCTGCCGGAAACCTGCAGGAGGTCCAGCTTTGCGACCACCTGCACCGTGGACCGCTCGCCGAAGAGACGGTCCAGGGAGGTGATGGGCGAGGGGATGAACGCATCGTGCAGGCGGACGGTCGCGGGTCCGGGTTCCGGCATCCGGAAGGGCCCGGGATGGTCGTCCTCGAACGGTGCACGAAGGTTCGCACCCCACTCAGGTGCGGCGAATTCAGGCTCTTCTTGCTGCGAGGTCGTGTATCCGTGTAGTCCGATGTGACTGTTCATCAAACCCTCTCCGGCTCCTGATCGAGAAGCCTGGCTGTGATCGGGAAAGCCTGGTCATTCGACCCTATCGCGCCGCTCAGCGGAGGATAACCCCCCACCTGCCGGTCCCGCCGTGGGCCGGACGGGAAAAGGAGTCCGAGGGGAATGCCCGGGAATTGGACGGGCGTTATGGTCTCCCCGACGGTGATCCCGTGCCGAGGAATTCTTCGGGCGGTCGAAGGGGGCGGCCGGGCCTACACGCCGTCCTGGGCGATGAGGTCCAGGAGTCCAGGGAAGCGTTCCTCGATGTCCTCGCGGCGCAGCGTGACGCCACGCATGTTGCCGCGATCGACCTGGCGCACGAGACCCGCCTCGCGAAGCACCCGGAAGTGGTGGGTGCGGGTCGACTTCGTGACGGGCAGGCCGAAGCTGGTGCACGTCCGTTCGATTCCGGGCTCGCTGTGCAGCAGCTCGTGAATCACCTGCCGGCGCAGCGGGTCGCTCAGTGCGCTGAGGACCTGACCCAGCTCGATCTCCGCCGTTTCGGGATGGCCTTCCGCGTCCGCCATGTCCTCGCCTCCTGAAGGTTCTACTTGCATCATACCTTTGGTGATGGGCATCATAGGTTCGTCATAGCTCGTACCTTCGTTCAAAGGCGTACCTTCATGACCGTCCGTGAAGACTCACAACCGACCACGACCGCGCCGCACCGCGCGATGCTCCCCGTCATCCTGCTGGCGCAATTCGTCATCCCGCTGTCCATCGCCGGGACCGCTGTGGGCCTTCCCGCGATCTCGATCGAACTGGGCGCCGAACCCGTGCTCCTCCAGGGAGTCGTGAACGGCTTCAACATCGCCTTCGCAGTGTGCACGCTCGTGTGGGGAGCGATCGCGGATCGCATCGGCTCCGGGCGTGCGTTCTTCTTCGGCGTGCTGGCGGTGGTTCTCGGCTCGATCCTCAGCGCGGCGAGTCCGTCCCTCCTGGTCCTCGACGTCGCGCGCGTCCTCGCGGGCATAGGCTCGGCCGCGGTCATCACAGGCGCGACGGCGACGATCCACTCGGCATTCGAAGGACCCTCCCGAGCCAGGGCCTTCGCCGCGTTCGGCATGGTGAACGGCCTGGGGCTGGCGGCCGGACCCAGCCTGTCGGGCGTCCTGATCGGCCTGCTGGGCTGGCGTGCCGTCTTCGTCGTCCACGCTGTCGTGCTCCTCGCTGCGCTGGCGGGCAGTAGCGCGCTGCGCCGTCTGCCCCGTAGAGCGCCCGCCTCCGGAAGCCCGCTGTTCGACGTCGGGTTGCTGCGCAATCCCGGATTCCTCGCGATGGTGCTGATCCCGGTGGCGGGGGCGGTCGGGTTCGTGACGTTCCTGACCTATCTGCCCGCGGCGCTGCAGGCGATCCACGGCTTCACGGCCGGTGGCGCGGGATCCCTGATGCTCGTGATGACTCTTCCGGTGCTGCTCGCCCCGCCACTGGTCCACCGGGTCATGGCCAGGCATCCACGAATCGACGCCGGAACGGTCAGTCTGGCGGCATTGGTGTGCCTCGTGCTGGCGGCGGCCGGGTTCTTCGCGTTGCGTCCCGAGGTGCCGGTGTGGTGGGCGGTGCCGCCCATGATCCTGGCCGGTGCCGGGTTCGGCCTGCCGCTCGGCGTCGTCGACGGGAGCGCGCTGAGCTTCGTGCCGGCCGAGCGGAGCGGGACGGCGGCGGGGCTCCTGAACTTCTTCCGCATCGGGAGTGAGGCCCTGTTCGTCGCCCTGTACGCCGTGGTCCTCACCGTGGCGGTGCGGGCCCAGCCGGGTACGACGGGGATCGCGGATCAGGTCGCGGCGGGGCAGCCGGGTCACGGCGATGTGTACACGCAGGCGCTGACCCCGGTCCTGTGGGGGATCGGAGTGGTGGTGATTCTGCTCGGGGTGAGCTTCGTGGGCCTCTACCGCCGGGCCGTCGGACGGCGGTAGCCACCGGAGCATTATCCCCGCCCTTCATCGGGTGGGGATGAGGGATTCCGCGCCGGAGTCAGCGCTCGCCGTCACCCCGTCGCTGCTGCGCGATCCAGGTGTGTTCGGCGATGGCGCCACTGACCTCGTCCCGGAGCCGGGCTCCTTCCGGCCGCCGATACAGATCACGTGCGAAGTACGGCGATTCCTTCTGATACGGCGCACTGTTGTGGATGGCCGCAGCGAGCCGGGACAGGAAGGTGTGCCCGCTCTTCCGGTACAGCCTGACTTCCGATGGGTTGAGATGGATGAGGGCGGAGCTGTCGATGAGTCCGCTGTAGCTGTACCGGGCGTCGAGGTAGAGATCTTCCCCCTTTCTCACCAGGAACCAGCTGCCAGCGGCATGAGCCACATACCGCATGCCCTGTTCCTCGGCGGCCAGACGCGTGGCGTCGCCCCACTGCTCGACGGGCGGGACCGGGCTCATGTGCCGGCGTCGTGCCTGGTCGAAACTGCAGTACTGGAACTCGGGCCGGCCGTCGCGGGTGAGCGTGAAACACACCGTGCGGGCGCAGCGCAGACATCGCAACTGGCTTTCCGCGCGCTCCATGAGACCGGAGGCCTGCAGCGGCAGCAGATCGTCAAGCCGCACCCAATGGGCATCCTCCTTCAAGGCGCCCGCGGCAGCCGCAGTGGACAGGGCCTCCACCGTCGCCTCGACGTCGACGGCGCCCGACGCCGACCGGCGCAGCAGATCGGAGCATCCGGGGCAGTCGTCATCCTCGGGGGCGGGCACCAGGCCCGGTTGGTCGGCGGTGATCGTGAGGCGCAGCAGATTTCCCGGCATGTTCCATCCGTCCGGGGCGAACACTGCGGTGACGAAGCCGCGATCCACGGCGAAGTACGGTGTCCGTAAACCCGCGAAGCTCGCCTTTCGGCCGAGCGCCGTTTCGAGGTCGTCCAGGGTCGCCCGGTTGCCTGTCCCGATCCACTCGGCCAGGCGGACGTGCCGGGCGTCATGCGCCACGTGCAGCACCACGCCGGCCACCGCGCCGTCGTGCAGGATGATCTCACCACCGGAGCGGTACCGCAGTCGGCGAACCTGCCGTGCCGGCTCGCCCACGCTGCGCTCCCGCGTCGACGAAGGCTCCGTCCCGAACTCGTGGAGGAGTTCCTGAACCCGGGGATCGCTCTCGTCCGCCCTCAGCACCCCGAGCAGCTCTGGCAGGCGATTGCGGGATGGCGCGGTCTTCATCCGGCCATTCTCGCCGAACCACGGGGCCGAAGCCACCGCCCTCACCGGTACTGCGTCTGCTCCACCCTCCGGTAGCCCCAGACGGCCACGGCCCCGCAGAGCAGGAAGTAGCCCGCCAGGATGATCAGCGCCAGGCCATTGCCTTCGCCGTGGAGCGCCGAGTTGATGAGATCCGCCCAGGCACCCGTGGGACTGAAAGTGTGCAGAGGCTGAAGGGCGCCCAGGTCCCAGGTGCCGAAGAGGCCTCCGATGAAGGCCAGTGGGAAGTAGATGAGGTTCGTGATCGGCACGGCTCCGCGGGCGGGCAGCCAGTAGCCGAGCGCGAGTCCTAGGGCGCCGTGCACCAGGCCCCCGAGGATCAACGCCCCCACACCCCACAGGAATCGCCCGGGCGGCACCGAGAAGACCGCCCCATTGGCCACACCCAGCACCAGGAGCGGCACGGAGAAGAGCACTGAGAAGAACAGCCCGGCGATCAGCTGTGACAGCACGCGCACCCTGGAGGGGACAGGGAGACTCAGAAGGTACAGACTCCACGCATCGTTCCGCGTGGACGCGATGCCGACGCCGAACTGGAACATCATCGTGCCCAGCATCGCGAAGGCCAGGTAGCTGAAGAGGATCTGCTCTGCCGGCAGATCCGCTCGCACGCCGACCATGAGGTAGAACGCCGCGGGGAGGGCGATGAGCGGTAGGAAGAAGGAGGGCAGTCGGAGAAGCTCCAGGACTTGAATCCGGACGTACTCGGCGACGAACTTCATGCCTTCTCCTCACTCAGAATCATGCTCACGGCATCCTCCAACGAAGATTGAAGGACATTCAGTTTCGGATCGTCCAGGACCTCCAGCAGGATCCTGCTGGCCGCGTCGGGATCCTCGGTCACCAAGCGGTAGCGGCCGGTCCCTAATGGTTCGACGACGCCGAGCTCGAGGACCGCTGCCGGCAGTGGCGCCGCGGCGGAGAAGCTGAGCTCATACAGCCCCAGGCGCTGCCTGACGGTCTCGATGCCCTCACTCAGAATGTTCCTGCCGTCTTTGACGAGGGTGACGGTGTCGGCGGTCGCCTCGATCTCGCCGTAGTCGTGAGAAGCCATGATGATGCACCGGCCGAGGTCCCGCTGTTCGAGGATGATGTTCCGCACCTGAGCGCGGCCCTCGAGGTCGAGACCGGCGAGCGGTTCGTCCATGATGATCACCGGGGCGTTGCAGATGATGGCGCCGGCGATGCCGAGCCGCCTGAGCTGCCCGCCCGAGAGCCCGCCGCACTGTTTGTCCAGGATCCCCTCGAGCGAGAGGGCGTCCTGCACCGCCGCGAAGTCGAGAGGGTCCGGGTAATGCACCGAGATGAACCTGAGCACTTCGCGGACCTTGAGCGTCGGCGGGAAGGTCACCGCCTGCGGCACACAGCTGAGGTTCCTTGCCTGAGGCCCTCCGCGGACCACTCGCTGTCCCAGAACAGTTGCCGTGCCCGAGGTCGGCTGCCGGATTCCTGTCAGGATGTTCAGCGCCGTCGACTTGCCGGCTCCGTTGGATCCGAGGAGGCAATGGACGCCCGCCCCCAGTTCCAGGGAGAAGCCCGCCAGAGCCGCCTTCCCCCGGTAGTCCTTGACCACGTTCTCCCACGACACGATCGCCGTCATGCCAGGCCCCCCGGTTCCTCGATGACATGTCCGAAAGCAACACTGTAGATGACGGACTGCTCCACGCCGTCGAGGCACAGCAAATCGTCCACTTTCTGATCGATGAACCCTCCCACGGCGCACGAACCGATTCCCGCCTCTTCGGCGCACATCATCATGGCCTGCGCCAGGTGCCCGGCCTCGATCAGCGTGAACCGGTACGCCCGCTGTCCGTATTTGATTCGCTGGCGCAGGAAATTCCCGACGAAGAACACCTGAAACGCCGAGGCCTCCGCAAGGTTCTGGAACACCAGACAGTCCCGGAGGAACTCCCGGGGATCTACCGGAACAGGAATCCGATGGAGCGTGGCTTCGTGCGGATCCAGAGCATGGATCCCGGGGGAGACTCCGTCCACCGCGGTCACCGCCAGGTAGAGGTCGATCGGGTACAGGCCACCGGCCGACGGAGCGCCGCGCCCGTGCTCCACCGTGAGGCAGGCCGATTCCCGGAGGATGCCGCTGAGGATCCGGGAGCTCACCGGCACCGGGGCGAAGCGGGCCGCGGAGCGTCGGCGACGGAGCGCGGCGGTGACTGGAGAAGCCGGCCCCGCGGCGTCGAGAGCCCGGCGTTCGGAGGACAAGTACGGCGGATGCGGACGGCCCAGCATTCTCAGCGCCTCGGGATCGGTGCTGAGCTCGGTGGAGTACGTCCCGGTGGCGGAGCCGCTCGCCCAGAGGCTGAGCTTCGAAGCGACGTGGAACGTCTCTGCGGGATCGTCGTACGCCGGGGTGGCGAGTGCCCATTGCTGCTGCATGAGGTGTCTCCGGGAGGTCAGGGGAACGGATGAGGGGTGGTGTGCACAGCGTCGGGATGCTGGCGGAGGTGCGGTTCGTCGACGTCGAGGGTGGCGGCTTGTGGACTCAGCGCACGGATCACGTGCCAGCCCTGCGACGCGACGTCGGGTGAGCGGACGTCCGCCAGGTACACCTGCCAGCCGGCGTCCTCCAGCGCGAGCAGCGCCGCGGGCAGCGGATGGATCCCGTCGCGGACGAACTCCGCCTCGGTCACGGCAGGACCCGAGTCCAGGAATTCGTTGAGGCGCCGGTTCGAGGGCCTGGCGTGGAAGGCGATGTGATCCCGCAGTGATTCGACCTCCGTGGGCGCCGACGATGCCGTGGGCGCCCACGATGCCGTTGCTTCGGCGAGGCCCCAGTTGTAGGTGTGCAGGGATTCGACGAACGCCGCGGTCATCGCCGCCCTGATGTCCGGCTTGGCCGAACAGCCCACGGCGAGCCCGACACGGTCCGAGCGGGCGCAGGACAGCACCACGGGCAATCCGCCGGGACCCTCCAGCCGGACGAGGGTGACGGTCACACCCTGGAGTTCCAGTTGCCGGCACGCTCCGCGTAAGGCGGGGGAGAAGTGCCCGGGGATGGTCTCCGGGATCCGCAGGGTGGCACCGGAGGTCCTGCGGTACCAGGCGCGCATGAAGCCGTCCCGTTCGACCAGTTCGAACACGGCTGCCCGCGCCGCCATGGCGTAGCTTCGGCCGGCGCCGAGACCGTTGGACGTGACGGTGCACCAGCGGGTCCGGTCGCCCGGGTTCAGATGGACCAGATCAGCAGGCGCGGCTCTGACCGAGTGGTCGACCGCGCGGTGCACCCTGACGAACGGCAGGTCCTCCACGGTGTCGGGATGGGCATAGGAGAAGCCCGGGCGTGCGTACTGCTCCTCGGTGAACGGCATGAACTCGGCGGCGGGGATGATCTCCTCCTGGCGCGGCTCGTCAAAGTGGTCGGGAAGGTACCCCGCCGAATACCGTTCGATGAACTCACCGCCGGCCGAGCCGTACAGCTGATCGGCGCCGATCCCGAAACCGCAGGAGGCCTCTTCCGGAAGGCAGGCTTCGAGGAAGCGCGGCAGATCGGGGGAGCGGTCGATGAGGGCCGGAAGACTCATCGCACCGGGGCCCACCCTCAGGGTCTTGATTCCGGGGATGAGGCCGACGTCGGGACCAGCCAGTCCGCTTCGGAGGAGGCTGGGGCGAGCCAGGGATAGCTGGTTGACGATCTCCCGGTCTGTGAACACGAGGGGCACCGCGGCACACTCCAAACTCTCGAGTTGTAGCTGGTCAGGGTTGCAGGGTTGATGACGCTGCACGACCCGATGAGATCGTTGGCGTCACGGTAGAAGGCGGCGACGGCGAGCCGTGCCGCGAGGTGGACTCCGAGCGCGACGTCGTGGGGCGGGAAGTTCTCCGACGGGATCGTCTGATGGAACCTCAGATACTCATCCGGCCAGTCGGTGGTGGCGGCCCGCCGGATGACGAGACATTCGAAGCAGGCGCTGGTGCCCGGCAGGACGGCGGGCCCCACGACGAGTTTGCCGCCGTCGAACGGGACGACCGGCACGTGGCATTCGCCCCGTGTCCAGGCGTCGCGGCAGACGTCGATCGCCTCCTGAACCGAGGGGCGGATGACGAGCACGGGGAGATCGGTCCGCCCGGAACCACGATCCTCGACATCGACGGTGGTGAAAGCACTCAGGACCTGTCGCGCTCGGGCCTCCCAGCGTTCCGGGACGTCGAGGCGAAGTGCCGGCCGGTCGGTTCGCGGGTCGAAAGGCGGGAGTCCGGTCAGCCGTTCCTGCGGACCCCGGAAGGCGGAGACGACCCCGGCCGAGCGAAGTGCGCCCAGAAGGCGTTCCTGGCCACCCAGGCCAGGAACGCCTTCCGCCACCTCGTCGAGGGTGCGGGGCGTGCCGAGGAACCGGAACAGCTCCCGGGCCAATTCCTGATGCTCGCGGAAGCGGACGATCGAGCTTCCGCACACCAGGACGAAGGAATCTTCGAAATCGGCTTGCCGGACGCCCTCGGCCACGACGTAGGTGGTGCTCACGGTGATTCGGCCTCCGGACCTACGACTGCTTCGGCGACGTGGGTCGTCCGGAGGAGCAGGACGAGGAGAGGGTGACGGTGTCACCGTTCATCTTCGCCGGGGTCACGAGGGCCCCGCCCGTTTCGAAATCGAGTTCCTTCAGCGCCATTTCCATCAGCGCCATTTCCTTCAGCGCCATCGGCATCACGCGACCCGGCTCGGTCTCCACCATGGGCGCAATCGTCAGTGCAGTGCTCACTTGCTCTCCTTTGGACAAAGCGAATATTTATCGAATAACACCTGATATTCAAAGGTGTTGAAATGAGCTTAGAAGCGGGTTTCGTCGCTCGTCAAGGGCATATAAATATTCTTTCGAAGAAAGTTCTGAGCCCGTTTTCTGACGGTAATTTCGGGAAATTGGCGCGATAAAAGAGAGGCCTCTTGCCGGCCAGGCAGGAATTCTTCGACCCCGGGGGAATCGCCAGGGGAAGCTCAGGGATCACTCGGGAACGTGGATGCGCTCACACCAGTATCGCCACTGGATGGGCAAATGTCCAACAGTTCGTTCCGTGTCGTGCGTCCCTCGGCACTGGGCCATCCGCTCTGACCTGACATCCGCCCGACCTGACATCCGCCCTGACCGGACATGGCCGGCCAGGGACGGGCTCCCGTCCCGATAGCATGAGCCCATGACTGCCGCCCCCGTCGTCCTGTGCTTCCTCCTGCGCCCCTCGGGCGCCTCGGGCCTCGAAGGGAATCCCGCTCTCTGGGATGTTCTCCTCGGGCTCAAGAAGCGCGGCTTCGGCCAGGGGAAGGTGGTGGCCATCGGCGGCCACGTCGAAGCGGGCGAGACCCCGGAAGAGGCCCTCCAGCGGGAGGTCTGGGAGGAGGTCGACGTCGTAGTGCCCCAGGAGGCCCTGGCGAAGCTCGGCACGGTCCGGTTCGTCTTCCCTGCTCAGCCGGGCTGGGACATGAACTCCGTGGTGTACGCCGCGGACCGCTGGGAGGGCGAGGTGTCCCCGAGCGAGGAGATCTCCCCGGAGTGGCATGGCCTGGACAGCTTGCCGTTCCGCCGCATGTGGCCCGACGCCGGCCACTGGCTGGAGGAGGCCCTGACCCGCGCGGCGCGGGCGGTGTCCGGCGGTTCGCCGGAGCCCTTCGACGTCACGGTCACCCTGGCCGACGACAACCACGCCGTCGCTGGTGTCGAGTGGACCCTCGGCGGACCGCGCGCCGAACCGTTCCCTACGGCCTGAACCGGACGCTGCGGCCTGAACCGGAACCTGAACGACGACGGCGCGCGGCCACCGGAAGGGTGACCGCGCGCCGTCGTCGTGGTGTGCTGGTCGTCGTGCTGTCCTGAGCGTCAGCCCAGGTGCCGCTCCTCCACGCCGTTGTAAGCGCTCAGGGGGCGGATCAGGGAGTTCGCGCCCGCCTGCTCCATGACGTGGGCGGTCCAGCCGACGATCCGGCTGGCGACGAACAGCGGCGTGAACGTCGGAGTGTCGAAGCCCATGAGGTGGTAGGTGGGGCCGGCGGGGTAGTCGAGGTTCGGTTTGATGCTCTTCGCCTCGTCCATGGCCTGTTCGAGCCCGTTGTAGAGGCCGAGGAGCTCGGGACGGCCGTAGTGCTCGATCATGGCGTCCAGCGCGGCCTTCATGGTCGGCACGCGGGAATCGCCGTGCTTGTAGACGCGGTGGCCGAAGCCCATGATCTTCTTCTTGGCGGCGAGCGCCTCCTCCATCCAGGTCTTCGCCCGGGCGGCGGCGTCCTCGGCGGACTCGGAAGGGTCGATGCCCAGTTCCTCGAAGGTGTGCATGACCGCTTCGTTGGCGCCGCCGTGCAGCGGTCCCTTGAGAGCGCCGATGGCGCCCGTGACGGCCGAATGCAGATCAGCGAGTGTCGACGTGATGACCCGGGCCGTGAAGGTGGAGGCGTTGAATGAGTGCTCCGCATACAGGATCATCGAGACGTTGAACGCGTCGACCACGGCTGGGGCGGCCTCCTCGCCGAACGTCATCCAGAGGAAGTTCGCCGAGTAGCCCAGATCGTCACGGGGTTCCACGGCGTCCTGGCCGTGCCGGCGTCGCTGGTCGTACGCGACCACGGCGGGCATCGCGGCCCACAGATCGATCGCCTTCGACAGGTTCGCCTCGGGGCTGGAGTCCTCCGCCTGCGGATGCCGGGCGCCCAGGACGGAGGCCGCCGTGCGGCAGACGTCCATCGGATGGGAGCCCAGGGGCAGGGCGTCGATCACGGTCTTCAGCACGGGATCCAGGGCGCGCCCGGCACGTTCGCGGGCCTGGAACGCCTCCAGCTCCCCGGGGGTCGGCAGTTCGCCGTTCCAGAGCAGGTAGGCGACCTCCTCGAAACTCTTGGCCGCGGCCAGCTCCTGTACCGGGTACCCCCGGTAGAGCAGGGAATTGCTGTCCGGATTGACCTTGGAGATGGCGGTGTAATCCACCACCACGCCAGCCAGGCCCTTCTTGATCTCGGTCTCTTGGGGTGTGGTGCTCATGGTGACTCCTTCGTCGAATGAAGCCTTCGGTGTGATTCTGGGACTGTTTCCTGTGAATTGGCTTCGAGCGGTGTGACAGCCCGATGAGTCATCGCGGTGTGCCCGGCACCTGGAAGTTGAAGACCCCGGTGTCGAAGCTGTTGTAGGCGGGATAGTCCACCAGTTCGTACAGCCGGGCACGGGTCAGCATGTCCGGCACGGCGGCCTGCTGGGTGCCGTCCGCCTTGATGGTCTCCAGCACCCGCTCCGCCGCGCCCAGCGCACTGCGCAGCAGCGTCACGGGGTAGATGAGCATGTTCACGCCCACCGAGGACAGCTCGTCCAGGGTGAACAGTTCACTCTGCCCGAATTCCGTCATATTGGCCAGGATCGGCACGTCCACGGCCTCCCGGATGGCGGCGAACTCCTCCAGGGTCTTCATGGCCTCGGGGAAGATCGCGTCGGCGCCGGCCGCCACCAGGGCGCGGGCGCGTTCCTGGGCGGCTTCCAGCCCGTCCGCGGCCCGGATGTCCGTCCGGGCCATGAGGAGGAAGCCGGGGTCCCGGCGGGCCTGGGCCGCCGCCTGGATGCGCCGCGTGGCGGTCTCGACGTCCACCACCGACTTGCCGTCCAGATGACCGCAGCGCTTCGGGTTGACCTGGTCCTCGATGTGGCAGCCGGCCAGCCCGGCGTCTTCCAGCTCCTGCACGGTGCGGGCCACGTTCATGGGCTCGCCGAAGCCGGTGTCGGCGTCGACGAGTGCGGGCAGATCCGTCATCCGGGCGATCTGGCCGGCGCGCGTCGCCACTTCCGTAAGCGTGGTGAGTCCGATGTCCGGCAGTCCCAGGTCGTTGGCGAGGACCGCGCCGGAGATGTAGACGCCGTCGAACCCCTTCTCCTCGATCAGCCGGGCGGACAGCGGGTTGAACGCCCCGGGGAACTGGACGGTGCGGCCGGAGGCCAGCAGCTCCCTCAGCTCGTGGCGCTTCTGCTCGGGCGTGCGCGTCGAATACAGCATCAGAAGAGGCCCTTCGGCCCGGCGGCCAGATCGATCACGCCGGGGGCCGCCTGGATGTTCAGCTGGTCCAGTTCGCCGGCGGCGAGCTCCGGGAGGCGCTGCACCGTGTCGAGGAACCGCTCGATCTCGGCCGGTTCCACGAGGCCCTCGGCAAGGGTGCGGAACTTGGTGATGTACTGCTCGCGGGCAAACGGCCGGGCGCCGAGCGGATGGGCGTCCGCGACGGCGATCTCGTCCTCGATCACGCGGCCGTCCGTGAGGGTGATGACGACTCGGCCGCCGAACGCCTTCTCCGCGATGTCCAGGGAGTGGTAGCGGCGCGTCCACTCGGGGTCCTCTTCAGTGGTCACCTTGTGCCACAGCTCCACCGTGTCCGGGCGGGACGCGCGGTCCGGGGCGTAGGAGTCGACGTGGTGCCAGCGGCCGTCCTGGAGTGCGACGGTGAAGATGTACGGGATGGAGTGGTCCAGCGTCTCGCGGCTCGCCGTCGGGCTGTACTTCTGCGGGTCGTTGGCGCCGGAGCCGATGACGTAGTGCGTGTGGTGGCTCGTGTGGATCACGATGCTCGCGACGTTCGCCGGGTCCGTGAGCTCGGGGTGTTCACCATGCAGCTTGCGGGCGAGGTCGATCCAGGCCTGTGCCTGGTACTCCGCCGAGTGCTCCTTGGTGTAGGTGTCCAGGATCGCGCGCTTGGACTCGCCCGGCTCGGGAAGCGGCACCTCGTAGGAGGCGTCGGGGCCGTCCAGCATCCAGGCGATCACACCGTCTTCGCCCTCGTAGATCGGGACAGGGGAGGTCTGCCCGCGCATGGCACGGTCCACGGACTCCACCGCCATCTTGCCGGCGAACGCGGGGGCGTGCGCCTTCCAGGTGGAGATCTCGCCCTTACGGGACTGCCGGGTGGCGGTGGTGGTATGGAGTGCCTGGCCGACGGACTGGAAGACGGTCTCCGTGTCGAGGCCGAGGAGGGTTCCGAGCCCCGCGGCGGCGGACGGCCCGAGGTGGGCGACGTGGTCGATCTTGTGGGCGTGCAGGCAGATGGCCTTCACGAGGTCGACCTGGATCTCGTACCCGGTCGCGATGCCGCGGATCAGGTCCGCGCCGGAGGAGCCGACGTGTTGGGCGACCGCCAGCAGAGGCGGGATGTTGTCGCCCGGGTGGGAGTAATCGGCGGCGAGGAAGGTGTCGTGATAGTCGAGTTCCCGCACGGCGACACCGTTGGCCCAGGCGGCCCATTCGGGGGAGACCCGTTCCTGGATCCCGAAGACCGTCGACCCGGGTCCGCCGGTGGACGGTGCGTGGGTGAGCGCCTGAGCCCGCGCGGCGACGATGGGCGCGCGGTTCAGGGAGGCGATGGCCACCGAAGCGTTATCGATGATGCGGTTGATGATCATGTCCGTGACGTCGGCGTCGACGGGGACGGGATCGGTGGCCACCCGGGCGATCTTGTGGGCCAGCTGGTCCTCGCGGGCCAGGTTCTCCTCGCTGCGGTGGACGCGGACGTTGTGGGTTTTCACCGGGACTCGCTTTCCTGTGGGGTGGTGTCGTTGACGGTGCGGGTGGGCGACAGGATGCCGCGGCCCCGCTGGCTGTGGTGGAGGTGGTCCAGGCTGGCGTGCAGGTGGACGGTCGTGGCCGCGGCCGCCAGTCCCGGGTTGCCCCCGGCGACGGCGGCGGCGATCGCCGCGTGCTCCCGCGAGGAGTCGCGCAGCCGCCCGAGGTTGTCGTGCGCCAGGCGGCGCAGACGCTGAAGGTGGGGGCGGAGCTGACGCAGGGACAGCGCCAGGTACGCGTTGCCGCACTCCTCGTCCAGGGCGTCGTCGAGCTCTCCGACCAGCCGGTAGTAGCCGTCCACTGCGGACGAGGCGTCCAGGAGTGCTTCCGCCGCGACGAACTGTTCGTGGAGGTGTGCGAAGCGCTCGCGGTCGCCGCGACTCGCGGCGAGCGCGGCCGCGCGGCTCTCCAGAGTCTCCCGGAGTTCGAAGAGCTGGTCGAGGTCGCCCACGGAGAGCTCCGCCACGACGACGCCGCGCCGCCGCTCGGCGACGGCCAGCCCCTCCGCGGTGAGCCGGGAGAGCGCCTCCCGCACCGGGGTGCGGCTCACGCCGAGCCGTTCGGCCTGTTCCACTTCGGCGAGGACGGTGCCGGGGGCCAGGCGCCAGGAGACGATGTCCTCCCGGAGGGCTTCGTACGCCCGGTCACGTGCTCGCATGGCCTCAGTGTATACACAAAGGGCTCATCAAAGGGGTAGACGGCCTTAAATCCCAGCTTATGTATACAAACCCGCTCAGCCGCTCGACGCCGGTGACGCCGCAGCCGGCGCCGGCGAAGGGCTCGTCGAGGGGGCGGCAGGAAGTCCCAGGACCGTCCCCATGAGGTCGGCGAGGTGGACGTGCCCCGCGGGGCTGGGGTGTTCACCGTCCGGGCCGAGCAGCGCGTCTGCTTGCGTGGCCATCCAGTCATGGGTGATCGGGTCCACGAATTCGACGGACGACGCCTCGGCCGCGGCCTTGAGGGCGTCGCGAATCGCCAGGAGGTCCTGGTCCGGATCCGCCGAGTATGCGGGTGGTCCCACCACTATCCGGCGGGCGTGAGGGGCGCGGAGCCTCACATCCTGGAGCGCGGCCAACGCGGCCTGCTTCACCTGTCCGACATCCTCGCCGAGGTCGTTGTCCGATCCGAAAAACAGCACCGTCCGGGTCCAGGCGTTGACGGCGTGCTGCACTTCGGTCCCGAACGTGTCGCCGTCCTCACCGGGGCTGACGTAACCGCTGCCGTTCTGCGCCGCGTTGACCAGGACCAGATTGGGTTTCGCCGAGGCAAGCCGCTCGTTCAGGAGAGTCGGCCAGGCCTGATCGGCGGACGTCCCGAATCCGGTGCTCAGGGAGTCGCCGATGATGACGAGGTTGGACTGCCCGGGCGGAGCGGGCGTGGCGTGGGTGGCGGCCTGGGCGCTCGTGCCGCAGGCGCCCAGCAGGGCCGCGACGGGACCGCCGACGGTGAGCAGGAGGAAGGTCCTCCGGCTGCTGCCGCCTTGCTGGTCCCGTGAGTTCTGCACGTCCCTCATGCTCTCCATCATTCCTGTGTCTGCGCTGTGTCGCCGATAGCTGTGTCGCTGATAGCTGTGCCGCCGCTGCCGCGCCGCCTCACACGCTGCGGTACTCGTTCTCCGGCCGTCCGGGGGTGCCGTAGCGCGGGGTGCTGCGCAGCACCCCGGCTGCCACCAGATGCTCGAGGTAGCGGCGGGCGGTCACCCGCGAAAGGTTCGCCTGTTCCGCCAGCTCGGCAGCGGACAGCGGGTGCGGCGCGGTGGTGACCAGTTCGCGGACGGCGGCAAGCGTCGTCGTCGAGATGCCCTTCGGCAGCGGCAGTTCCACCGGTGCGCGCAAGGTGGCGAAGGCCTGATCCACGGCGCTCTGATCCACCGGCGCGGGGGAGGAGTCCTCCGTCTCCGCTCCGGAGGAGCCGAGGGTCTGCCGGAAGGAGCGGTAGTTCTCGAGCTTCTCGGCGAAGGTCGCGTAGGTGAACGGCTTGATGAGGTACTGCACCACGCCGGTCGCGATGGCGCCCCGAACGACGGCGAGTTCCCGGACCGCTGTGATCGCGATGATGTCCGTGAGCAGGCCCGCGCTGCGCATCCGGCGCGCGACGTCCAGCCCGTGCAGATCCGGGAGGTTCATGTCCAGGAGCACCAGGTCCACGGTCTCGCCGCGCTCGCGGGCGAGGATCAGCGCTTTGAGCGCCTCTTGGCCCCCGGCGGCGCTTCCGGCGTGCTCGAAGCCCTCCAGGCGGTCCAGGTAGGCGGCGTGCGCCTCCCGGGCGATCGCCTCGTCCTCGACGACGAGGACCCGGATGGGTTTCATGACTCTCCTTCGGGGGTTTCTGCCGGTCCGCCGTGCAGCGGCAGGGTGACGACGAAGCGGGCCCCGGGCAGTTCCCCCGGCTCCCGTGGCGCGGAAACGGACAACGGCGCGTGGCCGGCGTCCACCTCCAGTGTCCCATCCAGCCTGCGCACCGTCTGCCGCACGAGCGCCAGCCCCACCCCGCGGCCGTGCCGGCTCTCCTTAGTGGAGTACCCGAACTCGAACGCGCGCTCGAGCTGTCCCTCACCGAGCCCGGCCCCCGAGTCCTGCACGGTGAACGTGACGGATCCTTCGTCCGCGGTGATGCCCAGGCGTACCAGACGCGGCGCCTCGGCGGCCGCCGCTGCGTCGATGGCGTTGTCCAGGAGGTTGCCGAGGATGGTCACCAGATCCTGGACCGGGATGTCCAGCGCGGCGGGGGTGGAACCGCCGTGCAGTTCCAGGAGGACGCCGCGTTCGTGGGCCTCCGCTGATTTGCCCATGACGAGCGCGGCCAGGACCGGTTCGTCCACGGATCCCAGGAGGTCATCGGCCAGGCGCTGACCCAGTTCGAGGTCCCGGGTGGCGAGTTCCAGCGCCTCGGGGGTCCGGCCCAGTTCCATGAGCGAGACCATGAGGTGCAGGCGGTTGGCGTGTTCGTGGGTCTGTGCGCGGAGCGCGTCGGAGAGGGTGCGGGTGGTGGCCAGCTCCGAGCCGAGGGATTCGATCTCGGTCCGGTCGCGCAGGGTGGCGACCGTTCCGAGGCGCCGCGGCCGCGATCTCGTGCCGGAGTCCTGTTCGACGGCAGCCTGCTGGTTGACCACCAGGAGGCGGGGTCCGGCGAGGTGGACTTCGTCCCGTGCTTCGCGTCCGGAGGTGAAGAGGTCCCGCAGGCTTGGTTCGAGGGGCAGCTCCGCGACAGTCGGCGGCACGGCGGCCCCGGCACCAGAGGCGGCGGCCGGCGAACCGGAGGGCCCGGCGGAGTCGAAGCCCAGAAGCTCCGCCGCCTGGTCGTTGTACATCACCACCCGGCCCCGGGTGTCCACGAGGACCACGCCTTCGCGGACCGAGTGGAGCACGGATTCGTAATACGCGAAGAGCTGGGCGAGCTGCTCCGCGCCCCAGCCGTGCGTGACACGGCGCAGATACCGGCCGAGGAGCCAGGCCACGAGCGCGCCGCCGGTCACGAGGGCCGCCGCCAGGCCGAGGATCGCCAGAAGTCGCCAGGTGATGCCGGCGTCGACATTCTGCACGGTGACGCCCGCGGACACGAGAGCCACCACTTTTCCGGAGGTGTTCTTCACCGGGACGATCGTCCGGACGGACGCGCCCAGGGTGCCGGTGTAGGTCTCGGTGAAGTCCTGGCCGCGCAGCGCCGGTGCGACGGTACCCAGGTACTTCTTGCCGATCTCGGCCGGGTTGGCGTGCGTCCAACGGGTCGTGTCCGGGCTCATGATCGTCAGGAAGTCCACGTGGCCGCGCCGCATGACCGCCTCGGCGTACGGCTGCAGGGTCACGGACGGCTCGCGGGAGACGGCGGCCTGCACCACGAAGGGGCTCGCCGCCACCGTGGCCGCGACGCTCTGGGTGCGTTGCCCGGCGTCGTCGTAACTGCGCGTTCTGATGTCGACGGCGGCGAAGGCGCTCGCCGCGATGGCGGCCGTCAGCACGAGGAGCAGGTTCGCCACGAAGAGACGGCGGGCGATGCTCCAGCGCCCCATGAGGTCCTTCACGGTTTACGTCTCCTCCGTGTCCGGTGAGCGCCGGTCGGCGCCGTCGCCTGATGTCGTGCCTGGTTCCGGTCCGCCCCCGCGACCAATATGACCGCAAGAGTGACCTGGGTCACGCCCCCGGCCACCATGGTCCCACGAGGTGCGGTCAGTCAGGCCGCGCGAACGACTCCCAAGGAGCAACGAATGTCCTTGCAGCATCAGGCGCCAATGGCGGCGCCCGCGCGCGGCAAACGTCTTGAATCATCCCACTACCTGTACATCGCCGTCATCGTCGCGGTGGTGCTCGGAGCCGTGGTGGGCATCCTGTTCCCCGAAGTGGGGAAGTCCCTGAAGCCTCTGGGCGACGGGTTCATCAAGCTCATCAAGATGATGATCGCCCCGGTGATCTTCTGCACCATCGTCCTCGGCATCGGCTCGATCGCCAAGGCGGCCACGGTGGGCAAGGTGGGCGGCCTCGCCCTCCTGTACTTCGTGATCATGTCCACGTTCGCGCTGGCCATCGGCCTCGTGGTGGGCAACCTCATCCACCCGGGCGAGGGCCTCAAGCTCACCCCGTACGACCCCAATAAGAAAGCGGCCACGGACAGCACCGTGGACTTCCTGCTCGGGATCATCCCGGGGGACATCCCCGTGCTCCCGACCCTGCTGGTGGCCATCCTTGTGGGCTTCGCCGTCCAGAAGATGGGCACGCAGGGCACCCCGATCCTCAACGCGATCGGTCACGCCCAGAAGCTCGTGTTCCGCATCCTGGTCATGATCATGTGGCTCGCTCCGGTGGGCGCATTCGGCGCCATCGCCGCCGTCGTCGGTGCGACCGGCGTCAAGGCGATCGTCAGCATGCTGACCCTCATGGTGGCGTTCTACCTGACGTGCATCCTCTTCATCGTCCTGGTGCTCGGTTCGCTCCTGCGCGTGGTGTCCGGGGTCAACATCTTCAGCCTCATGAAGTACCTGGGCCGCGAATACCTGCTCATCTTCTCCACCTCCTCCTCGGAAGCGGCGCTGCCGCGGCTCATCGCCAAGATGGAGCACCTGGGCGTGTCGAAGCCGGTGGTCGGCGTGACCGTTCCCACCGGGTACTCCTTCAACCTGGACGGCACGGCCATCTACCTGACCATGGCCTCCCTGTTCGTCGCCAACGCCATGAACATGCCGCTCAACCTCGGGGAGCAGATCTCCCTCCTGGTCTTCATGATCATCGCGTCCAAGGGCGCCGCGGGTGTCACCGGCGCCGGTCTGGCCACCCTGGCCGCGGGCCTGCAGGCGCACCGTCCGGAGCTGCTGGGCGGCGTGGGCATCATCGTCGGCATCGACCGGTTCATGTCGGAGGCGCGTGCCCTGACGAACTTCACGGGCAACGCCGTGGCCACCGTGCTGATCGGGACCTGGGTCAAAGAGGTCGACACCGCTCAGGTGCGCTCCGTCCTCGCGGGGGAGCGGCCGTTCGACGAGTCCTCGATGCTCGCGGACGGTCACGGTCCGTCCGCTCCGGACAGCTCCTCCACGAGCCCGGGAACAGCTCCGGTCCCGGCCTAACCTTGACCCTCTACTTGAGGGTCAAGGCTCACGGAGGCGACTTTGTCAACATCCCCAGCCAGCGTGTCGTAGCCGCTAGGGTGGAGGTCAGGCAAGAGTCATCGCGATGCAGGAAGAGTGGATCATCACGTGAGCAGCGAACAGGGTACGACCGCGCTGGGTACCACCGAGGAAGATGTCAGGCTCGGCCCCACCGGCCGCCCCTGGCGGGAGTTCCCCACCCCGGCGCCCCTGGAATCGCACGGACCCGCCCGCGTCATCGCCATGGTGAACCAGAAGGGCGGCGTGGGTAAGACCACCTCCACCATCAACCTGGCCGCGGCGCTCGCCGAATACGGGCGCCGCGTCCTGTTGGTGGACTTCGATCCGCAGGGCGCCCTGTCCGCCGGCTTCGGCGCCAATCCGCACGAGCTGGACCTCACGGTCTACAACGTGCTGATGGACCGCAAGGTGGACATCCGGGACGCGATCCACTCCACCGGGGTGGAGGGCGTGGACCTGCTCCCCGCCAACATCGACCTCTCTGCCGCAGAGGTGCAGCTGGTCAACGAGGTGGCCCGCGAGCAGGTCCTCGCCAGCGCCCTGCGCAAGGTCGAGGACGACTACGACGTGGTCCTCATCGACTGCCAGCCGTCCCTCGGTCTGCTCACGGTCAACGCGCTCACCGCGGCGCACGGCGTGATCATCCCGCTGATCTGCGAGTTCTTCGCGCTCCGCGCCGTGGCGCTGCTCGTGGAGACCATCGAGAAGGTGCAGGATCGCCTTAACCCGCGGCTGCAGGTCGACGGCGTGCTCGCCACCATGTACGACGCCCGCACCCTCCACAGCCGTGAGGTCATCACGCGCCTGGTCGAGGCGTTCGGGGACAAGGTCTTCGAAACCGTCATCAAGCGCACCATCAAGTTCGCGGACGCCACGGTGGCCGCGGAACCCATCACGCAGTACGCCAGCAACCACCCGGGCGCCGAGGCGTACCGCCAGTTGGCCAAGGAACTCATCGAGCGCGGCGGTGCTCCGTAAGCAGCGTCATGCCCGCTGACCAGGTGAGCGGGCCGAAGCACGACGACGCCGCCCCGCACCCGCCTGCCGCGCAGGACGGCGGCGGGGCCGCCGTCGTCGTGGTCACCGAACCGGCTGTCGCCCCGCAGCCCGACCAGCCCCAGGGATTCCAGGTCCGGCTGGAGAACTTCTCCGGTCCGTTCGACCTGCTCCTGAGCCTGATCTCCAAGCGCGAGATGGACGTGACCGAGGTGGCCCTCGCGACCGTCACGGACGAGTTCATCGCGTACATCCGTGCGCTGCAGGAGCAGGGTGAGGACTGGGCCCTGGACGAAGCCAGCGAGTTCCTGGTCATCGCCGCCACGCTGCTCGACATCAAGGCCGCCCGGCTCCTGCCCGCCGGGGAACTCGACCCCGAAGAGGACCTCGCCGCGCTGGAGGCCCGGGACCTGCTCTTCGCCCGGTTGCTGCAGTACAAGGCCTTCAAGGAGGTCGCGACGCAGCTGGGCGAGGAGCTGGTCCAGGAGGCGCTGCGCTTCCCCCGGCTCGTGAGCCTCGAGCCGCATTTCGCCGCATTGCTCCCGGAACTCGTGTGGAAGCACGGCCCCGACGACTTCGCCCAGCTCGCCGCCAAGGTCCTCGCGCCCAAGGACGAGACGATCCCTCAGGTGGGAGTCGAACATCTGCACAGTGCGCCCGTGAGCGTTCGCGAGCAGGCGGAACTCCTCGCCCTGCGCCTGCAGGCGGAGCATCAGCTGAGCTTCCGGTCGCTCGTGGCGGACGCGCTGAACGCCCAGGTGGTGATCGCGAGGTTCCTGGCCGTCCTGGAGCTGTTCCGGGACCGGGCCGTGGCGTTCGAACAGCTTGAGGCGCTCGGGGAGCTGACCGTCCGGTGGACGGCGCATGAGCACGAGGGGGACGGCGCTCCGCTGCTCTCCGGTGGCTCCGATTTCGACGAACCGGCGGAGACTCCGACCGCCGAGGAAGGTGCTCACGATGAGCGATGACGACGGACTGCTGTCCGCGCTGGAGGCGGTCCTGATGGTGGTGGACGAGCCCGTGAGCGCGGTGCAGCTCGCCTCCGCGCTGGAGATCCCCGAGGACGAGGTGGAGGCGGGGCTTCAGGCGCTCCGTGCCGAGTACGACGGCGCGGTGCCCGGGGCCCGCATGCGAGGTTTCGAGCTGCGGAATCTCGCCGGTGGCTGGCGCATCTACTCACGACCCGTGCATGCGGAGGCCGTGCAGCGCTTCGTGATGGACGGCCAGACCGCACGGCTGACGCAGGCCGCGCTCGAGACCCTGGCCGTGGTGGCGTACCGGCAGCCGGTGTCGCGGGCACGGGTCTCCGCGATCCGCGGCGTCAACGTCGACTCGGTGATGAAGACCCTGGTCCAGCGGGGCCTCGTGGAGGACTGCGGCACCGATCCCGAGTCCGGAGCCATCCAGTACCGCACGACGGCGTACTTCCTGGAGCGACTCGGCGTGAAGGACCTGTCCGAGCTGCCGGCCATCTCGCCGTACCTCCCGGGCCTGGACGAGTCGACGGCGTTCTACCCGGGGTTGTAGGGGTCTCTCGCCCTCGGTGCTCTGCCGCTGTCCGCCGAAGTCCGCCCGCACCCGCCACCACCCGCCGAGACAGTGAGTTTCCGCTGAAACAGTGTGTTGTGCTCACTGTTTCAGCGGAAACTCACTGTCTCGGCGGTGCCTCACCCACACCGTCCCGCGATCAGCCAGTCCACATGCGGGCGTCGGTGGACCACCAGGCCTCGAGGCCGGGGCACCGTGGTCCTCATGAAGTCACCACATCTTCGACTCGATCCCGACGAAGTCCTCTGGTCATCCGCTGAACTCGACCTCCTGGGCATCCGGCACGCCCAACGGCGCCGCCTCGTGGAATCGGGTGTTCTCGTCCGGGTCCAGAGGGGCGCTTACGCCCGGAGGGATCACGCTGTCGGCCTTCCAAGATCGGGTCGTACTGAGCTGCGGTTGCGGGCTCATCAGAAAGTCCATGCGCGACGCCGGAACCGGGCCTTCGTGTACAGCCACACCTCCGCCGCCCTCCTTCACGGTTGTCAGCTGTGGCATGCGGACGAGCAGGTCCACGTCACGTGCCGGACCAGGACGTCGACGCTACGGCTTGGGCCATCGACCGTGATCCATCATCTTCCGGTGCTTCCCGATGAAATCTGTTCCTTCGGGGCCAGCGAAGCCACGTCGTTGGAGCGGACCGTCGTCGACTGCTGCCGCATCCTGGATCTTGAAGGCTGCGTCGTTCTCATGGATCAGGCGTTACGCGCGGGCGCGGACCGCGCGGTGCTGGAGGGGTACGTTCGACGGATGACCGGCCACCGCGGTGTGGTGAATCTGCGCCGCGCTCTGGAGCTCGGTGACCCGCAGAGCGAGTCGATGGGGGAGACCCGGACGAGATTTCTGCTGTGGTTCGAGAACCTGTCGATGCCCGTCTCCCAGTTCCCTGTCATGACGGATCGCTGCCTCCGACGCCTCGACTTCGCCTGGCCGGACCTGAAGGTCGCGCTGGAGTTCGACGGGCGGGTGAAGTACTTCGGGAGCGTGCCGACCGCTGAGGCGATTCTCGATGAACGCGTCCGGGAACGCCGGCTGATGGAGATGGGCTGGATCTTCGTCCGTCTGGACTGGAAGGACCTGGAGGATCCGGTCGGGGTGAAACGACGGATTCATGCGGCCTGGGCGAAGGCTCGGACGCGGGTTGATTGAGCTGCGATGTCGGGCCCAGGCCGCTGAAACAGTGAGTTTCCGCCGAAACAGTGCGTTTTGATCGCTGTTTCGGCGGAAACTCACTGTTTCAGCTGGGGGTTCACGATGCGGCCCGGTAACGACCGGCCCTCATCCACACCCCTGTAACCAACGTCTCCCTCCCTTCGACACGTCGATCCGGTAGACTGGTTCAGGGCTTCGGCCCTCTTTTCGGCATGCCATGAGGCTGCCAGGCACTCCCCGGAACGCGTCCTCTGCGACGGACGGGTCGAGTGCAGCACCACGAACACCACAATTTAAGGCCAGGTAATGACACAGTCGGGACGACAGGGTTCACACCGAGGCGGGGACGCCCGCAACCAGGGCGGCAGCCGCCGCCAAGCCTCTTCGGGCTTCAGCAAGTACGGACGGGACGCCCAGCAGGGCGGCCGCAACGACGACGGCGGCGCACGCCGCTCGGGCGGCTACGGCCAGGGCGGCAGCTCCAGCGGCAGCCGTGGTCAGGGCGCGGGTCGCTCCTCCGCCGGCGGTTTCGGCCGCGACGACCGTCGCGGGCAGGGCTCCGGCCGTGGCGAGTGGCAGAGCCGCGACGCCCGCCCGAGCCGCGATTCACGCGATTCCCGCTCCGGCGACTTCCGCTCTCGTGATGGCCGCTCCGGCGAAGGCCGTTCGAGCGATTTCCGTTCCGGTGACTTCCGTTCCGGTGACTTCCGCTCCGGTGGCGAGCGCTCCGGCCAGGATCGCGACGCGTTCACCAAGGACGGCGCCCGCAAGCCGAACCGCCCTAATTCCAACAAGCCGGGCTTCAATAAGAACGGCAAGCCCAAGGCCGGCACCGGCCGCGGTGGCGCTGGAACCGTCGGCGGCACCCGGAAGGGCGCGGGCCGCAAGCCTGCCGCCGCACCCGGCCGTCCGGCGTCGAGCGCTGCTTTCGGCTCCGAGCGCTTCGGCGAGTACAAGGGCCCGGTCAAGTCCCCGCGCCGTGCGCCGCGCCGCGACGTTCCGGACCACGAGCTGCACAGCACCGAGGGCGTGCGCCTGCAGAAGCTGATGGCGCAGGCCGGCGTGGCCAGCCGTCGCATCTGTGAAGAGATGATCCTGGAAGGCCGGGTCGAGGTCGACGAGCAGATCGTCACCGAGCTGGGCCTGCGCGTGGACCCGGAGACGGTCGTCATCCACGTGGACGGCATCCGTCTGCAGCTCAACGACTCGATGGTCTACTACGCGTTCAACAAGCCCAAGGGCGTCGTCTCCACGATGACCGACCCCGAAGGCCGCCGCTGCATCAGCGACTACATCAAGCCGAGCCTCCTCCGGGGCGAGCGCCTCTTCCACGTCGGACGTCTGGACGCCGAGACCGAGGGTCTTCTGCTCCTGACCAACGACGGCGAGCTGGCCAACCGCCTGACGCACCCGTCCTATGAGGTGCCGAAGACCTACCTGGTCCAGGTGCGCGGCCCGTTCCCACACGGCATCGGCAAGCAGATGCTCGAGGGCATCGAACTCGAAGACGGCGTGACCCGCGTCGATTCCTTCCGTCTGGTGGATTCCACCCCCGGCAAGGTGCTGATCGAGGTCGTCCTGCACTCGGGCAAGAACCGCATCGTGCGCCGCCTGTTCGACGCCGTCGGCTTCCCCGTCCTGCGCCTGGTGCGTCTCAAGGTCGGTCCCATCGGCCTGGGCGATCAGAAGCAGGGCAGCATCCGCCGCCTGGGCAAGCAGGAACTCGGCCACCTGATGGCCGCGGTGGGGCTGTAAGGCATGTCCGCCTTCGGCATGCACGGGCCCGGTCAGCTGACCGGCCCCGTCGTCATCCTGGGCACCGGCCTGCTCGGCGCGAGCATCGGGCTGGGGCTGCGGGGGCGGGACGTGGAGGTGTACCTCTCGGATCCGTCGCCCACCAACCAGGCCGTGGCCGTCGACATCGGCGCGGGGCTTCCGCTGTCCGCTCTCGCTGAGCGGGGGCACGACGACGGCGCGGTCCGCCTCGTCGTCGTGGCGTCGCCGCCGGACGTGACCGCCGTCGTCGTGGAGAGCGCGCTGACCACCTACCCGAACGCCGTGGTGGTGGACATCGCGAGCGTGAAGGCCGGGATCCTGGCGGCGCTCACCGAGTCCGCTGCTGTGTCGGGGCTCGACCTGAGCCGGTACGTCGGCACGCACCCCATGGCGGGCCGGGAGAAGTCCGGGCCGGTCGCGGCGCGTGGCGAGCTCTTCACCTCGATGCCGTGGGTGCTGTGCCCGGGGCCGGAGGCGTCCCCTGCTGCGCAGGAGACGGCACGGACCCTCGCCCTGGACCTCGGCGCGATCATCTACGAGTTCACCCCAGTGGAGCACGACGAGGCCGTGGCGCTGGTGTCGCACCTGCCGCAGGTCATGTCGTCGCTGCTGGCCAGCCGCCTCCAGGAAGTCGGCGAGCATTCGCTGTCCCTGGCGGGCAACGGCCTGCGGGACACGACCCGCATCGCGGCGAGCGACCCGAAACTCTGGGTGCAGATCCTGGGCGCCAACGCGGGGCCCATGGTCGAGATCCTGCACGGTGTGCGCGATGACCTGAACCGGCTCATCAACACCCTGGAGGATCCCGAGGCCCCGGGAGCTCGCCTGGACCTCGCCCAGCTCATGAGCGAGGGCAACGCCGGTCAGGCCCGGATTCCGGGCAAGCACGGCGGCCAGGCCCGCAGCTATGCGTGGCTCACAGTGCTCGTGGATGACCGTCCGGGTCAGATCGCCCATCTGCTCACGGAGATCGGTGAGATCGGCGTGAACCTGGAAGACATGCGTCTCGACCACTCGTCCGGGCAGAATGTGGGCATGGTGGAACTTTCGGTGCTGCCGAGCAGGCATGACGCCCTGGTGGAAGAACTGAGCAAGCGCGGCTGGAAGGTGTTGCAATGACCGAGGGAACCCCGAACCCGGGCACGGTGGCTGCCGCCGCCGCGTCCAGTGCTGCGGCTTCCCGCGCCGGCGACGCTCACGTGGTGATCCGTCCGGGCAGGTCGCTGCTGGTGGCCATCGACGGGCCCAGCGGTTCCGGCAAGTCCAGTGTGAGCAAGGCGGCGGCGCGTGCGCTGCGCCTCGCGTACCTGGATACCGGGGCGATGTACCGTGCGCTGACCTGGCACTGCCTCGATGCGGGTGTCGATCTGGCCAGTGCCGCGGCGGTGGAGAATGCCGCAGAGGCGCTCCCGCTGCAGATCAGCACCAGCCCGGACGAGGAATACGTGCGGGTCGGCGGCGTGGACGTCACCCAGGCGATCCGTGAACCGCGCATCTCGGAGCACGTGAGTGCCGTGGCGACCACCCTGGGCGCCCGGACCGAACTGATCCGCCGCCAGCGCGAGCTCATGGAACAGCACCGCAACCGCATGGTCGTTGAAGGACGGGACATCACCACGGTGGTGGCCCCCCGTGCCGAGGTCCGGCTCCTGCTGACCGCCAGCGAGGAGGCGCGACTGCGCCGCCGCGGCGTGCAGCTCGGCGGGACGCAGAGCAAGGAACAGCTGGCTCAGCAGGTCCTGGCCCGTGACGCGAAGGACTCGACCGTGGTGAACTTCACCCGGGCCGCGGACGGCGTCGTCACCCTGGACTCGAGCGATCTGGACTTCAAGCAGACGGTGGATGCGGTGCTGGACATCGTGCACCGCGTGCTGGAACACGGCATGCTGGGCTCCGTGCCCGCTGAACAGCGTGACTGACGACGGCGCGGCGCCCGTGGGTGCCGCACGGTCGGGTGTGGCCGGCCCGGGTTCCGGGCCGAACCCGGTCCCGCACCGCGCCACCATGTGGTGGGCACGGCCGGTCGGCTGGTTCCTGGATCATGTGGCGTACCGAACGGCGGTGTACGGCCGAGAGAACGTCCCGCGGGATGTTCCGGTGCTGTTCGCCGGGAACCACCTGAGCTACCTGGACGGACCCGTGATGTTCGGAGCCAGCCCGGTGCCCATGCACATCCTGGTCAAGCAGGAGATGTTCACGGGCTTCCTGGGCGGCGTCCTGCGGGGTTCGGGTCAGATCCCGGTGGACCGTGCGCACGGCCGCCAGGCGCTGAATACGGCGAAGTCACTGCTCGATGCGGGCCGGAATGTCGGCATCCTGCCGGAAGGCACCCGGGGGAGCGGGACGGCGGCGAGCCTCAGCAACGGGGTGGCGTGGCTCGCGCTGCACACGGACGCCGTCGTCGTGCCGGTGGGCATCACCGGGACCCGGCGCGAAGGTGAACATCTGGATCATGTGCCCCGGCCCGGTCGGCGATTCGCCGTGGGCTTCGGGGAACCGCTGCGGCTGAGCCGCCAGGCGGGGGAAAGTGGCCGTGCTTCAATGGACAGGGCGGCCGAGGAGATCAGGCAGGCGCTGGTGACCGAAGTGTCACGCGTCGTGCGGAGAAGTGGACTTCAGCTGCCGGATGGCAGCGTGGAACCGGCCGGGACCCGGCTGGAGAAGGTGTAAAGGGAGAACATGAGCGAGAAGCTGAACGGCCAGGAAGAGGAGTACGTCCCCGCTGGTCCGGACAACGTCGACGAGACGTTCGCCGCCATGGACGAGACCGAGCTGGAGGCCCGGGCCGCGAGCCTGCGGGCCGGCCTGGACGATTACGAGCTCGACGACGAGGACGCCGCCCTTCTGGCTGAGCACCTCGGTGAGGACTTCGAGCAGGTGGAGCGGAAGCCCGCACCCGTGCTGGCGATCATCGGGCGCCCGAACGTCGGCAAGTCGACGCTGGTCAACCGCATCCTGGGCCGCCGCGAAGCCGTGGTGGAGGACGTTCCGGGCGTGACCCGTGACCGCGTCATGTACCCGGCGGAGTGGAACGGGAAGCGGTTCACGGTCGTCGACACCGGTGGCTGGGAGCACGACGCCAAGGGCATCCACGCCTCCGTGGCCGCGCAGGCCGAGGTGGCCGTGGAGTTCTCCGACGCCGTGCTGTTCGTGGTGGACTCCACCGTCGGCGCGACCGCGACGGACGAACTGGTCATGAAGATGCTGCGCAAGGCCAAGAAGCCGGTCATCCTGGTGGCCAACAAGGTGGACGACTTCGTGCAGGAGGCCGAGGCCGCCGCACTGTGGGGCCTCGGTTTCGGTGAGCCCTACCCGGTGTCCGGTCTGCACGGCCGTGGTGTCGCCGATCTGCTCGATCACGCCATGAAGATCCTGCCGGAGTTCTCCGCCGTGGACGCGATCGAGCGCACGGGTGGCCCGCGCCGCGTCGCCCTGATCGGTCGCCCGAACGTCGGCAAGTCCTCCCTGCTGAACAAGCTGGCGGGCACCGAGCGTGTGGTTGTCGACAACCTTGCCGGCACGACGCGTGACCCGGTCGACGAGTACATCGAGCTGGGCGGCGAGACCTGGAAGTTCGTCGACACGGCCGGTATCCGCCGCCGTCAGCACATGGCCCACGGTTCGGATTACTACGCCTCGCTCCGCACGCAGGCTGCGCTGGAGAAGGCCGAGGTGGCCGTGGTGCTGCTCGCCGTGGACGAGGTCCTGAGCGAGCAGGATGTCCGCATCCTGCAGCTGGCGATCGAGTCCGGCCGCGCCATGGTGCTGGCCTTCAACAAGTGGGACCTGCTGGACGAGGACCGCCGCCGGTACCTGGAGCGCGAGATCGACCAGGATCTGGCACACGTGGAGTGGGCGCCGCGCGTCAACATCTCCGCCAAGACCGGCTGGCACAAGGACAAGCTGGTTCCCGCGCTCGAACTGGCGCTCGACAACTGGGATCGCCGCATCCCGACCGGCAAGCTGAACGCGTTCCTCGGTGAGCTCGTGGCCGCCCACCCGCACCCGGTGCGTGGTGGCAAGCAGCCGCGCATCCTGTTCGCGACGCAGGCGAGCAGCCGCCCGCCGAAGTTCGTGCTGTTCACCACCGGGTTCCTCGATCCCGGATACCGCCGCTTCATCACGCGCCGCCTGCGCGAGACCTTCGACTTCCGGGGCACCCCGATCGAGGTCTCGATGCGAGTCCGCGAGAAGCGCGGCCGGAACCGGTAGGTTCTGGTGGCGGTTGGGCGCTGAGCTGTTGGTTAGCGGCTGAGTGACGACGCTTGCCGTACGACGACGTCGGCGGGTCTCCCTGAGAGGGAGGCCCGCCGTTGGCGTTTGGTGGCTCTGGTCGGTCCCGGGCCACATCGGTGCCCGAGTTTGTTCTCGGTATGGTTATTGCCGCGCCGAAGAGAATTTCGGGCACCGATTTCCAGTTCCAGCCGTGGGTTCCGCGCTCTTGTTGGTGTGCCGCGCCGCTCCCGGTGTATTGCGCCCTTCCCGGTGTATTGCGCCCCAATGGGGGAGCAGTTCGCCAGGAAGGGCGCAATTCCGTGGTCCCAGCCCACTCCGGCCCACTCCGGCCCGCTTCGGTCGGCTCCGACTCGTCGGTGGCTCAGCAGCCCGCACCGTGGGGGTTTTGGTTGCAGTCGTCGGCGTACCAGTCGACCTTGGAACGCCAAACGGACAGCCGCACTCCTGGCGACGTGACTGTGGCTTCGCCAGGGATCGGCATGACGGGGCCGCCGTTGATGCTGTACGTCCCGTGGAATCGAGTGGTTACGCTGGCGACGAATTCCCCGGTGCGCTGGTACGCGTGGGACGTCCTGGTCTCGGTGCCCCACTGCGCGTTGGGCAGGGCCGACCCTTCGAGTTCGGTCGGGCCGAGCGTGGTCCCGTCGCCGTAGTCGTACGTTGAGGAGACGGGGTAGACCGTCAGGGTGATGCTCTGACCCAGGAGGGTCAATGGGAACGTCTGTTTCTTTGGGTGCGAGTAGAAGTTGGTGTTGAACCCGACCAAGGTGTGAGGCTGTGGCTGGACTCCGAACTCGGCCGCGGTGATCTTGCGCGACTGGAATTCACGAGCCATCAGGCCCGGAATATTGAGCAGCGCCTGAGCCTCCCGGGGGTTGTAGACACACGTTGGTGAGCCATCGTTGGTCCACTGCGACCACTCGGGGTTCGACAGGCCGATCGGCGCATAGCGATACTGCGCCAAGTACCCGGCTTCCTTGTGATCCGCGCCGGCCGGACACTTCTGGGCATTACGGTTCGACCCGAGGCACTTCGTGTCCTGGCTGCCGGACTTGTCGATCTGGCAGGGCAACGTGAGGAGCCACTGGTACTTGGGGGCATCAGGCGAGGCGTGGACGGATGTGAGAATCACGCCCGTGGGAGTCGGATTGGTCGTTGTAGCCCCCTGCTCGACGTGGTCATCCACTAGGAAAGGATCATCCACATCTGTGTTGGCTCTAGCAGCCGGAGTTCCAACAAGCACCGCGACGAGACTCACCGCGCCCGAAATCCGGGATACCTTCTGATGGAAGTGAGCCACGGCTAGCTCACGATCAGTTTCGAGTCGGTGACGAGCCAGCGTGAGTTAGTCCACCCGAGTTGGAAGGCGAAGCCGTTGTTCGTTTCACTGAACAATTTTCCTGAACCTGATGCGATGTGGATCCGCGCCCGGCTCTGCCGGATCTGGGCTACGAGAATCGGCTTGTCTGGAGTGGCCTGAGATCGGAGCTCAATTCGCTCGGCCTTGAGCTGCCCTCCGACGATCCAACCTTTCTCGTATACGGATTCGATCTTTTCGGGGACCGTCCTACATGTGATGCACTCATCGGTGTGGAGCGCCTTCAGCTTGCTAACGTCCCCCGTCTCGTACGCGTACGACAGCATCGCGACCCAGTACCCCACGAACGCCTTCGCCCCTTCAGGCGTGTCCTTCTTCGCAGCCTCCGGCATCACGGGCACGGGGACATTCAGAGCCTTGCTGGTCGCGGTCGCCGGCTTGTAGACAGGCTTAGCCGCGGCGGACGGCGAGGTCGATGCGGTAGCCGCGGGCGCCGTCGTCGATGGGGGAGAAGGACTCGGTCCAGCGGGACCGGTGCCGCAGGCGACCAAGCCCACGCACGACAGCAGGACGAGCACACACCAGGACACGGCGCGCTTCATGGATGACCCCCAGTCGGTCGGCAGTAGAGACAAACGCAACTCTACGACAAATGACCAACAAATGACAGAAGTTATCCACAGTTCTGGGCGGGCGGAATGCCGCCCGCCCAGCAGGGCTGATCAGACCTCCGCAACTGCTGACTGATCGCGGAAGTGGCCGGTCACGATCAGGAGCACTCCAAGAACCGCCCACCCGGCCAGAACGAGCCAGGGGAAGGCGGTCGCAGCGTCGGGGAAGTAGGAGAGGTCGCGGAGGAGCGTGCCGGAGGCGCCGGGCACGAACCACTGACCGACGTCGCCCCACGGCGCCGGCAGAAATTCCTTGGGCTGGGTCAGCGACGACAGGGGGTTGCCGATGAACATCGTGAGCACGGCGCCCACGGCGATGCCCGCGCGCCCGATCAGGGCCGACGCGCCGGTGATG
Organism: Arthrobacter sp. RCC_34; assembly: GCF_041360795.1. NCBI lineage: Bacteria > Bacillati > Actinomycetota > Actinomycetes > Micrococcales > Micrococcaceae > Arthrobacter > Arthrobacter sp. RCC_34. The sequence goes on along the minus strand of NZ_JBFUPW010000001.1, from coordinate 1,828,013 downwards.
ATCGCCGCCGTCGCCGCGATGCCGAGCCCGATCGCCGCGACGTTGGCCCAGTAGTCGCCTTGGAGGGTGTGGAACCAGCCTTGCAGGATGCCGGCGATGCCGAGGCCGCCCAGCACTCCGTAGCTCACGACCGCGGCGAGGCGACGCCACGCGCCGGACACCAGGAGCGAGATCACGATGCCGCCGACCATGCCGCCCATCGCGAGCGGCAGACCCGCGACGGCCAGGCCGGTGCCACGGGAGTCGTCGGCGGACAGCGGCACGACGTCGGTGACCACCACGGTGGGGACCGACGGATGCTGTTGCGGGGCCTGCGTCGTGGTTCCGGCGGCGGGCGGCGTGGCCTTGCTCTGGGTGGCGGCAGCGAGGCCCGCCTGGAGCTGCTGGACCGCAGAGGTGAGTCCTGTGATGGCCTGCTGGTCGATCTGGCGCTGGATCCCCGCGCCGAGCTGCGTCAGCGCGGAACTCGCGACGGGGCTCGCAGCACTCGCGGCCAGGATCTCGGGCGCGCCGGCTCCGGGGGTGGCGGGCAGGATGACGGCGCCGTAGACGTCGCGCTTCTTGATCTGCGTCAGAGCGTCGTCGCGGCTGGCGACGGTGCGGATGTCGAGCATGCCCTCCGGTGCTTTCGCGGTCAGCTGCTGGACCTGTTCGGCGCTCCCGACGACCGCAATCGGCAGGTGCTGCGCCTTCGCCGTGACGCTGGGCCAGGCGAAGGCGAGGAGGATGACGCAGACCGCGACGGCGGCGAGGGCGGCCGCGCGGAGGGCGTGCGGCCAGGGGGTGTGCGGGGCGTGGGTGGCCGGGCTGGTGTCCCGGTGGGCGGGCGTGGACTGGGGAGTATTCATGGTGACTTCCTTCAACAAAAAAGAATATTCGTTCTCTATTTTCCTCGCGGAGGCTAGACTGTCAAGAACGATCATTCGTTTTCGATGAATCGATGGAGGAGTGGACATGCCGAAGGTCAGCGACGAGCACCGTGAGAAGCAGCGGCAGCGGATCCTGGAGGCCGCGCTGACGTGCGTGGCGCGGAAGGGGTTCGCGTCGACGTCGATGTCGGACATCATCGCGGAGGCGGGGCTGTCCGCCGGTGCCGTGTACGTGTACTACCGCAGCAAGGAGCAGCTGACGATCGACGTCGGGCGGAAGGTGCTCGGCGAGCGGGTCGCGATGCTGGAGGAGTACCTGGGGCGCGACCAGGTGCCCGCGCCGGCGGAGGTCATTCCGGCGTTCCTCGAGCAGATGCCCGATGACGGCTTCTTCCCGGGCGTCGCCGTGCAGGTCTGGGGCGAGGCAATCCACTCGCCGGCGCTGGCCGAGACGGCGGAAAAGCTCATCGGCGAGATCGGCGGTCACTTCGCGGACTACTTCGCCGCCTGGTTCCGCCAGTCCCGAGGGCTAGGTGAGCGTGACGCGCAGGCCGAGGGCCGTCGAGTGGCGCCCGCCGTGCTCGGGATGGTGCAGGGCTACATGGTGCAGAGCGTCTTCCTCGACGACGGCGCGCGGGCACGGTATCGCGAGGCTGTGGCGGTGGTTGTTGGCGGGCTGTGAGGGGTGCGGCCCTGGCTATTTGAGCCAGGCTTCGAATTTGATTCCGTTGTAGTTTTTCTTGTTCTGGCAGATGACGTCAGCTTGTCCTTCTTGGTGCTCGACGTAGCTGGCGTAGAAGCACAAGTAGTCTGCAGTCTCAAGGTTGCGGGCCCCGGTGCCAGTTCCGGTTCGCAGGACTCTCTCCATGACTCCCTTGGCATCGTCACAGCTCAGGCCTGTGATCTTCTCGTAGCGGTATTTGGTTCCGAAGCAGCCGATCCGTTTGATGCGTTCAGGGTGGATCTCAAGCGACGTGATCACGGACGAGGTCTCCTGGAATTCAGGGGTCTTCGCAAAGGTGCGGGCGGCATCGACCAGGGCGCTTCGAATCGGGACCCCGGGACCGGTCTTCAGAGCCGAGATTCCGCCGAACGACACGTAGTAACCTCCTGCGGGAATTTCGACGGCAGCCCGCCCCAGGGGTTCTTTGCTGCCGGTGAACTTGAGGTCGAAGTACGCCGCTTGGCTTCCCGGTGCCTGGCCGTACGTTGCCTGAAGCAGGAGTCGCACCTCTTGTCCACCCGGGCCTTTGATACCGGGAACAGGCCATGACAAGCCCGTGTCGACGTCGGTGGGAATGCTCATGTAGGGGAGGATCGGAAGTTTGTCGCGGAAGGTGGCGCGTACCTTGTCATGGGCATCGAGCACCGAAAAGTTGTTCGGCTGTCCCTGCACCGGCTGTACCGACCACGTGGGCGGATACTTGAAGGTCATGGAGCCGTCCGGTGTGCTGAAAACTTTGGAGGCCGGTGGAGGCGGAGTTGTCTTTTCGGCCGGGGCCGGTGAGGTGGCAGTCGGAGCGGCATCCTGCGGCGCCTTGGAGGCTGAGGCGCTTGTCTGTGAAGCTGCGACCGTCTCCTCGGCGGACTTGGTGGCAGTACCTCCACCGCAGGCCGTAAGGCTGAGGGTCAGTGCTGAGATCAACGCGGTGACGACATGTGATTTCCCCATGCCGCGCAGTCTAGCTACACCGACTGACACCTTTCATGTCACACAGGAAGCGCCGAAGCGAACTTGATCATCTGCGCCGGGTGGTCGTGGCGCCATCAGCCGTTCGGGTACGCCTCGGCGATCATCTTGCCGCGGAGAACGGCCATTTGGGCGTACATGTCGTGCAGGAGATAGAGGTCGCGGCGGCGGGTCCACGGCTGGCCCGACTGAAGGTCGTAGGTGCCGGGCATGTCGAAACCGGCGGGGGCGAAGGCAGTCATGCCGCGGTCGCGAGTGGTCTGGACGCAGCGCTTGACGTGGTCGCGGAAGCCGACGACGCCGGCTGTGCCGCCAGTGCCGCGCTGGGCGACCACCTGCGCGGCGACGCCGTCGGTGCTGAGGTACGTGATGGTGCCATCCGGTGCGATGACTGGTTCGATCGAGATGACCTGGGTCATCGAGTACTTGGACTTGAGGAAGCGGGCGATCTCCCACTGTGCGAAGACGGGCGCGGTCTTCTGCTTGCGGACAGCGGCGATGGTGTCCGCGAGAGCCTCGTTGACGGGGCCGGGCTCGTAGAGGACCTTGGCGGGGTCACCTCCGCCGGCCGGTGCGCGGTTACCGAAGGCGTAGGCCACGATGTAGTCGATGTTCGCTACAGCCGTCACCGGCGGGTGCCAGTTGAACCCGACGTCCTGAAGGTGAGGCTGGACGACCCTCGCCGTCGCATGGTCGTCCAGTTCGCGGCTCAGCGCGTCCAGCATGAGGCGCGTCAGCTTCTTGGTCTGCGCGTCGGTAGAGTCGGCGAAGGCGGGCTCCGCGGCCAGAAGGGGGAGAGAAGCAGCCGCTGTGGTGGCAGCGGCAGCGGTGAAGAAACGACGGCGATCCATGGGAAGTCCTTGCTGTGTGGTGTGGCGCGTGCCCGGGGGGTGGGCGCAGAGTGAGTCTGGCGCGGCGGGATGAATGGGCGGTGACGGGAGGGTTGCGCCGGTGGATTCGGGCTCTGTGGCGCGCGTGGTTTGAGGTGCGGTGACGGACTACAGGATCGCTGCCCGTCGCCGCGACACGAGGGGGCTCGAGGGCGGCGAGGATTTCGCATCTGGGCCGATTTTCGTATAGGGTAGAACCCGTTGCTTGAACGGCCGCGAACAGCGATAACGGTCAGGCAAGGCGGGCTGTAGCGCAGCTTGGTAGCGCACTTGACTGGGGGTCAAGGGGTCGCAGGTTCAAATCCTGTCAGCCCGACCGAAAACCCTGGTAGACACGATCTACCAGGGTTTTGTCGTGCTACAAGCGATGGTTCCCGATGGGTTTTCGACTGAGTGTCGTACGCTAATGGTTGTGCCGGTGTGGAGGCAGGTAAGGAGCGCTAGGGGTGGATGTTGTGCCGCACTATTCACGCTATGCGCTGTCGTTCACGAGCGGTACCTTGCTCGCCAACGAGGCGGCAATCGTCGCCCCGATCTATCTGCGCGAGCGCGACTGGAAGGTCACCCGCGCACTCGCCCAAACTGAGAATCTCCTTGGCGCCCGTGCCGCCCGGTCGAACACTAGAACGCTCGGCGCGCTCGTGCCGCGCCTTCAGCTATTGTCCGATCACGAGCTCGAGATCGTCTCCGACGGTACCTCGACCGAACGTGGTCACCTGATGTGGACGGCCGCCTGCCGTAAGTACGCTTTCATCGGCGAGTTCGCGGAGGAAGTTCTCCGAGAGCGGTTCCTTACGCTTGTCGGAACAGTGTCCTACAAGGATTACGACTCGTTCTACCGCGCCAAGGCAATGTGGCACGACGAGCTGGACGGTGTCACTGGTTCGTCGTATCAAAAGCTCCGGCAGGTCTTGTTCAAGATGGCTGTCGAGGCGGGTCTGCTGACCAAACAGGGGTACATCGAGCCTGCTCTCCTGTCTTCACCCGTTGCAGCATGCCTGGATCAGCGCACGCCGAGTGATATCCGATTCTTCCCAACGAGAGTGGCGTGAGAGCCGTGCAGCCAAAGACGACGCTGACTCAGCAGGAGGAGCACCTGTTCAAGGTGCTCAGCAGTGAGCGCTTTCTGAAGATGGAGGGCTTGGGCAAAGAAGTCGCCCACTTCATCTATGACTACGACCCGGCGTGGGCGCTCGACGTCACTCAGGCGAAGAAGCGCATCAAGACTAAGCTCGACACCGATCTGGGCGTCAAGGTCTTCGAGATCAATCTCTACGAGCTGTGTGTCGACCTGCTCAAGGCGCGCAACGTCTGGGACCGCCTACTGGCGGCCGAGCCGACGATGGACAAGCCGGACTTTCGCAAGTTGCTCCAGAACATGCTGGATCCTCAGATGCACCTCGCGCCGGCCATCAAGGCGCGGATCGAGGCGGAGTCGTTCCAGATCTTGTTCCTCACCGGCATCGGCGAGGTGTTCCCGTTCGTACGTTCACACACCGTCCTCAACAACCTTCAAACTGTCGTCTCCGACAAGCCGATGCTGATGTTCTTCCCGGGACGTTACGAAGTCTCGACGACTCAGGGATCCGCCCTTGTGCTGTTTGGGCAACTCAAGGACGACTCCTTCTACCGCGCGAAGCGAATCCTCGACCAGGAGGCATGACCCGATGAAGCTCAACGAGATCTTCCTCAAAGACGTCACCCGATCGATCGAGGGTGTCGTCAAGGCCGACGATGTTGACCACCTTTGCATCGAGGTCGAGGAATACGTCTTCACAAACGACGCCGCCAAGGGTGTCGCCCCGCTCCTGGAGGAGTACACCAACTACACCAACGCAAACGGCGTCTGGATCTCCGGCTTCTTCGGCTCTGGTAAGTCGCACCTCCTCAAGATGCTCGCTCATCTCCTGGGCGACGTTCAGGGTCAGGCCTTTCCGCGCTCCGACGTGAGCGAGAGCTTCCTGGGCAAGACCGACGATGCCATGCTCATCGCATCGCTCAAGAAGGCAGCCGCCATCCCGGCGAAGAGCCTGCTCTTCAACATCGACCAGAAGGCGACTTTGATCTCCAAAGATCAGACGGACGCCCTCCTCAAGGTTTTCGTCAAGGTCTTCGACGAGAGTCGTGGCTACTTCGGCAACGACGGAGCGGTTGCGCGCTTCGAGGAGGATCTCGACAAACGCGGCCAGTACGAGGCCTTCAAGATCGCCTTTGAGAAGCACGCGGGGATCAACTGGGCACAGGGACGGGAGCAGACGGCGCTCGAAGGCCACAATATCGACAAAGCGTTCGTCGATGTCAACGGCGAATCGAACCCGGGGATCATCGCTCAGTATCAGAAGTCGTACGCGGTCTCGATCGAAGACTTCGCCACGGCCGTGAAGGCGTGGATCGACAAGCAGGAACCGGGGTTCCGGCTTAACTTCTTCGTCGACGAGGTCGGTCAGTTCATTGCCGACGACGTCAAGCTGATGCTCAACCTCCAGACGATCGCTGAGTCCCTCAACACGAAGTGCAAGGGACAGGCCTGGGTGTTTGTCACCTCTCAGGAGGACATGGACAAGGTCATCGGCGACCGGACCAAGCAGCAAGGCAATGACTTCTCCAAGATCCAGGCCCGGTTCAGCGCGAAAGTGAAGCTCACAAGTCAGGACGTCGAAGAGGTCATCAGCAAGCGCCTCCTGGAGAAGAACGACGCAGGAGCCGCGGAGCTGATGGCGATCCACGCCAAGGAGAGTGCGAACTTCCCGACGATCTTCAACTTCGTCGACGGAGCGAAGACCTACCGCAACTACGTCGACGGCGGCCGCTTCATCAGCACGTATCCGTTCGTGACTTACCAGATCCCGATGTTCCAGGCCGCGATTGAAGGCCTCTCCGACCACAACGTGTTTGAGGGCAAGAACAGCTCGGTGGGGGAGCGGTCAATGCTCGGTGTGGTTCAGGAGGTCGCCAAGCACATCGGCACTGAGCAGGTCGGTTATCTCGCCACCTTCGACCAGATGTTCGCCGGTATCAGTGCGGCGTTGAAGTCCGCGGCCCAGAGCGCCATCCTCCAGGCCGAGAGGCACCTTCCCGACCCGGGATCCGATGTCACAATCCTGGCCAACCGACTGCTGAAGGCACTTTTCCTGGTCAAATACGTCGACACCTTCAAGGCCACACCCCGAAACCTGACCGTGCTCGTCTACGACCGCTTCGGTCTCGACCTCAATTTGCTGGGCAAGCAGGTGCAGGAGGCGCTCAACCTGCTGGAGGCGCAGTCGTACGTGCAGCGCAACGGCAACGTATACGAATACCTGACCAACGAGGAGCAGGAGATCGAGAAGGAGATCAAGTCAGTAGACGTTGACTCCTCTGAAGTCTCCAGCAAGTTGTTCAAGTACCTCTCATCCGACATCCTCAAGACGAACAAGCTCAAGTACGCCAGGAACGGCCAGGACTTCCACTTCGGCTACAAGCTCGACGACATCGTCCACGGCAACCAGCGCGAGCTGACGGTTCACTTCATCACGCCAGAGACGAACTACACCGACACAGAGATCGCCGCCCAGAGCATGGGCAAGGATGAACTGCGCGTCTTTCTCGGCCGCGACAAGCGGCTGTTGGCGGACCTGCGTCTGCTTCTCAAGACCGAGAAGTACACCAAACAGCACACCAATTCGGGCGCTACACCCTCGATGCAGGCGATCCTGCAGTCGAAGCAGATGCTCAACACTGACCGCGAAAAGGAGCTCATCGAGCGCCTCCGCCAAGCTGTCGGCAAGGCGCAACTGATCATCAACGCTGCAGAGATCACGTCCAGCGCCCAGGACGCAGTAACTCGGGTGTCCGAAGGGTTCCAAGAACTCGTCAACCGGACCTATACGAGCCTCGGCGTGCTGGACGGGAAAGTCTACGCAGAGCAGCAGGTCGCTGCCGCGGTCCAGAACGACCAGGGCCTCTTCAACGCGGGCGAACTGAGCGCTCTCAGTTCGCCCGGCCAAGAGATGGAGTCCTGGATTCTCACTCAGGCGAAGCTCGGCGAGCACGTGACGATCAAGAAGATCGTCGACCGTTTCGAGTCCAAACCTTATGGCTGGGGTCTTGGCTCGATTGAGGTTGTGCTGGGCTGGCTGGTCGGCAACGGCAAGATCGCCCTCACCGTCGATGCCAATCAGGTAACGCGCACCGAAGCGGCGGCCCTCATCCGCAACACGGCTAAGCACCAGTACACCGTCGTCGCGCCGCAGAAGGCATACGACGCCACGAAGGTTGCAGCATTCAAGAAGTTCTGTAGGGACTTCTTCGACGACGGCGCCGTACCGAGCGACTCAACCGAGCTGGCCCAATTCGGCAAGGAGAAGCTCGCCGCCAAGCGCGATGAGCTTAACGTGCTCGTCAGCAGCAGCCGATATCCGTTCGTGAGCCAGCTCTCAGGCGTCGTCACCCTGCTTGAGCAAGTCGTCGGCAAGCCTATCGACTGGTACCTCAGCGACTTCGATAGTGCTGATGAACTGATTGAGGCCAAGGAGGACCTGGTCGATCCGATCAAGTCCTTCCTCAATGGGCAGCAGGCCAAGATCTTCAATGAGGCGGATGCCCTCCTGAAGGCCAACAGCGGAAACCTCAACTATCTCCCGGCCGGAAGCACCGGCACAGTGGAGGCGCTCCTTGCGGACCCGAATGCGTTCCGCGGCAACAAGATGAACCAGCTCAAGATCGCGGTGGACACGCTCCGAGGCCTGATCGAGAGCAAAGTCAGCGAGAGCCGTTCCGCGGTGCGAAGCGGGATTGAGAACAAGCTGGCGAGCCTGCTGGAGGACTCGATCTACACCAAAGCAACGGCACAGGCACAGAAGTCGGTGACCGGCCGGGTGGACATGGTGTACGCGAGCCTTGACGGTGAGCGGCTCATCGCGGTGATCGATCAGACCGGTGCCCATTTTGCTTCGACGATCTATCCGGAGCTTGTCGACGAGCTCGCAGAGTCGGCGAACCCCTCGGAACCGGTGAAGCCTTCGGTAGCGCTCAGCACCATTGAGGTTCCTGGCGGGCCCGCATTCATCGAAGACGAGACCGACATGAATCACTATCTGGACGCGCTGCGCGCCGCACTCGTCGGCACCCTCAACGACGGAAAGCGAATCACACTCTGATGGAGACTGCACCGCTCAAGTCGTTCGCCACCTCGGCGCGTACTGAACTGATCCGCGAAGTGTCAGCACGGATCACCGCCGTCCTCGCTCAAGGCTCTCCCGAGCGCGTGGAGCAGCCCAAAGCCGTGTCAGCACTGGAACGGACCATCGCCGACTCCGGCGGTGGTGACAAGGGGAAGGCGCACGTCGCCGATAAGGTCGCCTACACGTGGTTCAACCGCATCATCGCGCTGCGGTTCATGGACGCCAACAGGTACACGGGGATCGGTGTCGTCTCGCCGGCGGCCGATCAAGTCGGCCAGCCTGAGGTGCTTGCGGCCGCCAAGCGTGGGCAGATCGACCAACAGGTGGTCAAGGAGAAGGATGCCGCGACCGTCATCGGGTTGCTCAATGGCACCCGTCAGCCGCGCCCCGGAGTCGATGCCCAGGCCGAGGCGTATGCGTTGCTCCTGGCGGACTACTGCCGTTTCTGGAATGCCGCAATGCCTTTCATGTTCGAGCGCGAGGGCGACTACACCGAGCTGCTCATTCCGGCCAATCTGCTCGCCTACGACTCTGTGCTCAATCGCTCCGTCGCGGTGCTCACTGAGGACGTCTGCCAGGACGTCGAGGTCATCGGCTGGCTGTACCAGTTCTACATCTCGGAGCGGAAGGACGAGGTTTTCGCCGGGTTCAAGAAGAACAAGAAGGCCGGTGCCGAGGAGATCCCGGCCGCCACTCAGTTGTTCACCCCGGACTGGATCGTCCGATACCTCGTGGAGAACTCTCTCGGGCGCCTCTGGATGCTGAACCGTCCGTCGTCCAGTCTGGTGAGCCATATGGAGTACTACATCGCACCGGTGGACGAAGAGACCGACTTCCTCAAGATCGGCGGGCCCGAGGAACTCAAGGTGATTGACCCGGCCTGCGGTTCCGGCCACATGCTGACCTATGCGTTCGACCTGCTCTATGCGATCTACGAAGAGGAAGGGTACGCGTCCTCCGAGATCCCTGCTTTGATTCTGAAGCACAATCTCTTCGCTACGGAGATCGATCCGCGTGCGGGAGCCCTGGCCTCCTTCGCGCTCACAATGAAGGCGGCAGCCAGGCGCAAGCTCTTCTTGAGGAGCCCGGTAGAACCGAACATCTGCGTGCTCGAACCGATCAGGTTCAGTGCTGATGAGCTGGACTACCTCGTGACGAAGGACGGCGATCGTCAAGCTGAGGAAGCGTTCTGGAACCAGTTCGCCGGGGCCGACGCGCTTGGTTCGCTGATCGCTCCCGATCCGGCATTGTTCTCGCGACTCGCGAGCCACCTGCCATCAATTGACGATGGCGGCGACATTTCCATGGCTGATGCCCTCGATTGGGCTCGACAGGTCCTGAACCAGGCCATCTACCTGCTTCCACATTACTCAGTGGCAGTCGCGAACCCGCCTTACATGGGGGGCAAGAATCTGGGACCCGTGTTGTCGGACTTCGCCAGAGTACGGTTCCCCGACGCGAAGGCGGATCTGTTCGCGATGTTCATCGAACGTTGCGTCTCGCTGGTCGTGCCGAGCGGCTTCGTCGGAATGATCACCATGCAGTCTTGGATGTTCCTCTCCTCCTTCGAGGCGCTTCGCGAGCGACTCTTGTCGCGCTCCAGCCTGGAAGTTCTTGCGCACCTCGGGAGCGGGGCTTTCGACTCGATCGGCGGGGACGTTGTCTCGACGGTTTCCTTTGTGCTTTCTACCCGTCCATCGCCTAACCGTTCGGGAATCTACTTCAACCTCACCGCGAACCGGTCGGAGTTAGGAAAGGCGCAGGAGGCTTTGAAACTCGTCCAGAATCCGCAGGGTCGCCACGTGCTGAAGACCCACAGACTCCTGGAGGTTCCAGGGACTCCCATTGCCTATTGGCTCTCCGAAAGGGAACTCAACGCCCTCGTTGGGAGCAACACCGTGGCCGACGAGGCAGTGCCCCGCAAGGGCTTGGTGACTCTGAACGACGCTCGCTTCACGCGGCGCTGGTATGAGGTCTCTGGGGAGCGCACCTGCCTGCCTGCACACTTTTCCGCACTTGGTTTGTCGCGGAAGTGGTATCCACTCAACAAGGGCGGCGGCTACCGACGTTGGTATGGGTTAAACGAGACACTCATCAATTGGGAGAACAACGGGCAAGAGCTCAAGGACTTTATCGTCGAGCGGTACGGCGGAGGCTCATACACGAAGGAGATTCGTAGCGAGGATTTCTACTTCCGTGAGTCGGCAACCTGGGCGGCGGTGTCCAGTGGTCCGCCGAGCTTCAGATACACGCCTCCAGGATTCATATTTAGCTCTGGTGGATCGTCATTGTTCTCTGACACGTCTCTCTTGAGTGTGATGGGAAGCCTGAACTCCGCGCCGATAACTAGCCTGCTTCAGACGATCACGCCGACGATGAACTTCGTGCCGGGAGACGTTGCTCGGATGCCGGTGTACACGTCCACACGCTTGGATGAGGTGGTTCGTGCAGCGATTGACATTGCGCAAAAGGATTGGGACGACCGCGAAACCTCGTGGGATTTTGTCAGTAACCAGTTGGTCCGCGCTGAAGGTGGAATGCTGCTTCGCGACCGTGTCGACGCAGTGTTTCGCAGCGATCGTGCACGCGTCGAACAGTTGCGCGACGTTCAGGTCGAGATCGATGAGATCGTTTCGCGCGGTCTTCGGCTCCTGGCGGAGGCCGAGCCTGTTCCTGATGTCGACGTACGTGCGCTGACAATCGATGCGAATGACGACTTCGTTTTCGCGGACGAATCTGAGACCAACAAGCTGCAGTTGAAGTCGAACCGTTTGGTTCGCGATTTTGTGTCGTACGTTGTCGGATGCATATTCGGGCGCTACAGCCTCGACGTGCCGGGACTGATCTTGGCGGATCAGGGCGCAACTTTGCAGGAATACCTTTTGAAGGTGCCGACCCCGACGTTCACGCCGGATGTGGATAACGTCATCCCGATCGTCGACGGCGACTGGTTCGAGGACGACGTTGTCGGGCTTTTCCGAGGTTTTCTTCGGACAGCATTCGGTGAACTGCACTTTGAGGAGAACCTGAGCTTCGTAACTGAGTCGCTCGGCGTGAGGACTTTGAGGGACTACTTCGTTACGAAGACCGGGAAGTCGAAGTTCTACGATGACCACGTGCAGCGGTACAAGAAGCGGCCGATTTACTGGCTCTTCTCCAGCCCTAAGGGGTCATTCAACGCCCTGATCTACATGCACCGCTACACGCCGTCCACCGTCTCGACCGTACTTACGTATCTGCGGGAGTACGTGACCAAGCTGGAGTCGGCGCTCCAGCAGGCGGAGCGCGCTGCGAACACGAAGGAGGCCGATCGGCTCCGCAAGATCCTTGTTGAACTGAACGAGTACGAGCACGACATCCTTTACCCGAAGGCTTCTGAGAACATCGTCATCGATCTCGACGACGGGGTGAAGTCCAACTATCCGAAGTTCGGGGCTGCACTGAGGAAGATCGCCGGTCTGGAGGCATCTGGTGACTGACCTGACCTCCGTTGTAGACGCCCTCCGGAAGCGATTTGCCGCCAACAGGGTCGTGTTCTGGCATGACCCCGCAGGCGAGTATGCGGCTCAGCTCGACGCACTCGACTTAGAGGGCGTCAATGTCATTCAGGTGCAGGACAACGAGTTCGGTGTGAAGAGCGCTCTGCTCGCCGACAACGTTGCCCAGCACTTGGTCTACAGAACGGGCGAGCTGCCGCGCGGCACCGCGAACTGGCTGCTCGATCTGGAGCTTGCCTACGGAGGGGTGTTCACCGCCGACAAGACGTCCATGCTCCAGCAGGAGCTCGGTCTCAACGACCCCGCCTTCGCACCGGTCATCGAGCAGCATCAGAAGTTCTTCGCCGCGAACAGCCGGAAGCAGGCCCTGGAAAAGCTCCTGGCGGAAGGCGATGACGCCATCCGCCTCCGGGCCAAGATGTGCCAGGTCCTCGTCAAGGCTTCCGGAAACAAGCTGACCGACATCACGCGGGAGCTGCTCGCCGAGAATGCCGCGGGCAGGTCGGCCAAGTGGGAGGATCTGGTCACGTTTGGCCTCGACGCGTTCTTCTGGGACGGGCTTGCGAGCATCTACAGATACCCGAGCAAAACCCCGACGATGGATGACTTCATCCTGTGGATGTTCAACCGGGCCATCGAGGACTTCGATTCCGCCACTCCGGACGAGTTCCGCAACATCCGCAGTGACTTCAACAGCCTGCGGTACGACGTCCGCAGCCAGGCCATGATGACGGAGCTCGCCTCGCGCGCAGCCGAGGCACTCGACGTCAAGTCCAAGATCGAACATCGCGACTATCGCGACCTGGCCAAGGTCACGATCTTCGCGGAGATCGACCGCAAGGTGATCGTCGACCTCGCCGCCGCCGTCGCTTCGCAGTCGGTGACGCCGCGCGAGGTCGCCGACGTCGTGCGCCAGCGGCAGGAGAGCCTCTGGAAGGCGAAGTACGCCAAGCTCTACGAAGCCATCCAGAGCGCATCGGACTTGCTGACTTCCATCGCAGAGCTGCCGAACGCGATCGCCTCGGCAGATCTTGCACTTGAGAAGTACCAGTCTGACTGGTTCCGCATCGACCAGCAGTACCGCTGGTTCACCTACGCCTACCAGACAGCTGACTTCCAGAAACCCTTCGAAGCCCTCAAGGCCGAGGTCGACAAGCAGTACTCCAACAAATACCTCTATGACTTCGGCGGGCGCTGGCAGCAGGCGCTTGAGCCGACAGGCGAGTGGAAGTCCGCGACTCTCGCCCCGCAGGCCAGATTCTTCGACCGGCACGTCGCTCCCGTGGTCAAGGACGGACGCACCAAGGTTGTCGTCATCATCTCTGACGGCATGCGCTATGAGGTCGCTGACGAACTGACATCGATGATTCGCAGTGAGGACCGCTTCGAGGCTTCGCTGTCTGCGGTTCTCGGATCTCTGCCGAGTTACACCCAGCTCGGGATGGCGTCGCTGCTTCCACAGTCGACCTTGGAACTCGATCCGGACGCGCTGCCCGTGCTCGCGGACGGGAAGCCGACGAACGGCACGGCGAACCGCGACAAGATCCTGCAGGCGGTCAACGGTCACGCGATCGCCGCCGCCGACGTGCTCGCCATGCCGGGCGACGAGTTGCGAGGGCTCTATAAGCAGCACCAGATCTTCTACGTCTACCACGACCGCATTGACGCCGCTGGCGACAAGGCAGCGACGGAGAGAACTGTGTTCGAGGCGGCAGGAGAGACCCTCCGCGAGCTGCTCCTGCTCGTCAAGAAGTGGACGAACGCCAATGCAACGAACATCCTGATCACTGCCGATCACGGCTTCGTCTACCAGGACATTCCACTGGAGAAGTCCTACTACGTCTCGGAATCGCCGCAGGGTGACGCGGTCACCAAGACGAACCGCCGTTTTGTGCTGGGTAGGGGGCTGAAGCCGTCTCCGTCGTTCATGACTTTCACATCGGCTCAGGCGGGTCTCGTCGGTGACATCGACATCCAGATCCCGAAGTCGATCCATCGCATCCCGCAATCCGGTGCCGGGACACGCTACGTCCACGGCGGAGCCTCCCTCCAGGAGATCGTGGTCCCCGTGGTGACAGTGAACAAGAAGCGCAAGAGCGACACTCGCCCGGTCAACGTCGACCTGATGCCGGAGACGGACAAGATCACCACCGGCCAGCTCGCCGTCAAGCTGCTCCAGCGCGAGGCCGTAACGGACAAGATCCAGTCGCGTCGAGTCCGCCTCGGCTTGTACGTGGGTGACACGCTGATCTCTGACCAGCCGATCCTCACCTTCGACAGCCCATCTGAGGACCAGCGCCAGCGCTACCAGTCGGCGACCCTCTATCTTTCGCAGGATGCCGACGACTTTAATGACCGTCCGGTCGAACTCAGGCTCGAAGAGCCCATCCCGAACACCACGCAGTGGAAGTCGTTCTCGAAGGGCAACTACACCATCAAGCGCTCGTTCACCACGGATTTCGACTTCTAGGAGAGGCATGACGAATCTCGAAGACGCTCTCGGCATGATGGACGCCCTGACCGGTGACGAGGGGGCCGGTACGGTCCCGGTGAAATCCGTTCTGGACGAGAAGATCAATGAGCACTTCGCCGGTGCGGTCGTTCGCAAGGACTTGGTCAAAGCGGTCCGTGGGAATGCAGTGGTGCCGTCATACGTGCTGGAGTATCTTCTGGGCCAATATGCCGCGTCCGACGACGAGGCGACGATCCAGGCCGGCATCGACAGCGTGCGGAAGATCCTGGCGACCCACTACGTCAACCGCAACGAGCACAAGTTCGTGAAATCGGAGATCCGCCGCAAGGGACGCCATCGCGTGATCGACAAGGTCACGGTGACGCTCAATGAGAAGGACGACGTCCACGAGGCGGACTTCGAGAATCTCCAGATCAAAGGCGTCGTCATCGACGATGCCACGGTCAACCGGAACCCTAAGCTTCTTGTCGGCGGCGTGTGGTGCATCTGTGACATCGAGTACTTCCATACTGACGACCCGCGCGCCGTGCCGTGGATTCTCGGAAGTTTGAAGCCCATCCAGGTAGCCGGCGTCGACATCGAGCACTTTTACGAAGCCCGCAAGTCGTTCACCACTGAGGAATGGATCGACCTGCTCGTGCAGTCGATCGGTCTCAACCCGGAGCAGTTCAACGACCGCGGCAAGCTCATCGCTCTGACCCGTCTGATCCCCTTCGTTGAGCGCAACTTCAACGTCGTCGAACTGGGGCCGAAAGGCACCGGCAAGTCGCACACGTTCAGTGAGTTCTCCCCGAATGGCATCCTGATCTCCGGCGGTGAGGTGACGGTCGCGAAGCTGTTCGTCAACAACGCGAGTGGCCGCATCGGCCTGGTCGGCTACTGGGACTGCGTTGCCTTTGACGAGTTCGCCGCTAACCGGCGCGCTGACCAGAATCTCGTCAACGTGATGAAGAACTACTTGGCGAACAAGTCGTTTTCGCGCGGCACGAGCATCTATGGGGCTGAGGCCTCGATGGCCTTCATCGGCAACACCACCCATACCGTGCCGTACATGCTCAAGAACTCTGACCTTTTTGATGAGCTGCCGGATGCTTATCGCGACCCCGCCTGGCTCGACCGCATCCACCATTACATTCCGGGCTGGGAAGTGGCACCGATCCGCGCGGAGATGTTCTCCTCCGGCTACGGTTTCGTGGTCGACTATCTCGCCGAGATCCTGCGCGCGAAGCGGACCGAGGATTTCTCGGACAAATACAAGGGCTACTTCACGCTGGACAGCTCGATCTCAACCCGCGACCAGGACGGCATTCACAAGACGTTCTCCGGACTGATGAAGCTGGTGCACCCGACGGGTGAGGCGGACGAAGAAGAGATCCGAGCACTGCTGGAGTTCGCGATCGAAGGACGCAAGCGTGTGAAGGACTCGCTCCTGCGAATCGACGCCACCATGCGCGACACTGCGGTGCGCTTCCGTTACGCGGACAAGACAGGCGTTTGGCACGACGTCGCGACTCTTGAAGAGAGTCAGTACCCGCAGCTGTACCGGCGAGACTGGAGCGCGGTGCCAGACTCGCACTACGACGCAGGTGAGCCGTCTCTTCCGGCTCCGACGGTCATTGAGAGCGCGGCGCCTGCGGAACTGTTCCAGGGGCACCGCGACTTCGTCGACAACCAGCAGGGGATTTCCTTTGAGACGCTGCTGTTGCCTTACCTTGCGGGGGCGACACAGATTGAACTTCACGACCCGTACATCCGCATGGCTCATCAGGGCCGCAATCTGGTGGAACTGCTCGCCCTGATCGCGGCAACGAAGGACCCTGCCGACGAGATCAATTTCAAGCTGTTCACGGTGCTGGATGAGAATCCTGACTTCCAGAAGAAACAACTGCAGATGCTGAACGCGATCGTCCAGGGTGCCGCGCAGCAAGGCATCAAGCTGGACGTTGCGAAGGATCCAGGCGGACACGACCGATGGATCCGCACCGATACCGGCTGGCGCATCAACCTGGGCCGCGGTCTGGACATCTTCCAGAAGTCCGACGGCGGCTGGCTCGACTTCGGCAGCAGCCGTCAAGAGTTCCGCCAGGTCCGGGCGTTCGGGGTGACGTACATTCGAAATCGGGAAGAATAGCGATCCGTTGGAATTTGTCACCCCCAGGCTTTATGCGAAAGTTGTTTCCCAGTGAAGATTACATCAGTTGAGATCGCCAACTTCAAGGCAATACGGCGGGCAAAGCTAAACTTGCACCCAACTTTTAACGTGCTCGTAGGATCAAATGGTTCAGGTAAGAGTAGTGTGTTGCAGGCGCTTCACTGGATTCTTCAGTCTGGCAGAAACCGGGTAGTCGCCACCAATTCAGCGGGCAGGGCATCTACTCTCTCTGAGAAAGATGCCATATTCATGCCATCACCAGAGTACAAGAGCGCCGGCCACGGAACAGACTACGGAAATAACCAAAGAAATCCACAACTCGACGTGAACGTCTCAGCTATTGATGATCGCGGAAATGAAGTTGCTGCTCACCTGTGGCTTAAAGCTGCCAGGAACGAGGGCATTTCGGTCCACGTACCTTCTGGCAATTCCTTTGTTTCGGCGGTTCGCGACCGCCGACGAGAGATAAGCGCATATATTCCCGGACTTGCAGGAATCCCTCTCATTGAGGAAAAGAAGTCGAAACTAGTCGTTCACCGTTCTGCGGCAGCTGGTGATGCGAATATGGTTTTGCGAAACATGCTTGATCTTCTACGCAGGGAGAAAGTTGAAGGGAAGAACGGCCTTGACGTTGTGTCTGAACTAGTCTCTCGAGTGATGGGTGATTTCTCGCTACGGGTCGAATTTGACGAAGAGACTCATTCCAGGGTGATCGCTTCGTTCCGAACTGGCGAAATGGGAAATCATAGGGAGAAATCGTTTCGACCCCTCGAACTCGCTGGAATTGGGTACTTGCAAGTTCTCCAGATCTTCTGCTATCTCGTCTATTTTCGACCGTTGCTTCTCCTTGTTGATGAACCCGATGCCCACCTTTACCCGATTGCACAGGAACGGCTCGTCGAGGTGCTCTGCGAAGTCGCAGAGCGTTTTGGGTCGCAAGTCATTTTGACGACCCATAGTCCGTCTATCGTCCGAGCTCTTCCGCAGGACTCGAAGGTAATTTGGATGAAGGATGGGCGGGTGGAGGAGACCCGTGAGGGGCAGGCTCGCCAATTGATGGGCTGGGGCCTGCTCGACAGGAAGATCATTCTGCTTACCGAGGATTCGAAGACGGAAATGTTGCGTTCTCTGGTATCTCAGTGGCCCGATCTTGAACGTGTGACGGCGATCTGGCCATTCGCCGGAACGGGAAAGCTGCCGACGCCCGAGACTTTAGAAGGATTCCGGGCCCTGGTTGGGAATGATGTGCGTCTAGTTGTACATCGTGATCGCGATTTTCTAATGCCGGATGAGGTTGACCGATTCAAGGCTCCATATAATTCGAAGGGGTGCCAAGTCTGGGTGACAAAATATTCCGATATTGAAGCATACTGGACATCTATCTCGGCAGTTTCCTTGGGTTTCGGAGTTTCGGAAGATGGTGCGTCCGCGCTAATAGAGGAGGCCGTGAAGCGAGCCTCGGTCGATGATCAAGCAATGAGAAAGTTGAGGACCAAGAGAAATGAAATTTCCCGTCTTTTCAACGGTGATGGAAAATTCCAGCAGTTTGGTGAAATGGAGGTAGTCGAAGAGGCGGCGCGGGCTGGTAGCCAATTTGCGGTCCTCGGGAAACTGCTTCTAAAGAAGGTGCGTGAGATTGCAACTGAAAGTGGCTGGGCTGCGGCAAATTCATATGGAAAGAGCGTCCCTGAAGGAATCGGGTCTGAGTTTGCAGGTGACCTCGAGCGTGTTCTGCGCGGATCGATTTCATGAGTGGCTGAGAATCGGGTAACTACTTTAGCCTGACCGTGTACGCTGTGACGAATAATCGTCGGTTTCGTTGATTCCAGGTCCTGCGAGCCCCACGCCTAGTGTGACCTCTTCAGATAGTTCCTGCGCAATCGCCTGCGTCGCGGTGGAATGGTGATTGCGTATGCCCTAGAGTGCGTGGTGAATGTCGGATTCGCTGTCTACTACCTTCATTGATTGGCTGCGCCCGCGCACGAAAGGAAGGCTTAGGCCGAGTCCTGCCCGCTCAGGATTGGGATGCCCGCGGCTTGTACGCTACGGATGATTTAGCCCCGAGACAGTCCGGCACGGTTTCCATTACAGAGATCGACAAGCACGGTGCGGGGCCTTGATGAAATGCGTGACGGCGTCTAAACGAGTCACCGATGAAGCTTCGAATCTCCCCAACTCGCCGGGAGCGCAACGATTCATAAGCAATCAGGGCCCTCCGGGATGGATTTCCGGTCAGGTGCCCTCACCGCACCTCCACATCCTCAAAAACCAGGAACGTCTGCGTATCCAGCACTTCCGGCATGTTCTGCAACTGGTCGAACACCACGCGCCTCAGATCCGCGTTATCAACGGCTCGCACCAGAAGGATCACGTCGAAGTCGCCGCCCACCAGCGCCACGTGGTGGACCTCGGGGATGTCGCTGAGCTTCGCCCGTAGCTCGCGCCACGAGTGCTGGCGAACCTTGAGGGTCACGTAGGCGCTCGAGCGGAGGCCGGCCTTGAGCGGGTCGATCTTGGTGGTGAAGCCCGTGATGATGCCCTGGTCCTGAAGTTTCGCGATGCGGTTGTAGGCGTGTGCCCGGGAGATGTGCACCTTCTCCGCGATCGTTGTCACCGATTGGCGGGCATCCTCCGTGAGCAGCGCGAGAATGGCGCGGTCCACTTCGTCCACGAGACCTCCTGTGATCCAGCTCATATTCGACGTTCCGTCTACAAGATACTCACTTTCGAATCCACATTTCCAGGATTCCGCCGATTCGTGGATACGAAACGATCCTCCGGACCATACTGATCCCAACACATCGCTGTCAGGACCATGCTGCAAGGAGGCATCATGACCATTTCCGTCAGCCCGCCCGGAGGCGGCCGGTCCGCCGAGGACACAGGCGCCGCAGACGGCGCGACGGCCACCGGCGTGGCCGCGCCCCAAGCCTCGCCGCACGGCGTGCCACAAACCACCGCGCCACAGGCTGGCCCACCACACACCACCAGCCTCCAAGAAGCTGTCCAGAACTTCGGCATCAGCATCGAGGACTACCTGCTCCCTGTCCACGGCCAGATCCAGATCCTGGCCGAGGACGGCACCATGCTGCCCGAGGACCGGCGCGGCTCCAGCCCCGGCCACCAGTACCCCGTCCCCGCGGACGAGGAACTCCTCGAGGCATACCGCCGTCTCGTCGTCGGGCGCCGGATCAACGACCAGAACTCGGCGCTCGTCCGCCAGGGCCGCCTCGCCGTCTATCCGTCGAGCCACGGCCAGGAAGCCTGCCAGGTCGCGGCGGCGTTGTGCCTGGCCAGTCAGGACTGGATGTTCCCCACCTACCGCGACGCCGTCGCCGTCATGACGCGCGGCGTCGACCCGGTGGAGGTCATGACCATCTTTCGCGGCGACTGGCACGGCGGCTACGACCCGCACGCCCACCACGTCGGCATCCAGAGCACCCCGCTCACCACGCAGCTCCTGCACGCGGTCGGCGTCGCGCATGCCGCGAAGCTCCGCGGCGAGGAGACGGTCGTCCTCGCGATGTGCGGCGACGGCGCCACGAGTGAGGGCGACTTCCACGAGGCCCTCAACTTCGCCGCCGTCTTCCGCCTGCCGGTCGTGTTCTTCGTGCAGAACAACCAGTACGCCATCTCGGTGCCGCTCGCGCACCAGACCGCGGCGCCATCGCTCGCCCACAAGGCCGTCGGCTACGGCATGGCGGGGGAGCGGGTGGACGGCAACGACCTGGTCGCACTCCTGGCCGTCCTCGACCGTGCCGTCACCCTGGCGCGCTCGGGTTCCGGCCCCCTCCTGGTCGAGGCGAACACCTACCGCATGCAGGCCCACACCAACGCCGATGACGCCACGCGTTATCGCAATCAGGCCGAGGTCGAGGCGTGGGCGGCCAAGGACCCGCTCAACCGCATGCGCCACTACCTCCGCGCCGCCGGGCAGCTCACCGACGACGTCGAAGCCGCCTTCGCGGACGACGCCGAGCAGGTGGCGCAGCGGCTCCGCGAGGGGCTGAGCGCGGAGCCGGACATCGACCCACAGGACCTGTTCCGCTACGTCTTCACCGAGCCCACTCCGCAACTGCGCGAGCAGGCCGCCTTCCTGGCCGACGAGCTCGCGCGCGACGCTGAGGGCGCCGCCGCCAGCGCAGACACCGCCGCCACCGCCGACACTCGAAAGGAGCGCTGAGATGAGCACCGTCGCAGAAGCGGCAGCAGCCCGGGCGGCCGCCACCGCCGGGCCGTCTGTTGAGGGACACAGCCCCTTGACCTTCGCCAAGGCCCTCACCACCGCCATGGCGGACGCGATGCGCGCCGACCCCGCCGTCGTCGTGTTCGGAGAGGACGTGGCCACGCTGGGTGGCGTCTTCCGCATCACCGACGGGCTCCAAAAAGAGTTCGGCGAGCAGCGCTGCTTCGACACGCCGCTGGCGGAATCCGGGATCGTCGGCATGGCGCTCGGCATGGCCATGAACGGCCTCCGCCCGGTGATCGAGATGCAGTTCGACGCCTTCGCGTACCCGGCGTTCGAGCAGATCGCCAGCCACGTCGCCAAGATGCACAACCGCACCCGTGGCCGCATCACGTTGCCCCTCGTCATCCGGGTGCCGTACGCCGGCGGGATCGGCGGCGTCGAACACCATTGCGACTCCTCCGAGGCCTACTACGCCCACACGCCGGGGCTCAAGGTCTTCACGCCGTCGAGCGTCGCGGACGCGTACCTCCTCCTGCGCGAGGCCATCGCGAGCGAGGATCCCGTGGTGTTCATGGAGCCCAAGAAGCTGTACTGGTCCAAGGAATCGGTGGACCTGGACGCGTTGCGGGAGGCATTCGAGGGCGCTGGGTCAGAGGGCGCCGACGGCTCGGCCGGCGTCCGTGAGGAGGGCCGGGCCGCCGTCGTGCGTCCGGGAACCGACGCGACGATCATCGCCTACGGCCCCGCCGTGCCGCCCGCACTCGCCGCGGCCGAAGCGGCGGCCGCCGAGGGGCGGAGCGTGGAGGTCGTGGATGTGCGGACCATCGTCCCCTTCGACGACGAGACCATCAGCGCCTCGGTCCGCAAGACCGGGCGGGTGGTAGTGGTCGCGGAGGCGCAGGAGTTCGCGTCCGTCGCTTCGGAGATCACCGCGCGCGTCCAGGAACGCTGCTTCCACTCGCTCGCCGCGCCGATCCGCCGCGTCACCGGCTTCGACATCCCGTACCCGGCGCCCAAATTCGAGCACTGGTACCTGCCCGGCGTCGACCGCATCCTCGACGCCCTCGACGAACTGCAGTGGGAGGACTGATGAGCCGCGAGTTTCTGCTGCCTGACCTGGGGGAGGGCCTGACCGAGGCGGAGCTGGTCCGCTGGCTGGTCGCCGTCGGGGACAGCGTCACGATCGACCAGCCCGTGGCCGAGGTCGAGACCGCGAAGGCCGTGGTGGAGGTGCCGTCACCGTTCGCGGGGACGGTCGCCGTGCTGCACGGCGCGGAGGGTGAGACGCTCGACGTCGGCAAGCCGCTCATCAGCATCGACGAGGGCGGGGCGTCGGCCGCGCCGGTCGTGGAGACGGCCTCCGACTATCGCACCGAGGAGCGTGCCGGCTCCGGCAACGTCCTCATCGGCTACGGCACCTCGGGATCGACCGACGGCGGCCGGTCCCGCAGGCGGAAAACCGCGGCTCCCGCACGACTCGCCTCGGCCCGGGAGACCCCGCGGCTCTCGCCGGCTCCGGCGGCGCGGGACTCCGTGGACGCCGTCCGCGTCGTGTCCCCGCTGGTCCGCAAGCTCGCCCGGGACCTCGGCGTCGCATTGCACGCCCTCGCCGGTTCCGGTCCCGACGGGCTGATCCTGCGGAGGGACGTCGAGCAGGCGTCGGCCGGTACGCCCGCGGCCAGTGCCGCGGCCACAGCCACGGCAGCCTCGGCAGTGAGCCCCGTGGGCCAGGGTGCCGCCGAGGGCATCGGCGGCGCCGCCGGCGCCGACAAGCGGACCGACCACTCAACCGACCCCTCGACCGGCCTGCCGATCGCGGCCCGCACCCCGCTGCGGGGAATGCGGCGCACGATCGCCCAGGCGATGGTCCGCAGCCGCACCGAGATCCCCGAGGCGACGGTCTGGGTGGATGTCGACGCGACCGAACTCGTGGAGCTCCGTGCCGGTCTCAAGCGGCGCGACCCGGAGAACGCGCCGAGTCTGCTGGCGTTCATCGCGCGGTTCGTGCTGGCCGGGCTGGCGAAGTATCCCGAGCTGAACACCCGGATCGAGACAGCGGAGGACGGTGGCCAGGAGATCGTCTCCTTCGACGGCGTGAACCTCGGGTTCGCGGCCCAGACCGACCGCGGACTCGTGGTGCCCAGCATCCGCGCCGCCCACCGCCTGAGCGCCCGCGCCCTGGACGGCGAGCTGAAGCGGCTGACCGGCGTCGCGCGTGATGGGAAGGCGAGCCCCGCCGACCTCTCCGGCAGCACGTTCACCCTCAACAACTACGGCGTGTTCGGGGTGGACGGCAGCGCAGCGATCATCAACTATCCCGAGGCTGCGATCCTGGGCGTCGGGCGGATCATCGACAGGCCGTGGGTGGTGGACGGCGCGCTCGCGGTGCGGAAGGTCGTGGAGCTCTCCCTCGTCTTCGACCACCGGGTCTGCGACGGCGGCACGGCGGGCGGCTTCCTCCGCTACGTCGCGGACGCGATCGAGAACCCGGGCACGGTGCTCGCGGACCTGTAAGGGCACAGCTAATGGGCACAGCGGCGCGTTGCGTGCTCAGTTGTTGCGGGTCTGGACGCCTAGGACCCGCAACAACTGAGCACGCAACGGGGAAGCGACTCTCAGTATTTGGAGATCGTGGTGTAGTACGGGGGAGTCGACGACTTCTTCTCCACGTAGCAACCGGCGTCGTAGGCGGCCTGCCAGGCGGCATTCTTCGCCGCCCCGACGTCGGAGTAGGAGAAATTGACCTGTCCGGCGTAGCTGCAGAGCTTGTTCCACGTGTTGGCGCCGACGATGCCGTCCGAGGTGAGGTAGGTCCACTGCTGGAAGCGGCGGACGTTGGTCTCCGTATTGGCGCCGAAGCTGTTGTCCACCGTCAGACTGTATCCGCCGTACTGGGAGCCGTACGCGGCCCTGATGCCGTTCAGCATCCGCTGGATGTGGCCGACGCAGGTGGCATACCCGCCGCGAGAGTACTGGTAGGCGGTGCACCCCTTGCCGGTGGTGCCGCTGTAGGCATTGGCCGCCCCGACCGGACTGGCGGACATCAGTCCGGCGAGCGCGAGTGCGGCAGCGCCCGCAGCGAGACCTTTTTTGATCCTCATCATGATCCTCCCTGATCCGAGCGGACGTGCCCGCTCCGTGGGGTCAGACTAGTGCGTGAATCGCCGGCCGTCACGGGTGCGGGCGAGGGAACCGGCACGTTACTGATTGGGTGGACTGGCGGGACTGGGCGGCGTGCGCTGGGCAGGTCTTCGCGCCGCCGTAGCAGTCGGAAACACAAGCAGGCGTGACTCCGCGCGCCCGTAGTCTGGTGCCATGCCTCGTTTCGCGCTCGACATCGACTCCGTCCCCCGCCCCGTCCGAGCCCAGGCGCTCCTGGATGCCGTGAACCAACGGGTGGTCATCGCGGACGGGGCCATGGGCACCATGCTGCAGGGCCGCGAGCTGTCCCTCGACACCGATTTCCAGGGCCTCGAAGGCTGCAACGAGATCCTCAACGACACCCGCCCGGACGTCATCGCGGACATCCACGACGCCTACTTCGCGGTCGGCATCGACGCCGTGGAGACCAACACCTTCGGCGCGAACTGGTCGAACCTCTCGGACTACGGCATCGATGACCGGATCGAGGAACTGGCCCGCAAGGGCGCGGCGATCGCCCGCGAACGCGCGGAGGCGGCGGAGGCCCAGGACGGGCGGATGCGCTGGGTGCTCGGGTCGATGGGTCCCGGCACGAAGCTCCCGAGCCTCGGCCACACCAGCTACGACCACCTCAAGCAGACCTTCGCGCTGCAGGCGGAAGGGCTCATCGACGGCGGCGCGGACGCGTTCCTGATCGAGACGAGCCAGGACCTCCTCCAGACCAAGTCCGCGGTCAACGGCTGCAAGCAGGCGATCGTCGACCGCGGCGTCCGCCTCCCGATCTTCGTGGAGGTGACGGTCGAGACCACGGGCACCATGCTCATGGGATCCGAGATCGGCGCCGCACTCACCGCGCTGGAACCGCTCGGCGTCGACGCGATCGGCCTGAACTGCGCCACCGGCCCGGAAGAGATGAGCGAACACCTCAGGCACCTCTCCAAGCAGTCCACCGTGGCGATCGCCTGCATGCCCAATGCCGGTCTGCCGGTCCTGGGCGCCCACGGGGCACACTATCCGCTCACACCCGCGGAGCTGGCCACCGCCCACGAGCAGTTCGTGCGCGAGTTCGGCCTGGGCCTGGTGGGCGGCTGTTGCGGCACGACGCCGGAGCACCTGGCCGCCGTCGTCGAACGTCTGGCTCCCTTCCGTCAGCCCGGCGCGGGCGGCCGCACGCCGAGCGAGCAGGACGCCGGCATCGCCTCGCTTTACCAGCACGTCTCCTTCGACCAGGACTCCTCCTACCTGGCGATCGGGGAGCGCACCAACGCCAACGGCTCCAAGGCCTTCCGCCAGGCCATGCTGGAGGAGCGCTGGGACGACTGCGTGGACATCGCACGGGAGCAGATCCGTGTGGGCGCGCACCTCCTGGATGTCTGCGTGGACTATGTGGGGCGCGACGGCGTGGCGGACATCCAGCAGGTCGTGTCCCGTTTCGCCTCGGCCTCGACCCTCCCGCTCGTCATCGACTCGACGGAACCGCCCGTGCTGAAGGCGGGGCTGGAACTGATCGGCGGACGTCCCGTCATCAACTCCGTCAACTACGAGGACGGCGACGGGCCGGACAGCCGCTTCGCCCGCATCATGCCGCTCGTGAAGGAGCACGGCACGGCCGTCATCGCGTTGACCATCGACGAGGAGGGCCAGGCCCGCACCACCGAGGGCAAGGTCGCGATCGCGTCCCGCCTGGTGGATTCGCTCGTGGGGGAATGGGGCATGAAGGTCGAGGACATCATCGTCGACGCCCTCACCTTCCCCATCGCCACAGGCCAGGAGGAGACCCGCCGCGACGGCATCGAGACCATCGAGGCGATCCGCCAGATCACGGCCAAATACCCCGGCATCCATACGACCCTCGGTGTCTCCAACGTCTCCTTCGGCCTCAACCCGGCGGCGCGCATGGCCCTGAACTCGGTGTTCCTCCACGAGGCCGTCCAGGCGGGCCTCTCCAGCGGCATCATCGACGCCGCCAAGATCGTCCCGCTCGCGTCCCTCCCGGAGGAACAGCGCAAGGTCGCGCTGGATCTGGTGTGGGACCGCCGTGAATACGACGCCGACGGCAACGTCACGTACGACCCGCTCGCGACGATGCTGGACCTGTTCGCCGGCGTCGACACCGCGGCGCTGCGTGACCAGCGCGCCGCGGAACTCGCCGCACTTCCCACGGGCGAACGTCTCCAGCGCCGCATCATCGACGGCGAGGGCAAGGGCCTCGAGGCGGACCTCGACCTGGCCCGCGCGGAGGGGATGACCCCGCTCGGCATCATCAACGACCACCTCCTGGAAGGCATGAAGGTGGTGGGTGAGCGGTTCGGCGCGGGCGAGATGCAGCTGCCGTTCGTGCTCCAGTCCGCCGAGGTCATGAAGAACGCGGTCGCGCTGCTCGAACCGCACATGGAGAAGTCCGACGCGTCCGGCAAGGGCACCATGGTGATCGCGACCGTGCGCGGCGATGTGCACGACATCGGTAAGAACCTGGTGGACATCATCCTCACCAACAACGGTTACAAGGTCATCAACCTCGGCATCAAGCAGCCCATCGCGGACATCATCGCCGCCGCTGAGGAACACGATGCCGACGTGATCGGCATGTCCGGCCTGCTCGTGAAGTCGACCGTGGTCATGAAGGAGAACCTCGAGGAACTCCAGTCGCGGGGCCTGGCGAAGAAGTGGCCCATCATCCTGGGCGGCGCGGCGCTGACCCGCACCTATGTCGAGGACGATCTGGCCGGGATGTTCGAAGGTCAGGTCCGGTACGCCAAGGACGCGTTCGAGGGGCTGGCCCTCATGGAGCCGCTCGTGCGGGTCGCCCGCGGCGAGGATCCGGAGGCCGTGGGCCTTCCGGCGCTGAAGAAGCGGATCCACCGGGCGGGTGGCGGGCTCACGCTCACCGAGCCGGACGCCATGCCGGGACGCTCCGACGTCGCGACGGACAACGCGGTGCCCGCCCCGCCGTTCTGGGGCACCCGGATCGTGCGCGGCGTCGCGCTCGCGGACTTCGCGGCGTTCCTCGACGAGCGCGCCACCTTCATGGGGCAATGGGGCCTCAAGCCCGGCCGCGGCGAGGGAGGGGCGAGCTACGAGGAACTCGTGGAGCGCGAAGGCCGTCCGCGGCTGCGCTACTGGCTGGACCGGATCCTGGCGGAGGGCATGATCGATCCGTCGATCGCCTACGGGTACTTCCCGGTGGTCGCCGACGGGAACCAGGTGGTCGTGCTGCACCACGGCGAGGACCCCGACGGCGTGCTGGGTGTGCCGGGTCTGCTGGCCCCCGACGGCGGCTCCGGCGGGCCGCTCGGCACCGAGCGCCTGCGCTTCGACTTCCCCCGGCAGCGCCGCGACCGGCACCTGTGCCTCGCGGACTTCGTGCGCTCCCGGGAATCCGGCCAGGTGGACGTGCTGCCCGTGCAGCTCGTCACGGCCGGCGCGAAGATCGACGAGTTCACCGCCAAGATGTTCGCCGCGAACCAGTACCGCGACTACTACGAGGTCCACGGCCTGGTCATGCAGCTCACCGAGGCGCTGGCCGAGTTCTGGCACTCCCGGATCCGGGAGGAGCTGGGCTTCGCCTCCGAGGAGCCGGCCGACAAGGAGGGCCTGTTCAAGCTGGACTACCGCGGCGCCCGCTTCTCGCTCGGCTACCCGGCCTGCCCGGACATGGAGGACCGTCGCAAGGTGATGGAGCTCCTGCACGCCGAACGCATGGGCGTGATCCTGAGTGATGAGCTCATGCTGCACCCCGAGCAGTCCACGGACGCGTTCGTGTTCCACCACCCGGAGGCCAAGTACTTCAAGGTGTGAGGCTCAACCGCCCGGCACGGTCTTCGGACGCCGTGCAGGGATGGGAGCCTGGGCGCGAGGCGGGTGACGTGACGGGTTTCGCGCGCCGGAGCGCGGCGAGCACCGCCCGGCCCACGACCGCGATCCCCACCACCGTTGTGACGGCCCGCAGGGTGTCCCAGCCCGCCGTCGACGTCAGTAGGGAGTAAAGCAGGAAGCTGCGGAGGTTGTCGAGCAGTGGCGCGCCCGGCAGGTAGGAGATGCCCGTCCCGGCGCCCACCGCGAACGGCCAGAACCACAGATTCGTCAGCAAGCCGAAGAGGTAGGACGCCACCACGCCGTACAGGCCGAGCATCCACAGCTCCGCGACCCCTCGGACCCGCCGGGGGAGCAGACCCGCGCCCGCCCCGACCCACGCGCACGCGAAGATCTGGAACGGCGTCCACGGGCCGATGCCGCCCCACACCGCGCTCGACAGGGCGATCGTCGCGGCGCCGAGCAGCAGCCCGAATCGGGCGCCGTAGGCCCGCCCGGCCAGGATCAGCAGGATGAACACGGCCTCAACACCGCCGACCCCCGTGCTCGCCACACGCACCGCCGACCCGACCGCAGCCAGGACCCCGAGCAGGGCCACCGTGTGCGCGGACCGCACCGACCCGTCCAGACAGATCACGACGGCGATCGCGGCCAGCGGCGCGATCGCCAGGGCCGCGTACGGGGTCGCCGCCGCGGCGTCCTCGGGCAGCGCCGTCGCCACCAGGGGCCAGCAGAAGGCGGCGAACGCCAGGAGATTCGCCAGGAGCAGGGTGACGGTTTCGGCGCCGCGGGGAAGGAGGGGGCGCCAGGTGCGCCGGGTGCTCCGGCGGGGTCCGGCAGGCCGTGAGGCGGACGGGAGCGGATGGGCCCAGAGCCGATCAGTCGGCGCAGGCTCCCCGGGCCCTCCGGCGACGGCCCGGTCATCGTTCTCGGCTGCGCCCTCGCCCTCTGCGACGCCACCCGGCACCGGCGTGACGCCGTCGCGCATCGGCAGGATCCTCGCGCCGAGCCCGCGGGCGAAGTCGTGGTCGTGGGTCGCGATGAGGACCGCGGCCCCCGCACCCGCGGCGGCCTCCAGTGCTTTGCCGACAGCGTCCCGGGCTGCAGGGTCCAGGCCGCGGGTCGGTTCGTCGATCAGGAGCACCCCGGGCTCGCCGAGACTCTGCAAGGTGAGGGCGAGGATACGGCGCTCGCCGGCGGAGAGGTCGCGGGGGTGCTCGCCGGCGTCGGGGATCCGGCCGCCCGCGCGCAGCAGCCGGAACCGTTCCCACGCGTTGCTCTCGGTGACGTCGCCGAGTGCACGCCGCGCCGCGGCCCGGAGTTCGGCGCCGACGGTGTCGCGGGTGAACAGATCGTCGGAGGCGTCGGGCACGAGAGCGATCCGGGCGCCGCTGCCGGCCACCGTGCCGCGGAGCTCCTTGTCGCGGTGTTTCCCGGAGAGCGCCAGTGCCACGAGAAGGGACGACTTCCCGGCGCCGTTGGGCCCGACGAGCGCCGTGATGCGGCCACGGTGCAGGTGCAGCGAGGCGTCGCGGAGCAGGGTTCTCCTGCCGCGCGTGAGGGACAGTCCGGTGGCGGTGAGGACGGGCTCGCCGTCGAGCTCGGGGACCGAACCGGCCACATCCATGAGTGGAGCGGCCTCCGCCGTCCGAGCCGCGACCGGTGCGGCACCCGGCGCCAGCACGCCGCCGTCGAGTGTCCACCAGGCGTCGGCCACGGACGCGAGCGCCCCGGCGCGATGTTCCGCGACCACCACGCACACCCCGTGCCGGTGGGCGAGCTCGTCGAGCACGATGACGACGTGGCGCCGCGCGGACGTGTCCAGGTCGGCGAGCGGTTCGTCCACGAGCAGCAGCGCCGGGTCCTGCACGGCGGCGGCCGCGATGGCCACGAGGGTCGCCTCACCCGCGGACAAGGTCGCCAGATCGCGGTCCAGGAGCGCTTCCACTCCGATGGCCGCCGCGACGTCCAGAACCCGGGTACGGGCGGCCGGGCCGCGCACGCCGCGCAGTTCCAGCGCGAGGGCGATCTCGTCACTGACCCGCGTGGTTGCGAACGCGGCGCGCGGATTCTGGAGCACCACGCCCACGAAGCCTGCGGTGTCGCGGGGCGGGACGTTCGCACGGTCGATGCCTGCGACGCGCACGGTGCCGCTGACGGTGCCGCCGTCGACGTGGGACAGCAGACCGGCCAGGCCGCGCAGCACCGTGGATTTTCCGGAGCCGGTGGGGCCCGTGAGCACGGTCAGGGTCCCGGGCGCCGGCGCGAAAGCGGGTGCATGGATCACCGTTCCGCCGACGCCGAAGCTGGCGTTCTCGACGAATACAGGCTGGGCCGGGCGGGCGTCCGCCGTGCGGCCTCCCGCCGCCGGCGAGGCCAACGGCTGCCCGCCGGCCCCGGCGAAGCCGCGCAGTTCCAGCGCGGCGGCCACGCGGCTCGCGTGCTCGAGGGTGCGTTCCAGGACGGGGACCAGGGCCCGCGCCCCGAAGCGTTCCCCGCGCAGGCGGCAGGCGAGCCGCACGGACCGGACTGCGTCCGCCAGCGCGGGCAGGGCGGCCCACGCCACCACGAGCATCCGGGCGGCCCCGCGCAGGGGGCCGCGGCGCGCGAGCACCGTGAACCCCCGGGCCACGTCGACGAGCGAGTTGAGCAACGCGAACGCCAGGATGCCCGCCGCGATCGGAAGGGCCGACAGGACCGCTTCACAGAGCCCGGAGCCGGTGACGGGCCCCAGTAAGGTGACCGAGGAGTACGGCGCCGGGAGCGGGAAGGCCGGGAGGTCGAGGAGGACGGTCCCGCCGTCGTCGGCCCCGTTGAAGAGGACGCGGTAGAGGACCCGCGCCACCACGAAGAAGGCGGCGAGGGCCGCCCCGGCGCGTAGCGGCGCGGGCCGGAAGGTCACGCCGCGGGCGCGGCCGGTGCGCCGTCGACGGTGAAGAGCAGTTCCAGGCTCTGGCCCGGGCTGACCTTCAGCGTGGCGAGGCCCTCTTGCGCGTAGGCCCAGGCCCCGGTGGCCGGCTTGATCCAGAGTGACCAGTAGGCGAACGCTGCGGGCATCTTCTGGCATGGCTCACGGTAGGCGCCACCCTTGTGGGCGATGTCGAAGTCGGCGGCGGGGACGCCGTTGACGCGGCAGACCAGTTCCTTCGGGTAGGCGGTGGTGCCGACCGTCGTCACCTTGGCGTCCGCGAGGACCTTCGAGGCGGCAGTGGGGCCGCTGACCGGCACGCAGACGGGCCCGACGTCGGCGGCGGACTGCTTCAGCGCGCCGGAGGAGACGATCACCTTCACGCCGTCGCAGGGGCCGGCCGCCGCCGCGGAGGCGGACGGAGCACCCGAGGCGGTGGACGTCGCGGAAGCCGAACCCGACGAGGACGGCGCCGGGCTGGAACAGGCGCCCAGCGTGAGGACGAGGGCCGCGGCGGCGACAGCGCTCGCGGCGGCGGTGCGGAATGTAGTGGGAGTCACGTCACCAGGGTAGGGGGAGCGGGCCCGGGAAACGGAGGCCGTGGCGTTGTGTGACGAGGTCAGCGGGTGTCTGCGCCGTTGCGGTGCGGAAGTTGTCCACATAGCCGAGGTCCGGTCTGCCGACGGTGGGCGCCGAGGTTCTACGGTCGGTTCATGAGCCTGCCGGCCTGGGAGTCGCCGCTTTGGTGGTCAGAAGCGTCGGCAACCGACGGTGACTGATTTCGACAAGATGCGGTGGCGCCCCCCGCGCGCCCTCAACCGCGGAAGACGCTGACGAACTCCTCCACCAGGGCGGTGCTCCTGGGCGGCGTCACGACGCCGATCACGCGGTGCGCGGCGGGATGGTCGATGGGGACTTCCGCGACCTCAAGGCCCGAACCGAGACCCGGCGGGAGGACGGAGACGCCGAGTCCGGACGCCGCGAGTCCGCGTGCGTCGCGTGTGTCATCCACTTCGAAGGTCACGTTCGGCAGTTCACCGCGAGTACCGAGGATCCGGTGCACTGAGTCATACAGGCCGTAGCCGCGGCGCAGAATGATGAGGTCCTGGGTCTTCAGATCGTCCACCGTCACGGGTCTGCCGCGGTGGGCGAACGGATGCTGAGGACTCATGGCGGCCACGAGAGGCTCGGTGAAGAACTCGACGGTGCGCAGGTCATCGACGTGCGGCGGATCCGCGACGACGGCGAGGTCCACCTCCCCGCCGCGCACCCGACCGATGCAGGCGGCCCGCGAGCCGTGGCTGAGCTCGAAGCGCACCTTGGGATGGCGCGTGGTCAGCCGCGCGACGGCCCGCGGGACGTAGGTCTCTCCGAGGACGTTCTGGTACGCCACGGAGATCACGGCGTCCTCCTGCAGGCCTTGCGCCCGTGCTGCGGCGACGCCATCCTCTACTCGCGCGAGGGCGCTCGCCGCCGCTTCGGCCAGGAGCGCTCCGGCTTCCGTCAATCGCACCCCTCGTCCCACGCGGTGCAGCAGTGGCACCCCGAGCAGATCGCCCAGGCGCGCCAGCGACCGGCTCGCGGAGGGCTGAGGCACTCCGAGTTCTTCTGCCGCAGCCGTCACGGAGCCGGTGCGGGACAGCTCGACCAGCAGCGGCAGATGAGGGAGCAATTGGCGCACGAGCAGAGGATTCATATCCATAATGCATGATTCTAGGGTCAGAGGACATTAGTCATAACCCCATGGCGTGGGTACCGTCGACAGAGTGAGTCTTCCAACCTCTCCAACACCCGTCGTGGAGACGTCCTCCACTGGTCTCGCGGGCACCGGTGTGCCCGCAACCAATACGCCCGCCGTCGGCGACCGTGACGAGGATCGCCGGGCTCCGCTCGTGGAGCAGCGCAGAGACCGCCGGATGATGGCGGCACTCGTGGCGGCCGGCGTCGCGAGTTTCGCTCAGTTGTATGCGATTCAAGGGGTGCTGCCGGGGATCGCCCGGGAGCTGTCGCTGAGCGCGTCGACGGCGGCGCTGAGTGTCTCGGCCGCGACCACGGGACTCGCCGTGGGCGTGCTGCTCTGGGCCGCGGTCGCCGACCGGATCGGGAGGCTGCCGTGCATGCGGATCGCAGTGGCCGGTACCGTGGTGCTCGGGCTGGCGACGGCCCTCGCCCCTGGCCTGGAAGTCCTTCTCGGACTGCGGTTCCTCACGGGGCTCGTGGTCGGCGGCGTCCCAGTGCTCGCCGTCGCGTATGTGTACGAACAACTGGCCGGTGCACGTGCGGCGGTCGCCGCGACCGTGTACATCTCGGGGACCACGGTCGGGGGAGCGCTAGGGCGGCTCGTGGCCGGGCCGCTCGGGGCGTGGTTCGGGTGGCGTAGCGCGCTGCTCGGCGTCGGACTCGTGAGTATGGTGGCCGCAGCGCTGTTCCTTTGGCTCGCTCCCCGGGAACGAGGGCCGCGGCCAGTCCGTGCCGGCCGGAGCCCGGGCCGCGTCACCGAATCCACACGTGAGCCGGGCCGTATCCGCCAGGCACTCACCTCCGCACCGCTCTTCGTGCTGTATGTGCAGGCGTTCCTGGTGACCGGCAGTTTCGTGGCCGTCTTCAACTTCCTGACGTTCCGGCTCGAAGCGGCGCCCTTCTTCGTGCCGGCCGCGCTCGCGTCCTTGGTGTTCCTGGCCTACTTCGCGGGGACGGCCTCCTCGCGGCTGGCCGGCCGGTGGCTCAGCCGCCGGGGCTTCGCGTGGACCAGTCTGCACGGGGTGCTCGCGATGATCGCGGGCCTCGCGATCCTGCTGGCCGACCGGCTGCCCGCGATCATCGTGGGCCTGCTGCTCTTCACCGCGGGGAACTTCATGTCCCACGCCGCGGCCGTCGCCACGGTCGGCGCCCGGGCGGGGGAAGCGTTTCGGGGACAGGCCAGCGCGCTGTACAACATCGCCTTCTATATGGGTTCTTCCGTGCTCGGCTGGCTGCTGGGCCTCGCGTTCGACGCCGCCGGCTGGCTCGGGATGAGCTGCGGCATCGCCGTGGCGCTGCTCTTCGTCGTGGTCCTCAACGTGGTGGGGCTGCGGAGGGCGGCGGGCCGGGCCTGACCCACCTCGCCAGCTCACCGCGCCCGGGCCATCGGCCGTTCGCCTCGCGGAACCGGATCGCCAGGAGCAACGGTGCGACGTCGAAGGTCCGAATGTTGAGGCTGAGCCGGGCGCCGTCGATTGAGGTGACGGTCAGGATCGGCTGCCCTTTCCGTTCCACCACGCGGTACGAGGCCACATCGCCGTACGGCACCACGTGCTCCGTGCCGAGGAAGGTCCGGAAGGCGACCTCGTCCGTGCCGGCTGCGACGTACCAATTGCGGTACAACACCAGGAACAGCACGCAGCCGATGAAGATCGCGAGCGAAGAGATCTGGAACCCGAGGGGGTTCTCGGCGTCGTCCGACGTGAAGGCCACCAGCCCCATCAGCAGGCCCACCGCCGCGAAGAGCCAGCCGACGACGGCGACGAGTTTCGGCATCCGGACGCGCTCGGGGAAGTCCTTGGCACGGTTGGGGTGCCGCCGGGCCCGCCACACGATCGCCGCGACGAACACGGCAGCCGCGAGGAGGATCAGCGTTTTCAGCAGAATCGCCGGGGTCATGGGTCGATGGTACTCAGGCCTGGGCGACTCAGGTCTGGATTCGGCGCGCGGGATCCCGTGTACTGGACGTATGGACTCACGGCACACCCGGTTCGCTCTCGACGCCATCACCGCCCGCCGCATCGTCGGCGAGGACCCCACTCTCGGAGCACGGCGGGCCCTGGTCGGACCGGCCGTGCTCCGCAGCGAGGTGCTCTCGATGCTCTATCGCGAAGCCCACGCGGGACTCCTGGACGAGAAGGCGGCCCGAGCGCAACTCACCGGTCTGGCGACCCTCAGGATCCGGTTACTGGGGGACCGGGTCAGCCGCGCCACGGCGTGGAGGATCGCCCGGCAGCTCGGCTGGGACGACGTCGGACCGGCGGAGTACCTCGCCGTGGCGTCCCTGCAGGCCGACGTCCTCGTGACGGCCGATGCACAGCTGATCGCTTCCGCGGAGGGGATCATCCCGGTGGTGTCGTATGAGGAGCTTCTCGCCTGACGTCCGTGTTCGAGAGCAGATTCAACCGTCCAGACCTCCGCGTCGCGTCAGGGTTCCGCCAGGCTCCACCGCGAGGACGGCATCCAGCCCGAGCCGGTCGAGGAACGCGTGGTCGTGGCTGACGATGAGAATCGCGCCGCGATAGGCCTCCAAGGCCTCGGCGAGGTGCCCGACGGTGGAGACGTCCAGATTGTTACTCGGCTCGTCCAGGATGAGCAGCTGAGCGGGAGGATCGGCGAGGAGGAGCATGGCCAGGCTCGCCCGGAAGCGCTCGCCGCCCGAAAGCGTGCTGACTGGCCTGTCCGCGGCCGAACCTCGCAGCAGGAGCCGTGCGAGCTGATTGCGGATCGTCCCCGGCGGCGTTGCCGTGGCTACGCGCTGGATGTTTTCCAGAGGGCTTGCTGCGTCGTCGAGTCCATCCAGGCGTTGCGGCAGGTAGCCGACTCGATCGGTCAGCAGCCTGCCGCCCGGCAGCCCGGGCTCCACGGCTGCGCCGGCGAGAAGGCGCTGCAGCAGGCTGGATTTCCCCGCTCCATTCGGACCGACCAGCGCGATTCGTTCGGGGCCTTGAATGACATGGTGGTGTTCACCATCGGACAGCTCAGCGATGCGGCGCCCTCGCGGAACGTCAGGATCCGGCAAGACGAGGCTGACGTGCAGCTCCTCGCGGACCCGCGCATCTGCGGCGTCGACGGCAGCCTGCGCCGCGATGACCTTCTGATCCAGAGTGCCCCGCAGATTCCCTGCCGACACCTGCGCCTTGCTGGCGCGGTTACCGGCCAGGATCTTCGGGATCCCGCCGTCCCGCTGCGTCTTTTTCGCGGTGCGATCCCTCCGCGCGAGCTTCGACTCCGCTTCCTGACGCTGCCGTTTCTCCGTTTTCAAGAGCTGCTGCGCCGACTGGGCTGCTTGCACGGCGGCAGCCTGCGCCTGCTCCCGGTGCTCGCGCCACGCGCTGTAGGGTCCTCCGAAGGTGTCGAGTACGCCTGCGTGCAGTTCCGTGGTCTGGTCCATGACTTCCAGGAGCTCCAGGTCGTGGCTCACGACCACCAGAGAGCCGGGCCACTCCTGGACCATTTCCCTGAGCCGGGCACGGGTGGGCCGATCCAGATTATTGGTCGGTTCATCCAGCAGCGTGACACCGGAGCGGCGCAACCGCAGCCCGGTGACGGCGATGAGCATCGCCTCTCCTCCAGACAGCTGCGTGACCTGCCGGTGCAGCACCCCTGCGGGAAACCCGATGCCGTCAAGAGCCTCGGTGGCGCGCGATTCGATGTCCCAATCGTCGCCCACGGTATCGAAGTGCTCTTGAGCGACGTCTCCGCCTTCAATGGCCCGCAGGGCATCCAGGACGTGCTCGATGCCGAGCAGCTGAGCCACGGTCGTGGTGCGGCGCAAGGTGAGATTCTGTGGCAGATAGCCCACCTCGGATCCGCAGTCGATCCGCCCGCTGGCGGGGGTCAGGATCCCCGCCATCAACTTCAGTAGGGTGGATTTGCCGGCTCCGTTGCGTCCCACCAAGCCGGTCCGGACGGTGGGGAATGAACCGTTGACGCTGTCGAGCACGATGGTGCCGTCCGGCCAGGCGAAGGACAGGTCGTGGAGGGTGATCGCTGATTTCATGAAGACTCTTCTCGTCCGGGCACCAGCTCGACACAACGCACGCTCGGGGCGGGTCGGGGGTGCCTCTGGGAAAGGGGACGGGCCGGGCGCTTTGATGAGAGGGCACCGGCCGGAAACGTGAAGCTCCGTCAGCTGGACACGCGGCATCAGAGTGATGCCGAGGTGGCAGGGGATAGGGCGCAGGCCACGACAAGAACCGCTCAGACCAGGAAGACTCCTGGGAGCATGCTCTCAACTGGGGCGCTGGCCACCGGAACTCCGGCGGCTAGCTTCTGTCGACCTCGATCTCCATGCGGACGAGGCTATCACGGCCCACGGCGCTGGATGCATGCCCTATGAGACTCGCTCCCACGATTCCACCGGCCCTTCGACCACGGTGAACAGCGGATGCGGCACAGGGCTGCTCGCCGCCCATCGTTCGGCGTCGGCGGGGCTGCGGCGCTCCAGCTTGGCGCCCAGGTGGGCCCACTCGTAGGCCAGCTGGCCGCTCGTGACCGGGATGTCGCCGTCGGGCAGCCCGGGGCGCAGGATGCGGTCAGCGTCGAAGCGGTACCCGCGCGCGGTCGCCTCGGCCTGGACAGCGCTCAGATAGGCGCCGACGGCGGCCAGCGGCTCCGCCGTCGCGCGGAACCGTTCCAGTTGCGGGTGGTTCTGATAGCCGCGGGTCCGGCCGGACAGCACGGCCTGGGCGAGCAGCGTCTCCCGCCAGCAGGCGACGAGCCCGGCTCGGTCCAGTTGGCTTGGATGCACGGACCAGATCCTCACGGTTCACGCACCTCCCCGCGGCGGCGCGCGTCGTTCGAGAGGGGAGCTGAGTCGCCGGGGAACATGCTGAGAGCCTATCGGGCAAATTCGGCAGTCTCGTCCGGTCCAGCCGTACAACACGTCGGTCGAGACGCCTCTTGTCAGGGCGGTGACTTCGGCGCAGAGTAGTGTCGCTGACAAGTGACGACATCGCACAGGAAGCAGGTTCACGCATGGATACGGCCGCCAAGGAACGCGTCAAGGAAGCCCTCAAGGCGCAGGCACTCTCGGAGAACACGGCAGTCGCGGACGACGCGGCAGCGGAACACTCCGCGGCCGAGGTCGACACCAGTTCGCCCATCGAGCCGGACGACCTCTCCCATTCGGACGAGGAAGGCGAGTTCGTTGAACTGTTCGAGGGCGTGGAAGCTCATCAGAGAGCACTCCTGGCGGCCATCGATGCCCTCGATGTGAGCGTCACGGACACCGTGCGTCCGGGTGCCATCGTCGCGTACGGCGGCGACCACTATGTGGTGGGAGTCGCCTCCAGCTCCTTCGACTGCGACGGTGTCAGCTACGAGGGCATCGCCCCCGGTTCGCCCGTGTTCGACGCGATCCAGGGTCTGCGCGAGGGTGACAGCTTCAACTTCCGTGGAACGGATCACCGTCTCGACCTGGTGGTCTGAGGCCCCGGCGTTCCAAGAGACCTCAGCGCTCCCAGCCGGCCGCCGACCGGTGGTGCACGCTCTGACCTCCTCGTGCACGGCTTCAGGCACTCCCTGACTGCTTCCAGCGGACTGATTCCAGTTGAGCGCGGAGGTGAACCCGGACCGGTTCGTCCACCGTCAGCTGAAGGGCCCGCTCAAAACATTCAGCGGCGGCTTCGAAGTTCCCTGCACTTCTGAAAGCATCCGCGCGTGCGACGGCGTACGGCTGGAACCGCTCGCATTCCTGCGGATGCTGCTCGGCCAGGTCATCGAGCTGACGCAGTGCAGCCCGGGGCCCGTCCGTGCGCCTGATGACCGCGGCCTCCGCCACCCTGGAGCCCAGCGTCGGCGCCACGAGGTTCAGCGCGGCGTACAACGTGGCCAACGCGGTCCACTCCGTCCGGCCTGTCCGGGCGCGGTCGGCATGCACCGCCTGGATCGCGGCTTCCAGCTGAAACCGCCCCGGGGTGCCGTGAATTCCGGACTCGGAGGTCAGGTCCGAGGCCTTCCGCAGGTGGGTCTCGGCGCGGTGTAGGAGCGCGGTGTTCCAGGAACCGGGGTCCTGGTCTTCGAGCGGCACATAGGCGCCCCCGACAGGTCGCGACACAAGAAACGCGGCCAGCGCGGCCAGGGACCAGGCCTCGGCGTCGTTGCCGAGGCTGTCGGCGACGACTTCGGCGAGAAACAGCCCCTCGGCCATCATCGGACGGGGGACGGGGCCGCCCTGAGCCGAGCCCTCGGCGCCGGCCGGCGCAGCGATGGACAGACAGCCGTACACCGCCTCCAGGACCGGGGGCAGCCTGGACGAGAGGGCCTCAGGGCCCGGCAGCTCGAACGGGATCCCCGCGTCCCTGATCCGGCGCTTCGCCCGCACCAGCCGTTGCGCCATGGTGGCGGTCGGGATCGCGAAGGCGGCCCCGATCTGCGCCGCATCGAACCCGAGCACAGTCTGGAGCATCAAGGGAGTGCGGATGTCCTCCGCGATCGCCGGATGAGCGCAGGTCAGCAACAATGACAACCGTCGGACCGGAAAGGTCTTTCCCTCTAGGGAGCCCATGACCGGCACCTCGATTCCTTCCAGGGTGGCCGCCAGCCGGTGGCGGGCGGACTTCCACTCGTCCCGCTGCCGGTTGCGCGCCACGGTGAGCAGCCAGCCTTCCGGGCTGGCCGGGACTCCGTCGTCGGGCCAGCGCCGCAGGGCCTGTTCGAACGCGTCGGCCAAGGCGTCCTCCGCGAGGAGCACGTCTCCAGTGGCGGCGGCCAGGGTGGCGATCAGCCGGCCGTACGACGCGCGGGCGGCCAGTTCGGCGGCGGCCCGCGCGTCGGCGTCGTGTTCGGACATCGACCGCAGGGTCAGCCGTTCGGCACCCACACGCCGTCCACGGTATGGGTGGCGCCCGGTCGGATTTCGACGGCGCCCCACTGGGCCCCGGGGGCCCGGCCGGCCCACTCGAGGGCGGCGTCCAGGTCCGGCACGTCCAGCACGAAGTACCCGCCGAGCTGTTCCTTCGTGTCGGCGAAAGGTCCGTCCTGAACCCGCAACTTCCCGTCCCGGACGGTCACCGTGGTGCTTGCGTGGGACGGCTGCAGCACCTCCGCGCCGAGCAGCACGCCGGCCTGCTGAAGGGTCGCGGCGTAGGAACGCATCGCCTCCTGACCTTGAGCCAGGACTTCCGGGCCGAGCTCCTCGGGGCTCATCTCCGGGTAATGCAGCAACAGGGTGTATCGCATGACTTTTCCTCCTTCACTCGATGGTGGCCCTTGGCGGGCTCAGCTACAAGACGATCGAGAAGGCCGTGGATCGACAGGCCGGAAGAATATCCACAGAAGTTTCCGGAAATCAGTGCCCGGATGCGACTCGGGATACTGTCGAAGGCAGAGAGATGTGCAGGAGCAGCTGGCTCAGTTCACGAGACAGTGGGCGGCAGATGGAGAGGGGAACCGTGGGCCATCCCAGAGCAGGCAGGAACCGGAGAAGCGGGACAGCGCGGTCAAGGGTCCGCGTCGAGGCGGTGAGGGCGGCATGACCAGGACCTTCCGCATTCTGTACTTCGTGATCCTGGCGGCCGCCGTCGTGTTCGCGGTGGTTCGGGACGACATGTCCTTCTGGGGCCGATTCCTCACGGTGCTCTTCCCGCTGTTCGTCGTGGTCGTCAACGAGATCCAGCTCTGGCGGGACCGGAGGCGTGAAGCCGAGGTCAAGGCCCACGAGCAGTCCGGTCTCACGAACGACCTGCATCACGCCTACCGCGAAGAGCGCTGACCGGTCAGAGTGTTCGGCCGGGGCCGAGGGTTGAACCCCGCGGCCGCCGGCCCGACCTCTCAGGCGGAGACCTCCCAGTGGTCCACTGTCAGGTCCTCCATCACGTCCGGATCGACGTCCACGCCGAGACCCGGCCGGTCGGACACCAGGACCTCAGGGATGCGGAACTCGAGATTCCCCGGCTCGCGGGTGAACTTGACCGGACCCGAGAGCTCCGTGGACACGATCGCCGGGTGGGCCAGGGCCAGGTGGTATCCGGCCGCGGAGGCGATGCTCGTCTCCAGCATCGACCCCACCTGGACCGAGAAACCGGCGAGTTCGGCCTGGGTGGCCAGACGGTGGCACGGGGTGATGCCGCCGCTCTTCTGGAGCTTGAGATTC
The DNA here is from genome assembly GCF_041360795.1 of Arthrobacter sp. RCC_34. Classification (NCBI taxonomy): domain Bacteria; kingdom Bacillati; phylum Actinomycetota; class Actinomycetes; order Micrococcales; family Micrococcaceae; genus Arthrobacter; species Arthrobacter sp. RCC_34. The sequence goes on along the minus strand of NZ_JBFUPW010000001.1, from coordinate 1,787,391 downwards.
ACCATGTCCACGCTACGGGCCTTGACGAAGCGGGCGAGGTCGGCCTGGGACACCACCGCCTCGTCCGCCATCAGCCGGGCTCCGACCTGGGCTCTGATCAGTTCGAACCCGTCCACGTCATCCGCCCGGATGGGCTGCTCCACCCAGTCGATCCCGAACGGCTCGAGTTCCCGGATCATCTCGATCGCGGTGGCGGGGTCGCCCCAGCCCTGGTTGGCGTCCACCCGGATGGCGAGGTCGTGCCCGATCGCGGCGCGCACCGCCCGGACCCGCTCGACGTCGAGCCCGTCCCGGCCGCCGAGCTTCATCTTGAGGTGACGGAATCCCTCGTCCCGTGCCTCCACGGCCTGAGCGGCCAGGGTGTCGGGGGAGAGGATGCTCATGACGCGAGCGATCGTGGGGTTCTCCGGCTTCCGTCCCCCAAGCAGTGCGTAGACCGGGCGGTCCGAGGCCTTGCCCGCGAGGTCCCAGCAGGCGATGTCGACGGCCGCCTTGGCCGATCCGTTGCCCTTCAGCGCCGCGTCCATCCGCTGGTGGATCGCGGTGATGTCCCGCGGGTCCAGACCGAGGACGGCCGGCAGCAGCAGGGTGCGCAAGGCCTCCACCGCGCCTCCGGGAGTCTCGCCCGTGACGTGCGCGTCCGGCACGCTCTCGCCGAAACCGACCAGGCCGTCGTCGGTCTCCAGGGTCAGCACGATGCTGGGCATGGTGGCGTACGTGTCGTAGGACACCACGAACGGTTCCTTCAGCGGAACCTCCAGCAGGGAGACGGAGGCCTTGGTGATCTTCATCGTGCGTTCTCCAGATCGTCGAGTGTGGTGGACACGGCCGCCGGGGCGGGGGAGAGGCGGTACCAGCCGTCGCGCGTCACACCGTCGGCGATCCGTCCCGCAGCAAACGCGGGTTCGAAGACGTCCCTCAGCTCCCGGCGCCAGGCCGCTGCCAGGTCAGGGGCCTGCCCACGCAAGGCGACGATGTCCCGGGGTGCCCGAGCCCACAGCGTGTCCTCCGCCTGGAGCAGGTGCGCCTCGCCGTCCGGGCCGGTGCCGAGGACGGTGGCGTCGAGGCTGGAGGGGAGCTCGACGTCGCGGGGGTGGCCTTCGCTGCAGGCCACGGCGTCGTCGCTCGCGAGCGGCCACACGGCCACCAGGCGGTCGCTCTCGTCCTGGGCGTTGATCTCGTCGTCCATGATCCCGTAGAAATTCCGGGTGTACTCGGTGACGTGCGCGCCCAGCTTGGCCAGATTGAATCGGGCGTTCCGGCTCACGAGCGGATCGAAAGTCCAGCTCATGGTCTCGATGCCGCGCTCCAGGCACCAGGCCCTCTGGTGCTGCTTGAGGGCGAAGCCCACCCCCTTGTCGCCGATGTCCTGAGCCACCCCGGCGATGAGCGAGTAGCCGCCGTGTTCCGGGGTGACGAGCGCGACCGCTGCGCCGCAGACGCGTCCATCGGGCAGATAAGCAGTGGAGATGTTGCAGCCCGCGTGCGAGATGCCCCGCAGCACGTCGAACGGGATGGGAGCGCCTTGCGGGGACATGCCCCAGATGGACACCAGGAGCGCTTCGATCTCGCGATGACGTTCGAGGTCGTGCTCATCACGGACAGTCACACCGGCGGCGTCGGCGGCGCTGTGCGCGGCGCGCTGCGCCTGAGCCGTCAACGGATGGGGGGAGGAGAAGGAAGACATGCTTCCACTCTGGCGGACGGGTGTGCGTCCAGGCTTCGGTGAAGAGCACTAAGATCGTGTCAATTCATCGTGCTGCACCACCAAATGCGGACCGTCGCGCCGGTGCGTCCGGACACCTGACGGCAGCCAGACCCGGGAGAGCCCATGGAATCGATCGATCACAGCCCTGCCGCGCGCTCCGTGCGCGACCTCGCCGCGGTGCTGGACTCGTCCGGCCTCGCCGTGGACCATGTGGGTCCGGACAGGGTGCTCACCTTGTCGAGCCCGGTGATCCTGGACCCTCTGGAATCGCTCCGGGCCTCGCCCGGCGGTCTGCTCCTCGGCGTCGGAGTCACGGAGGTCGAGGCCGCGTCCACCCTGCGGGGCGCGGCGGAAGCCGGCTATGCCGCCGTCGTGCTCAAAAGGATGGCGAGACCGGCGGCGGAGCCCGACGTGACCCGGCGTCTGAGCGCTGAGGCGGAATCGGCCGGCGTCGCCGTGCTCGTGGTGGAGGGGGAACTGTCGTGGCGGCAGCTCGACACGCTGCTGGAATCGGCCCTGGGCGCGGTCGCCGAGGCCGGCGGCGCCCCTGCCGCTCTGGGCGCGGGAGACCTGTTCGCCCTCGCCAACGCCATCGCCGCCATGGTGGGCGGCGCCACGACGATCGAGAATCTTCAGGAGGAGGTTCTCGCCTATTCCACGCTGCCTGATCAGCCGATCGACCCGGACCGCCAGCAAGGCATCCTGGGGCGTCAGGTCCCGCATCTCCCGGAGAACGCCGCGCAGTACGCCTCGGTCTTCCGCGCACGCGGGGCCGTGCGGATTCCGGGTTCGGGCGATGCGATGGGCCGACTGGCGGTCGCGGTCCGCGCCGGGAACGAGCCGCTCGGCTCAGTGTGGGTGGTGGACCCCGGCGATGACCTCCCGGACGACGCCGCAGCCGCCCTCGAACGCGCCGCCGACATTGCGGCGCTCCACTTGCTCCGGGCCCGCAGCGGCCGCGACCTGGCCCGCCTGCGCCGTTCAGAAGGCTTGCGCCGGCTGATCCACGGCGACGACGACGCCCCACTGGTCGCGCGCCACCTCAATCTCGGGCTGCGGCCACCCTTCGCCGTGCTCGCGTTCGAGGCCGACCCCACCCCGGGCGCGGATGCGGTCACCCTGACCCGCCTGACCGACCTGGTGAGCACGCTGGCGGAATCGCAGCGCCGGGGGACGTGGTGCGTGGAGGAGGACGGGGTGGTCTACGCCGTGCTCGGCGAGGTCGGCGCGAAGGAACAGGCGGCGCTCCGCACTCTGTCCCTTCGTGTCATGGACCGGACCTCCGGAGCTCTCGGTGTGACGCTCCGGGCCGCCCTGGGCACGTCCGTGGAATCGGTGACCGCCATCGCCACCTCACGGCATGCCGCCGAGCAGGCGCTGCTGCTCCTCGACCCGGACGGAGAGGGCTTCGTGGCCGCGTCCGATCTGCACAGCAGGCTGGCCCTTCTGGAGCTCGGAGCGTTCCTCCAGACGAAGGAGCAACTTTTCTCCCCTGTGGCTCTGGAGATGGTCCGTCATGACGACGGGCACGGGAGCGAGTATGCCCGGACGCTTCTCACGTACCTCGAAGCGGGCCGTGATTCAGCGCTCACGGCGGCCGAGCTCTCCCTCCACCAGAACACGCTCCGGTACCGGTTGAAGCGGATCCAGGAGTTGTTCGGTGTGGATCTCCGTCACGCTGACGACGGGCTCATGCTCTGGATCAGTCTCAGAGTGGTGCAATTGAGTCGGACTCCTGTAGACTGAACGTGTTGTTGTGTTTGGCATTTCGTATTTCAGTAATTGCGGTCTTCGGACCGTTCCTTTCTGAAGCATCGGTGGAGAACACCCCACACCGGAGGCCCGAACGTCGGGATCAACCTCCCCTTCAGTGAGGACTGAATTATGGCTACAGGTACAGTGAAGTGGTTTAACGCGGAAAAGGGCTTCGGCTTCATTTCCCCCGATGACGGCAGCCAGGACGTGTTCGCGCACTTCTCCGCGATCAACTCCTCGGGCTACCGCTCCCTCGAAGAGAACCAGAAGGTCTCCTTCGAGGTTCAGCAGGGCCCCAAGGGCCCGCAGGCTGCAGACATTCAGCCTCTCTGAGACTCTCAGTTTCCATCGCAGGGCCGGTTTTCACCGGCCCTGCGGTGTTTTAAGGGGCTGTCGGCCAGGAAGGCCCCGTGGTGATGACGATCTTCCCGTGGACGTGGCCCTGGATCGATGCCCGGTAGGCACATCGGACGTCCTCGAGGCCGAAGGTTGCTGAGATCGGCAGGGTGAGCTCTCCAGCCGCGATGCGTTGCCCGATCTCCTCAAGTTCGGCCACACCGGCGGCGGCCCCACCGACGCCGGCGACTCCATACTTCTCGCGGGCGTCGTAGTCCGCGATCGTGTTGATGCGGCGGTCGTCGACGCCGAGTGCGAGCGCAGTCTCGACCGTGCCATGTCCGACGGTATCGAGTGCGGCATCGATACCCTGGGGTGCGAGCGTGCGCAGCCGGGTGATCAGATCGGGGCCGTACTCCACTGGATGAATTCCCGCTGCGGCCAGCTGATCGTGCCAGGTCCGGCTCGCCGTTCCGATCACCCGGGCGCCGGCTGCGACGCAGAGCTGTGCCGTGAGAAAGCCAACACCTCCTGCGGCGCCACTGACCAGCACTGTCTCGCCGTACTGGATCTGTTGGGAAACGACTGCGGCGTGTGCCGTGCGGCCGACCACATTGAGGGCCCCGGCCTCGATGAGGTCCAGCCCGGCGGGCACTCGCGCGAGTTGGGCGGGATCGACGATCAGGTGATCGGCCTGGGCCTCGTATCGGAGACCTCCGAATACGGCATCGCCGGGAGCCCAGCCGGTGACCCCGACTCCTACGGAATCGATGATGCCGGAAAAGTCGTAGCCATTTCCCGAGGGGAGATGGCGCTCGTAGGGGTCACGCATCGGCTTCCCGCTGAACAGCTTCCAGTCAACCGGATTCACTCCGGCCGCGAGGACCCGCACGCGCACCTGGCCGTCATCCGGCACAGGGATCGGGCGCGTCTCGAGTTCGAGAACCTCGGGCCCTCCGAAGCGGCGGAACACGACGCGTCGCGATTCTCCGAACGGGACATCGGCGGGCAGGATGGTGTCGGGGCGTGACGTCTGCATACCGGCGGCAACGTAAACGACGTGCCCATGATTCCGGACCACTCGACTCAGTTACCGGGGACGGGGTCACGGCCAACCGTCGCCGACCGCACCGATTCTCCAAACACCCGGACAGCACGCGGCTGGATCAAAAACCCCTCCACTCCTTGTGGCCTACGACCCGTCTACAGCGGTGCAGTGTTCCAAGGCGTCGCGTCGCCCCCGGGGGATGCTCGCCGGACCTAGCCCTCCGCCGTCGCGCGTTTGACCAGCTCCACGATCTTCGCCTCGACCGCCGGCGTGAGTTTCGTGAGGGCGTACGACGTGGGCCACAGGTCACCGTCGTCCAGGGTCGCGCTCTCCTGGAAGCCCAGCGTGGCGTAGCGGGCCTTGAATTTCTTCGCGTCCTGGAAGAACAGGACCGACTTCCCGGCCTTATTCGCGTAGCTCTGCATGCCGTACCAGAGCTTGGGGCTGAGCTGAGGCGCGTGCTCCAGGACGATCTGGTGGACCTTCTCCGCCAGAACCCGGTCCGGTTCGTCCATGGAGGCGATCTTCTCCTCGACTTCGGCCGCCAGTTCCTCCGGCGTGGCCTTGTTCTTGCCGCGCGAGGCTTTGACCTCCCGCGAGCGTTCCTTCATCGCGGCGCGTTCCTCGTCGCTGAAGGCGGGGCCGCTGTCCTTCTCTGCCATGCTTCGTCCTCTCTCTCGGGTGGGGCGTTTTCAGCCTAGGCGACGGAGGTCCGGTGAGGAACAGGTTCCGGCCGGGACACCGGACAGCGCCTCAGCGATGACCTTCAGCGCAGCGGCGAGGCCCGCCACTCGTCCTCGAGCATCGCGAACACGAGCTCCGTGGACCATTCGCCCTTGAACCATTCGTTCTGGACGAGCCGGGCCTCGTGCCGCATCCCGAGCCGCTCGGCCACCCGCGCGGAGGCGGTGTTGCGCTCGTCGAGCCGGGCGACCATGCGGTGCAGACCCAGGCCGTCGAATCCCAGACGCAGGATCGCGGTCGCGGCCTCGGTGGCGTAGCCGAGCCCCGTGGCTTCGGGGGAGAGGATGTAGCCGACCTCGCCGGAGCGGTGTTCCGCGCTGTGCCAGAAGAGGACGGCGTCGCCCACCAGCCGTCCGGTCTCGCGTTGCTCGAGGGCGAGCGTGAGGGACTGGCCCGGTTCGGTCAGCTCGGTCCGGCCCCAGCGTCCGGAGATCCGCTCGGCGATGTCCTCCCGGGTCAGGGGGCCGTAGGGGACGAAGCGGACCACCTCGGGCCGGGACTTGTACCGCAGCATGGGGTCGATGTCCTGGACGGTCATGGGCCGCAGCAGGAGCCGGTCGGTGTGGACGGGATATTCGGGGCTCAGCACAGCTCCATGCTAGGCCCGGGCGGGCCCGCGACGCGCCCGGGGACCCCGGCCGATCACGACCTCACCAGGGTGATCGCCTGGGCGCGGTCCCGCACGGCGAGCTTGGCGAAGAGCGAATTGATATGGGTCTTGACCGTCGAGATCCCCAGGAAGAGCGTCGCGGCGATCTCACCATTGCTGAGTCCTTCCGCGACGAGCGCCAGAACTTCGGCCTCCCGGCGCGTGAGGTGCGGGAACCGCGTTTGGAGGGCGTCGGCGTCGTCGGCTGTGCGGGGAGGGTCAGCGGGTGCGGCGGCGCCCTGGGTGAGAGCGGTGACCAGGACGGCGCTCACCTCCGGAGCGAAGGTCGACTGACCGCGGGCGACGGCGCGCACGGCCGCGGCCAGTTCGGCTCGCCCGGCGTCCTTGGTCAGATAGCCTCGTGCGCCGGCGGTCAGGGCGCGGAGGATCGACTCGTCATCGGCGAAGGTGGTGAGGACCAGGACCGCCGTGCCAGGGAAGCTCGCGGTGATCTTCGCCGTCGCGCCGACGCCGTCGAGACCCGGCATCCGCAGATCCATCAGGACCACATCCGGATGCAGCTCCGCGGTCCGGGCGACAGCCTCCTCTCCGTCCGCCGCCTCCGCCACCACCTCCAGCCCGGGCACGAGACGCAGCACCGTCACCAGCCCATCGCGGACGATGGCCTGGTCATCCGCCACCACGATGCGGATCACGGGTTCCGCCGGTGCGGCATCCTTCGTCACAGCGCAGCCTCCGCGATCACGACGAAGCGGTCGCCCCGCACCCCGGTCCACACGGACGATCCGGGCCCCAGCGCTTCGAACCGTTCCCGCATGCCGGTCAGCCCATAGCCGCGGCCCGGGGATTCCCCCGCGAGCCGTTCCGTGTCAGGGAGGGGGTTGGAGACGGTCAGGGTCACGGTGTCTTCCTTCCAGGTGAGCCCGGCCCGCACGGGCTCTCCGGGGGCGTGTCTGCGCGCATTGCTGAGAGCCTCCTGCACCGCGCGCAGGAGGGCGTCGGCCGCGCGATCGCTCAGCGGATGCGCCGTCCCGGTCTCGGCGAAGTCCGCGACTCCGCCGAGGGAACGGTGCGCCTGCAGGAGCTGCTCGACGCCGGGAGTCACCGCGTCCGACCCGGCGGGCCGGGTGACCGCGGCTCCTTGCGGGTCCCGCAGCGTTGCGACGGCGCGGCGGGCTTCGCTCAGCCCGTCGGACGCCAGCCGCCTTGCGGCCGCGACCCGCTCGGCCGCCGCGGCCTGGTCGCCGGCTTCGAGCAGGGCCTCGGCGGCGTCGAGCTGCAGAACCAGCCCTCCGAGGCTGTGTGCCAGCACGTCATGCAGGTCGCGGGCGATCGCGACGCGTTCCGCCTCCTGCCGCATCGCCAGTTCACGCTCCCGCAGAAGAGTGGCCTGAGCCTCCGCCTCGCGGAACTGCCGACGGCTGAACCCGCCGACCGCTGCGAGGATCAGACCGCCCATCATGGTGACGACGGCGGGAACCGAAGCGTGCGCAGGCACCCCGCTCACCGCCACGAGCGCGCAGCTCACGAGAGCGGCCGCGACGCCCCGGACCAGCGGGACGGCTGGAGCCGAGATCACGATGAGGATGCCGACCGCGGCCGGGACGACCGTCAGGCCGTCGGTGGGGCCGGCCGACGCGGCTCCGGTGAGCGCTGCCACGAGTCCCAGCGGGACATCCGCACGCCGGTCCCGCCGGACGAGACCGGACACGCCGCGGACGGCCCACGCGGTCAGGGACAGCCCCGCGAGGATCGTCGCCCAGAGGGGCCGGCCGCCGTCGTCCATCCGGAAGACGGCGTAGCCCACCACGGCGCTGCCGATCACATTCAGCAGCGGGGCGGACCAGCCTCTCGGTTCGTCGGTGTTCATAGGACCATCATGCGGCAGGTGTGCGGTTCGGCAGAGCCGACGCCTCCGCGGACTGCCGTGCCACGCGTCCCGCGAAGACGAAGGTGCGGGCGGCGCGGTTGGCGGCCAGCATCAGCAGGATCACCCCGGTCGAGGCGGCCAGATGAGAGCCCGCCATCCCGGCCAGCACGTCCACGCCGACTCGCACCACGATCACCAGGAACCACAGAGCCAGCCCCAAGCCACCGGTGCGCGATTCATAGGTGGCCAGTGAGTCACCTTTGCGTCCGCTGCGGACGGGAGTCGCCAGACGCCGGAAGGATGCGATGCGCCCCATGGCGGCGCCGATCCCGAGGGAGATGACCAGCTCGACGACCAATACCGCCAGATCCAGGGGACTCAGCGAGGACGGCGGGGCGGTGTTGAGCAGGAAGGCCACCCCGACGACCCCCATCACCAGCGGAGTGCGCCACAGGCGGCTGATGTCGACCGGCCGCCACGTCATCTGGCGGTAGGCGATCCAGCCGATCAGCGCGAGAGCGAGAAGTGCGTTGCCGAGCATCTGCAGGGACATGGCCGTGCCTTTCAGGATCCGTGCCGGCAGGTTTTGCCGGTGATTCCAGCCTCCCGTTTCCGCGTCCCGCCCGGGACCACCCCGGGGTGGAACGGCGGGTGGAGATCCGGGGTGGAGCATGACCGTCCGCCCCGTGCCACACGGTCCGGCACGGGCTGGCAGGATGGTGGCATGGCTGAGACTTTCGATGAGCTGATCGCCCTGGGGGAGAACGCGGATATCACGGGCTGGGATTTCCGCTGGCTGGAGGGCCGGGCGACGGAGGAACGGCCTGTCTGGGGCTACGCCGCCCGCCTGGCCGAGCGGCTGGTGTCGGCCACGGCGTCCCTCGACATCCAGACCGGCGGGGGAGAGGTGCTCGCGGAGGCGCGCACTTTCCCGCCCGTCGCCGTGGCGACGGAGTCCTGGCCGCCGAACGTCGCGAAGGCGACGGCTCTGCTGCATCCGCGAGGTGTCGCGGTGGTGGCGGACCCGGACGAACCACCCCTGCCCTTCGCCGACGGCGCCTTCGACCTCGTCACGAGCCGTCACCCCGCCACCATCCACTGGGATGAGATCGCCCGGGTGCTGCGGCCCGGTGGCGTCTACTTCGCCCAGCACGTCGGACCCGCCAGCGTCTTCGAGCTGATCGAGTTCTTCCTCGGGCCGCAGCCGGAGGCACGTCGCGGACGCCATCACGACGACGAGGCGGCCGCCGCGCGGGCCGCCGGACTCGAGGTGACGGGGCTGAGCACCGCCCGGCTGCGCATCGAGATCCACGATGTGGCCGCCGTCGTCTACCTGCTCCGCAAGGTCATCTGGTGGGTGCCCGGCTTCACCGTGGAGAAGCACCGTGAGCGTCTACGGGACCTGCACGAGCTGATCCAGGCGGAGGGGCCGTTCATCGCGCACTCGACACGGCGCCTGATCGAGGCGCGCAAACCCTGACGTCGCCGGACGAGGGGTGCAGTCCGAGTCCGAGGCGGGCAGAATGCTGTGCATGACGTCTTTCCGCCTCCCGGGTGTGCCCGATGAGTTCCGTTCCCTGCGTCCCGGGGAAGGTGAAGCAACCGTCGACGGCGGGACGGTCACGCTCCGCGCGGGCGCCAGAAACGATCTCTTCAACCGGCCCGGCACCGACTCCGTGGTGCACAGCGCCACGGTCTTCGCCTTCCCCGTGGAAGGCGATTTCACCCTGGAAGCCGAGGTCGAGGTGGACTTCCAGGACTGTTTCGATTCCGCGGTCCTCGTCGGCCATCTCGACGGCCTGCAATGGTTCAAGCTCTGCGCCGAACTCGACGAGGTCGGCCGGCCCCGGATCATGTCGGTCGTCACCCGCGACCGTTCCGACGACGCCACCGGCATCCACCTCCCCGCCGGACCCGTGCGGCTGCGGATGTCGCGGGCAGGCACCATGATCAGCCTGCACTACCACTCGGAGGGCCGCTGGGAACTGGCCCGGTACTTCGGATTCCCCCTCACCGGGTCCGAAGGCGGGCTCAAGGCGGGCATCGCCGTCCAGTCACCGCGAGGCGACGGCACGACGGCGACCTTCCGCCACATCATGTTCCGCCCCACCGGGATCACGGACGTCCGTTCGGGCGAGTAGCAGGCAGTCGGCAGGAGGGGCGATGACAGCAGAGATGACGCCGCGGCCGGAGCAAAGGCCGGCCGACGCGCTGCCCGCCGAAACTCTGACCACCGACGTCCTGACCACCGATGTCCTGATCATCGGCGCCGGCCCCACCGGTCTCATGCTGGCGGCCTGCCTTCAGCGACTCGGGGTGCGGTTCCTCATCGCCGATGGCAAACACGGCCCGACCCGCGAATCCCGCGCCCTCGCGTTGCAGGCTCGCAGCCTTGAGATCTACGACCAGCTCGGGCTCGTGCAGCGCGTGCTGGAACAGGCGGCGGTGGCCCCGGCGATCGCCCCCGGTTACCGCGACAGCCCCTTCGCGACGGTCAGCTTCGGCGAGCTGGGCAAGGGCGTCACACCGTTTCCGGGCATTCACATCCTGGAACAGAGCCGCAACGAACGGCTCCTGGTGGCCGCTCTGGAGGAGCGCGGGGAATCCGTTCTCTGGGGTCACGGGCTGCTCAGCCTGGAGCAGGGCGAGGACGGCGTCACCGCACGGTTCGGCACCGACGACGGAGACGTCCTCCGGGTCGAGGCCCGCTATCTGGTGGGCGCGGACGGCGCCTCCTCGACCGTGAGGGAGCTCAGCGGAACACCTTTCGACGGGGTGACGAACCCGGACACGTTCTACGTGGCCGACGCCCGCGGCGTGACGGGCCTCGTGGAGGACGCGGTGAATCTCCGCTTCAGCGTCGGAGACTTCCTGTTGACCTTCCCCCAGGGGGCGGTGGGGCACCACCGGCTGATCGGCGTCGTCCGCACGCCCGATGGGGAACAGGTCACCGAGGACGAGACCCGGCGGACGGTGACGCGCGAGTTCGGTGTCGGGTACCGGGATTCCAGCTGGTTCTCCACCTACCGGGTGCACCACCGCGTGGCGGCCCGGTTCCGTTCAGGGCGGGTTTTCCTCGCAGGGGACGCCGCCCACGTGCACTCACCGGTCGGCGCCCAGGGGATGAACACGGGGCTGCAGGACGCACACGGTCTGGCGTGCGCGCTCGCGGACGTGCTCCTGGGAGGCGCCGGGGACGAGCGGCTGGACCGGTACGAGGCTGAACGGCGGCCCGTCGCGCTGCGCCTCGTGAGGACCACGGACCGGCTGTTCAGCACCATCACGGCGGATTCGCCGCTCGCCCGCGTGATCCGCGCAGGAGTCGTGCCCCGCCTGGCGCCGCTGCTCGGCCGGGTTCTGCCGCGCTTGGCGCGTGGCGCGAAGCTGTATGAGTACGTCTCGCAGATCCGGATCCATTACTGGATGAGCGACGACGCCCGGCGCCGTGCCGGGAGCCGCCGGGGCCGGCTCGTCGGACGGCGACTGGCCTGGAACGAGGACAATTTCGCCGTGCTCCGGAGCCTGGACTGGCAGGTCCACATCTACGGCGCCGCGGACGAGCAGTCTCTCGACCGCATGGGTGAGGAGAGTGGCCTGCCCGTCCATCATTTCGAGACCGTGCGGAACCCGCGGCTCGTCGGAGGACAGGCCGTTCTGGTGCGGCCCGACGGGTTCGTTCAGGACGCGCGGAAGCTGCCCGCCGCCGTCGCGGACTGGGCCGCGCACTCGACCCGAGGCCGGGGCGTCAGGACTCGTGCTCCGGGGACGGGCTGACCGCAGTCACCAGGAGCGCGCTCACCGGCAGCCGGAACTCGCCGTCGCCGAAGCGTTCGGTCAGGAGCGTGGTGACGGACGCGAGGAGCAGCTCGGCGCCGTCGGGCTCGTCGAGCACGAGGTAATTGTTCGTCGGCGTCCCGAACAGATGGGATCGCGCGATGCCCGCCGCCGTCGTCGGCCCGCTCAGGTGTTCGATGGCCCGTACCTGGACTGTCGAGAAGCCTGCGGTTTCCAGCTCGCCGGTCAGCAGGGGTGGGTCCGCGAGGGAGAAAGGCACGCGTTCCAGGAACGACGCCGCCTCATCCTGCCCCAGCTCGTGCAGTGACTCGACGATCGACCGCGGCACCGGATTGTGCTCCAGGCTGTCCCAGACCGTGAACGCGAACAGCCCGCTGGGCTTGAGGACCCTCACCGCCTCCCGGAATGCCCGGTGTCGGTCGGGGAAGAACATCACGCCGAAGGCGCAGGCCAGCGCGTCGAAGGAGCCGTCTTCGAAGGGGAGGTTGAGGGCATCGGCCTGACGCCATTCGAGCGTCGCGGAGGCCGGCTGGACGGACTCGGCACGGGCGAGCATCGCCGGGTTGAGGTCGGTGGCGGTCAGCTGCGCCTGGGGGAGAGCGGACGCCAGCTCACGCGTGACGACGCCGGTCCCCGCCGCGGTCTCCAGCACTCGGGCGGGTGCCGCGGTGACCACGGCCGTGGCGAGATCGCGGGCATAGTCCTGGAACATCAGCGGCACCAGGACCTCGTCGTAGACGGTGGGGATCGAACCCACGAATTCCTTGTCCTTGGCATTCATGATCCATTGTCCCGCCGCCGGGGCGACGGGACCAGACCTCCGCGGGGCCGATCGGGAAGTGCAGGCGTCAGCCCTGATGCCGCTGGATGAGCTCCCGCACGGTCGCGGCGGCCTCCTCAGCCGATGCTCCCCGTGCGACGGCGATCCCCACCAGGTACGTGGTGAGGGGGCCGGCGGGGCGGGTCACGCCGTGGGCGGCGTCGCGGGTCAGATCGAGCAGGAGCCCGGTGGGGACGTCGAGGTCCCCGAGATTCAGGGCTGTGCTCAGATCGGTGACCCAGGCGTCCAGTTCGGCGGGGGTGGAGCTCATGTCAGGATTCCTCTCGAAGGGTGGTTCTCTGCTGTTCGCGATACTGCTCCACCGCGGACCAGGTGTCCAGATCCAGGGACGCGTCCGCGGTGTCCGGAACGGTGTGAAGGGTCAGGGGCGCCAGAAGCTGTCGCAGGGCTGCGCCATCCACGTGCCCGAGCGCGGCGACCGCCTGGAGAAGAGCCTCGAGGCGGTACCGTCCGGCAAGCCACTGAGACCGGCCGTCCGCGTCGGCGAGGACGATCGCGTCCGCGCCCTCCGGGATGGGGATGTCGTTCAGGGCCGCCACGATCCAGTCCGCCCGCGGCAGATCGCAGGCCAGGACCCAGGCTTCGGCGCCCGCTGCGCGCGCGGGCGCGTCCTCCGGGAGACCGGATACGGCCTTCAGGGCTGCGGCGAGTGCTGCCACGGGCCCGCCGAAGGGTGGCTCCTCGCGCACCACGGTCACGCCTGGGCGCGCGATCGAGTCCGGACCCACGGCGATGACCGGAGCACAGTCGGCGACCGCGGCGTAGACGTGATCGACGAGGCGTCGCCCCGCCACCTCGACGGAGGCCTTGTCGGCGCCGCCCAGCCGCGAGGCCCGTCCGCCGGCCAGGACGATCGCCGCTCGCGCCGTCATGCCCACTCCGGCCCGAAGGGCATGACCGACACCGGGTCTCCCTCGTGGACCTCTTCGACGCCCTCGGGGATGATCACGAACGCGTTCACGGAAGCGGGGGAGATCTTCGGGTCGTCGGGTCCGCCGTGCCGCAGCGAGGGCCGGACCCGTTCGCCGTCGAGGACGGCGGGGAGGATCTGAGTCCTGTGCCGGGAACTGTGCCAGCTCGTGGCGGCCGCCCGGACCAGGCGTGGCCTGTCGAGTTCCTGGTGCCCGGCCAGCGCGCGAAGGGCGGGCCGCACGAACAGTTCGAAGGAGACGGCGACGCCCACCGGGGTGCCGGGCAGGCAGAAGACGAGGGTGCCGTCGTCGAGCGTTCCGAAGCCCTGCGGCTTGCCGGGCTGCATCGCCACCGGGCCGAAGGTGATGGAGCCGTGCCCGTTCAGGAGGGCCTTGACGACGTCGAACGCGCCGACGCTCGCCCCGCCGGACAGGATGATCACGTCACTGTCCACGGAGTCGAGCGCTTCGCGGAGGGCGTCCTCGTCGTCGTGCACGGTGAGGACGGAGGCGAGGTCCGCGCCGGCGTCCTGCACAGCCGCAGAGAGGTGGACGGAGTTGGATTCGGGGATCTGACCCCGGCGCGGAGTGCCGCCGGGGGCGATGAGTTCCGAGCCCGTGGCGATGATCGAGACCCGCGGCCGCGGATGCGCGAGCACGGTCGCGGCACCTGCCGAGGCGAGGGCCGCGAGCTGCCACGGCCCCAGGACCGTGCCGGCCTGCACCGCGACGCTGCCGGCCTCGGACTCTTCTCCGGCCCTCCGGATGTGGGCGCCGGGGGCCGGCTGCTGGAGCACCGTGATCCACGCGGGCGGCGTGGGTCCCGCCTCGGTGCCGAGATCGGTGCGTTCCAGGGGCACGACGGCATCCGCGGCACTCGGCACGGGAGCGCCGGTCATGATGCGCGCGGCTTCCCCTGGGCCGAGGGGCGGATCCAGCTCGGTCCCGGCCGGCAGGTCCCCGACCACGCGGAGCCGCGATCCTTCGGCGGCATCGAACAGCCGTACGGCATAACCGTCCATCGCGGAGTTGTCGAACAGGGGGATCGGCCAGCGATTGAGCACGTCCTCGGCGAGCACCATGCCCCGTGCCGCGGCCAGTGACACACGCACCGGAGGCAGCGCCTGCGCACTGGCGAAAACCCTGCTGCGCTGCTGTTCCACGGTGATCACAGGCGGGCCGCCGAGGGTGCGGAGCAGGTCCGCGAAGCGTGGGTGCGAAGGCGCCGGGCAGGCCGGGATCCGGAGGGGTGGGGGCGTGGCATGCGACCATGCTAGCGCGCGCCGGAAGGTGCTCCGCCGCCCCGGCGAGGGAGTGGCCAGGGAGTGTAGCCTTGGCACCGTGGGTCAGATCACGAGACGCCGTCCGCTATTGAAAATCGTCCTGGGCGAGGAGCCCCGCCGCAGGATCGACACCCTCGCGGTGGAGGAACCGCTGGAGATCAGGGTCGCCTCGTCGCCCCTGGCGGTCACCATGCGCACTCCCGGCCACGACGTCGAACTCGCCACCGGCTTCCTCGTCTCCGAGGGCATCATCGCCGACGGCGGGGACATCCGCACCGCCATCCACTGCGGTGGTCCCGGGACCGGCGGCGAGGAGAACACGTACAACGTCCTGGACATCGCGCTGGCACCTCATGTGGCCCCGCCCAGCCCGGACGCGGCACGGAACTTCTACACCACCAGCTCCTGCGGCGTTTGCGGCAAGGCCAGCATCGAGGCGGTGGAGACCGTCTCCCGGCACGACGTCTCAGTGGATCCGGTCACGGTGGACGCCGCCCTGCTGGCCACCTTCCCGGACCGGCTCCGCGAACGCCAGGCGGCGTTCGAGAAGACCGGCGGGCTTCACGCGGCCGCCCTGTTCGACGCCGCCACGGGCGAGCTGCTCGTGGTGCGGGAGGACGTGGGCCGCCACAACGCCGTGGACAAGGTGGTGGGCTGGGCCGCCCAGAACGGCCGCCTCCCGCTGACCGGCACGGTCCTCCAGGTTTCCGGGCGCGCCAGCTTCGAACTGGTCCAGAAGGCGGTCATGGCCGGCATTCCGGTCCTGGCCGCGGTATCCGCGCCGTCGTCGCTGGCCGCGGAGCTCGCCGACGACCAAGGCCTCACACTGGTGGGCTTCCTGCGGGGGAACTCGATGAACGTGTACGCAGGAGCTCAGCGGATCCGCACCGAGTCGGTGGAACCTGCCGCTGTGCACATCGGATCCTGAACGGTCCCGCCGAACACCTCCATTGACAATCGCTGACATCTGAATTGTTATTTTCGTCAGAGAAACTGACCGCTGACGGAACGTATCCCCGGGCCGGACGTTCCGGGTGGCAGGAGTTCAGATGAGCGTGCTCGACCGTGAAGCCACGATCGCACCCCCCACTTTCAACCGCTGGCTGATGCCGGCCGCCGCCCTGGCGATCCACCTGTGCATCGGCCAGGTCTATGCGCTCAGCGTCTTCAAGACGCCGTTCATGCAGCGCTTCGGCGCGGGAGACCTCGCGGTCGGGTGGGTGTTCTCCCTTGCGATCGTGGTGCTGGGCCTCTCGGCCGCGGTGGGCGGCACCTGGGTGGAGAAGGCCGGCCCGCGCAAGGCCATGGTGGTGGCGGGGACTTTCTGGGTCTCCGGCTTCTGTGTGGCCAGCCTCGGCATCGCGACCGGCCAGCTCTGGCTCCTGTACCTCGGGTACGGCGTCATCGGCGGCATCGGACTGGGGCTCGGGTACATCTCGCCCGTGTCCACCCTCATGAAGTGGTTCCCGGACCGCCCCGGCCTGGCGACCGGCCTGGCCATCATGGGCTTCGGCGGCGGAGCGCTGATCGCCAGCCCGGTCTCGGCCGCACTGCTCAGTGCCTACGGCGGCGGGTCGGCCCCCGCGAATCTCGTCCAGGGTCTCGCTCCGACGTTCCTGACGCTGGCAGCCGTCTACGCCGTGGTCATCGCGATGGGCGCGTTCGTCATCCGGCTGCCGCACCCCGGCTGGAAGCCCGGCGGCAGCGCCGGTGGTCCGGGCCGCACCGTGGCCGCGGCCCCGGCCGGTGTCTCCGCCGCGAACGCCGTGAAGACCCCGCAGTTCTGGCTCCTGTGGACCGTGCTGTTCTGCAATGTGACCGCCGGGATCGGCATCCTGGAGAACGCCTCGCCGATGATCCGCGACTACTTCTCCCAGATCGACGTCGCCTCGGCTGCCGGCTTCGTCGGCCTGCTGTCCTTGGCGAACATGGCCGGTCGGTTCGTCTGGTCCAGCGTGTCGGATTACCTCGGGCGCAAGCGGATGTACATGGCGTACCTCGGGATCGGCCTCCTCATGTACGCGGTGATCGCGGCCTTCGGCGGCGGCAGCCTCGTCGTCTTCGTCCTGGCGACCCTCGTCATCCTGTCCTTCTACGGCGGTGGCTTCGCGACCGCGCCGGCCTATCTGCGGGACCTGTTCGGCGTCTATCAGGTGGGCGCCATCCACGGCCGCCTGCTGACGGCATGGTCCGCGGCGGGCGTCGCCGGTCCGGTGATCGTCAACGCGGTCGTGGAGCACCGCACGGCGGAAGGAGCCCGGGGCCCGGAGGTCTACACGACGTCGCTGCTCATCATGGTGGGCGTCCTGGCCGTCGGCTTCGTCGCCAACCTCCTCATCAAGCCGGTCGCCGCGCGGTACGCGGTGACGGCCTCCGCGGCGTCCGCGCAGGCGGCAACAGCGGGCGGTGCGACGACGACGGTCGCCCCGGCGGGGGCGCAGTCCAGTGCGGTGCACACGGTCGTCGCCACGGTGCTGAGCGCCGTCGTCGTCATCGCCCTCGGGTATGGGCTGACGCAGGTGACCCTGAAAGCACTCGCGCTGTTCTCCTGAGCGGGTTCCCTCGACAGCCTTCATCGCGAACATGACGCGTCCCTCATGGAACCGGTCCGCCCGGAGGGGTAGCCTCGGAGCATGCCGGACAGATTCAACGATGTGAAGTCCCTGGCGAGTGCCCTTCTCCCGGGCGCCGCCGCACGACATGAGGCTAACGACATCGACGAGGCGTCGCTCGTCGTCGAGCCGCGGGAGCGGTCCGCCGTCGGCGTTCCCGCCATCACGCACGCCATGGAGCACAGCCTCAGCCAGATGGGTCCCGTGCGCACGGTGCAGACGCTCCTGGGGATCAACCAGCCCGAGGGCTTCGACTGCATGAGCTGTGCGTGGGCGGACCCGGCGCCGGGGGAGCGCAGCCACTTCGAGTTCTGCGAGAACGGCGCCAAAGCCGTCGCCGCCGAAGCCACGCGCAAGCGGGTGCGCCCGGAGATCTTCCAGCAGCACACCGTCGCAGAACTGGCCCGGCACGACGACCACTGGCTCAGCGGCCAGGGACGGCTGACGCGGCCGCACTTCAAAGACCTCGACTCCGAGCACTATGCGCCGATCGGCTGGAACGAGGCCTTCTCGATCATCGCCGAGCAGCTCGCGGCGCTGGACAGCCCGGATCAGGCCACGTTCTACACGTCCGGCCGCACGAGCAATGAGGCCGCCTTCCTCTATCAGCTCTTCGTCCGCGGCTTCGGCACCAACAATCTGCCGGACTGTTCCAACATGTGCCACGAATCGTCCGGCACGGCGCTCACCGAGACGATCGGCATCGGCAAGGGCTCCGTCGCGCTGGAAGACCTGGAGCGGGCCTCGCTGGTGTTCGTGGTGGGCCAGAACCCCGGAACCAACCACCCCCGTATGCTGACCGCCCTCGAAAAGGTGAAGCGGTCCGGCGGCACCATCGTGGCCGTCAACCCGCTGCCGGAAGCAGGCCTCATCCGGTACCGCAATCCTCAGAAGGTGCGGGGTGTGCTCGGCTCGGGCACCGCGCTCGCGGATCATCACCTCCAGATCCGGCTCGGCGGGGACCAGGCCCTGTTCCGCGGCTTCGGCAAGGTCCTCCTCGAGGCGGAACGCGCCGGGGAACGGTCGCCGGGGCTGAGCACCGTGTTCGACCACGATTTCATCGCCTCCCACACCACGGGATTCGACGACTGGCTCGCCCTGCTTGAGGGCACGCCGTGGGCCGACATCGAGGAGGCCACCGGGATCCCCGAGGAACGGATCCGGGAGATCGGCAGGCTCCTGCTGTCCTCGGACCGCACCGTCGTCTCCTGGGCCATGGGCCTCACCCAGCACCGGCACTCGGTGCAGACCATCCAGGAGGTGGTCAACGTCATCCTGGCCCAGGGGAACATCGGGCGGCCGGGCGCCGGCCTGCTTCCGGTCCGCGGCCATTCCAACGTCCAGGGTGACCGCACCATGGGCATCTTCGAACGCATGCCGGAGTGGTTCCACGACTCCCTGGACGAACGTTTCGCGTTCCAGAGTCCCCGCCGTCACGGCCATGACGTGGTCGACTCGATCCGCGGCATGCGGGATGGCCGGATCCGGGTCTTCGTCGGCATGGGCGGCAACTTCGTCAAGGCGGCGCCGGACAGTGCCGTGACCGAGGCCGCGCTCGCGTCCTGCGACCTCACGGTGCAGGTGTCGACCAAGCTCAACCACTCCCACTTCCTTACGGGCAAGCGGGCTCTGATCCTGCCGACGCTCGGCCGGACCGACCGCGATCTGCAGGCGAGCGGCCCGCAGAGGGTGACCGTGGAGGACTCCATGAGCATGGTGCACGCTTCGCACGGGCGCCTCGAGCCGCCGTCGCCTGAGCTGCTGTCCGAGGTGGCGATCGTCGCCCGGCTCGCGCTCGCGGTCCTCTGCGACGCTGCCGGACAGCCGAAGCCCGGCACGCCGCAGATCGACTGGCGGGCAGCGGCGGACGACTACCGTCTCATTCGCGGACACATCGAGGCCGTCATCCCCGGATTCGACGGATTCGAAGAGCGCATCGACGTCCCGGGCGGCTTCAAGCTGCCGCACGGTCCGCAGGATTCGCGGACGTTCACCACCACGGATGCCAAGGCCCATTTCACGGCCTCGGAGCTCGACTGGATCCCGGTCCCGGAGGGCTGCCTGATCCTGCAGACCCTCCGTTCGCACGATCAGTACAACACCACGGTTTACAGCCAGGACGACCGTTACCGGGGCATCCATGGAGGGCGCCGCGTGGTCTTCCTCAACGAGTCCGACTGCCGCGAGCTCGGGGTGACGGACGGCCAGTTCGTGGACCTGGTGTCGGTGTGGGACGACGGCGTGGAACGCCGGGCGCCCCGCTTCCGTGTGGTCGAATACGACACAGTCAAAGGTTCCGCCGCGGCGTACTACCCGGAGACGAACGTGCTCGTGCCGCTCGACTCCCAGGCGATCGGTTCCGGGACGCCTGCGTCGAAATCGGTGGTGATCAGGCTGGAGCTCAGCCCGGTGCAGAAACCGCTGGAACCGCTGGTGGAGGGCGGTTTCTGAACGGCGCGGCCTCATGACACAGGCCCCGTGTCGGCCCTTGCCGGTGAAGGTGGCCCGCCGCCGCGCCGGACGTTGAAACGGGCTGTGCCAGGTGAGAAGGTGAGGTGACCGGATCACGGGATTGAAGGAGCCTGCAGTGGGAAGTCTTGATGAATCGACGGCGGGACGCGCCGCGTCCGATGGCCTGATGCCGGAGGAGCCGCGGCAGGGTGGTTACGGCCCCGTCGCCAAGGGCGAACCCTCCCAGCATCCGTACCATCACCCGGCCGCGGCCTGGGGCGCGGCGACGTCGGTGATGAAGGTCCTCATCCGTGAAAAGGAACTGCTGGCCGGCTCCAAGGCCATGTTCAGCATGAACCACCCGATCAAGGGCTTCGACTGCCCCGGGTGCGCGTGGCCGGATGACAACAAGGGCCTCAAGCTGGACATCTGTGAGAACGGCATCAAGCACGTCACGTGGGAGATGACCCACAAGCGGGTGGGCCGCGAGTTCTTCGCCGCGCACACGGTGTCCGAGCTCGCCGACTGGACGGACTTCGATCTGGAGAACCAGGGCCGTCTCACGGAACCCATGGTCTACGACCCGGAGACGGACCACTACGTGCCGATCACGTGGCAGGAAGCCTTCGCCCTGGTGGGCGACGAGCTGCGGGGCCTGGACAGCCCGGACGAGGCCACCTATTACACCTCGGGCCGCCTCAGCAATGAGGCCACGTTCCTGTACCAGCTGATGGCGCGCGAACTCGGCACGAACAACCTGCCGGACTGCTCCAACATGTGCCACGAGGCCTCCGGCCGGGCGCTCAAGGCCTCGATCGGGACGGGCAAGGGGACGGCGGACCTGGAGGACTGGGAGACGTGTGACGCCCTCTTCATCCTCGGCGTCAACGCCGCCTCCAACGCTCCGCGCATGCTGACCGCCCTCTCCGAGGCCGTCAAGCGCGGCGCCGAGGTCGTGCACATCAACCCGCTCATCGAGGCGGGCGCGACCCGGACGATCGTGCCCCACGACATCGTGGACATGGCCACGTTCAAGACGCGCCCCACGAGCACCCTGAACCTCCAGGTGCGTCCGGGCGGCGACCTGGCCCTGATCCGCGCGATGGCGAAGGCCACCCTCGAGGCGGCGGAGCAGGATCCGTCGGTCCTGGACGCCGGATTCCTCGAGAGCCTCACCGAAGGCTTCGACGAGTACCGTGAGCTGCTCGCCCGGACCAGTTGGGCCGAGCTCGCCCTGCAGGCCGGCCTCAGCGAAGCCGATCTGCGCAAGGCCGCGGACATCTACCTCAAGTCCGAGCGGAGCATCATCAGCTGGTGCCTCGGCGTGACCCAGCACGAGCACGGCGTGGACACGGCTCGCGAGATCGTGAATCTGCTGCTGCTCAAGGGCAACATCGGCCGCGAGGGCACCGGCCCGTCGCCCGTCCGCGGTCACAGCAACGTGCAGGGCAACAGAACCTGCGGCATCGACCACCGCCCGTCGGACGAGTTCCTCGACCGGCTCGCGGAGGTCTGCGGCATCACTCCTCCGCGTCATCACGGCCTGGACACGGTGCGCACCATCCAGGGGATGCTGGACGGCACCGTCAAGGTGTTCGTGGGCATGGGCGGCAACTTCGTGCTGGCCGCCCCGGACACCGCCCGCACGGCGGAAGGTCTGCGTCAGTGTGAGCTGACGGTCCAGGTCAGCACCAAGCTCAACCGCAGCCACCTGGTGCACGGCCGCAAGGCCCTCATCCTGCCGTGCCTGGGCCGGACCGAACGCGACCAGCAGGCCACCGGCCTCCAGGGGGTCACCGTGGAGGACGCCATGAGCATGGTGCACCTCTCCATCGGCCGTAAGCAGCCGGCGTCGACCCATCTGCTGTCCGAGCCGGCGATCATCGCCGGGATGGCCCGTGCCGCCCTGCCGGACAGTGCCACTCCCTGGGAGTGGTACGTGGAGGACTACGACCGCATCCGCGATGTCATGGCCAAGGCCCTGCCCGGCTTTGAAGGCTTCAACGAGCTGATCCAGCAGTCGCTCGGCTTCCGCATTCCGCAGCCTGCCCGGGAACGCGTGTTCCTGACGCCGTCGGGCCGCGCCGAGTTCTCCTTGGCGCCCCTGCCGGACGTGATTCCGGAAGCGGAGGACATGCTGGTCCTGCAGACCATGCGGTCCCACGACCAGTGGAACACCACGATCTACTCGAACGATGACCGCTACCGTGGCGTCAAGAACCTCCGGGAACTCGTGTTCCTGAACGAGGAGGACATGCGGGCACGCGGCATCGAGGAGGGCTCCCTGGTGGACATCGTCGCCACGTCGAAGGATGGGTCCGAGCGGTCCGTGCGTCAGTACCGAGCTCTGCGCTACGACCTGCCGCGCGGCAGCGCCGCCGGGTACATGCCGGAGATGAACGTCCTGATCGGTCTGGCCGACTACAGCACGCAGAGCGACCAGCCCCTGATGAAGAACGTCAAGGTGCGCGTCGCGCCGTCGGCCTGACGGAAGCGCTGCGGCCGATCCACCGCCGAAACCACGGTGCCGGCGTCCTCCCGTGGAGGGCGCCGGCACCGTCGTTTCCCGGGGCGTGCTGTCAGGACAGCGAGTCCCCGACGGCGGGCAGCCGCTCGAAGACCTCACGGCGGAGGAAGAACAACTGAGCCTGCTTGTCCGGCAGCTCGATGACGGGGCCGGGCTCGAAACCGCTCCCGGTCAGCCGCGCGAGCGCCTTGTCGTTGCGGACATCGGGCTCGACGACGATCCGGCGCCCACCCGTCGTCGCGAACAAGTGTCCGATGAAGTGCAGGACCAGCGACGGGGTGAGTCCCGGCCGTGGCTCCCGGGCCGGCGCCATGAACAGGTGGATCCCGAGGTCGCCCTCCTGCGGCTCATAGGCCTCGCCGACCGGGTCGTGGAAGGGGTCGTAGCTCTGGAACAGCGCCACCGGTTCCTCGCCGAGCGTGAGGAGGAAGGCATGGTGGGTCGGCAGCGAGTCCAGGAAGCGGTACACCTCCACTACCTCGTCCCGCGTGTACTCGGTCATGCCCCAGAACCGGGCGCGGTCCTGGGTGACCCAGGAATGGATCAGATCGCCGTCCTCCTCGGGCCGGACCGGCAGGATGCGGACCCGGTCGGGTGACCCACCACCGACGGAAGCGGCCGTCTGTGCCGACGGTTCGGGCATCTGCTGAGTCGTGGTCTCGGGCATCAGGTCTCCAAGGTGAGTCGGTCCCAGTCGGTGATGACGGGGAGGAGTTCTCCAGCGGCCCAGAGCGGCAGCTGGTCGAGGAAGTGAGGGCCTGCGGGGCTTCCGTCGGCGCCGAACGGGACGATCCAGCGGCTCTTCTGCCGGTCCGAGAGATCCCAGACGTAGCGGGCCGCGGAACCCCGGAAGCACAGATGGCCTCCGCCCGGCACGCTCTCGTTCGCCATCACGCACGCGGCGTCGCCGGCCAGGGGAGTCGAAGGCAGCGAGGCGGCCGCGGACGTGGGGAGCCGGTGCAGGGGGTGGAGCCGGTGCAGTTCACCCCAGGCCGGGGTGCCCGCGCCATCGGCCAGCTGCACGGGGAGCGCCGCTTCGAGGGCGGCGGCCGCTTCCTGAGGCAGATCGAGGCCGTCCGGGACCGGGCCCGCGATGAGAGTTTCGAGGGCGAGGCCGAGCCGCCCGGTGAGTGCCAGCCAGGGTGCGAACACCGGGGAGTGACCTGTCGGAGTCTGGAGCGGCGCGAAGACCGGATGCGCGGCGAGCCGGTGGACCAGCGCGTCCCGCCAGAGGGCGAAGACCGCCGCTGTTCTGCTGTCGGCGTCCATGTGACCGTCCCAGGTCAGGAGGTCGTCCAGGGTCCTGCGGGCCGCGGGCGACAGCGTCTCGGGATCCAGGCCCGCGAGCAGAGACCGGAAGGCGGGCAGCGAGCCGAGCCGGGTGTCGCTGTGGATGCGGCGCATGTCGTCGGGTCCGAGCAGCGGAGCCTGGGCGCCGTCGTCGTCCGGGTGGAGAAGCCCGCCGATGCGCGCGGCGCGGTGAGCGGGGGCGAACTCGAGTGCGATGTCGGCGCCGAGTGCCGCGTCACGGTCATTGGCGCTGACCGCCACCGTGTCCACGTTCCGTGAGGGAAGCGGCAGGAACGTGCCCTCCCACTGGTGATCCTCCAACCACGCCGGGACCGGCGTCACGCGATTCTCCGGCGAACGCTGAGGGACCCTTCCGGCGAGGAAGTGCCGCACGGCACCCCGGGTGTCCGCCACGAGCACGCTGTTGACGGGTTCCACCCACGCGTCCAGGGCGCGTTCGACGTCGGCGGCCCGCGTGCTGCGGAGCAGCGGCAGGAGTGCTTCGAACCCCAGCCTCGAGGCCACCCGGGCGGGCGTCCGCAGGCTCAGACCCGACGCGACCTCCCCGTCGTCCGGACCGGGGAATCCCGCGATCACCGGGCCGCGCAGGGTCTCGGCGATCTCCACCGTCACAGGATCAGCGCCCCGGACGAGGATCTCCTCGGTGCGGGTGCTGACCGGCTCCCAGCCGTTCGGACCGAGCGCCTCGAGCCCGGTCGGCCCGGAGCGGCGCAGCTTCTCCCGGAACAGGTCCTGATAATCAGCCATCGAGTTCGTGATCGCCCACGCGACGCCGCCCGCATGACCGAAGTGCGGTAGTCCTGGAACGCCGGGGAAGGCGAGCCCGACGACGTCGAACTCCGGGCAGGAGAGCCGCACCTGCTGGTAGACGCCCGGAATCTCGAGGAGACGGTGGGGGTCTCCGGCCAGGAGCGGGGCGCCGTCGGCAGTGCGTGAACCGTGCACCGCCCAGGCGTTGCTGCCGGAGAGCACGGGGGCTTCCTGGGAGAACAGCGCCACTGCTTCCGGCCCCAGGGTGTCCGCCACGTGTTCGCGGAAGAGCTTGTGAGGGAAGGTCGAGAACAGGATGTGGTTGACCAGGAACACCGCCAGGGGTGTCCAGGGCGCCCACGGCCCGGGTGCGGTGCCGCTCTCGGTGAACTCCGCGCCGTTCCGCCGGCCTTCCGTCAGGGCGTGGTTGATCCCGTCGACGTAGCGGCTGCACCAGCGACGCGTCGTGTCGTCGAGGGCGTCGAAGCAGGCTTGGGCGGTGTCGGTCAGCATCGACTGCCGGGCGAAGCGGTCCCACGCGACGGAGTCTGGTCCGGTCATCTCCGCGACCCTGCCCTCCGCATGCCAGCGGTCCATTTCGAGCTGCCAGGACCGGTCGCACGCCGCGTTCCAGCCCTGGAGGAACGCGAGGTCATCGGCCGAGTCCGCCCGCAGGTGGGGGATTCCCCAGGGATCACGGTAGACGGCAGGGGAGGGCCCGGGGGATGGGGCGGTCATCGGTCACGCTTTCAAGATAAGGTAAGGCTTACTTAAGATGAGAAGGTAGCCTGAAGCGTGAGAACCGGGCAAATCGGCATTAGTCTGGGGCCACGAGCGGCCTGAGTCTGAGGCCGCAGCCACGGGAGGGGGCGTCATGGGAGAGGATCCGACTCGGCGCCGTGCGCTGGCGGCCGGTGCCCTGCTGGCGGCCGGTTTCCTGGCGTCCTGCACTCCCGGTCCGGGAGGCGGAACCGGCGCGACCGCGCGGTCGGGTCCTGCGCCGTCGGGTTCCGCGTCCGGCCCGGCGCCCGAGGACGTCGTCACCGGCTTGAGCGCACCCTGGGATCTCGTGTTCCTCGACGGCTCGGCCCTGGTGAGTGAACGGGACAGCGGGCAGATCCTGGAGATTGTGCGGCAGGGCAACGGGCCGGCGCGCACCCGCGTCGTGGGCACGGTGCCCGGTGTCACGCACGTGGGGGAGGGTGGCCTGCTCGGTCTCTCCATCGGCTCCGGACGCACGCTCTACGCCTTCTCCACGGCGAAGGACGGCAATCGCCTGCAGCGGTTCCCTCTCACCGGAGCCGCGGGGTCCTTCGGACTGGGCCGCGCCGAGACCATCCTGAGCGGCATTCCCGCGGCGAGGTTCCATCACGGCGGCCGCATCGCTTTCGGTCCCGACGGGATGCTCTACGCCGGGGTCGGGGACGCCCAGGAGCCGGACAAGGCCCAGGAAGTCCAGGCCGTGCAGGGCAAGATCCTCCGCCTCGCACCGGACGGGACGGTGCCCGCGGACAATCCGTTCCCCGGCTCGCTCACGTACAGCTTCGGCCACCGCAACGTCCAGGGCCTCGCCTGGACGCCGGACGGCCGTCTCTTCGCCAGTGAATTCGGGCAGAACACGTGGGACGAGCTCAATGAGATCGTGCCGGGCGGAAACTACGGCTGGCCGCTCGCGGAGGGGATCGCCCACCGCTCGGAGCTGCGGGATCCTGTGCAGCAATGGGCTCCCTCGGAGGCGAGTCCGAGTGGCCTGGCGTTCCTGGACGGGGCGCTGTACCTGGCCAATCTCAAGGGTCAGTCGCTGCGCCGGGTGCCGCTCGCGGACCCGGGCCGCTCGGAGATTCTGCTGCGCGGTGAGCTGGGTCGGCTGCGGACCGTGGTCCCGGCTCCCGACGGTTCTCTGTGGATCCTGACGAACAACACGGACGGCCGGGGCTCGCCCCGGGCGGGAGACGACCGCGTCGTGCGGCTCCTCGTGCGGTGAGGCGCTGACGGGTTCACGCCGGCACGACGGCGGGACCCTCACCATGCGCGGGCCGCGCCTCGTCGGCGTCGCTCTCCTCGAAGGCCAGGACCAGCGTCCCGCGGGCCTTCTTGCGCCGGACAAGGTAGATGACGACGCCGATCACGAGCCAGGAGCCGCCCAGCACGTAGGTGAACCAGGCCAATGAGGTCCACAGCCAGGCGATGAAGGCGAATCCGACGAGCGGCATCACGAGGTGGCGCAGGGTGCCCGCGATACCGCGTATCCGCTCGTCGAAGAACAGGACCTTGATGGTGGCGAGGTTGACCATGGCGAAGGCGATGAGGGCCCCGAAATTGATCATGTAGACCGCCTGGTCGAGGGTGATGAACAGGGCCACCAGGGAGACCACCGACACCACGAGCGACGCGATCACCGGAGTACGGAAGCGGGGGTGGAGCCGGGCGAAGGCTCTGGGCAGGATGCCGTCGCGGCCCATCGCGAAGATGACGCGACTGACGCTCATCTGGGCCGCCGTGCCGCAGAGGACCAGGCCCGTCAGATTCACGAGGACGAACACCACCATGAGAACGTCCCCGCCGGCCTTCTGCATGAGTTCGGTGCCCGCCGCGTCCAGGTTCTGCAGAGACTTCCAGTCCGGGACTATGAGGCTGCCGGCCACGGAGAAGAGCGTGTAGCCCACGCCTGCGAACAGCGTGGAGAGGACGATGCCTCGCGGCACGTTCCGCTTCGGGTCACGGGTCTCCTCGGACAGGGTGGACACGCCGTCGAAGCCGAGGAACGCGAAGGCCACGATCGCCGCGGCCGCCATGACCGGAGTGATGCCCCCGGCGCCGAGGGACAGTGGCCGGATGACGTGATCCAGATCGAGGCTTGGGGCGTTGACGACCGCGAGGATCAGGAACGCGAGGATCACGAGAGCCGACGCGATGACCACGACGAAGTTCATGCGTTTCACCCAGCCCACGCCGATCACGCTGAACACGCCCACCACCAGGAGACAGGCGAGGACGGCCACGGCGGGAGGAACCGCTGTGAAGAGGCTGTTGAAGTAGAGGCCGAAGATCAGGAAGTTGACCATCGGCAGGAAGAGGTAGTCCAGCAGCATCGCCCAGCCCACCAGGAACCCGGTGGGGGAGCCGAAAGCACGGGAGGTGTAAGCGTAGGCGCCGCCGGTGAGCGGGACGTGGCGGGCCATGCGCCCGTAGCTGTGCGCGGTGAACAGCATGGCGACCACCGCCATCACATACGCCGCCGGCAGGTGACCATCGCTGATCGCGGTCCCGGAGCCGTACACCGAGACCACGGACAGGATGCCCATTGAGGTCAGGCCGAAAGCGATGAGGGAGGGCAGCCCCAGGACCCTTTTGAGGGTGGTGGGACTCTGGTCCCCGGGGGTCTGGGAGGTGCTGCTGGGTGTGGACATGGGCTCTCCTGCGGTGTGCGATGTGGCTCACATAAATGAACGACGTTCATCAGAGTAAGGCAGATCACATCCGGTGTCCATGTTTGGTATTCCATAATTTCTCGTCGAGTTGAATGCTGTGGGCAGAGCCCGATGTAGATGCCATCATCTCGGGCGGCCGAAGCGTGCCCCGCCCTCTGGGGCGAGTGCTCTTCCGTTGACCCTTAGGGTGGTATACCGTTTAGACGTTTATGGGTAATGGCCGACGATGTTGTCCGGCCCAGGGGAGTCGAGGATTTCGATGAGCAGGGAAGTGCAGTCGGTGGCGGTCAGCGTCGAGGGAGGGGTCCTCCACACTCCCGGGTTCGTCGACGCGCACATCCACCCGGACAAGACGACCTGGGGCGCCGGCTGGCTGTCGCGTCGGCCGGCCCCGGAGCTGCGGGATCTGATCGCCAACGATTTGCAGGCGCAGCTCACCTTCGACACCGGTGTCGAGGAACGGGCTTACGCGCTCATGAGCCAGGCCGCGCGGAACGGCACCATGGCGATGCGTGCCCACGTGGACGTGGGGACGCAGATCGGTCTCCGGAACATCCACGGTGTCCGCGCCGCGGCGGAGCGGCTGGGTTCGAGCCTCCAGGTCCAGATCGTGGCCTTCCCGCAGTTCGGCCTGCTGAGCAATCCCGGCACGCTGGACCTCATGCGCGCCTCGCTCAGTGAAGGCGCTGATCTGGTGGGCGGGATCGACCCGCAGTCCCTGGACGGCGATCTGCACGCGCACCTCGACGCGGTCTTCGGGATGGCCCGCGCTCAGGGTCGCGACGTCGACATCCACCTCCACGACATGGGCTCCGACGCTCTGTCTCAACTGCGCGAGATCGCCCGCCGGACGGTCGCCGAGGGGATGCAGGGGCGCGTGACGATCGGTCATGCTTTCGCCCTGTGCGACACCGCCGAGCCCGATCTTCCCCGCACGCTCGACGCGCTCGCGGACGCCGGGATCTGGATGGCCACCTGCGCGCTGGGGGCCGACCCGGTCCCCGTGCTGGACGTGCTCGACCGCCATGGCGTCCGGGTGGCGCTGGGATCGGATGGGGTGCGGGACAGCTGGTCGCCGTTCGGCACAGGAAGCATGGTGGACCGCGCGCATCTGCTCGGGTACCGCACAGGCGCACTCACCGACGCCGATCTGGAACGCTGCCTGCGGATCGCCACGGTCGGCGGGGCCGAACTGGTGGGCGTGCCGGAAGTCCTCGGGTTCACTGCCGGCGGAGCGGATCGGGTCGAATTCGCCGCATCCTCCGGCGCGCAGCTCGTCGTGGACCGGCCGGCCCCTGTGCGTGTGGTACGCGGCGGGAAGGATCTGGTGGTCTGAGCGGCCCCGCTCGCCCGGCAGCCGCCGGCCCCTGCTGACCGGACCGCCACATGACGACGGCGCCGCCCACCGAGGTGAGCGGCGCCGTCGTCGTGCGCGGGGAGACCGTGCGTCCGGCCTCCCGGGAGGTGACCGTCAGGCGTCTTCGGCGACCTCGAGTTCGATCCGCCCGGTGTGCAGTGGCTTGATGGCGAACAGGTACACGACGGTCAGCGCGGCGGCCAGGGCCACGCCCACCAGCAGGGCGAGCCGGCCGGTGTCCGAGAACAGCAGGACCACGAGGACGAAGGCCATGAACGCCAGCGCGATCCAGCTCAGGACCGGCCATGCGGGCATCCGGTACGCGCCGCTGCCCACGCGTGCTCCGCGCAGCTCACGGCGCATCCGGTAGTGCGAGACGAGGATCATCACCCAGGTGAAAACGGTCGCGAAAGACGCGATGGACGCCACGAGGAGGAACAGGGTGTCCGGGATCAGGAGGAAGGCGACCAGGCCAAGGATGAGGCCGCTGAACACCATGGTGACGGGCAGGAAAGGCACGCCGGTGCGGCTCAGCTTCAGGAAGCTCCGCGGGGCCTGACCCTGCTGGGCCAGCCCGTACAGCGTGCGGATGAGCGTGTAGGTGATCGCATTCATGGCGGAGAGCGCCGCCGTGAGGACCACGGCGTTGATGATGTGCTCCGCCGCGGGGATGTTGAGGCCGGTGAACACCTGGACGAAGGGGCTGCCCTGCGTGCCGATCTTCCTCCAGGGGAACAGGCAGAACATGACGCCGAGGGAGAGGATGTAGAAGATCAGGATGCGGAACGGCACGGAGTTCACGGCCTTCGGGATCGCCTTCCCGGGGTCGCCGGTCTCGCCTGCGGTCATGCCGAGGGTCTCCACGCCGCCGAAGCTGAACACGACGATCGCGAGGCTCATGACGATGCCCCACACGCCGAACGGTGCGAAGCCGCCGTCGTCCACGAGGTGGTGCAGCCCGGGCTGGACCCCGCCCATCGAGACGCCGAAGACGATCAGGCCGATGCCGCCGACGATCATCGCGATGATGGTGACGACCTTGATGAGGGAGAACCAGAATTCGAGCTCGCCGAACACGCTCACCTGGAGCAGGTTCAGGCCGCAGATGATGAGCATGGCCGCGAGCATCCAGACCCAGCCGGGCGTGCTGGGGAACCACAGCCCCATGTACTTGCCGGCCGCCACCATGTCCGCGATGGCCACCATGAGCATTTCGAACGCGAACACCCAGCCGGTCAGGAAGCCGGCGAGGGGGGAGATGTATCGGTCCGCGTACTGGGCGAAGGATCCGGCCACCGGGTGGCGGACGGCCATCTCGCCCAGGGCGCGCATGACGATGAACACCATCGCACCGGCGACGATGTACGCCAGGAGCACGGCCGGACCGGCCGCCTTGATGGTCTCGGAGGAGCCGTAGAAGAGACCCGTGCCGATGGCCGAGCCGAGCGCGATGAAGCGGATGTGCCGCGTGGACAGGCGGCGCTGCAGATCGGCTGCCGGACCGGTGGAATCCGGTGCGGGGAAGGACGTGCGGACACTGCGCTGTGCCGTCGGGCGTCCCTGGGCTTGAGGTGATTGATTCATGACTCACGTTCCGGGGAGGAGTGGTTTACCCGCAGAACTTTTCCACAGGCGTCCGGCAATGCCCAAAATGGGGATCGGGCCGGTGGCGGGCGGGAACCGCGTAACGGCTGGGCGACGCGCTCAGACGCCCACGGGCTCGCCGAACTCCTCGCGGTAGCGGCTCGGGCCTGCCCCGCCCGCTCCCACCGGCCGGAGGTCAGGCGCCGTCGGTCTGAGGGGCACGGTGCGCCGCCAGCCGGGCGCGCAGCACGGTGAGGAGCATCTCCAGGCCGATCTCGAATGCCTGGTCACTCCTGGTTTTGCCGCTCGGCTGCAGTGCCAACAGGCGCGCCAGATGCAGCGTGGGCGTGGTCGGCTCCCAGACGTCCTCGGGAGCGGCGTAGTCGAGGCCCGAACCGAGCGCGAAGGCGTCGAGCAGCTGGATCAGCACCAGCACCTCGTCCTCGGGGAACCCTCCCCGGAGGAGTATCCCCGCCATGTGGTCATACGAGGCGATGGCGGCCGCGTCGGTCACTGTCTCCGTGACGATGAGCGGCACGATGTGTGGATGTTCCGTGTACATGCGCCGCTCGGAACGGACCAGAAGCTCGACCGCCTCATCCCACGGCAGGTCCTCCGGGATGTCGCTCATGTAGCGCTCCACGAGCCGGCCGCGCACGAGCTCGATGATGGCCCTCCGCCCGTCCAGGTGGTTGTAGAGCGAGGACGGCTGGACGCTGAGCGCCCGGGCGAGGGCGTTCACGCCGAACGGCTTCCCTGAATCGATGAGTTCCATGGCGGCGTCGGCGATGCGAGCCGCCGTGAGGACGGGGGTCCGGGGACGTGCCATGGGCTGCTTTCGGAAGGCGGGCGGGGTGACAGTGCGCGACGCCGGCCTCCGCCGCCGTCGTGCACCGTCCAGCCTAGCGCGCGGCGGGTCAGCCGGGGCCGGGCGGGCCATACGCTCGACGCCTTGCGGGCGGGGCTTCCCATTTGAGGTGACGTGGGTCATACTCATAAACGAATGCTATTCGTTTATTGTGGAGGACCATCCGTCCCCGCCCGTCCCGGACCCGGCATTGGCGCCGGTGTCCCGCCTGGAGCACCATGACCCACTCCCGACCCGCCACCCGCATCCCCTTGCGCCTTGGCAACGCTTCGGCCACCTTCGCCATCGCGGTCGCCGGCTACCTCGGCGTCAATCTCTCGCCGTACATGATCAGCGCCCTCGAAACCTCGGTGGGCGTGGACTTCATCACCGCAGGCTGGATCGTCACCGGAGTGCTGCTCGCCACCGCGATCGCCGGGCTCCTCGTGGCCCCGCTGTGCGCCGGACCCCGCAGACTCCTCGTGGCCCGCGCCGGACTGGCGCTCGCAGTGCTCGCCTTCGGCGCCGCGGCCCTGGTGCCCACTGCCGCCGTGATCATCCCCGGCCTCCTGCTGGGAGGCGTGGGTGCAGGCGGCGCGGTGGCGGCGTCGGGCGCGGCCTTCGCAGCTTTCACCAATCCCGACCGGGTGGCCGGCCTGAACGGGCTGGTCAACCGCGGCGTGATCACGGTCGTGCTCGCGGTCGTCCCGGTCCTGGGCCTGGCGCCCGTGAACGTCTTCGGCGCGCTGGCCCTGTTCTCTCTCATCGGACTCGTGCTGAGCGTCTGGCTGCCCGGAGCGCCCGTCGCCGGAGGCGGGGTCGACGCGGCGGTCGCCGAAGCCGTCCCGCTCGAGGTCCCCGCGACCGAATCCCTCCCGGTCATCCGCCCCGCCGTCCCGGCCGCGCCGCGGACCGTCACTCTTGCCGGCTGGGCGCTGCTCGTCACCTTCGCGCTCTGGGCTGTCAGCGAGGACTCGCTCTGGGCCATGGGTGGAGTGGTCGGTGGCGCCGTGGCCGGAGTGACCCCGGAAGGGCTGGGCCTCGCTCTGAGCGGCGCGACCGCCGGCGGGCTGATCGGTTCTCTTCTGCTCATGATCGTGGGGGACCGGCTGGGGCGTGCCGTACCGCTGGCCATCCTGCTGGTGCTGGGCAGCGCCCTCAAGATCTGCTCGTCGCTCGTCACCGACCCTACGGCCTTCATCGTCGTCTTCATCGCCTGGAACACCGTCTACGCCGTGGCGTTCATGTTTTTCGTCGCCACCGCCGCCGCGCTGGACGCCGACGGCCGCTGGTCCGGCCCCCTGCTGGCCGTGTATCTCGTGGGCTCCAGCCTGACCCCCGTCATCGGAGCCGGACTCGTCGACGCCCTCGGTCACCAGGGCTTCACCCTGCTGCTCGGAGTGGCCAGTCTGCTCCTGGCCGTACCCGCCGTCGCGGTGGCACGTCTTTCCACGCGCCAGGCCGCCCCGGCCCCCGACCACCCCGCGCCCGCCGCGGACCGTTTCCCCCTTGCACACGCCGAACCACAGGAGGCCTGAGAATGGCACGCACGCTTTACCACAACGCCCTGATCTTCACCGCGAACGGTGAGGGCGGTGAGGAATGGGCCCAGGCCCTCGTCGTCGACGACGCGCGGATCACCTTCGCAGGCTCCGAGGCGGACGCACGCGCCGCCGCAGAGGGCGCGGACACCGTGGACCTCGGCGGCCGCCTGGTGGTGCCCGGCTTCGTGGACGCCCACACGCACCTCCTCATGACGGGGGAAGCGCTCGGCAAGGTCGAACTCACCGACGCCCGCAGCCTGCAGGAGATCCAGAACCGGCTGCGCGCCGCCCGGGAAGCCGACCCCGGCGCGGAACGGGTCCTGGGCCGCGGCTGGCTGTTCGACTCGGTGCCCGGTGGCGAGCCGACCGCCGCGATGATCGACACCGCGGTCGCGGACGTGCCGGTCTTCCTCGACGCGAACGACTACCACTCCTGCTGGGTCAACTCCGCCGCGCTCGCCGAACTGGGGATCACTCGGGAGACCCCGGACCCCATCGGCGGCCGCATCGAGCGGGACGCCGAGGGCAACGCCACGGGCATGCTCTACGAGACGGCGGCTCAGCACTTCGTCTGGACCCACCTCGCCTCCGTCACGAGCGACGCGGAACGCGACGCCTCCATCGACCGCACCTTCGAGGCGTACCTCGGCACCGGGGTGACGGGGGCCGTCGACATGGCTCTCGACGAGGTGTCGCTCGCGACCCTCGAGCGCGCCGTCGAACGCCACGGCGGAAGCCTGCCGCTCCGCGTCGCAGCCCACTGGTTCATCGACAACACGGGGGACGACGCGCAGAACATTGCCCAGGTGGAGCGTGCCGCCGAACTCGCGGCTCGCCTGACCCATCCGTCGCTGCGGGTGGTCGGGGTGAAGTTCATCATTGACGGCGTGATCGACGCGTGCACCGCGGCCATGAACAAGCCCTACGCCGATCACTCCAACGCCGAGCCCATCTGGCCGCTCGAACGGCTCAAGCCGGCGCTCGCGGCTGCCGACGCCGCCGGGCTCCAGGCCGCCCTCCACGCGATCGGCGACGCCGCGAGCGCCATCGCCCTGGACGCGATCGAGCACGCCATCGAGGTCAACGGGGACCGTCCGCGACGGCATCGGATCGAGCACCTGGAGTACGCGGCGCCCGGCACGGCCCGCCGCATGGCCGAGCTCGGCGTGATCGCTTCGATGCAGCCGGTCCACACGGATGCGGCCGTCCGGGCGAACTGGGACGCCATGCTGGGCGACGACCGGGTGAACCGCGGTTTCGCCTGGCCCGAGTACGAGGAGGCGGGCACACTGCTCGCGTTCTCCACCGACGCGCCCACCGCACCCTACGGCGCCTTCCCGAATCTGTATGTGGCGACGACCCGCAAGTCCGCGCTGGACGCCTCCTACGACGCCGTGCAGCCGGAGCTCGCCCTGCCGCTGGCCCGGGCGCTGGGCCATGCCACGCGCGACGCGGCCGCCTCGGTGGGCGACGGTGCGACGCACGGCCGCCTGGCCGAGGGCTACGCGGCGGATTTCGTCGTGGTGGACATCAATCCCTTCGCCGAGGGTGACGAGTCCCTCCTCAAGACCAGTGTGGTGGAAACCGTCGTCGCCGGGCGCAGCGTCTACACGGCGGGGGAGTGACCCTGTGAGCGCGGAGAGCCGGACGAGGACGCCGGCCGGTGCCGTCACCGTCGCCGACTGGCAGGACCCGGCGAACCTGCGCTGGTCCTTCCAGCACATGGACACCCTGTTTCCGACGCGCACTATCCGTCCCGGTGCTGCCGCGACGCTGGGGGAACGTCCGCGGGACCTGTCCGGTCTGGCCGTCACCCTGCCGGACGGCTCCGGATCGACGGTGAGGTCCGTCCTGGATTCCACGGACACGGATGCCTGGCTCGTG
This sequence comes from Arthrobacter sp. RCC_34, assembly GCF_041360795.1. Classification (NCBI taxonomy): domain Bacteria; kingdom Bacillati; phylum Actinomycetota; class Actinomycetes; order Micrococcales; family Micrococcaceae; genus Arthrobacter; species Arthrobacter sp. RCC_34. The sequence goes on along the minus strand of NZ_JBFUPW010000001.1, from coordinate 1,752,192 downwards.
CTGCACGGGCGGACGGTCATCGCTGAGCAGTATGGGGGCGCCATGACACCGCGCACCCGGCATCTGCTCATGTCCGTGAGCAAGTCGCTCGTGTCCTCGGTGGTCGGCGCGCTGGTCGCGCAGGGGCGCCTCGACACTGACCGGACAGTGGGGTTGTACCTTCCGGAACTCCGGGACGCGGGCTATGGCGGTGCCCGGATCCGAGACCTCCTGGACATGCGCAGCGGGATCCGCTTCTCCGAGGAGTACCTGGACCCGGCCTCCGAGGTGCGGGGCCTGGACGAGTCCGTCGGCTGGGCACCCCGGCGACCCGGTGGCCCCGCCTCGCTGAAGGAATTCCTCGCGACCCTGGAACAGGACCGGGAGCACGGCGGGTACTTCGAGTACCGCAGCTGTGAGACGGACGTCCTGGGGTGGGTGTGCGAGACGGTCGGCGGGAAGCCGTTCGCCGAACTGGCCACGGAGCTGCTGTGGAGCCGTCTGGGCGCCGCCGACCCCGCGTTCATCACGGTGGACGCCGAGGGCACCGGAATGTTCGACGGCGGCATCTGCGCGACCGTGCGCGATCTCGCCTGCTTCGGCGCGATGATCCGTGACGGCGGGCTGGCGCTCACCGGGGACCGGGTGCTCCCGGCGGAGTGGGTCGACGACATCTTCGCGGGCGGACCGGATTCCACGGAGGCGTTCGCCGCCGGTCCGGAGGGCGAGCACACGCCCGGCGGCCGGTACAGGAGCCAGTTCTGGTTCCTGGATGGACGCCCGGATGTGGCGTTCTGCCTCGGGATCCACGGCCAGATGGTCTACATCAACCGCACCACGGGGGTGGTCGGGGTGAAGTTTTCCAGCACCGCCCTCCCCGTGGACCCGGTCAAAGGACCGGCCGCGGCCGCGATGTTCGACGCGATCAGCAGCCATCTGGCGTCCTGACCATGACATTCCCTCTTTGGTATTCCAAAAACGGATGTTCGTGGTGTGATAATGGGGGAATGTCCAACACGGAGATTTTCGAGCCGGAGTCCCTCCGCGTGACCCGTCAGATCCGCGACGAGATCCTCGACGGCGTGCGCCTGCCCGGCAGCAAGCTCGTGGAGCGGGATCTGGCCCAGGAACTGGGGGTCAGCCGTCTCCCGGTCCGCGAGGCACTGCGGACGCTCGTGTCCGAAGGCCTCGTGACGCCGCGGCCCCGCACCTGGGCCGTGGTTCGCGAGTTCTCCGCGTCCGACGTCGTCGACCTCAACGAGGTGCAGGCGGCGTTCGAGTCCCTGACGTTCACCCTGGCCGCCCAGCGGCACAACCGTGAGGGGCTGCGGCGGCTCAAGGACGCGCTGGACCGCGAGTTCCAGGCGGCCGAGGCAGGCGACGCCGTCCGTGCCCGTCGCTCCGGCGCCGATTTCCACGAGATCGTCACGTCGCTGGCCGGCAATGAGCTGCTCAACGAGCTCCAGGGCATCCTGAGCAGCCGGATCCGCTGGCTCATGGGGCAGCACGACGATCTCATCCGGGTGGCGGAGGAGCACGCGGCCCTCTATGAGGCGATCGCCGACCGCGACGTCGCCCGCACCCAGGTCCTGATCGGCCAGCACATGGTCAGCAGCCGCAGCCAGGCCATCGCGAAGCAGGCCTCGTCTGCGGACTCCCACGCCTGACCCGGCTCTCCTGACCACCGCACTCCTGATCACCGCGTCGAAAGGCGACCATGCTGATCCGCAACGTCCGACCCTGGGGCGGCGCCCCCTCTGATGTCCTGCTCGACGGCGAACTGATCGCCGCGGTCCGGCCGCACGAGCCGGAGGCGGCGGCGGAAGCCGGGCAGGACGTCGTCGACGGCCGGGGCCGACTGCTGCTGCCCGCCTTCAGCGACGTCCACGTGCACCTGGACTCGACCCGGATCGGGCTGCCGTTCCGCGAGCACACGGGCCGTCCGGGCGTGTGGGGCATGATGAGCAACGACCGGGAGAACTGGCGCTCGGCCGAGATCCCGCTCAGGGAGCGCGTGGCCGGCACGCTGGAGCGCATGATCGGGCGGGGCACCACGCGGGTCCGGTCCTTCGCCCAAGTGGACGTCGACACGGGCCTGGAGAAGTACGAAGCCGTGGTGGCCGCGAAGGAGAAGTTCGCCGAGCAGGCCGAGGTTCAGATCATGGTCTTCCCGCAGGCGGGCATCCTCCTGGAAGAGGGCACCCCGGAACTGCTCGAGGAGGCCTTGCGCCAGGGCGCCGACGTCATGGGCGGCATCGACCCGTGCCAGCTGGACCGGGACCCGGTCCGCCACCTGGACGTCGTCTTCGGGCTGGCCGAGAAGTACCAGGTCGACGTCGATGTCCACCTCCACGAGCCCACCGATCTCGCGATCTTCAGCACCGAGCTGATCATGGAACGGACCCGGGCGCTCGGGATGCAGGGCAAGGTCAATCTGTCCCACGCGTACACGCTGGGCGGCTCCTCCGAGGCGACGACCCGTTCCCTCATCGAACGCATGGCGGAGCTGGACATCTCCCTCACGACCGTGGCTCCCGCCGCTGCCGGGCAGCTTCCCCTCCAGGACCTCACGGCCGCCGGGGTGCGCGTCGGGCTGGGGGAGGACGGCCAGCGGGACTACTGGAGCCCGTACGGTAACTGCGACCTCCTGGACCGCACCTGGCAGCTCGCCTTCACCCGCGGTTTCCGGGCCGACCTTCTGGTGGAGCACGCGGTGGCTGTGGCCACGCGGGGCGGTGCGAGCATCATGGACTGCTCCCTGGCCCGCCTGGCAAGCGTCGACGACCGTCCCGGCCTGGCGGTGGGGGACCGTGCCGACGTCGTGCTGGTGGACGGCGAGACCGTGACGAGCGCCGTGATGGACCGCGGTGGCGACCGCACCGTGCTGCACCGCGGCCGCGTGGTCGCGGACCGGTACCGGGTCGAGGGCGGCAGCGGCTACTGACTCCACGGACCGCCCGACGACGGTGACACGGGAACGGCCCCCGCACCTGAGGTGCGGGGGCCGTCGTCGTGGTCGGCGTGCTTTACGGCTCCTGCCGGCGCTCCTGGGCCTGCTGGGCCTTGGCGGCGGCACGCGCCGCCTCCTTCTCCTCGAGCAGCCGTTGCTTCTCCACGGCCTTGTACAGCTTCGCCTGCTGGCCGCGGCGCCGCCAGAGCTTCCACAGCACCAGGGCCACGATGAAGAGGACCGCGCCGGTGATGGCGCCGATCCCGCTCCACAGCGGGAACCACGTGGGTCCGGTGCCGATGATGCGCTGGGCGTTGTGCGCGGCATTGGAGGTGCCCCAGGCGATGCCGGCCGTCAGGAGGTTCGGGGTGGACACGGCCACCGCGATCACCAGGATCACTGCCTTCCACGGCCAGGTGATCTTCTTGTGGGTGGCCTGCCAGGCGATCCACAGGGAGAGGAAGGTCAGGATCAGGCCGTACCCCAGACCGAGGAAGACCCCGCCGGAGCCGGGACCCGCCTGCCCGTTGATGTTCTTGGCCCATTCCACCGGGACGACGGCGGCCGCGATGAAGTAGGCGATCACCGCCACTGCCAGGAGGATGACGCCGAGGATGATCCAGGTGAGAGTCCTGGATTTTCCGGCGGATGAGGATCGGGGTGCCTGTCCCTGCCCTGACGTGGGCGGAGGCGTGATGGAGCCGCTCTGTTCACTCATGGGATCATCATGGCACGTGCCCGGCCACTGAGGCTTGTAATGTGCCTATACTTTCAGCGTCGGTTGCCGTGATCCAGGTGACCACCAGAATCAGACGAAAGGCCAGGCGATGAGCAACATCCCCGCAGAGCTGTCCTACACCGCCGAACACGAATGGGTTGCGAGCACGGAGCAGGACGGTGTGGTGCGAGTCGGCATCACCGATTTCGCCCAGGACGCGCTCGGCGATGTCGTGTACGCACAGGTGCCCGAGGCAGGGACCGCCGTGACCGCCAACGACGTCGTCGGCGAGGTGGAGTCCACCAAGAGCGTCAGCGACATCTACGCCCCGGTGTCGGGTGAGATCGTCGCCCGCAACGAGTCGCTGGACGCCGATCCGGCGCTCATCAACTCCGATCCGTACGGCGCCGGCTGGCTTTTCGAGGTCCGCATCGCCGGTGCTGACGAACTGTCGGGCCTGCTCAGCGCCGAAGCGTACGGTCAGCAGGTAGGCTAGAAAGCAGTTGTCCGTGCTGTCCGGGGCGATCGGTCCCGGACAGCACGCACCGTTCCCGGATCCATCACCGGAGGATCCGGGAAAGAACCCCGCCGAGGCGAGAAGAGTGAGGAGCCGCCCGATGTCTGAACAACCATCGGTCCCCGTCGAACCCGCAGACGAAGCCGCATTTGAGGGCGAGTCCACGGACACCACCTCGGTGTACCTTCCGGTCCTTTCCGACGTGGTGCCGGCCGACCCGAAACTGGGTCCGGAGGACATCGCGTCCATCGCGGCCCTGCCGCACGGATCCGCTCTGCTGATCGCGCACCACGGCCCGAACGCCGGGGCACGCTTCCTGCTGGACACGGACCGTGTGACCGTCGGGCGCCACCCCGATGCCGAGATCTTCCTGGACGACGTCACCGTGTCCCGCAAGCACGCCGAGTTCGTGCGCACCCCCGCGGGCTACGAACTGGTGGACACTGGCAGCCTGAACGGCAGCTACGTCAACCACGACCGTGTGGACCGGGTGCTGCTCAAGAGCGGAGTGGAAGTCCAGATCGGCAAGTTCCGTCTGAACTACTACCCGAGCCCGGCACGCCCGGCCGGCCAGGACTGAGGCGCCGCGCAACGTGGCACTTGCACAGTCCGGCCGGCGCCAAGGCGCCGCCGTCGTCCTGAACATCGGAGAAGTCCTCGCTCAGCTGAACGAGGACTTTCCCGGTATTTCCGCCTCCAAGATCCGCTTCCTGGAGGAGAAGGGGCTCATCACGCCCCAGCGCACCCCGGCGGGGTACCGCCAGTACAGTGAGGCCGACGTCGAGCGCCTGCGCTTCGTCCTGGCCCTGCAGCGGGATCAGTACCTGCCGCTCAAGGTGATCCGCGACTACCTCGACGCCATCGACCGCGGGGAGCGTCCGGACAACCTGCCGGGCGGCATGAAGCTCTCGCCCAAGCTGGTGTCCGAGGATCCCGCCGAAGCCCTGCGCGGCCGCTCCCGGCTGCTGAGCGAGTCCCAGCTGCGTGCCGAGTCCGGCGCCAGTGTGCGCCTGGTCAAGGAGCTCCTGGATTACGGGATCATCACCCACGAGGGCGGGCAGTTCGACGAGTACGCCCTTCAGGTGACCGTGAGCTGCGCCCGTCTGGAGGCCCAGGGGCTGGAACCTCGCCACCTGCGGCCCGTGCTGGCCGCCGCCGAACGTGAGTTCGCGCTGATCGAGCGGGCCGTGGCCCCGCTGGCGTCGCGGAAGGACTCGGGCTCCCGTGCCCGCACCGCCGACGCCGCCCGCGAGCTGAGTGGTCTGCTCCAAGACCTGCATCAGGCCGTCATCCAGGGCCAGATCTCCCGATTGGAGAAGTGATGATCGAGGTCGAGGTGGTCGGCGTCCGGATCGAGCTTCCGGGCAACCAGCCTCTGGTGCTCCTCAAGGAGACCAAGGGGGAGCGGCACGTCCCCATCTGGATCGGTCCTCCGGAGGCCAGCGCCATCGCCCTCGCGCAGCAGGGCGTGGTCCCGCCCCGCCCGCTCACCCATGACCTCATGCTGGACGTCATCCAGGCCCTCGGCCGTTCCCTGGTGTCCGTGACGATCGTGAGCGTGGAGGACTCGGTCTTCTACGCCCAGCTCCAGTTCGACGACGGCACGAGCGTCAGTTCCCGCGCCTCCGACGCGCTGGCGCTGGCCCTCCGCAGCCACTGCCGGATCTGGTGCGCCGAGCAGGTCCTCGACGACGCAGGTGTCCTCATCGAGATCCAGGACGAGGACGCCGAGGTGGCCCGCCCCGCCGGCGGACGAGAGGACGACGAGCCGGATCAGGCCGCGTCGAGTGCCGCTCCGGCCACCGCCGAGCAGGAGCAGGAGCTCCGTCAGTTCCGCGAATTCCTCAATGGCGTGGAACCGGAGGATTTCGAGCCCTGAGCCGGGTTCCGGGCCGTCCCGGACAGTCCTTAAGCTTCAAGTTCAGCGTTAAAGTTTCGACACGGCACGAAAAAGCGCCGAACGTCTTTGACCTGGGGGCCTCGCGGCCCTAACGTCGAAGTATCAGGTTCCCATTGCCACCCGGCATCGAGCCGTTCACACTGGAAGCAGGGGCCGCCCCAGGGCGGTGTGACTTTCCGTGTGAGCAGAGCCGCCGGTCCGGCGCTTCGCACCCCGGGAACCCTTGAAGAGGAGGAAGACGTGAGTCCGAAAGGCGACGCGGGCAAGCGCCAGCACGCAGGCGCACCCATTGCCCCCGCTGCGGGCGCCCAGGGGCTGCTGTTCAGTGAGGACCTGCCGCTCCTGGACGAGGACGCCGGCTACCGCGGTCCCACCGCGTGTAAGGCGGCCGGGATCACCTACCGTCAGCTGGACTACTGGGCCCGGACAGGCCTCGTGGAGCCGACGGTGCGTGGCGCGGCCGGTTCCGGCTCCCAGCGTCTCTACAGCTTCCGGGACATCCTGGTGCTCAAGGTGGTCAAGCGCCTCCTCGACACCGGCGTCTCTCTGCAGCAGATCCGTTCCGCCGTGGAACACCTGCGTGAGCGTGGCGTCGAGGACCTCGCCCAGATCACGCTCATGAGCGACGGCGCCAGCGTCTACGAGTGCACGTCCGCCGACGAGGTCATCGACCTGGTCCAGGGCGGCCAGGGCGTGTTCGGCATCGCCGTGGGCCGTGTCTGGCGTGAGGTCGAAGGCACGCTGGCGGAACTGCCGAGCGAGCACGCGCTCTCCCAGGATTTCCCCGAGGACGAACTCAGCCGCCGTCGGGCGCAGAAGAAGATCAGCTGATCCCTTCCCGGGAACGTTGAAGGCCGGTCCGTCTGAGACGGACCGGCCTTCGCTGTCTGCTGGTGGAGGCCTGCCGGCTCAGGCCTTGCGGATGGCCGCGAGGAGCTGGTCGTAGACGGCCGCCACACCCTTGGCGGAGTCTCCCGGCCACTGGTGCACGGCGTGTGCGGCGCCCTGGATCTGCTGCCAGTTCGCCAGTTCCGGCACCACCGGCTCCAAGAGCAGGGGACCGAACATGGAACGCATCTCGTCGAGACGGTACATGTGCTCGCTCGAGCCGAGGCGCACCCGGTTGGCGACGATCCCCGCGGGATTGAGGCGGGGGGAGAACTCGCGGCGGAACATGTCGATGGCACGCAGCGTCCGCTCGGTGCCGGCGACGGAGAACAGGCCGGGCTCGGCGACCAGGACGACGTCGTCGCTGGCGTTCCAGGCCATCCGGGTCAGGCCGTTGAGCGACGGCGGGCAGTCGATGAGCACCAGATCGTAGCCGGTGACGGGTTCCAGCAGCTGCCGGAGACGCCGGAGGTCGCGACGGCCCAGATCCGGGCGGTCATAGATGCCCGAATACGCGGAGCCGATGGCCACGTCCAGGGTGCCGTTTCCGTCGACCCAGGCGCTCGGCGTGAGGTGGTCCGCCAGACGGGCGCGCCGCGCGGTCTTCAGGAGCCTGCCGATGTCCGTGACACGGCCGGCGCTCGTTCCGAGGGCGGTGGAGGCGTCGGCATGGGGATCGAGGTCCACCACGAGGGTGGGGACACCTGCGGCCAGTGCAGCGGATGCCAATCCCGTGGTGACAGAGGTCTTGCCCACTCCACCTTTGAGACTGCTGACGCTTACGACTCGCACTTCTGAACCCACACCCCTGTAACTCGACACTTGGTGTTCTCTGCCGGGCCCCACGATGTGCGGACCGTCTCCGCAGGGTGGCATCACCTTCCATCATAGGGGCGGGCGGCGCCCGCTCCGCCGGATTGCGTCGCGGGAGGCGGACCCGTGTGTCGCGGAAGGCTCACGGCGTGGCATCCGTGCAGACTTACCCGGCGGTGCGCCGTCACCTGTCGACGCTCCCTGCGGCGCCGCCGTGGAACCCCCGGGCCGCGGCGCGGCGCGGCCTGGTCTTCCCGTGTCACAGTCGCTTCGCGGTCGAGCGAACGGCGTGCTCAGGCCGCTACTGTGATAGCAGTCACCACTCCTTGTGTGGTGAGTGACACATGGTCAGACTTGGGGCACGGGAACAACCCGGCTTGTGACGTACGGAGAAGCATGTTTTCCAAGATACTGGTGGCCAACCGCGGCGAAATCGCGATCAGGGCCTTCCGCGCCGGCTATGAGCTGGGTGCCAAGACAGTGGCGGTCTTCCCTCATGAGGACAGGAACTCCATTCACCGCCAGAAGGCGGACGAGGCGTACCTCATCGGAGAGGAGGGTCATCCGGTACGGGCCTACCTCGACGTGGAGGAGATCGTCCGGGTCGCGAAGGAATCGGGCGCGGATGCGATCTATCCCGGATACGGTTTCCTCTCCGAGAACCCCGGGCTGGCCCGGGCGGCCGCCGACGCCGGCATCACCTTCGTCGGCCCGCCGGCCGATGTCCTGGAGCTGGCCGGTAACAAGGTCGCCGCTCTGGCCGCGGCCCGCAAGGCCGGCGTTCCGGTCCTGAAGTCCTCCGAGCCGTCCCGCGACATCGAAGAGCTCCTGGCCGCCGCGGAGGAGATCGGCTTCCCGATCTTCGCCAAGGCCGTCGCGGGCGGCGGCGGCCGTGGCATGCGCCGGGTCGAGAAGCCGGAGGATCTGCGCGAGGCCCTGGAGGCCGCCATGCGCGAAGCGGATGCCGCGTTCGGCGATCCGACCATGTTCCTCGAGCAGGCCGTGCTGCGGCCGCGCCACATCGAGGTCCAGATCCTGGCCGACGCCGAGGGCAACGTCATGCACCTCTTCGAGCGTGACTGTTCGCTCCAGCGCCGTCACCAGAAGGTCATCGAGATCGCGCCGGCGCCGAACCTGGATGAGGACATCCGGCAGGCGCTCTACCGTGATGCCGTGGCGTTCGCGAAGGCCCTCGGATACGTCAACGCGGGTACGGTCGAGTTCCTGGTCGACACCGCGGGCGAGCGGGCCGGACAGCACGTCTTCATCGAGATGAACCCCCGCATCCAGGTGGAGCACACGGTGACCGAAGAAGTCACCGACGTGGACCTGGTGCAGGCGCAGATGCGCATCGCCGCGGGCGCCACCCTGGCGGATCTGGGCCTCTCGCAGGAGACCGTCAGCCTCAAGGGCGCCGCGCTCCAGTGCCGCATCACGACCGAGGATCCCGCCAACGGCTTCCGGCCCGACGTCGGCAAGATCACCGGCTACCGGTCCGCCGGTGGCGCCGGTGTCCGCCTCGACGGCGGCACCGTGTACTCGGGTGCCGAGATCAGCCCGCACTTCGACTCGATGCTGGTCAAGCTCACGTGCCGCGGCCGCGACTACCCGGCCGCGGTGGCCCGCGCCCGGCGCGCCCTCGCGGAGTTCCGCATCCGCGGCGTCTCCACCAACATCCCGTTCCTGCAGGCCGTGCTGGACGATCCGGACTTCGTCGCCGGCAAGGTCGCCACGTCCTTCATCGAGGAGCGCCCCGAGCTGCTGAAGGCCCGCACCTCGGCCGACCGCGGCACCAAGCTGCTGACCTGGCTGGCGGAGACCACTGTCAACAAGCCGCACGGCGAGCCGCGTGTCAGCACGGGTCCTGAGGTCAAGCTCCCGGCGGTCCCCGAGGGCGAGGCTCCGGCCGGCTCGCGGCAGCGTCTGCTGGAACTGGGCCCGGAAGGCTTCGCGAAGGCGCTGCGCGAGCAGTCCGCCGTCGCGGTCACGGACACGACGTTCCGTGACGCCCACCAGTCCCTGCTCGCGACCCGCGTGCGCACGAGGGACCTGGTGGCGGCCGGTCCCGCGGTGTCTCGCCTGCTGCCCGGCCTCTTCTCGGTGGAGGCCTGGGGCGGTGCGACGTACGACGTCGCTCTCCGCTTCCTGGGCGAGGACCCCTGGCAGCGCCTCGCCGCGCTCCGGGAGGCCATCCCGAACATCTGTCTGCAGATGCTCCTGCGCGGCCGCAACACCGTGGGCTACACGCCGTACCCGGAGGAGGTGACCCGTGCCTTCGTCCAGGAGGCCGCGGCCACCGGCATCGACATCTTCCGCATCTTCGACGCTCTCAACGACGTCGACCAGATGGAGCCCGCCATCCGGGCGGTCCGCGAGACCGGCACCGCCGTGGCGGAGGTGGCCCTCTGCTACACCGGCGATCTCCTGAACCCGGACGAGGAGCTCTACACCCTCGACTACTACCTGGAGCTCGCGCAGCGGATCGTCGACGCCGGTGCGCACATCCTCGCCATCAAGGACATGGCCGGTCTCCTGCGCCCGGCCGCTGCCGCGGTCCTGGTCAAGGCGCTCCGTGAGCGGTTCGATCTGCCCGTGCACCTGCACACCCACGACACGGCGGGCGGCCAGCTCGCCACGCTCCTCTCCGCGGTGGACGCGGGAGTGGACGCCGTGGACGTCGCCTCGGCGGCCCTGGCAGGCACCACGAGCCAGCCGGCCATGTCCGCGCTGGTCGCCGCCCTGGCGCACACACCGCGGGAGACGGCGCTCGAGCTGTCCTCCGTGGACGCCCTGGAACCGTACTGGGAGGCCGTCCGCAGGGTTTACGCGCCCTTCGAGTCCGGACTCGCAGCGCCCACCGGCCGCGTGTACCAGCACGAGATCCCGGGCGGCCAGCTCTCCAATCTCCGCCAGCAGGCCATGGCGCTGGGACTCGGCGAGCGGTTCGAAGCCATCGAGGACATGTACACGGCCGCGGACCGGATCCTCGGCCGCCTGGTCAAGGTCACCCCGTCCTCCAAGGTGGTGGGCGATCTGGCTCTGCACCTCGTGGGTCTCGGTGCGGACCCTGAAGAGTTCCGGGAGAACCCGCACAACTTCGACATCCCGGACTCGGTGATCGGTTTCCTCAACGGCGAGCTGGGCAACCCTCCCGGTGGCTGGCCCGAGCCGTTCCGCAGCAAGGCCCTGCAGGGCCGCGCCGTGAAGCCGCGGGACGTGCAGCTGAACGCGGAGGACTCGGAGGCGCTCCAGGGTGACTCCGAGACCCGTCGGGCCACCTTGAACCGGCTGCTCTTCGCCGGCCCGACCAAGGACTACCTGCGGAGCCAGGAGAGCTACGGCAACCTCTCGGTCCTGGACACCCGGGACTACCTCTACGGGCTGCAGCGCGGCGAGGAGCACGTCATCGAACTGGAGCGCGGCGTCCGTCTGATCGCGAGCCTGGAGGCCATCTCCGAGCCGGATGAGAAGGGCATGCGGACGGTGCTCTGCAAGCTCAACGGCCAGTCGCGCCCGGTGGTGGTGCGGGATCACTCCGTCACCAGCAACGTCAAGGCCGCCGAGAAGGCCGACCCGGCCGTCCCCGGTCAGGTTGCCGCGCCGTTCGCGGGCGCGGTCTCGCTCAAGGTGGCGGTGGGCGACACCATCGAGGCGGGTGACGCCGTCGCCACCATCGAGGCCATGAAGATGGAGGCCTCCATCACCTCGCCGGTCGCGGGAACGGTGCAGCGCCTGGCAATCTCCGCCATCGAGCAGGTACAGGGCGGCGACTTGCTGCTCGTCATCGGCTGACCCCGGTGGGTGTCCGGGCTGACCGGGCACCCCCGCACGACGGCGGCCCGGCACCATCAGGTGCCGGGCCGCCGTCGTGCGTCGCGTCCGCCGCTCAGGCGGGCTTGGGCGCGGAGTACATCTCCTCGATGACGTCCGAGTAGTCCTTGACCACCTGGGCGCGCTTGACCTTCATCGAGGGGGTCAGGTGGCCGGAGGCCTCCGTGAAGTCCTCGGTGACGATGCGGAAGGACTTGATCGCTTCGGCGTGGGACACGGATTCGTTGGCCTTGGAGATCAGCTGCTGCACCGCTTCCTTGACCTTGTCCTCACGCGCGGCGTCCGCCAGGGACAGGCCGGAGGAGAGCCCGTGCCGTTCGAGCCAGCCCGGCAGCGCCTCCTCGTCAAGCGTGACGAGCGCCCCGATGAACGGCCGGTTGTCACCCACCACGAGCACCTGGGAGACCAGGGCGTCCGCGCGGATCTGGTCCTCCAGGAGCGCCGGGACCACGTTCTTGCCGCCTGCAGTCACGATGATCTCCTTCTTGCGGCCGGTGATGCGGAGGAAACCCTGCTCATCGAGTTCGCCGATGTCGCCGGTGTGGAACCAGCCGTCGGTGAAGGCCTCGTCCTGCAGTTCGGGACGGTTGTAGTAGCCGCGCATGACGCAGACGCCCTTGGCGAGGATCTCGCCGTCGTCCGCGATCCGCACCGCGTTGCCCGGCAGGGGCGGTCCGACCGTGCCGATGCGGTTGAGATCCAGGGTGTTGACGGTGATGGGCGCGGTGGTCTCGGTCAGGCCGTAGCCCTCGAGGACCAGCAGGCCGATGCCGTTGAAGAAGTGGCCCAGGCGTTCACCGAGCGGGCCGCCGCCGGACACCGCATGGGTCACGTGGCCGCCCATGGCCTCGCGGAGCTTCTTGTAGACGAGGGCGTCGAAGAGGGTGTGCTTGAGCTTGAGGCCCAGCCCGACCTTCCCGTCCTGGCGTGCTCGGGAGTAGGCGATCGCGGTCTCGGCGGCCTTGTGGAAGATGCCGCCCTTGCCGCCGTCCTCGGCCTTGGAGAGGGCCGAGTTGTACACCTTCTCAAAGACCCGGGGCACGGCCAGGATGAAGCTCGGCTGGAAGCTCTGGAGATCCGGGAGAAGGTTCTTCACGTCCGGGGTGTGGCCCACCCGTGAGCCCGCGGCCACGGCGAGCACCGAGATGAAGCGTGCGAACACGTGGGCCAGCGGCAGGAACATGATGGTTGAGGCGCCCTGGTTCACGATCACGCCCAGCTGGGCGAGCGCGTTGTCGGAGAGCTCGGCGAAGTTTCCGTGGGTCAGTTCGCAGCCCTTGGGCCGTCCCGTGGTCCCGGAGGTGTAGATGATCGTGGCGATGCTGCCGAGGGAGGAACTGCTGCGGCGCGCTTCCAGCTCGGCGTCGCTGACGTTGGCTCCGGCGGTGCGGAGTTCGTCGAGTCCACCGGCTTCGATCTGCCACACATGCCGCATGCCGTCCAGATTCTCGGCGCGGACGGCGGCGCGGATGGCGTGTTCGTGATGGGACTGCTCGGCGAAGGCGGCGACGGCGCCGGAGTCGCCGAGATTCCAGGCCACCTGGCTGGGGGAGGAGGTCTCGTAGATCGGGACGGAGATCGCGCCGGCGAACCAGATGGCGAAGTCCACCAGGGTCCATTCGTAGCGCGTGCGGGACATGATGCCCACCCGATCGCCCTGCTGCACTCCGTTGGCGATCAGACCCTTGGCGAGTGCCGAGACGTCATCGAGGAACTCGGTGGCCGAGATGTCCTGCCAGGTTCCGGAGGCGTCCCGGGTGGCGAAGAGGGCCGGGTTCTTGCCACCGCGGGCGTGCCGCAGCAGGAAGTCGGTGATGTTGCTGGCCGGGTCCAGATGAACCTTGGCCGGCATGCTGAATTCTCGCACGATAGCTCCTTCGATATCCCGTCCCCCGACAGGGCTTGCACCCAGCCTAGTACCCGGGGGTTTCCGTGGCTCTGAGGTCATGGAGTCCGGGTCCGACGCGGGCTGCTGCGCTCGGGGGATGTGATCCACATTATATCTACTCGCCAGTAACTTAGTGTCCGCGTCCCTAAGATGGGCTCATGCAGCACACCATCCCGCGCGCCGGCCGCAGACCGTCGCTCGCCATCGGCATCGACATCGGCGGCACCAAGGTCGCGGCGGGCCTGGTGGACCAGCACGGCAGAATTCTCCGCTCGGAACGCCGGGAGACCCCGGGCCAGGACGCCGCGCGGGTGGAGGAGGTCATCGCGGAGCTCGTCGAGGAGCTGAGCAGCGGCCGTCGTGGCGCCCCGGTGGGCATCGGCGCGGCGGGCTGGATGGACCTCGACGGCGGCACCGTCCTCTTCAGCCCGCACCTCGCCTGGCGCAATGAGCCCCTGCGCGCCCGGCTGGAGGAGAAGCTCCGGCGCCGAGTGCATGTGGTCAACGACGCGGACGCCGCAGCCTGGGCCGAGTGGCGCTTCGGGGCGGGCCAGGGCGAGTCCCGGCTGGTCTGCATCACTCTCGGCACCGGGATCGGCGGGGCCATGGTGAACGACGGGCACTTGGAGCGAGGGAGGTTCGGCGTCGCGGGGGAGTTCGGGCACGCGATCATGGTCCCCGGAGGTCACCGCTGCGAATGCGGCAACCGTGGCTGCTGGGAGCAGTACGCCTCGGGCAACGCGCTCGGACGGGACGCCCGCGAGCTGGCCGCCGCCAACTCTCCGATGGCCCAGGAGATCCTGGCCGCCGCGCACGGCGACGTGCGCCGGATCACCGGGTCGCTCATCACCCGTCTGGCGCTCGAGGGCGAGGCGCAGAGCCGTGAACTCGTCGCCGATGTCGGGGAGTGGCTCGGGCTCGGCCTGGCCAACCTCGCCGCGGCGCTCGACCCGGGCACCTTCGTGATCGGCGGCGGACTGTCCACGGCGGGGGATCTGCTGCTCGACGCCGCGGAGCGGACGTTCCACCGCAACCTCACGGGGCGCGGGTTCAGGCCGGTCGCGCGGGTCGCCCTGGCGAAGCTCGGTCCCGACGCCGGGCTCGTCGGCGCCGCGGACCTCGCGCGGAACGCGGCCCGGCGGGCTCCCTTGCGCGGTGCGTTGCCGCTCAAGGCGGCGGTCCGCGGCCGGGCTTCCGGGCCGAGGCTGCGCGCCGGCGGTTAAGCCGGGGCGGTCAGGCAGACCGGCTAGAGGCGGGCGCCGTCGTCGTAATCGTCATCGCTGCGCTGTGGAAGCTGCCATAGGAGGTAGCCGATGCCGGCGATGAATCCTGCGATGAGGACCCACCATACCGGCTGGGGTGCGGAGCGCCAGAAGATCAGGAGCAGCACGATCAGCAGCGGGGACCCCGCGGCGCCGGCCCAGGCGAGAGCCAGGCGGGGATCCGCCTCGCTCAGGGGGCCGGGATCCTCCGGGACGAAGCTGTCCAGTTCCTCCTCGACGTCGGGGTCGGTGACGTAGTCCCGGGGCCCGCCGCCCGTGGACGGCGGAGCAGCCGGGCTGCTGAGACCGAGAGGGTCGAAGGCGGAGAAACCGGCTCCGGTCCCAGGAGTCTGAGCGGCCGGGGTTTCTCCACTGTCGGTGGCCTTGAGGCGCGCGACCAGATCCTCCCAGACGGCGTCGTCGTCCTGGCCGGAGTCGCCGGAATCACGGGGTTCCTCCGGCGGGGGCTCCTCGGAGGAGCGGCTGCCGGGGGTGTTGTCCTCGCCGGGGGTCATCGCCTGGCCCCGAGGGAGTCGATGAAACGGACGCTGCCGTCGAAGATGAGAGGGGCGTCGTTGTCCACGGTGGCGACGTGCAGGCTGTTCTCCAGCCACTCGATGTCCAGCAGTCCGTCCCGCAGACCGTTCTGCAGGGCGCGGACGCTCGAATCGCCCACGATATGGTCCGTGCGCGAGCGGAACAGGTGCACCGGCGTGCTGATGCGGGGGAGCAGCTCCCGGGTGTTCGCGAAGAGCTTGTGCAGCTCATGCACGGAGGCCGTGGGCGTCCGGGTGTAGGCGCCCTCGTCGACGCCGGGCTTGAGGATGTCGTTCGCGATGGACGGGGTCGACTTCACGAGGTGCTTGAGCAGACCGGAGAGCGGGGCCCGCCAGTCGTCGATCACGAGGCCCGGGTTGACCACCACGGTTCCGGCCACGGGCTTGAGCGCCGCGAGCCGCAGGGCGAGGCAGCCGCCCATCGAGAGACCGGCCGTGACGATCGTGTCGCACAGCGGGACGAGTTCCTGGTAGCTGGCCTCGTAGGCCTGGTACCACTCCTGCCAGCTGCGGGTGGACATGTCCTGCCACGTGGTGCCGTGTCCGGGCAGCAGCGGCATCCGCACCGCGAAGCCGGCGTCCGCCAGGTGAGTGGCCCAGTCCCGGAGGCCGTGCGGGCTTCCCGTGAAGCCGTGGGACATGACCACGCCCACGCGGGCGCGAGGACCGTGCCCGTCGCTGCTGAACGCGTCGTGAGAGATGGCCGATTGCTCCGGATGCAGTGCCTCGTTGCTCATGACTCCATCATTCCCCAAAGTGGCGCGACATGGGACCCGCCTGGCCCGTCCATGTAGTCTGGGCGCAGGTTCCGGGCTCCGTCAGGGCCCACCTGACACCGCCACTTCCAAGGAGGACGGCCATGTTCTACTGGCTGATGAAGAACGTGATCATCGGGCCACTGGTCAAGCTGATCTTCCGCCCTTGGGTCAAAGGCCTGGACAACATCCCCCAGGAGGGCGGCGCCATCCTGGCCTCGAACCACCTCTCCTTCTCTGATTCGGTCTTCATGCCGCTCGAAGTGCCGCGTCCGGTGGTCTTCCTTGCCAAGAGCGACTACTTCACCGGGCGTGGACTGAAGGGACGGCTGACGGCGGCCTTCTTCCGTCTGACGAACCAGCTTCCGATGGACCGTTCGGGCGGCGCCGCCTCCAGCCTGTCGCTCGGCGCGGGAGCGGAGGTGCTGAAGAACGGCGAACTGCTCGGCATCTACCCCGAAGGCACCCGCAGCCCGGACGGACGCCTGTACCGCGGCAAGGTCGGCGTGGCGCGTCTGGCCCTCGAATGCCGGGTCCCGATCATCCCCGTGGCCATGATCGGAACGGACAAGGTGCAGCCGATCGGCCGCAAGGTCCCCAGCATCCGCCGCATCGGCGTCATCTTCGGCGAACCTCTCGACTTCAGTCACCTGGCCGACCGCGCCGAAGAATACGAGGTGCAGCGGCAAGTGGTGGACGCCGTCATGGAGCGGCTCATGAGGCTCTCCGGGCAGGAATACGTGGACAAGTACGCCGCCACGGTCAAGGCGGAGGCGGCCGCGGCCGCGGCAGGGATCCGGCCCGACGACGGCGAGCACCCGGCGTCGTCCTGACGCCCCGTCCGGGAATCCTCCGGGGCGCCCGGCCGCCCAGGCGTCCGTCCTATGGACCCGAAACGGCGATCCCGTCCCGGGCGTCTAGAATCGACCGTGTGACTGAGCTTTCCACCACAGCGGCCCCCGACTCCTCCGCCGCCTTCGCGGCCGCATCCCAGAGCGGAGCGGCTGACTATCCCGGCCTCGACGAGTGGCGTTCGCTGCCGATCAACCAGCAGCCCACCTGGTCCGATCCCGCGGTCTTCGACGCCTCGGTCAAGGAACTCTCCATCCTTCCCCCGCTCGTCTTCGCCGGCGAAGTCGATGTGCTGCGCGAGCGCCTCGCGGCCGCGGCCCAGGGGCGTGCCTTCCTCCTCCAGGGCGGCGACTGTGCCGAGACCTTCGAGGCCGCCACGGCGGACCGGATCTCCTCCCGGGTGAAGACGATCCTCCAGATGGCCGTCGTGCTGACGTATGGCGCCTCCCTCCCCGTCATCAAGATGGGCCGCATGGCCGGGCAGTTCGCCAAGCCGCGGTCCTCCAACGACGAGACGCGTGACGGCGTCACGCTTCCGGCCTACCGTGGCGACATCGTCAACGGGTACGAGTTCACTCCCGAGTCCCGTGCGCACGATGCCGGCCGCATGCTCCGGGCCTACCACACCTCGGCGTCCACCCTGAACCTCATCCGGGCCTTCACCACGGGCGGCTTCGCGGACCTCCGTCTGGTGCACCAGTGGAACAAGGGCTTCACGGCCAACCCGGCCCACGCCCGCTACGAGTCCCTGGCCAAGGACATCGATCGCGCCATCAGCTTCATGCAGTCCTGCGGCGCGGACTTCGAAGCCCTCAAGCGGGTGGAGTTCTTCGCCAGCCACGAGGCGCTGCTCCTCGACTACGAGCGCGCCCTCACCCGGATCGACTCCCGCACCGGGTTCCCGTACGACACGTCGTCCCACTTCCTGTGGATCGGTGAGCGCACCCGCGAGCTGGACCACGCGCACGTCGACTTCCTGTCCCGCGTCCGGAACCCCATCGGCGTCAAGCTCGGCCCGAACACCTCGGGTGATGACGCCCTGCGCCTCATCGACAAGCTGGACCCGAACCGCGAGCCCGGCCGCCTGACCTTCATCACGCGCATGGGAGCCGGCAAGATCCGCGAGAACCTCCCGCCCATCGTGGAGAAGGTCACCGCGTCCGGGGCCCAGGTGCTCTGGGTGACCGACCCGATGCACGGCAACACCGTGACCAGCAAGAACGGCTACAAGACCCGTCGCTTCGACGATGTCATGGACGAGGTCCGCGGATTCTTCGAGGTGCACGAGGCCCTCGGCACCTTCCCGGGCGGTCTGCACGTGGAGATGACCGGCGACGACGTGGCGGAGTGCCTCGGCGGCGCCGATCCGATCGACGAGGCCGCATTCGAAGACCGCTACGAGTCGGTCTGCGACCCGCGCCTGAACCACATGCAGTCCCTGGAACTCGCGTTCCTGGTGGCCGGGGCGCTGTCGAAGCGCTGAGTCTGACGCACTGGCCGGGGGCGACCTCGGCGCACAGAAGAGGCCGGTCCGTTTGCCACGGACCGGCCTCCGGCGTTTCCGGGCGGGGTTGTCAGAGCACGGCTCAGCCGACCGGTTCGTCCTCGAGGTCGTCCTCGAACTCGGGGTCGCTGAGCTGGCGCGCCGACAGCTCGGCGAACGCGCCGCCCGCCGCCCGCAGCTCCGGCGCCGTGCCGTGCTCGACGACCCGGCCGCCGTCGAGCACCACGATCTGTTCCGCGTCCTCCACCGTGGAGAGCCGGTGGGCGATCGTCAGGGTCGTACGGGTGGCGGCCAGGTGGTCCAGGGCCGCCTGGACCTGGGCTTCCGTGGTGTTGTCGAGGGCGCTCGTGGCTTCGTCCAGCACCAGGACGCGGGGATTGCGCAGCAGGGTGCGGGCGATCGCGAGGCGCTGCTGCTCGCCGCCGGAGAAGCGGTGACCGCGCGCGCCGACCATCGTGTCGAGGCCTGCGGGGAGGCTGCGGATGAGGCCGGCCACGTGGGCCGCCTCGAGTGCCTCCCACAGCACGGCGTCGCTCGCGTCCGGTGCGGCGATCCTCAGATTGTCCCGGACGCTCGCGTGCGCCAGGTAGGTCTCCTGGGAGACCACGCCCACGATCGCGGAGAGGTCCTGGAAGCTGAGGTCCCGCACGTCGACTCCGTCGATCGTCACACGGCCGGCTCCGACGTCGTTGAGGCGGGGGAGCAGGGAGGCCAGCGTGGACTTCCCGGAGCCGGTGGGTCCGACGACGGCGGCCGTCGTGCCGGCGGGGATGGTGAGGTCGACGTCGCGGAGCACGTTCGTCCTACTGCCCGGGTAGGCGAAGTCCACGTGCTCGAAGCGCACTTCGCCACGGAGGGTGGCGGGGTCGGGGCGCACGGGGTGCTCGGGCTCGCGGATCTCCGGCACGAGGTCGAGCCATTCGAAGATGCGGGAGAAGAACGCCATGGCCGTCACCCACTGGACCCCGACGCTCATGAGCCCCATGACGGGCCGGAACAGTCCGGACTGCAGGGCGGTGAAGGCCACGATGGTGCCGATCGAGAGATCCATGCCGCCCACCGGCAGGCCGGCCGCGAGGTAGATGACGGCCGGGATGGCGGCGAAGACGATCTGCATGGCGGCCATCCGCCACCGCCCCGCCAGCTGGGACCGCATCTCCAGATCGGCCAGCTCGCGGCTCGCCGCGCCGAAGCGTGCAGCGTCCCGGGACGTGGAGCCGATGGTTTTGGCCAGCCGGATGCCCGAGACGGACAGCCCTTCGTCCACGTACGTCTGCAGCTCCGCCATCTTGGCCTGCTGCTTCACCGTGATGTCCCGGCGCTGCAGGGCGACCCGGCGGGCCACCCAGATGGAGGGTGGCAGGACGAGGAGGGAGACGAGGCTGAGCCAGGGGGAGAGGGCCACCATGGCGATCACGGTGCCGATGGCGGTGGTGACGTTGGAAGCCACGGCCGTGGCGGTATTGGTGACCAGGTTCTGCATGCCGTTGATGTCGTTGGTCATGCGCGACTGGACCTCGCCACCGTGGGTGCGGGTGAAGAAGCCGAGTGACTGGGCCTGCAGGTGGCCGAAGAGCCGGGTCCGGAGATCATGCATGACCCCCTGCCCGATGCGGGTGGAGATCCACGTCTGCCAGACCCCGATCACCGCCGTGACCGCGGCGACGCCGATCATGGCGAGCACCAGGAGGCCGAGCAGGCCGGTGCGTCCGTGGGGCAGGGCGTCGTCGATCACGCTGCGCACCAGGAACGGCTGGAAGAGGGAGACGATGGAGCTGCCGGTGATCAGGACGACCACCAGCAGCAGCGGGCCTTTGTAGGCGGAGAACAGGGCGGCGATGCGCCGCTTGCTGACCGGGTGCTGGTCGAGTTGTGTGAGGTCGGCCTTGTTGACTCGACCGGGGCCTGCAGGGCGTCCTGCGCCCGGGCCTGGGGTATGGGGGACGGCGCCAAAGGTCATCCGGGGCCTCCTGAGGGAGTCTGGGGAAGGCGGCGCATTCCGCGCGCCTCAATAAGGAGGTTACCTCCGTAATTGTGGAATGTAAAGAGGTAACCTCCTCATCTTTCCTTCGGCCGCGCGAATGCCTACAGTGTGACCATGACCCCCGACCGCATGGAGCTCCCTGACCTGGTCCATTCCGTCTCGCACGGACTGCGGCGCAGCTGGATGGCCGACCTTTCCCCTTTCGGCCTGTCGCCTCACCAGTGGCGCGCGCTGCACGTCATCGCATCGCACGACGGCGAGCCGCAGCGTCAGCGCGACGTCGCCGCAGCGCTGCGGATCGCGCCACGGTCGGCGGCGGAAGTCCTGAGCCAGCTCGAAGGGGAGGGGCTGATCGCGCGCACGCCGGATCCCAGCGACAAGCGGGCCGTGCTGCTCTCCGCCACCAGGGAGGGGCTGGAGCTGGAGCGGAAGGTCCATGCGGTCCGCTCGCAGCGCGGCGACGAGTACTTCGCCACCCTAGGCGCGGAGGACCGGGCGGAGCTGACGCGGCTCCTGGGGCTCCTGCTGGAGGCGCATCCCCGCCCCCAGGAAGGGTGGCGGCTGCCGAGGGACGGCGCTACACCACCGTCAGCGTAATGGTGGAGCCTTCCGGTGCGGTGCCGTCGCGGGGATCTTGAGAGCGCACGGTACCGAAGAATCCACCCAGGACCTCGTTGATGACCACGGTGAAGCCCAGCTTCTCCAGCTCGGCCTTGGCGACGGATGCCTGCTTGCCCACGAAATCGGGCACTTCCACGGGCCGAGGCCCCTTGGACAGGGTGAGTGTCACGGTCTCGCCCTTGAGCAGGGTGCCGTTGGCGGGGACCTGGGCCGCGACCTTGCCGGCCGGGATGTCCTTGCTGAACACCTGCTCGTCGGCGGCCTTCACCTCGAAGCCTGCCGCAGTGAGCTTCCGCGTCGCGGCGTCTTCGCCGAGCCCCAGCACGCTCGGCACGGGGATGGGCTCCGGCCCCTTGGACACGGTCAGGTTCACCGGGGTGCCGCGACGCACTTGAGCGCCGCTCCCGGGCGATTGCGCGATGACCTGGCCGACAGCGGCGGTGTCACTGTATTTCTCCGTGACGCTTCCGGCCGCGAGGTTCGCGCCCGTCAGCGCGGTGCGCGCGTCGTCCAGCGTCTTCTTGACCAGGCCCGGAACGGGGAACAGCTGCGGTCCCTTGGAAACCAGCAGCTGCACGCCTTCGAACTTACGGATCACGGTCCCGGCCGGGGGCTCGGTCGCCACCACCAGACCGCTCCCGACCTTCTCGTCGAACACCTCTTGCTGTTCGGCCTTGATGCCGTAGCCGGCGAGAATCGACGCGGCCTGTTCCGCCGGCTGGCTCTTGAGGTCCGGCAGGGTGACCTGCGCACCCGGACCCATGCCGAAGAACCACCCCGCGCCGGAGGCCAGGAGGGCGATCAGCACCAGGACGATCACCCAGATGACGCCCTTGCGCCGGGGATTTCCCTGCCGCACCTGACGGGTGGGGGTCGCTAGGGCCTTCGCTTCCTGCCGGGCCCGTTCCTTGTCGTCCTTCCTCTGCTGCCGCTTGCTCGGCGGGGCGGCGGGGGCAGGGGCGTGGGGCAGCACCGTGGTCGACTGACCGGACTGTGGAATCACCGACGTCGCCAGGGGATCGGGCGTGCCGAGAACGGTGGTGTGCTGCTCGCCCGCCGGCAGCACCGTGGTCTGCAGACCCGGGGTGGCGATGAACTCGGTGGCGCCGTCACCCTGAGGGGTGCCAGGGTACGCCGGGTTCGGGGCGGCCGGAGCGCCGGGCCGCGGCTCGAACGGCGACGGCGCCGGCCCACCCGTCGCGGGCAGGTCCAGATCGGCGGGGGGCAGGGTCGCCGCGACATGGCGCAGCTCGCCCAGGAAGGCCCGCGCGTCCACCGGGCGCTCATCCGGGGCCTTCGCCGTGGCCCACTGCACGAGTTCGTCGAAGTCCTGCGCCAGGCCGGGACGCTTCAGGGACGGAGCGGGCACCTGGTCGTTGACGTGCTGGTATGCCACCTGGATCGGCATGTCGCCCGTGAACGGCACGCCGCCGGTGAGAAGTTCGTAGAGCATGATCCCGCAGGAGTAGACGTCACTGCGGGCATCGGCGTCGTGCCGGAGGAAGAGCTCGGGGGAGAGGTACGCCACCGTCCCGAGGAGCTCCCCGGTGCTGGTCTGGGCGGTCGCCTGACGGGCGAGTCCGAAGTCGCCGATCTTCACGGCGCCTTCGCGCGAGATGAGGACGTTCTCCGGCTTGACGTCCCGGTGGATCAGCCCGGCCTCATGAGCCGCGGCCAGACCTTCGAGGGCCGGGGCCAGGTAGCTGATGGCCACGCGAGGGGTCAGGGCTCCTTCGCTGCGGATGACGTCCCGCAGGGTGCGCCCCTCGATGTACTCCATGACCAGATAGGTCAGACGGCCGTGCCGGCCGTGATCGAGCACGGACACCACGTGGGGGTGGGAGAGTCGCGCGGAGGCCCGGGCCTCACGGGCGAACCGCTCGACGAAGACCTCGTCGGACGCGAGCTGAGGGTGGAGCACCTTCAGCGCGACAGGGCGTTCCAGCGTGACGTGGAGCGCTTTGTACACGGTGGACATGCCGCCGTCCGCGATGCGTTCGAGCACGCGGTAGCGGTTGTCGACGACCGTGCCGAGCAGCGGGTCTTCAGAGCGGTGTTGCACCCTATGATCCTAAGTGTTCACGCGACAAGGGTCCGGTACGACGCGTACCGGACCCTTGTCGACAGGCGGGATGTGCTCAGCGGAACGTCGCGCGGTGTGCCTTGATGGCGGCGACGTAGGCCTTGGTGTCCGAGTACATGCCGTGCTGCTCCACCGAGTACTGACCCTGGTAGTAGCCGGCGATCGCGTAGTCCGTGCTGCGGCTGGTGCGGAGCAGGGAGCGGATGATCGCGATGCCCGCCGTCGCGTTGTCGTACGGATCCAGCAGGTTCAGCTGACGGCCCACCATCTGCGAGGCCCATTCGCCCGAGCTGGGGATGACCTGCATGGTGCCGATGGCGTTGGCGGGGGAGACGGCACGCTGGCTGAAGCCCGACTCCTGGTAGGCGAACGCCATGGCCAGGGCCGGCTCGACACCCATGCGCCGCGCGGTGTCGGCGACGATCTGGCGCATCTCGGCGCGGGTCGGCACGGGGGCCGCGTTGAGCAGGGCCTTGTTCCGGTTGGCGGAGTTGACCACGGCCTTCGGGTACTTGTAACCGAGGAACGAGTCCGGCACCAAACCGCTCTGGTTGCCCTGATCGCTCGGGGCGGTGGGGCTCGTGGTCTGGCCGGCGCCGGGGATCACGAGCTTCTGGCCCGGGTAGATGATCGAGGTCATCTTGAGGCGGTTCGCGTTCAACAGCGAGGTGAGGGAGACGCGCTGGCGCGACGCGATGGCCCCGAGGGTGTCGCCCGCCCGGACCACGTAGCTGCCGCCCGAGACCGCGGAGCCGCCCGTGGAGCCCTTGCTGGTCTGACCGGTGGACTGGGGCACCACGGCGCCGCCTGCGGACACCTTGATCTTCTGGCCGGGGTAGATGATCGACGTGGCGCGCAGCCCGTTCCAGGACAGGATCGAGCTCAGGCTCACCCGGTGGCGCATGGCGATGGCGCCGAGGGTGTCGCCCGAACGCACGGTGTACGTCGAGCCGCCCTGCGGCGTCGCGGGCCGGGAGACCTGGCCGCCGGACGACGACGGCGCGGAGACGCCCGCCTTCAACTTGATGGTCTGGCCGGGGTAGATGATCTGATTCGCCCGGATGTTGTTGAGCTTCAGCAGGGCGTTCAGGCTCAGGCCGTAGCGATGCGCGATGCCGCTCATCGTGTCACCGGACACGATCCGGTAGGTGTTGGGAACGGCCTTGAGCGCGATCTGCAGGTTGGCGGGCAGCGACGTCGCCACCTGGCTCACCGGGAGGAGGCTGGCCGAGGCGCGGCCGGCGATGGCGGCTTCGAGGCCCTGCGGAAGGCGCTTGGCGGGGGTCACGTTCTGAGGCACCGACGCCTCGGCCGGCTGAGCCAGCGCGAGCGAGGAAAGGACGACTGCGGGAAGGGCGGCCGTCGCCACTGCTGCGGTGGCCCGTGAACGGTTCGTTGGCGATGTGAGGCTCGTCATTCAGTGTCGTCCTTGGCGTCAGGGTCATCCGCTGAAAGGGGAGATTTCAGCGTGTGACCTGTGGTGCGTATGTGAAAGTTGATGGTCGTGTTGAAAATGTGACCAATGTGAATCTCTCACGAAAATGCGGCTAGCACAAGAAGAGTGGGTTTCGCTGGGCAACGCCCCGGCGTGTCCTGGACGCCCTGCTCAGGGCTCGAATCGTCGAGCTGGGAGACGGGCTAGGTGGGAGGCGGTCCGGCGTGGCACCCTTAATGGGTGAGCAATGTTGAATCCCTGGTGGGCGAATGGCTGCCGTTGCCGGATGTGGCGGAAATCCTTGATGTGAAGATCTCCCGGGTCCACGGGCTGATCGACGAGCGCGCCCTGGTGGCGCTGAAGGTGGGCGAGCGGAAGATCCGCAGCGTGCCCGCCGAGTTCGTGAAGGACGGGGAAGTCCTGGACTCCCTCAAGGGGACCATCGCGGTCCTGATCGACTCCGGATTCACCGATGAGGAGCTCATCACGTGGCTCTTCACGGAGGACGAGTCCCTGCCGGGCCGCCCGGTGGATGCTCTGCGAGCCGGCCGCAAGACGGAGATCCGCCGCCGCGCCTCCGCGCTGGCCTGGTAGCACACCTCAACGGGAACACTGAAGGGCAGGTCACGGATCCGTGACCTGCCCTTCATCATTCCGTGTCCTGTTCCGGGCCGGTGGCCCGTGAGCGGATGACTTTCACGAACTGCGTTGCACCGCCGCCTCGGCCAATGACCGCAGAGCCTGACGCGGCAGGTCCGGGATGGGGAGGGCGTCCAGTGCGGTGAAGCTCGCGGTGCTGAGCGAGTCGATCTCCGCCTCGACGGCGCCCAGCGCGCCACACGCCGTCATGTCGGCGCGGACGCGGGCCACGTCGTCTTCGCTGAGATCGGGGTGGCCGAGGGCCGCTTCCAGGGATTCGACCTGTTCGGGCGTGCCCAGCTCGCGCATGAAGGCGACCAGCAGGGTGCGTTTGCCCTCCCGCAGATCGTCACCGGCCGGTTTGCCAGTGGTGAGCGGATCGCCGAAGACGCCGAGCTCGTCGTCCCGGAGCTGGAAAGCTTCGCCGAGGGGAAGTGAGAAGCGGGCGAACCCGTCCAGCAGCTCCTGGGGCGCCCCCGCGATCGCGCCTCCGAGGGCCAGGGGATGTTCGGTCGAGTACTTGGCCGACTTGAAACGGAGGACCGTGCGAGCCCGCTCCGCCGCTCCTTCCACGGTGCGGAGCGGCCCGGCGACCTCTTCGAGGATGTCGAGGTACTGCCCTGCCATGACCTCGGCTCGCATGCGGTTGAAGATCCCGCGCGCCACGGTGCCGGAACTCGTGGCCGGACCGATCTCCGAGAAGGCCTCTTCACTGAAGGACAGGCAGAGGTCCCCGGTGAGGATGCCCGCGGCATGGCCGAAGCGTTCCGGATCCAGCCTCCACCCGGACTCCTCGTGCAGATCCGCGAAGGACTGATGCACGCTCGGGCGGCCGCGCCGGGTGGCGGAGCGGTCGATGATGTCGTCGTGGATCAGCGCCGCGGCCTGGAAGAGTTCGAGCGCGACGCCGGCCTGCACGGCTTCGTCGGCCTGCGCCGCGCCGCCCGCGGCCCGGAAGCCCCAGTACGCCAGCAGGGCCCGCATCCGCTTGCCCCCGCTCACGAGAGTGCGGATGGAGTCGAGAAGAGGCGCCACGTCCGCGGAGATCCCGGACACGAGATGACGCTGCCGGTCCAGGAAGGCGTCGAGCCGCTCGTTCACCGCGGCGACGAAGAGAGCCTGCTCGGCGCTCACCTCTGAACCCGTTCCGGGCTGTGCTGCCGTGGTCATTTCGCGCTGGCCGTCCTCACTGTGGCGCCGATGGTCAGGGTGCTGCCGCCGGCCGTCGGGGCCGCGTTCAGGCTGATGGTCTCGTCGCCGTTGTTCCGGATGAACGTCTTGTTCAGCACACCGTCCACCGTGGTGGACGCGGTGGCGGTGAAGCCGAGCTTCCGGAAGTGGGCTGTATAGAAGGTGTCCGCGGCGGCAGGGGCGGACGGCGCGGTGCCGGTGAACGCGACGTCGGTGTACTCGCCCCGGGGGCTCACCGTGCCGGAGATCTGCGTGAGTTTCGGCATGGCCGGGACGAGCGCCGACGGGAAGTTCGCGGGCAGCGCGGGGGCCGTGGACGTGGCCTGCGCGGCGGCGCTCGTGGAGGCCGACGGCGTCGCGGTCGCCGTCGACGCGGGAGTGGCGGCCTCAGGGGTGCAGGCCGTGAGGCTCATCCCCACGCACAGAGCCACGGCGAGACCGGCGCGTCGCCACGCCGTCGGGTGCTTGGTCAATCGGAACTCCTCCGGTGGATCGAGCCTGCGCAGCCGCAGGGCCCGGCCGGGCCACGTGCCGGCGGGGGCACTCCTATTTTAGAGGGCCTGACGTGGAGGTCCATGCCGGACTCCGGTGGAGGCGTTCTTCTGTCGGAGGAGCTGGCTAGCATGGTGGGTATGGAGGCGCGGGAACTGGAGAGGTGGAGGAAGTGCAGCATCCTCCACGTGGACATGGACGCCTTCTTCGTCTCCGTGGAGCAGCGCGAGAATCCCGCGCTGCTCGGACGACCCGTGATCGTCGGGTTCCCGGCGGACCGCTCCGTCGTCCTGTCCGCCTCGTATGAGGCGCGGGCCTTCGGAGTGCGCTCAGCGATGCCGATGTCCCAGGCCTATGCCCGTTGCCCGCAGGCGGTGATCGTCCCGCCTCGCCATGAGCTGTACTACGAGGTCTCGGCGCGGCTCATGGAGCTCTTCCGCTCCTATACGGACGCGGTGGAGCAGCTCAGCGTGGACGAGGCGTTCCTGGACGTGTCCGGCGCGCTCCGCCGCGTCGGGTCGCCGGTGGAGATCGCACAGGACATCCGGCGCCGCGTCCGCGCCGAGCTCGGGGTCTCCGCGTCCGTGGGGATCGCCGGCACCAAGTTCCTGGCCAAGATCGCCTCCACCCGGTCCAAGCCGGACGGCCTGCTGGTCATCGAGCCGGAGCAGCAGCTCGAGTACCTGCACTCATTGCCGGTCAAGGCTCTCTGGGGAGTGGGCGGCAAGTCCGAGCAGCAGCTCGCCCGACTGGGGCTGAACACCGTGGCGGACGTCGCCGCGACCCCGCTCCCCGTGCTGCGCAAGGCCTTCGGGGCCATGGGGGAGCACATTCACGCGCTGGCCTGGGGGAGGGACCCGCGTCCGGTGACCCCCGAGCGGGTGGATAAGAGCATGAGCGCGGAGACCACGTTCGCCGAGGACACCCGGGACGCCGCGGCCCTTCACCGGGCCCTGCTCTCCCTGTCCCACCGCGTGGCCAGGAGGCTCCGTTCCGGCGAACTGTCGGCGGGCGGGGTGGCGCTCAAGCTGCGGTACGCCGACTTCAGCACCATCACCCGGAGCCGTCGACTCGACTATGCCACCGATTCCGGCGCCAAGCTGTACGAGCTCTCCCGCATGCTGCTGGACGCCGTCGGCCCCTTGCCGCAGGCGATCCGCCTGATCGGGGTGCGGGCGGATCATCTGGAGGCCGGGTCGGGTGCGGTCCAGCTGAGTTTCGACCGCCAGGACGACAACTGGCGAAAGGTCGAAAAGAGCCTCGACGAGGTGCGGGACAAGTTCGGGAGCTCCGGGCTCACTCCTGCCCGGCTCCTCGGATCCGGGACCCGGAACCGGCCCGGGACGGAAAGTCCTCCTGAAAAGGCGGGATGAGTCGAACTCCACTTTCAACCGGACGATCTGAGGCATAAAATTGGAGTACGGGGAACTTCCCCGCTGAGGAGTCCGTTGCACTAGTCGGTGGCACCACGAATCAAGCCGACTGGCGCCCGGAGATGAGGAGGTCGTCATGCCGCTCTCGGAGCATGAACAGAGGCTGCTCGAGCAGCTGGAGCGCCAGCTGCATGAGGACGATCCCAAGTTCGCCAGTCAGATGGAACAGGGCGCCGCTCATCGCTGGTCCACCAAGCGCCTGGTGATCGGCGCGTTCGCCGTCGTCGCGGGCATCCTGGTCCTGCTGCTCGGCGTCACGCTGCAGAACATCGTGGTGGGTGTCCTCGGATTCCTGGTCATGGGCGGAGGCGTCTACTTCGCCACCAGCAAGGGCAAGGGCCTCACCCCGTCCTCCGGTCACCGTGACGCCGGCGCGCGCCCCTCCCGCCAGAGGTCCGGTTTCATGGAGGACCTGGAGCAGCGCTGGGAACAGCGCCGCCGCGAAGAACCCTGATCCTTTCGGCCTGACGGCCCGTCCGTCAGGCCGCAGCCCTGCCGCTCCGGTGCCCTGACGGCGCCCGACGACGGCGGGAGACCTGCCTCGAGAGCCCGCTTCGGCGGGCTCTTCGTCGTTTCCGGGGGGCTTTGGTTTCCGGCGTCTTGCCGCGCGCACCCTCCTGGCCCTCACAGCCTGCTTGCCGCGCGCACATCCTCCGAGGGCGGGCCCGGCTCTCCCCGGAGCCCTCCACACCCACCCCATTTCGCTCCACGCCCTCCTCCTCTTTCCTCCCCGGAGCGTGGGCAGGAGTCCACCACTTCGCTCCACGCTTCCCTCCCTTTCCCTCCCCGGAGGGTGTTCCAGGCCGTTTTCCGGCCCCTCTCCGGCGCTCCCGTCCGCCCGCGGCACTCCCGGGCGCTGACGGCGCTGATTTTCCCTCCACTTCCCACCACGCCCCTGGATCCCAGTGCTGGCAAGGATTTTCGCAAAACAACACGCTGGAGAAAACGTGTTTCGACCTTGACCGTGGTGCGAAGTGGAGTACAGTGGAGGCAGTAAGAGGGTAGTGGCGGCACTTGGGGTAGTACGGCAGCTTTCGACGGATCGGCGGTGAGCAGTGTTCCTTGGCACTCACTCGCCGCGTCTCGACGAAAAAGGCCGCATCATCCTGCCGGCGAAGTTCCGCGAGGAACTGGCCAACGGACTGGTCCTGACAAGGGGCCAGGAGCGCTGCATCTACGTCTTCAGCCAGAAGGAATTCGAACGTATTCACGAGCAGATGCGGCAGGCTCCACTGTCCAGCCGCCAAGCCCGCGATTACATGCGTGTCTTTCTGTCTGGAGCCTCTGATGAGGTACCCGACAAGCAGGGGCGCGTGACGATTCCGCCGGCGCTCCGGGAGTACGCGGGTCTGGGACGGGAACTGGCCGTGATCGGCGCAGGCACCCGGGCCGAGATCTGGGATGCCCAGGCTTGGAACCAGTACCTCGAGGAGCAGGAGAACTCCTTCTCCGACACGGACGAAGACGCGATCCCCGGGATCTTCTGAGGAAGATCCCAGGCCGTTTCCTGGACGTGATCTCCAGCCGCCCAAGGCTGGTCATCCTGGCTCACCTTCCCCGGAGCCAGGCGGACCGACCCGCGGCGCGGATGGGGATCACGTCACAGGAAGCGCAGCGCACGGCAGGCAGGAACGTAGGCGACACCACCAGGGCAGGAGACCACATGGCGGAGATGAGCGGGTCACGGCCCACCTCCGAACGTCACATCCCTGTCCTCAAAGAACGTTGCCTGATGCTGCTGGCCCCCGGCTTCGATGCAGCACGTGGACGCGGGGAGCGTCCCGTGGTCATCGACGCCACCCTCGGCATGGGCGGCCACTCGGAAGCCCTGCTGCAGCGCCACCAAGACCTCCACCTGATCGGCATCGACCGTGATGAAGAGGCCCTGGCGCTGGCCGGCGAGCGGCTCAGTCCCTTCGCGGGACGCACCAGCCTGGTGCACGCCGTGTATGACGAGATCCCCGACGTCCTCGACGAGCTCGGGATCCCCGCGGTCCACGGTGTCCTCATGGACCTCGGCGTGTCCTCCCTCCAGCTCGATGAGCGGGAACGGGGGTTCGCCTACTCCTACGACGCGCCTCTGGACATGCGCATGGACACCAGCCGCGGCCAGACCGCCGCTGATGTGGTCAACGAGTACGAGGAGCAGGACCTCATCCGCCTGATCCGCACCTGGGGTGAGGAGAAGTTCGCGGGCAGGATCGCCCGCAGCATCGTCTCCCGCCGGGCCGAGACCCCGTTCACCACGACCGGTGAACTGGTCGAGGCCATCCGGGCCGTGGTGCCGGCTGCCGCGGCACGCAACAGCGGGCATCCCGCCAAGCGGACCTTCCAGGCGCTGCGCATCGAGGTGAACGAGGAGCTGGACGTTCTCGAACGTGCCGTCCCGGCCGCCGTGGACGCCATCGCCCTCGGCGGTCGCGTCGTCGTGATGTCCTACCACTCGCTGGAGGACAAGATCGTCAAGCGGACCTTCCAGTCCCGCTCCACCTCATCGGCTCCGCACGGGTTCCCGGTGGAACTCGAGCAGCACAAGCCGGAACTCAAGACCATCACCAAGGGCACCGAACAGCCCACCGAAGCAGAGATCGCGGAAAACCCCCGTGCGGCCTCGGCCCGCCTTCGTGCGGCCGAACGCATCAAGGACAGGAGGACGGCATGAGCAGCGTCACCACCCGCCCGGCCATCCGGACCGTCGGCAACACGGCCCGGAAGCTTGCCACCCCGGCGCCGCAGCCGGCGCCGCGCAAGCGCACGCCGCTCGTCGTCGTGCCCTCCGCGCCGCGCCGCAAGTCGGTGGCCTTCGTCGCGTCGTGCTTCGCGGTGCTCGCGGCCGCCCTCGTGGGCGTGCTCCTGCTCAACATCCAGCTGTCCCAGGGCCAGTACGACATGGTGGCACTCAAGGCGCAGCAGTCGACGCTGACCAAGAAGAACCAGGAGCTCTCCCAGGAGGTCCAGAACTTCAACGCGCCGCAGAATCTGGCCGCAAAGGCGACCGCGATGGGTATGGTCCCGTCCGCAGGCCAGGGCCAGATCGATCTGGACCGCTCCACCGTGAGCGGCAAGGCCGTCGCCGCCGCCAAGGATGAGAAGGCCAAATCGGCCATCATCGCGGCCCCTGCCATCGCCGGTCAGCTGAGCGTGGTCCCGTCCTCGACCGAGGACCAGGCCACCACCGACTCCGCCCAGAAGAAACCCGCCGAGAGCAAGACCACGGCGCAGGCTCCGGCGGTTCCTCAGGTTCCTAAGGTTCAATTGAACGGGGGAACGGTCCCGGCGCCTGCGCAGCGGACCCCCGGAAACTGATCGACAGAGGACAAGACCTACCTCACCGGTAGGCAGTGAGAGGGCGAGTCGTGGTGAGGACAGGTAAGACCAAACAGCAGGGGACCGCGCGGCGCGTTCAGCTCCGTCTCCGCATCGGCCTGGGCATCATGCTCACCCTGCTCCTCGTGGTGGGTGGCCAGCTCGTGCTCATCCAGGGGTTCGACGTCGGCGGGCTGGCCGAGGCCGCCCAGGCCAAGCGGTCGCGGACCATCGAGCTGCCGGCCCAGCGCGGCTCGATCGTCGATTCCAAGGGCACGGTCCTCGCGAATTCGATCATCCGCTACGACGTGGTGATCGACCCGAAGCAGAACACCAGCGTGGACAGCTTCCGGCGCGCGGATCCCGCGGACCCCAAGAAGACCATCAAGATCAGCCGCGACCAGGGTCTCCGCGACCTCGCCGGCCTGCTCAAGATGCCCTTCGAGGACGTCAAGAAGGCCGCCACCGGAACCTCCCAGTACAAGCTCCTCGCCCGTGGCGTGAAGCCCGAGACCGCAGACGCGATCCTCGAGCTGTCCGTGCCCGGCGTCGTCACGCAGGGCACCAGCCAGCGGGTCTACCCGAACGGCGCGGTGGCCGGCGGCATCATCGGCTTCCTCAAAGACGGCAAGGACGGCATCGCCGGGATCGAGCAGACCCAGAACTCGGTGCTGACCGGCACCCCCGGGTCCCGCAGCTTCGAGATGGGGGCCGACGGGCTCGTGATCCCCGTGGCGCCGGACCACATCACCCCGGCCAAGAACGGCAGGACGGTCAAGCTCACCCTCGACAGCGATCTGCAGTACTACGCCCAGCAGGTCATCCAGACCCAGGTGAACAACCTGGGCGCGGAGTGGGGCAGCGTCGTGGTGCAAGAGGTCAAGACCGGCAAGATCGTGGCCATGGCGGACACCAACACGCCGGATCCGAACTACCCGGGCGGAGTGGATGCCAAGGACCGCGGCGTCCGCTCGGTCACGGCCGCTCTGGAACCGGGCTCGGTGGAGAAGCCCCTCGTGGCGGCTGCTCTCCTCGAGGAGGGCAAGTCCAAGCCGATGGAGCAGTTCTCCATCCCCAACAGCTACACGGTCAACGGGCAGACGTTCGAGGACTCCTTCAGCCACCCGACCTTCAACCGGACCCTCGCCGGCATCCTCGGCTACTCCCTGAACACGGGAACCGTCATGGCCGGCCAGCGGCTGAGCAAGCAGGAACGCTACGACTGGCTCCGTCGCTTCGGCATCGGCCAGGCTCCGAACGTGCCGCTGCCCGGCGTGGCCGGTGGCATCCTCAGCAAGCCCGACCAGTGGGACGGCCGTCAGGAGTTCACCGTCCTGTTCGGACAGGGCGTCTCACAGTCCGTCCTGCAGACCGTGATGGCATACCAGAGCATCGCCAACGACGGCGTGATGCTGGAACCGCGCCTCATTGACGGCTACATCAACGAGGACGGCACCGAGGAGAAGGCCCCCATGGGTCCCTCCCGCCAGGTGATCTCCAAGTCCACGGCGAAGCAGACCCGGGACATGCTGGAAAGCGTCGTCACGGAAGGCGAGTGGAAGGACGCTGCCATCCCCGGATACCGCGTGGGCGCCAAGACCGGCACCTCCGAGTCACCCTGTGACAACGGCCGGCCCGGCTTCTGCGGGTACACCGCGTCGATCGTCGGCATGGCCCCCATGGACAACCCCCAGTACATCGTCGAGGTGCTCGTGCAGCGGCCGCAGGACAAGATCTTCGGCATCGACGGTGCGGACATCTTCCGGGAGGTCATGGGCCAGACGCTTCGTACGAACAACGTCCCGCCGTCCACCGGCAAGCCCGTGCATCTGGACCAGTTCGGGCCTGGAGGCTCCTCCGGCACCGGCAAGTGACCACGACCTTTCCCGGACCTCCGGCCCGAGCCGGATCCACCGCAGCAACTCTTATGGAGCAGATACGTGTCAGAGCATGAAGCCAACCCCGCGGACCGGTCCGGCGCCGGGCAGGAACGCAAGGCCCGGGTCTTCCGGCCTCAGACGCCCCCTGCCGTAGCTCTGGGTCGGCTCGCGGAGAGCCTCGGCCTGGATGCCGGCCCGCAGGCGGACGTGGTGGTCTCCGGAATCACGAACGACTCGCGCAGTGTCCTGCCCGGTGATCTGTACGTGGCGCTGCCCGGTGCCCATCGGCATGGCGCGGACTTCGCGGCGCAGGCGGTCGCGGACGGAGCGGTCGCGGTGCTCACGGATGAGGACGGCGCCCGCCTGCTGGCCTGGGACAGCGCCGTGGAGAGCGTGCCGGTGCTCATCCATGCCGAGCCGCGCGCCGTCGTCGGGCAGCTGGCCGCCACGATCTACGGCAATGGGCCGGAGGACGGCCTGCGGCGCTTCGGCGTGACGGGGACGAACGGCAAGACCACCACGAGCTACTTCGTCAACGCGCTGCTCCGCGGCCTCGGCGTGGTCCCCGGGCTGATCGGGACCATTGAGATCCTGGCCGGCGACGAGGCGATCCCGAGCGTGCTGACCACTCCCGAATCCAGCGATGTGCAGGCCCTCATGGCCCGCATGCGCCAGCACGGCCTGGGCGCCGTGACGATGGAGGTGTCCTCCCACGCGCTGCAGTTCCACCGGGTGGATGGAGTGCTGTTCGACGTCGCCGGTTTCACGAATCTGACGCAGGACCACCTGGACCTCCACGGCAGCATGGACGAGTACTTCGCCACGAAGGGCCTACTGTTCACCCCCGAGCACGCGTCGACCGGCGTCGTGATCGTGGACGACTCCTGGGGCCGCCGCTTCGCCGAGGCGAGCCGCATCCCGGTGACCCGGCTCGCCGTCGCCCCCGACAGCGCCGTCGACGCCGACTGGAGCGTGCAGGACGTCGTCAGCCACGGCGCGCTGGGCTCCGAGTTCGCTCTCCACGGCCCTGACGGCGCCGTGCTCAGCGCCCGCGTCCCGCTGCCCGGCGGCTTCAACGTGGCCAACGCGGCGCTGGCGATCGTCATGGTGCTCAGCTCCGGCGTCTCCGTCGAGGAGATGGCGGGCGTGCTCGCCGGCAGTGATCCGCTGTCCGTCCAAGTCCCCGGCCGCATGCAGGTGGTGGCCACCGAGCCGCGCGCGATCGTCGACTTCGCCCACAATCCCGACGCCCTGGAACGCGCCCTGCAGGCCGTCCGCTCGCCCGACGGAAGCGGCAAGGTGATCGTTGTGTTCGGCGCGACCGGAGAGCGCGACGCCGGCAAGCGCCCCGTCATGGGCGCCACGGCAGTGCGGGGCGCGGACGTGGTCATCGTCACCGATGACGACCCGCATGACGAGGACCCGGCGGCCATCCGTTCCGAGGTCATCGCCGGTGCGTTCCAGGCCCGTGATCAGGAGCGCCCCGAGGTCCTCGTGGAGGAGTCGTTCCCCCGGGACGACGCCATCCGCAGGGCCGTGGAGCTCGCAGGGCCGCAGGACACGATCCTGGTCGCGGGACGGGGACACGAGGTCTGGCAGGAGGTCAAGGGCGTGAACATCGCGCTCGATGACCGGGAGGAACTCCGGGCCGCTCTGGCGGCGCGTGGATTCCGTGATTCGACGACGAACGACTAGGCTCCTACACGAGATGATTGACTTCACAGCGGCTGAAATCGCCCAGATCACGGGCGGCGAACTGGCCGCCAATCCCCATCTGACCCCGGCATCCGTCGTCACCGACTCGCGGGAGGCGGGCCCCGGCTCGCTGTACGTGGCCAAGGCGGGTGAGCAGGCCGATGGACATGACTTCATCGCTTCCGCCTTCGCCTCCGGCGCCGTCCTGACGCTCGCCGAACGCCTCGTGGCGGACGAGAGCGGACTGCCGTACCCGAGCGTGATCGTCCCCGACGCGGTGCTCGCCATGGGCGCGCTGGCGGCGGCCGCCGTCGATCGCATCCGGCAGGCCCGGGCGCAGCGTGGCGACGCGTTCTCCGTGGTCGGCATCACCGGCTCCGCAGGCAAGACCACCACTAAGGACCTCCTGGCCGGCATCCTGTCCGTTCAGGGACCCACCGTGGCGCCGCAGGGCTCCTACAACGGTGAGGTGGGCGTTCCGCTCACCGTCTTCCAGGCCACCGCGGACACCCGCTATCTCGTGATCGAGATGGGCGCCACGGGCATCGGCCACATCGAATACCTGTGCGGCATGGTCCGCCCGGAGGTCGGCGTGGTTCTGTGTGTCGGCACAGCCCATGCCGGGGAATTCGGCGGGGTGGAGAACATCGCGATCGCCAAGGGTGAGCTCGCCGAGGCGATCCCCGCGGACGGCACGGTCATCCTCAACCTCGACGACGGTCGTGTCGCCGCCATGCGGGACCGCGCCGTCGCGCCGGTCCTCGGGTTCAGCGCGGACGGCTCTGCGGACGCCGGCGTGCGAGCGGAGAACCTCACCCTGGACGACGCCGGGCAGCCCGTCTTCGACGCGCACTTCCCGGACGGTTCCACCCACGCCGTCTCGTCGCAGCTCATCGGCCTGCACCACGTGAACAACCTCCTGGCCGCCGCGGCCGCAGCCTTCGCCCTGGGCGTCCGGCCGGAGGACATCGCCGCGTCGCTCAGCACCCAGAAGGCCTCGAGCCGCTGGCGGATGGAGCGCACCGAGCGCCCCGACGGCGTCACGGTGATCAACGACGCGTACAACGCCAACCCCGAATCGATGCGCGCCGCGCTGAAGACGCTCGCCCAGCTGGGCCGGGAGCGCCGGACGTGGGCCGTGCTCGGCGCCATGCTGGAACTCGGCGAGGACTCGATCCGCGAGCACACCGCCGTCGGAACCCAGGTGGTGCGCCTGAACATCGACCAGCTTCTGGTGGTCGGCCAGGAGGCGCGGGCGCTCTACATCTCCGCCATCAACGAAGGGTCGTGGGGGAGCGAAGCGCTCTTCGCCGCGGACCTCGACGAGGCCGAGGCGATCCTCGACGAGCAGCTGCTCCCGGGCGATCTGGTGCTCTTCAAATCATCGAATGGCGTTGGGCTGAGGCATCTGGGTGATCGGATAGCATTACGTGGACAGGCCACTTCCGCTGCGCCCGCGTCCGCCTCGACGCATGGACCGACGCTCGGCGGGGAAGGGAGCGAACAGCTGTGATTGCCCTGTTGACCGGCGCTGGAATGGCGCTCCTGTTGTCCCTGGTGGGGACCCCTGCCTTCATCCGTCTTCTCGTGAAGCGCGGCTACGGCCAGATCATCCGCGACGACGGACCCACGTCGCACCACACCAAGCGCGGCACCCCCACGATGGGCGGCGCCGTGTGGGTCTGCTCCGTGGTGCTGGCGTACTTCCTGACCCATCTGCTGATGTGGCTCATGAACCCGCACACGAGCGGTCCGACGGCATCCGGCCTGCTCCTGCTCGGCCTGACGGTGGGCATGGGCCTGGTCGGGTTCCTCGACGACTTCAAGAAGATCTCCAAACAGCAGAGCCTGGGGCTGACCGCCAAGGGCAAGCTCATTCTGCAAGGGGTGGTGGGCATCAGCTTCGCGCTGCTCGCCCTCGCTTTCCCGGACGAGAACGGCCTGACCCCGGCGTCCTACAACATCTCCCTCGTACGGGACATCCCGTGGCTGAACCTCGCGTTCGGCGGGACCGTGGTGGGCGCGGTGCTGTTCGTGATCTGGTCGAACTTCCTGGTCACCGCCGCGTCCAATGGTGTGAACCTGACGGACGGGCTCGACGGTCTGGCCTCGGGCGCCGCCATCATGGTCTTCGGCGCCTACATACTGATCGGCATCTGGCAGCGCAAGTACGCCTGCCCCGTGGTGGATCCCGGGGTGCCGTGCTACGAGGTGCGCGACCCGCTGGATCTGAGCATCCTGGCGGCCATCATGAGCGCCGCCCTGGTGGGCTTCCTCTGGTGGAACACCAAGCCGGCCAAGATCTTCATGGGTGACACGGGCTCCCTGGCCATCGGCGCCGCCGTCGCCGGCTTCGCCATCCTCACCCGCACCGAACTGTTGCTGGCCCTGATCGGCGGCCTGTTCGTGATCATCTCCCTCTCGGTCATCCTCCAGGTGGGCTACTTCAAGCTCAGCGGCGGCAAGCGCATCTTCAAGATGGCCCCGCTGCAGCACCACTTCGAGCTGAAGGGCTGGCAGGAGACCACGGTGGTGGTCCGGTTCTGGATCCTCGCCGGTCTCTTCGTGGGTCTGGGCCTGTGCGTGTTCTACGCGGATTGGCTGAGCGCCCCGTGACCGCCGCACAGAATCCAGCACTGGCCGAGCGCCTCGACTCGCTGCGCTCCTGGGACGCCGACTGGTCCGGGCTGCGCGTGGTGGTGACCGGAATCGGGGTCTCGGGTTTCGCGGCCGCGGACACGCTCATCGAACTCGGCGCCCAGGTGGTGGTGGTCGATTCGGCCACCTCGGACACCGCTCGGGCCCAGGCGGACACCCTCCGGATCGTCGGCGCGGTCGACGTGCTGCTCGGCCCGGATGCCGTGGAGCACCTGCCGCTCGTCAACGGCGAGCCGGCGGAACTCGTGGTGACTTCGCCCGGCTGGCGTCCGGATCAGGCCCTGCTGGCCGAAGCGGCACGCCGTCACGTGGCCGTCTGGGGCGACATCGAACTCGCCTGGCGCGTCTCGGTCCGTGAAGGCCGGAAGACGCCCGCGTGGGTCGCCATCACCGGCACCAACGGCAAGACCACCACAGTCGGCATGACCGAGTCCATCCTGCAGGCCGCCGGCCTCAAGGCCATCGCGGTCGGCAATGTCGGCACTCCCGTGCTGGACGCCCTGCGTGACCCGGTCGAGTACGACGTGTTCGCCGTCGAGCTCTCCAGCTTCCAGCTGCACTGGAGCGAGTCGCTCTCGCCGCTCGCGAGCGTCTGCCTCAATGTGGCCGAGGACCATGTGGACTGGCACGGCTCCTACGAGTCGTATCTGGCCGACAAGGCCAAGATCTACCGCAACACCAAGGTGGCCGCGGTCTACAACGCCGAGCAGCGGGAGACCGAGGCGATGGTGGAGGAGGCCGACGTCGTCGAGGGCTGCCGTGCGATCGCCTTCACCACCGGTTCGCCGGGGCTCAGCATGGTCGGTGTGGTCGAGGACCTTCTAGTGGACCGTGCCTTCATCGAGGAGCGCCGGAACTCTGCTCAGGAGCTGGCTTCGCTGGCCGATCTGGGTCCCGTGGCGCCGCGTCACATGGTGGCCAACGCCCTGGCGGCCGCCGCACTGGCCCGCGCGGCCGGTGTCTCCCCGGAAGCCGTCCGCAAGGGCCTGCAGGACTACCTGCCGGGTAGCCACCGTATTCAGGCCGTGGCGAAGCAGGACGGGATCCTCTGGATCAATGACTCCAAGGCCACCAATCCGCACGCCGCGGATGCCGCCTTGTCCTCGTTCAAGAACGTCATCTGGATCGCCGGCGGCCTGGCCAAGGGCGTCCAGTACGACGAACTCGTGCTGGCCCACCGCGACCGTCTCAAGGCCGTGGTGCTGATCGGCGCCGAAAGCCGCGAGCTCCGGGAGGCCCTGGCACGCCAGAGCCCGGACACCCCCGTCCTGGACACCCTGGAAGCATCCGCAGCCGACGACGGCGACTCCGCCATGCGCCGCGCCGTCACCATGGCGCGGGGCCAGGCGGCCTCGGGGGACACCGTGCTGCTGGCGCCCGCCGCAGCCTCCATGGATCAATTCGTTTCCTATGCCCACCGCGGCCAGGCCTTCATCGACGCGGTCCGTGACGTCGTTCTCGGTCAGGCGGGCGACACCGAGGAGTAGGCCGTGCAGAACACGCCTCAGCAAGCCACCGGGTGGTGGTCCCGCGCCCGGAACGGTCTGGACTCCTTGTTCCGACGGATCGAGGGCCGGGGCGCCGGCGCCGGCAATTCCGCGTATTACCTGATCCTCGGTTCGACCGTCGCGCTGACGGCGATCGGTGTCCTCATGGTGGTCTCGGCTTCCAGTGTGGAGTCGATCGCGGCGGGGGAGTCGCCTTACGCGAACGGCCTCAAACAGGGCGTCGTGGCGGTGCTCGGCTTCGTCGTGATGATGCTGATCTCACGCAGCAATGTGCGCTTCTGGCATCGCATCGCCTGGCCCGCGTATTTCCTGGCCGTGGCTCTTCTGCTGGCGCTCTTCGTGGTCGGCACGAAGGTGAACGGCAACCTGAACTGGATCAACGTCGGCGGGTTCTCTCTGCAGCCCTCGGAAGCGGCCAAGCTCGCCATGGCCGTGTGGCTGGCGCACGTGCTCTTCCGCAAGGAGAAGCTCCTCGATCAGTGGAAGCACGTGTACATCCCGGCGGTGATCTTCGGCGGGGTGATCGTCGGCATCGTCATGGTCCAGCACGACCTCGGCACGGCCCTGATCCTCATGTCCATCCTCTTCTCGGCGCTGTTCTTCGCCGGGGTGAACTACCGCATCCTGGGCGGCTTCGGGCTGCTCCTGATCGGACTCGCGGGCATGGCGGCCCTCACGAGCGGCAACCGCATGTGCCGTGTCACCACCTGGGTCACCGGTCAGGCGTGCAGCGACGACTACGACTCCGCCTACCAGAGCACCGGCGGCCTGTACGGTCTGGCCTCCGGCGGCCTCCTCGGCACGGGTCTCGGCCAGAGCCGTCAGAAGTACTCCTGGATCCCCGAAGCCCACAACGACTTCATCTTCGCCATCATCGGCGAGGAGCTGGGCCTCGTGGGCGCCGTCGTCGTCCTCGTCCTGTTCGCGGTGCTGGGCATCAACATCTACCGCGTGGTCATCCGCCAGGAGCAGCTGTTCCACCGGGTGCTCGGCGGCGCCATCATGGTGTGGATCCTGGGCCAGGCCACGGTGAACATGGCCATGGTGACCGGCCTGCTGCCGGTCATCGGCGTCCCCCTGCCGCTGATCTCGTACGGTGGTTCCGCGCTCCTGATGACCCTGATCGCGATCGGCGTCGTGCTGTCCCTCGCGAGGGACTCCGATCCGTCCCGCGCCGGGACCGACGGTGTGACCGGGAAGTCCGGCACGACCGGAAAGGGCCTGCGGCTCCCGGCCCGCCCGGGGAAGCCCAAGCCACGGACCACCAAGAAGACCACCACCGACCGCGCGTCCCGCACGCAGGAAAGAGCGTCCCGATCGTGAACACCCCGTCCTCCTTGTCCGTGGTCATCGCAGGAGGCGGCACCACGGGACACATCAGCCCGATGCTCGCCGTGGCGGACGCCCTCCGGGCACGTCTTCCGGAAGCCCAGGTGGTGGCGGTCGGGACGGCCAGCGGGATGGAGACCCGGCTGGTCCCGGAAGCCGGGTACGAACTGAAGACCATCGACCGTGTGCCGCTGCCCCGGAAGCCGTCGGCCGATCTGCTGCGTCTGCCGGGCCGTCTGCTCGGCGCCGTGAAGCAGGCACGTGGCATCCTGCGCGACGCGCAGGCGGATGTGCTGTTCGGCGTCGGCGGCTATGTGTGCACCCCGATGTACCTGGCCGCGCGGCAGCTGGGCATTCCCGTAGTGGTCCACGAAGCCAATGTGCGTCCGGGCCTGGCCAACAGGGTGGGCGCGATGTTCGCAGCCGCCACCGGAACCGCGTTCACCGAGACCCGCCTCAAGGGCTCCCGTCACGTCGGCATGCCGATGCGCCGTCAGATCGCCGAGCTCGACCGCGAGGCCTCGCGGACCGCGGCCCGCGAGGCGCTCGGCCTCGATCAGGACCGCCCCACGCTGATCGTGACCGGCGGGTCCTCGGGAGCGCAGAGCATCAACACCGTGATCGCCCGGAGCCTGCCGGCTCTGGCGGCGGCCGGGATCCAGACCCTGCATATCACCGGCCGGGGGAAGTCCGTCCTGGACCCCTCGGGCGCGCCGCTCGCCGCCGAAGGGTATCGGCAGGTGGAGTACGTGGACGGCATGGAGAACGTCTATGCGGCCGCTGATCTCCTGCTGTGCCGCAGCGGCGCCGGAACGGTGTGTGAGGTCTCGGCGGTCGGAGTCCCCGCGGTGTTCGTGCCGCTGCCGATTGGCAACGGCGAGCAGGCGCTCAATGCCGCGGGCCTCGTGTCCGCCGGGGGAGCGCTGTTGGTGAAGGACTCCGAACTGGACACCGCCTACCTGGAAGGAACGGTGATCCCGCTCGTGCTGGACGCGGAGGCGCTGCGGACCATGTCCGCGGTGGCGCGACGGCAGGGCATCCGCGATGCGGACGAACGCGTGACAGACATGATGGTGGAGGCAGCACGAGTATGAGTACCCCTGACCTGAGCTTTGCAGGCGATCCGGTGGAGCAGCCGGTGCATTTCATCGGCATCGGCGGTGTCGGCATGTCCGCCGTCGCCCGCATCATGGTGGCCCGCGACGTCGCCGTGTCCGGTTCGGACGCGAAGGACCTCCCCGTGATGCGGGACCTGGAGGCACAGGGCGCACGGATCGCCGTCGGCTATGACGCAGCGAACCTCGGCGACGCCCGCACCGTGGTGGCGGGCTCCGCCATCCGGGCCGACAATCCGGAGCTCGTGGCCGCGCGGGAGGCCGGGCTGCCCGTGCTGCACCGTTCGCAGGCGCTGGCCGCGCTCATGGGGCAGGACCGTGTGGTGACGGTCGCCGGGACGCATGGCAAGACCACCACCACCTCGATGATCACGGTCCTTCTCAAGGGC
The DNA here is from genome assembly GCF_041360795.1 of Arthrobacter sp. RCC_34. Lineage (NCBI taxonomy): Bacteria > Bacillati > Actinomycetota > Actinomycetes > Micrococcales > Micrococcaceae > Arthrobacter > Arthrobacter sp. RCC_34. Next base: position 1,710,020 of record NZ_JBFUPW010000001.1, on the reverse strand, counting down.
ATCGGGCTGGACCCGAGCTACGCGATCGGCGCAGCGGTGCCGGCTCTCGGCGTCAACGCTGCGAGCGGCGTGGACGATGTGTTCGTGGCCGAAGCGGATGAGTCGGACGGCTCGTTCCTGAACTACGCGCCGCGCATCGCGGTGGTCACCAATGTCGAGGCGGACCACCTCGACCACTACGGAACGGCCGAGGCCGTGTACCAGGCCTTCGACGACTTCACGGCCCTGCTGCCCGCGGACGGCCTGCTGGTGGTCTGCGCGGACGACGACGGCGCCGCCGCCCTCGCGGACCGCGTCACCGCGCGGGGCAGCACCCGGGTCCTGCGCTACGGCGCGTCGGAACGGGCCGAGCTGCGCCTCCTCGGCACGGACCAGGACCCGTCCGTCCGGGTGGGCGAGCAGGAGCACCCGCTCGAGCTCGCGGTCCCCGGCCGGCACAACCAGCTGAACGCGCTGGCCGCTCTCGGCGTCGCGCTGGAGCTGGGCATCAACGCCGAGGACGCCTTGCACGCTCTGAACGGTTTCCGGGGCGCCGCGCGCCGCTTCGAGTTCAAGGGCGAGGCCCGTGGGGTCAAGGTCTACGACGACTACGCCCACCATCCCACCGAGGTCCGCGCGGCCCTGAGCGCCGCCCGGAGCGTCGCGGGGGAGCACCGCCTGCACGTCCTCTTCCAGCCGCACTTGTTCTCCCGCACCCGGGAGTTCGCGCAGGAGTTCGCGGACAGCCTGCGCCTGGCGGACACCGCCGTCGTGCTGGACATCTATCCCGCCCGGGAGGACCCCATCGAAGGCGTCACGAGCCGCCTGATCACCGACCCGCTGGGCACGGAGCCGAGTGCCGCCGGTGCCCCCGCCCTCGAGGCGCTGCTGGCGACGGCGCAGGCCGGCGACATCGTCCTGACCGTCGGCGCGGGCGATGTGACCGCCTACGGCGAGCAGATCCTCCAGGCACTGTCCGCGAAGGACTCCGATGGCTGAGCAGCGCACCGGAGGACCGGGGGAGGGCGTCGCCGACGTCCTCGCCTTCCCCGAACCGCCTCGTCTCCGGCGGCGCAGGAACCTCCTGCTCACGCTGGGCGCCGTGGTGGTCGTCGTCGCGCTCATCATGCTGGTGGCGGTCTACAGCCCCGTGCTCGCTCTCAAGGACGTGTCGGTCCGGGGGACCAAGATCGTGGGAGCGCAGCAGGTCCAGGAGAAGCTGAAGCCGCTGCAGGGCAAGCCGCTGCCTCAGATCAGCCACGATGACGTGGAGCGGCTCCTGCAGCCCGTGGTGCAGATCAAGTCCTGGGACATGCACTTCCGGCCGCCGAACACCCTGGTGATCGACGTCGTCGAACGGGCGCCCGTGGCGGTGCTCAAGAAGGCGGCCGGACTCAGCCTGGTGGACGCGGAGGGCACGCCGCTGGCCGCCGTCAAGGATCCTGGGGCCGCGAAGCTGCCTCTCGTGGACGGGACGGACAAGAAGATGTCGGCGGATGTTTTCGCCACGGTCACGTCGGTCCTGGGCACGCTTCCGCCCTCGGTGCTGGCGCTGCTGTCGGACGCCACCGCGTCCTCGGTCGATTCCGTCACCCTCAACCTGAAGGATGGCCGCAAGGTCATCTGGGGCAACGCGGAGGACATGGAGCTGAAGTCGAAGGTTCTCCAGGCGCTGCTCAAGATGCCGGAGGATCCTCAGAACCCGGTGCACACCTTCGATGTGAGCGCCCCGAGGCACCCGGTCACCAAGTGACTTCCCCGGCGGACTTGGGCGACACGCGCGCCGGGGTCATTGATTGTGGGCAGTGCAGCACATACCGTCAAAGACAGAGTTACTTGACATAACTATAACCCTCAACTAGAGGGTTAAGGTTTGGGTTGAGAGCAGACATCGTAAGAAACTACCCAAGGGGCACGTAACGTGGCAGCACCGCAGAATTACTTGGCCGTCATCAAGGTCGTCGGCATCGGCGGCGGTGGCGTGAATGCCGTCAACCGGATGATTGACGTTGGGCTGCGCGGTGTGGAATTCATCGCCATCAACACCGATGCCCAGGCGCTCCTGATGAGTGACGCGGACGTCAAGCTCGACGTCGGGCGCGAGCTCACCCGTGGCCTCGGCGCCGGCGCCAACCCCGATGTCGGACGCCAGGCCGCCGAGGACCACTCCGACGAGATCGAAGAGGTGCTCCGCGGTGCGGACATGGTCTTCGTGACCGCCGGCGAGGGCGGCGGCACCGGCACCGGTGGCGCTCCCGTGGTGGCGCGCATCGCCCGTTCGCTCGGCGCCCTGACCATCGGTGTGGTCACCCGTCCGTTCACCTTCGAGGGGAAGCGCCGTGCCACGAGCGCGGAGAACGGCATCGACGCGCTGCGCGACGAGGTCGACACCCTCATCGTCATCCCGAACGACCGCCTGCTGTCCATCAGCGACCGCAACGTGTCCGTCCTGGACGCCTTCCGCTCCGCGGACCAGGTGCTGCTCTCCGGTGTCCAGGGCATCACGGACCTCATCACCACCCCGGGTCTGATCAACCTCGACTTCGCCGACGTGAAGTCGGTCATGCAGGGCGCCGGTTCGGCCCTCATGGGCATCGGCTCGGCCCGCGGTGACGACCGTGCGGTCAAGGCCGCCGAGCTGGCCATCGCCTCGCCGCTGCTCGAGGCGTCGATCGACGGCGCGCACGGCGTGCTCCTCTCCATCCAGGGCGGCAGCGACCTCGGGCTGTTCGAGATCAACGAGGCCGCCCGTCTGGTCCAGGAGGTCGCGCACCCCGAGGCCAACATCATCTTCGGCGCCGTCATCGATGACGCCCTCGGTGACGAGGCCCGCGTCACGGTCATCGCGGCCGGCTTCGACGATGTCCAGGCGACCTCCCCTTCCCTGGAGAGCAAGCCCGCCGTGCCGGCTCAGGAGCCCGCTCCCACGCAGCCTGCCCAGCGTCCCGCGGCCGCGGCTCCCGCAGCCACCCCGGCCGCCGGCCTCAGCGCCTGGGGCCAGCGCTCCTCCAGCCCCGTGAAGGAGCCGGACTTCCAGGCCGAGCTGCCGACCGTCGTCGAGCCCGACCTCAGCAGCGGTGGCGAGCTGGACGTCCCGGACTTCCTCAAGTAGGCCGGTAAGACTGAACTGAGGACAGGGACCCGCAGGCCACCGGCTTGCGGGTCCCTGTCCATGAGGACCTGAGGAGAGGACCAGCGATGTTCGCCTGGCAGGCGGAACTGATCCCTGGCGTGCGCGGAGCGTTCACCAGCACGGAAGCCGGGAACCTGGCGTTCCACGTCGGCGACGACGCGGAAGCCGTGAGGGCGCACCGGGCGGCGCTCGAAGAGGCCCTCGGCGCGGGCCCCGTGCAGTATATGTCCCAGGTCCACGGCAAGGACGTGGCCGTGGTCGATGCCGTGAGCCGGGGGACTGAGGCGCCCGTGGCCGACGGTCTCGTCTCGCGTGGACTGCCGCTGGCCGTCATGGTCGCCGATTGCGTGCCCGTGCTCCTGGCCGGCGACGGCGACGGCGCACCCGTCCTGGCCGCGGTCCATGCCGGCCGTCCCGGCCTCGCCGCCGGCGTGGTTCCCGCTGCGCTGGAGGCCATGCGCCGCCTGGGAGCACGCGACATCAAGGCCTGGCTGGGCCCGAGCGTCTGCGGGCGCTGCTATGAGGTGCCCGCCGCGCTGCGGGACGAGGTCGCGGAGCTCGTGCCCGGCACGTTCGCCGAGACCAGCTGGGGGACTCCTGCCCTGGATCTGCCGGCCGGTGTGAGCGCGCAGCTCGCGGCCGAGGGCGTCCCCGTGCTGTACCGCGGGGCCTGCACGATGGAGAATGACACTCTGTACTCGCACCGGCGGGCCCCCGGCGAGGGACGCCTTGCGGGACTGATCTGGTGGGAGAACGCATGAACACCCAATCGCTCGACGGCGCGCCGCAGGATGAGCGGACCGCGGAGCTGGCTGCGCGGCTCGCGCGGGTTCATCAGCGCATCGAGGACGCCTCCCGACGAGCGGCCCGGGAGAAGCCCGAGTTGATCGTCGTGACGAAATTCCATCCTGCGGAGGATGTCCGGCGCCTGTACTCGCTGGGCGTGCGGGAGGTCGGCGAGAACCGGGACCAGGAGGCCTCGGCGAAGGCGTCGGAGCTGGTCGGTCTGGACGGGCTCAGCTGGCACTTCATCGGCCAGTTGCAGAGCAACAAGGCCCGGTCGGTGGTGCGGTACGCATCGGCGGTGCATTCCGTGGACCGTGAGTCCATCGCCACCGCCCTCTCGCGCGCCGTGCTGGCGGAGCGGGAGAGCGGCGGCCGCTCCGACCTCGATGTCCTGCTACAGGTCAACCTTGACCCGGCCGCCGAGGAGCAGACCCGGCGCGGCGGAGCCCTTCCGGCGAGCCTGCCGGCCCTGGCGGACCACGTGGCCTCGCTGGAGGGCCTGCGCTTGCGTGGTCTCATGGCCGTCGCCCCGCTCGGGGCGGACCCGAGGCCGGCCTTCGAATGGCTCCACCGGCTCTCCGGTGAGCTGCGGGCGGCCCACCCGGAGGCGACGCTCCTCTCCGCGGGCATGAGCCACGATCTGGAGGACGCCATCGCCTGTGGCGCGACACACCTGAGGATTGGCACAGATGTCCTCGGTCCGCGTCCTCCGATGGGGTAGCGTCAAAGAGACGGGGAGTCCGGGCTCTGTTGCCCATCAAGGATTCCAGTGCCGGCCACGCAGATACTAGGAACGGAGTCGATCCATGGCCAGCTTCATGCAGAAGACCATGCTTTATCTCGGCCTCACGGACGCGGATGAGCATCTCGATGCCGAGCACGCCAAGTTGCCTTCGCGTCCCGCAGAAGGATCCCAGCATCACGAGGCCGAGGAGCGTGAGGGCTCGCCGTTCGAAGAACGGCCCGCCGCGAAGCCGCAGGCAGTCCGGGAGGCGCCTGCCGAGACGGAGTACCGCGCGCCCGTCACACCCATCAAGCGTATCGCCCCCGTTCGAGACGAGCCAGCAGACTTGCGACAGATCACCACCATCCACCCCCGTTCCTACAACGACGCCAAGGTCATCGGCGAGAGCTTCCGTGATGGAATCCCCGTGATCATGAACGTCACCGACATGGGCGAGGCCGATGCCAAGCGCCTGGTGGATTTCTCCGCCGGTCTGGTGTTCGGCCTCCACGGCAGCATCGAGCGCGTCACCAGCAAGGTGTTCCTGCTCTCCCCGTCATTCGTGGAGGTGCTGGGCGAGGACAAGAAGTCCGAGACCCAGGCCAGCTTCTTCAACCAGAGCTGATCCCCTGAGCGGGTTCAGCGGACAGATGACCACACCAGACGGAGGGGCTGCTTGATGGGCCTGTTGTTCGCCCTGATCTACATCGCCTTCCTGCTGTTCATGGTCGCTCTGCTGGTCAGGCTTGTCATCGACTGGGTGCAGGTCTTCGCCCGGCACTGGCGGCCCCGCGGAGCGGCCCTCGTGGTGGCGAGCATCGTGTATTCGATCACAGACCCGCCATTGAAGTTCCTCCGGAGGCTCATTCCGCCTCTGAGGCTGGGTAATGTGTCCTTGGATCTCGCCTTCATCGTGCTGTTCATCGTGGTGAGCATCGCTATGGCAATATCCAGCAGTTTCGCGTAGTTTCAGATCAGTCCAGGCAACGTCCCCGGTGACCCCGGTGGCGTTCAGGTGGGTTGCGGCTTCAGTCCACATGGTGGACGATTCGAGCCGCGCGCCCACTTTAGGTAACGTAGTCGTCAGGGCCATTCGCTCTACGACGAAAAGAACCAATGAGGTGACCAGATGGCTTTGACGCCAGAAGACGTTGTCAACAAGCGCTTTCAGCCGACGAAGTTCCGTGAGGGATACGACCAGGATGAGGTCGATGACTTCCTTGACGAGATCGTCGTGGAGCTTCGCCGTCTGACCCAGGAGAATGAGGAGCTCCGCAAGGAGCTCGCCGCCAAGGGCGGGGACGTTGTCGTGGTGGAGTCCGTGACGGAGGAGACCGCTCCCGCCGCTGCTGTGGAGGAGGCTCCGAAGCAGGAGCCCGTGAAGGAGGAGGCGCCGAAGGCTGCCGCCGCCGTCGCGGAGCCCGCTCCCGTCACGTCCGCCATCCCGGCCTCCGCGGAGTCCGCGGCCGGCCTGCTCGCCATGGCGCAGCAGATGCACGACAAGCACGTCGCCGACGGTGCCGCTCAGCGTGACAAGATCATCGCTGAAGCCCAGATCGAGGCGAGCACCCTGGTCAACGATGCTCAGGAGAAGTCCCGTCAGGTGCTCGGTGTCCTGGAGCAGCAGCGCTCCGTCCTCGAGCGCAAGGTGGACCAGCTGCGTGGCTTCGAGCGCGACTACCGCAGCCGCCTGAAGACCTACATCGAGGGTCAGCTCCGCGACCTCGAATCCCGTGGGTCCGTGGCCGCTGAGAACAGCGAACAGGGCTCCGAGAGCTGATTTCGCACGGCATTCAGGCCGGTGACCGGATTTCCGGTCACCGGCCTTGCCGTGTCTCGACCGGGTGGATGACTCCGCCCGTGACCGGGTCCGCACGGGACCCGGCGTGAACGTGTGAACCCCCGAGGATGTGACCCCCATGAGCACCAGGCCCGACGAGCCCAGGCCCGAGGAGCAGCGACCGGAGCCCGCGGACCGCGATGCGGCTCCGGCGGTGACAGGAGAACCCGGTGACGGCCGGACCCGCGCCGGCGTGCGCAAAGCCGTGATCGGCTTGTTCGCCGCGGCGGCCGTCTTCGCCTACGCCCTGGACCAGCTGAGCAAGTTCTGGGTCAGCACCACCATGGAGGAGGGCGAGCGGATCGCCGTCCTGCCTCCCGTTCTGCACTGGTACTACATCCGGAACTCCGGGGCCGCGTTCTCCATCGGGGAGAACTTCACCTGGGTGTTCACGATCATCATGGCCTGCGTCTCGATCGCCGTGCTGGTGTTCATCCGCCGGGTGGGGTCGCTCTGGTGGGGCCTCGCTCTCGGATTCCTGCTGGGCGGCGCCCTGGGGAACCTCACGGACCGGCTCTTCCGGCCGCCGTCCTTCGGCATGGGTCACGTGGTGGACTTCATCCAGCTGCCCAACTTCGCGATCTTCAACATCGCGGACTCGGCCGTCGTGTGCGCCGTGTCGATCATCGTGATCCTGACGCTGCGCGGCATCGGGGCGGACGGCCGCAGACTGTCTTCGGCCAAGAGCGACGATGACGCCGAAGGGGACCGCTCGTGAGTGACGCGCCGGGAACCGGACCGTCGACGGCGGGGGAGCAGTCCGTCGTCGTGCCGGAGGAGTATGCAGGCAAAAGGGTCGACGCCGCGCTGGCAGCGCTGCTGGACCTCTCCCGATCGGCGGCCGCCCAGGCCGTGGCCGAGGGACGAGTGAGCGTGGACGGCGCCCTCCCGGCGAAGTCCCTGAAGCTGTCCGCCGGACAGACCGTGGTCGTGCGGCCCTCTGAGAAGCGTGACCCGCTGGAAGTGGTGGTGGAGAAAGTGGATGGACTGGACATCCTGCTGGATGACGAGGACTTCGTGGTCGTGGACAAGCCCGTGGGCGTGGCCGCGCACCCGTCGCCGGGCTGGGTGGGGCCGACCGTCGTCGGCGGCCTGGCGGGCGCCGGCTACCGGATCTCGACCTCGGGTGCTCCGGAGCGCGCCGGGATCGTGCACCGTCTCGACGTCGGGACGAGCGGGGTCATGGTGGTCGCCAAGACCGAGCACGCCTACACGCTGCTCAAGCGGGCGTTCAAGGAGCGGACGGTGGACAAGGTCTACCACACGGTAGTCCAGGGTCTGCCGGATCCCTTGAAGGGCACGATCGACGCCCCCATCGGCCGCCACCCCGGCCACGATTGGCGTTTCGCAGTGATCGAGGACGGCCGTCCGTCGGTCACGCATTACGAGGTGCTGGAAGCGTTCGGTCGCGCCAGCCTGCTGGAAGTGCACCTGGAGACGGGGCGCACCCACCAGATCCGCGTGCATTTCTCGGCGCTCCGGCACCCCTGCGCCGGGGATCTGACGTATGGTGCGGACCCCCGCCTCGCGGCCGATCTCGGGCTTACGCGCCAGTGGCTGCACGCCAAGGAGCTGAGCTTCGATCACCCGCGAACGGGCGAACGGGTCACGGTGTCCAGCGAGTATCCGCAGGACCTGGCCTACGCGCTGGAGCGGCTCCGCGACGGACTCTGATCGGACTCTGATCCGACTCTGATCCGGCGGGCGTCGTGCCACGCACCAGCGGGGCTCGGCGCGTAGGATGGATGGGTGGCAAATCAGGATTCCTTCGTCCATCTGCACACTCACACCGAATACTCCATGCTGGACGGTGCGGCCAAGCTGGGGGAGCTCTTCGCCGAGACCAATCGGCTGGAGATGCCCGCCCTGGCCATCACGGACCACGGCTATCTTTTCGGTGCCCACGACTTCTGGAAGAAGGCCAAGGACGCCGGCGTGAAGCCGATCATCGGCGTCGAGGCGTACGTGGCCCCCGGGACGCACCGCACCGACAAGAGCAGGGTGCGCTGGGGCGATGAGAGCCAGCGGAGCGACGACGTCTCCGGTGGTGGCGCGTACACCCACATGACGCTGCTGAGCTACAACAACACTGGCATGCGGAACTTGTTCCGGGCGTCCTCGATCGCCTCGCTGGATTCCGTGTTCGGCAAGTGGCCGCGCCTGGACCGCGAGCTGCTCAACACCTATGCCGAGGGCCTGATCGCCACCACGGGCTGCCCCTCGGGCGAGGTCCAGACGCGTCTGCGGCTGGGCCAGTACCGGGAGGCCCTCGAGGCCGCCGCCGAATTCCGGGACATCTTCGGCAAGGAGAACTACTACTGCGAGCTCATGGACCACGGGCTGTCCATCGAGACCAGGATCCGTGAGGACCTCCTGCGGCTCGCGAAGGACCTGGACCTTCCGCTCGTCGCGACGAACGACCTCCACTACACGCACCAGCACGACGCCAAGGCGCACGAGGCGCTGCTGGCCATCCAGTCCGGCTCCACGCTACTGGAACCGAGCTACGACGAGGGCGGCTCGCGCTTCGCCTTCTCCGGCACCGGCTACTACCTGAAGTCGCCCCGCGAGATGCGGGAGCTGTTCCGCGACCTGCCCGATGCCTGTGACAACACCCTCGTCATCGCCGAGCGCTGCGAAGTGGGCTTCGAGCACAACAACTACATGCCGAAGTTCCCGTGTCCGCCCGGCGAGAACGAGGACTCCTGGCTCGTGAAGGAAGTGGAGAAGGGCCTCCACTACCGGTACCCCAAGGGCATCCCGGACGACGTCCGCAAGCAGGCGGAGTACGAGCTCGGCATCATCACCAGCATGGGCTTCCCCGGCTACTTCCTCGTGGTGGCCGACTTCATCAACTGGGCCAAGGACCACGGGATCCGGGTGGGTCCGGGCCGTGGCTCCGGCGCCGGTTCCATGGTGGCGTACGCCCTGCGCATCACGGACCTCGATCCGCTGCGCCACGGCCTGATCTTCGAACGCTTCCTGAACCCGGACCGCGTCTCGATGCCCGACTTCGACGTCGACTTCGATGATCGCCGCCGTCCGGAGGTCATCGAGTACGTGACCCGGAAGTACGGCGATGAGCGTGTCTCCATGATCGTCACCTACGGCACCATCAAGACGAAGCAGGCGCTGAAGGACTCCTCGCGCGTGCTCGGGTACCCCTTCAGCATGGGTGAGACCCTGACCAAGGCGCTGCCGCCGGCGGTCATGGCCAAGGACATCCCGCTCAAGGACATCGAGGACCCAAAGGCCAAGCGGTACAGCGAGGCCGGGGACTTCCGGGAACTGCTGAAGACGGATCCGGAGGCCGCGAAGGTCTTCGAGACGGCACTCGGCCTCGAAGGCCTGAAGCGGCAATGGGGCGTGCACGCCGCCGGCGTGATCATGTCCTCGGACCCGATCATCGACGTCGTGCCCATCATGCGCCGCATCCAGGACGGCCAGGTCATCACGCAGTTCGATTACCCCACGTGTGAGGGCCTCGGCCTGATCAAGATGGACTTCCTGGGTCTGCGAAATCTGACGATCATCTCGGACGCCATCGAGAACATCAAGCTCAACCGGGGCATCGACCTGGACCTGGAGAAGCTGGAGCTGGATGACCAGGCCTCCTACGAGCTCCTGGCCCGCGGTGACACCCTCGGCGTCTTCCAGCTCGACGGCGGGCCCATGCGGTCCCTGCTCAAGCTCATGAAGCCTGACAACTTCGAAGACATCTCCGCCGTGCTGGCGCTGTACCGTCCGGGCCCCATGGGCGCCAACGCCCACACTGATTACGCGCTCCGCAAGAACGGCCTCCAGCCGGTCATCCCGATCCACCCGGAACTCGAGGAGCCTCTCAAGGACATCCTCGGCGGCACCTTCGGCCTGATCGTGTATCAGGAGCAAGTCATGGCCGTGGCTCAGAAGCTCGCGGGCTACTCGCTCGGACAGGCAGACATCCTCCGCCGCGCCATGGGCAAGAAAAAGAAGGAGGAACTGGACAAGCAGTTCGCCGGCTTCCAGCAGGGCATGCTGGACAACGGTTACTCGGCCGAGGCCGTCAAGACGCTCTGGGACATCCTGCTGCCCTTCTCCGACTACGCCTTCAACAAGGCGCACTCCGCCGCATACGGCGTGGTCTCCTACTGGACCGCTTATCTCAAGGCCCACTACGCGCCGGAGTACATGGCGGCGCTGCTCACCAGCGTGGGCGATGACAAGGACAAGTCCGCCGTCTACCTCAACGAGTGCCGCCACATGGGCATCACGGTGCTTCCGCCGGACGTCAATGAGTCCGCCCTGACCTTCACCCCGGTGGGCAACGACATCCGTTTCGGGATGGGCGCCATCCGGAACGTCGGCGCCAACGTGGTCAACGCGATGGTGGAGACCCGCAAGGAGAAGGGCGCGTTCACCTCGTTCTCGGACTTCCTGCAGAAGGTCCCGGCCGTGGTCTGCAACAAGCGCACCATCGAATCCCTCATCAAGGCGGGCGCCTTCGACTCGATGCCGGGCAACCGCCGCTCGCTCGTCATGATCCATGAAGAGGCCATCGACTCGGTCATCACGCTCAAGCGCAATGAGGCCAACAACCAGTTCGACCTGTTCAGTGCCCTGGATGACGCTTCGCCCGATGCCGGGCTGACCGTGGAGATCCCGGATCTGCCCGAGTGGGAGAAGAAGGACAAGCTGAGCTTCGAGCGTGACATGCTCGGCCTCTACGTCTCGGATCACCCCTTGCAGGGCATGGAGACGGCGCTGAGCGGCCTCGCGGACACGTCGGTGGCCAGTGTGATGAGCGACGACGGCCCGCCCGACGGCGCGATCGTCACCATCGCGGGCATGATCACCTCGCTCAGCCGTCGCGTGGCCAAGTCCAGCGGCAATGCCTATGCCCGAGCCGAGATCGAGGATCTGGGCGGCTCGATCGAGACCATGTTCTTCGGCCAGGTGTATGGCCCCATCGCCACGATCCTCGCGGAGGACCTCATCGTGGTCGTGAAGGGCCGTGTGCAGCGGCGCGACGACGGTTCGGTCACCCTGAACTGCATGGAGCTGAGCGTGCCTGATCTCAGCCAGGCGGAGGGCAACGGCCAGCTGATCATCAGTCTGCCGACCCATAAGGCCACCGAGGAACTGGTCGGACGCCTGGGGGAGGTGCTGCGGAGTCACAGCGGCCGCGCCGAGGTGCGGCTCAAGCTGCAGGGCACCCGCAGCATCGAGCTGATGCGGCTGGGCCGGAACTTCGCCGTGGATCCGAATCCTTCCCTGTACGCCGACCTGAAGGTCCTGCTGGGGCCGGCCTGCCTCGACGCTTAGCCGGGCCCCGCGGGGCGTGGCGCCCGTGTGACGCGGGCGCTTTCGGTCACCGACTCCAGGATCGATAAACTGGAGCGGTGACTGACACCCGTGACGCATCCCTGGACCGAGCCGACTTCTTCCGCACCGTGGACTTGCGGGGCAAGCATCTGAACCGGACGGAACTCAAGGCCGCGGTGCCCCGGGTGCATGAGGGGTCGAACCGGCAGGCCGAAGAGGCCGTGCGGGGCATCATCGCCGAGGTCCGCGAGGGCGGACACCAGGCACTGCGTGACTTGGCTCTGCGGTTCGACGGCGTCGCTCTGGACAGCGTGCGGGTTCCCCGCGAGGCGCTCCGGGATGCCCTCGCCGGGCTCGACGCCGGAGTGCGCGCCGCCCTGGAGGAGTCCATCGACCGCGCCCGGCGCTTCGCCGAGGCCCAGCGCCCGGCGGACGTGGAGACGGTCCTGGCGGAGGGCGCCGTCGTGCGTCAGCGCTGGATCCCGGTCAACCGCGTCGGCCTGTACGTGCCGGGTGGTCTCGCGCCGCTGGCCAGCTCCGTCATCATGAACGTGGTCCCGGCCCTCGCTGCCGGTGTGGAGTCGGTGGCTCTTGCCTCGCCGCCGCAGAAGGACTTCGGAGGCCTGCCGCACCCCACGATCCTCGCCGCCGCGGAACTGCTCGGTGTGGAGGAGGTCTATGCGATCGGCGGCGCCCAGGCGATCGTCTCCTTCGCCTACGGCGTCCCGGCGGACGGACAGGAAGAGGCGTTGGAGGCCGTGGACCTGGTGACCGGGCCCGGTAATGTCTTCGTGGCCACCGCCAAGAAGCTTGTCCGGGGTGTGGTGGGGATCGACTCCGAGGCAGGTCCCACCGAGATCGCGGTTCTGGCCGACGAGACGGCCCAGCCGGCTCTCGTGGCCGCGGACCTGATCAGCCAGGCCGAGCACGATCCGCGGGCCTCGAGTGTCCTGGTCACGTCGTCGGTGGACCTGGCCGACGCGGTCCGGGAGGAGCTGCTGCGCCAGGCCCGCACGGCCCGGCATTCCGAGCGGATCCTGACAGCCCTCTCCGGACCTCAGTCCGGCGTGGTGCTGGTCGACGGCCTCGACCAGGGGATCGCCGTGGCGGACGCCTATGCCGCCGAGCACCTGGAGATCATGACGGCGGACGCTCCGGCGGTTGCGGCGCGGATCCGCAATGCGGGCGCCATCTTCGTGGGCGACTACTCGCCGGTGAGCCTGGGGGACTACTGCGCGGGTTCCAACCACGTCCTGCCCACCTCCGGCACGGCGCTGTTCTCCTCCGGCCTGAACGTCACCACGTTCCTCCGTGCCGTCCAGGAGATCGAGTACTCGCGCCAGGGCCTGTCCGAGGTCCGCACGCACATCGAGGAACTCGCCGAGGCGGAGAACCTTCCGTCGCACGGCGAAGCGGTGTCGATCCGCTTCCGCTGAGCGCGCGACAAGACCTATGACCACAACATGTGGTAATTACATCCTTGTATTTTTACAACATGTGGTTCTAAACTGACTTCAGCCATAGAGGAGGCGTAGTGTACTGTCCGTTTTGCCGTAACGCCGACTCCCGGGTGGTGGACAGCCGGGTCACCGAGGACGGCTCGTCGATCAGGCGCCGCCGCCAGTGCACCAATTGCTCCCGGCGCTTCACCACGGTGGAAACCACGAGCCTCTCGGTGCTGAAGCGGTCCGGAGTGGCCGAACCGTTCAGCCGCAGCAAGGTCATCAATGGCGCGCGCAAGGCGTGCCAGGGGCGACCGGTCACCGAGGACGATCTGGCCGTTCTGGCACAGGAGGTCGAGGAGACCGTCCGTGCGAGCGGCGCGGCCGAGATCAAAGCCCACGAAGTGGGACTGGCGATCCTGGAGCCGCTCCGGCGGCTGGACGAGGTCGCCTACCTGCGCTTCGCGAGCGTCTACCAGGACTTCGATTCGCTGGATGACTTCGAGAAGGCGATCGCACGGCTCAGGGCGCAGGAGGACTGAGCCCACACAAGGACTGAGCTCACACAAGGACTTGGCCCCGAACTGAACCCCCAAGAGGAGGGGCCGCAGAGCTCCCGGTGCCGGCGGAGGGGAAGCCGCCCGCACCGGGCACCAACGGAGAGGGCCTGTCAGCCAGTGGCTGACAGGCCCTCTCCGTTCACGCTGTGGGGTTCACTTCACAAGCTTGTGATGCTGCGCCACCTGGAGCGCCGCACCGACGATGCCGGCCTCGTTCTTGAGCTTGGCCGGGATGATCGGGGTGCGCAGGTCGAGGCGGGGGAGGTACTCGTCCGCCCGCTTGGAGATGCCGCCGCCCACGATGAACAGTTCCGGGGAGAAGAGCATCTCGACGTGGCTGAAGTAGCGCTGCAGCTTGACCGAGTACTCCTCCCAGCTCAGGCCGTCACGCTCACGGGCGACGGCGGACGCCTTGGACTCGGCGTCGAAACCGTCCAGTTCCAGATGGCCGAGCTCGGCGTTCGGGACCAGCTTGCCGTCGAAGATGAAGGCCGAGCCGATGCCGGTGCCCAGGGTGATCACGAGGACCGTGCCGTCCACATCCTCGCCCGCGCCGTAGCGGACTTCGGCGAGACCGGCGGCGTCGGCGTCGTTGATCACCTCGACCGGGCGGTTCAGACGCTCAGAGAGCAGGGCATTGATGTCCACGCCGATCCACGACTTGTCCACGTTCGCGGCCAGACGGCAGACGCCGTGCTGGATGATCCCGGGGAAGGTGACGCCCACGGGAGCCTTGACGTCCGGAGCGTCCTCGCGGGAGCAGAGTTCATCCACGATCTGCGCGACGACCTCGGAGACGGCCTCGGGAGTCGCGGGCTGCGGTGTGGGGATGCGGAAACGCTCGCCCACGAGCTTGCCGCTCTTCAGATTGACGATCCCACCTTTGATCCCGGTGCCGCCGATGTCGACGCCGATCATGGCCGGGTGCTTCTTGCCGGTGTTCTCGTTCTTGCTCACGCTGATCCTTCGGTGCTGCGGACGGTTGCAGGGGGCAGGCAGGCGCCTACGGCACTGTGAGAATCTCAGCGCCGGTATCGGTCACCACCAGGGTGTGCTCAAATTGCGCGGTCCGTTTGCGGTCCCGGGTCAATACGGTCCAGTCGTCCGGCCACATATCCCACTCGATGGTGCCGAGCGTGAGCATGGGTTCAATCGTAAACGTCATGCCAGGCTCGATCACAGTGTTGTACGCCGGTGCGGCGTCGTAGTGCGGAATTATTAAGCCCGTGTGGAACGCCTCGCCCACACCGTGGCCGGTGAAGTCCCGGACCACCCCGTACCCGAAGCGCTTGGCGTAGGACTGGATCGTGCGGCCGATGACGTTGATCTCCCGTCCGGGGGCCACGGCCTTGATGGCGCGGCGCAGGCTCTCCTCGGTGCGTTCGACCAGGAGACGGGACTCCTCATCGACGTCGCCGACCAGGAAGGTGTAGTTGGTGTCGCCGTGCACGCCGTGGATGTAGGCGGTGATGTCGATGTTGAGGATGTCCCCGTCCTCGACCACGGTGGAGTCGGGGATGCCGTGGCAGATGACCTCGTTGAGCGAGGAGCAGAGGGACTTGGGGAAGCCACGGTACCCGAGCGTCGAGGGGTAGGCGCCGTGGTCCAGGAGGAACTCGTGTCCGACGGCGTCGAGCTCGTCCGTGGTCACGCCGGGCGTGATGTGCTTGCCCACCTCCACGATGGCCTGGGCCGCGATCTTGCTGGCGATGCGCATCTTCTCGATGGTCTCCGGCGACTTGACGGCGCTGCCGGTGAACTTGGCGGGTGCCGGCCGGTCCACATATTCGGGCCGCTCGATGTTCGGCGGCACAGGACGACGTGGGCTCACGATTCCGGGGGTGAGCTTTCCCAGAGGTGCGGTTTCAGCTACTGGTGGCATACGTTTGATAGTAGTCGTCACTCACAAGGAGGAATGGAATCATGCCGCAGTACTGGTACAACATGGTCACCCACCAGGTGGAGGAGGACGCCATGAGCGATTGGAGCCAGCTCCTCGGCCCCTACGACACGCGCGAAGAGGCCGAGAACGCTCCCCAGAGCGTGCAGCGGCACAACGAAGCCTGGGAAAAGGGCGACGAGGACTGAGTGTCCTCAGGCGTCCTCAGACGCCTCAGAAGGAGTGTTCCGGGCCGGGGAAGGACCCGTCCCGGACCTCCTCGCCGAAGGTCCGTGCCCCTTCCAGGAGGTCCTGCCGGATCCGGGCGTATTGCTTGACGAAGCGGGCCATGCGGCCACCGCGCAGACCCATGGCGTCCTGCCAGACCAGGACTTGGCCCGTGGTCACGTTGCCGGCGCCGATGCCGACGGTCGGGATCGTGAGCGCCGCATCCACCTGGGCCGCTGTGTCGGCCGGGACCATCTCCATCAGCACGGCGAAGGCGCCCGCCTCCTGAAGGGCCAGTGCGTCCTCCACGAGCCGTGCGGCGTCGTCGCCCCGGCCCTGCACCCGGTACCCGCCCAGCGCATGCTCGCTCTGCGGGGTGAAGCCGATGTGGCCCATGACCGGGATGCCGGCCTGGACCATGGCGCGCACGGTGTCCGCGTAATAGGCGCCGCCTTCCATCTTCACTGCGTGGGCCAGGCCCTCCTTCAGGAACCGGACCCCGGTGGTGACGGCCTGCGCGATCGAGGCCTCGTAGGAGCCGAACGGCAGATCCGCGAGCACCAGCGATCGCTTGGCGGCCCGCGCGACGGCGCGGCACAGCGGCAGCAGTTCGTCCACGGTCACCGGGAGGCTGGTCTCATTGCCGAAAACGTTGTTCGACGCGGAGTCACCGATCAGCAGCACTTCGATGCCCGCCTCGTCGAAGATCTCCGCCGTGTACTGCTCATACGCGGTCAGCATGGCGAAATGACGGCCCTCCGCTTTGGCAGCCTGCAGGTGGTGCAGCCGCACCCGCCCGGTCGGAGCGGACGACGACGCCGCGGGGCCGCTGCCGTACGGGGCGCTCGTCTCGCCCGGGGTGCTGGAGCTGGCGGATTCACTGTGCGTCATGTCTCCGAGCTTAATGCTGAACCGTCAGGGGCGCCGAATTCCGGGACGCCATGGGAATGACGGCCCACAGAGCCCCTGGCCTGGGTAGAGTTGCATGCAGCACAGTACAGCCCCGGCCGGCGCCGGGATCCAGAGGGAAGTGAGGGCAGCATGGACCGCCAACAGGAATTCGTGCTCCGGACGATTGAGGAGCGCGACGTCCGGTTCGTCCGGCTCTGGTTCACGGACGTGGTGGGCTCCCTCAAGTCCGTGGCGCTGGCCCCCGCGGAGGTGGAAGGCGCGTTCGCCGAGGGCCTCGGCTTCGACGGTTCGTCGATCGAGGGCCTCGCCCGAGTGTACGAGTCCGACATGCTCGCCCAGCCGGACCCTTCCACGTTCCAGATTCTGCCGTGGCGTGGAGAGACCGAGCAGACCAGCCGCATGTTCTGCGACATCCTCACTCCGGACGGTCAGGCCAGCGCCGCGGATCCCCGCAACGTCCTGAAGCGGACCCTCGCCAAGGCCGCGGACATGGGCTTCACCTGCTACACCCACCCGGAGATCGAGTTCTACCTGCTCAAGTCGGACAAGCCGGGTCCGGACGGTCTTCCGGTCCCCGTGGATGAGGGCGGCTACTTCGACCACGTCCCCGGTGGCGTGGCCCAGGACTTCCGCCGCACCGCGGTGACCATGCTGGAGTCGGTGGGCATCTCCGTGGAGTTCAGCCACCACGAGGCGGGCCCGGGCCAGAACGAGATCGACCTGCGCTATGCGGACGCCCTCCAGACCGCGGACAACATCATGACGTTCCGCACCATCATCAAAGAGGTGGCGCTCCAGCAGGGCAGCTACGCCACGTTCATGCCGAAGCCGTTCACGCAGCACCCCGGTTCCGGGATGCACACCCACTTCTCGCTGTTCGAGGGTGACACGAACGCCTTCCACGAAGCGGGCGCCGAATACGAACTGTCCCGCACGGCCCGGCAGTTCATCGCCGGTGTCCTGCGGCACGCGCCGGAATTCACGGCGATCACCAACCAGTTCGTGAACTCCTACAAGCGCCTGTGGGGCGGGGGAGAGGCGCCCAGTTACGTGTCCTGGGGTCACAACAACCGCTCCGCCCTGGTCCGGGTTCCGCTGTACAAGCCGGGCAAGGGGAACTCCGCACGCGTCGAGTACCGCGGGATCGATTCCGCGGCCAATCCTTACCTCGCCTATGCGGCGCTGCTCGGCGCCGGTCTGAAGGGCATCGAGGAAGGCTACGACCTGGCGCCGCCGTCCGAGGACGACATCGCCTCGCTGTCCACGGCGGAGCGCAGGGCCCTCGGCCACGACCCTCTGCCGGCGAGCCTGCACGACGCCATCAACGCCATGGAGAACTCGGAGTTCATGGCGGAGATCCTCGGGGAACAGGTGTTCCAGCACTTCCTGAGGAACAAGCGCGCCGAGTGGAGCGATTACCGCCTGCAGGTCACGCCGTACGAACTCCAGCGCAACCTGGGGATCCTCTAACGCTGTGGCGATGAGTGTCGCCCGCCGTCTCATCGCGGCGGGTTTCAGTGACGTTGAACGGGCCGAGCGTTTCCTCGGCGCTCCCGAGCTGGACGGAGTGGACCGGGACCTGTTGTTCGCCGGTCTCGTCCAGTCCGCCAATCCGGACGAGGCGCTGTTGTCACTCGTCCGCCTCCTCGAGAAGGAGAAGGCCGCTCAGGGCACGGTGGGGCGCCTTCTGCGGGGAGACCCGGAGGACGCCGAGGCGATGTACCGCCTCCTCGGCAGTTCCGTGGCGCTGGCCGATTTCCTGCTCCGGAACCCCGAGGAGCAGAGCCTTCTGGAAACCCGGGTCAGCCCCGAGCCGGCCCGGGTCCCGGGTGAGGAACTGCGTGCCTCCCTCCTGGCCTCGGTGGGCGCGGACCCCCGGGCGGTGACGCCGGTCGCGGGCCTGACCGGCGAAGAGGGCCAGAGCGCCTTGCGGGTGCGCTACCGCCGGCACCTGACCGAACTGGCGATCCGGGATCTCGGAGCTGCGGATCCCCGGGACTACATGCCCCAGGTGGGGGCCGAACTCGCGGATCTGGCAGCCGCCGCTCTGGACGCCGCCCTGGCCGTGGCACGGGCCGAGGCAGGCGCCAAGTTCTCACCGCTCGAGGTCGACGCCGTCCGTCTGGCGATCGTGGGCATGGGCAAGTGCGGCGCCCGCGAGCTCAACTACATCTCCGACGTCGACGTCATCTATGTCCTGGATTCCGACGGGCTGGACGAGGTCCGCGCCGTGGAGATCGGGACGTTCCTCGCAGGCGCCCTCGCCCGGATCATCTCCCATCCCGGGCGCGAACCCGGGCTCTGGGAGGTGGACGCCAACCTCAGGCCCGAAGGCAAGGACGGGCCGCTCGTCCGCACCCTGGAATCGCACCGGCAGTATTACGCCCGGTGGGCGGAGAGCTGGGAGTTCCAGGCGCTCCTGAAGGCCCGTGCCATGGCAGGGGATCCCGAACTGGGCCGCCGCTATCACGAGATGGTGGAGCCGCTGGTCTGGTCCTCCGCGGGCCGCGAGGGGTTTGTCGAATCGGTGCAGGCCATGCGCCGCAGGGTCACGGACAACATCCCTGCGTCCGAACTGGCGCGCCAGATCAAGCTCGGCCCCGGAGGACTCCGCGACGTGGAGTTCACGGTTCAGCTGCTCCAGCTGGTGCACGGCAAGGCAGATCCGGCTCTCAGGGTCCGGGACACGACGTCGGCCATCGCAGCTCTTTCCCATGGCGGATACATCGGCCGCGCCGACGCCTCGGAGTTCGACCGGGCGTACCGGCAGCTGCGCGTGATCGAGCACCGCATCCAGATGGTGCAGATGCGCCGCACGCACCTCATGCCGGAGAAGGAGGACGAGCTGCGGGCGCTGGCGCGCGCCGTCGAAGGCTCGCTGAGCACGGTCCGCCCGACGGCGGACAGCCTCCTGACGTCCTGGCAGAAGACCAAGCGGCGCGTGCGCGAGCTGCACGAACAGATCTTCTACCGTCCGCTCCTCGGCACGGCCGCCTCCCTCAGCTCTGACGAGGCTCGCCTCAGCCCGGAAGCCGCGTCCGCCCGCCTCGCGGCGCTCGGCTACCGGGACCCCGAGGGCGCCATGCGCCACATCGCGGCGCTGACCAGCGGCGTCAGCCGCCGGGCGGCACTGCAGCGCCAGCTTCTGCCGGTCTTGCTGGGCTGGCTCGCCGAAGGCCTGGACCCCGACGCCGGCCTGCTGGCCTTCCGCCGGGTCAGCGAGGCGCTCGGAGCGACCCACTGGTACCTGGGTCTCCTGCGGGACTCCCAGGCGGCTGCCGAGCGGCTGTGTCATGTCCTGTCGGACTCACGGCTCATCGCGGACCTGCTCGAGGTGTCCCCGGAGTCCGTGGCCTGGCTGGGCAACAACAAGGAACTGGCCCCGGTGCCCTTCGAGACGCAGTGGCAGGAGATCCGGTCCAAGATGGCCCGGCATCAGGACCCGTCGAGCGCCATGCGGCTCATCCGGCTGATCCGCCGCCGGGAGATCCTCCGCACTGCCATCGCCGACGCCGCGGGCATCCTCGACCAGGACGGAGTCTCCCAGGCTCTGTCCGACGCGGACCGCGCCGCCATCCTCGGCGCACTGCACGTGGCTGAACGCCAGGCGGAGGCCCAGGGCGGGCTGCTGACCCGCGTGCTCGTGGTGGCGATGGGCCGGCAGGGCGGCCGTGAGATCGGCTACGGCTCGGACGCCGACGTTCTCTACGTGCATCAAGCGCTGCCCGGGGTGTCCGAGGAGGACGCCCAGAAACAAGCACTGCAGATCGTGGGACAGATCTCCAGCCTGCTCACGCAGCCGCTTAAGCCGGCCATCCTGGCGGAGCGGGTCCTCTCCCTCGACGCGGACCTGCGGCCCGAAGGAAAGAACGGGCCCATGGTCCGGTCGCTCGAGGCGTTCCGCGTCTACTACGAGCGCTGGTCGCTCGTCTGGGAGGCCCAGGCCCTGCTCCGGGCCCGACCGATCGCCGGCGACGACGGCCTGGCAGAGGCGTTCCTCGAACTGATCGACCCCATCCGGTACCCGGAGCACCTCTCGCCCCAGGACGAGCGGGAGATCCGGCGGATCAAGGCCCGCGTGGAGACGGAACGGCTGCCGCGGGGAGCCGACCCGTCCCGCCACGTCAAGCTCGGCCGTGGTGGCCTGAGCGATGTGGAATGGCTCGTCCAGCTGCGCCAGCTGGAGCACGCCCATCAGCATCCGGGCCTTCGGACCACGTCCACCATGGAGGCGCTGGCGGAGCTCACGCGGCTCGGACTGATGGCCGAGGAGGACGCGGCTCTGCTGGCGGACGCGTGGCGGCTGGCGAGCCGGGTCCGCAGCGCCAACGTGATCTGGTCCGGAAGGGCCTCAGACCTCCTGCCGTCCGCACGGCGGGACCTCGAAGCCGTGTCCCGCTGGTGCGGGCACCCGGCTTCCCACGCTGCCGAATTCGAGGAGCAGTACCTGCGGCTGACGCGACGTGCTCGCGCAGTCTTCGACCGGGAGTTCTACGGGCAGCGCTGAGCGCTCTGCCCGCGACGAAAGGATCAAGGGATGAATCGACAACCGTGGGAGACCTCGCGGCAGAAAGACGGAGGAGGAGCCCGGCGCAGCCGCGCCGGGATGCCTGCCCGCGCGGGACTGACCGTCCTGGCTCGCGCCGGGGTGGCCGTGCTGACGGCGTGCCTCGCCGTCGTCGGGCTCGCCATGCCCGCCGCCTCCGCCGCCGCACCGCACGAGGTGAGCGGCAAGAAGTTCGTCATCGGCACGGACACCACGTTCGCGCCGTTCGAGTTCCGGGACCCTTCCGGCGAACTGACCGGCATCGACATGGATCTCATCCGTGACATCGCCAAGCGCGGCGGATTCGAAGTCGAGATCAAGTCGCTCGGCTTCAACGCCGCACTCCAGGCGCTGTCCTCCAACCAGGTGGACGGCGTGATCGCCGGCATGTCGATCACGGACAAGCGCAAGCAGGTCTACGACTTCTCCGACCCGTACTTCGAATCCGGCGTGCAGATGGCCGTGGCCAAGAACAACACGGACATCAAGGGCTACGAGGACCTCAAGGGCAAGACGGTCACCGCCAAGACCGGCTCCGAGGGTGAGACCGCCGCTAAGGAGCTGTCCGGCAAGTACGGCTTCACGGTGAAGTCCCTGGACCAGTCCGCGACCATGTACGAACTGGTGAAGTCCGGCAACGCCGTGGGTGTCTTCGACGACTACCCGGTCCTGGCCTACGGCACCAGCCAGAACAACGGCCTCAAGACCGTGACCGACAAGATCCCGGGCGGCAGCTACGGCTTCGCCGTCAACAAGGGCAAGAACCCCGAACTGCTCGCGGCGTTCAACAAGGGCCTCTCCGAGATGAAGGCCGACGGCGAGTACCAGAAGCTCCTCGACAAGTACCTCAAGGCTCCGGAAGCCGCCGCGACGAGCAGCTTCTGGGATCTGCTGGTGCAGAGCTTCCCGGCGCTCATGAGCGGCCTGCGCAACACGGTGCTCGTCACCATCATCTCCTTCGCGGTGGCGATGGTCCTGGGCTTGTTCTTCGGCTTCCTGAAGATCTCCCGGAACGTGGTGGCGCGCGGTGTCGCGACCACCTTCGTCAACGTCTTCCGTGGCACGCCCCTGCTGGTCTGGGCGTTCTTCTTCTACTTCGGCATCCCACAGCTCACCGGGCAGCCCATCAACATCTGGGTGGCCGGTGTGCTGACGCTGAGCCTCAACTCGGGCGCCTACATCACCGAGATCGTGCGCGGCGCCGTGCAGTCGGTGGACCCGGGTCAGCTGGAAGCGGCCCGGAGCCTCGGCATGGGCTACGGCAAGTCGATGCAGAAGGTCGTGGTGCCACAGGCGTTCAAGCTCATGACACCGTCCCTGATCAATCAGCTGATCATCATGCTGAAGGATTCGTCCTTGCTCCTGGCCATCGGCTTCGCCGAGCTGCTGTACCAGGGCCAGCAGATCTACGCGGGCAACTTCCGTATCACCGAGACCCTGGTGATCGTGGCGGCGCTGTACTTCGTGGTGATCATGCTCCTGACACAACTGGCCAACTACGCGGACAGGAAGTTCAACAAATGAGCACGGGTGCAGAGACGGTCCGTGACGACCGGGCCGAGAAGGTCACGGTCACGGGCCTGAAGAAGTCCTTCGGCAGCAACGAGGTCCTCAAGGGCATCGACGCTGTCATCCACGAGGGCGAGGTGGTGGCGGTCATCGGCCCCTCGGGCTCGGGCAAGTCCACCTTCCTGCGCTGCCTCAACAAGCTGGAGGACATCTCCGGCGGCAAGGTCCAGGTCAACGGTTACGACCTGACCGGCGCGAACGTGGACATCAACCAGGTCCGCCGCCAGATCGGCATGGTGTTCCAGCACTTCAACCTGTTCCCGCACATGACGGTGATCGAGAACATCATGCTGGCCCCCGTGGAGACCGGGAAGCTGGACAAGGCGGCGGCACGGACCCGTGGCCTGGAGCTCCTGGCCCGGGTGGGACTGGAGGCCAAGGCCGACGCCCGTCCGGTGTCCCTCTCGGGCGGACAGAAGCAGCGTGTGGCGATCGCCCGCGCGCTGGCCATGAGCCCGGACATCATGCTCTTCGACGAGGCCACCTCGGCGCTGGACCCTGAGATGGTCGGCGAGGTCCTGCAGGTCATCAAGGACCTGGCGGCCGAGGGCATGACGATGGTCATGGTCACCCATGAGATGGGCTTCGCCCGCGAAGTGGCCGACCGCGTGATCTTCATGGCGGACGGCTACATCTGTGAGCAGGGCACCCCCGACGAGCTCTTCGGCAATCCTCAGCAGCAGCGGACCAAGGACTTCCTCTCGAAGGTCCTCTGAGCCGTGGACATCTGAGCCGTGGCCGTCCGCGCGCGAGCCGTGCGGACCTGCTGAACGACGACGGCGGGCGCTTCCCTGCGCAGGGAAGCGGCCGCCGTCGTCGTTCCGGTGGTGTCGGCTTAGTGCCGTGCCCCGGCGCGAGAGGGTCAGAGGATCTCTTCGCGGTCCTGGAGTTCGATGACCCGTTCCTCGCGGAGAGCCCGCAGGGCGGAGGAGACGTGCAGGGCGCCGTGCACGCCGAAGTATTCGGGGAGGTCCTGCTCGGCGACGAACCGCCAGCTCAGGAGTTCCTCCTCCTGGAGCGTGATCTCGGCGCCGTCGGGCAGGACGCCGCCGTCGTAGAGGAAGTTCAGCCCATCGCCCACGGGGTCGGGGAAGGCGGAGTGCCCGATGATGAGCAGCGCACCGGGCTGGATGTCCAGGCCCAGCTCCTCACGGCCCTCGCGGCGGGCGGCCGCACGGGGCGCCTCACCGGCGTCCACCGTGCCACCGGGCAGGAGCCAGCCGTCTTTGTAGTTGGGCTCGACGGCGAGGACCCTCCCGTCGGCGTCGCGGATCACCAGTCCCGCGGCGACGCGGCGGCGGGGGAGTGTGCGGAAGTATTCGATGCTTTCCGGGCTGAGTTCGGCCATGATCCGAGCCTAGCAAGACCGGGTGTCCCCGCATCAGGCCTGAGACCTCCCGCGACCGGCGTGCTGCGAATAGTCTTTCTCCATGACATCGGAACGGTGGCGGCAGGCCACGGAATGGCCGCTCATGGCGGCGGCGCTCGTGTTCCTGGCCGCGTACTCGGTGCAGGTGATCGGCGACGTCTCGGAACGCCAGGCTCAGGCACTCGAGTTGATCCAGTGGATCACGTGGGGTGCGTTCACCGTGGACTATGTGGCGCGGCTGTTTCTGGCGCCCCAGCGCTGGCGCTGGCTGGCCACCCATCTGCCCGACCTGGCGATGGTCGTGCTGCCGGTGCTGCGGCCTTTGCGCCTCCTGCGTCTCGTCACGCTGCTCCGGGTGCTGTACGGCACGGCGGGCAAGGCGCTGCGGGGCCGGATCGTCACGTTCGTCGCGGTGTCGGCCGTCTTCCTGACCTACTGTGCCTCTCTCGCGGTGCTCGACGCCGAGCAGCACGCCGAGGGCGCGAACATCGTCACGTTCGGTGACGCCGTGTGGTGGTCACTCACCACCATCAGCACTGTCGGGTACGGGGACCACTACCCGGTCACCCTCATCGGCCGGGCCGTGGCCGCGGCGCTCATGGTCTCGGGAATCGCGGTCCTCGGCGTCGTCACCGCGTCGATCGGCTCGTGGCTGGTCGAGCGGGTCTCGGCGACGGCGACGGTCGCCGTCGAGCAGGCCGACGCGGACCTGAGGGGCCAGCTGGACCGGCTGCACGCCGAGGTGGCCCGGCTCGGCCGGATGCTGGAGGAGTCGCAGGGTCTCCATGGGCAGCCGGCGGTGGAGGAGGAGACGCGGTAGGCGGCCGGGCCGAGGCTCGGGAACGGGAAACGGGAAAGGCCCCCGGAGCGTTGCTCCGGGGGCCTTTCCTGTGTGCAGTCGAGGCGGCGGCTCACACGGCCTGGGCCGCGACCGTCCTCCTCAGACTGCTAGACGCCGTAGTACAGCTCGAACTCGTACGGGTTCGGGCGCAGCGACAGCGGGAGGATCTCGTTCTCACGCTTGTAGGCGATCCAGGTGTCGATCAGGTCCTGGGTGAACACGCCACCGGCCTGCAGGAACTCGTTGTCGGCCTCGAGGGCTTCCAGGGCCTCTTCCAGGGAACCCGGAGCCTTGGGGATGTCGCGAGCCTCCTCTGCGGGCAGCTCGTAGAGGTCCTTGTCGATCGGCGCCGGCGGCTCGATGCGGTTGCGGATGCCGTCGATGCCGGCCATCAGCTGAGCGGCGAACGCCAGGTACGGGTTGGAGGAGGGATCCGGTGCGCGGAACTCGATGCGCTTGGCCTTCGGGTTGGAACCCGTGACCGGGATGCGGATACCGGCGGAGCGGTTGCCCTGCGAGTAGACCATGTTGACCGGAGCCTCGTAGCCCTTGACCAGGCGGCGGTAGGAGTTCACCGTCGGGTTGGTGAAGGCGAGCACTGCGGAGGCGTGCTTCAGCAGGCCGCCGATGTACCAACGGGCGGTGTCGGACAGGCCGGCGTAGCCCTTCTCGTCGTAGAACAGCGGGGAGCCGTCGGCCCACAGCGACTGGTGGCAGTGCATGCCCGAGCCGTTGTCACCGAAGACCGGCTTCGGCATGAAGGTGACGGACTTGCCCCAGGCATCGGCGGTGTTCTTGATGACGTACTTGAACTTCTGCAGGTCATCGGCAGCCGCGGTCAGCGTGGTGAACTTGTAGTTGATCTCGGCCTGACCGGCGGAACCGACCTCGTGGTGCGAACGCTCGACCTCAAGGCCCGCCTTGTCCAGCTCGACGCACATGGCGTCGCGGAGGTCGGCCTGCTTGTCGGTCGGCGCCACGGGGAAGTAGCCGCCCTTGACCGGGGTCTTGTAGCCGAGGTTGCCGCCCTCTTCTTCACGACCGGAGTTCCAGTGGGCTTCCTCGGAATCGATCTTGTAGAAGCTGCCCTGCGGGGAGGACTGGTACTGGACGTTGTCGAAGACGAAGAACTCGGCCTCGGGGGCGAAGAACGCTGTGTCGGCGATGCCGGTGGAGGCCAGGTAGGCCTCGGCCTTCTCGGCCACGCCACGGGGGTCGCGGTGGTACGGCTCGCCGGTGCGCGGGTTCACGATGGAGAAGTTCAGCGCCAGGGTCTTCTCGATGCGGAAGGTGTCGATGAACGCGGAGGTCACATCGGGGATGAGCTGCATATCGGATTCAGCGATGCCCTGGAAACCGCGGATGGAGGAACCGTCGAAGAGCTGGCCGTTGACGAAGAAGTCCGCGTCGACCGTCTTGGCGGGAACGTTGAAGTGCTGCTGCACGCCCGGAAGATCGGTGAAACGGATGTCGACGAACTTGACGTCCTCATCCTTGATGAACTTGAGGACTTCGTCCGCACTGGTGAACATGCATGCTCCTAACAGAATTGGGCCGGTGGCCTGAAGGCGACGGCACCGGGTTTCGGCCAGGCTTCACCCAGCGGATCGCCGTGCCATCTACTGGTGAACAGCCTAGGCGGCGGGCATTACCCGCTAATGTCTGCATTGTTTCCGGGAGGTTACAACGGAGATGTGACGGGTGGTCGCTGGGGGCCGGTGGCTCCCGGTCGTACCTTCCTCACTCTACCGACAGTGCCGCCCATCACGGGCAGGCTCTCCGCGATGCGGACAGACCGGCGGCAAAGGTCCGGGGCCGCTGCGGACCGGTGCCAGCGGATACCCTTAAGGAGTGGTGACTCGACGAGATCTAGGTTCCTGGCTGGAAGGCCCCGACACGACGCACATCAGCAAGTACCCGGGGGAGCGGCTGGGACTGCCGGAGGCCGGGCCGGGCTCGCTGGCCCGCGCCGGCCGGAGAATCCTGGCGATCTGCATCGACTGGGCACTGTGCCTGCTGATCAGCAACTTCTTCTTCGACGGCAATTCCTGGGCGACCCTGGCCGTCTTCTTCGCGGAACAGGCCGTTCTCGTCGGAACGCTGGGGTACAGCATCGGTCACCGCGTCTCCAACATCCACGTGGTGCGACTGGACGGTTCCCCCGCGGGCATTCCAGCGGCCCTGGTGCGGGCCGCCCTCCTCTGCCTCGTGATCCCCGCCATCATCTTCGACCCCGATCAGCGTGGTCTGCACGACAAGGCGATGAAGACCGTCTTGGTCCTCCGCTGATCTGGCCTGCGCTGAGCTGCCGGCCGGCGGATCAACCCGCCTGCCCGTCCCCGATGATTCCGAGGAGAGCACCCCATGAGTGACAGCATCCCTGACGTCTCACCCACGTCCCTGGCGGACCTGGTGGGAGAGGACCGGATCCTGGATCCTGCCATACGGCCCTTGTGGGACGGGATGCCCCGCGTCAGTGGCCCCGTCCACGCCGTGCGCTGTGCGCCCGGCGACAACCTCATGATGCACACTGCGATCTACCGTGCGGAGCCGGGCTCCGTCATCGTCGTCGACTCCGGCGGCACCCGCCTCGCGGTCGCCGGTGGCAATGTCTGCGCTGTCGCCCAGCAGCGCGGGATCGCAGCGTTCGTCGTCGACGGGTACATCCGCGACCTGGAGGAGGTGCGCGACATGAGCTTCCCGGTGTTCGCCCGCGGCGTGTTCCCGAAGCCGGGTGGCAAGAACGTCGTGCTGCCTCAGGGTGACACCGTGGTGGGCGGCGTGACCGTCCGCACGGGGGACGTCGTCGTGGCGGATGAGGAAGGGATCGTGGTGCTGGAAGCGGCCCACGCCCCAGACCTTCTCCGCGCCGCTGAAGAGCGCGAGACCGCGGAGGCCGGCCAGTCCCTGGACGACTGGGAACAGGCGCACCGTCGGAAGATCCAGGCCGGCCTGGCCGCCGGCGGCGACATCGGGGGACTGCCCGACTGACTCAGAAGGGCGCCGGTGAGCCGCCCTTAAACGGAACCGGCCGCCGTCGTCTCCATCTCAGGAGAACGACGGCGGCCGGTCGGCGTTCGGGCTCAGCGGCCACGCATCGCGCGACGGTCCGGGCGGGCCTTGTACGGGTCGATGCCCTTCGGGATCGGGAGCTTGGTGCCCAGGGAGGCGATGCGCTTGGACACGGCGCTCACCTCCACCTTGGTGAGCGTGGGCTTGAGCTTGCGCAGCGCGCCGCCGACCTTCGCGATCGGGACCTGTCCCTCTTCTTTGCCCGCGTAGATCACGTGGATCGGGACATTCGGCAGGATGCGGGACAGGCGCTTGCGCTCCCCGTCTGCCAGGGTGCGGACGCGGCTCTGCGGCCCCTCGGTCACGAGCACGACGCCGGCACGCCCCACGGTGCGGAACACGAAGTCCTGCGTGCGCGGGTTCGCGGCGACTGGCTGCTGCTCGACGATCCAGCCACGGCGCAGGGTGCCGAGGGCGGCTCCCACGGCGCCGGGCTGACCCTCGATCTGCGCGAACGCCGCGCGCTCGGCGCGGCGCGACAGGATGAAGGTCGCGGCCAGCAGACCGAGCATGATGCCCAGGATCAGACCGGTGATCCAGTTGTTGAACAGGGCGCCGATTCCGACGCCGAGGCCGACCACCACGAGGAAGGCCAGCAGCATCAGCCAGACGACCAGGGGGTCGTGGCGGCGGGTCATGGTGAAGACCTCGCCGATCTGCTTCAGCCGGCTGGGCCCTTTCTTCTTGGCCCGGGGCTTGCGATTGAAGAGGCCGCGCTTGGTGGAGCCGTCGTCGTTCGTGACGGTGGAATCGGTGGATTTAGCCATAGTGTCTCCATTCTAGCCAGCAGAGAGGGCGTACTGAAACGCCGACGGCGGCGCACGGGGAATGCCGTGTGCCGCCGTCGGCGTGGGAAGCCGCCGGACCTCAGGCTTGGGTGGCGATGAGGGTGCGGGCTTCTTGGCGGGTGGTGCCGGAGTCTTGGATGCCTTTTGCGATGTGGGCGAGGTTTTCGGGGATGTCGCGGCCTTTTTTGCGCATGGCGGTGGCCCAGAGGCGTCCGGCGCGGTAGGAGGAGCGGACCAGGGGTCCGGACATGACGCCGAGGAAGCCGATCTGTTCTGCTTCCTCGGCGAGGTCGACGAATTCCTGGGGTTTGACCCAGCGGTCCACGGGCAGGTGCCGTTCGGAGGGTCGCAGGTACTGGGTGATGGTGATCAGGTCGCAGCCGGCCTCGTGAAGGTCCTGGAGGGCCTCTGAGATTTCTTGGCGGGTTTCGCCCATGCCGAGGATGAGGTTGGATTTGGTGACCATGCCGTGGGTGCGGCCTTGGGTGATGACGTCCAGGGAGCGTTCGTAGCGGAAGGCGGGGCGGATGCGTTTGAAGATGCGGGGGACGGTTTCGACGTTGTGGGCGAACACTTCCGGGGCGGAGTCGCAGATGGCTTGGATGTGGTCGGGTTTGCCGGAGAAGTCGGGGATGAGCAGTTCGACGCCGGTGCCGGGGTTGAGTTCGTGGATTTTGCGGACGGTTTCGGCGTAGAGCCAGACGCCTTCGTCTTCGAGGTCGTCGCGGGCGACGCCGGTGACGGTGGCGTAGCGCAGGTTCATGGATTGGACGGAGCGGGCGACTTTGGTGGGTTCGAGCCGGTCCAGGGGGGAGGGTTTGCCGGTGTCGATCTGGCAGAAGTCGCAGCGGCGGGTGCATTCGGAGCCGCCGATGAGGAAGGTTGCTTCTTTGTCTTCCCAGCATTCGAAGATGTTGGGGCAGCCGGCTTCTTCGCAGACGGTGTGCAGGCCTTCTTTTTTGACGAGGTTCTTCAGGCCGACGAATTCGGGTCCCATCTGGACTTTCGCTTTGATCCAGTCGGGTTTGCGTTCCACGGGGGTCGCGGCGTTGCGTTGTTCGATCCGCAGGAGTTTACGGCCTTCGGGGACAAGAGTCACTTGACTGCTCCTTCTTCCACGGCGACGAGTTCGCTCTCGTGCTTGCGGAACTCTTCCATCACTCGCTCAACAAGGTCAGCAGGCGAGATGTTCCGTCCGGTCTCCAGAGCGATGGTGGTCACCCCGGCATCCGAAATCCCGCACGCGACGATCTGCGCGTAGGGGGCTAGGTCATTGTTGCAGTTGATGGCGATGCCGTGCATGGTGACGCCTTCATGGACCCTGATGCCGATCGCGGCGATCTTCCGGTCCGGGCCCTTCTCATCGGCGGTGATCCAGACACCTGCGCGCCCGTCCACCCGGGTGGCGGCGATGCCGTAATCCGCGAGCACGTCGATGATGACGTCCTCGAGCCGGTGCACGTAATCCCGGATCCCGGCCGGGTTCTTGAGCTTGATGATCGGGTACGCCACCAGCTGGCCCGGGCCGTGCCACGTCAGCTTGCCACCACGGTCCACGGGCACCACGGGGGTGCCGTCGAAGGGCCGTTCGTGATCTTCGGTGCGTTTGCCCGCGGTGTACACGGCAGCGTGCTCCAGCAGGAGCACGGTGCTCGGACGGGAACCTTCCAGGACCGCGGTGTGCAGTTCGCGCTGCACGTCCCAGCCCTGGAGGTAGTCGACGTAGTCCGGGGCAAGTCCCAGGGTCGAGAACTCCAAAGTCATGCGTATCAGCTTAGACCTGTGGGGCCCGGCGGCAGGCCGTTGTGGTGAAGGTCTCACTGCCCCGGGGATTGTTACCGCGCCGCCGTAGCGGTCGCCTGTGGATAACTTCTGCGGGCTGTCGCATTCCACGGCACAGTAGGTGAGGACAGCGGAGGGGAACTGCGGGAGGCGTGATGAGTGCGGAACGGAAGGGCGACGGCGGCGCCACGGAGATCACTTCGGTGCCCCGGGTGCCCGGTTACCGCGTGGTGCGCCGCTTGGGTGCCGGGGCAGCCGGCGTCGTCTGGCTTCTGGAAGGCGACGACGGCGCCCGGCGCGTCGTGAAGGTCCCCCGCCTAGGGCAGGGCCAGGGCGGGCCGGACCGCCGTGAGCTGCCGGGTGAACAGCCGCTGGGCGAACAGTTGCGGGGTGAACGCTGGCGGGTCCGAGGCCTGGAGCACCCGCATCTGCTCCGGCTCCACGGCCTGGTGCCCGTCGATCTTCCCAGGCCGGACGGGACGGTATCCCGGGTGGCGGGAGTGCTGATGGATTTCGCCTCGGGCGGCTCGGTCGGAAGCCTGATGGCGGCACGTGGCACCCTGAGCGCCGCCGAGGTGGTCACCGTGACCGTGCCGGTGGCCGAGGCCCTGTCCGCGCTCCACGCGAGGGGCATCGTCCACGGCGATGTCTCCGCCGGGAACATCCTGTTCTCGGCGGAGGGGATCCCGCTCCTCGCAGACTTCGGACAGGCGCGTCTCACGGGGGAGCGGCGCATCCGACGGGCCACCCTGGACTTCGCCGAGCCCGACGTGCAGGAGGCCCGGCCGTCGGGCGACGTGTACGCCCTCGCCGCGGTCGCGTGGTGGTGTCTCACGGGTGCGCCGCCCGGACCGGCGCGGAGCCGTCCGCCCCTTCCGGTGCTGCATCCGGGTGTGTCACCCGATCTGGCCGCCGCCCTCGAAGAAGCGCTCTCGGAGAACCCGGATGAGCGTCCCGGAGCCCGGGAGTTCGCCACGGCCGTGCGACGGACCGGGCCGGCGGCGCCGGTGCAGATCGCCGCAGGCGCCGCCCGTGAAGAGTATGGCGAACTGGCGACCGCGCTGGTGCCGTCTCGGAACGGCCCGGGACCGCGGCGCCGCTCGGGTGATCGCTGGAAGCGCAGGAACAGGGCGCCCCGGGCGGGTCGAAAGCCGCGAAGAGCACCTCACGAGCGGCTGTTCGGAGCTGTCACCGTGCTGCTCGCAGCGCTTCTCGGCGCGGCTGCCCTCGGGTGGGCCGTGGTCAGCGGAGCCGTGGACGAGGAGTCCTCGCCGTCTTCGCCGTCGTCGCCGGTGAAGGCGCTCGTGACGGCGCCGCCGGGCCGGGCCACCCCAGAGCCCGCCGCCTCATCGGACGCCGGGCAGCGAGCAGCGGTCGCCGCCGCGGGACATCTCCTCGCGGCGCGGACTGCGGCTCTCCTCGCCCGGGACCCCAGCCATCTGGATGCCGTGTACAGCGACACCGTGCTCAGAGACCGGGACCGCGCGCTCATCGGGCGATTGCTGGCCGAGCGCCGGCACTATGACGGCTATCGGCCTGAGCTCAGCACGGCTACCGTGGACGGAGAGGCGTCGGCGGACCGTGCGGTGCTCAGCGTGACCATCCGGACGCCGTCGTACCTCATCGCCGGAGACCCGGGCGCCGGTCTGGCCGCCGCCGAGAGTAGGCCGGCCGGCGTCGAGAAGCTGCGCCTCACGCTCGTGCGGCGGGATAGAGGCTGGCGGATCGGCGACGTGGCCCCACGCGGCTGACCGTGGCGTCCCCCAGGGCGCGGGACGGGCTGGTTAGGATCGAACCATGACACACCAAGGCTATTTGAGGTACCCCCACATCCATGGTGATCTGGTCACGTTCGTGGCCGAGGATGACGTCTGGCTGGCCCCGCTCACCGGTGGCAAGGCCTGGCGCGTCTCCGCGCTGAACCTGCCGGCCAGGAACCCGCGCTTCACCCCGGACGGCAAGCGCCTGGTCTGGACCGTCACCCGCGGGTCCGCGCCGGAAGTGGTGACGGCGCTCCTCGACGGCGGGGACTTCCGCCAGCTGACGCACTTCGGCCACCCCTCCACGAGGAACAAGGGCTTCCTGCCCGACGGCCGGGTGCTGGTCACCAGTGCCTTCCAGCAGGGTGACTCCCGTCTGGCCCACGGCTACGCCGTTCCGCTCGACGGCGGGGCACCTGAAGCCCTGGGTTACGGACCACTCGAGAACATGGCCTTCGGACCCGCGCTCGGTGATGAGAAGCCCGTGGTGCTGGCGTCCTTGCTGTCCCGGGAGCCCGCATGGTGGAAGCGGTACCGGGGCGGCACCGGGGGCAAGCTGTGGATCGACGCGGACGGCAACGGGGAGTTCACGCGCCTGGTGCCGGAGCTCGACGGCAACCTCACGGACCCGGTGTGGAGCGGTGGACGGATCCACTTCCTCTCCGACCACGAGGGCTACGGCAACCTCTATTCGGTGACCCCGGACGGGCAGAACCTGCGCCGTCACACGGACCATGAGGACTTCTACGTCCGGCACGCCTCCGGCGACGGCAGCCGCATCGTCGTCGAGTCCGCCGGCCGGCTCTTCCTCCTGGACGGCCAGGACGCCGAGGCCCAGGCCCTGGACATCGAACTGGCCTCGGTCCGTCCGGCGTCGACGCCCCTCGACGTGTCCGCGCACCTCCGGGAAGCCCAGCCGGACGCCCGGGGCGAGAGCAGCCTGGTGGTCAGCCACGGCTCCCTCCACTGGCTCCGTCACCAGGAAGGCCCGGCGCGCGCCGTCGAATCGGACAGCTCCGTGCGGGCCCGCCTGCCGCGCTTCCTCGCGGACGGGCGCGTCGCCTACCTCCACGACCGCGGGGGCGAGGAGTCGCTGCTCGTGACCTCCCTGGTCAGCGACGCCTTCGGCGCCACACCGGCGACGATCGCGGCACCGGCTCCCGCCGAGCCGGATGTTCCGGAGGACGCCGTCGACGACGGCCTGCCCCGCCCGGTGTCCGCGCTGGGAGTGGTGGGGGACTCGGCTCCGGCCGCGGTCCGCGAGCACGTCGACGCCGAGGACCGCGAGGACGGCGTCCTGGACGCCGCCGGGTCCACGGAACCCGGCTCCGAGGAGGAAGCAGCAGGTACCGGCACCGGCGCCGGGACCGTCGAATTCACCCCTCCCGCCCGGGTGGTGAGCCTCGAGCCGAGCCCCGACGGGGAATGGCTCCTGATGGGCACCGTCTTCGGTGACGTGATCCTGCTGAACACCAGGACGGGTGACACCGAAAGCGTCGCCTCACCCGGCGCCGGCACCGTGGATCATCTCGCGTGGTCGCCCGACAGTGCCTGGTTCGCCTGGTCCCAGGCGGTGACGGGCAATTCCGAGCGACGGTCCATCCGTCTGCGGTCCCGCGACGACGGCTCCTCAGTGCTCGAGGTCACGGATGGCCGGTTCGTCGATTCGCACCCCGCCTTCACGACGGACGGCAAGTTCCTGGCCTTCCTGTCGAGCCGGAGTTTCGACCCGGTGTATGACGGTCAGAGCTTTGACCTCTCCTTCCCTCACCCCATCAGGCCGTATCTCGTGGCCCCGGATGCGAGCACCGCGGCCCCGTTCGGTCCCCGTATCGCCGAAGCCCGCTCCGCCGATGCCAAGGACGGTTCTTCGACGAAGGACGGCGCTCCGGCGCGGACGCTGGTGGACCCGGCGGGCCTCGCCGAGCGGGTGATCTCCCTTCCCGTGGAGCAGGGCAACTACGAGCACCTCACGGCCGTTCCGGGTGCGCTGCTGTACCTCGACGTTCCGGTCAAGGGTGTGCTCGGCGATGGCCGGGCGAAGGTGACGGACAAAGCGCCGAAGGCGCCGCTGGTCCGGCTCGATCTCCAGAGCGGCAAGACCCGCACGGTGGCCGAGGACGTGGAGTCCTACAGGCTGTCCGGCGACGGCTCCACCGCGGTGGTTCAGGCCGACGGCAAACTGCGGACCGTGTCCACCGGCGAGACGGAACAGGATCCCGAGGATCTGGAACTGGACCGCATCAGGGTGTTCCTGGAACCGCGCAAGGTCTGGGCCCAGCAGTACCGCGAGGCCTGGCGCCTCCAGCGGGACTTCTTCTGGGACGAGGACATGGGCGGACTCGACTGGGAGGCCGTGTACGAGCGTTATCTGCCGGTGCTGGACCGGGTGGGCAGCTATGACGATCTGGTAGACCTGCTCTGGGAGCTGCATGGCGAGCTGGGCACCTCCCACGCCTACGTTCGTTCCGCCGAGCCGAGCGAGAAGGGCAGCGGGCGTCAGGGGTTCCTCGGCGCCGATCTCAGCCTGAGCGACGCCGGCTGGACCGTGGACCGCGTGCTCGACGGCGACAGCTCCGATCCCCAGGCCATCTCACCGCTGCGCCGTCCGGGGGCGGACGTGCGCGCCGGGGACGTGCTGCTGGCGGTCGACGGCGTCGCCCTCGGAGGTCCGGAAGGCCGGACTCCGGGCGAGCTGCTCCGCGGCGCCGGCGGACGTCCTGTGGAGCTCACGGTCCGGACGGCCGGGCAGGCGGGCCGGCGGGTCGCCGTCGTGCCCCTGGCCACGGAGGAGCGACTGCGCTACCAGGACTGGGTCCAGTCCAAGCGGCGCATGGTCCGTGAGGCCTCCGGCGGCGGATTCGGTTACATCCACATCCCGGACATGCAGGCGCACGGCTGGGCTCAGCTGCACCGCGACCTGGAGACGGAGTCCCTGCGCGACGCCCTTGTGGTGGACGTCCGGCGGAACCGCGGCGGACACACCTCGCAGCTGGTCGCGGAGCTGATCGGCCGCACGGTCGACGCGTGGATGATGCCCCGTGGCGAATACCCGGTGGTGTACCCACGCCTGGCCTCCCGAGGCCCCGTGGTGGTCCTGACGGATGAGTTCGCCGGATCCGACGGGGACATCATCACGCAGATCGTCAAGATGCGCGGCATCGGGCCGGTCATCGGCACGCGGACCTGGGGCGGCGTGGTCGGCATCGACATGCGCTTCGACCTGGTGGACGGCACGCCCGTCTCGCAGCCGCGCTATTCGCACTTCTTCGGCCAGGGCATCGGCTGGGGGGTGGAGAACCGCGGCGTCGACCCCGACATCGAAGTCCTCTTCCCGCCCCATGCTCACAAGGCCGGCACGGACCCGCAGCTGGAACACGGCATCGGCGTCCTCAAGGAGATGCTCCGGGAGATCCCCACCAAGACACCACCGGGCAGGGACACGATCCCCGGCCTGGTGCCCCCGCCCCTGGCACCCCGCCCGGGCGGAACGTCCTGACAGCAGAAGGAGTCACACCATGAGTGAATTCGCAGGGGGCCGCACCGCAGCGGAAGGGTTCCGGGCCTTCTCCCGGGCGCTGATCGGGCTCGGGCTGCTCTCCATCGTCCTGGGCCTGATCATCTGGTTCTGGCCCGGGGCGTCGCTCCTGGTCCTGGCGGTGTTCTTCGCCATCAATGTGTTCGCCACCGGCGTCGCCCGGCTGATGACGCTGGGCCGGATCCCGTCCGGCCAGACGTCGGCCCGAGTCCTCTCGGGGATCCTCGGCGTCCTGACCGTGCTGGCCGGCGTGCTGCTGATCTTCCGCCCGGGGGAGTCGCTCGTGGTGGTCGCAGTGCTCCTTGCGGCCGGATGGGTCCTGGAGGGCGTCGCCCTGCTCTGGGCGGGTGCGGCATCCGCTCCGGGTTCCAAGGCACTGCCCATCACCGTGGGGGTGCTGTTCATCCTGGCCGGTCTGGGGGTGGCTCTCTTCCCGCTCTCCTCGTTGGTCTTCCTGGCGGTCTGGGCGGGCGTGAGCCTCGTCATCCTGGGCATCGGACAGCTGGTGTACGGCATCCGCCTCAACAAGGCGGCCAAGGAAGCGGTCACGGCGCCGGGCGCCTGAGCACCTGGAATCCTGAAGAGACGGCGAAGGGCCGGGAAACGGATGATCCGTTTCCCGGCCCTTCGCCGTCAGTGGTCAGAGCCGGTCGGTGCTCAGTGCCAGTCAGTGCTCCGAGGCCGTCGAGCCCCGACGCCCGCTCGGTTCAGGCGTTGAGCGTGGCGTCCAGGGTGATCTCGATGCCGGACAGTGCGGCGGAGACGGGGCAACCGACCTTGGCGGCGTTCGCGATGCGCTGGAAGTCCTCCTCGGAGATGCCCGGAATGGTGGCGACCAGGGTGAGCTTGCTGCCCGTGATGCCGACGCCCGGCTGGAAGCCGACCTCGGACTTGGTGCGGATCTCCGTGGCGGTGAAGCCGGCCTCGGCCAGCTCGTTGCTGAAGGCCATGGAGAAGCAGGCGGAGTGGGCTGCTGCGATCAGCTCTTCGGGGCTGGTCTTGCCCTCGGCGGCCTCGGAGCGGGCCTTCCAGGTGACGGGGTGCGTGCCCAGGGAGGAGCTTTCGAAGGTGGTCTCGCCCTGGCCCTCGAAGAGGTTGCCGGACCAGACGGTGGAGGCGCTGCGGGTCACTGCCATGAGGTGCTCCTTGGAGTGTGGGGGTCGGCCTGCTCGCGTGCGGAGAGGCCCTTGAGCACCATCCTAGGTCGTTCCCGGGCGCAGGGACACCCGCCGTCGCGGGGTCCGGAATGTGACGGGCGAGAACTGCCGGGGGAGCCGGGTTCACCCTGTGCAGGCCCCTGAGCTGGCCCTAGACTGCTGTCATGACTGAAGAGAAGCGCCCGGCGGCGCGTGGAACCGTCGTCTCGATCGTCGTGAACACCACGGATCCTCAGAGCCTTTCGGGGTTCTGGGCCGATCTCCTGGAGCTCGACGTGGAGTCTTCGTATGAGGGGGAGTTCGTCTGGCTCAGCCCCGTCACCCAGGGCGGGCCGAAACTCGCCTTCCAGCGGGTGGAGCACCCCAGCGAGGGTCCTCGGCGCCTGCACCTGGACCTCCACTCCGAGGACCCGGAGGCGCTCCTGTCCCGGGCCCTGGAGCTGGGAGCATCCGAGTCCGCCCGGCACTCGATCGGCGACTTCGGCTGGGTCGTCCTGCAGGACCCGGACGGCAACGAGTTCTGCATCGCACAGGGCTGAGAATTCCTGGAACAGCGAAGGGGTGGGAGAGCGTGATGCTCTCCCACCCCTTTCCGTGTCCCGGGACGCGGTGCCGTCAGATGAACAGCTCCGTCAGATGATCAGTGCCAGAGTGCGGCGATCGCGATGTTGACCAGGCCCAGGCCACCGACGGCGTGTGCCAGGCCCAGCGAGATCGGCTGGC
This sequence comes from Arthrobacter sp. RCC_34, assembly GCF_041360795.1. Taxonomy (NCBI): domain Bacteria; kingdom Bacillati; phylum Actinomycetota; class Actinomycetes; order Micrococcales; family Micrococcaceae; genus Arthrobacter; species Arthrobacter sp. RCC_34. The sequence continues at coordinate 1,672,088 of NZ_JBFUPW010000001.1, read as the reverse complement.
CCTTCTTGGTCTTGATCTTGGCGATGGTGGCGGCCACGGCGATCACGATCGCGATCAGGAACTTGATGCCGAGCTTCATGTGGTTGGCGTCGTAGGGCATCACGTGCGCCATCAGCATGATGTACATGGCCAGGCCGGTGATGACCTGGAGCATGGCTCCGTCGAACTGACGCGGGTGGACCGTGGGGGACTTCATGTTGGCGATCCAGGGGCCCACCACCATGGCGGCGCCGACCAGATGCAGGAACAGGACGATGTAGTAGACGACAGTCATGCGTCCAGTTTAGCGACACTCTGTCAGAAAGTTCTACCGACCGTAGAACGACGGCGGCCCGCACTTCAAAGTTCGGGCCGCCGTCGTGTGCTGCGTGGAGACTTACAGTCCGAGGTCACCCTCGAACGCGCCGCCTTCCAGGCGAGCCTTGACCGTCTGGAGGAAGCGGCCGGCGTCGGCGCCGTCCACCAGGCGGTGATCGTAGGTCAGGCACAGGTACATCATGTGGCGGATGGCGATCGAGTCGTTGCCGTCCACATCGGTGACGACCATCGGGCGCTTGACGATCGCGCCGGTGCCGAGGATGGCGACCTGCGGCTGGTTGATGATCGGCGTGTCGAAGAGTGCGCCCACCGAACCGATGTTGGTGATGGAGAAGGTGCCGCCGGACAGCTCGTCCGGACCGATCTTCCCGCTGCGGGTGCGGTTGGCGACGTCGGCGATCTTGCCTGCCAGGCCGGCGAGGTTCAGGTCACCGGCGTTCGACACGACGGGGACCAGGAGGCCCTTGTCGGTGTCGACGGCGAAGGCCAGGTGCTCGGCGTTGTGGTAAGTGATCTGCTGAGTCTCTTCGTTGTACTCGGCGTTCAGCTTCGGGTGCGCCTTCAGTGCTTCGGCCACGGCCTTGGCGATGAAGGGCAGGTACGTGAGGTTGACACCGTTGACGGCCTTGAAGTTGTTCTTGGCCGATGCCCGCAGCTTGACGATGCGGGTCATGTCGATCTCGTGGACCTGGGTCAGCTGAGTGGACACCTCCAGGGACTCCCGCATGCGGCGGGCGATGACCTGGCGGATGCGAGGGGCCTTCTCCGTGGTGCCGCGCAGCGAGGAGGCGACGACGGCGGGAGCGGCGGGAGCCGGAGCTGCTGCCGGTGCGGGAGCCGCGGCCTTCTTGGCCTCGATGGCCGCCTGGACGTCCTGCTTGCGGATGCGACCGCCGACGCCGCTGCCGGAGACGGATGCGAGGTCGATGCCGTTGTCCTTGGCGAGCTTACGCACGAGCGGGGTCACGTAGGACTCGGCGTCGGACGGGGCCGCGGCGGGTGCCGGAGCGGCTGCCGGAGCGGGCGCAGCGGCGGGGGCCGGAGCGGCTGCGGGAGCTGCGGGCGCAGGGGCCGCGGCGGGTGCCGGGGCTGCAGCAGGAGCGGGTGCAGCGGGCGCAGCAGCCGGTGCCGGAGCAGCAGCAGGCGCGGCGGGTCCGGGAGCGGCGGCCGGGGCAGCGGCGCCTGCGGCGCCGATGACGGCGAGAACGGAGCCCACCTCGGCGGTGTCGTCCTCGTTCACGCGGATCTCCAGCAGGGTGCCGGCCACGGGGGACGGGATCTCGGTGTCGACCTTGTCGGTGGAGACCTCCAGGAGCGGCTCGTCGACCTCGACGGAGTCGCCCACGGCCTTGAGCCAGCGGGTGACGGTGCCCTCGGTGACGGACTCGCCCAGCGCGGGGAGGGTGACCTCGGTGCCTTCGCCGGCCGGTGCGGCGGGAGCCTCAGCGGCGGGCGCGGCCTCGGCGGCAGGGGCAGGAGCGGCCGGGGCCTCTGCGGCAGGTGCGGGAGCGGCTTCCTCGGCCGGGGCGGGTGCGGCAGGTGCCTCGCCGGAGCCCGAGCCGTCGCCGATGACGACCAGGGCGGCGCCGACCTCGGCGACCTCGTCCTCGGCGACCAGGATCTGCTCGATCACACCGGCGATCGGGGACGGGATCTCGGTGTCGACCTTGTCGGTGGAAACCTCCAGCAGCGGCTCGTCCACTTCGACGCGGTCGCCAACGGACTTCAGCCAGCGGGTGACGGTACCTTCCGTGACGCTCTCGCCGAGTGCGGGCAAGTTAACGGATTCAGACATGTCGTCCCCGTTCTCCTTAGTGATCTAAATGCGGTGAAAATCTGGTGTGGGGGACCGGTCATTCTGAGAGGCCCTCCAGGGGTGGGCCGGGGCGCCTGTCTCAGGCGCCCCGGCCCGGGGGTCTCAGCCGTGCAGCGGCTTTCCGGCCAGTGCCAGTGCGGCCTCGCCGAGGGATTCGTTCTGCGTCGGGTGGGCGTGGATCAGGGTGGCGACATCCTCCGGGAAGGCCTCCCAGTTCACGATGAGCTGGGCCTCGCCGACCTGCTCGCCGAAGCGGCCGCCGATGCCGGTGACGCCGACGATCGGGCCGTTCTTCACGCGGATCATCTTGACGATGCCCGAAGTGCCGAGGATGGAGGACTTGCCGTTGCCGGCCAGGTTGTACTCCTGGGTCTCGATGTTGTCCTTGCCGAACTTCTCCTCGGCCTTGGGCTGGGAGTAGCCCACGGACATGATCTCGGGCTCGCAGAAGGTGACCTTCGGGATGTTGACGTCCTCGACGACCACCGGGTTCAGGCCGGCGATCTCCTCGGCGACGAAGATGCCCTGCTGGTAGCCGCGGTGGGCCAGCTGCACGCCCGGGACGATGTCACCGATCGCGTAGATGTTGCCCACGGCGGTGTGCAGGCGCTCGTTGGTGATGACGAAGCCGCGGTCCAGGGTCACGCCCTGCTCGGCGAAGCCGAAGCCCTCGGTGACGGGGCCACGGCCCACGGCGACGAGGACGATGTCTGCGGAGACGGACGTGCCGTCTGCCAGGGTCACGGTGGCCTGGTTCTCGTCCTGCTCGACCTTCTCGAAGAAGACGCCAGTCTTGAACTTGATGCCCTTCTTCTTGAACTCGCGCTCCAGGACCTTGATGATCGCGGGGTCCTCGTTGGGGACCAGGGAAGGCAGGCCTTCCACGATGGTGACGTCCACGCCGAAGGAGTTCCACATGGAGGCGAACTCGACGCCGATCACGCCACCGCCCAGGACGATGGCGGAGGAGGGCAGTTCGCCCATCTCGAGGGCCTCGGTGGAGGTGATGACCCGGCCGCCGATCTGCAGACCCATGGTCTTGGAGGTGGAGCCGGTGGCGAGGATGATGTTCTTGCCCTTGTACGGGACGCCATCGACGGTGATGGTGTCCGGCGCGGTGAGCTGGCCTTCGCCCTCGATGACGTTGACCTTCTTCATCTTGAGAAGACCGGTCAGGCCCTTGTGCTTGCCGGCGACGATGCCGTTCTTGTGATCGCGGACCTTGCCCAGGTCGATCGAGTCGAGCGTGGTGTTGACGCCGTACTTTGCGCCCTCGCGGGCGTTGTCGGCCAGTTCTGCCGAGTGCAGGTAGGCCTTCGTGGGGATACAGCCGGTGTGCAGGCAGGTGCCGCCCAGCTTGGCCCGCTCCACGAGGCCCACCGTCATGCCCAGCTCCGTCGCGCGGATGGCTGCGGAGTATCCCGCGCTGCCGCCGCCGAGGACGAGGATGTCGAATTCTTGCGCAGTTGCCGCTTCGGCCACGTGGACGCTCCCTGAGTTGTCGAGATGGTGCCGGATGGCACCCTCTGGTCTGGAACTTTTCCTGCGGCGATTATGCCAGCAGGTCGGGTTCTTCTGCAGTGGTCATGCTTTTGTGACTGCCTGGGAAACAGCCACAGAGCCATTCGCTTTCACCTTAGCGTCACCCCCAACAATGGTGCACCTTAAAGAGGTCCGGCGCGGCGACCTTGTGCTGTGACTCACGTTCATTTAATGAACGGTCCTCAGAAAGTCGCCGCGCCGGCGGGTGCGGGGCTGATCAGGAGGCCAGGCCCGCCACGTACTCGACGAGGGCGCGGACGGCCATGCCGGTGGCCTTCTTCGGCGTGTAGCCGTAGGGGGAGCCGTTGTTGAAGGACGGTCCGGCGATGTCGATGTGAGCCCAGGAGATGGGCTCGCCGGTGGCGTCTTCACCGACGAACTCCCGCAGGAAGGCGGCCGCGGTCATCATGCCGCCGTGACGGGCTCCGATGTTGGCCAGATCGGCCACCTCGGAGTCGAGGCTTGGGCGCAGTTCCTCCGGGATCGGCATGGCCCACATGAGCTCACCCGCGGCGTCCGCGGAGGCCTTGAGCGCCTGGGTGACGCCCTCGTCGCCCATGAGGCCGGCAGTGCGGTCCCCCAGGGCGATGAGCTGCGCGCCCGTGAGGGTCGCGACGTCGATCACCACATCCGGCTGCTCCTGGCTCGCGGCCACGAGGCCGTCCGCCATGACGAGGCGGCCCTCGGCGTCGGTGTTCAGGACCTCGACGGTCTTGCCGCCGAAGATGGTCATGACGTCGGAGGGGCGCTGAGCGTTCCCGCCGGGCATGTTCTCCGCGATGCAGAGCCAGGCCGTGACCTTGACCGGCAGGCCGAGCTCGGCGGCTGCGAGAGCGGCGTTGAGGACCGTGGCGGCGCCCGCCATGTCGCTCTTCATCTCGTCCATGTTCGCCGGCGGCTTCAGGGAGATCCCGCCGGTGTCGAAGGTGATGCCCTTGCCGACGAGTGCCACGTGAGCCTGCGCCTTGGCGGGCGTGTACTCGACCTTGACCAGGCGCGGGGGACGGGCGGAGCCCTTGCCGACGCCCAGGATGCCGCCGAAGCCTTCCTTCTCGAGGCGCTTCTCATCCCACACGGTCACCTTGACGGGGAGCGACTTCGCGGCATCCTTCGCGGCCGCCGCGAACGTCTCCGGGTAGAGCGCGTTCGGCGGCTGGTTCACCAGGTCACGGGTCGCGTTGACGTAGCGTCCGACGACGGCGGCCTTCTTCAGGGCGGCCTTCGCCGCCGGGCTGCCCGCGAGTCCGCTGTGGATCCGGACGGTGGTGACGGGCGACTTGAGTCCGTCACGGGTGGAGCGGAACTCGTGGAACGCGTAAGCGCCCAGAGCGGCGCCCTCGGCGATCGCGGCGAGAGCGGTCTCGTCCTGCGCGGGGAGGGCGAGCGTCACCGTGGTGGTCCCGGCGAGCTGGCGCACGGCCGAGCCGGCGGCGCGGCGGAGCGACTCGGCGTCGTCCTTCTTGCCCAGGCCCGCCAGGGCGATGACCTCGGCGCCCAGCTCCGGAACTCCGGGCAGCCGGTGCAGCTGATCCGCGGCGCCGGTGACGCCGAGCAGAGCCAGGGAGGACTGGATGGCCTCGGATGCCTTGGCGCTCAGGGGGCTGGCGGCGAGTTCCGGGCCCTCCTTGCCCTGGCGGACGCCGATGACCACGACGTCGCTGGGCTTCTTCCGCAGATCGCCGCTGACTGTTTCAAGGGTGACTTCGTTGCTCTTGGCCACGAGTTCCTGCCTCACTTCTGGTGTACGGGTGGACATCCTTGTCGCACATGTTCAATGGTGCGGACGCGATGTGGCGTCCTTCACCATCTAAGATCGTAGCCCGTGACGCTGGTGGAAAGGCTGTGCGGGAATGCAAGGGCGTCCCCGAACGTTGAGCAGTAAATCAATCAGGACGACGATTGCCGGCCGGGGGCCGGATGGTGTGGAGGGGTACTTTGTTCGACCAGACGTATGGAGCGCTGCTGGATCCTGCCGGGCTCTACCGTGCGGATGACGAGCTTCTGCAGGACCCGTCACTGAAGGGACTCAACCTGCTCATGGCGTTCACCGGGTTCGCCGACGCGGGACACGTGGTCCGGCAGATCTCCGGTGAGCTGCTTGATTCCCCGTCGGTGCGGCCCGTCGCCGTCTTCGACGCGGATCAGCTCCTCGACTACCGTTCGCGGCGCCCGCACCTGACATTCGCCGAGGACCACCTGCAGGACTACGCTCCGCCGCGGCTCGCGCTGTACGTGCTGGAGGATCCGCTCGGCACCCCCTTCCTCTTCCTGGCAGGCTTCGAACCCGATCTTCAGTGGGAGCGCTTCGCGCGTGCGGTCGTGGGTCTCGTGGAGCAGTTGGACGTGAATCTGGTGACGTGGGTCCACGCGATCCCCATGCCGGTGCCGCATACCCGCCCCGTCGGCGTCACGGTGCACGGCAACCGCCCCGAGCTCATCGAAGGCATCTCCGTCTGGCGCCCGACCGTCGAGTTCCCCGCGGCGATCGGCCACGTCCTGGAGCTGAAGCTGATCGCGGCGAAGCGCAATGTGGCGGGGTATGTGATCCACGTGCCCCATTACGTGGCCGATGCGGAGTACCCGCAGGCCGCCGTCGCCGGGATGGAATACCTGGGCGCCGCCGCGAATCTGATGCTGCCGTCCGACCGCCTGCGCGAGGTGGCGCGCGACGTCGCCCGGCAGATCGCCGAGCAGATGGAGGCCAGCGAGGACGTGCAGCAGGTGGTGCGCAACCTTGAGGAGCGGTACGACCAGCACAGTGAGAACACGGTGCGCCGGTCACTCCTCGCCGATGAGAACGACGAATTGCCCAGCGCCGAATCCCTCGGCGCCGCGGTGGAGGCGTACCTTGCGCAGGAACTGCTGAGCCAGGATGACGACGACGCCGAGCGCGGCGACGAGTCGGACGCCGGCAGTGACGCGGAGGACGGCATGCCCGGGCACGGCCACCAGCCCGGCGGCGCCTGAGCGAGAGGCCCTTCGCGGACGCCGTGAAGAGAGCGTGACCCGGTCCTCATCCGGGCCGCGCCGAACGGGTCCGGCCACATGCGGAAGAATGGACCCGTGAGCAGCGTGCGTTCCTGGGTGATGTGGGGTATCGGAGTCTTCGCCTATCTGGTGGCGGTGACACAGCGAACCTCCTTCGGGGTCGCGGGGCTCGAGGCCACCGACCGGTTCCACGCCAGCGCCGCGGCGATCTCCGCGTTCTCCGTGCTGCAATTGCTCGTGTATGCGGGCCTCCAGATCCCGGTGGGGGTCCTGGTGGACCGGCTCGGCCCCCGCAACATGATCGCGATGGGCGCGTTCCTCATGTTCCTGGGGCAAGCACAGCTGGCGGCCGCCGACTCGGTGGCGGCCGGCGTCGTTGGTCGGGTGCTGGTCGGCGCCGGGGACGCGGCGACCTTCGTGTCGGTGCTGCGGCTGATCCCCGCCTGGTTCCCGGCCCGGACCGTGCCGCTCATGACGCAGTTCACCGGAATGGTGGGGCAGCTCGGACAACTCGTCAGCGTCATCCCCTTCGCTTTGCTCCTGCACTCCACGGCGTGGACCCCCGCCTTCCTGTCGCTGGCGGCCCTGTCCGCGCTGGCCTGTGTCCTGGTGGTCGCGCTGCTCCGGGACACCCCGCAGGGCCGGGCGCGCTCGCAGTCCTCGGGCGGGCTCCGGCAGATCGGTCATGCCCTGGCCGAATCATGGCGCGAGCCCGGCACCCGTCTGGGGCTGTGGAGTCACTTCACCACTCCCTTCGCCGGCACCGTGTTCGCCATGGCCTGGGGCTACCCCTTCCTCATCTCGGCCGAAGGGCTGGACCGGGGGACCGCCTCGGCCGTCATGAGTCTCTTCGTGCTGGTGGCCATGGTCTCCGGTCCCTTCTTCGGCAGGTTCGTGTCCCTGTACCCGGTCCGGCGTTCCTCGATGGTCCTCCTGGTCTCCCTCGTCACGGGTGCCGGGTGGCTGGCGGTGCTCCTGTGGCCGGGACGGGCGCCGCTCTGGCTGCTCATCGCTCTGGTCGTGGTGATGGGGATCGGCGGCCCGGCGTCCATGATCGGGTTCGACTTCGCCCGGACGTCCAACCCGGTGGAGCGCATCGGCACCGCGACCGGGATCGTCAACGTGGGCGGCTTCGTGGCGGCCCTGCTGAGCATGTACGTGATCGGACTGGTGCTCGATCTGCTCAATGCGAGCGGGTTCTCCCGAGGGGAGCTGTATGGGCTCGAACCGTTCCGGATCGCCATGTCCACACAGCTGCTCTTCCTGCTGGTGGGCATGATCGCCGTGGCGGTGGTCCGACGGCGGGCCCGGCAAGCGGCCGGCGTCACGCCCCGCCCTCTGGCACGCGTGCTCTGGGAGCGCTCGCGGCGCGGCAACCGGTGAATTGAGTATGGCGCCGGGCGTGTTTCCGGGACTTCGGCGGTCCCGGGCCTGACCCCCGATCCCACAAGCCCTCTGCGCCTCCCCGTCCACATAGGGACGTTCGCCCAGCCCCCGCCTTCCTTCCCCCGCGAGGCTGGAGTCATGAACACCGCATCGCTGACCGCCCGAGGGCCGGAGGACATCCTGGCGTACATCCCCCACGCCATCGGATTCTGGCCGCAGGATTCGCTCGTCTGTCTCACGGCCCGGTCAGGGCGCATCGGAGCCACCCTCCGGGTCGACCTGCCGGACCGCAAGCAGTCAGGAGCATCGCTTCTCGCCTACGTGCGTGCGGTTCTCACGTATCTGGAGCATGACACCTCCGCTGACAGCACCTTCGTCGCGATGTTCGAGTCCGGCAGGGTCGCCGCCGCCCGGCATGAGCGCGCTGAATTGATGGCGCTCCTGGCGTGGGTCCTCGGTCAGGCGGGGCGCCCCGTGCACGAGCTGTGGCTTGTGGGCACGGACGGATGGAACGGGTCGGGCTGCCGTGAGTCCGTATGCTCGCTGACCGGAAGCGGTCCATGCGACGACGGCGGCCCGCATCCGCTCGACCTCATCCGGGACTCCCGCTTGGCCGCCGAGCTGGTCTACCAGGGGAGCGCGGTGGATCCCCATCCGGGAACGGGGTCCCGGCCGAAGGCGTCCGATGGAGGGCCCGGGGCCCATGAGGCCCGTGAGGCTCGCGAATCCCGCGGGTCCGCCGGGCGGGAGGAGCCGCACGCCTCGGTGGACATCGAACACCACCCCGCGACGTCCCTGACCCTTCCGGAAGTCCTGGAGCGCTGGGAGCCGTTCCTCGACGGTTCAGCCTCCTGGACTGAGGGAGCACGGGGCCGAACGGCCAGCACGGAGCCAATCGGTCCGGAACCAGCCGGTCCGGAACCAGCCGGCCCGGAGCCAGCCGGCACGGGGCCAGCGACCGCTGAGGCGCTGTGCCGGACCCTTGAGGACCCGTCGCTCCGCGATGCGGTCTACGTGTCCGCTGGTTCTTCGTGGCGCACCGCGTACGAGGGCGGGCGGGCCGCCGAAGCGGTCTTGGCCGGCGCCGTTGGACCGGCTGCGCACGCCGGACCGGGCCATGGCCTCGCGGACGGCCTGAACTCACCGGAGGGATATGACTCACCGGAGGGACGTGTGGGGGACAACTGGCTGGGGATCTTCGGCGAGGTGTTCGTGGGCGAGAGCGTGTCGGGTCCGGATTGGGATCGGATGAACCGATTCGCCGCGGTGCTCCAGGACATCCTCCATCGAGCCGGGGACCGCCCACCGGCAGGGGTGCTGACCGGACTGGCCTGGGTCGAGTGGTGCCGCGGGCGGGGAAGCCAGGCCTCCGCGTTGCTCGAGCGGGCTCTGGTGGTGGAGCCGGATCACCGCTTGGCGTCGCTGCTGCACCGGATGATCCTGAGCGGGGCACTGAGCGGCTGGGCCAGCAAGCGGCACAGCAGTTGGAGGCGGCCGCTGGACCGGACGGGGGACGGGCCGGACATGACCCCGACGCCGGGAGGCGGAGTCTGACACCGGGCCACACTTCGCGGCTGACCTGGGCAGAAGCATCTCGCGCGCCCATACGCAGGTCCCCGGACTCCATCCTTCAGCACCTGCTCCGATGTGGTGAAGAACACCTTGAAGCTGGCCCGGAAAGGGGTATCCTCCCGTCGGTGCTGCGGGGCACGTCCTTTTCGTGAGAGACTAGTAGCCGAGACCCGGTTGGGTCCGTGAACTTGAAGGTTGTTCATCCAAGGCCGTCACAAGCTGCGGGGAACAATCGACAGGCCGGTGGCGTTGTCTTAGACAGGCTCTGCTGGTCTGGAGTAACTGCCGCTGGCAGCACGGACTTGACAGGGTCATAGTGGTGTTGCCCTCCGGGACACCGCCAGGCGCTGCTAGAAAGGGTTTCTGTGACCACTCCCACGACGAAGGAAACTGCCGTGAAGGCCGAGTTGACTGACGAGGAGAAGAAGAAGGCGCGCGCCGCCAAGGCTGCCGCCACACGCGCCGCGAACAAGGCTAAGAAGGAGGCCGAGGCCGCCGCCGGGCAGGATGATTCCGCCCCCGCGACGCGCCGCCCGGCCGCCAAGAAGAGCGATGCTGCGCCGAAGGGCCGGGGCCGCAAGACTGCCGGTTCCGAGCTGGATGAATCTTCGGACGCCGTGGAAGAAGAGCCCACTGAGGACGTGGAAGCGGAAGCGGCCGAGACCGATGAGGCGGCCGCCAAGCCCGCCGCCACCGGGAGCGGCTTCGTCTACTCCGACGCGAGCGATGACGATGCGCCCGTTCAGCAGGTCATGTCGGCAGGTGCCACGGCCGACCCGGTCAAGGATTACCTGAAGCAGATCGGCAAGGTGGCCCTCCTCAACGCCGAGCAGGAGGTCGACCTCGCGCTCCGGATCGAGGCGGGTCTCTTCGCCGAAGAGAAGATCGCTGCCGAGGGGGACACCATGGACCCCAAGTACCGCCGCGAGCTCGACTTCATCATCCACGACGGCAAACGTGCCAAGAACCACCTCCTGGAGGCCAACCTCCGCCTCGTGGTCTCCCTGGCCAAGCGCTACACCGGTCGCGGCATGCTCTTCCTGGACCTGATCCAGGAAGGCAACCTCGGCCTCATCCGTGCCGTCGAGAAGTTCGACTACACCAAGGGCTTCAAGTTCTCCACCTACGCCACCTGGTGGATCCGTCAGGCCATCACCCGCGCCATGGCGGACCAGGCCCGCACCATCCGCATCCCGGTGCACATGGTCGAGGTCATCAACAAACTGGCCCGCGTGCAGCGTCAGATGCTGCAGGACCTCGGACGCGAACCCACGCCGGAAGAGCTGGCCAAGGAACTCGACATGACGCCCGAGAAGGTCGTCGAAGTCCAGAAGTACGGTCGTGAGCCCATTTCGCTGCACACGCCCTTGGGCGAGGACGGCGACTCCGAGTTCGGTGACCTGATCGAGGACTCCGAGGCCGTGGTTCCGGCCGATGCCGTGAGCTTCACCCTGCTCCAGGAGCAGCTGCACTCGGTGCTCGACACGCTGTCCGAGCGCGAAGCCGGTGTGGTGGCCATGCGCTTCGGGCTCACCGATGGTCAGCCGAAGACTTTAGACGAAATCGGCAAGGTCTACGGCGTCACGCGTGAGCGCATCCGCCAGATCGAATCGAAGACGATGTCCAAGCTGCGTCACCCCTCGCGGTCGCAGGTCCTCCGGGATTACCTGGACTGAGGTCGCAGGTGAAGTCCCCTCGTGGTCGGGCCCTTTCCGGGCCGGAACTGCGAGGGGACTTCCGCAGTTAACAGCACATGAAGCCGAGTGAAGGAGCCATTCGTTGATCGGCCAGGCCACCCCCTTGCCCAAGACCTACAACTTCCGTGGGCTGGGATCCCTGCCGGCGGGCAAGCGGCTCACCAAGGAGGGTGTCTTCTTCCGTTCCGACGCACTCCATCTCCTGAGCGAAGAGGGCCGGAGCCTCCTGCGAGAGCTGAAGGTCGCCACGATCCTGGACCTCCGGGATGACGATGAGGTGCTCCATGCGCCCAGCGCTCTGGCGGGTCTCGACCTGGAAGTGCTCCGCGGCAACGTCCTGGCCGGAGCGCTGGGGGCCTCGCTGCAGAACCTGCCGACGCTGCCCGGCCTGTATCGGATGATCCTGGCGCAGGGCGGCTCCGTGGCGGTGGGACTCGCGCGCAGTGTCACCGCCAACGCCTCCCAAGGGCGCTCCACCCTGGTGCACTGCACCGCGGGCAAGGACCGCACTGGCGTCATGGTGGCCCTGCTGCTGGACGCCGTGGGTGTCGACCGCGACGCGATCGTGGCCGACTACGCCGGGACCGAGGCCAATCTGGCGGGGGAGTGGATCGAGGGCGTCAAAGCCCTCCTGGGCAAGATGGGGGTTCCGCTCACTGAGCAGATCCTGTCCATCGCGGGCGGGAGCCCGGCTTCCGCGATGCTGGAGACCCTGGACGCGCTCGACGCGGACTTCGGCGGGGGAGCAGGCTACCTCGCTCGTCACGGCCTGAGCGATGTGGAACTCGAGGCGCTCCGCGCCGCTCTCCTGAACGACGGCTCTTCCAACTGATGGCGTGTGAGTTTCTGTGAACTTTGTGAATCTTGTGAATCCTGAAACGGTTCACCGGTCCCTGAGCCGCTGGCCGGACGTCGACGCGGACAATCTCCAGGCCTTCGACGCCGCGGATCGGCTCCTGCTGGAACACTCGACCTCGGAACTGGATCGCTTGCGGGCGGAGGGAATCGACGACCCGTGTCTCGTGGTGATCGGTGACCGTTACGGCGCGATCGCTCTGCCGCTGCTCGCGGAGTCCCCGGCGGAAGGCGCGTCCGCCGTGCCAGAGCTCAGGATCTGGCAGGATCTGGCCACCGGCGAAACCGCGCTGGAGGCGAATGCGGCCCGGCTCGGCATCACGGGTTTCACCAGAATTCGCGACGACGAATCCTCCTCGGACCTCTACGGCCCGGAGCTGCTGGCCGGGACCCGTCTGGTCCTGCTGCGCCTGCCCAAGAACCTTGCGGAACTGGCGGAACTGAGCGAAGCGATCGCGGAACACGCGCATCCCGACGTCGTGGTCCTGGCTGCGGGCATGGTCAAGCACATGACGTTGTCGATGAACGAGGTCCTCGGCGCGGATTTCGGGACGATCACGGCCAGCCTCGCCAAGGGTAAGGCGCGGGTTCTGAGGGCGAGCAGCCCTCGTCCGGACCGTGGTGCGGGCCGGAGCGCGAGCGGACAGCCGCGCCGGCAGAGCACCGTGGAACCAGGCACCACGCAGAAGACGAGCCAGACGCAGGAACCGTGCCAGACGCAGGAACCGGGCCAGACGCAAGCGCCAGAGGGCGGCTCGCTGTCCTTCCCGACGCGGGAATTCCATGAGGGCCTCGGGAGGAACGGCGATCTGTCCCTTGAGGTTCATGCGCATGGCGCCGTTTTCGCCGGTGCCAAGGTGGACATCGGCACGCGGTTCCTTCTGGAGTTCCTGGCGCGGATGCCCCGCGTCAGCACCGCCGTCGATCTCGGCTGCGGATCAGGTGTGCTCGCGACATTGCTGGCGGCCTCGCAGCCTGAGGTGCGAGTGGTCGCGTGCGACGTCTCCGCGGCCGCGGTGCGGAGTGCCCGGCTGACCGCCGGCGCTCACGGCGTGGGCGACCGGGTCCTTGCCGTCCACACGGACGCACTCGAGGGGTTCCCGCCCGCGTCGGCTGAGCTGATTCTGCTCAACCCACCGTTCCACCTGGGCCACAGCGTGCATGCGGGGGCGGCGCTGAAGCTGTTCCGTGCCGCCGCCGAGGTTCTCTCGCCGGGCGGTGAGCTCTGGACCGTGTGGAACAGTCATCTGGGATATCTCCCGGCGCTGGAGAAATACGTGGGCCCCACCGAGATCATCGGCCGCAACAAGAAGTTCACCGTCACGAGAACCCGGCGTCCGGTGGCGGATCCGGCATGATCGCGACTAAACAGGTCAGTTGCAGGTTCCTGGACGTCGTGGCTGGTAGCCTACGAGCAAAGGCCAGTTGCCCTGCACTTTTCTTGAAGGAGAATGCGTGACCGAGCTCCGCACGCCCGCCTCGCGGCGCGGAACCAACCTACCCAAGATGGGCGACTTCAACCTGACGGTGATCCTCGACACCATTCGGCGTTCACCCAACGGTCTGAGCCGGGTTGAGCTTGCGGGTCTGGTGGGCCTTTCGCCGCAGACGATCTCCAACATCTCCCGGCGCCTGCTGGATCAGGGACTCATCGTTGAGGCGGGCAAGGCGGGGGTCGGTCCGGGTAAGCCTCGCACGATCCTGCGCTTGAACCCTTCGGGCATGTACGCCGTGGGCGTGCACGTGGACCCGGCGGTTATCAGCTTCTCCGTGCTGGATCTGACCGGCAAGGTGGTTCTGGATTCGAAGATCGACACGCCTGAGGCGGGTGAGCCGACGGCCGTCATGGCGGCGATCGTCTTCGAAGTCCAGCGCCTCATCGAGGAGTCCGGGGTCGATCCCGCCAAGCTCACCGGGCTCGGGGTGGCCGCGCCCGGCCCGATCGATCTGGACGCCGGCACCGTGGTCAATCCGCCGCTGCTGGAGGGCTGGACCCGCGTCCATCTGCGGGACGCGCTCAGCAGGGCCACAGGCCTGCCGGTCGTCCTGGACAAGGACGTCACTGCGGCCGCCGTGGCCGAGACCTGGCTCGCCGGCGATAACGCCTCCAGCAACTTCGGGGTCTTCTACATGGGCACCGGCATCGGTTGCGGCCTGGTCCTCAATGACGAGGTCTTCCGTGGCGCCAGCGGCAACGCGGGGGAGATGGGCCACATCGTGGTCGACCCGGATGGCCCGCCGTGCGACTGCGGCCTCAACGGCTGTGTGAAGTCGACCGTCATCCCGCGCGTCCTCGTGGACGCCGGTGCGAAGGCCGGTCTGGTGGAGCCGCTCGCGGAAGGCGACTCCGGCGTCGTCGTGCAGGAGCGTTTCAACAAGCTCTGCGACGCGGCAGACGGCGGGAACGAAGAGGCGATCGCGATCCTGGATCGCTCGGCGCTGCACCTGTCGCGCGCGGTCTCCGTGCTCGCCAACGCGATGGACCTGGACCGGGTGGTGTTCGGCGGCCCGTTCTGGACGAGACTCGCACCGTATTACCTGAACCGCGTCCCGGAGCAGGTGGCGCACGGCGCCGATGCGCGGGACATCCACGTGCCGCAGGTCGTGGGAAGCCGCGTGGGCGAGGACGTCGGCGCCATCGGCGCGGCGTGCCTGGTTCTCGAGCACGCCCTGGCACCACGCTCGGAGCGGCTGCTGCTGGGCGGCTGAGAGCCCACTTCAGAACTTCTTCGCCGCGGCGCCGAACATTGTTCAGCGTCGCGGCTTTCTCTTCCGTAAGATTGCGTCTTAATTCGACGATGTGTTTGCCGGGGCCGATCCGGCTCTCGTAGTGTGGACACATCAGTTACCGCGGTAACGTGTCAGCGACCCTCTCATGGAGGGTGTGGGTGCCCCCATGTGGGCCTGACATTTGCACACGGCAACGGGCCAGGCGTCAGCATGCGCGCCGGTCCGCCGTGCCTCATCCATAACGCCAGACGTCGAGGATTGCAGATGTCCCCACCCAGCCTCATTGACCGACCCCTACAGCAGCAGGGCACCACGCCCGTCGCGCTGTCCTACGAACTGTTCCCTCCCCGCTCCCAGGCCGCCGAGGAAGTCCTCTGGGCCACCATCCGGGAGCTGGAGACCACCGCGCCGGATTACGTGTCCGTGACCTACGGGGCCAGCGGATCCAACCACGACACCGCCCTGGACCTCGTGGCGCGGCTCCAGGAGGAGACCCTTCTCCGTCCCCTCGCCCACCTCACCTGTGTGGGCAACACGGCCGCCGAACTCGCCGGCATCGTGGCCCAGCTCCTGGATCACGGCGTGCGGGGCATCCTGGCTCTGCGGGGCGATCTTCCCCGGGACGGCTCCCCGCTCCCCGAGGGTTCCCTGCACTACGCCCAGGACCTGGTGGAGCTCATCCGCCGGGTGGAGCAGAGCCGTTCGGCCCTGCTCTGTGCCGGCAAGGTGGCGATCGGCGTCGCGGCCTATCCGACGCGTCATCCGGAGTCACCCAGTGAGGCCCACGATGTGGAGGTGCTGCTGGCCAAGCAGCGTTCCGGCGCTGACTTCGCGATCACCCAGGTGTTCTTCCATGCCCGGCAGTACGAGGACCTGCTCGTCCGTGCCCGCCGGGCCGGAGTGACCATCCCGATCATTCCCGGGGTCATGCCACTGACCAGCCTGAGGCGCGTCACACGGCTTTCGGAGCTGTCCGGCGTCGCGCCCGATCCGGCGCTGATGCATGCGCTGGAGACGGCCGGCAGCGAGCTGGAGGCGCAGCGCATCGGCGTGGCCGCCACCGTGGAGCTGGCCAATGCGGCCCTGGATTCCGGGGCGCCCGGCCTGCACCTCTACACCTTCAATGAGCACCGCCACGCGCTGGACGTCCTGGACCGGCTGAATCTGCCGCGTCCCAGCCGCCCGCTCCACGAGCGCGCCGCCCTGGCCTCCTGAGGCCATCCCTTCTTCACTTCGCCGGATCCGTCCGGCACCACAGGGGATACCCCCTGCCCGAAAACCTGCACCGAATTCTAAGGACTCATCATGACCGCACAGACCCCCTTCCCCGCAGCCAGCCTCCTCGGCTACCCGCGTATCGGCCGCCGTCGCGAGCTCAAGAAGGCCGTCGAGGCCTACTGGGCCGGAAAGATCGACGCCGCCGCGCTCGACGCCGCAGCCAAGGAGATCCAGCTGGGCAGTGCCCGCCGTCTGGTGGAGCTCGGCCTCGACGAGCCGGCCGCTGTGCCGGGCACCTTCTCCTACTACGACCAGGTGCTCGACGCCGCGGCCCACCTGGGCGCGATTCCGGCCCGTTTCGGGAACCTCCTCACCGACGAGGGCGTCCTGGACATCGACGGTTACTTCACGCTGGCCCGCGGCTCCCGCGAGCAGCAGCCACTCGAGATGACGAAGTGGTTCGACACCAACTACCACTACCTGGTCCCTGAGATCGGCCCGGAGACGGACTTCCGTCTGACCTCCTCGCGAGTGGTCGAGGAGTTCCAGTACGCTCTGGCGAACGGCATTGAGACCCGCCCGTACCTCGTGGGTCCGGTGACGTTCCTGCTGCTGTCGAAGGCGTCCGACGACGCCCCGGCCGGCTTCCAGCCCCTGTCGCGGCTCGAGGACGTCCTGCCCGTCTACGTCGAGCTGCTGGGCAAGCTCGCCGCCGCGGGCGCCGGCTGGGTTCAGCTCGATGAGCCCGCACTGGTCGTCGACCAGGACATCCCGGCGGAGCAGCTCGACGCCGCGGTGACTCGCGCGTACGAAGTCCTCACCGCCGCCGCCGAGCGCCCGCAGATCCTCGTCTCCACGCCGTACGGTTCGCTCGACGGGCAGCTGGGCGCGCTGGCGGCCAGCAACATCGAGGCGCTGCACGTCGACGTCTTCAAGGGTGCCGTGCCGTCCGAGGCCGCGCTGGCCGCCCTGGGCTCCAAGACCCTGGTCGCCGGCGTGGTCGACGGCCACAACATCTGGCGGAACGACCTGGCCGCTTCCGCTGCGGTCCTGGACGCGCTCAAGGGCTCGGCCGCACGGGTGACCGTGTCCACGTCCACCTCCACGCAGCATGTTCCGCACGATGTGGCGGAGGAGACCAAGCTGTCCGAGCAGCTGAAGTCCTGGCTCGCCTTCGCCGACCAGAAGGCCGTGGAGGTCAAGACCCTGGCGTCCTACCTGGCGGATCCGGCGGCGGCACAGGCCGCCATCGACGAGGCCTCCGCCGTGATCGCCTCCCGCGCCACCGCCGAAGGCGTCCGCCGTGAAGAGGTCCGGGCCCGCACCGCGGCGCTGACGGCAGCCGACTTCAGCCGCTCCGACTACGCGGTCCGTGAGGCCGCCCAGGAGGCCGCGCTGCAGCTGCCCGCCCTGCCCACCACCACCATCGGTTCGTTCCCGCAGACGTCCGAGATCCGCTCCGCCCGAGCCCGCAACATCAAGGGCGAGCTGAACGACGCGCAGTACGAGCAGCTCATGAAGGACGAGATCAAGCGCGTGGTCGACCTGCAGGAGGAGCTGGGCTACGACGTGCTCGTGCACGGCGAGCCGGAACGCAATGACATGGTGCAGTACTTCGCGGAGAACCTTGATGGCTTCGACGTCACCGTGCACGGCTGGGTCCAGTCCTACGGCTCGCGCTGCACCCGCCCCTCCATCCTCTGGGGTGATGTGACCCGGTCGGCTCCCATCACGGTCGCGTGGGCCGAGTATGCCCAGTCGCTGACCGAGAAGCCCATGAAGGGCATGCTCACGGGTCCGGTCACGATCCTCGCGTGGTCGTTCGTCCGTGACGACCAGCCGCTGGGCGAGACCGCCAACCAGGTGGCCCTGGCCCTGCGTGATGAGATCACCGATCTGGAGGCCGCCGGCATCAAGGTCGTCCAGGTGGACGAGCCCGCCCTGCGTGAGCTCCTGCCCCTGCGCAAGGCCGACCAGCCGGCGTACTTGAAGTGGTCCGTGGACTCCTTCCGCCTCGCGACGGCCGGTGCCCAGGACGCCACGCAGATCCACACCCACCTCTGCTACTCCGAGTTCGGCGTCATCATCGACGCCATCGACGGCCTGGACGCGGACGTGACCTCGATCGAGGCGGCCCGCTCCCGCATGGAGGTCGTGCACGACCTCGAGTCCCACGGCTTCGGCCGCGGCGTCGGGCCGGGTGTCTACGACATCCACTCGCCGCGCGTGCCCGGTGAGGCCGAGGTGACGGAACTGCTCTCCACCGCGGTCAAGCATGTGCCGAGCCGCCAGCTCTGGGTCAACCCGGACTGCGGCCTGAAGACCCGCGGCTACGAGGAGACCGAGGCATCGCTGCGCAACCTCGTGGAGGCTGCGAAGGCGGTGCGCGAGGAGATCGGCGCGAGCGTCTGACGCTCTGCCTGCAACACCTCTGACGACGACGGCGGCGGGTCACCCGGAAAGGGTGGCCCGCCGCCGTCGTGCGTCAGGGAGTCCGCTCACGCCCAGGTGATCTCGTCGTCCACCACCCCGTCGGCGTCCGCGGTGGCCACGAGCACTTCGTCACTGAAGTGCTCGCCCAGGCTGAAGTCCAGGACGAAGTAGCGTTCCGGCTGGTCGGGGAAGATCCCGACGTGTCCGAGCCTGAGGGCGCTGACGAAGCTCTGATCGTCCACCTCGTCGGTGGTGCCGAAGGTGGCCCAGCGTTTCTCCTGGTCGAGCCCCTTGCAGTGGAAGTGCCGGAACTCCTGGACCTGGCTGTCCTCCTGCCCCAGTTCCTCGCTGATCAGGTCCTTGATCTGGTCGACCAGCTCCGGGAGGTAGTGCAGCCGGTAGTCGGCTTTGTGCACGGAGGCCTGGTCCGGGCGCTCATGCGCGGCGAAGTTGAGCTCGATCTCCACGGGGACCCCGTGCACGGTGTGCCGGGTGGTGAAGCAGTGCGCCGTCCCGTGATTGAGTTCGAGTTCACCGAAATGCTCGCTGATGACCGTGCTCATGTGTTCAACATAGACCGGCCCGGCCCCGCTTTCCAGACTTGCCGCTTCGGCGTTTCCGGGTTACGTGCGCGCCCGGAACCGGGGCCGTGGGAGCGTGCGGGGCGCAGCGCGTCAGCGCTGCAGCGTTTCCCGCAGCGTGTCGGAGAGCAGTTCTAGGAACAGATCGACCCGGGGGCCGCCCTTGCCGCCGGGCAGCAGGGCGAAGACGTTGCGGGCGAGCCGGATCTCCGGGACGTCGAGGATCGAGATGCCGTCCGGCCGGTCGCCGAGGGCGAGTTCCGGGACCAGTGCGGCGCCGAGTCCCGCGGCGGCGAGCTCGACGCTGGCCGTGAAGTCGTCACTGTGCGCGACGACGCGGGGGTGCAGACCGCAGCTGGCGAAGAGCCGCTCGATCACCACGGCGTCCGCGGTGCCGGGGTGGTGCACGATCCAGGGCATGCCGGAGAGCTGCTCGGCGGCCACCGTGGCGCCGGGGGAGAAGCGCCAGGAGGAGGGGACCACCACGCGGAAGTCGTCGTCGCCGATCCACTGGCGGCGCATGGAGTGGGGCCAGGCCAGGCCGCTCTGTCCCACCTGGTACACGAGGGCGAGGTCGAGTTCGCCGCCGTCGCGCAGTCCCTGGATGGTCTGGCCGGGCTCGGCGACGGAGATCTTCAGCTCGATCCCGAGGCGTGTCCAGGTGGGGTTGTTCATGATGCGGGGCAGGACGTAGGTGGCGAGGCTGGGGAAGATGCCGAGCCGGAGCTCCTGCCGGGTCTCGTCCTGGGCCTTGGACGCCGCCGCCAGGAGGGCTTCGATGTCGGTGAGGACCTTGGTGGCGTGCCGGCTCATGGCCTGCGCGGCTTCGGTGGGGACGATGCTGCGGGCGTGACGCTGGAAGAGCTCGACGCCGGCGTCGCGCTCCAGGGCGGAGATCTGCTGGGAGACGGCCGACGCGGTGTAGCCGAGATGCTGCGCCGCGGAGGCGAAGGAGCCGTGCCGGATCACCGCGAGCAGGGTTCGCAGGTGGACTGGATTGATCACGGGTGGCCTTTCCTCCGGGGTCGTCCCAGACAGTTTAGGCGGTCGGCTCAGACGGCCAGCCAGGGGTGACGCGGGGCACCCTGGGAACCCTCTCGACGACACGCCGAGGGTGGGCGACACGCAGCGAATTAAATGTGCCAAACCTCATGCACAGCTTGTGGATCGAGGGGGCGTTAATCGCGGATTTCCGGGCAAGATCAACCCTCTGGGCTGTGGACAAACGGTGGATAGAATGACATGCTTGTAATACAGCATCTTGGGGTGCAAGACGGGGCGTTGCACTACATGTAGTATCGACATACGCAATCGGGCCACGAGGTCCCGTGCCGAGGATTCCGCTGGAACAGCAGGAATCCGGGTGTTCCGGAAGGGGGCGCGGCACGGGCGGGATCGCGGTTCAAGCAAAGACTGAAGGGGAGAGGGACATGACCGTTACGGTGTACACCAAGCCAGCCTGCGTCCAGTGCAACGCCACCTACCGCGCTCTGGACAAGAAGGGCATCGTCTACCAGAGTGTGGACGTCTCCCAGGACCCCGAGGCGCTGGAGCGCCTCAAGGAGATGGGCTACCTGCAGGCCCCCGTCGTGGTCACGGACAACGACCACTGGTCCGGTTTCCGCCCGGACAAGATCGCGGGCCTCGAGGCCGCGGCCACCGCGGTGGCCTGATCGCGTTCTGAGCGTTTGCTGGACCTGCATTCGCACGACGGCGGCCCCTTGCCACGTGCCGCACCGTTCACGGTGAGCGGCACGGCGAGTCCATTCAGAGCGGGTGGGCCGTCGTCGTCCTGGCGGCAGGATGCACTGCCGCGACACGGGACCCGGCGGGTCCTGCGACGAAGTGAACTGACAACAGACTTGATGGGGTGACTTCGATGGCAACGCTCACGCGTGATCCTCACGGGACGCGGGACGCCAGCGCCGGACAGGACGTGGAGAGGGGAAGCTTCCGCGTCTCGTCCAGTCACCTCATCTATTTCTCCTCGGTCTCCGGGAACACCCGGCGATTCGTGGAGAAGCTCGGAAGGAACGCGGACAGGATCCCGCTCCTTCCCGCGGAAGAACCACTGCTGGCCACCGAGCCGTTCGTCCTGGTCCTCCCCACTTACGGGGGAACGGGGGGAGACGGATCGGTCCCCAAGCAGGTCATCAGATTCCTGAATGTTGAACAGAACCGCAAGCTGATCCGGGGCGTGATCGGGGCAGGGAACACCAACTTCGGGGACAACTACTGCATGGCCGGTGACATCATTGCCGCCAAATGCCATGTTCCCCACCTGTACAGATTTGAACTGATGGGCACGCCGGACGACGTGCGCCGAGTCAACGAGGGATTGGACACGTTTTGGACACGACTGTCGCAGAACCAGAGCTGAGCGAGGTTTCGGTGAAGGCTGAGAAGGCCCCACTGCCGGAGGCTTACAAGGGCCTGGGTTATCACGAGCTGAACGCCATGCTGAACCTCTACGGTCCGGACGGCAAAATCCAGTTCGACGCGGACCGCGAGGCCGCCCACCAGTACTTCCTGCAACACGTGAACAACAACACGGTGTTCTTCCATGACCTGGAAGAGAAGCTCGACTACCTCATCAAGAACCAGTACTACGAGCGCGAGACGCTCGATCAGTACACGATGAACTTCATCCGCGAGCTGTTCAACCGCGCGTACAAGAAGAAGTTCCGCTTCGAAACCTTCCTGGGCGCCTTCAAGTTCTACACCTCCTACACGCTCAAGACCTTCGACGGCAAGCGGTTCCTGGAGCGCTACGAGGACCGTGTCTGCATGGTCGCGCTGCACCTGGCCCGCGGCAACGAAGAGGTCGCGATCGGCCTGGTGGACGAGATCATCGAGGGACGTTTCCAGCCCGCGACCCCCACCTTCCTCAACGCCGGCAAGGCGCAGCGCGGCGAGCTCGTCTCCTGCTTCCTGCTGCGCATCGAGGACAACATGGAGTCGATCGCCCGTGGCATCAACTCCGCCCTTCAGCTGTCCAAGCGCGGCGGCGGTGTGGCCCTGTCCCTCACCAACATCCGGGAGCACGGCG
The DNA here is from genome assembly GCF_041360795.1 of Arthrobacter sp. RCC_34. Taxonomy (NCBI): domain Bacteria; kingdom Bacillati; phylum Actinomycetota; class Actinomycetes; order Micrococcales; family Micrococcaceae; genus Arthrobacter; species Arthrobacter sp. RCC_34. Next base: position 1,649,903 of record NZ_JBFUPW010000001.1, on the reverse strand, counting down.
CCCCGATCAAGCAGATCGAGAACCAGTCCTCCGGTGTCATCCCCGTGATGAAGCTCCTCGAAGACAGCTTCTCCTACGCCAACCAGCTGGGCGCGCGTCAGGGCGCGGGAGCCGTGTACCTGCACGCCCACCACCCGGACATCTACCGCTTCCTCGACACCAAGCGCGAGAACGCCGACGAGAAGATCCGCATCAAGACGCTGTCCCTCGGCGTCGTCGTGCCGGACATCACCTTCGAGCTGGCCAAGAAGAACGAGGACATGTACCTCTTCTCGCCGTACGACGTCGAGCGCGTCTACGGCATCCCGTTCTCCGACGTCTCGGTCACCGAGAAGTACTACGAGATGGTCGACGATTCCCGGATCAAGAAGACCAAGATCAACGCCCGTGAGTTCTTCCAGACCCTCGCGGAGATCCAGTTCGAGTCCGGTTACCCGTACATCATGTTCGAGGACACCGTGAACCGGGCGAACCCGATCGCCGGCAAGGTCACCATGAGCAACCTCTGCTCGGAGATCCTCCAGGTGTCCACCCCCAGCATCTACAACGAGGACCTGTCCTACGAGACCGTGGGCAAGGACATCTCCTGCAACCTGGGCTCGATGAACATCGCCAAGACGATGGACTCGCCGAACATCGGTTCGTCCATCGAGACCGCGATCCGCGCGCTGTCCGCCGTGTCGGACATGTCCTACATCAACTCGGTGCCGTCCGTGGCCGAGGGCAACGCCAAGAGCCACGCCATCGGCCTCGGCCAGATGAACCTGCACGGCTATCTGGCCCGTGAGCGGGTCCACTACGGTTCTGAAGAGGGCCTCGACTTCACGAACATCTACTTCTACACGGTGCTCTACCACGCGCTGCGGGCCTCCAACCGCCTCGCGATCGAGACCGGTGAGACGTTCGGCGGCTTCGAGAACTCCAAGTACGCGAGTGGCGAGTTCTTCGACAAGTACACCGAGCAGGAGTGGGCTCCCGCCACCGAGCGTGTCCGCGAGCTGTTCGCCAAGCACCACATCCCCACCCAGGACGACTGGCGCGAGCTCAAGGCCTCGGTCATGGAGCACGGCATCTACAACCAGAACCTGCAGGCCGTGCCGCCCACCGGTTCCATCAGCTACATCAACAACTCCACCTCGTCGATCCACCCGGTGGCCGCCAAGATCGAGATCCGCAAGGAAGGCAAGATCGGCCGCGTCTACTACCCGGCGCCGTACCTGACGAACGACAACCTGGAGTACTACCAGGACGCGTACGAGATCGGCTACGAGAAGATCATCGACACCTACGCCGCCGCCACGCAGCACGTGGACCAGGGCCTGTCCCTGACCCTGTTCTTCAAGGACACGGCCACGACGCGTGACATCAACAAGGCGCAGATCTACGCGTGGAAGAAGGGCATCAAGACCCTCTACTACATCCGCCTGCGTCAGCTCGCGCTGGAAGGCACCGAGGTCGAGGGCTGCGTCTCCTGCATGCTGTGACCTTCCGACGACGGCGGCCCTGCCGCCGTCGTCGGTCTTCACCCTGATTCATCCACAGACATCAAAGTAAGCAAGGGAAAATCGATGAGCGCCGAGAAGGTCAAGCTGCTGGGCCACGTTGAGGCCATCAACTGGAACCGCATCCAGGACGAGAAGGACGTGGAGGTCTGGAACCGCCTGGTCAACAACTTCTGGCTGCCGGAGAAGGTGCCGCTGTCCAACGACGTGCAGTCCTGGCACACGCTGACCGCGGATGAGCAGCAGCTGACCATGCGCGTGTTCACCGGCCTGACGCTCCTGGACACCATCCAGGGCACCGTCGGCGCCGTGTCGCTGATCCCCGACGCGCTGACGCCGCACGAGGAGGCCGTGTACACCAACATCGCCTTCATGGAGAGCGTGCACGCCAAGAGCTACAGCTCCATCTTCTCCACGCTGTGCTCCACCAAAGAGATCGATGACGCCTTCCGCTGGTCGCTCGAGAACGAGCACCTGCAGAAGAAGGCGCAGATCGTCATGGATTACTACCAGGGCGAGGATCCCCTCAAGCGCAAGGTCGCCTCGACCCTGCTGGAGAGCTTCCTGTTCTACTCGGGCTTCTACCTGCCGATGTTCTGGTCCAGCCACGCCAAGCTGACCAACACCGCCGACCTCATCCGCCTCATCATCCGTGACGAGGCCGTGCACGGCTACTACATCGGCTACAAGTTCCAGAAGGGTCTGGAGCTGGTCTCCGAGGAGAAGCGCCAGGAGATCAAGGACTACACCTTCGAGCTGCTGTTCGAGCTGTACGAGAACGAGGTGGCGTACACCCACAGCCTCTACGACACGGTGGGGCTGAGCGAGGACGTCAAGAAGTTCCTGCACTACAACGCCAACAAGGCCCTGATGAACCTGGGCTACGAGGCGATGTTCCCGTCCTCCGTGACGGACGTGAACCCGGCGATCCTGTCGGCGCTGTCCCCGAACGCGGACGAGAACCACGACTTCTTCTCGGGCTCGGGTTCGAGCTACGTGATCGGCAAGGCCGTGAACACCGAGGATGAGGACTGGGAGTTCTGAGTTCCTGATCTCCGCGCTGAAGCGCTGCGTCTGACGCACGACGGCGGCCGCTCACCTGGGGTGGGCGGCCGCCGTCGTGTGCTGGGGAGCGTTGCTGCGGCTAGAGGTTCAGCGTCCACACGGTGATGACGACCACCAGGATGACGACGAGCAGCCCGGCGCCGCAGCCGATGGCGGCGATCGCTCCGTAGCCGAGCCGCGAGACGCGGGCTCCGGAGGCTCGCATCGCGGCGAGGAACTCGTTCCCGCCCCCGGCGTTGAAGGCCTGGGCGGCGCCCACCTGATTCATGGCCCGCCCGGCCGTGCTCATGGCGCCGAGGGTCTGGTTCCCGGTGATCTCTCCGACGACGTTCGCCGCCCCGAAGTTGAGCGCCTGGTACACCGCTCCCGGGTTGGCGAGGATCGGGTAGTTCCGGCCCGCTACCGTGAGGGTGATGCGCTGCGCGGCCGACTTCACGGTGACCTCAGCCGCGGGAACACTGAAATACTGCATCCATCCGGTCGGCGACCCGACCCAGAGCGTGACGATCCCCTCCTCGAGCACCGCTTGCGCCGGGTACCAGCTGTTCGTCGCGTTGTCGCCGTAAGCGCCGGTGAACGTGGCATGAGGAAAAATGGAAGGCATCGTCACGCCGCGAGTCTACCCTTCGGGTTCTCCGGACCTGTCACTCCTGCCCTGTCACTCCCGTCCGAGAGGAACCCCATGGCCAAGAAGAAGCGCAGCACGAGCCGAGCCGGCGGCGCAGTTCAGGAGGAGCAGGCGCTCCGGGGCAAGGCGCGGCGGGCCGTCGACGTCGTGACTCCGGCCTTCGTGGCGTGGTTCGCCGAGCACGAGGAGCCGGTCGGCCTGTGGAACGCTGCCGCCGTGCTGGACGTGGTGCAGGACTTCGTGTTCGCGCATGCCGAGGGGACCGGCGTCGTCTCCGCCACGGGGTTCACACCCGACGGGTTCGTCGCCGCCTATGACGTCCTGGCCGAAAGCGTCGACGGCAAACAAGACCTCAGTGACTTCCTGGGGGCCGCCATGCACTCCTACCTCGACTTCCTGGAGGACACCGGCACCTGGACCGGCGAACCCGCGGACCTGGCCACGCTCCAGGGCTGATCGCGGCCGGCTTGAATACTCGCCGAATGCAGAAATAAATGTCAGACCCCTGCCGAAGAATGGGGTCATGGAAGTCAGTGCTCAGCTTCTTGGAGCTCAACCTCTCGGTCCTCCGGACTCGGCGGCCGTGACGGATCCCTGGGATGCGCTCGGTGCCCTGACCGAGGCGATCGTCGCGGCGGACCGCGTCATCGCCCAGATGCAGGCGAGCCGCGAGATGCTGCTCGCCCTCGCAGCCGGCCTGGCGCCTTCCCTGACGTCCGACGACGACGGCGTGCCGGCCGGCTTCGACCCGCTCACCTGGGACGCGCGGGCGGCAGAGCTCGCCGAGCGCTCCGTGGCGGCCGAGATCGGGACAGCGACCCGTACGAGTGACCGGACCATTCAACGGCAGATGGCGGAGGCCGCGGATCTCGTGGTGCGATTCCCCGAAACGCTGCGTGCATTCAGCGAGGGACGGATCAGCCTCGCCCACACCCGGGTGATCCGGGACGTTGCCGCTGACCTGGACGATGACGACGTGCGCGCCCGGTATGAGGCCCGCGTGGTCGCCCACCCTGAGAACTCGGTGCCGCAACGGCTGAGGCGGTTCGCGGTCCGGGAAGCGGAAAGGGTCCGGCCGGAAGCTCTCGCTCTCCGTTTCGAGCGGGCTCGAGCCGAACGACGCGTCTGGGTGTCGCCCCTGCCCGATGGGATGGCGGAGCTGACGGCGGTTCTGCCTGCCGCGGTGGCTCACGGGATTCACGGCCGTTTGACGGATATGGCGCGGGACTATACGGCTCATTGCCGAGACTCCGGTGCTCAGGGTGCGCACGTGTCCGCGCAGGCGCCAGTAACGCCTGGCAGCAGCCCCGGCGATGTGTGCACCCTGGACCAGCTCCGGGCCGATCTGCTGGCCGACATGCTGCTGACCGGTGCGCCTCAGAGCATGGCGGACCCGGAGGGACACCTCGCGGCGATCCGTGCCCGCGTCGATGTGACGATTCCCGTGGAGATGCTTCGGTCCTCGGAGGAGTCTGGCGGATCATGGAGAGTTTCTGAGCGGCGCACGATTCCAGCCCACGGCCTCGGCTCGGGGAGTGACAGTCGTGTCTGGTCTCACAGCCCGGTGGCCTCACACGGCGGTGCTGGACATCATGGCGTGGCCGCGGAACTCAACGGGCGTTTCGTCCTTGACCCGGAGACTGCTCGCTGCCTGGCCTCCGCGGAGCCCGCCTGGAACCGAGTGCTGACCGACCCGCTGTCCGGTGCGGTCCTGGCCGTTGACCGGTACCGTCCGAACGCCGACCTGCGCAGGTACCTCGTGGCCCGGGACGCCCGATGTCGCTTTCCCGGCTGTGGGATCCGCGCCGCGTCGCTGGACCTCGACCACACCGAGGATGCGGCGCACGGCGGTACGACGAGTTCCGTCAATCTCGCCGGGCTCTGCCGGAGGCACCACGTGCTGAAACATCACTCCCGCTGGACTGTCCGGCAACTGGGGAGAGGGGTCCTCGAGTGGACCAGCCCCACGGGTTGCATCCATCGTGACGATCCTCCGGCCCCGGCGACGCGGACGAAGGATCCCAAGATGACGGGTCAGGACCCGCCACCGTTCTGATGGGTCATGCCCTTCTGCGCATGCACCTCACCCCTTGTCCGGCCGCCAGCCACGCCAGACCGGCTGCCGGAGGATCCCGTCACCAGTGCGTCCCCGCGATTCGATCTCTGCGAGCGCGTCGGGGTCGACCCAATGTGCTCCACGCCGGATCTCCGCCGGGACCTCCACCGCCGCATCAGGTCGCTCCTGCCCTTCCAGCCGCTCCCGGATCTCCCGGCGTTCCCGCGTCGAGAACCCCGTGCCGACCCGCCCGGCGTACTGCAGCGTGCCATCCCGCCGCTCGGCAAGAAGCAGTGACGCGAAACCGCGCGGCTCGGCGTCGCTCTCCCGCCAGCCCATGACGTACACCTCTGCCGTGTCCAGCAGCGGGTACTTCCGCCAGTCCTGCGAGCGCGAGCCGGAGCGGTACGCGCTGTCGCGGCGTTTGGCGACCACTCCTTCCAGGCTCAGTTCACCCGCGGCGTCCAGCGCCTGCTCGCCCGAGCCATCAAAGACGTCCGGCACGGCGAACGGCCCGTCCGAGGGCGGCCCGATCACCGCGGTGAGGAGCTCACGGCGCTGCTCATAGCCCAGCGAGCGGCAGTCACGGCCGTTGAGCTGGAGAACATCGAACAGGAAGTAGGCGGCCGGTGCGGCCTGGCGAGCGCGTGCGACTTGGCCCGGCTCAGTCAGCCCGAACCGCTGCTGGAGCTTCGAGAAGCTTGGAACGCCGTCGGCAAGGGCGACGATCTCCCCGTCGAGCACGGCCTGCTCGGCGTTGATCAGGTTCGGGAGACCGTGCAGCTCGGGATAGGAGGCGGTCAGGTCGCCACCCGAGCGGCTGACCAGGCGCAGTCTCCCGTCCTTGACGACGGCGAGCGCCCGGATCCCGTCCCACTTCATCTCGAACGCCCACTCGCCGGGGTCGAGGTGGGGGAGCGAGGCGAGCGGTGCGCTCTCGGCCAGCATCGGGGTGAAGTCCGCGGGATCGGAGGCGCCGGAGGGGGTGAACTCCGGTGGCGCCGGCTGGTCCTCGTCCTCGAGCTCCATGCGGTGGATCATCCAGCGGGGCTTGCCGCCCGACTCGCCGGCCCGGAACAGCGCGACCCGACGAGGGCCACCGAGCCCGCCGCCGGGGCTGCCGTGCAGCGTGACGATGACCTCGTCGTCGCGCCATTTCTCCAGGTCGTAGTGGCCGTTGTCCCAGATCTCCACCGTGCCCGCCCCGTACTCGCCCCGGGGGATCGTGCCCGCAAAAGTCCGGTAGGACAGGGGGTGATCCTCGGTGGGGACGGCGAGGTGGTTGACGGCGCCGTCGTCGGGCACGCCTTTCGGCAGGGCCCAGCTCACGAGCACCCCGTCATGCTCCAGGCGGAAGTCGTAGTGGAGGCGGCGTGCCTGGTGGCGCTGGATCACGAAGCGCCGTTGGTCGCCCTCCGCATCGTCATCGCTGTCACCCGGGGCCGGGACCGGTTCCGGGGTCCGGCCGGCGTCGCGCTTGGCTCGGTACTCGGTCAATCGGTCGGGCGCCGCACCCGCACCCTTGCCGGCGCCGCTGCCCGCGCCCGCACGGAGTAAAGCCGCCAGCGGATCGCCGCGCTTCTCCACGCGCTGCAGGACCTCGTGGAATTCCAGATGGCGCAGATGGGGAGAGGCGAGCTCACGCCAGGTGCGCGGCGCCGCCACCATGGGGCGGGCCCGCCCGCGCAATGAGTACGGGGCCACCGTGGTCTTCGCAGCGTTGTTCTGGCTCCAGTCGAGGAAGACCTTTCCGGGGCGAAGCGCGCGTTTCATCGAACTGGTGATCGTCTCGGGATGGTCCGCCTCCAGGGAACGCGCCAGTTCGTGGGCGACGGCGGACGCATCGTCGGAACTCAGCTCGCCATTGAGTGCGGCGTAGAGGTGGATGCCGGAACTGCCACTCGTCACAGGGATGGATTCAAGCCCCATGTCCCGCAACAGATCGCGGACCAGGAACGCCACCTGGGCGACCTGAGTCAGTTCGACGCCGTCCCCGGGATCCAGGTCGAACACCAGGCGATCCGGGGAACCCGGCTTCCCCTCGGCGGTGAAACGCCATTGGGGCACGTGGATCTCCAGCGAGGCCAGCTGGGCGAGCCACACGAGCGTCGCCGCGTCATCCACGAGCGGGTACGTGTTGAGGTGATCCTTGTGCTGGATCTCGCCGGTGTGCACCCAGTCCGGGTAGGAATCGCCGAGGTCCTTCTGGAAGAACGCCCCGCTCCCGTCCGGGCCCACGCCATCGGGCCATCGCTTCCGCGTGGCCGGCCGCTCCCGGCAGTGGGGGATCATCGTCTTCGCGATCGCGGAGTAGTACGCGATCACGTCTTCTTTGGTGGTGCCGGTCTCGGGGTAGAGCACCTTGTCCAGCTTCGTCACCCGGATACGGTGCCCGCCGAGCCGCACCTCGCCGTCGCGCTGTGCCATGACTACATCATGGCCCGGTCCCCACGCAAGAGGTAGACCGTTGACGTTTGCGGGGTCTCTACTGTAAGGATGAGAGCGATCTGGAGCGGAGCCATCACCTTCGGCCTCGTGAACGTCCCGGTCAAGCTGTACAGCGCGACGGAGGACCACGACGTCGATCTTCACCAGGTGCACGACGCCGACGGCGGGCGCATCCGCTATCAGCGCCGTTGCGAGGTGTGCGGCAAGGTGGTCGAGTACGAGGACATCGACAAGGCCTATGCGGACGACGAGCAGACGATCGTCCTGACGAAGAAGGACCTGGAGTCCATCCCGCAGGAGCACGATCGCGACATCACCGTGGTGGAGTTCGTCCCCAGTGATCAGCTCGACCCCTTGCTCTTCGACCGCAGCTACTACCTGGAGCCCGCGGGGAAGAACGCCAAGGCCTACGTGCTGCTGCGCCGCACCCTGGAGAAGACGGACCGGACCGCGGTCGTGCATTTCGCCCTGCGCCAGAAGACCCGGCTGGCGGCTCTCCGCGTCAGGGGGGACGCTCTGCTCCTGCAGACCCTGCTGTGGCCGGACGAGATCCGTGAACCCGAGTTCCCTGCGTTGGACGAGAAGACCCGCATCAGTGCCAAGGAGATGCAGCTCTCCGCGGCCCTCGTCGAGAGTTTCTCCGAGGACTTCGACCCCTCCGCCTTCCACGACGACTACCAGGAACAGTTGCGGACCCTGATCGAGGCGAAGCGGCGTGCCGGCGACTCGCTCGACACGGAGGAGACCTTCGGACGGGAGGAATCGGGTGGAGGCCAGGTCATCGATCTGATGGAGGCTCTCAAGCAGAGCGTCGAGCGCTCGCGGGCACGGAAGAAGGGCGGGGCTGGCAAGGGGGAGACCGCGAAGAGCGGCACGGGCAGGAAGCCCGCGGGCACCGGCAAAAAGGCTCCGGCCAAGAAAGCCGCGAAGGCCAAGAAGACGGAGACCCGGAAGGGAGCCTGAGCGCGGGACACGGTACCGTCAGTGACATGACCGAATTCTGGCGCAGCCGCGACATGCCCCAGCTGGAATCGCGGCGCTCCTGCCAGGCCGTGTCCTGCTACCGGCCCCATACCCACGACCGCTTCTCCATCGGACTCATCGATGCAGGACAGGCGGTGTTCGCCGGGAGCGGTGACACACGCTGTGAGCTGGAGCCGGGGGACGTGCTGCTGATCCCCGCGCACACCGTGCATTCCTGCAACCGGCAGAGCGGCCTGTGGACCTACCAGATGATCCACGCCGACCAGGACTGGATCACCAGCCTCCTGCCGGACGGCGCCACGCGACTGCTCGACGGCGTCGCAGTATTCCGTGAACCCGGCCTGCACGGCGTCTTCAGCCGCCTCAATGACGAACTGTTCCGTGGAGAGGAGCCGGCCGCGGTGCAGGCCCTGCTCGTGGAGGCCCTCGCCGCCTGCCTGGACCTCGCTCCGTTGTACCGGGGCGCGCCCAGTCCGGAGCCCTCCGCGGATCCCTCATTGGCGCCCGTCCTGGACCGGCTCCGGAGTGATGCGGCCACCCCCAGCCTCGACGAACTCGCCGGACTGCTCGGTATGGACAAGTACCAGCTCATCCGCGCCGTGAAGGACGCTACGGGACTCCCTCCCATCGCCTGGCGTCAGAACGACCGAGTGATCGAAGCGCGCGCCCTGCTGCGCGAGGGTCGGTCGCCCGCAGAGACCGCATACGCGCTCGGCTTCACCGACCAGAGCCACTTCCACCGGGTGTTCCGGTCTCACGTCGCGGCAACGCCCGGCACCTACCAGGGCTGACGCAACTTCGTACAAGACGGCGAGGCGCATCCGCAGCAGACTGTCCGGATGGACATCACCGCTGCAACGCTTCACACCGTCTCCGACACGCTCCGCCGCTGGGCCCTCGATGAGGACCTGAAAGCCAGAACCATGGCCGACCCTGCGCTCGCGGTCGTCGCCGGACGTGTCGCCGCACGCTATACGGCAGGGGCCGACGTCGACGGCGCGCTGACGGTCCTCAAGTCGGCGTCACGTCGTGGGCACCGGGGCAGCATCGAATGCGTGGGCGAATCCGTGCGGGACGCGGCGGTCGCCTCACAGGAGACCGAGGCGTTCGTGGAACTGGCACAGCGGCTCGGCCGGCCCGGGTCCCCGTTTCCGGTCCCGGCCCCCACGATCTCCTTCGATCTCTCCCACCTCGGATCGCTCGTCTCGCCGGAGCTGGGCCTCGCGAACGCGTCGCGGGTCGCCCAGGCGGCCCGCGACGCCGGCGCCTCCGTGATGATCTCGGCCGAGGGTTCTGACCGCACCGACCTGGTGCTCGATCTCTGGGAGCGGCTCTCCTCGGACTTCCCGGAGACCGGAATCACGCTCCAGGCCGGGCTGCACCGCACGCCGGAGGACCTCGAACGCGTGCTGCGCTGGTCCGGGCCGGTGCGTCTGGTGAAGGGCGCCTTCCTCGAACCCTCATCGGTGGCGTATCCGCGGGATTCCGAGCCCATGATCGCGGCCTATCACCGGTTCGCGGAGCGGCTGCTCACGAGCGGGCACCGGGTCAACCTCGCCACCCACGACGCCGCACTGGTCGAAGAACTTCGCACTCGGCACGGCGACACGCTCCGGGAGGACCACGTCGAGTTCGAGATGCTGCAGGGGCTCGGAACGGAGCTGCTCGACGCGTTGCACGCCGACGGTTTCGCCACCCGGGAGTACATCGTCTACGGGCCCGAATGGTGGCTCTACGTGCTCAATCGGATCGCGGAGCACCCCGAACGGGTCCTCCTCGCGGTGGCCGATCTGGGGCATCCGGCGGTGGGGTGACGCGTGGCACATTACCGTCATCCGACGCGGTTCCTCGGGCCCGTCGAGCGCGGCTGGCACTATCATGGAAGCTTCCCCGGACATGCCGCGTGAGCTCACGCGTGCCCGGAGCCGGGGTCAGTAGCTGAACGACAACGGAGGACCATGAGCCGGAACCGGAAGAAGCCGCGTCAGGATAAGAAGCAGGCGGCAGCCCTCAAGCAGAGCGAAGCCCTGTACAAGAACGCCGATCGCGCCGTCGACACCCAGGCTCTCGCCTTCGTGCGCTGGTACGAGGAGACGGACGGGAACACGGGTGCCGAGGCGCTGCAGGTGCTCCAGTCGGTCAAGCAGTTCCTGTGGCTGTACGGCGCCAGCGGCGCCCCGGTGTCCGCCACCGCGTTCGACGCCGACGTCTTCCTGCAGGCCATGGCCCAGCTCCAGGCGATGAGCGAGGCGGGGGAGAGCCGGGTCTTCCAGGTCATGACGGACGACCTTCAGGTGTACCTCGGATTCCTCGACGCCACGGGTTCGTGGACGGGCACCGCCGAGGACCTCGAGGTGCTCCTCGAGAACTTCGTCCTCAGCCAGGATGAGGACACGCCGGAGGAAGCGGTCGCGCCCGTCGAGACTGGCGCCGCCGGCACGTCCGACACGTCCGACGCTTCCGCTGACGACATCCACCACGCCGTCGCCCTCCTGGAGTGGCTCGGCGATGGCAAAGAGCTGACGGCCACCGGATCTCTGCGTCTGGCGGACATCGCGGGCGCCGCCGCGGCCGTCGGCGTGCACGCGGTCGGTTCCCAGAAGCGTCTCTCCGAGGATGAGGTGGCGGCCAGGGCCGACGCCGACGGCCGACTGCCGCAGGTCGTCCGGTCCATGGCCGAGCTGGAGCACCTGAACACCCTGTGGCTGAGCCTGCGCGACCTCGGATACCTCGAGGTCACGGGCAAGAAGGCCACCGTGAGCGACGCTGGCCGCGCCCTGCAGAACGGCGGCGCCGCGGAGCGTGAGGCCCTGGTGCGTGAACTCGCCGCCGACACCGAGCTTCCTGCCGCAGGCTGACCCCCTGAGGCCGGCCCAGTGAGCGCGGGTTTCGCCGTGGTCGACGTCGAGACCACCGGCCTGGTCCCCGGAAGGGACCGCGTGGCCGAGATCGGCGTCGTCCACGTCGACCCCGACGGCACCGTCCGCGACCGCTGGGAGACTCTCGTCAACCCGCAGCGCGACCTCGGCCCGCAGCGCATCCACGGGATCCGCGCCGAGCAGGTGCGCGACGCACCGCTTTTCGCCGATGTCCTGCCGGAGGTCATGCGCCGGCTGGAAGGGCGGGCTTTCGTCGCGCATAACGCCCGGTTCGACCACCGCTTCCTGACCGCGGAGTTCCTCCGTGCGGGCGAGGAGTTCCCCGTGATGGCGGAGGACGTCGTCTGCACCATGCGCCTGGCCCGGACGTTCCTGCCGGGTGCGGGCCGGTCGCTCCAGGACTGCTGCAACGCCTTCGGCCTGCTGCTGGAGGACGCACACACCGCGGGTGCCGACGCCGAAGCCACCGCGCATGTGCTGAGCGCCTACCTGAGCATGGCGCCGGAGGACCCGGGCTGGGCGGCGGCGCTCGAACGGTCGGCAGACACCACCTGGTCCGTTCCGGCCCGTGCGGGACACCTTGGGCTGTCCCGCGCCGGCAGCGACCAGCTGGAGAGTCTCCGTCGCCGACTCGCGGCGGCCTGGACCGATGGCATGCTTTCCCCGGAGAGTGTGTCCGGGTTGTATGCGGAGGCGTCCCGGCTCGGCGTCCCGGGCGAGCACATCGACGCACTGCTCCAGGAACCGGCCCCCACGCCACCTGGAACGGGGCCCGCTCCCACGGTTCCCGTCATCCCGGGCCAGCGGCTCGTCCTCACGGGACAGATGGCCAGTCCTCGTCACGAGATCACCGAACGCCTCGGAGCGGCCGGGTATCCGGTCCACCCCACTGTCACTCGGGCCGTCGCACTCGTGATCGCCGCGGACCCGGACAGCCTGTCCCTCAAAGCCAGGCGAGCGAGGGATTACGGCATCCCCGTCGTCGGCGAGGACTTCCTGCACACGCTCCTCGGAGGGCTCTGATCGCCTGAGGGTTTCTGCGATTACCCTGTGAATCCTCGGAAGAGACCCGTCGGCTCCGCGGAAAGACGCCGGCGGGCCGGTAATCTCTGGCAGTATGTCGAGCTTTGCCCGCCGTGCCGCAGCCCCGACGCTCGCCGCGGCACTCACCGTGACGCTGCTCTGCAGCGGCCTGCTGCCCGGAGCCGTGGCGGACGACGACACCCCGCCGAGTGGTTACCCCTCGTGGAGCGACGTTCAGCAAGCCAAGCAGAGCGAAGGCGCGAAGGCCGCCGAGATCACCAGGATCAAAGGCTTGCTGGGGCAATTGGAGACCGAAGCGGAGAAGCGGGGCAACGCCGCCGTCGTCGCGTCGGGAGAGTATGCCGTGGCCGATGCGGCCCTCGGCGTCGCGAAGGCGAAGGCGGACGGGCTGTCGGCGCAGCTCCGCCAGGCCACCGCGGAAGCCGCGCGGTACCGGAAGGAGTACGGCTCCTTGGCCGTGCAGGCCTACAAGAGCGGCAGCCTGGACCTCCCGGGCATCCCGGATCTCCAGTCCATCCAGCCGGATCGTCTGCAAGGACTCAGCGTGCTGGAGGTGGTGACGGGCCGGGCCTCCGCTTTGCTCGCGAAGTCGTCCGCCGCAGAGAACACGGTGCGGTCCCTCAGCGACCAGGAGCAGCGCGCCGAGGCTGAGCGGCAGCGTCTGGCGGATGATGCCCAGCGCAAGCTCGATGCCGCCCAGGCCGCGAAGACCGCCATGGACACTCAGCTCGCCCAGCAGAAGCAGCACGGCCAGGAACTCACGGCGCAGCTCGCCTCGCTGAAGGGGACCACGGCTTCCGTCGAAGCGCGGTATCAGCAGGGTCAGGAGGCTCTTGCCGCGTACGAAGCGGCGCAGGCAGCCAAGCGCGCCGCCGCCGAGCAGCGTGCCCGGGAACAGGCCGCAGCGGCTGCAGCGGCTGCGGAACAGGAACGCGAGCGGGAGCTGGCCGCGGCCAACGCAACTCAGGCAGGTTCTGCGAGCAGTCCGGCGCCCAGCGCACCTGACCCGGCGCCTCAGCCGCCCGTCGTCGTGCCGCCCGACCCCGGGGGAGCCGTCAACGACCCCGCCGGAGCCCAGTCCTATGCTGCGGGCCGGTTGGGATCTTACGGCTGGGGACAGGACCAGTTCCAGTGCCTGCAACTGCTGTGGACGCAGGAGTCGAGCTGGCTCACGACGGCGACCAATGCGTCTTCCGGCGCCTACGGCATCGCGCAGGCGCTCCCGGCCGGCAAGTACGCCAGCTCTGGCAGCGACTGGCTCACGAACTACCGCACACAGATCGAATGGGGCCTCGGTTACATCCGGGACCGCTATGGCTCACCGTGCGGAGCCTGGGCGCACGAAGTCTCCAACAACTGGTACTGAGCCGGATTCTCCACCCTGCCTCACCACTTGAGTCCGCGCCCCACGATCGCGCGGATGAGGGCGTCACTCACGTCGGTGTTCGCCGAAGGATTCCGGATCAGGGTGAAATCCACATCCCCCACGGGCGGGAGATCGAAGCGCCGTGTGATGACCGTCAGGTCCTCGGGGATGAGCGTCGAGGGCATGACCGCGACGCCGAGCCCGGCCCGGACGGCGGCCAGCACACCGGCGATCTGCCGGGTGGAACATGTCACCTTCCAGCGTCGCCCCTGCGATTCCAGGGCGTCGATGGCCAGTCTCCGGCTCAGGCTCGGCGCCGGGTAGGCGACCAACGGCACGGGGGAGTCGTCGGGCAGCACGGTCTGTCCCAGGCCGACCCAGGCGAAGGAGTCGTGCCGGGCCACTTCGCCCTCGGCGGCTCCCGCCACCCATTTGACGAACACGAGGTCCAGCTGGCCGGCCTTGAGACGCCGGTGCAGCTGGTCACTCTGTCCGACCGTGAGCTCCAGGTTGATCTCCGGATACAGCTGCCGGAACTCGCGCAGGATCCTGGGCAGACTCGTGTTCGCCAGATCGTCCGCCGCCCCGAAGCGCAGGCGCCCCCGCATGGCCGAGCCGGCGAAGTAACGGGCCGCGGCGTCCTGCTCCGCCAGGATGGTCCGGGCGAAGCCGGCCATCGCGTCGCCGTTGTCGGTGAGGCGCACCTCCCGGGTGTCGCGCACGATGAGGGACCTCTTCGCCGCGGCCTCCAGCTTCTGCACATGCTGGCTGACGGTGGGCTGGGCCAGGCCGAGCCGCTGCGCCGCCTGGGTGAAGTTGAGCGTCTCGGCGACGGCGAGGAAGGATCTGAGGTGAACAGGATCGAACATGGGAGCGCCTTTCCGGCAGGACTCTGTGGACGCAGGATCCCCGTGTTTCCAGGCATCCAAGGTCATTGCGATACGCAATGGCACTTATAGTCATAATTCTCTTCTGCAATGGAATCGCGCAAGCCTACGGTGGACTCACACTCCGAGAACCTGAACCGAGGACTTCCGTGACGCCCCCACCGGCCACCGCGCCGCACCCAGCCAGTTCCGTGACCAGCCCCGCAACCCAGCCCCTCGCCGTCGTCGCCGAAAAGCTCCCGTGGCGGCAGACGTTCAACTCCCTCTCCATCCCCAATTTCAGGATCTTCACCGCCGGTCATTTCGTGGCCGTCATCGCGGTCTGGATGCAACGTATCGCCCAGGACTGGCTGGTCCTCCAGCTGTCCGGCTCTGTGACGGCGGTCGGTGTGACCGCGGCGCTGCAGTTCCTGCCATCGCTCCTGCTGGGACCGTGGGGCGGCGCCCTGACGGACCGGCTTCCCAAGCGGCGGATTCTCATCGCGACCCAGAGCGCGGCGGCGCTGCTGGCCGCGAGTCTCGCCCTCCTGGCGCTCAGCGGCCGCATCGAAGTGTGGCACTGCTATCTGATCGCGCTGATCCTTGGCCTCGTGACGGTTCTCGACCAGCCGGCCCGCCAGGTGTTCGTCAACGAACTGGTGGGTCCCGAGCACCTCCGTAATGCCATCAGCGTCAACTCGACCGTGTTCCAGCTCGGCGGTCTGATCGGGCCGTTCCTCGCCGGGGTGCTGCTCAACGCCGTCGGCGCAGGCTGGGCGTTCGCGCTGAACGCGCTGGCCTGCTGCTGCACCGTGCTGAGTCTTACCGCCATGAACCGCGACCGACTGCACGTCACCGCTTCGGCGCCCCGCCAGAAGGGCATGGTGCGCCAGGCGGTCCAGTACGCGCTCCGCAAGCCGACCATCCGGTGGCCCTGGCTCATGGCGGCCTTCGTGTCGCTGTTCGCCCTCAGCCTCCCGGTCCAGCTCGCGGCCTTCGCGGACCGGGTGTACGACGTCGGCGCCGGAGGCTACGGCCTGCTGAACGCCATGCTCGCGCTGGGTGCGCTCCTGGGCGCCGTCACGTCGACCCGGCGCCGCAGACTCCAGGTCCGATCCGCGGTGTTCGCCGCGGGCGCCTACGGGGTCATGCTTTGCCTCGCCTCCCTGGCGCCGGGACTGGTGGCCTTCTGCGTCCTCATGGTGTGCTCCGGATTCTGTTCGCTGCTCTTCCTGACCGCCGCCAACCAGCTCGTGCAGACGAGTTCCAACACCGCCATCAGAGGCCGCGTGATGAGCCTCTACCTCGTGGTGCTCATGGGCGGCCAGGCACTCGGCGGCCCGATGATGGGTTCTCTCGCCGAGCGCTTCGGACCTCACGTCTCGCTGTTCGTCTCCGGGGTGGCGCCCGCCGTGGCCGCGGCCGTCGTCTCGGTGGTCCTGGCACGGCAGGGGCAGCTCCGGCTCCAGGTCCGGCTTCGGGGGTACCGCCCGTCGTTCCGGATCGCGGGCGGTGCGGCACGAGCCGCGGACGGCTGAGAGGTCACTCCCGGTTAGGCTGAAGGGGTTGCTCGCATCCCGACAGAAGGCAGGCCCATGCAAGAGTCACCCAATCCGCTCGTGCCCACCGGCTGGGAAGTGGGTGTCGTGGTCATCGGCGCCGTCATCGTGGTGCTGGCGATCGTGGCGTGGATCCTGCTCCTGGTCGGGAAGCCGCTCACTCCGGCGTATCGGCTGGTGCTGGCCCTCGCGGTGCTGATGTTCCCGGTGCTGGGCCCGCTCGCGGCGATCCTCATCTCGCTCCGGGCTCCCCGTCCCGGTCACGACGTCCTTCAAGGGCAGCAGGACTGACAAGGGCAGCAGGACTGATCCAGGGCTGATCGGCCCCGGGAGTCACCGCCCGGCGGCATCCTCGGCGATGCGCTTCGACACCGAAGCCGGCATCGTGGAGCAGGAGTCGCCCGAGTTCCGGTCCGCCGCGTGGTCGCTGGCCAGATCGGTGATGCCGACGGTCGCCACGGTCGCTTGCCAGCCGCCCATGCCCTCGATCTGGCGTGGGACCCAGACATTGGCCGCGCCGTTGATGAGATCCCAGGCGAGCGGGTCGGCGCTCGGGCCGAGGTCGATGCCACCCTCCGGAGCTCTGCGCACCCGTTCCGGCAATGGAAGGACGCCCATGAGCTGGCCCGCCTGGTGCTCGGTCATCGCCCAGGGCGGGGTGTTGAAGTAGTACCAGCTCGCGGCGCAGATCCCGTACAGCTTGGGAGCGAACTGGGCGTAGTTCAAATAGAGCTCCAGGACCCTCTTGGCCGGAACCGTCAGGCTCATCTCCGTGGCGAGGCCGGCTTCAAGAGTCTTGCGCACGGGGTCCTGGCTGGGCCAGAGGTAGATGTTCTTGACTAATTGCTGGGGGATGGTCGACCCGCTCGGGTCCTTCTCGCCCTTCTGCCAGGCCTCGGCCCGCTGGGTCAGTTCCTCCCAGGTGAAGGCGCCGACACGGGTGCCGAGCTGTTCGTCCTCGTGGGCGATCGTCGCGGCGAGGGCGAAGCGGCTGATGTGGTCGATCGAGACGTACTGGTACACGATCGGCTCGCCACTCTGGAACATGTACGACGTCCGTGGCGGAGTGAACCAGTTGTAGCTGAGGACCGACAGGAACTGCACCACCAGGACCACCGCGATACTCACCGTGACGCGTTTCAGGACCTTCCGGCGGCGGCTTGGCGTGGCGAGCGGGGGCGGAAACGATGCTTCCGGCTGTTGATCCTTGCCGGCCGGCCGGGATCGTGGGGCAGGGGCGGGGACGACGCCGCGTGGCCGCTTGTCGCGGCGCGGACGGCGGCCGCGGGCCGGCGGAGTCTCCTCGGCCCAGGCTCCCTGCGGCTCCGGCGATCCCGGGTGTCCGTAGGCGCCCGGGTCTTCGGGAGGAAGGCCCCGCTGGGCTTCGATCCGTCCGGTGCGCGCGGCCTGCCAGGAGTGGTTCGGTGGTTCGGAGCGCATGGCTGGAGTGTAGAGGAGCTTTCTTGAAGGGCTCTGACAGCCTGGTCATGCCGGGCTGTCAGAGTCCCCTCCGCGCACCTGGGCTGTCAGACCCCGAGGCGTTCCTTGACCTCGGCCGCACTCGGGTTCGTGGCGGCGGAGCCGTCCGGGAACAGCACCGTCGGGACGGTGCGGTTGCCGCTGTTGAGCTGTTCCACCAGTTCAGCCGTGCCCGGGACCTCTTCGATGTTGATCTCCTGGTAGCCGATGCCCTGGGCGTCGAGCTGCTTCTTCAGGCGCTTGCAGTAGCCGCACCATTCGGTGGAGAACATGGTGATGCTGCCGGATTCGGGGGTGAAGTCCACGGGTTCCTCTCGGGGCTGTGCTTGATCGGGTCTGTGTCTGAGTTTCTGCAGACCACAACAGTACGGGGTCCGGCTTTCTTCCCCCGGCACGGAGGGATGACGCGTGGAGACCGGGGGTGACATCGGACCCCGATGCGGGTAGACAAGTGACATGACCTCCTTCGTCACTTCAGCCGATGGCACCCGGATCGCGTACGAAGCCCAGGGGAGCGGGCACCCGCTCCTCATCGTGGGCGGCGCCCTGAACGACAAGAACTCCGCCGCGGGCTACGTCCCACTCCTGGAGGACGCCTTCACCGTGGTCCGCTACGACCGGCGGGGACGCGGCGAGTCAGGGGACACCCAGCCGTGGTCCGCGGAACGCGAGATCGAAGATCTGAAGGCCGTCGCCGCGGAGTTCGACGGGCCGGTTTCCGTGTACGGACACTCCTCGGGCGCCATCCTGAGCCTCCTCACGGTGGCATCCGGACTTCCGGTGCACCGCGTCGTGACCTATGAACCCCCGTTCCTGACCGAACAGACCACCGATTGGCGTGCCTTCGCGGAGCAGCAACGCGAAGCGGCGGCCGCGGGGCGGCCCGGAGACGCCGTGGAGAACTTCATCCGGCACGTCGGCGCCCCCTGGGATCCCGCGATGCGGCAGATGCCGTTCTGGGCAGGGCTCGAAGCACTAGGCCACACGGTCACGTACGATCTGCAGATCGTCGGTGACAGTTCGGTGCCGATCGAGGAGCTCGCCGGCGTCGAGGCGCCCGTGCTGTCGCTGTACGGAGGGGACAGCCCGCAGTGGGCCGAGACCTCCGCCGAGGCCGTCGCAGCCGCGGTTCCCGACGGCAAGGCGCTGGCCATCCCCGGCCAGACCCACAATTCGGACCCGGCCGCGCTCGTGCCGCAGATGAGGGCATTCCTGCTCGGCTGACCCCGGGGAACCATCCTGTTTGCTGACGCACCGTCACCATCCCGGTGGAGGCCGATGCGTCACACTGGAGGGGATGGACTTCCTCCTCAATCTCCCGTTCCACGTGGCGTTCCCGGTGCTGTTCGTGATCGTCATGTGCCGCGCCAACGCCACGTACTGGATCGGGCGCGGCGCGGTCAACGGGCTGGAGAAGACCAGGCTCGCGCATCGCCTGAGCGGAGCCGAGGCGGGCACCGCGAAACGCTGGATCGCGAAGTGGGGGCCGGGCGCCGTCGTCGTGTCCTTCCTCACGATCGGCATCCAGACCGCGGTGAACTTCACCGCCGGCGCGGGGCGCATGCCCCTCAAGCGCTACCTTCCCGCCGTCACCCTGGGCTCCATCATCTGGGCCCTCCTATACGCGACCGCCATCCTGGCGCTGATCGACACCTGGCTGGGTCTCATGGCGGGCTCGCCGTGGGCCTGGGTCGCAGCGGCGCTCGTGGTCCTGGCCGTTGTAGCGTTGGTACTTGTACGACGACGGCGACGCAGCCTGCGCGCGGCCGTCACCCCGGTGGATGCCGACGTCAAGCCCTGACCGCCTCGGCGAGCCCACCTCCACGCGCTGGGCTCCAGCGAGGAAGGACGCGGTGTGAACCTGCCCGAACTGGCCGGAGGGGACTCCTACTACGTCCCGCTCGGCGACGGTCGATACCAGTCCACGATCCACGCGCAGGGCGCCTGGAATCCCCACGAGCAGCACATGGCTCCGGCCAGCGGGCTCATGGTCCGCGAACTGGCGCAGCATGATCCCCGGCCCGAGTTGCGGATGGCCCGGCTCTCCTTTGAGATCCTCGGTCTCATCCCGGGTGGCGAGTTCTCCATCCGGTGCGAGACGATCCGGCCCGGCAAGACCATCGAGCTGGTTCAGGCGGAACTGCTGGCACCCGATGCCAAGGGTGTGGAGCGCGTGGCGATCCGCGCTTCCGCCTGGCGCCTGATCATGACCGACACTTCGGCCATCGCCGCGGTCGAGGACGAACCGATGCCGTCGCTCGAGGAATGCGACCCGTTCGACGTCGCCTCGCTGTGGCCGGGCGGCTACATCGCCTCCCTCGACGTGCGCGTGGCCCGACACCACCGGCGTGGCAACGGCTGTGTCTGGGTCTCGACCCGGCACCCTCTCGTCGCAGGCCAGGAGACGCCCGAGTGGGTGCGTCTCATGGGGCTCGTGGACACCACCAACGGCATCGCGGCCCGGGAGAAGCCCGGCCCCGGTGGCTACGCCTGGCCGAACACGGACCTCCAGATCCATCTGTACCGTCAGCCGTCGGGCACCTGGCTCGGCCTGGACAACTCTGTCTCGTTCGGCGCGGACGGGATCGGTCTGACCTCCACGGTCCTGCATGACCTCCATGGCCCGTTCGGCAGGGCCGAGCAGATCCTCACCATCCGGGCCGTGGGATGACCGGTCGGCACGCGGCCGCTGTCGCGCCCCTGACTGTCGCGCCCCTGACCGTGGTGCATCAGGAGCACACCCTCGGGCCGGCCGAGGACCTGGACCTGGCACTCCGTCTGCTCCGCCGCGCCCAGGACGGACTGATCGGCCCCACCTTGCGCCTGTACCGGCCTGAGCCGACGGTGGCCTTCGGGCAGCGGGACGCCAAACTGCCGGGGTTCGACGCCGCAGCCCAGGCGTGCCGTGACCGGGGCTTCGAACCGTTGATCCGCAAGGCGGGTGGCCGTGCCGCCGCCTATCACCGCGGTTGCCTCGTGGTCGATCACATCGAGCCGCGGGCGGATGCGATCGCGGGAGCGAAAGCGCGGTTCTCGCATTACGGGGAACTGCTCGCCGAGTCCCTGCGGTCCCTGGGTGTGCTGGCCGCCGTCGGGGAGATCCCCGGGGAGTACTGCCCCGGGGAGTTCAGCGTGCACGGTGACGACCCGGTGTTCCCGTCGCACCAGGTGAAGCTCATCGGCACGGCGCAGCGCGTGGTGTCGGGCGCCTGGCTTTTCAGCTCAGTGATCGTGGTGGAGGACTCCGGCCCGTTGCGGGATGTCCTGACCGACTCGTATGCGGCGCTCGGACTCGAGTGGACTCCCGCCACGGCGGGGAGCGTCCAGGATCTGTCGCCGGATCTCCGGGTGGAGGACGTCATGGGCGCGGTCGTCGCCCGCTACTCCCAGGAGACGCCGCTGGCCCGGGCCACCCTGGAGAGCCTCCTGGGGGACTGAAGCAAGGCGCCAGGGCCGGTCTGCAGGTGGTGCCGCCCGTCATGTCAAAGGCTCCTTTCAGGATCCCTCGAAATCGGCCGGGGTCCACGATAGGCTCGGGTCATGACGCAGTTGACCGGGGAATACACTGTCCAGAGCTTTGACGCCGCCACCCTTCCAGAAGACCAGATCTCCCGCTTCGCCGAGTGGTGCAAAGCCGTCAAGCTCGGATTCCACGACTCGATGCCGGGCGACGACCTGATCGCCAAGATCCTGCGCAACGCCCGCCACGACAACCGGGTCTTCACCGGCGTTTACCAGGAGTCCACGCCGGAGTACGGTCTGGCCACTGAATCGCCCGTGGCGACCTTCGGAACCTTCACCAAGAACCTCAACGTGGGACGTGGCCAGGAGATCCCGGCGCACCTCATCACGGCGGTCACCGTCCGGCCCACCCACCGGCGGAAGGGCCTGCTGACCCGGCTCATGACCGAGGACCTGCGGCGTGCCCAGGAGAACGGCCTGGCCATCGCGGCGCTGACCGCCTCCGAGGGCGGCATCTACGGCCGCTTCGGCTTCGGCGTGGCCACCTACGAACGGTCGCTGACCGTGGACGTCACCTCGCGCTTCCGGCTCCGCAAGGCCTCGACCGGCCGGGTGGAACTGACCGATCCGCGCAATCTGCTGGAACTCGCCGAGGGCATTTTCGACCGCTTCCACGCGGCGACCCCGGGTTCCATCGGCCGTGCACGCTTCTACCCGATGCTCGCTTCCGGCTTCATGGACGAGAAGGGTGAGGAGAGCAAGGACCTGCGGGCCGCTTTGCACTACGACGCCGACGGCACCCCGGACGGCTACGTCTCCTACCGCTTCAAGGGCTGGAACACCGAGCCCTACACGATGACCGTCGTCGACTTCGTGGCGGCCACTCCGGAAGCCCATCTGGGGCTGTGGGCCTTCCTGGCGAGCCTGGATCTCGTGGAACGCATCGAGGTGGAGTCTGCCCCGGCGCAGGACGCGCTCGAGTGGGCGCTTGAGGATCCGCGCTGCGTGGAGGCCAAGGAGCCGCGGGACATGCTGTGGCTTCGGATCCTGGACGTCAAGGCCGCGCTGGAGGCGAAGCGCTACCCGCTGGACGGAAGTCTGGTGCTCCGGGTGGAGGACCCTCTGGATCTCGTGAGCGGGACGTACCGCGTCGTGGTGGTCGGCGGGACCGCCACCGTCACCGAGGTCGGGGACGACGACGTGGACGACGCCACCGTGGAACTCACCCTGGGCGTCGCGGAGCTGAGCTCGGTCTACCTCGGAGGGGTCCCCGCGGCCACGCTGGCGGAGGCCGGCCGGATCCAGGAACACGTCCCGGGCGCGGTGGAGCGTCTGGGCCTCTTCCTGACCCCCGAGCGACCGGTGCACTGCCACACGCACTTCTGAGAAGAGCGGCTCCTCGGGGAAGTGCCGATTAACAGCGATTCGTCAGGAATCCCGGACTACACTGAGGCGGTGTATTCCCCGCGTCATCTCCGGGAAGGGCTCGGGGGCGGGCCTGCGGATCCCGGTCGTCGTGCCCTGTTCCTGGGCATCGCCGCCTCCCTCGGACTCGGCCTCGTGGCCTGCGACCCGGGGGACGCTCCCGAGACTCCGCCGCGCGGCGCAGCGGGTGGGGCCGCCGGTGCCGTACCCGCGGCGACGCCGGCACCCGGCGTCGCGCGTCCTCGGCCCACGCCGTCCGTCCTGCCCGTGGTGACGCGCCGGGAGATCCTTGCTGAATTCGGACGCCGGATCCCCACGCAATGGGGCCTAGACGTCACCGGCGTGGCGCTGGGCAGCCGCAGCCGTTCGGTCGCGCTGACATTCGACGCATGCGGCGGCCCGGGCGGCTCCGGATTCGACCGCAAACTCATCCGCTCGCTCCGCCGTCACCAGGTCCCGGCCACCCTTTTCATCAATCTGCGCTGGGCCCGCCGGAATCCCGGTCTCCTGCGGGAACTCGCCACGGATCCGCTCTTCGAGATCGCCAATCACGGCGTGCATCACAGTCCTCTCTCGGTCAGCGGCCGCAGCGCCTACGGGATCCCGGGGACCGCGAATCTGGGTGAGGCGTACGACGAGGTCATGGGCAATCAGGAAGGCCTCTCCGCGCTGACCGGCCGCGCGCCGCTCGCCTTCCGTCCGGGCACGGCCCACTACGATGAGGTCTCCGCCGCCATGGTGCGGCGCTGCGGTCTGCTGCCCGCCAACTTCTCCGTGAACGCCGACGGCGGCGCCACCTTCACGCCGGAGATGGTCGCCGGTCAGCTGGCGGAGGTGAAGGCCGGTGACGTCGTGATCTCGCACTTCAATCAGCCCAGGTCAGGCACGGGCGAGGGGTATGTGGCAGGCCTTCCCGGGATGCTGGGACGGGGTCTTCACTTCGCGCATCTGAGCACGGTGTTCGAGCTCGGGAAAGCGGCTTTGACCGGCGTTGCCGCGGGACGGTAAACTAGTAGGGCGTGCGTTACGCGTACGCGCGAATCAATCCAACACATCAGGATGGTCCTCGTGTCCGCGCCCTGAGCGTGGCGGATCTGCCTGACCGACTAACTATCCACATCGGAGCCCCTACTACATGACCATCACCTCTACCGAGAAGTCCGGTACCCCCGTCGTCGCAGTGAACGACATCGGGTCCGAAGAGGATTTCCTCGCCGCCGTCGACGCCACCATCAAGTACTTCAACGATGGCGATCTCGTCGAAGGCACTGTCGTCAAGGTCGACCGCGATGAGGTCCTTCTTGACATCGGATACAAGACCGAAGGTGTCATCCCCTCCCGCGAACTCTCCATCAAGCACGACGTCGACCCCGGTGACGTCGTCGCTGTTGGCGATGAGGTCGAAGCCCTCGTTCTCACCAAGGAGGACAAGGAAGGCCGCCTCATCCTCTCCAAGAAGCGCGCGCAGTACGAGCGTGCCTGGGGCGACATCGAGAAGATCAAGGAAGAGGACGGTGTCGTCACCGGTACCGTCATCGAGGTGGTCAAGGGTGGTCTCATCCTGGACATCGGCCTCCGTGGCTTCCTCCCGGCATCCCTCGTGGAGATGCGTCGCGTCCGCGACCTGGCTCCGTACATCGGTCAGCAGATCGAAGCCAAGATCATCGAGCTCGACAAGAACCGCAACAACGTGGTCCTGTCCCGCCGTGCCTGGCTCGAGCAGACCCAGTCCGAGGTCCGCTCCACCTTCCTCAACAAGCTCGAGAAGGGCCAGGTCCGTACGGGCGTCGTGTCCTCCATCGTCAACTTCGGTGCCTTCGTGGACCTGGGTGGCGTCGACGGCCTCGTGCACGTCTCCGAGCTGTCCTGGAAGCACATCGACCACCCGTCCGAGGTTGTCGAGGTCGGCCAGGAGGTCACCGTCGAGGTTCTGCTCGTCGAGCTGGACCGCGAGCGTGTCTCCCTGTCGCTGAAGGCCACCCAGGAAGATCCGTGGCAGACCTTCGCCCGCACTCACGCGCTGGGCCAGGTCGTTCCGGGTAAGGTCACCAAGCTGGTTCCGTTCGGTGCGTTCGTTCGCGTCGAAGACGGCATCGAGGGCCTGGTGCACATCTCCGAGCTGGCCGTCCGCCACGTGGACCTCGCCGAGCAGGTCGTGTCCGTGGGCGACGAGCTGTTCGTCAAGGTCATCGACATCGATCTCGAGCGTCGCCGCATCTCCCTCTCCCTCAAGCAGGCGAACGAGGGCGTGGATCCGGAAGGCACCGAGTTTGACCCGGCGCTGTACGGCATGGCTGCCGAGTACGACGAAGAGGGCAACTACAAGTACCCGGAGGGCTTCGACCCGGAGTCCAACGAGTGGCTTGAGGGCTACGAGACCCAGCGCGCCGCTTGGGAGCAGCAGTACGCTGACGCCCAGTCGCGTTGGGAGTCCCACAAGAAGCAGGTTGCTCAGCACCTGGCCGACGACGCTGCAGCCGCCACCACCGGCTCTGCAGACGCCGCACCGACCAGCTACTCCTCCGAGGCCCCGGCTGCCGAGTCCGGCACCCTGGCTTCCGACGAGGCTCTCGCCGCTCTGCGCGAGAAGCTGACCGGCAACTGATTGCCTCGTGAGACGTTCACTCCGGTGAACTGATCACATGAGGAAGGCCGCCACGGGAAACCGTGGCGGCCTTCCTTGTCTAAAACCACTCACCTTGTCTCAAAACACTCATCGACTGCTCCATAGGATGCCGAAATCCACCGAAATCGGGGAATTCGCGCATCGTATGGAGCAGTCGAGGGAAAATGGGAAGCATGATTCCTGAAAGCTGGTTCCCTGCGACGCGGCCCGACGACGGCGAGACCGTCGGTTATCTGGACATGGTGGGGGAGGAGTTCCAGCCCTACGACCTCCTGGGACGTCCGCACGGAGAGCCCGCCGAGTACACCGAAGCCGAGGAACGCCTCGCCGAGCTGGGGCTGTCCTACCTGGCCCGTCGGTGGAGCTTCGCGGTGCAGGATCACCCCGAGCCCATCGCCGTGGTGATCTCCGAGCTGAACCGCGACGCCGTCGTGGTCCTCAGTGACGACGCGGACTACCACCGCGATTTCGGAACGCCCTTGAGCCTGCCGCTGCCCCTCGACGTGTCCGTGCTCTGGGAGAACACGGACGGCACGGGGCCGCGCTTCACCCAGGGCGTGCCGAACGGCTGAGTGGTCAGCGCTCGGCGCCTAGCGCACAGCGTTCAGCACGCAGTGTTCACCGCACGACGGCGGCGACGGCGCTGAGCTCGATGAGGGCTCCCGGCACGCCCAGCCCCGCGACCAGCGCCGCCGTGACCAGGGGAGGGGCGCCGTCCCGGGCGAGCAGCGGCGCGATCGCCCCGTAGGCTGCGCGCAGATCGGCGTCGGCCTGGATCAGCACGGTCCACTGAATCACGTCGCTCAGCCCGGCTCCGGCCGCCTCCAGAGCGAGCCGGGCATTCCCGAGGGCGCGGAGTGACTGCTCCGCGGCGTCGTCGGAGACGACACGGCCGCTCTCGTCCACCCCGTTCTGACCACCGACGTAGATGGTGGTCGCTCCGGGCGGGACGATGGCGACATGACTGAAGGCAGGGCTCTTCACGAGGCCCTCGGGCTGCAGGATGGTGATGTCCATGGCCACATCCTGTCACCTCGGGCCGGCAAAAGGGAGGCCCGGGACCCTCGCCTGGTGGGGCGGAGTCCCGGGCCTCGTGTCGTCAGTGACCGCCGGAGGCCGTCACTGCACCGCCTTCAGGGCATTCACGATGCCGTAGCCGTAGTAGCTGTTCAGCTCGGTGGTGCCCGTGCAGGCCGGGCCGATGTTGGCCTGCGGCGCCGAGCACGGCGTCGGGGTGGCATCGGCGCGGAGCTTCGCCACCATCTGGGCCGGAGTCAGCTCCGGATGTGCGGACTTCATGAGCGCCAGCACACCGGCGACGTGAGGAGACGCCATGGAGGTGCCGCTCTTCAGGCCGTACTTGCCCTTCGGGATCGTGGACAGGATGCTCGACCCCGGGGCGGCGACGTCGATCTCGCCGAGTCCACGGTTGGAGAAGTAGGAGAGCTGTCCGGTCTTCATGATCGAGGACACCGTCACGACGCCGGGCAGCTGCGACGGGATGTCCTTGCAGCCCTGGTTGATGGTGCGCGGCGTCGGCGCCGGGGCGTCGTTGGGGCTGCCGTCATCCTGGGTGTTGAGGGTGAAATCGACGCTCGAGTTTCCGGCGGCGGCCGAGCTCACCACGCCGCGCTTGACGGACCAGTTCACAGCACGTGCCACGGACTCGCGGACGGCGGCCTGATCGGGCTGGTCATCACACCAGAACTCGAACGGGTCGATGTAGTAACTGTTGTTGGTGACGTCCATGCCGCGCTGCGCGGCCCACATGAACCCGCAGATGGCGTACTCCGGGTAGATGAACCCGGCGTCACTGACGACCTTGACGGCGGCCAGGCGCACATTCGGCGCGACGCCGACGATGCCCACGCCGTTGCGGGCGGCTGCGATCGTGCCGGCCACGTGCGTCCCGTGGTCGGAGGTGGTCGGGTACCAGCCGCCGGGGGTCTGGTCGGGGCGTCCACCGGCGGTGCAATTGACCGAGTCCGGGACGGAGATGTTGGCGGCGAGGTCCGGATGCGTGGGATCGATGCCGGAATCGAGAACGCCCACCAGGACCTTGCGGTTGCCGTCGGTGACCTTGTTGGCCTGGTCGGCCTTGATCTGGGCCATGTCCCACTGCTGGGATTCCATGGCATCTGCCGGGCCCGCGGGGACCAGGGTGGTGGGTTCGTCACCGTTGACGGGCTTGTTCTTCCCCTTGTTCCAGCCCGAGGCGCCGGGACCCCACGGGACCTGGGGGCCGGTGACCTTGTCGGTCACCTCGGCCGTCCGCGTCGCGCCGACGGACTGGACGGCGTTCTTGCCGGCCGCCTTGACGCGGTCGCGGAACGCCGAACGGTCTGACTGGGCGATGACGACGCCGATCTCCGGCCAGCTCTGGACGACGACGCCGCCCGCGGCGGTGACGGCCTGCTCGACCTTCCGGGTCTGGCCGGGGTTTGCCTGTCCGGCGTTGACCACGTAGCTCATGACGGTGCCGTCCGGTGGATTCACCGGGACGGGTGTGGAGGCTTCGGTCACGGTGGCCTGGGCGGAGACCCCGGAGCCGAGCAGGACCAAGCCGAGCGACGCGACGGCGCAGGTGACAGGACGCAATGGTCGGCGGAAAGTGTGCAACCTCATGGGTGAGGGTCCTCTCGATGAGTGGAGGCCGGACGGGCCGGCTGCAGGCGAGTGCCTTCCCTCGTTTCTAGTCGGCGTTCCCAGGGTTTTCAATGGTTATTGAAAGATCCACTTCAGAAAAGTCGGGTAGAAGCCCTCCGTCACGCCGTCAGATCGACCCATTCCGTGCCGCCGGGACGGGCGTCATAAGCACCTGCACTGAGCGAGAGGACGGTCCGCTGCACGCGGTCCAGCGTGGTCGCATCGTCCTCGAAGGCCACCCTGAGGGTGGCATGACCGGCACCGTACTCCGTGCCGATGACGTGGAGCCCTGCGGACCGGATCTCGTTTTCGAGCTTGCCCGCGTCGGCGAAGCCCACCGGCACATCCGCCAGGCGCAGTCGTTGGCGTGTCACCCACGGCGCGCGGTCGGCGGCCTGGGACACGGAGTCCGAGTAGGCGCGCACCAGCCCTCCCGCGCCCAGCAGGATTCCGCCGAAGTACCGCACGACGACGGCGCAGACGTCGCTCAGGTCGGCCACTCCGTTCGCGGTCTCGCGGCGGTTGAGGGCTTCCAGCATCGGGATGCCCGCTGTGCCGGACGGCTCGCCGTCGTCACTGGAGCGCTGCGTCATGCGGTCGGGGCCGAGGATGAAGGCGCTGCAATGGTGCCGGGCATCGTGGAATTCACGACGGAGTTCGGCGATCAGCGCACGCGCCCCGTCCTCGTCCTCCACGCGGCGGAGCACCGTGATGAACCGTGACCGCTTGATCTCGAGCTCATGGCGGAAGTCCGGCCCGGCGGCGAGCGTCGTGTACCGCGTCGCGCGGCTGTCTTCGGCTTCAGGCACCAGTCCATCGTAGTCGGGCGCCGTGCGGCGGGGCCGGGCAGCGCCGGTCTGTGCCGGTTGCTCCGGGCTGCGCCGGTCCTCACTGGTGATCCCGGACGCAGCCGCTAGGGTGTTGCTGTGCTGAGAATCGGATTGACCGGCGGGATCGCCTCGGGAAAATCGGTGGTGACGGCGCGGCTCGCCGAGCTGGGAGCCGTGGTGGTCGACGCCGACGCGCTGGCCCGCGAGGTCGTGGAGCCGGGCACTCCGGGACTGGCTGCGATCCGCGAGGCCTTCGGCGACGGCGTGATCCGTCCGGACGGCTCCCTCGACCGGCCGGCCCTCGGCGCGATCGTCTTCGCCGACGAGGGCAGGCGCCGGACGCTGAACGGCATCGTCCACCCCCTCGTCCGGAGCGCCGCGGCGGCGATCGTGGCAGCGGCGCCGGCGGACGCCGTCGTCGTGCAGGACATCCCTCTCCTGGTGGAGACCGGGCAGCAGGGGGATTTCGACCTGGTCGTGGTGGTGGACGCCCCCGATGATGTCCGGGTGGCCCGCATGGTGGGGCTCCGCGGCATGTCCGAGGACGAGGCGAGCGCCCGCATCGCCGCGCAGGCCGGGCGGGAGGAACGCAACGCCGCCGCCGACGTCATCCTCGAGAACACGGGGAGCCTGGCGGAGCTGCTCGAACAGGTCGATGCGCTCTGGGAGAACGTGGCCCGTAAAGTGTCGTAGGCGAGTAGTACATTTGTTCTATGAGCCTCGCCCAGGAGATCAACCGCGTCGTGGCGCCTTTCGAGGTCGTCAGTGAATACCAGCCCGCCGGGGATCAGCCCACCGCCATCGCGGAGCTGACGGAACGCATCACCAATGGTGAGAAGGACATCGTGCTGCTCGGCGCTACCGGCACCGGCAAGAGCGCGACCACCGCCTGGCTGATCGAACAGGTCCAGCGCCCCACGCTCGTCCTGGTGCAGAACAAGACGCTGGCCGCCCAGCTCGCCAACGAGTTCCGGGAGCTGCTGCCGAACAACGCCGTCGAGTACTTCGTCTCGTACTACGACTACTACCAGCCGGAAGCCTACGTCCCACAGACGGACACCTTCATCGAAAAGGACTCCTCTATCAACGAAGAGGTGGAGCGGCTCCGGCACTCCGCCACGAACGCGCTGCTGACGCGCCGCGACGTGGTCGTGGTGGCCACGGTCTCCTGCATCTACGGTCTGGGCACGCCGGAGGAGTACATCGCCGGCATGGTCACCCTGCGCAAGGGCATGCAGATCAACCGGGATGACCTGCTCCGGCGGTTCGTCGCCATGCAGTACGCCCGCAACGACATCGACTTCCACCGCGGCACCTTCCGGGTGCGGGGCGACACCGTCGAGATCATCCCCATGTACGAGGAGCTCGCCCTGCGGATCGAGTTCTTCGGGGACGAGGTGGAGAACATCTACACTCTGCATCCCGTGACCGGCGAGATCGTCCGCGAAGAGGACGAGATGTACGTCTTCCCGGCGTCGCACTATGTGGCGGGTCCGGAGCGGATGTCCCGCGCCATCAAGACCATCGAAGACGAGCTGGCCTCGCGGCTGTCCACCTTCGAAGCGCAGAACAAGCTCGTGGAGGCGCAGCGTCTGCGCATGCGCACCACGTACGACCTCGAGATGATGCAGCAGATGGGCTTCTGCAACGGCATCGAGAACTACTCCCGCCACATCGACGGCCGCGAGGCCGGCTCGGCCCCGCACTGTCTCCTGGACTACTTCCCGGACGACTTCCTGCTCGTGATCGACGAATCACACGTCACGGTGCCGCAGATCGGCGCCATGTACGAGGGCGACGCGAGCCGGAAGCGGACCCTCGTGGAGCATGGTTTCCGCCTGCCGTCCGCCATGGACAACCGGCCGCTGAAATGGGACGAGTTCCTGGAGCGCGTCGGGCAGACCGTCTACCTCTCCGCCACCCCCGGCAAATACGAGCTCGGAAAGTCCGACGGCGTGGTGCAGCAGATCATCCGGCCGACCGGTCTGGTGGACCCGGAGATCGTGGTCAAACCCACCAAGGGCCAGATCGACGATCTCCTGGGGGAGATCCGCACGCGCGTGGACAAGGACGAACGTGTCCTGGTGACCACCCTGACCAAGCGCATGGCCGAGGATCTCACCGAATACCTGCTCAGCCACGGTGTGAAGGTCCAGTACCTCCACTCGGATGTGGACACGCTGCGCCGTGTGGAGCTGCTGCGGGAGCTGCGTCTGGGTGTCTTCGACGTGCTGGTCGGCATCAACCTGCTCCGCGAAGGCCTTGACCTTCCCGAGGTCTCGCTGGTCGCGATCCTCGATGCGGACAAGGAAGGCTTCCTGCGCTCCTCCACGTCGCTGATCCAGACCATCGGCCGTGCGGCCCGAAATGTCTCGGGCCAGGTCCACATGTACGCGGACCGGATTACGGACTCGATGGCCCTGGCCATCGAGGAGACCAACCGCCGTCGTGAGATCCAGGTGGCGTACAACAAGGAGCACGGCGTCGATCCGCAGCCGCTGCGGAAGAAGATCGCGGACATCACGGACCAGCTGGCCCGCGAGGACGCGGACACCCAGGAACTCCTGGCCGGGGCCAAGCGCAACGGCAAGGGCTCCAAGGCGGCCGCGGAGAAGGCCAGTGCCACGGTGCGCAGGGACGGCCTGGCGGCCGCGCCCGCCACGGAGCTGGTGGGCCTGATCGAGCAGATGACCGAACAGATGCACGCCGCTGCGGCCGAGCTGCAGTTCGAGCTCGCCGCCCGCCTCCGTGACGAGGTGGGCGATCTGAAGAAGGAGCTTCGCCAGATGCAGGCGGCAGGTCACGCGTAGGCAGGCCGTGAAGGGACAGTCCCGCCGGGACCGCCTCGTGGGATAGAATGATTCCCGAGTAGGGGAGTATCCCGTGTGCTCAGTCCGTCAACACGTGAGGCAATGGCGCTTCGCCGGGCTGGGCAGGACCTGTTCGTCAGGCCCGGAGAGACTTATGGCAATGGTTCATACCCTCTGAAAGGTCTCCCGTGCCTGATCTTCCCCTCTGGTTTGAGGTCGGATCCTTCGTGGTCCTCGGCATCGTCCTCCTCGTCGATCTCCTGATGGTCCTCAAGCGGCCCCACGAACCCTCCATGAAGGAGGCCGGTCTCTGGGTCGGCTTCTACGTGACGCTCGCCCTCGTGTTCGCCGGACTGATGTTCGCGTTCACCGGCCCCGAGTACGGCAGTCAGTTCGTGGCCGGCTGGGTCACCGAATACAGCCTGAGCATCGACAACCTGTTCGTCTTCATCATCATCATGGCGCGCTTCTCGGTGCCTCGGAAGTACCAGCAGGAAGCCCTCATGGTGGGCATCATCATCGCGCTCGTCCTGCGTGGCATCTTCATTCTGCTGGGCGCCGTGATCATCGAGCAGTTCTCCTGGGTGTTCTACATCTTCGGCGCCTTCCTCCTCTGGACCGCCTACAACCAGGCCAAGGACGACAGCGAGGACGACGAGGACGGCGGCGACAACCGGCTGGTCCGCTGGTTCTCCAAGATCCTCCCGATGCACAACGAGTTCAACGGCGGCAAGGCCACCGTCAAGATCAACGGCAAGCGTCTCTTCACCCCGATGCTCCTGGTGTTCCTGACCCTCGGCATGACGGACCTGATCTTCGCCCTGGATTCCATCCCCGCGATCTTCGGCCTGACGAAGAGCCCGTTCATCGTGTTCACGGCCAACATCTTCGCCCTCATGGGTCTGCGCCAGCTGTACTTCCTGCTGGGTGGTCTCATGGAACGGCTCATCTACCTCAAGCACGCGCTGTCGATCATCCTGGCCTTCATCGGCTTCAAGCTGATCTTCCACGCCATGCATGAGAACGAACTGCCGTTCATCAACGGCGGCCAGCACATCGAGTGGGCCCCGGACATTCCCACGTCGTTCTCGTTGATCTTCATCCTCGGCACCATCGTCCTGGCCGTGGTCGCCAGCCTGGCGGTCTCGAAGAAGCGCGAGGGCCGTGAGGCGACCGAGCACCAGATCAGCCGCACGGCCGAGCGCGTGGCGCACCAGCAGGAGGTCGTGGCCCGTCGCGAAGCCGAGGCACAGGCTGTGGCACAGGCCGAGGCCGGTGAGCCGGTGGAACCCGGCAAGGCGCCCGAACAGCGCTGACACTGCCGGGGGAACGCCTCCTGACTGAACGACGACGCCGGGCGGCAGCGAAAGCTGCCGCCCGGCGTCGTCGTGTCCGGGGGAGGCCCGCGTCAGGCGTCCGCGACGTCCCCGCCTCGCGCCATGGTGAGGAGGCGGCGGAAGATGGCCTCGCCGTCGTCGGCGATCCCGTCATGGTGGAAGTCCGGCGTGACCCAGGTCTTCAGCCCGCGGACGGAGGCGGCCGTCTCGAGGGAGAGCTCCCGGTCCACGAAGACGTCGTCCGCGTAGACGGCGGCTGCCACGGGGACCGTGTTGGTCGCGAGGACGTCCAGGTCGAAGACGCGCGGCCAGTCCTGCTTGGCGGCCACGATCTCGGCGACCTCGGTGAGGGGCCGCAGGGTCGGGTCCTGTTCGAACAGCCAGGGCTGGATCATCTCACCCGTGAGGAGGATGTCTTCAGCTTCGGGGGAGAACTGCGGGAACTCCCGCAGCACCCGCCAGGAGGACCAGTCCGTCGCCGCCTCCTGGGCGTAGATCGACTCGTGGATCACCGCGTACAGCGGGTTCGGGGCGAAGTCCAGGTAGGCCGGCAGCTGGGCCAGGAACCACTGGGAGAGCCGTTCCCCGTCGGGGGTCTGGATGAAGGCCTTCTCCAGGAGGTAGTGCAGGGAGTCGACCCGGGTGTTGCCGCCCAGGTACATGCCGAGCATCTGGAAGCGCTCCACCGTGAGCCGGTCACCGCGAGGCAGGAACTCGGGGATCTCGCGGAGATGCGCGGCGATCCTGTTCACCAGGGCGCGGTCCTCCGGATACCAGCCGAAGTACTCGCGGTTGCGTGCCTCCATCCGGGCGTAGGTCGCGCGGTAGACACGGTCCGGTGAGCCCTGCAGGGGTGCGAGGCCGCCGGTGATGAGCACCTCGCGGAGCGCTGCCGGAGCGAGCGAGAGGTACGCCAGGGAGCACCACCCGCCGAAGCTCTGGCCGAAGATGCTCCAGCGCTCGATGCCGAGCGCCTCACGGATCGCCTCGGCGTCGGCCACGATGGAGTCATGGCGGAAATGGGTCAGGTACTCCGCCTGAGCGGCCGCGTCGCCGCGGCCGGCGAGCGTCGCCGCCTCCACCGGAGAGGAGAGGCCCGTGCCGCGCTGGTCCAGCATGAGGACGCGGAAGTGCTCGGTGGCCGCCTTGGCCCAGCCGCTCAGGGCCGTCCAGCGGTTGCCGGGGAAGCCGGGACCGCCCTGGAAGAACAGCAGCCACGGAAGTCCGCTCCGCTGGTCGTCGCTCAGACCGGCCGGGCCGTACTCGCGGGCGAAGACCTCCAGAGTCTCGCCTTCGGGCTCCGTCGGGCGCAGCGGCACCGTGAAGAAGTGATCGGCGGTCCGGACACCGCGGAACTCGTGGACCTCGCCTTCGCGGTGATCGGCGACGGGTGTCATGCGGTCACCGCCGACGCGCCCTCACCGGTCCCGACGGCCTGCAGCGCCTCGCCCGTGAGGCGGAAGGTCGACCAGCCGTCCATGGGGACGGCGCCGAGAGAGCGGTAGAACCGGATGGACGGCTCATTCCAGTCCAGGACGCTCCACTCCACGCGGGCATAACCGCGTTCCACCGCGAGCGAGGCCAGGTGCGTGAGCAGTGCCTTGCCATGGCCCTCACCCCGGGCCTCCGGCTTCACGTAAAGGTCCTCCAGGTAGATGCCGTGGACGCCTTCCCACGTGGAGTAATTCAGGAACCAGAGCGCGAAACCGCGGGTCCGGCCGAGGTCGTCCTCCGCGATCGCGGCGTAGATGGCGGGGTGGCCGTCGAAGAGGTGCTTCTCCAGCTCCTCCGGCGTGTTGCGGACGGCGTCCGGCTCCTTCTCGTAAACGGCCAGGTCCACGATCATCTGGTGGATGTCACGGACGTCTGCACGGGTGGCTTCTCTGATGCGGCTCATGGATTTCAGCTTAGCCGTGCGGCCGGACCACTCAGAGCCGGTTCACGTCCACGACCTTGATCACGGCGCTGCCCGCTTCGTCCGAGGCCGCCAGGTCCACCACCGCGGAGATGCCCCAGTCATGGTTCCCCGCCGGATCGGCGAAGATCTGGCGCACGTCCCACCGGTCACGGCGCTCGGTGATGAGAAGCAGCTGGGGTCCGCGAGCGTCGGCGCCCGTGCTGATGTCGTCGTGCTCGTCGAAGTAGTCGTCCAGCACGTCCTCCCAGCGGTCGGAGTGCCAGCCGGCGTCGCCGTCGAGCTCAGCCAGGGCGCGCGAGTCCTCGTCCGCGAACAGTTCCACGCGCCGGAACATCTCGTTGCGGACCATGACCCGGAACGCGCGGACATTGTCCGTCAGCCGGGGCGGCGCGGGCGGCAGGAGCGGATCCTCGGTGTGGTCGTGGGGATTGCTCAGCTCCTCCCACTCGTCCAGGAGGCTGGAGTCGACCTGTCGCACCAGCTCGCCGAGCCACGCGATCAGGTCTTCCAGATCCTCCCGCAGGGCGTCGGCGGGGACCGTCTGCCGCAGGGCCTTGATGGCATCACTGAGATACCGCAGCACGATGCCCTCGCTGCGCGCGAGACCGTAGTACTGCACGAATTCACCGAAACTCATGGCCCGTTCGTACATGTCACGGACCACCGACTTCGGGGTCAGCTCGAAGTCACCCACCCAGGGGGCCGCACGTCGGTACGTGTCGAACGCCTCGAGCAGCAGCTCGGCCAGCGGCTGAGGGTAGCTGACCTCTTCGAGTGCCTTCATCCGCTGCTCGTACTCGAGCCCCTCGGCCTTCATCGCCGCGACGGCGTCCGTCTTCGCCTTCTTCAGCTGGGCGGCGAGGATCTGGCGCGGCTTGTCGAGCGTGGATTCGATCACCGAGACGACATCCAGGGCGTACGACGGCGACTCCGGGTCCAGGAGGTCCAGTGCGGCCAGCGCGAAGGGGGAGAGCGGCTGGTTGAGCGCGAAGTTGTCCTGCAGGTGGACGGTGAGCCGCACGGTGCGCCCGTCCGGTCCGCGTTCGGCCTCCGGGATCCGTTCGACGACGTCGGCGGCCAGCAGCTCGCGGTAGATGCCGAGCGATTTGCGCATCAGCTCCAGCTGACGGCTGCGGGGCTCGTGATTGGACTCCAGCAGGTGCCGCGTGGCCGCGAACGGGTCGCCCGGCCGTTCCAGCAGGTTCAGCAGCATGGCGTGGGTGATGGTGAAACTGGACGAGAGCGGCTCCGGGACGGAAGCGACGAGGCGCTGGAAGGTCGGCTCGCCCCACGAGACGAAACCCTCCGGCGGCTTCTTCTTGACCACCTGACGGAGCTTCTTCTGATCGTCGCCGAACTTCGCCACGGCCTTGGCCATCGCCTTGGCGTTCTCGATCGTGTGCTCCGGCGCCTGGACCACCACCGTCCCGGCGGTGTCGAAGCCGGCACGGCCCGCACGGCCGGCGATCTGGTGGAACTCGCGCGCATTCAGGAGCCTGGTGCGCACGCCGTCGAACTTGCTGAGCGCGGTGAGCACGACGGTGCGGATGGGCACGTTGATGCCGACGCCGAGCGTGTCCGTGCCGCAGATGACCTTGAGCAGACCCGCCTGGGCGAGCTGCTCCACCAAGCGGCGGTACTTGGGCAGCATACCGGCGTGATGCACGCCGATCCCGTGCCGGACCAGACGGTTCAGGGTCTTGCCGAAGCCCGCGGAGAACCGGAAGCCCGCGATGAGCTCGGCGATCTTGTCCTTCTCCTCGCGCGTGCACATGTTGACGCTCATGAGGCTCTGCGCGCGCTCGATGGCTTCCAGCTGGCTGAAGTGCACCACGTAGACAGGGACCTGCCGGGTCTCCAGCAGCTCTTCCAGGGTTTCGGCCATGGGTTTCATGCCGTAGTAGAAGTGCAGCGGGATGGGCCGTTCGGCGGAGCTCACGGTCACGGAGGCGCGCCCGGTGAGGTCGGTCAGGCCCTTCTCGAAGCGTGTGACGTCGCCCAGGGTGGCGGACATGAGCAGGAACTGCGCCTGCGGCAGCTCCAGGAGCGGGACCTGCCAGGCCCAGCCGCGCTGGGGATCCGAGTAGAAGTGGAACTCGTCCATGATCACGGCGCCGAGCTCGGCCTCTGAACCTTCGCGGAGCGCGACGTTGGCCAGGATCTCCGCAGTGCAGCAGATGATGGGCGCGTCGGCGTTCACCGAGGAGTCGCCCGTGACCATGCCGACGTTCTCCGCGCCGAAGATGTCGCAGAGCGCGAAGAACTTCTCCGAGACCAGCGCCTTGATCGGGGCGGTGTAGTAGCTGCGTTCGCTGCGGGACATCGCGTAGAAATGCGCGGCGATGGCCACCATCGACTTCCCGGATCCCGTCGGCGTCGCCAGGATGACGTTCGCGCCGCCCGCCAGCTCCAGAGCCGCCTCGTCCTGCGCGGGGTAGAGGGACAGCCCCCGGGATTCGACCCACTCGACGAAGGCCGTGTACACATCGTCATCGTTCAGGCGGCCGGAGGAGGGGAGACTGTCAAGGAGCTTCACCGTCCCAGCCTAGCGGGCGAGGGGCCCCGCCCGACGCGGAGCGAGGGTGGGGAGCCCGCTCGTCGTTGTGTGCTCAGTTGTTGCGGGTGTTCGCGTACGACACCCGCAACAACTGAGCACACAACGGGTGGGGTACTCTCGCACTGAGAGTTGCCTCACGCCGGTCCGGCGGGCTCTTCGGCGAAGGAGAAGCGATGCACCCGACCGTGGAATGGGACCCCGCGACGTACGTGAAATTCGGCGACTACCGGGACCGCCCCTTCTTCGACCTCACCCAGAGGATCCACGCCGAGTCGCCCCGGCTCGTGGTCGATCTGGGGTGTGGCCCCGGCAATCTGACCGCGACGCTCGCCGAGCGCTGGCCGGAGGCGCAGGTGGTCGGGGTGGATTCCTCGCAGGCGATGCTGGACCGCGCCGCCGTCCACGCCGAACGGTTCCCCAACCTCCGGTTCGAGCTGGGTGACATCGCGACGTGGATGCCCGGCGACGCCGACGTCGTGGTCTCCAACGCCGCACTGCAGTGGGTGCCTGGGCATGAGCAGCTGCTCCCCGTCTGGCTGGACGCCATGGCGGAGGGGTCCTGGTTCGCGTTCCAGGTGCCGGGCAACTTCGGCGCGCCGTCCCATGTGCTCATGCGCGAACTGGCCGACTCCACGGCCTGGGCCGTGAAGCTCGCCGGCGTGCTCCGCCATCGGGACGCGGTGCTCGAACCGGCCGACTATCTGACCATCGCGCTCGACGCCGGCTGGCAGGCCGACGCCTGGGAGACCAGCTACCAGCAGCTGCTGCAGGGCCCGGATCCGGTGCTCGAGTGGGTGCGCGGCACCGGCCTGCGTCCCGTCCTGGGTGCACTCAGCGCCTCCGACGCCGAAGCATTCGAGCGGGATTATGCGGTGATGCTCAACGAGGCTTACCCCGCCACACAGCACGGCACGGTATTCCCCTTCCGACGCCTGTTCACCGTCGCCCGCAAAAGTCCGGCGGAGGACGTGGACGGGGCGGACTCATGAGTGCGTTTCCCGGCTCGTGGCGGCCCCGGACCGACAGCTCGGTGCCGCTGTTCGAACAGCTGCGGCTGCGGATAGTCCATCTGGTGGACGACGGCGGCCTGCCGCCCGGCCAGCGGCTGCCCGCGGTGCGTGCGCTGGCCACGGAACTCGACGTCGCCCCGCACACCGTTGCGCGCGCTTATAAGGAACTGGAAGCGGCAGCGATCGTGGAGACGAGGGGCCGCAACGGCACCGTCATCCTGCCCCGGGACGACCGTCAGAAGAGCCTGGGCGAGGCCGCCTCGGCCTATGCCGAGGCGGCCCGCGCGAGCGGCGTCAGTCTTGCCGAAGCCGTGCGCCTGCTGACGGCGGCCTACCGCGACCAGGCCTGAGGCTCACTCGCCCGGCGTCGTACCCTGCGCGGCGGACGCTGCGGGGGCATGCTCCGCACGGAAGCGAGCCACGTCGGGCCGGGCACGCCACGGCTCGGGTCCCTCCAGGGGACGGAAGCCGACCCCGGCCGCCTTCAGACGCGCGAGATGACCGGGGATCTCCGGATCCCCGGTGAGCCGGGCGCGGAAATCCTCGAAGGCGGGTTTGCGGGAGCACCACGCCACCTCCGCGAACGCGCACAGGCGCGGGAAGGCATGGAAGTCGCGGATCCTCTGGTCCACCAGGTACTCGCTCCAGAGCTGGGCCTGGACGCCGGCCACCACGCCGCCGTGGTCGCGCTCGAGGGCGGCGATCCGGTCCGGGACGGGGTCGAAGCCGTGCACCTTTTCGAGCGGCAGCACCGGCCAGAAAGCACTCGGTTCATCGGGGTGGTCACTTTCCCGGTAGTCCAGGTACGTGAACTCGTGCTGCGAGATCACCGTGCGGTGGCCCTGTTCGAGGCTGAGCTCCACCGTGTCCACTCCCAGCCAGGCGTTGACGATCGCGCTCTGCGGCAGCGCCTCGCCGATCGCCTCGTGCCAGACGCCGGTCTGGCGGCCGTGGCCGGCCAGGTGATCGGCGAGGCGGCCCAAGAACCAGCCGTGCAGGGAGGCGACGGAAGCGAGCCCGAGATCCTGCGCACGGGCGACGATCTCCGGTGATTCCTCCCACCGCGTGTACGGCACCTCGTCCCCACCCAGATGGATGGTGGGCGACGGGAAGACGGAGACGAGCTCATCGAGCACGGTCCGGTAGAAGTCCAGGGTCTGTTCGGAGGGGTCCAGGATGCAGTCGCTGACGCCCCAGCGGGTGCTCACCTCGACATCGGGTGAGCCGACGCCGAGGAACGGGTACGCGGCGATCGCGGCGACACTGTGGCCGGGGAGGTCGATCTCCGGGACGATCGTGATGCCCCGCTCCGCCGCGTAGGCGACCGCTTCACGGAGCTGCGCCTGCGTGTAGAAGCCACCGTGCGGATGCCCGGCCATGAGAGCGTGCTCCAGAGCGGGGGTGTCGTAGGCGACAGGGGTGTCCTGACGCCACGAGGCCACCTCGGTGAGCCGGGGGAAGGCCTTGACCTCGAACCGCCACCCCTGATCGTCACTCAGGTGGAGGTGCAGCACGTTGAGTTTGTGTGCGGCGAGCAGGTCGATGAACCGCAGGAGCTCGCTGAAGGGCATGAAGTGGCGGGCCACGTCCAGGAGGACACCACGATGCGCGAAACGGGGCGCGTCGGCCACCCGCAGGCGGGGGAGCGAGTGCACGGTGCGTCCATCAGCACGACGGCGTGCCGACCCCTGTGGCACGAAGGCCTCGGGCCCGCTGAGCTGGCGGAGTGTCTGCCAGGCATGGCGCACGCCGTCCAGGCCTGCGGCTTCCACGCGGATGAGCCCGTCGATGTCCAGCCGGTACGCCCCTGGAGCCAAGGACGGGTCGGTGCTCACGAACAGCAAGGCGTCCTCGGGAGCCGCATCGTCCAGCCGGACCCCCAGCCAGTCCTCCGCCTGATGGCGCAGCAGGGCCCAGCCAGGATCGTCGGTCTGAAGATCCGTGGCGAAGGCGAGCCGGGCGGGAACGGTCAGGTGCCCGGACAGGAGTTCCAGGGACTCCGGAGCCGGGACCAGCGGGGGAATGCGCATGGAGGACCTCTTCGCGAATAGGGGGTCTAGGTGGACACCAGCCTGCCACACGAGGCCGACATGGAAATTCGAACAGGTTTTCGATTAGCATGGCTAGGTGCCTCATGTCAGCGGTGAACAAGTCCTGTCTCCTGAACAGCTCAACCACAACCATGGCGCGGCCCGCCTGAACGGCGCCGGCTCGCCTGGTCATGCCCCCTCGTCGCGCCTGGTGGTGAAGGGCGCCCGCGAGCACAATCTGCGCAATGTGGACCTGGAT
Source organism: Arthrobacter sp. RCC_34 (assembly GCF_041360795.1). Lineage (NCBI taxonomy): Bacteria > Bacillati > Actinomycetota > Actinomycetes > Micrococcales > Micrococcaceae > Arthrobacter > Arthrobacter sp. RCC_34. The sequence continues at coordinate 1,609,117 of NZ_JBFUPW010000001.1, read as the reverse complement.
CTGCCCCGGGACGCCATGATCGTCTTCACCGGCCTCTCCGGCTCCGGGAAGTCCTCGCTCGCCTTCGACACGATCTTCGCCGAGGGCCAGCGCCGCTACGTGGAATCACTGTCCGCGTACGCGCGCCAGTTCCTCGGCCAGGTGGACAAGCCCGACGTCGACTTCATCGAGGGCCTGTCGCCGGCGGTCTCGATCGACCAGAAGTCGACCAGCAAGAACCCCCGGTCCACAGTCGGCACCATCACCGAGATCTACGACTACATGCGTCTGCTCTGGGCGCGTGTGGGCCGCCCGCACTGCCCGATCTGTGGGGAAGAGGTGACCCGTCAGACCCCGCAGCAGATCGTCGACCAGCTGCTGGAGCTCCCCGAGGGCACCCGCTTCCAGGTGCTCGCGCCCGTGGTGCGCGGCCGCAAGGGTGAGTTCGTGGACCTGTTCAAGGAACTCGGCGCCAAGGGCTTCGCCCGGGCCCGGGTGGACGGCGAGCAGATCCAGCTGACGGACCCGCCCAAACTGGGCAAGCAGTACAAGCACACCATCGAGGTGGTCGTGGACCGTCTGGTGGCCAAGGACGGCATCCGGCAGCGCCTCACCGACTCGGTCGAGACCGCCCTGGGGCTGGCCGAAGGCCGCGTGCTCGCGGACTTCGTGGACCTCGACGCCGAGGACCCGGGCCGGGTTCGGGCATTCTCCGAGAATCTGGCCTGCCCGAATGAGCACCCGCTGGCGATCGACGAGATCGAACCGCGGTCTTTCTCGTTCAACAACCCGTTCGGCGCCTGCCCCGAATGCACGGGCATCGGCACCAAGCTCGAGGTCGACGAAGAGCTCGTGGTCCCCAACCCGGAACTGAGCCTGAACGAAGGCGCCATCGCCCCGTGGTCCCTCGGTGCGGCCACACAGGAGTACTGGAACCACCTGCTGTCGGGCCTCGCGGACGAGCTCGGCTTCTCGATGGACACTCCGTGGGAGAAGCTCGGCAAGGCCGTCCGTGAGACCGTGCTGCACGGCAAAGACCACAAGGTGGTGGTCCAGTACCGCAACCGTTTCGGCCGCGAACGCAAGTACAGCACCGGCTTCGAAGGTGTGGTCCAGTACGTGCACCGCAAGCACGGGGAGACCGAGTCGGACTTCGCCCGTGACCGGTACGAGGAGTACATGCGGCAGATCCCGTGCCCTGCCTGCAATGGCGCACGGCTCAATCCGGCGTCGCTGTCCGTCCTGATCAACGGCAAGTCGATCGCGGCCGTCTGCGCCATGCCCATGCGGGACTGCGTCGAGTTCCTGGGCAGCCTGGAGCTGTCCCCGCGCGAGGCGCAGATCGCCGCTCAGGTGCTTAAGGAGATCCACGCCCGCCTGACCTTCCTGCTCGACGTCGGGCTGGATTACCTCAACCTGGAACGCCCTTCCGGGACCCTGTCCGGCGGCGAGGCCCAGCGCATCCGCCTGGCGACGCAGATCGGTTCAGGCCTGGTCGGTGTCCTGTACGTGCTCGACGAGCCGTCCATCGGTCTGCACCAGCGGGACAACCGCCGCCTGATCGAGACCCTGACCCGTCTGCGCGGGCTGGGCAACACCCTGATCGTGGTCGAGCACGACGAGGACACCATCCGGGAAGCCGACTGGATCGTGGACATCGGCCCGGGCGCCGGTGAACACGGTGGCAAGGTCGTCCACTCGGGCACCTACAAGGAACTCCTGGCCAACACGGAGTCACTCACGGGCGACTACCTTTCCGGCCGCGAGGGGATCGACGTGCCGGCCAAGCGCCGTCCGTACGACCGCAAGCGCGAGCTCGTGGTGGTGGGGGCCCGTGAGAACAACCTCAACAACGTCACGGCGCGCTTCCCCCTGGGTGTGCTCACCGCAGTCACGGGTGTGAGCGGCTCCGGGAAGTCGACCCTGGTCAACGAGATCCTGTACAAGGTCCTGGCCAACAAGCTCAACGGAGCCCGCCAGGTCGCAGGCCGCCACAAGACCGTGGAGGGCCTGGAGCACCTGGACAAGGTGGTCCATGTGGACCAGAGCCCGATCGGGCGCACCCCGCGGTCCAACCCCGCCACCTACACCGGTGTGTTCGACAACATCCGGAAGCTCTTCGCCGAGACCAACGAGGCGAAGGTCCGCGGTTACCTGCCGGGCCGCTTCTCCTTCAACGTCAAGGGCGGCCGCTGCGAGGCGTGCTCGGGCGACGGCACCCTGAAGATCGAGATGAACTTCCTCCCGGACGTCTACGTGCCGTGCGAGGTCTGCCATGGGGCCCGGTACAACCGGGAGACTCTGGAGGTCCACTACAAGGGCAAGACCATCGCGGATGTGCTCAACATGCCCATCGAGGAAGGGGCGGAGTTCTTCTCGGCCTTCACCCCGATCGCCCGGCACCTGAACACCCTGGTGGACGTCGGCCTCGGCTACGTCCGTCTGGGCCAGCCGGCCACGACTCTCTCCGGAGGTGAGGCGCAGCGCGTCAAGCTCGCGGCGGAGTTGCAGAAGCGGTCCAACGGCCGCAGCATCTATGTGCTGGACGAGCCCACCACAGGCCTGCACTTCGAGGACATCCGGAAGCTGCTGCTGGTGCTCCAGGGGCTGGTGGACAAGGGCAACACGGTCATCACCATCGAGCACAACCTGGACGTCATCAAGAGTGCCGACTGGATCGTGGATCTCGGGCCCAACGGTGGCTCGGGTGGCGGGCGCATCATCGCCACCGGAACGCCCGAACAGGTCGCGGCCACGGAGGGCTCGTTCACGGGTGAGTTCCTGGCCGAGATCCTCGAGGGAAGCCCGGTCAAGTAGTCGCGTGACGGCATACATCGGCCCGAAGCATGCCGTGTGGCGCATGGGTGTTTTCTGTCCATGCGCCCGGCATGAGAAACTACCTCGGTGACTCTCGCTCAAGCTGCCGTGCTCTTCGACCTGGACGGGACCCTCATCGATCCCGCGGGCGGGATCACCGGCGGAATCGCTGCGGCTCTCCAGGAGGCGGGCCTTCCCATTCCATCCGATCAGGCGCTGCAGGCGATGGTCGGCCCCCGCCTGAGCCATGCTCTGCAGGAGTTCGCGGGGGTGCCGGAACAGCGGGTCGATGAGGTCATCGCCCTCTACCGGCGTCATTACCGGACGACAGGGATGGCGGCCAGCCGGGTTTACCCCGGCATACGCGAGACTCTGGCGGAACTCCGTGCGCGAGGATACGCCCTCGCAGTGGCCACCCAGAAGCCCCGCACCCTGGCGCTTGAACTGCTCGGCCTGCATGGCCTGGTGGAATCCTTCGACACTGTTCAAGGCTCCTCGGACGATGAGAGCGCCCAGGGCCCCGGCCACGGGGTGCCTCTCGGCAAGCAGCAGATCATCGCCGCGGCGCTCGAGGAGCTGGGAGCCCCGGCATCCGCGGTGATGGTGGGGGACCGGTACCAGGATGTCGAGGGCGCGACGGCGAACGGTCTGCCGTGCATCGGCGTCGCCTGGGGTTTCGCCGTAGAGGGTGAATTGGAACGTGCGGGGGCGGCCTCGGTGGTCTCCTCCACCGAGGAGCTGCTCCGTGGACTGCCCGGCCCCGCCGGTGCGCACTCCGGTGAGCCACCGCTCGCCGGACGGGAAGCGGCGGCCACGGTGGCCGTCTTCGGGGGAGCAGTGGTTGATGGAGCAGCGGAGGAAGAAGACCATGGCCGTATTTGACGCAGTTCGCTTCACCACCCGGACCCTCATCAAAGGCACGTGCCGCCCGACGGTCACCGGCCTGGAGAACGTCCCGACCGATGGCCCGTTCATCGTGGCGCCGAATCACCTCTCGTTCTTCGACAGCGTGATCGTGCAGGCTCTCATGCCCCGCCCGGTGGCCTTCTTCGCGAAGGCGGAGTACTTCACGGGAACCGGCGTGAAGGGCAAGGCCATGAAGGCGTTCTTCGAGTCGGTCGGGTCCATCCCGGTGGAACGCGGCGAGCAGGCTGCCAGCGTCCAGGCACTCAAGACGCTGCTGGACATCCTGGAGAACGGCAACGGAGTGGGCATCTACCCGGAGGGCACCCGCTCCCGGGACGGCCTGCTGTACCGCGGCCGGACCGGTGTCGGCTGGCTCGCGCTGACCACGGGAGCACCCGTGGTGCCCGTCGGACTGATCGGCACGGACAAGCTCCAGCCGGCCGGCAAGAACACGCTCAAGCCGCAGCACTTCACCATGGTCGTGGGCGAGCCGCTGTACTTCGAGAAGACCGGGCCGGACCATTCCCTGCCTGCTCGCCGGCAGGCGACGGACCGCATCATGGACGCCATCGCGGCGCTGAGCGGTCAGGAACGGGCCAGCGGCTACAACCAGGTGCGCACCAGCGAGTGATCTAGAGAAGCGGAGGAGCTATGGCGGATCCGGCCAGCTACCGGCCCAGGACGGGGGAGATCCCCACCGAACCTGGGGTCTACCGCTTCCGTGACCAGCACGGGCGGGTCATCTACGTGGGCAAGGCGAAGAGCCTCCGTTCGCGCCTGAACTCCTATTTCGCCAAACCCGCGGGCCTCACCCCGAAGACCTATGCGATGGTCCACGCCGCATCGAGCGTCGAGTGGACCGTGGTGGGCAGCGAGCTCGAATCCCTCCAGCTGGAATACACCTGGATCAAGGAGTTCAAGCCGCGGTACAACGTCGTGTTCCGCGACGACAAGAGCTACCCCTACCTGGCTGTGACGATGGGGGAGAAATTCCCCCGGGTGCAGGTCATGCGCGGCGAACGCCGGAAGGGCGCCAAGTACTTCGGCCCGTACACGGCCGGAGCCATCCGCGAGACCATGGACACCCTGTTGCGCGTGTTCCCGGTCCGGAGCTGCAGCGCCGGGGTGTTCCGGCGCGCCGAGGCCAGTGGCCGGCCGTGCCTGCTCGGATACATCGACAAGTGTTCGGCCCCCTGCGTCGGGCGCATCAGCGAGGAGGACCACCGGGCTCTCGCGGAGGATTTCTGCTCCTTCATGGGCGGCGAGGCCGGGCGCTTCCTCCGCCGCCTCGAGCGCGACATGAAAGACGCCGTCGCGGAGCTCAACTACGAGCAGGCCGCACGGATCCGTGATGACATCGCCGCCATGCGCAAGGTGTTCGAACGCAACGCCGTGGTGCTGGCCGACACGACCGACGCCGACCTCTTCGCCATCCACGAGGACGAGCTCGAGGCCTCCGTCCAGGTGTTCCGCGTCCGCGGCGGCCGGATCCGGTCCCAGCAGGGCTGGGTGGTGGAGAAGGTCGAGGACACCACCCCTGCGGACTTGATCGAGCACCTCCTTCAGCAGGCCTACGGCGAGGAGGCCGGCAACACGGACCGCATCCCCCGGGAGGTCCTCGTCCCGGTGCTGCCGCCGGATCCGGCGCAGCTCGGCGAATGGCTGAGCGGACTCCGGGGCAGCCGTGTGGAGATCCGCGTTCCGCAGCGGGGGGACAAGGCCCAGCTCATGGAGACCGTGCGGACGAACGCCGAGCAGGCCCTCAAACTCCACAAGACGCGCCGGGCCGGGGACATCACGACCCGTTCGCTCGCCATCCAGGAGCTCCAGGAGGCCCTGGAACTCGACGAGCCGCCACTGCGCATCGAGTGCTTCGACATCTCCCACGTCCAGGGCACCAACGTCGTGGGCTCCATGGTGGTGGTCGAGGACGGCCTGCCGCGCAAGAGCGAGTACCGGAAGTTCACCATCACGGGCGCCGCGGCCCATGATGACACCGCCGCCATGGATGACGTCCTGACGCGTCGTTTCAAGGCCTATCTGCGGGACCGCGTCCACGTCCCGGAGACGCTGGGCCGGGCCGACGACGGCGCCGGGCCGGACAGCGCTGGACTGGATGGCGCTGGACAGGACAGCGCCGGGCCGGACAGCGCCTCACCTTCCGCCGCAGCGCCCGAGGAGGCCGCTCTCGGCGCCCCCGTGTCACCCGGCAAGTTCGCCTACCCGCCGAACCTCGTCGTCGTTGACGGCGGCAAGCCCCAGGTGGCGGCTGCCCAGCGTGCGCTTGACGCGCTCGGCATCACCGAGGTGCGGGTGGTCGGTCTGGCCAAGCGCCTCGAGGAGGTCTGGCTGCCGGACAGCGATTTCCCCGTGATCCTGCCGCGTGCCTCGCAGGGGCTCTACCTGCTCCAGCGGATCCGAGACGAAGCCCACCGCTTCGCCATCACCTTCCACCGTCAGCGGCGTGGCAAGGCCATGACGGCGTCGGCGCTGGACGGCGTCCCGGGCCTCGGCGAGAGCAAGCGGAAGGCGCTGCTGTCCCACTTCGGTTCAGTCAAGAAGATGCGGGCTGCCACCGTCGAGGAGCTGTGCGAGGTCAAAGGCATCGGCACGGTCCTGGCCGCCGCCATCCACGCCCACCTCACCCGTGAGAGCGCCGATGAGGTCCCCGCCGTGAACTACACCACCGGTGAGATCCTCGAGCCCTGAGCGACGGGAAAGTTCGCTAGGCTTGAGGCAGCCGCGTCGCCGGGCCGGCGGCGCCGGACGCACTGATCCAAGGAGCAGGAACCCCCATGTCGGACGCAGAAGTGACCAGTCCCGCCGCAGAGGGCGCGGCCCAGGAGCACGGCGCCCAGGAGCACAACGCCGAACTGCTGATCATCACCGGCATGTCCGGCGCGGGGCGCAGCACCGCCGCGGATGCACTGGAGGACCACGGCTGGTACGTCGTGGACAACATCCCGCCGAAGATGCTCAACATGCTCACCGAGATCGTCTCCCACGCCGGGCCGGCGATCCCGAAGCTCGCGGCCGTCGTCGACCTCCGCAGCAAGGGGCTCTCCGCGAACATCCTCGAGTCCCTCAACACGCTGTCCGCGAGCGGCATCAAGTACCAGGTCCTGTTCCTGGACGCCTCGGACGAGGTGCTCGTGCGCCGCTTCGAGCAGGGACGCCGACCGCATCCGCTGCAGAACGGCGGCCGGATCCTGGACGGGATCGCCGCGGAGCGCGAACTGCTCAAGGATCTGCGCCACAAGGCCGACATCGTGCTGGACACCTCCTCGCTGAACGTGCATGGGCTGGCCAGTGCGGTCACCGATCTCTTCACCGACTCGGGGCCCGTGGTCCTCCGTCTCAACGTCATGAGCTTCGGGTTCAAGTACGGCCTGCCCGTGGACGCGAACTACGTCGCCGACGTCCGGTTCCTGCCGAACCCCCACTGGATCCCCGAGCTTCGCCCGCACACGGGCCAGGACGAGGACGTCCGGGACTACGTCCTGGCCGCGTCCGGCGCCGAGGAGTTCCTGGAGAGCTACGTCAAGGCCCTGGAACCCGTCCTGGCGGGCTACCGCCGCGAGAACAAGCACTACGCCACCATCGCGGTCGGCTGCACGGGCGGCAAGCACCGGTCCGTGGCCATGTCGGAGGAGCTGTCGAAGCGCCTCGCCCAGCTGCCCAACGTCACGGTCAACACGAGCCACCGAGACCTGGGGCGCGAATAGTGACGATCTTCACCGGCCAGCTTCCGCTGGTCCCGCCGGGTGGCCGCGCCGCAGCTCAGGATGGCGCCGGTCCCGCCGTGGTCGCCCTGGGTGGCGGCCACGGGCTGTCCGCCACCCTGAGCGCGCTGCGCCTGCTCACCACGTCGCTGACGGCGGTCGTGACCGTGGCCGACGACGGCGGTTCCTCCGGCCGTCTGCGCCAGGACTTCGGCGTCCTCCCGCCCGGCGACCTCCGCATGGCGCTGGCGGCGCTCTGCGACGACACCGACTGGGGACGCACGTGGCGTGACGTCATGCAGCACCGGTTCCGGGGCCGCCCCGGGGGCAGCGGCGCCCTCGACGAGCATGCCATGGGCAATCTCCTCATCATCACGCTCTGGGAGCTCCTGGGTAATCCTGTGGACGGTCTCAAGTGGGCCGGAGCATTGCTGGGCGCACGCGGACAGGTTCTGCCGATGTCCACCGTCCCGCTGACCATCGAGGGGGAGGCGAAGATCCCGGGAGTGGACGGCGAGACCGGCTCGCGCACCATCCGCGGTCAGGCCCAGTGCGCCGTCGCGGGGGAGCTGGAGAACGTCCGGCTCATCCCGCAGGACGCTCCAGCCTGCGCGGAGGCCCTGAGCGCGATCGAACTCGCGGACTGGGTGGTTCTCGGACCGGGGTCCTGGTACACCTCGGTGCTGCCGCATCTGCTGCTGCCGGAGATGCGTTCGGCGCTGGCGAGCACGCCGGCGCGGCGGGCCCTGGCCATGAACCTGACCACCGAGACCAAGGAGACGGTGGGCATGAGCGCCGCCGATCACCTGCGCGTGCTGCGCGAATACGCCCCGGAGGTCGGTTTCGACGTGGTCATCGCGGATCCGGATTCCGTGGGCGACCGCGAGGAGTTCGCCGCCGAGGCCGGCCGCCTGGGAGCAGAAGTCCATCTGGCCACCGTCCGGAGCCCGCGCTCCGCCGCGGTGCACGACCCGCTGCGGCTGGCCACCGCCTATCACGAAGTTTTCAACAGGAAATAGGAGCACGTGTGGCGCTGACTGCATCCGTCAAGGAAGAACTGTCCCGGCTGGACGTGAAGAAGGTCTCGGAACGCAAGGCCGAGGTGTCCGCTCTGCTGCGCTTCGCCGGGGGACTGCACATCATCTCCGGCAGGATCGTGATCGAGGCTGAAGTGGACCTCGCCGCCACCGCGCGCCGGCTCCGGGCCGCCATCTTCGAGGTGTACGGCCATCAGAGCGAGATCATCGTGGTGTCCGGGGGCGGCCTGCGGCGGGGCTCGCGGTACGTCGTGCGCGTGGTCGTGGACGGTGAGTCGCTGGCCCGCCAGACCGGGCTGCTGGACTCCCGCGGGCGCCCCGTGCGGGGGCTGCCGCCCGTCGTCGTGAACGGCTCAGCGGCGGATGCCGAAGCCGTCTGGCGCGGCGCCTTCCTGGCCCACGGCTCCCTGACCGAACCGGGCCGGTCCTCCGCTCTCGAGATCACCTGCCCCGGACCGGAGGCCGCCCTGGCCCTGGTGGGCTCCGCCCGCCGGCTGGGCCTGGCCGCGAAGGCGCGTGAGGTGCGCGGCGTGGACCGCGTCGTGATCCGCGACGGCGACACCATCGCCGCGCTGCTCACCCGCATGGGCGCGCACGACGCCCTCATGGTCTGGGAGGAGCGCCGCATGCGCAAGGAGGTGCGTGCCACCGCGAACCGCCTGGCGAACTTCGATGACGCCAACCTCCGCCGCTCGGCGCAGGCCGCCGTCGCCGCCGGCGCGCGCGTGGAGCGCGCCCTCCACATCCTGGGGGAAGACGTGCCGGACCACCTCAAGTACGCTGGTGAATTGAGGGTGGCCCACAAGAACGCGAGCCTCGACGAGCTCGGCCGGCTGGCCGACCCGCCCATGACGAAGGACGCGATCGCGGGGCGCATCAGGCGTCTGCTGGCCATGGCGGACAAGCGTGCCGCCGAACTCGGCATCCCGAGTACGGAGGCGAATGTGACAGCCGAGATGCTGGACGAATAGACAAAAGCCCTGGTCGTCACATGAAGTAGTGCGTGGAATGCCCGGGCCGGTCGCGGTGTTGTGCCAGCCAGGGGCCATGCCTCACAGATTTCCGGGGAGCGATTCCCGGATTGACAACAAGTCAACACAAGGACCCGTGTCCTAACGTTTGGAGGAATCAGTGTCTGAGTACGTACTCCCGGAACTGGGCTACGACTACGCGGCGCTCGAGCCGTACATCTCGGCTCGCATCATGGAGCTGCACCACGACAAGCACCACGCTGCCTACGTCGCCGGCGCCAATGCCGCACTGGCCGGTCTCGCCGAAGCCCGTGAAAAGAACGACTTCGCCAACATCAACCGACTCTCCAAGGATCTGGCGTTCCACACCGGTGGCCACACCAACCACTCCGTGTTCTGGAAGAACCTCTCCCCGGACGGAGGCGACAAGCCCGAAGGTGAGCTGGCCGCCGCGATCGATGACGCCTTCGGCTCCTTCGACGCCTTCCGTGCGCAGTTCACCGCTGCGGCTCTCGCGCTGCAGGGTTCCGGCTGGGCCTTCCTCGCCTACGAGCCCATCGGCGGCAACCTGCTCATCGAGCAGCTCTACGATCAGCAGGGCAACGTCGCCGTCGGCACCACCCCGCTGCTCATGCTCGACATGTGGGAGCACGCCTTCTACCTGGACTACGTGAACGTCAAGGCCGACTACGTCAAGGCGTTCTGGAACATCGTGAACTGGGCCGATGTGGCCGAGCGCTTCGAGGCGGCCCGCAACGGCGCCTCCAAGCTGATCACCCTGTCCTGATCACCCTGGAAATCGAGCCCCGTCCGGCCTGCCGGGCGGGGCTTTTCCGTGCCGTAATATAGCTCACTTTTGCCGCTCGCCCCGCGCGGTCACTTGCCCCGGACGCCCGCATTAAACGTAAGATAGATCACGGAAGGCCTCGTGCCTTCAGCAACGTGGCTGCGAGTCCTTTCACAACGGTAATTCTCTCTGCCCAATGGCGTGCGGGGTCTGTATGTCGGACCTGGTCCGACTCGATACGTGCGTCGTCGTGGCGCATGAAGGAGATTGCACAGTGACCACCCGTATTGGCATCAACGGCTTCGGCCGTATCGGCCGTAACTACTTCCGTGCAGCCCTCGCGCAGGGTGCGGACCTGGAAATCGTCGCCGTCAACGACCTGACCAGCCCGGAAACCCTGGCTCACCTGCTCAAGTACGATTCGGTCACTGGCCGTCTGGGCGTCTCCGTCGAGGTCCAGGATGGGGACCTCGTGGTCGACGGCAAGCACATCAAGGTGCTCGCCGAGCGCGATCCCGCCAACCTGCCCTGGGGCGAGCTGGGTGTCGACATCGTCATCGAGTCCACCGGTTTCTTCACCAAGGCCGCCGACGCCAAGAAGCACATCGAGGCGGGCGCCAAGAAGGTCCTGATCTCCGCTCCGGCTTCGGACGAGGACATCACGATCGTCATGGGCGTGAATGACGAGCTCTACAACAATGAAGAGCACAACATCATCTCCAACGCCTCCTGCACCACCAACTGCCTGGGCCCGCTGGCCAAGGCCATCAACGACGCCTTCGGCATCGAGCGTGGCCTCATGACCACGATCCACGCCTACACCGCGGACCAGAACCTGCAGGACGGCCCCCACAAGGATCCACGCCGTGCCCGCGCCGCCGCCATCAACATGGTCCCGACCTCCACCGGCGCCGCCAAGGCCATCGGCCTGGTCTTGCCCGAGCTGAAGGGCAAGCTGGACGGTTTCGCCGTGCGCGTCCCGGTCCCCACCGGTTCCGCCACCGACCTGACCGCCACGCTGTCCCGTGAGGTCACCGTGGAAGAGGTCAACGCGGCCGTCAAGGCGGCTTCCGAGTCCGGCCCGCTCAAGGGCTACCTGACCTACACCGAGGACCCCATCGTGTCCTCGGACATCGTCACCGACCCGGCCTCCTCGATCTTCGACGCCGGCCTCACCAAGGTGATCGGCAACCAGGTCAAGGTCGTCTCCTGGTACGACAACGAGTGGGGCTACTCGAACCGTCTCGTCGACCTCACCAAGCTGGTCGCGTCCAAGCTGGGCTAAGCTCTAAATCATGACGTCTCACACCCTCAACGAGCTCCTCGCTGAAGGTGTCCGCGGGCGGCACGTTCTGGTCCGAAGTGACCTGAACGTGCCGCTCGACGGCTCTTCAGTGACAGACGACGGCCGCATCCGCGCCTCTCTCCCGGTCCTTCAGAAGCTGGTCGACGGCGGCGCCCGCGTCCTCGTCTCCGCTCACCTCGGACGCCCCAAGGGCGCCCCCGAGGAGAAGTACTCCCTCAAGCCGGCGGCGGACCGTCTGGCCGAACTGGCCGGCTTCCCGGTCAGCCTCGCCGCGGACACCGTGGGCGCTTCGGCGCAGGACCTGTCCGCGAAGCTCGCGGACGGCGAGGTCCTGGTGCTGGAGAACGTGCGCTTCGATCCGCGCGAGACCAGCAAGGACGACGCCGAGCGCCAGGCCTTCGCGGCTGAACTCGCCGCGCTGACCGGCGAGAACGGCGCGTACGTGGACGATGCCTTCGGCGCCGTGCACCGCAAGCACGCCAGCGTCTATGACATCGCCACGATCCTCCCGTCCTACCAGGGTGACCTGGTCAAGACCGAGGTGGACGTCCTGCAGAAGCTGACCGCTTCCCCGGAGCGCCCCTACGTGGTGGTCCTGGGCGGTTCCAAGGTCTCCGACAAGCTGGCGGTCATCGACAACCTCATCGGCAAGGCGGACACGCTCCTGGTGGGTGGCGGCATGCTGTTCACCTTCCTGGCCGCAGCGGGGCACAAGGTCGGATCCAGCCTTCTGGAGGAGGATCAGATCCCGGTGGTCCAGGACTACCTGGCCCGCGCCGAAGCCGCAGGCAGCCGCTTCGTGGTGCCGACCGACGTCGTGGTCGCGAGCCGCTTCGCCGCGGACGCCGAGCATGAGGTCGTTCCCGCGAGTGCCATCGAGGAGAGCGCGTTCGGCGCCTCCGGCATCGGCCTGGACATCGGACCGGACACCGCGGCTGCTTTCGCCGAGCACATCCGCGGCGCCAAGACGGTCTTCTGGAACGGTCCCATGGGCGTCTTCGAGTTCGAGGCGTTCTCTCAGGGCACCCGGGCGATCGCCCAGGCCCTCACGGAGACCGACGGCTTCACGGTGGTCGGCGGTGGCGACTCCGCCGCGGCCGTCCGCACCCTCGGCTTCGCCGACGAACAGTTCGGCCACATCTCCACCGGTGGCGGCGCGAGCCTGGAGTACCTTGAAGGCAAGGAACTTCCCGGTCTGAGCGTTCTGGACCGCTGAGGAACCGGAAAGGCCGCGGCGCCGAGCCGCGGCCTTTCCCGTCCCACCCACTTCATCCCCTCGACAGTCACGGAGGCCATTGTGACCACCACCCCCGAGCGCACGCCGCTCATCGCCGGCAACTGGAAGATGAACATGGACCACCTGCAGGGCATCGCGCTCCTGCAGAAGCTGGCCTGGACCCTGGAGGACAAGAAGCACGACTACCAGCGTGTCGAGGTGGCCGTGTTCCCGCCGTTCACCGATCTGCGCGGCGTCCAGACCCTGGTGCAGGGCGATGACCTGGACATCGCGTACGGTGGCCAGGACCTCTCGCAGTACGACTCGGGCGCCTACACCGGCGACATCTCCGGTGACTTCCTGAACAAGCTGGGCTGCCGCTACGTCCTGGTGGGCCACAGTGAGCGCCGCACCATCCACGGCGAGAGCGACGAGGTCCTCAACGCCAAGGTGCAGGCCGCCTACCGTCACTCGCTCGTGCCGGTGCTCTGCGTGGGCGAAGGGCTCGAGATCCGTCAGGCCGGCACGCACGTCGAGCACACGCTGACGCAGCTCCGCGCCGACGTCGCGGGTCTCAGCGCCGAGCAGGCCGCCGAACTCGTGGTCGCGTACGAGCCCGTCTGGGCCATCGGCACCGGTGAGGTCGCCGGCCCCGAGGATGCTCAGGAGATGTGCCAGGCGATCCGCGCCGAACTCACCGAGCTCTTCGGCGCGGAGGTGGCTGCGAAGACCCGCCTGCTGTACGGCGGTTCGGTGAAGGCCGCCAACGCCGCCGCGATCCTGGGCCAGGCCGACGTCGACGGCGTGTTGGTCGGCGGTGCCAGCCTGGATGCAGCTGAGTTTGCTAACATTGTCAGGTTCGAGGAGCACGCCGGCGCCTAGCCGGCAGCGTTCCTCACCTCATCGACGCAGAAAGGCCGTTGTGGGCGTTCTCCAAGTCATCCTGCAGATCCTCCTGGGAGTGACGAGCTTCCTCCTCACTCTCCTGATCCTCCTGCACAAGGGCCGCGGTGGCGGTCTGTCCGACATGTTCGGCGGCGGTATGACTTCCGGCCTGAACTCTTCCGGTGTCGCCGAGCGGAACCTCAACCGCTTCACGGTGATCCTGGGCGTGACCTGGGCCGTGGTGATCATCGGCCTGGGCCTGATCATGAAGTTCAACGGCGCTGCCAGCTGATCGGCTGCAGCGACTCGGAAGGCCCCCGGCATAGCGCCGGGGGCCTTCGTCGTTTAAGGCACTTCTCATTCACGGAGGTCTGCTGCCGCCCGGACACGGAAATGACGAAGGGTTGGTGAGCCACGGCTCACCAACCCTTCGTTCGTCTCTGCTGTACGTCTCCGCCGTGCGTCAGAGCCCGCGGGGCTCCTTGTGCACCAGGTTCTCGGGGACCTTGGCGGCGGCGGCCTCGTCGATCAGCCACAGGGTACGGTTGCGGCCCCGGGGACCGGCAGCCGGGACCTGTACGGTGCCGGCGCCGGCCAGGGCGAGCCCGACGGCTCCGGCCTTGTCATCGCCGGCCACGACCATCCAGACCTCATCCGCCGTGTTGATGGCGGGCAGGGTCAGGGAGATCCGCTGCGGCGGCGGCTTGGGGGAGTCATGGACGCCCACCACGAGGGCCTCGTTCTCACGGATGCCGGCCATTTCCGGGAAGAGGGACGCGACGTGCGCGTCCGGGCCGACGCCGAGCAGGAGGACGTCGAAACGGGGGAGCGCCGCCGGGACATCGGGGCGCTGATCCGAATAGTCCGCGGCGTGCTCGGCCGCGGCCGCCTCGGCCAGACGGCGCGCGTAGTCAGCCGCGGCGTCGTCGACCGAGTCGAACTCGTCCGACGAGCCCGGCACGTGCACGCGGGCGGGATCCAGGTCCAGGCGGTCCAGGAGCGCCTTGTGCGCCTGGACGGCGTTGCGGTCCGAGTCCTCGGCGCCCACGAAACGCTCGTCACCCCACCAGAAGTTGACCCGGCGCCAGTTGACGGCCGGGGCGGCCGCCGACTCGGCGACGGCACGCAGCGTGCCGATGCCCACGGTGCCGCCCGTGAGGACCACCGTGGCCTCCCCGAACCGGTCCTGGGCATCGACCAGTTTGGTGACCAGCCGGGCGGCGATGGCCGCCATCAGGACCTGTGAGTCGGGATGGACGCTCACCCGTGGTTCGTGGGTCATCTCAGGCACTCCTTTGCGCGATTCGAGGCAATCCTTCGGTCAATACTTCCCCGAAGACCTCGTCCGGGTCCAGCCGGCGCAGTTCCTCGGCGAGGCAGTCCTGAAGGCCACGGCGCGGGAGGGAGATCCGCTGCAGGGGCTGATCGGGCTGGCTCAGTTCCGCCACGGTGGTGCCCGGGCGGTGCAGCTGGACGTCTCCGGACGGGCGCCGGATCAGCACGCGGCGGATGCCGGTGCCGGCAGGGTCCTCGATGATCCTCACGGGGACGTCGAAGGCCAAGGCGAGCCACGAGGCGAGCAGGAGAGTGCTCGCGGAGTCGCTGGCGCCCTCCACCTCGACCTCGGTGACGGGAGTGTCGTCGACCTGGTCGAAGGCGGCCGCGAGCTGGATGCGCCAGTTGGTCAGACGCGTCCACGCCAGGTCGGTGTCACCTGCCTGGTACGTGCGCCGGATGTTGTCCAACGCCGCCACCGGATCCGCCTCGTTCGCGGAATCGGTGATGCGACGGTGGGCGATGCGGCCGATGGACGTCCCGGAGGCGTCCTCCGGGGCTCCGTGCGGCCACCAGGCGACGATCGGGGCGTCCGGCAGCAGGAGGGCGGACACGAGGGATTCGCTCTCCTCAGAGAGGCGTCCGTAGCCGCGCAGCACGATCACCTCGGAAGCGCCGGCGTCGCCGCCGACCCGGATCTCCGCGTCCAGGCGGTCCGGCTCCTCGGCGCCCGCGTCCGCGAGCACGATGATGCGGCACGGGTGTTCGCGGCTGGCCTCATTGGCCGCCTGGATGGCTTCGTCCTCGAGTCCGTTGCGGGTGAGGACCACCAGGGTGAGCACACGGCCGAGGGCGATGACGCCGCCCTGTTCCCGCAGCTTGGTGATCTCCTTGGAGATCTTGGAGGTGGTGGTGTTGGGAAGTTCGACGATCATGGCCTTCTCCAGGTGCGTCCGTCACGGGCCAGGAGCTCGTCCGCGGAGGACGGACCCCAGCTGCCCGGGGCATACGGTTCGGGTTGTTCCTCCAGGCTGGCCCAGTACTCCTCGAACGGATCGAGGATCTTCCAGGACAGCTCCACCTCCTGGTGACGCGGGAAGAGCGGCGGCTCGCCCAGCAGGACGTCCAGGATGAGGCGCTCGTACGCCTCGGGGCTGGACTCGGTGAAGGAGTGGCCGTAGCCGAAGTCCATCGAGACGTCACGGACCTCCATCTGCGTGCCCGGGACCTTGGAACCGAAGCGGATGGTGGCGCCCTCATCGGGCTGGACGCGGATCACCACGGCGTTCTGTCCGAAGTCCTCGTCGCCGTTCTCGCGGAACAGCAGGTTCGGGGCCTTCTTGAAGACGACGGCGATCTCGGTCACGCGTCGCCCCAGACGCTTGCCTGTGCGCAGGTAGAACGGCGCACCGGCCCAGCGACGGGTGTTGATGTCCACCCGGATCGCGGCGAAGGTCTCCGTGGTGGAGTCCGCCGGGATGCCTTCCTCCTCCAAGTAGCCGAGGACTTCCTCGCCACCCTGCAGACCGCCGGAGAACTGGCCCCGGGCGGAGTGCGTGGACAGGTCATCCGGCAGCTTGACGGCTGCCAGGACCTTCTCCTTCTCCGCGCGGAGATCTTCGGCGTTGAAGGAGATGGGCTCCTCCATGGCCGTCAGCGCGAGGAGCTGCAGGAGGTGGTTCTGGATGACATCGCGGGCCGCGCCCACGCCGTCGTAGTAGCCCGCACGGCCACCGGTGCCGATGTCCTCGGCCATGGTGATCTGCACGTGGTCCACGTAGTTGGCGTTCCAGATCGGCTCGAAGAGCTGATTGGCGAAGCGGAGCGCCAGGATGTTCTGGACGGTCTCCTTGCCGAGGTAGTGGTCGATGCGGAACACCGAGTCCGGCGGGAAGACGGACTCGACGATGTCGTTCAGGGCGCGGGCCGACTCGAGGTCGTGGCCGAACGGCTTCTCGATGACGACGCGGCGCCAGGTGCCCGGCTCGGCCTGGGCCAGGCCGTGCTTGGACAGCTGGGTGCAGACGAGTTCGAAGGCCTTCGGCGGGATGGAGAGGTAGAACGCGTGGTTGCCGCGCGTGCCCCGTTCCCGGTCGAGTTCTTCGATGGTGGCCTTGAGACGTTCGAAGGCCTCGTCGTCGTCGAATTCACCCTGCACGAAGCGGATGCCGAGCGACAGCTGGTCCCAGACCCGCTGATCGAAGGGCGTGCGGCAGTGCTGCTTGACGGATTCGAGGACCTCGGCGGCAAAGTCCTCGTTCTCCCACTGGCGGCGGGCGAAGCCCACCAGGGCGAAGCTGGGAGGGAGGAGCCCACGGTTGGCCAGGTCGTACACGGCCGGCATGAGCTTCTTACGGGCGAGGTCACCCGTGACACCGAAGAGGACAAGGGAGGACGGACCGGCAATCCGGCTCAGACGGCGGTCCCGCGGATCCCGCAAGGGGTTCCGGAGACCGCCGTTCTGGGCGCCAGGTTCACGTGTTGGCATTGTGCTTGAGGAGCCTTAGCGATATGGAGGGATGGGTTCTGGGCTCAGCGGCCCAGGTTGTTGACGATGTCCAGGAGCTGACGCACACCGGCCGCGCGGTCGGTGAGGTGCAGCCGGAGGACGGGGACGCCGTGGTCGGTGAGGACCTGGGCGTCGCCTGCGGCCTGAGCCGAGATCAGCTGTCCGAAGGTGAACGGCCTCTCCGGGATGACCACGTCCGTGGAGCTGTCCGCCGTGATCTGAAGGAACACGCCTTCGGCGGGGCCGCCCTTGTGGAACTGGCCGGTGGAGTGCAGGAAGCGCGGACCCCAGCCGAACGTCACGGGACGCCCGGTCACGGCCACGAGCGGATTGCGCACCGCCTCGAGCTGCGGGTAGGCGAGACGGTCCAGGTAGGCCTGGACGCTCACGTACCCGCGGTCACCCAGGCGGCCCAGCAGGGCCTTGAGGGCGGACTCGACGGTCTCGTTGACCTCCGCCTCGGCCAGCCACTCGCCGCCGCGCACCTCGATGGCGCCGTCGGTGAAGTCGGCGGGAACCGGCTCCGGGCGGGCGTCGAGCAGACCGCGTGCGGCGACCTTGGCGGCTTCCACATCGGGCTGGTCGTAGGGATTGATGCCGAGGAGGCGACCCGCGACGGCGACTGCGAACTCCCAGACGACCATCTGCGCAGCCAGCCCACCGGCGATCTCGACCTCGTTGCCGGTGGCGGCCGCGTCGTCGTCATCGGGGGAGACGAGGCGGACCACCAGGACGTCAGGCGCGTCCAGGGACAGCTCCGGGGCATCCGCCGGCGCGACGACGGGCAGCAGGCCCTTGCCGCTCTTGCCGGTGGACTCGGCGATCAGCTGCTCCGCCCAGTCGGCGAAACCGACGATGCCGGAGCCGTTGTCCACGATCACGATCTTGTTCCGGAGCGGCTCGGTGCCACCGAGGGCGGCGCCGAGCGCGAGGCCGATGTTGTCCGTGTCGTCCTCGTTGAGGATCTCGAGGGTGTCCTCGGCCTCGTCCAGGAGCGCCGCGATGTTCACGCCGGCCAGACCCGACGGCACCAGGCCGAAGGCGGTCAGCGCGGAGAAGCGGCCGCCGACGTTCGGGTCCGCGTTGAAGACGGCCCGGTAGCCGGCGGCACGCGCGGCCTCATCCAGGGGCGAGCCCGGATCGGTCACGATCACCACGCGGCTCTTCGGGTCGATGCCGGCCGCCTCGAACGCCGCCTCGAAAGCGCGGCGCTGCGAGTCGGTCTCGACCGTGGAGCCGGACTTGGAGGACACGACGACGACGGTCCGCTCCAGGCGGTCGGCGAGGGCCGCGGCGACCTGCTCCGGGTCGGTGCTGTCCAGCACCGTGAGCTCGACGCCGGCCGTCGCGGTGATGACCTCGGGGGCCAGCGAGGAGCCGCCCATGCCGCAGAGGACGACGTGGTCGATCCCTTCGGCGTGGAGCTCCTCCCGCAGGCTGACGATCCCGTCCACGAGCGGACGGGAGACCGCCGGGGCCTCCACCCAGCCGAGGCGGATGGAGGACTCGGATTCGGCCTCGGGACCCCACAGGGTGGCGTCCTTGGCGATGATCCGTGTGGCGACGTGGTCTTCGACCAGCTGGTCGATGTGACGGGTCTTGGCGTCGGCGGCCGCACCGGCGGCGTCGTAGCTCAGGGTGCTCATGGAGGGGTCAGCCTTCCTGGGATGCGGTGTTGAGTGCAGCCTGGACGTCGGCCAGCAGTTCCTTCCAGCTGGCGACGAACTTGTCGAGGCCTTCGGTCTCGAGCTTGGCCACGACGTCGCTGTAGGAGACGCCGATCTTCTCGAGCGCGTCCAGGACCTCGTTGGACTCGGCGTAGGTGCCGGTGATGGTGTCACCGGTGACGTCGCCGTGGTCGAAGACGGCATCGAGGGTCTTCTCCGGCATGGTGTTCACCACACCCTGCGCGACGAGCCCCGTGACGTAGAGGGTGTCCGGGTACGCCGGGTCCTTCACGCCGGTGGAGGCCCAGAGCGGGCGCTGCGGACGGGCGCCTGCGGCGGCCAGGACGTTCCAGCGCTCGGTGGAGAAGAGCTCTTCGAAGACCTGGTACGCGAGACGGGCGTTCGCCACGCCGGCCTTGCCCTTGAGGGCGGCGGCCTCATCGGTGCCCAGCGTGTTGAGGCGCTTGTCGATCTCGGTGTCGACGCGGGAGACGAAGAAGGACGCGACGGAGTGGATCTTGGAGAGGTCCAGGCCCTTGGCCTTGGCCTGCTCCAGACCGTTCAGGTAGGCGTTGATGACCGCGCGGTAACGCTCCAGGGAGAAGATCAGGGTCACGTTGACGCTGATGCCCTCGGCGATGGTGGCCGTGATGGCCTCCAGGCCCTCCTGGGTGGCGGGGATCTTGATGTGGACGTTGTCCTTGCCGACCTTGGCGTGCAGTTCCTTCGCCTCGGCGATGGTGCCTTCGGTGTCCCATGCCTTGCGGGGATCGACCTCGATGGAGACACGGCCGTCGACGCCGTCGGTGGCCTTGGCCACCTCGGCGAAGACGTCGCAGGCGTCCGCGACGTCGGACGTGGTGATCTCGAAGACGGCCTTCTCGGCGTCGGCCCCGGCGGCTGCCAGTTCCTTGATCTGCGCGGCGTAGTCCTGGCCACCCGTGATGGCGGCCTGGAAGATGCTCGGGTTGGTGGTCACGCCGACCACGTTCTTCTCGGCGATGAGCTCCTGAAGATTGCCCGTGTTCAGGCGCTTGCGGGAGAGGTCGTCAAGCCAGATGGACACACCGGCGTTGGACAGTTCTGCAGTGGGAGTGCTCATGTTTCAAATTCCTCGGTTCTGTACCTTGTTGCTCTGTACTGGCGTTGCTCGGTGCCGGCTCAGGCGGTGGCGAGCGAGTCCAGGGAGTCCTTCGCGGCGGCGACCACTGCTTCGGTGGTGATGCCGAACTCCTGGAAGAGGCGCTTGTAGTCGGCGGAGGCTCCGAAGTGCTCGAGCGAGATGGAGCGGCCGGCGTCGCCGACGAACTCGCGCCAGGTCAGGGCGAGGCCCGCCTCGACGGAGACGCGTGCGGTCACGGCGGCCGGGAG
The DNA here is from genome assembly GCF_041360795.1 of Arthrobacter sp. RCC_34. Classification (NCBI taxonomy): domain Bacteria; kingdom Bacillati; phylum Actinomycetota; class Actinomycetes; order Micrococcales; family Micrococcaceae; genus Arthrobacter; species Arthrobacter sp. RCC_34. The sequence goes on along the minus strand of NZ_JBFUPW010000001.1, from coordinate 1,588,669 downwards.
GACGGCATCCTGGTAGGCGGCGTCCTGCTTCTTGAACCACTCGACACACGGCATCGACACCACGCGGGTCGGGATGCCGTCGGCCTGGAGCGACTCTCGGGCCTCGACGGCCAGCTGGACCTCGGAACCGGTGGCGATCAGGATGACCTCCGGCGTGACGGAGGCGCCGTCGCGGCTGGCTTCGGCCAGGACGTAACCACCGCGGGCGGTGCCGGCCGCGGAGCCGAAGACGTCACCGGCGGCCTCGCCTTCGCCACGGGCGTAGGTCGGGATGTTCTGACGGGTCAGGACGATGCCTGCCGGGTTCTCGTGGTTCTCCAGCATGGTGTGCCAGGCCACGGCGACCTCGTTGGCGTCGCCCGGACGGACGACGTCGAGGCCGGGGATGGCACGCAGGGACGCGAGCTGCTCCACGGGCTGGTGGGTGGGGCCGTCCTCGCCGAGGCCGATGGAGTCGTGCGTCCAGACGTACAGGGACGGCACGCCCATGAGGGCGCCGAGGCGGATGGCGGGGCGCTGGTAGTCCGAGAAGATCAGGAAGGTCCCGGAGAAGGCGCGGGTGTTTCCGGAAAGCGTGATGCCGTTCACGATCGACGCGGCGGCGTGCTCACGGATGCCGAAGTGCAGGACACGGCCGTACGGGTTGCCCTTCCACGCGTTGGTGGAGCGGCCCACGGGGATGAACGACGGCTCGCCCTCCAGCGTGGTGTTGTTGGACTCGGCGAGGTCGGCGGAGCCGCCCCACAGTTCCGGCATGACCGGGCCGATGGCGTTGAGCACCTTGCCGGACGCGGCACGGGTGGAGACGTCCTTGCCGGCCTCGAACACGGGCAGCGCGCCCGAGAGTTCCGAGGGCAGCTCGTGGGCCTCAAGGCGCTTGAGGAGGGCGGCGCCCTCCGGGTTGGCGGCGGCCCAGGCGTCGAACTTCTCCTGCCAGGCCTGGTGAGCGGCGGCGCCGCGCTCCACGACTTCGCGGGCGTGGGCAAGAACCTCGGGGTCCACCTGGAAGGACTTCTCGGGGTCGAAGCCGAGGACCTCCTTGAGGGCGGCGACCTCGCCGGCGCCGAGGGCGGAGCCGTGGATCTTGCCGGTGTTCTGCTTGGTGGGGGCCGGGTAGCCGATGATGGTGCGCAGGGAGATGATGGACGGCTTGCCCGTCTCCGCCTTGGCCGCCTGAAGCGCGTTGTACAGCTCGTGGACGTCCTCGACGTACTCGCCGGTCTTGGTCCAGTCGACGCGCTGGGTGTGCCAGCCGTACGCCTCGTAGCGCTTGAGGACATCCTCGGTGAACGCGATGTCGGTGTCGTCCTCGATCGAGATGTGGTTCTCGTCGTACAGCACGACCAGGTTGCCGAGCTCCTGGAGGCCGGCCAGTGAGGAGGCCTCGGAGGTCACGCCTTCCTGGAGGTCGCCGTCGGAGGCGATGACCCAGATGGTGTGGTCGAACGGCGACTCGCCCTCGGGGGCGTCGGCGTCGAACAGGCCCCGCTCGCGGCGGCCGGAGTAGGCGAAGCCGACGGAGGAGGCGAGGCCCTGGCCGAGCGGGCCCGTGGTGATCTCGACACCGGCGGTGTGCTTGTACTCGGGGTGGCCCGGGGTCAGGGAGCCCCAGGTGCGGAGTGCCTCGAGGTCTTCCAGTGCCAGGCCGTAGCCGGAGAGGAAGAGCTGGATGTAGAGGGTCAGCGAGGTGTGACCGGGGGAGAGGATGAAGCGGTCGCGGCCCACCCAGTCCGGGTTCTTCGGATCGTGTCGCATCAGTTTCTGGAAGAGCAGGTAGGCGGCCGGGGCCAGGCTCATCGCCGTCCCGGGGTGTCCGTTGCCGACCTTCTCCACCGCATCTGCGGCCAGAACGCGAATGGTGTCTACCGCACGCTGGTCGAGATCAGTCCAGGACAGTTGCTGTTCTTCCACTTGTGACACGTAAACCGGGCCCCTTCTCTTGTGTGTTTTCGAGAGTGCGGCCACCCTGCGGTCCCGTGCCCGGGGCACAGCTGTGGCGCCCGCAGCGAGTTCTCCGCGCTCTCGTTCACCATTGAATAACCACCGGCCTGCGCACCCTGTTCCCTCGCTTCGTCGGGGAGTCCGGGGCCGCCAAGCCGAGCTGTGTTCAGCTTAGCCCGATTCCCGGGGGTTCTGGTGGCACCCCCTGGTTTAAGTGTGATTTATGTCAAAGATGAACCCGGGCGAGAGCGGCCTCCCGTTTACCTGGGCCGATGCCGTGAGCCCGGCGACCGCCCGTGGACGGGTCTGGAAGCGTGCCTGCCGGGGCCATGGGGGAGTGGGCGGTAGAATGAGAGGGGCCGGTCCATGCGCGGATCACGGGATTCACCCGCGCCGCAGGACAGGCCAGTCATCAGTCGCGAAGCAGAAACTAAGGTCATCGTCGCCGTGAGCACTTCAGAGTCCGCCCTCCGCACGCCGTCATTGCCGCAGGGAGGCGGTTTCTCCCGCAAGCTGAAGGCGTACGTCGCCCTGACCAAGCCGCGCGTGATCGAGCTGCTGCTGGTCAGCACCTTGCCGACCATGATTTTCGCCCAGCGCGGATTCCCGTCGATCGGCCTCATGGTGGCGACCATGGTGGGCGGCGCCTTCGCGGCCGGCAGCGCCGGCGCCTTCAACTGCTACATCGACCGTGACATCGACAAGGTGATGAAGCGCACCAAGAACCGCCCCCTCGTCACCGGCGAGGTCACGCCCCGGGAAGCGCTCGTCTTTGCGACGCTGCTGGGCATCGCGTCCATCCTGATCCTCTGGGTCGGCGCGAACGGCCTCTCCGCTCTGCTGGGTCTCGGCGCGATCTTCTTCTACGTGGTCATCTACACCCTGATCCTCAAGCGCCGCACCGCGCAGAACATCGTCTGGGGCGGGGCGGCCGGCTGCTTCCCGGTCCTGATCGCCTGGGCCGCCGTGCGGGACACCGTCGAGTGGCCCGCGCTCGTCCTCTTCATGGTGATCTTCCTCTGGACCCCGCCGCATTACTGGCCCCTGTCCATGAAGTACGGCGAGGACTACCGCAAGGCCGAGGTGCCGATGCTCGGCGCCATCGCGGGCGCGAAGGTGGTCTCCGTGCAGGTGGTCCTGTACGCGTGGGCCATGGTGGCCTGTTCGCTGCTCCTGATCCCGGTGGGCGGCGCCGGCTGGGTCTACTCGATCGCCGCGATCCTCTCCGGCGCCTGGTTCCTCTGGGAATCCCACAGCCTGTACAGCCAGGCCCAGGGGGAGAATGTGGACAACAAGCGTGCCATGAAGGTCTTCCACGGCTCGATCAGCTACCTGACCGTGCTGTTCCTGGCCCTCGCCGTGGACCCGTTCGTCGGCGGCCCCCTCATGACGGGCTTCTGACCAGGCAGGCTCAGAGCTGTCCGGTGTGAACTTTCCGGTACGACGAAGGCCCGGCCGTTCGGCCGGGCCTTCGTCGTGTCCGGGGTGCCTCGCCGCCGGTCGGGTGGCGAGGACGTGAGGTGGCGCGGACGGAGCAGCGCGACGGGGCAGCGCGACGGCGGAGCGCGGCCCGCCGTCGTCGTGCGCCTATCGTGAGGCCCAACTCGGCCCTGCCCGGGAGACGACGAAGGCCCCGCCGATGGCGGGGCCTTCAAAGGTGAGGATCAGGCCTTGGGGCTCCAGCGGCTCACGTCCGCGAGGTTCGTGGCCGCGGCCATGAGCAGAGCGCCCACCACCATGTGCGAGCCCACGAGCAGCGGCGGGATGCCGTTGTAGTACTGGACGAACCCGATCGCCGCCTGAAGCAGCGTGACGCCGAGCAGCGTCAGCGCGGCGGTGCGGAACAGCCCCTGGATGCGGTGGCGGAAGGCCAGCACCACTGCCACGAGGACGCCGGCGGTCACGAGATAAGCGGGCACGGCGTGGAAGTGGCTGACCACGTCCCAGTCGAGCCCGTTGCGCGGGGCCTTGGCGTCGCCGGCGTGCGGGCCGGCTCCGGTCACCACCACGCCGAGCACGACGGCGAGAGCGGCGAAGAAGGCCACGGCGGCAGTGAGCGGCGCGGCGATGCCTGGGAGAGCCTCGAGCGTGCGGTTCATGAAGCGACCGGTGCGGCCGTAGGCGCGGTTCACGAGCAGCATGGCGAAGATGACCAACGCCATGGACACGAGGAAGTGCAGGCCGACCACCCAGGGGTTCAGCCCTGAGAGCACGGTGATGCCGCCGATGATCGCCTGGGCCGGGATGCTGGCGAGCAGGCCGAGTGCCAGGACGAAGAGGTCGCGGCGCTCCTTGCGGATCCGCCACAGCGCCACGAGCATGAACAGCGCGACGGCGGCCAGGAGGAAGGTCAGCGTGCGGTTGCCGAACTCGATGATGCCGTGGACGCCCATCTCCGGGGTGTTGACGAGCGACTCGCTCGTGCAGCGCGGCCACGTGGGGCAGCCCAGGCCGGAGGAGGTCAGGCGGACCGCGCCGCCGGTCCCGATGAGGATGATCTGACCGACCAGCGAGGCGATGGACAGCTTGCGGACGCGGCCGTCGACCTCGGTGGGGAGCCGCTCCACGAGACGGTTGATCCGTTCACCCAGAGGGGTGCTGGCATTCATACAGGTACCTCATCCATCGTTACTCGCATCATCAATTCCACTTGAACCATTTCACGGCCAGGACCCCGGCCACCCCGGCCCACAGGACCAGGATGACGACGGCGGCCACGTCCACCGTGCCGTGCAGCAGCGCCGCGCGCAGGGCGTCGCCCAGGGCGCCGGAGGGGAGGAACGGCGCCACTTCGCCGATCAGGCCGGGCAGACGGCCCGGAGGAACCACAACCCCGCCGAGAGCGCCGAGGAGGATCCACAGGAGGTTCGTCAGGGCCAGGGTGGCCTCGGGCCGCACCGTGCCCGCCACGAGGAGGCCAAGTGCGGTGAAGGCCGCGGCGCCCAGGATCAGCAGCGGGATCGCCAGCAGGAGGCCGGCGCCGTTGGGCCGCCAGCCGAGGAACAGGCCTACCACGGAGATCACCACGGTCTGGATCGCCAGCACGGAGAGAACGGCGAGGATCTTGCCGGCGATCAGTCCACCGCGGCCCAGGGGCGTGGTGGACAGGAAACGGAGGACGCCGTAGCGCCGGTCGAAGCCCGTGGAGATGCCCTGTCCCGTGAAGGCCGTGGACATGGTGCAGAGGGCGAGCACGCCGGGGACGGCGATGTCCACGCGGGCGCCCTGCAGATCATCCAGGAGAGGCGTGAAGCGCAAGGCGAAGAGCGCCATGAGCGGCAGGACGATCGCCAGAACCAGCTGCTCGCCGTTGCGGAGCATCGTCAGGGTCTCGTAGCGTCCCTGAGCCAGAACGCGCTGCACGGTGGAGGCAGGGCGCTGGGCGGTGAGCCCGGGGTGGCCCGGGCGCACGCCGTGTGCGGGGGTGCTGCTGGCCGTCATTTCCGGCCTCCGTTCGGGGCGTCGTTCGTCAGGGAGGTGTCCGGCAGGGAGGCCCGCGCGGAGCCGCCGTCGTCCTGGGTCTGCTCCGCGCTGCGGGCGGCGATGTCGAGGAAGACGTCCTCCAGGGTGGAGGAGGACATCGAGAGGCTGCGGGGGAAGACGCCGCCGTCCTCCCAGGCGGTGGCGATGGCGCGCAGATGCGCCGGGGTGCTGATCCCCTCCACGGCGTAGGACCCGGCCCGGGTCTCGGCGATCTCCAGGCCGTCGGGAAGCGCGAAGGTGAGCCCCGGGTCGGCGTCGAAGGTCAGGGTGCGATTCTCGGAGCCCGCGTCGTCGCGGTGCGCGAGCAGCGAGGCGACGGTGCCTTCCGCGACGATCCGCCCGGCGTCGACGATGTAGACGTAGTCCGCCAGGCGCTCGGCGTCGTCCATGAGGTGGGTGGTGAGGACGATGCCCATGCCGGAGTCCCGGAGCTCCTGGATCAGGGTGAAGACCAGCTGTCGCGACTGCGGATCCATGCCTGCGCTCGGCTCATCGAGGAAGAGTACTTCGGGGCGGCCGATGAGTGCGGCGGCGAGGGCGAGTCGCTGTTTCTGGCCGCCGGAGAGCCTGCGCACGGAGGTGCGGGCGAATTCGGCGATGGAGAGGCGCTCCACGAGATCGTCCACGGGCCAGGGATCCTGGTACATGCGGGCGATGTGCTCGAGCAGCGGGATCGGATGCGCGGAGGGCGGCAGGCCGCCGTCCTGGAGCATGACGCCCACCCGGGCGCGGAGCTCGGGACCCGCGGTGTCGGGGTCCTGACCGAGCAGCTCGACGCGCCCGTCCGTCCGGCGCTGGAGGCCCTGGGCGCATTCGAGGGTGGTGGTCTTGCCGGCGCCGTTGACGCCGAGCAGGGCGGTCACCTCGCCGGCGTGGGCGGTCAGGGAGAGGCCGGCGACGACGCGCATCATGCGGCCGTCGAGGGCCGTGACCGGACCGACATCCTTGACGAGGGAATCGATCACGAGGACTGGGGGAGCAGCGGAACGCACCATAGCATTCTACGCGAGGTAGAAGGTGCCTGGAGCGGACCGGAAGGCGGCGTTCCCGTCGTCCCGCCGCGGGCCGGTACGCCCGCTGATCCGGCTCCGGCGAACGATGTGATGGTGGTCTCTGGTCACAATCGACAGGTCAGCCTAGCCTTAGTGGAAGGCGGGAAGTTATTTAGTGATGATTGTGTTGTGTATTCCATGGACACCTCCACGAACAGGCCGGTCGACAGCCTGAATCCGGGGGCCCAGCAGGGCGCTCCGGGCTCGGTCGCGCCTGCACCTCGTGCAAGTTCGTCCCGTGCGGTCTCGCGAGGCTCTCTGGTGGAATCCGAGGACCGCACGCGGGACAAGGTCCGGGCCGCCGTGCTCGAGCACGGTCCCATCAGCGCCGCGGAACTCGGCAAGCTCCTCGGTTACACGCCCGCCGCCGTCCGCCGACACCTGGACCAGCTCGAACGCGGAGGCGTGATCGAGGTCAAGCGCATGGTCAAGGCCGGCGCAGGGGCGGGCCGCCCGGCGCGGCGCTACGTCATCAGTTCCCAGGGCCAGCAGCACTGGGGCGATGACTACCTGGACATCGCGAGCAAGGCGCTGCACGAACTCGCGGCGCTTGGCGGCGAGCAGGCCGTCGAGGCGTTCGCCGAGCGCCGTTTCGCCGGTATGGCGGAGCGCTACGCCGACGAGGTGAACGCCGCGGGGCCCGACGTCGAGGCCCGCGCCATGGCCCTCGTCGAGGCGCTCAACCGCGACGGCTTCGTCGCCAATGCCAATGTCCTGCGCATCCATCCGGTGAGCAAGAAGCCCTTGCCGCCGCAGCTCACAGCCATCCAGCTGTGCCAGGGGCATTGCCCCATCCAGAACCTGGCCGCCGAGTTCCCGGTCTTCTGTGACAAGGAGACCGAGGTGTTCGAACGGCTTCTCGGTGTGGACGTCCGTCGTCTTTCCACGCTGGCCAACGGCGGCCACGTCTGCACCACGCACATTCCTACCGGACGCAACCACCAGCAAGAAAGGCCGTGATGACGGACCAACTAGCAGAAAAGCCAGTGGCTGAGGGTACGGTGATCTCCGAGATTCTGGAAAAGAACCCGGAGCTCCACGGTATCGGCAACTACGAGTACGGCTGGGCAGACAAGGACGACGCCGGCGCCAACGCGCGCCGCGGCCTGAACGAGGACGTCGTCCGGGACATCTCCACCAAGAAGAGCGAACCCGAGTGGATGCTTGACCTGCGTCTGAAGGGCCTCAAGTACTTCGACCGGAAGCCGATGCCCGCCTGGGGCGCGGACCTCTCCGGCATCGACTTCGACAACATCAAGTACTTCGTGCGCTCCACGGAGAAGCAGGCCGGTTCCTGGGAAGAGCTTCCCGAGGACATCCGGACCACCTACGAGAAGCTCGGCATCCCGGAAGCGGAGCGCAGCCGCCTCGTGGCCGGCGTCGCGGCTCAGTACGAGTCCGAGGTCGTCTACCACCAGATCCGTGAGGACCTGGAGCAGCAGGGCGTCATCTTCCTCGACACCGACACCGCGCTGAAGGAACACCCGGAGATCTTCCAGGAGTACTTCGGCACCGTGATCCCGGTGGGCGACAACAAGTTCGCCTCCCTGAACACGGCCGTGTGGTCCGGCGGTTCCTTCGTCTACGTCCCCAAGGGCGTCCACGTGGAGATCCCGCTGCAGGCCTACTTCCGCATCAACACGGAGAACATGGGCCAGTTCGAGCGCACCCTCATCATCGCCGACGAGGACTCCTACGTGCACTACATCGAGGGCTGCACCGCCCCGATCTACAGCTCGGACTCGCTGCACTCAGCCGTGGTCGAGATCGTGGTCAAGAAGGGCGCCCGCGTCCGCTACACCACCATCCAGAACTGGTCCAACAACGTGTACAACCTGGTGACCAAGCGCGCGATCTGCGAAGAGGGCGCCACCATGGAGTGGATCGATGGCAACATCGGCTCCAAGGTCACCATGAAGTACCCGGCCGTCTACCTCGTGGGCGAGCACGCCAAGGGTGAGACCCTGTCCATCGCCTTCGCCGGCGAGGGCCAGCACCAGGACACCGGCTCCAAGATGGTGCACATCGCTCCGAACACCAAGAGCTCCATCATCTCCAAGTCGGTGGCCCGCAACGGCGGCCGTGCCGCGTACCGTGGCCTGGTCCAGGTCCGCGAAGGCGCGAAGCACTCCGCCAACACCGTCCGCTGTGACGCGCTGCTGGTGGACACCATCTCCCGTTCGGACACCTACCCGTACATCGACATCCGCGAGGACGACGTGCTGCTGGGTCACGAGGCCACGGTCTCCCGTGTCTCCGAGGAGCAGCTGTTCTACCTGATGTCCCGCGGCATGCCCGAGGACGAGGCCATGGCCATGATCGTGCGCGGCTTCATCGAGCCGATCGCCCGCGAGCTCCCCATGGAGTACGCGCTCGAGCTCAACCGCCTCATCGAACTCCAGATGGAAGGATCCGTCGGTTAATGACTGCCGAAGCAACTGAGAAGGCCCGCATCGGCGCCCCGTCGATCGCCGGTTTCACCGAAGAGGGCGAGCAGCTGGTCTCCAGCAAGGTCGACCACAAGCACAATGACGGCACCACCGTCATGTCCTCCCGCGCCGAGCGTCTGACCAGCCACAACGTGGCCGATTTCGCCCTGCCGGACGGCCGTGAGGAGGAGTGGCGCTTCACCCCGGTGCGCGAGCTCCAGCCGCTGCTGCAGGACGGCGCGAACGACGACGGCGCCACGACGGTCTCCGTCGAGGCTCCAGAAGGCTACGTGTCCGCTCCGCTGGCCATCGGTCAGGCACCCCGCGCCACCGCGCTGGTGCCGGCCGACCGTGCCGCCGCCGTGGCGTCCGCCAACGCGCCCGAGGCGCTGCACGTCGTCGTGCCCGAAGGCGCGCAGCCCTCGGAGCCCGTGCGGGTCCTGCTGTCCGGCCAGGGCGCCGGCAAGCGCTCCAACAGCCACCTCGTCCTCGAGGCGGGCGCCAACTCCAAGTCGGTCGTCATCCTCGAGCACGACGGTTCCGCCAACCACAACGGCAACGTCGAGATCTTCGTCGGCGAGGCCGCCGAGCTCACCGTCGTCTCCGTGCAGCTCTGGGAGGATGACGCCATCCACCTGGCCCAGCATGACGCCGTCGTGGCCAAGGAAGGCGTGTACAAGCACATCGCCGTGACGCTGGGCGGCAAGATCGTCCGCCTGAACTCCAATGTGCGCTTCTCCGGCGAACAGGCCGAGGCCGAGCTCCTGGGGCTCTACTTTGCCGACGCCGGCCAGCACCTGGAGCACCGTTCGTTCGTGGATCACAACGTGCCGAACTGCACCTCCAACGTCCTGTACAAGGGCGCGCTGCAGGGCAAGGGCGCTCACACCGTGTGGGTGGGCGACTGCCTCATCCAGAAGCAGGCCGTCGGCACCGACTCGTACGAGAAGAACCAGAACCTGGTCCTGACCGACGGCTGCCGTGCTGACTCCGTGCCGAACCTGGAGATCGAGACCGGCCTGATCGCCGGCGCCGGTCACGCGTCCTCGACCGGCCGTTTCGATGACGAGCACCTGTTCTACCTCATGGCCCGTGGCATCCCGGAGGATGTGGCCCGCCGTCTGGTGGTCCGCGGCTTCCTGAACGAGATCATCCAGAAGATCAAGGTCCCGGCCCTCGAGGAACGTCTCACCGAGGCCGTGGAACGCGAACTGACCGCAGGCGAGAACTAGAAGGAGCGGACGTGCCGGAAACGCCCCAGGGCACCTTGGTGTGCAAGAGCACCGAGATCTCGCCCAAGCAGGCCCTCAGGGTTCTCCTCGAGGGATACCCCGTCGCCGTGGTGAAGGACTCCATGGGGGAGATCCACGCCATCGGTGACACCTGCTCGCACGCGGACGTCTCCCTCTCGGAGGGTGACGTCGAGGGCTGCGCGATCGAGTGCTGGGGGCACGGTTCCCAGTTCGACCTGCGGTCCGGCCAGCCGCTCCAGCTGCCCGCCTATGATCCCGTTCCCGTCTTCGCCGTGGAGATCCACGGCGACGACGTGTACGTCGACACCAGCAACGTTGTGAACGGCGCCCGGGTCTTCTGAGCCCCGGCCGCACCAAACAGACTTAGGACAAGAAAGAACAGCATGTCTACTCTTGAAATCAAGGACCTGCACGTCAGCATCGAGACCGAGCAGGGCGAGAAGGAAATCCTCAAGGGCGTCTCCCTGGTCATCAAGACCGGCGAGACCCACGCCATCATGGGCCCCAACGGCTCCGGCAAGTCCACCCTGGCCTCCACGATCGCCGGTCACCCGCGCTACACCGTGACCAGCGGCACCATCACCCTGGACGGTGAGGACGTCCTGGAGATGAGCGTGGACGAGCGCGCCCGCGCCGGCCTCTTCCTCGCCATGCAGTACCCGGTCGAGGTCCCCGGCGTCACCATGACCAACTTCCTCCGCACCGCCAAGACCGCCATCGATGGCGAAGCCCCCTCGCTGCGCACCTGGACCAAGGACGTCAAGGCCGCCATGGAGCAGCTGCGCATCGACGCCGACTTCGCCCAGCGCAACGTCAACGAAGGCTTCTCCGGCGGTGAGAAGAAGCGCGTGGAGATCCTCCAGCTCGAGCTCTTCAAGCCGAAGTTCGCCATCCTCGACGAGACCGACTCCGGCCTGGACGTCGACGCCCTGAAGGTCGTCTCCGAGGGCGTCAACCGCGCTCACGCCGGTGGCGAGATGGGCACCCTGCTCATCACCCACTACACGCGCATCCTGCGCTACATCAAGCCCGACTTCGTCCACGTGTTCGTCGACGGCAAGGTCGTCGAGCAGGGTGGCCCGGAGCTGGCCGACCGCCTCGAGGACGAGGGCTACGACCGCTACGTGGCCGGCGCCGGCACGGCAGCCGAGCCGGCAGCGGTCTGAGCCACTCGCCTGACAACCCGGGAGGGGACAGAAGATGACTGAAGTGAATGCGGCCAGGACAAGTCTTGAGGACGTCGAAGAGGCGCTCAAGGACGTCATCGACCCCGAGCTCGGCGTCAACGTCGTGGATCTGGGCCTGCTCTACGGGCTCAAGTACTCCGACGAGGACGGCGCGCTCCTGATCGACATGACGCTGACCACCGCGGCATGCCCGCTCACCGACGTGCTCGAGGAGCAGGTCGGCAAGGCCTTGGACGGTGTCGTCGACGACTGGCGCCTCAACTGGGTGTGGATGCCGCCGTGGGGTCCCGAGCGGATCACCGATGACGGCAAGGACCAGATGCGGGCCCTCGGCTTCAACATCTGATCCAGCGTGCACGGCTGAGCACAGCTCGAGTGGCCGAGCTCAACTGGCCGAGCACAGTTGAACGACGACGGCGGCGGCCGGGAGAAATCCCGGCCGCCGCCGTCGTTCGTGTGAGTGAGCCCCCGGGCCGCGTCAGTAGCTCCTGCCCACCACCGCGAACAGCTCCTCGGGGCTCGCGTCCGGGGCCGGGAGACCGCCGTCCTCGGTCTGCAGGCAGCGCACCGTGATGGCCGAGGCGTTGAGGGTCCTCCCGCCGGACTCGCCGAGCAGGTCCCAGCGGATCCGCGCGAATCCCGTCTGGGCGGCCTCCTGCGCCTCGGCGGGATCGGCCGTCTCGAGGGTCCGGTCCGTCAGCCGCCGCTTTGCCTCCTGGAACATCGCGTCCTGGATCTCCGTCAGCAGGCCGGGGATCAGCGCGGAGGTCTCGCTGAGCGACACCGGTTCCTTGGTCCCGGTGTCCCGGCGGACGAGCGTCGCGACCCCCTGGTCCAGGTCGCGGGGACCGAGCTCGATCCGGAGCGGGACACCCTTGAGTTCCCACTCCGTCACGCGGCGTCCGAAGCCGGTCGTGAGCCGTTCGTCGATCTTCACCCGCACGCCGGCCTGCTCCAGGTCCTCGCGAAGGCGGGCCGCGGCGGCGAGGACGCGGCCGTCGTCGCGCACGGGGACGATCACCAGTTGGACCGGGGCGATCGCGGGAGGGAGACGCAGACCCGTGTTGTCGCCGTGGGACATGATCAGCCCGCCGAGCATCCGGGTGCTCGACCCCCAGGACGTGGTCCAGCAGTCCTGCACGGCGCCGTCCGCGTCCGTGAAGCCGATGCCGAAGGCCTTGGCGAAGTTCTGCCCGAGTTCGTGGCTCGTGGCCATCTGGAGCGCTTTGCCGTCGACCATCATGGCCTCGCAAGTCATGGTGTTGACGGCGCCCGCGAACCGCTCCGCCGGGGACTTGTCACCCACCAGGACGGGAATGGCCAGGACGTCCTCGAGGAACGAGCGGTACACCCGGAGGTGGATGCGGCGCGCGTAGGCGGCGGCTTCGTCCCGCGTCGCATGGGCGGTGTGCCCCTCCTGCCACAGGAATTCGCTCGTCCGCAGGAAGGTCCGGGGACGCATCTCCCAGCGCACGACGTTGGCCCATTGGTTCAGCAGGAGCGGCAGATCGCGGTAGGACTGGACCCACTTGGCCATCAGTTCGCCGAAGATCGTCTCGCTGGTGGGCCGCACGACCACCGGCTCGCTGAGCTCCTTGCCGCCGGCATGGGTGACCACGGCGAGCTCCGGGCTGAAGCCGTCCACATGTTCGGCCTCCCGCTCCAGATAGGACTGCGGGATGAACAGGGGAAGGTAGACGTTCTCAGCGCCTTCGGCTTTGATGCGGCCGTCGACCGCCGCCTGCATCCGCTCCCAGATGCCGTAGGCGTAAGGGCGGATGACCATGGTTCCGCGCACCGGGCCGTTGTCGGCCAGCTGTGCCTTGTCCAGGACGTCCTGGTACCAGCGGGGGAAGTCCTCGGCTTGATCGGCGAGGACGGAAGCGTGTGCTTTCACCATGGCCCGACCCTACCGGACGATTCGCCGCTGTGTGCCTGACCGTCTCAGGGCTTGACGGTGTAGTGGCTCGTGATGGCGACGCGGTTGTAGGCGTTGATCGTGATGGCGAGCCAGGACACCGCGGAGATCTGCTCCTCAGTGAGCACCTGGGACACCGGCACGTAGACCTCATCCGGGACCTGGTGATCGGACACCTCGGTGATCGCTTCGGTCAGGGCCAGCGCGGCGCGTTCGACGGCGGTGAAGTACTCGCTCTCCCGCCAGGCCGGCAGTACTGCGAGGCGGTCCTGCGTCTCGCCCAGCTTGACCGCGTCCTTGGTGTGCAGCCGCAGGCAGTAGGCACAGCCGTTGATCTGCGAGGCACGGATCTTGAGGAGCTCGCACAGCTGGGGGCTGATGTCCGCGGCGGCAGCGGCCTCGGTCGCGGCCTTGCTCAGCTTCCCCAGCGCTTTGAAGGTCTCGGAATGGGCTTTGCTGATGTTCACTCGACGGTTCATGTCTGCATGGTAACCGTGGCCGGAGAGCCGGGGCATCCCCCGACCGGCTTATTCATGAGCCGTTCGACGGCGGTTCAGCCGGAGCGCCAGGAGCACCACGATCAGGGCGATTCCGAGGTCCAGGAACGTTCCTGCGGCGAACTCGGCCTTGCCCGTCAGACCCGCCGCGGTGCAGATCCCGCCGATCAGGATCACACCGAGGGAGAGTGCCAGTTGCTGCACGGTGCCGAAGAGGCCGCCGGACAGACCGGCCGCCTCCACCGGGATCTCGCGCACCACCGCCTGGGTGAGCGGGGAGAAGATCATCGACTGCCCGGCACCCAGGAGCACCAGGCTCGGCTGCAGCAGCAGGGGAAGAGTCGGGGTCCAGGCCAGCAGCACGGTCGCGGCGATCAGGACGAGCGCCGCCCCCTGGAGCGTGACGCCCCAGAACAGCGTGCGGTCGCCGAGCCACCGCTGGATCCTGGGCAGGCTGAGGGACACGGCCGTGAAGATCAGGGCGAAGGGAAGCAGGAGGAGACCCGCATCCAGGGGCGTCAGGCCGAGCCCGTGTTCCAGGGCGCGGGGGATGACGTAGAGGATCGCCCCATACCCGGCGAAGAAGAGGCCTGCCGCGAGCAGCCCGGTCTGCAGGGCCGGCAGGCGCAGGATGCTGGGCGGCAGCAGAGGGACGCGGCCGGACTGTTCGATCCGGTTCTGATGCCGCCACAGTGCGAGCAGCAGGACCGCGCCCATCACGAGCGCGACGGGCACCGGCCACGGCCAGCCGAGTGAGGGCCCGAACGTCAGCCCGGCGGCCAGCAGCAGGACTCCGCCGCCGAGCTGGAGGGTGCCCGCGACGTCGATGTCCACGGCCTCGTGGGCTGTGCTGCGGGGTGCGAAGCGGCCGAGCACGACGGCGGTCGCCGCGATCGCCGCGGCGAGCCAGTAGACGGCGCGCCAGCCGGAGAGCGGGCCGAACGTGACGCTCGCCAGCGCCCCGCCGGCCACCTGACCGAGTGCAGCACCGATCCCGCCGCTCGCCCCGAAGGCGGAGATGGCACGCACGCGCGCCGCGCCGTCGCTCGTGGCCTGGATCGTGGCGAGCACCTGCGGGGTGCAGAGCGCGGCGCCGAGTCCTTGCGCGATCCGTGCGGCGATCAGCACGCCGAGGTTCGGCGCGAACGAACAGGCCACGGCCGCCACGAGGAACACCACCATCCCGACGGTGAACATGCGGTGACGGCCGTAACGGTCACCGAGGCGCCCGCCCAGGATCAGCAGCGTGGCGAAGGGGATCCCGTAGCCGGCGACGACGAGTTCCAGCCCGGCGTCGGACGCGGAGAACTCCGTGTGCAGCTGCGAGAGGGAGACGGTGACGGCGTTGAAGGCGTAGGACCCGACGCCGGGTGCCAGAACGAGGCCGAGATAGCGCCAGATCGGCACGGCGGCCGGTGGGACCGGGTGGAGCGTGGTCACGGGTGAGGCGGCTGGTGCGGTGGTCATGGGACCACTCTGCTCCGCTTCTTATCCTGGTGCCAGGAGCCTGTTTATCCTGGTAGTGACAGCACCCGGTCCAGCGGCTCGCGGCCGCGCACGGGCGTGAGAGGATCGCTGCAGGAGGAGACATGTCCACTTCGGCACGCCGCGAGGAATTCGCGGAATTTCTGAGTTCCCGCCGGGCCCGGCTGCGGCCCGAGGACGTGGGTCTGCCACGGGGCGCGCGGCGGCGTGTCGCGGGCCTCCGGCGCGAGGAAGTGGCCCAGCTGGCCGGCGTCGGCCTCACCTGGTACACCTGGCTCGAGCAGGGCCGTCCCATCGCCGCGTCGGAGCAGGTGCTGACGTCGATCGCACGGGCGCTTCTGCTCAGTGACGACGAACGCGATCACCTCTTCGCTCTGGCCGGCGCCGCGATCCCCGAACGTGCCCCGATGAGCTGCCTGAACGACGCGCACCACGAGCTCCTCGCCAAGCTCATGCCGTATCCGGCGGCCGCGCAGACCGCCCGCTTCGACATCGTCGCCTACAACCGCTCCTACCGGTATCTGTTCACGGACTTCGACAGGATCCCGGTGGGGGAGCGCAACTGCGCCCGGCTGCTGTTCACCGCTCCGGAGTGGCAGAAAGCGCACGTGGACCTCGAACACGCTCAGCGGCGCATCGCCGCTCGTCTGCGCGCCGCCTATGGCCGTCATCGCGAGTATCCCGAATGGCAGCGCTTCATCCAGGAACTCCAGGACGCCTCTCCCGTGTTCCGCGAGCTCTGGGCCCGTGGCGACGTCTCCGGCGAACGTAATGCCCTCAAGCGGCTCCGCCACCCCGAGCTGGGCGAGCTGAACCTCAGCATGACGAGTCTCTGGACCGACGAGACGCTCGGCTCGCGGATCGTGTGGTTCGCCCCGGCGGATGCCCTGAGTGCCGAACGTCTGGAACTCCTCGCACTCCTGGAGCAGGATCAGCCGCTGACCAGCGCCGCGGCCTGACCCGCGCCACCGCGGATTCACCGGCGCTCCACGAGCGCCGTGCCGAGCGCTCCCGGCGCTCGTACTAGACTGTTCGGTGGCTGGCTGTGGTCCCGTATGCCGCAAGTCATGAAGCCGCAATGTGAACAGGAGACACCGTGTCAGAAGCCCAACAGATCACCCTCAGAGTCGACGGAGACGAGACCCAGGTGACCACGGGCACCACTGGCGCGGAGTTGTTCTTCGACCGCCGTGATGTGGTGGTCATGCGTGTCGATGGTGTGCTGAAGGACCTGGCCCAGCCCCTGGAGGCCGGCGCCGAAATCGAGTCCGTCACCATCGACTCCCCGGACGGCCTGAACGTCCTCCGCCACTCCACCGCGCACGTCATGGCCCAGGCCGTGCAGCAGCTGCGTCCGGATGCCAAGCTCGGCATCGGCCCGTACATCAAGGACGGCTTCTACTTCGACTTCGACGTCGCCGAGCCCTTCACCCCCGAGGACCTCAAGGCCCTCGAGAAGATGATGCTCAAGATCGTCAACCAGAACCAGAAGTTCGTGCGCCGCGTGGTCTCCCCGGAGGAGGCACGCGAGGCGATGGCTCACGAGCCGTACAAGCTCGAGCTGCTCGGCAAGGCCGACTCCGCCGACGAAGCGGGCGAGGGTGTCAACGTCGAGGTCGGCGCCGGCGACATCACGATCTACGACAACGTGGACCGCAAGAGCGGCGACGTGGTCTGGTGCGATCTCTGCCGCGGCCCGCACCTGCCCAACACCAAGCTGATCTCCAACGCCTTCGCGCTGACCCGTTCCTCCGCCGCGTACTGGCTGGGCGACCAGAACAACAAGCCGCTGCAGCGCATCTACGGCACCGCGTGGCCCACCAAGGAAGCCCTCAAGGAGTACCAGGAGCGCCTGGCCGAGGCGGAGCGCCGCGATCACCGCAAGCTCGGCGTCGAACTGGACCTCTTCTCCTTCCCGGACGAGCTGGGCTCCGGCCTGCCGGTGTTCCACCCCAAGGGCGGCATCATCCGCAAGGCCATGGAGGACTACTCCCGTCAGCGGCACGTGGAGGCGGACTACGAGTTCGTCTACACCCCGCACATCACCAAGGGGCACCTGTACGAGGTCTCGGGTCACCTGGACTGGTACAAGGACGGCATGTTCCCCGCGATGCACGTCGACGCGGAGTTCAACGAGGACGGCACCGTACGCAAGCCGGGCCAGGACTACTACCTCAAGCCCATGAACTGCCCCATGCACAACCTGATCTTCCGCTCCCGCGGACGGTCCTACCGTGAACTTCCGCTGCGGCTCTTCGAGTTCGGCTCGGTGTACCGCTACGAGAAGTCCGGCGTGGTGCACGGCCTGACCCGCGTCCGGGGCATGACTCAGGACGACGCTCACATCTACTGCACCAAGGAGCAGATGAAGGATGAGCTGACCAGCACGCTCAACTTCGTGCTCGGGCTGCTCAAGGACTACGGCCTGGATGACTTCTACCTGGAGCTTTCCACCAAGGACCCGGAGAAGTACGTCGGCAGCGACGAGGTCTGGGAGGAAGCCACCCGCACCCTCGCCGAGGTGGCGGAGGCCTCCGGGCTGGAGCTCGTGCCGGATCCGGGTGGAGCGGCGTTCTACGGCCCCAAGATCTCCGTGCAGGCCAAGGACGCCCTCGGCCGCACCTGGCAGATGTCCACGATCCAGCTGGACTTCAACCTGCCGGAGCGCTTCGAGCTCGAGTACCAGGCTGCCGACGGCTCCCGTCAGCGTCCCGTGATGATCCACCGGGCGCTCTTCGGTTCGGTCGAACGCTTCATGGGTGTCCTGACCGAGCACTACGCCGGGGCGTTCCCCGCGTGGCTCGCGCCGGTTCAGGTCGTGGCGATCCCGGTCGCCGAGGCGTTCAACGACTACCTCTATGAGGTGGCGGCGAAGCTCAAGAAGGCCGGCATCCGGGTCGAGGTGGACGCTTCCAGCGACCGTTTCCCGAAGAAGATCCGCACCGCCAGCAAGGACAAGGTGCCCTTCGTCCTGATCGCCGGCGGTGAGGACGCCGAGAACGGCGCAGTGTCCTTCCGCTTCCGAGATGGCAGCCAGGACAACGGGGTGCCGGTCGAGGAGGCCGTGCAGCGGATCGTCGACGCCGTGAAGAACAGGACCCTCTAGGCATGACGGAACCCACAGGCGCTGCGGAGACTTCCGGGACGGGCGCGACCTCAGATGAAGCCGTGACCGACGATTTCCAGCTCCCCGGCGTCCCGGACGCCTTCCAGCGCCTGTGGACCCCTCATCGGATGGCATACATCAAGGGTGGTCAGGAGCAGTACGACCACCCGGACTCCTGCCCGTTCTGCGTGGCGCCGAGCCGTTCCGATGAGCAATCACTCATCGTTCACCGGGGGAGGCTCTGCTACGTCATCCTCAATCTGTACCCGTACAACCCCGGGCACGCCCTCATCTGCCCCTACCGCCACGTGTCCTACTACACGGACCTGACGGAGGAGGAGACCGCCGAGTTCTCGGCCCTCACCCAGACCACCATCCGCGTGCTGCAGAAGGTGTCCCGTCCGGGTGGCTTCAACATCGGGATGAATCAGGGCAAGGTGGGCGGCGCCGGGATCTCCGAGCACCTCCACCAGCACGTGGTGCCCCGCTGGGGCGGCGACGGCAACTTCCTGCCGATCATCGCCCAGACCAAGGCGATCACGCAGACCTTGGGCGAAGTCCGGGAACTGCTCGCGGACGGCTGGCCGGTGGACGACGACGGCGACCGGCCCGCCGCGGGTGCCGCACGCACTGAAGCGGCGGGGGATCGCTGAGCCCATGCTCAACCGTTTCGCGCGCACCTTCTTCACGCGCCTGTTCACGCCCCTGGCCAAGGCTCTGCTCAAGGCCGGGGTGAGCCCCGATGCCGTCACGGTGACCGGAACGCTCGGCGCGGTCCTCTCCGCGCTGATCTTCTACCCTCAGGGGCAGCTCTTCTGGGGGACCGTGGCGATCACGGTGTTCATTTTCTCGGACGTGGTGGATGGCATCATGGCACGGCTGTCCGGACGGCACGGCTTGTGGGGAAACTTCCTCGACTCGACGCTGGACCGTGTGGTGGACGGCGTGCTGTTCTCCACGGTGGCCTTCTGGTACTTCACCGGTGGGAACGACCCTGTGATCGCGACGGCCGCCCTGGCGTGCCTGGTCCTCGGCATGCTCGTGTCCTATGCGCGCGCGAAGGCCGAGGCGCTGGGCTTCGAGTGCAATGTGGGCATCGCCGAACGCGCGGAGCGGCTCGTGGCCCTGCTGGTCATGACCGGGCTCACCGGTCTCGGGCTGCCGCCGGTGGTCCTCCTGGTGACACTCGTGCTGCTTGCGCTGGCATCGCTCTTCACGATCGGGCAGCGCGTCGAGACCGTCCGGCGTCAGGCTGCCGCCGTCCGCTGACCCGGAACCGGACGGGGGAGCGGCTCGGCTGGGAGTGGCCGGGGCAGAGGCTTCATCGTGGTCTGTTACGCGTGCGCGCCTCACGAGCGGTGCCGCCGTCGGACAGCTATTAGACTTGTCGGCAGGCGGCGTTCTGCCGCCGGTCGGGAGACACTGCGTGAGTTTGGCCGCGTGTTCCTGGCGTACGCCATTTTCTGATACCCATAGGGGTTTTTTGTGTCTACAGCTGAACTGAACGGCGAGAACACCAACGGCAATGCCGCCGATGCGAAGCAGCGAATCGTCACCGGCAGCAGCCGCGTGAAGCGGGGCATGGCCGACATGCTCAAGGGCGGCGTCATCATGGACGTCGTCAACGTCGAGCAGGCCCGGATCGCCGAAGACGCCGGCGCCGTGGCCGTCATGGCCCTCGAGCGCGTCCCCGCGGACATCCGCGCCCAGGGCGGCGTGTCCCGCATGTCCGATCCGGACATGATCGACCAGATCATCGAGGCCGTGTCCATCCCGGTCATGGCGAAGGCCCGCATCGGTCACTTCGTGGAGGCCCAGGTCCTGCAGTCCCTCGGCGTCGACTACATCGACGAGTCTGAGGTCCTCACCCCGGCCGACTACGTCAACCACATCGACAAGTGGGACTTCGACGTTCCCTTCGTCTGTGGCGCCACCAACCTCGGTGAGGCCCTGCGCCGCATCAACGAGGGCGCGGCTATGATCCGCTCCAAGGGCGAGGCCGGCACCGGCGACGTCTCCAACGCCACGGGTCACATGCGCAAGATCCGCTCCGAGATCGCCAAGCTCTCGGCCCTGCCCGAGGACGAGCTGTACGTGGCCGCCAAGGAACTCCAGGCCCCGTATGAGCTGGTCAAGGAGGTCGCGGCCACCGGCAAGCTGCCCGTGGTCCTCTTCACCGCCGGCGGCATCGCCACCCCGGCCGACGCCGCCATGATGATGCAGCTCGGCGCCGACGGCGTGTTCGTGGGCTCCGGCATCTTCAAGTCCGGAAACCCGGCCCAGCGTGCCGCCGCCGTGGTCAAGGCCACCACCTTCTACGACGACCCCGAGGTCATCGCGAAGGTCTCCCGTGGTCTGGGCGAGGCCATGGTCGGCATCAACGTCGACGAGCCGGCGCGCTCCATCCAGTTCGCCGAGCGCGGCTGGTAAACACTGGCACATGAGGCGATTCGGCCCACGCCTCCATCGATTGGCGGCGTGGGCCGTTCTCACTTTTGGGCTGTGGCTGGTGAGATCATGAATCCGGCCCTGGCGTTGCTCGTCGGTGGCGAGCCAGGACAGCTGGCCGGATTCCGTCACCCTGCCCTTCCGCCGTAGTGCACAGTCTGACTACGATCGTGTGTGGGTAGAAGAAACGTCCTCATCGAAGGCGGCTCCGGGACCGGGAAGACCGCCGTGTGTGAGGAACTCGCGCGACGCGGATACCAGGCCATTCACGGCGATCGTGAGCTTGCCTACCGGGGGGATCCGAAGACCGGAGAACCGGTGGGGAACGTCACTGGTCTGGCCGTTCACGACCACCATCTCTGGCGTGTCGACAAGGTCCGAGCTCTTGTGGCAGATCACAGCGAGCCTGTGACGTTCTTCTGTGGCGGATCGCGGAACGTTCTGCAGTTCATTCACCTGTTCGACGCAGTCTTCGTCCTCGACGTCGACACCGCGACCCTGATCAGGCGGCTTGACAGTAGGCCAGAAGAAGAGTGGGGAGGCCGGGGGCGTGACGCGGAACGAGATCTGATACTCCACCTACACCGAACGAGAGCGGACGTTCCGGCTGGAGGCATCGCGATCGATTCCACCGCGTCGGTCGCCTACGTCGTCGACGAAATCCTTGCCTTGAGCGATACGGCGGGAAACTCTGCCCGGTAGCCGGGGCAGAGGGCCAGTCGCGACGGCGTGCGACGACGACCATGATCAGAGCGTTCAAGGAGAGCCACTGATGTATGCGATGCAGTACCAAGTGGGCCTGCCGGCCGATTACGACATGGAGACCATCCGTGAACGCGTCCGCAAGACCGGGCCCCTCCTGGACGGCTTCGCCGGACTCGAGTTCAAGGCATATCTGATCCAGGAGAAGGTCCAGGGCGCGCCTCGCAACGCCTACGCGCCCTTCTATGTCTGGCGGGATATCGACGGCATGAGGAACTTCTGCTGGGGAGAACCAGGCTATTCGTCCATAGTCCGCGATTTCGGGCGTCAGCCCATCCAGGACTGGACTGTCCACCGGCTCGTCGCTGGCCCCGGGGACTACAGTCAGGCACGGAGCCTCTCGATCACGAATACTCAACTGCCGACCGGCATCGCGCCTGCCCGTTGCCTCGACGCGATTGCTCAGCAGTTCCTTTCACGTGTCAGCGAAAGCACGATCTCACTCGTCAGCGCAGTGGACGTCACCACCTGGAATGTCGTCCTCGTCGAACTCAGCAGCGCCCCAGCCGACCAGCGGTCAACGGATTCCGCCATTTACGAAGTGCTCCACGTCTCGACCTCTGCCCGATCCGCCGTTGGCCTGGCTACCAGCATCCTCATTCCCGGCTTGTCTATCGTTCGCGACGGCGGTGGGCACGCACCCGCGATCAGTTCAGACGCGTCGGTGAGCTGTAGAGACGGTGGGTGCGGGCGCCGTCGTCGATGAACACGTCAACGCAGCATTCCGCGGCGCAGGTTCCGAGCCGATCCCATCCCGGCCGCGCGCAGGGCGAGGTGCCTGAGGCAACAGCGCGGAAGGAAGGTGTCACAGAGCTTCGTAGCTCTGCCCGTGGGGGCCAACGAAGGCTAGCGGAGTGCCGTTCGCGGAAACGACAGTCCTCCCGTTGGCCGGTCCAGTGAGCTTAGTTTTGATGGTCGGGAGGACGTGTTCACCTTCGTTGCTGATCCACGTCACCTCCGGCATGGATTGCATGAGGTCCACGAACCGAGCGCGTCGCTCAGCTTCAAGGTAGACAAGCACCGCGCTGTGGAACACCACGGGCCTGGAACCGCGCGGAGCCTGGGCAACGAGCGAAGGAATGGCGTTCAGCAGGTCTCCACGCACCAGATTCGGCGGATCTGCCGCGACGATCTTCCGTGCAGCCTGGAGCCTTCTGCGTCGGGAATCGTGCTCGGGCCACACAAGAGTTTCCAGCCATTCGACCTGTGCGGGGTCGCTGACATCAAGCGGGTTCACATCAACGCCGACCCGCGCGACGACTTCGGGGATCCGATGTGGAACGCTCTTCGGATCGATACGGCAAGGCAGCTCAACCGTGCTCAGCCCTTCGGCAGGGTCAAGGCCGATGATGCCTTCTCCGGTGTCGTACCGGTAGCTGTATTTGTCAGGGTAGAGGCATAACCCCGCGGATGCTCCGGCTTCGATGAGCGCCAAAGGCCCTTCGAGGCGACTCAGCACAGGCAGGAGGACCGCGCACCTGCCCGCTTCATTGGTCTGGGTGGACCGTTCTCGGACTACAGGTTCGACGTCAGACCAGTGGTCCAGTATCCAGACGCGGAATCCTCGGTAAGGACCCACCGGCGCACCCTTGAGCCGGGCAGCGGCGAAGACGAGGTTCGGTTGACGTTTCCCCCATGGCAAAGTCTCGATGACGGCCAGCACCTCGCTGTCTTCGGCCACTGAGGACGCCCATTCACAATAGATGGGCGATATATCCCGTGCTTCGACGCGAGCGAAGCTGCGGTACATCTCCGACGTCACACTCTGCATAAGACTCATGCTAACGGCCGCGACCAGAGCCGCGTCCGAATCGATGAGACCGAGGCCCGGAGCATCCTCATCCTTGTCAGAGATCGTGGTGCACCGATCGGTTGCCCCGGGTTGCCATCGTCACCGGCTACATCGCCATGAAGTCACTCACTCCACTGACCTGACAAATGGGAATACGTCGTGCTGCTTGCCTCGGTTCGTGGTTCCGCCATCATGGCGCAAGACATCGCTATTACTACGGAGTGCGGATACCGGGCTCGCGTCCTCGGCGGTCGCTCACACTCATGGGGTCATGCGGAGATGAGGAAGGCGATGATCACGGCAGCGGCCACTGAACTCAGGACCCAGCTGCCCGTTTGGTCATGATCAGCCTTCTTCACATCGCACGCCGCCGGCCTCTCGCAGGAGCCTGCTCTTGTGGAGATGGTTCTCTGGGGGCTGGTGGAAGCGGCTGATCGGACGCGTGATTCATTCGTGCCCGGCGGAGAGCGTACGCTACAAGGCATCCGGCGAGGGAGGCCAGGGCTGCCGCGGTTCCGGCCCGGAGAATGAGGCCGAGCGATTCCGGCCAGGTCGCGTTCCCGGAAAGCAACGTCAGCACCGTCACGAACAGCGCGCCGATCCCGAAGCCCAGAGCGGTGATGATCACCGTCCGTGCGAGGTCGCTCAGCCGAGCAAAGCGGCGTTCGACCAGGAGCGCAAGGGGCAGCCAGATCGCTGCGCCCAGCGCCGCGAACACCAACGCAGTGCCGAGCAGAAGCGCCAGCAAAGTGCCCATCGGCACGTCTCCGTCACCGGGCGCTGCCAGCAGTCCCATGACGGCGAGAAGCGGCCAGGCTGCCACGCCCCACACGAGCTCTTTTGCCCTCATGCTCCCGGAGCGTAACAGCACACTGTGACCAGCGAATGAACAGCAGTCGTGGCGATGTCAGGATACGTTTTCGAGCGATTATCCTCGCGGCTGGCGGAGTGCCCGCCACACGAGGTCTCATTCCGCCGTGAGTGCCTCGTTGAGCTCGCACAACCGGCCGCCGGCGCGCATGGCGTCGACCGCGCGAGTGAGTTCCTTCAGGCGTCGTTCCGCGCTTGCGATGAGTTGGTCGGAGATCCGGGCCCAGTCCTGTGGCTGCGGGTTCTCGGGCAACTCCTGAAAGATCTCGGCGATCTCGCGAACGGTGAACCCGACGCGCTGGGCGAGCTTGGCCACCTTGACTTGGCAGCCGGCACTCGCGTCGAAGCGGCGCTGATTGCCGGAGGTGCGCACGGCGGTGATCACGCCGTGCTGTTCATAGAACCGAACGGCGGAAGGTGCGACGCCGCCTTCCTCGGCAACGTCTCGGACGGTCCGGAGACGCTTGGCCTCCACAATTTGGGTGGTAGTCATGAGCCAAGGCTGTCAGTCCTGGCGCTTGACTTCAATATTTGTTGAAGTCTTAGCGTGCCGAGCATGGACAACACATCGTCAGCATCGGGCCCTTCGTCAGACCCATCGGAGCGCGGCAGCGGCCGGTCCACCACCGGGGTGACCACGGTGCTCGCGGCAGGGATCCTCCTGCAGGCGATCACCATGTACCTCACCAGCGCTCTGATGCCCAGCGCGGTCGCCGACATCGGCGGAGATGCCTACTACGCATGGGTCACGACAGCGTTCATCGTCGCGGGAGTCGCTGCCACGGTGGCGACTCCCGCAGTGCTCGGTCGGCTCGGATCTCATCGCTCGTACGTGTTCGGCGCGGGTGCGTTCGCGATCGGCAGTGCGGTCGCCGCGGCCGCGCCGAGCATGGAGATGCTGTTGATAGGCCGCGCAGCCCAGGGCGTCGGAGGCGGACTTTTGTCCGGGTTGGCGTTCGCTCTCATCAGGATGGCGCTGCCCGAGCCGGCGTGGGCACGCGCGACCGCTGTCGTCTCGGCGATGTTCGGGGTCGGCACGCTTGTTGGCCCAACCGCCGGCGGGGCATTCGCGCAGGTGGACGCCTGGCGGCTCGCGTTCGCGTCGGTCGCCGCCGCCGCCGCCGCCGTCGTTCTGGCGATCGCCGCGCCGCTCGCGCTGCCCCGATCGCCGAGGTCGGTGAGCCTGACGCGGCTGCCGCTTCTCTCGCTGATCGTCCTGGTCGGCGCGGTTGCTGCGCTGAGCGTCACCAGTGTCCTGCCTGGCGGCTGGGTGTGGGCCGGAGTCGTGCTTGCGGCGATCCTGCTGATCGTGTTCGTCGCCGTCGACCGTTCTGCGCGCGTCGGTGTCCTGCCACCCCTCACCTACACCCGGGGCCCGCTCAAGTGGATCTACCTGGCGCTCGCTCTGACCACGGCCGCTCCAGCGAGCGAGGCGTTCACCCCCCTCTTCGGGCAGCGTCAGTTCGAGCTCGCACCCTTCGCAGCCGGTTTCCTCGGTGCGACAGTGTCGGTGGGCTGGTCTGTCGCTGCGATCTGGAGCTCGCGCGCCGAGCAGCCGAGCCATCGTGCGCGCCTGCTGCTCGCCGGTCCAGCTGTGACGGCGGCTGCGATGGCCGTGCTCGTCGTTCTGCAGATCATCCCAGGCGGTAGATCGGCCATCATCATCGGGTGGGTTCTGGCGCTGATACTTGCCGGCGTCGGCGTCGGCCTGGCGAATCCACACCTGCCCGTTCGGGTGATGTCCAGTACCTCGAGCGAAGCCGATGGGGCCACCGCTGCCGCCGCGATTCCAGTCGTCAGCCAACTCGGGCAGGCGTTCGCCGCCGCTATCGGAGGCACCGTCGTCAATGCGGCCATGCCCTCGATCGCGGGTGCCGCAGCCGGCCTGTTGGAACTGGGGGACCACAGCATCCCGGCTCCTCCGCTCTGGGCGAATCTGCAGTTCGACTGCAGAGGCCTGGTTCAGTCGTATTTCGCGTGCTCCAGGACCCGATGGCCGAAGGGGGAGGCGAGGTGCACGGTCAAACGATGTATGACGGCCTGAAGGGTGCAAATCTCTTGAGGCCCCGCCGGCTTGCGGGCGATCACTCCGATGGTGACTTTCTTTCCTTCTTCCTTGAGATAGATCGCGACAGGACGATCGCATGCGCCGGATTCGGCCATGAGGCTGATGACCTTGCTGGACGGTTCAGGGCCTGTTCCTGACCAGTCCAGGAGTTTGTGGGCAGCCGCGTTCGGGAGGTCGGAGAGATAGGGGAGGGGCGCTCCTGGACCCACGGAGGGAAGCGGCAGGACGTTCGGGGTCTGGGTCGCGCTCACGATCCCCGCCGTCACCCCTCCTGTCACGACGACCGCAGCGGCCAACAACAGGACGAGCCGCGATCCTTTCATCACCACACCCCGTAACTGGTCTGCCTTTCGTGGTCGCGCCCGCTTCTGCTTCTTAGTACTACCTTGGTCTGGCGGGAGAATCGCCACAAGCTATTCGGCGGCTCCTGGGGGGTCAGCGGTAGATCATGCACGTCTCGGTGCCGTGGGCGATGAGTTTGCCGGCTTCATCGGTCACTTGGCCTTCTGCCAGTGCGGTGGACCGCCCGAGGTGGAGCACGCGTCCGGTGGCCGTGAGGCGGGACGGGGCATCGGCTTGGATGGTGCGGAGGTAGTTGAGCTTCATTTCCAGGGTTCCGTAGCCGATGCCGGGTCCGAGCATGGAGTGCACGGCGCAGCCCATGGCGGAGTCCAGCAACGTGGCATGGATGCCGCCGTGGACTGTTCCCAAGGGGTTCGCGTGGTCCGGGCGGACTTCGATGCTGAAGACGACGTGTCCTTCTTCCACGGTCTGAAGTTCCGCACCCAGCAGGACGCCGATGTTGGGCCTGAGCTCAGGATTGGACTGGAAGAGCCGCAGGAGCTGGAGGCCGCTCAGTGCGGAGAGCGCCTCTGCTGGCGAGGTGTTCATCGGACGCCTCCGGGGATGTGCTCGACGGGGTTCCCCAGGCTCTGGAGCGCCTCAGCGTAGAGACCGGTCTTGATCGCCATGAGCGTCGCGGGGTCCTTGCCGACCAGCTTTCCTGCCAGTTCGAGTGCGACGGCGGCAACGGAGTCCTCAGGCGCCGTACTGTCGACGAGTTCGAAGCCCAGGGCTTCCTGCGCTCCGAAGCGGCGTCCGGAGATCATCGCGGCGGTCCGGGCGCGCGGGGTCAGCTTCGCCGCGAGCAGGGCGTGCATGCCGGTGGTGAAGGGCATGCCCAGGTCGACTTCAGGCAGACAGATGTAGCCCTTGTCTTCCCGCATGACCCGGTAGTCGTGGGCGAGGGCGAACATGGCTCCCGCTCCGAAGGCGTGGCCCGTGACGGCCGCCACTGTCGGGACCGGGAGGGTGAGCACCCGCGCCAGCAAGGTTTCTGCTCGCGCGATGTAGGCCGCGAATCCGGCCGAACCCAGGGGTGTGGCTTCCAGGGCGAGGCCGGTGGAGAAGAACTTCCCCGTTCCCAGGGTGACCAGGGCCGAACCCGGTTCTGCCTCGACACGGCTCAGGGCCGCCTCGACCACGGTGAGCCATCCATCGGTGAATTGGTTCTGATCATCGTCCAGGTTCAGCGCCCACACGCCGTCCCTCTTCGCAAGCTGCGGCATCGGAGCGTCCTTCCAAGTAGACCGATCGGGCTACTCTGACCATAATGGGAAAGCCCCACGTCCACAAGCACACGAGTCCAGGAGAGCGCGATGACCGTCAAGAAGAGGCTCGTCGATTCGGCCATTGGTCTGCTGCGGCGTCGCGGTGTCGCCGGCACGGGCCTGGCGGCGGTGCTGGAGGACAGCGCGGTGGCGCGACGTTCGATCTATCTGAACTTCCCTGATGGCAAGAATCAACTCGTCGCGGAGGCGACCCGCGTCGCAGGGGAACGCGTGCATTCCAGGATGCTCCGTCACGAAGGGACGGCCGAGGAACTCATCGCCATCCTGATCCAGAACTGGATCAAGGAGCTCCAGCAGACGGACTTCAGGGCCGGATGTCCCGTCGCCGCCGCGGCCATGGGCCACGAGGTAGCGGCCGAGGCGGGTATCGCCGCCGGAGACGCTTTCGAAGCCTGGACCGAGGCCCTGGCTTCCTCCTACGAAGCCGACGGCCTGGCCCGCCGCGAGGCACAAACTTCGGCCACCCTTGCCGTCTGCGCCATCGAGGGAGCGATCATCCTCGCCCAGGCCACCCGCAGCATCGAGCCACTGCAACGCATAGCGGAGGGTCTCACCGGGGCCTCCGGCGCTGGGGGAGAGGCAGCGGGCTCGTCAGGCGAGAGTCGCCAACTTCCTTGGCTTCTCTTGTAGTCTCCGGCAGGGTTGTTCATGACGGAAGGTCGGAAATGCCTGCTCGCAGCACGTGGAAGCTCGACTTCCTGGCCGCCGGTCAGGGGGTCTCCAGTGCCGGCGATGCCATGACTCCGATCGCTCTGATGCTGGCCTTCCAGTCCGCGGGGGCTGATCCGCTGCTGGTGCCCCTGGTCCTGGTGCTGGGATTGCTGCCCAGCGTGGTTCTGGGTCCGGTCCTTGCCCCCTTGGTGGATCGCATGGAGTCCTCCCGGCCCCTGCGGATCCTCTGCCGCTGCGGTTCGCCGTGGGACTGGCGCTAGCCTTCACTGACCGCCCGCCCGAACATGCACGGACTGTGCGCCCGTGCTTCGCGCCGCCGGGAGCGACCCTGGATGACGCACGCCAAATCTTGGCCTTCTCCGCAGCGAACCGGCATCATGGGACGATGACCTCCCCCCATGGGAATCAAGGTGTCCACCGCATCGACCGGATCCTCGAGAGCGTCGCTCGCGCGCCTGTCCCACCGCGGCTGACGGATATTGTCCATGAGACGGGCCTTCCTCGTAGCACGGCGGCTGATCTGGTCGATGAGCTCAGGCGGGCAGGGTATCTGCAGCGCTCGGCCAACACCTATCGGCTTGGACGGCGTTTGCAGGTTCTTACGCTGATTGCCAAGCTTCCGCCCCCAACCCCGATCGAGCATGCCCGGCTGGGAAGCCTCAGCCGGGTCGCGAAGACTCCACTGGCACTCGCAGCACTCGTGGGCGGCGAGATTCTCTACCTCGACGCGGCGGGCCCGCAGGCCCCTCAGCGACTGCGAACTATCGCAGAGGATCTTCGTCCCCGTCCCGCGTTGCGTACCGCAGCCGGGCGGCTCCTCCTGACTTTCGCCGATGACAAGCAACGCGATCATGTGCTTCGTACTGTCCGCGAAGCCGACCCCGAATCCGTCGAAGCGTTCCTACCAGAGATGCCGACGATCCGACGCACCAGAGTCGCACGCAGCGATGGCCTCGCCGACGTCGGTGTCCGGGCTCTTGCGGTGCCGGTGACCGAACACGGAGCGGTCACCGCTGCCATCGTTCTTCTCGGACCACGCATTTCGCATCGCTCCGACCCAGTTGCCCAGCTAAGCCTGGACAAGGCCGCTGCCGAGTTGCTCAACGCCTGGCTCGACTGAGTTAACCGGCGGCCACCTGAGGTGGAATCTCCAGCTATTCCGGATATGCGGATCCAGTAGAAACCGGCCAAGTACGGCATCAGACTCGATGGCATGAGCGAACAACCAGGATTTCCGACAACCCTGCAGATGGTCGATGAATTGCTGAGCAGCCTGTACGGGGATGGAGCGATGGGCGATCCTAAGGTGAGCATTGTGGGCGCTGATCCTCTCTCGCCCTCGCCTCATCGTCTGGCGGATGTCTCCGCAGCAGCGATCGCAGCGTTCGGCCATCAAATCGCCAGCCTGGGTGGTGATCGCGGTGCGACCGTGGACCAGGTAACCGTGCGGGCTGCCGAGGCGCTCGATCAGCTTCGGGCACCGTTCCTTGCGACCGTCAACGGGGTGTCTCCACAGCTGTTGACGGACGATCAGAGCCTGCTCGGGCTCAATGACTTCTACCGGACCCGCGATGGCTGGGTGTTCCTTCTCTCGACCTACCCGCATCTGCGCCGGGCCGTATGCGAAGTCCTGGACTGCCCACCCACCCCTGAGGCCATCTCGGAAGCCGCCCGCCATTGGGCGGCGATCGCGTTGGAGGAGGCCGTGGTTGCCGCCGGCGGGGTCGCGGTCGCGGCACGCACGAGCGCAGAATGGGCCCGGCATACCGTTGGCCAACACCTCGCGGCGCGTCCGGTGATTGAGTTGGAGCGCATCGGGGATGGCCCCCTACGGCCATTGACTCCTCTGATGCTTGCGGACGAGGCGATAGATCAGTGGCTGCCACTTTCGGGAGTCCGGGTCGTGGATAACACCCACGTGATCGCCGGACCGGTGGCCGGGAAGCTGTTGTCGGCCTTCGGCGCGGAGGTGGTCCACACCTCACGACCCGACCGTCCGGACGCTCTCGGCATGCTCGCCGTCACGGGCGGCGGAAAGCGCAATGCCTATGCGGACCTGCGAACCGAGGAAGGCCGCGATTCGTTCGACCGGTTGGCCCGTTCGGCGGACGTGGTCATTAACTCCTACCGAAACGTGAGCCAGTTTGGTTTCGATCCCCAGCAGCTGACCGA
This sequence comes from Arthrobacter sp. RCC_34, assembly GCF_041360795.1. Taxonomy (NCBI): domain Bacteria; kingdom Bacillati; phylum Actinomycetota; class Actinomycetes; order Micrococcales; family Micrococcaceae; genus Arthrobacter; species Arthrobacter sp. RCC_34. The sequence continues at coordinate 1,557,903 of NZ_JBFUPW010000001.1, read as the reverse complement.
CCGGTTCCCCGGAATCATCACAGCCGAGGTGCATTGCTGGGGGCCCGATGGGCCCTGGTCGCAGCGTGGCGGATTCGATCAGCTCGCGTGTGCGGCCACGGGTTTCTCTCTCGACGAAGGCCAAGCTCGCGGCTACGAAGCTGGCCGCCCGGCGCTGCCACCCACCCACCTGCTCAACGACTATCTCGCAGCCTACTTGGTCAATGTGGGTGTGGTCGCGGCCTTGCGGCGGCGTGCGCAGGATGGCGGTTCTTGGCGGGTGAGAGTCAATCTTGCGCGAGTGTGCATGTGGGTCAGGGACCAGGGCACCTACCCGATCGATCAGGTGGCACAGATACCGATGCCCTCGCCGAGCATTCCCCTCTACAGCGTGGATAGTCCCTTGGGCACCATGACCGAACCGGTCATCCCCCTGACCTTCTCCGGCCACCGGGCGCCGACGCCCGCGGCCCCGGCTCTGCTGGGAACCGCACCGGCAGCCTTCCGGACCCTCCGCCCATAACACCGACCGAAAACTATTCAGGGAGAGGACGATCATCATGGATCTACGAACTGAGATGGCTTGGCTGTCTCGGACCGGATCTCGCCTCACGGGCTCAGAAGGTCAGGCCCGGTTGGTGGGCCGGATTGAAAGCAGGTTACTGGAGCTCGGACTCACACCGGAGTCAGACAGCCTGACCTTCGAGCGGTGGCAATCACCGGAACCGACCGAGGTGCTGCTTGAATTCGGTGGAACCCGGCTGCCCATCGCCTCCGTGTTCCCCTATTCTGGAACTACTGGACCGGACGGGATCACGGCGGAGGCCGTGGTCGTGGACCTGCATGATCCGGACTGGTCCGCCGCTCGTGGAAACATCGCGGTGATTCCCGTGACGAACCCGCAGGCACCTTTGTCCGCACTGGTGGGGACATGGTTCGACGCGCCCGCCTGGGGGCCGGTGAACAATCCGCAGCTCGGGGCCATGCTCGCCGCGATGCTCCTTCCTGCCGCGAGGGAGCACGGCGTCGCCGCGGTCGTGTTTGCCTGGCAAGAATTGCCCAGAGAGGTCATCACCGGTCAGTACATGCCCTTCACGCTGCCGCCGCAGAACATCCCAGCGGTGTTCGTGGACGGAGAGGCGACAGCGACACTTCTCGCAGGCCAGGGAGCCCGCATCCGTCTCCGACTGAACATCACGAGGGACGCAGAGGCGTCCACGCGCACCGTTTGGACGATGATCGAAGGAACCGAAGCGCCCGAGGAGACGATCATCCTCATCACCCATACCGACGGCGTCAACTGCCTGGAGGAGAACGGGCACATCGCGATGCTCGAGCTGGCGCAGCGAATCGCGAAGCACCCGTGCCGGCGCACCATCGTGTTCGGCTTCGTCACCGGGCACCTGCGCATCCCTGCAGTCACCGCCCATGGGCAGGCCTCAAGCCGCTGGCTGGAAGAGCACCCCGAACTCTGGGACGGAGCTCCTGGACACAGGAGCGCCGTTGCGGGACTTGGCTTGGAACACTTCGGGGCCCGCGCCGTGCCCGCTGACGGAACATGGGCGACCGCACCGCTTGAACCCGAACTGCTGTACGCCAGCACCGAAGAACTCGCCAAGCTCGCACTCCAGCAATGGGACTTCGGAACGCGTCCCCAACGCGTCTCCCGGCCATTGTCGTCCCTGCATTTCGGCGAAGCGGAGCCGATGTTCCAGCGCGGAGTTCCCACCGTCGCGCTCGTGACCGCCCCGGATTACCTCCTGGCAGAACGCGAGGACGATTACGTGGACATCGCCGCCATGGAGGACCAGATCGAATCGTTTCATCGAATCCTGCGGCTGCTCGACACCATGCCGCGCGATCACATCGGAGTCGTCGAGGTATCCGCGGCCCCCTCAGGGCTCGATACGCTCCAGAGCGCTCTGAACGCGCTCGGAGGTGCGTGAGAAGATCCGCGGTCAGCACACCTCGACGACGAAGACCCTGACCGTGTCAAGGCCTCCCTGCACGGATCTGATAACCGGGCTGGGCGGGAACCTCGCGAGCGGCCCTGGCTGCGCCGAGGCCCCTCACTGCCCATCGGCCACGATCGCATCGACGAAATAGTTGCCCCCGCCACTGACTTCAACCCTGAGGACGCCGACAACGCACACCTTCACATGACTGACGCCCGGTTGTGTAGGCGCGCCCGGCAGGGCACACGAGAATGACCACAGTGCCCTGCCAGGCTTGCGCGCCGTCGATCGGGCGGGCCGGCAGCCCCATACTCAGAGGGCGGGGATGATTCCCGTGACTGCCGTGGAATACTCCCAGAGTCTGGACGCACTCTCGGGGTCCAGGGCCCAGGGTTTCACTCCTCCTGCGACCATGTCGGCGTCCGTTGAGACGTGGGCTACGTCATTGTCCTGGGCATAGATTCCCGACAGGTCCTGGAGCAGCGGAGAGGTGAGTGCCCAGACCGCTGTTGACGCGCCCTGCTGAGGGGTCTTGAGGCGGAGCGCGGGGCTGGGGTTCCCCTCGTTGTCGGCCCATCCAAGGGCGATTTGATCCTGCACGGACAGATGCCGTTGAAGGGGTGTCATGATGTTTCCGGGGTGCACCGCGTAGGCGCGGAGTCCTGCCTGTCGTCCGCGTTCGGCGAGTTCAACCGCGAAGAGGGCATTGGCTGTCTTGGACTGGCCATAAGCGAGCCATGGGTCATAGGTCTCGGCGACGAAGTCGATGTCATCCCATCGGATCCCTGAGGCGAAATGGCCAGCGGATGAGAGCATCACGACGCAGGATTCGTGGTGTGTGAGCAGCGGGATCATCCCGCCGATCAACGCGAAGTGTCCGAGGTGGTTGACTGCGAATTGATACTCGCGCCCCTGCATGGCGCGGCGTTCGGGCGTCGCCATGACCCCGGCGCTGGCGATGACCCCGTCAAAGGGCGTTCCGTCTGCGAGGAAATGGTCGCTTAAGCGAGTGATGGAGTCGAGGTCAGCCAGGTCGGATTCCACGACCCTCACGCGTTCAAGGCCTGACAGTGCTTGAGTCGCAGCATCCACCCGGCGGGAGGGGATGACGACAGCCGCGCCGGCTCGAACGAGTGCACGAGTCATCTCCAGGCCGAGTCCCGAGTAGCCTCCGGTGATCAGATATCGCTTGTTCCTCAGGTCGATGTCGGCCAGGACATCATCTGCAGTGTCGGACCGGCTCAGGCCGGAGGGAAGGGGATGCTGACGTTCCAGACGCTGTTCTAAAGTGATCATGCTTGGAATCTAGGATCTAGAGTTCGCTCTAGGTCAAGTGCCTATCGAAGAACCGTGAGGATCGCAGCATGGACGAGCAGAGCATCCGCTACACCATTGGCGAGGTGTCGCACCTCACCGGCCTGAGTGTGCACGCGCTGCGGTGGTTCGAACGAGAAGGCCTCATCCCGATCGAGGTCCCCAGAACGTCCGGAGGACAGCGGATCTTCGACGCCGATATCGTCTACTGGATCACCCTCTGCACCACCCTGCGCGAGACCGGGATGCCCATCTCCGGCATCAAGGCGTTCGCCGAGCTCGTGGCCGCCGGCCCCGGCAACGAGAGCGATCGGCTCGCCCTCCTCGAAGCCCACGAACAAGCCGTGCGCGATCGGATCGCACACCTGGAGAATTCACTCAGCATCATCGTCACCAAGAGCGAGACCTACCGGGCCCACATAGCGGCGGGCACTGCGCGGGGCGTGTGGGACCCGATAGCCCTGCGGGCTGAGCAATAGGGGACCCGGCTGGAGGACCGGTTGCTGCGCCCGAGACATTCGAGGCCTCGATCAGCAGGATTCTTCGCCCGGAGAGCGGCAACCCGATGTAGCGGCGCAGCCAGAGCCACGACCAAAGCAGCACCCACGCGAGATTGACATGGCGCTGCGACGGACACTCAGGGATCGAGTGGGAGCGGCGGTCTGCTTGGCTCAGGAAGGTCGTGCCGTCGGTCGCGAACATATCCTTGCCCCGGCCGCGCCGGTCTGGTCCGCACGCAAGGAACCGTTCACTCCTCATTGATGCAAGACCTCACCAGCGTTGAGTGCGCGGGCGTCTGTCGGCCGCCTCGGCGACGGAGACTCGCCTTCGACCCCTGTGCTGCTGAGAAGAGCTCCCGTTCAAGAACTTGAGGTGTTTCCGGGGGTGCGGCTGAAGGTGTGGAGTAACCTCAGCAGGGAGGCCGCGGCATTGCGTAATTGAAAGTCGGGATCTGCGAGAGTCTCGGCCGTGAGCGCGTCGACAGCGCCGCTGAGCATGATGGCCTGCGCCCTCGGGTCAATCTGGTCGTCGTATTCGTCGGCAGCTTGCGCCCGAACGATGAGCTCGGCGAGCGGCTGCCGCTCTCCCGGGCTTGAACCGCATCGGACTCGCCTCCCTCCGAATCCCGGTCGAACAAGTCGCCGAACGCGGAACCCACATCCTGCAGCACATGCTTCGCGACCGCTCCAAGGCCCAGGTCAGACACGAACGGTTCGCCGGCGAGTTTGTCTTCGGAAAGACTCTCGCCGCGCCCAGCCCGTAGAAGACTCAGCCCTGGCCCGCAGCGATGCCGGGAGTCGTTGTGCGAGTAAGCAGCTCGGGCTCTTTTGCGATCGTCCCCGCTTGACGCTTACGGCGCAGTCGATCGCGGGACGCGGTCCGCTAGCGTGGTTGCGTGACCGGATTCGCCACCCCCGCTCATCCCGGATTTTCTCCGCCTGATAGTTGGGGGACTCGACCCGGATGGCCTGAGAGTGGCTCTGAGAAATCGCAGGGTTCTCCTCAATGCCCACGCCGAGGCACTCCTCGCCCATCCCGCGCTCTCCGCTCGTGCCCCCGAAGAGATCACCGTGGTGCAGAAATCTGTCGAGGCGCTCGGTTTGGCTGCGGGGGCCACATTGCCCAGCGTCTTCGCCGTGGCACGGAAGCAAGGTCCCGCGCTTTGCCCGCCGGACGCGGGCCCTTACCTCCGATTGGCGCTCCTGCACCAGGCTGATGCTCCAGATTCGGTGCTCTCCGCCGGACGTTCGCCGCCGGGATCTCTCAAGGTGGCCTCTGCTCCGCTGCTTGATGACGTTGAGTATCCCAAGGGTTACTATCTTCGAGCGGTTGACGGACAGCCACGGCTCCGCAGTTACCGCTGTGATGACGAGTATTGCTTCCCGCCGGATCAGGACTTCATCTTCCGGGTGGCCGATGATCCGGGACCGGTTGCTGGGTGTTCGTCCGCGGGAGTCCCACACTGACGGTCACCCAGCAACCCATAACCCTCAGGCGAGCCCGCGACGCTTCAGCAGCGGGGCGACCTCGGCGTCGCGGCCGCGGAAGGCCTGGAAGCTCTCCAGCGGGTCACGGCTGTTGCCCCTGCTGAGCAGTTCCTGGCGGAAGTGCTCGCCGTTCTCACGGGTGAGACCGCCGTTCTCGCGGAACCACTCGACGGTGTCCGCGTCGAGGACCTCGCTCCAGATGTAGGAGTAGTAGCCCGCGGCGTACCAGCCGCCGGCGAAGATGTGCTGGAAGTAGCCCGAGCGGTAGCGCGGCGGCACCAGGTCCCAGTCCAGCCCGGCCTTGTCGAGGGCAGCACGCTCGAAGCCCTCTACGTCCTCGGGGACGTCGCCCTGGCCGAAGGAGTGCCAGGCCAGGTCGAGCAGGGCGGCGCCCAGATACTCGGTGGTCCCGAAGCCTTGACCCCAGAGCTGCGCGGCGTCGAGGCGTTCCACCACGGCGGGGTCCAGCGCCTCGCCGGTCACGTGGTGGCGGGCGTAGTTGGCCAGCACCTCGGGGTGGAAGATCCACATCTCATTGACCTGCGAGGGGTACTCGACGAAGTCGCGGGGCACATTGGCGCCTGACAGGCCCGGATACTTCACCTTCGACAGCAGGCCGTGCAGGGCATGCCCGAATTCGTGGAAGACGGTCCGGAGCTCGTCGAGGGTCAGCAGCGCGGGCTCGCCTTCGGCGGGGCGGGCGATGTTGAGGGTGTTGAAGACCACGGGCGACGTCCCGGCGAAGCTGGACTGCTCCACGAGGGAGTTCATCCAGGCGCCACCGCGCTTGGAGGGACGCGTGAAGAAGTCACCGAGGAACAGGCCCAAGGGAGTGCCGTCCTCCTCGAAGACCTCCCAGGCGCGGACATCGGGGTGGTAGACCTTGAGATCGGGCCGCTCGGTGAACGTCAGGCCGAAGAGCTTGCCGGCAGCGTGGAAGATGCCGTTCTCGATCACGCTGTCGAGCTCGAAATAGGGGCGCAGCTCCTGCTCGTCCACCTGGAACCGCTCATTGCGGACCCGGTCCGAGTGGAACTGCCAGTCCGCGGCGTCGATGGGATGACCGGCCGACGCCGCCAGCGCCTCCGCCTCACGCTCGGCGTTCGCGCGGGCCGCGGGCGCCATGCGGTGCAGCATCTCGAGGACAGGTTCCAGCCCGGGCGCCGTCTGGTCCTGCACGGAGAGCTCCGCGTAGTTGGCGAAGCCCAGCAGCTCGGCCTTCTCGGCGCGGAGGCGTGCCTGCTCCAGGATGTTCTCCCGGACATCCAGATCGCCCGGCTGAATGCCGCGGGCGAGCGAGTTGGCGAGCAGCTGCGCGCGCGTGCCCGGATCCTCCAGGACGGACAGCGCAGGCTGGCTGCTCGGCTGGATCAGCGGCACGAGGAACTTGCCGGAGTGTCCGGCTTCGTCGGCGGACTGGGCGGCGGAGCGGATGGCTTCGGCGTCGAAGCCGCGGAGGGCCTCTTCGGTGTCCACGACGAGGGCTCCGGCGTTCACGCTCTCCTTGGCCTTCTGGGAGAATTCGGTGCCGAGCGCGGACAGGCGGGCGTTGATCTCCCGGAGCCGTGCCTGCTGGCTCTCTTCGAGGCCGATGCCCGCCAGGCGGAACCGGCGGAGGTACTCCGAGAGCAACTGCGCGTCCTCGCCCTCCAGGCCGTCGGCGTCGACCGCTTCGAAGCGGTCGAACAGCGCGCGGTTGAGGTAGATCCCGTCCTCGTGCTCGGCAAGCAGGGGCGTCACCTCGGATTCCAGAGCGTCGAGCTCCGGCGAGCTGTCCGCGCCGGAGACGGTGTGGAAGGCCCGGACGGCGCGCTCCAGCAGGTCGCCGGAGGATTCCAGCGCCAGGACGGTGTTGTGGAAGTCAGGGGCGTCGGCGTTGCCGGTGATGGCCTCGACCTCGGCGCGGTGTTCGCTGAGACCCTGGAGGATCGCCTCGCGGTAGTCTTCGGTGGTGAGCTCGGCGAACGGCGTCAGACCGTACGGGAGCGTGCTCGGCTGCAGAAGAGGATTGGTCATGAAACGACCCTTTCACAGCCGTGGCGTGTGTCACAAGGCTGGCGCGCCGGGAGAGTCATGGGGGGACCCGGTGAGCCGGGAAGAGGAGGGGCTGAATGCGCATCGCGATCATCGGTGCCGGGCTGGTCGGTCTCGCCACGGCCGCCGGATTGGCACGCCACGGGGCCCAGGTGGAGGTCTTCGAACGGGCCGGCGAGGGGTCTCCGGCCGGGGCAGGGATCTCACTGTTCCCGAACAGCCGGAAGGCCATGCGTCGCTTGGGTCTGGGCGATGGTTTCGACCGTCTTCCACACGGCCCGCCTGCGGGGATCCGCACCGCGATGCGCCGACGCGACGGGCGCATCAGGTTCTCCGCACCCGCCCCGCGCGACCACGGCGTCCGCATGTTCCATCGCAATGACCTCCGCGAATTCCTGCTGGAGTCGTGCCCTGACGTCACCTTCCACTGGCGCGTCGCCGCCTCGGTGGCCGACGACGGCGACCGCCTCCGCCGCGCGCGCCTCACCGTCGACGGGGGAGGCGGTGCTCCGGGCAGCACCCGAACCGTCGACGGCTGGGATCTGGTGATCGCTGCGGACGGCCTGCGCAGCCGCACCCGGACGGCACTGGGGCTCGACCCTGGCCTGCGCTACGCCGGGTACACCGCCTGGCGGGGTGTGACGGCGGTCCCTGTGGACACGGACGGCACGGCGGGGGAGGACTGGGCCGGGGAACACCGGTTCGGCACAGTCCCCCTCGCGGACGGCAGGGCGTACTGGTTCGCCGTGGCGAGCCGACCGGCGGGGGAGACCGCGGTGTCCCGGGGCCTCATGTCCGAGAAGGACGCCGTGAGCCGCGAGTTCGCCGATTGGTACCGCACGGTCGGCATGCTGATCGACGCGACACCCGACGACGCCGTCCTGCGCCATGACATCCACGACCTCGCCCGGCCCCTCAGAGCGTTTCACCGGGGCCGGGTGGCCCTGGCAGGCGACGCCGCTCACGCCATGACACCGGACCTCGGGCAGGGCGCCGGGGCGGGGTTCGAGGACGCGGCGGCACTGTGTGCCCTCGTCGCCGGCGCCAGGGGAGACGGACCCGATGGGGAAGGGCAGGACGCCGTGGCGCTCCTCGAGCGCTACAGCTCGCAGCGGGCCCGCTCGGCGGGGCGCGTCCTCCTCGCCTCGCGGTTCATGGGGAAGGTGGCCCACCGCCGTCGTCGGGTATAGCGAACCGGACCCCGACGTGAGGAGGCCCCCACCGGAACATCCGGTGGGGGCCTCCTCGCGGGACGGGGACCTGGCTCAGGCCTGCGTCACCACGAGAGACATCGGGGTCGCCTGGGCGCCCTGTCCCTGCGGGTTGTCCTTGAACATCCCCGCGATCGTCTCGGTCGGGAGCGCGGTGTCGTGGCCCATGACCACGACGCCCAGGTCGTTGGCGTCCATGATGGCCACGCCGCCGAAGTTCTCCACCGCCTCGTCGGGCAGGGTCGCGCGGATCTCGGCGCTCAGCGCACGTGCCACGCCCTCGGGATCCTTCGGAGCGAGCTTCACGGAGTTGCTCGCCGCGCCCAGGCTGTACGGGGTCGCGCCGTCGATGGCATTGATGTTGTTGCCGACCACGTCGTAGAAGACGCCGCTCTTGCCCTGGAACTTGCCCACCACGGACGCCGCGGCGGCCTTGGCGATGAGCGGCAGGCCGACCTCGTTGATGGCGATCTGCATGGACCAGGGGCTGCCCAGGCCGATGCCGGCGGGCGTGCGGGTGACGAACTTGCTCAGCACGCGGGCGGCAGGAGTCACCTTGATCTCCCAGACTGGGAAGGAACGGCCCTGCGTGATGGCGACGATCTTCTCGCTCACCAGCAGGTACCACTTCCGGCCGTCCTGGCGTGCGCTCTCGATGGCATCCCGGACGTCCGCCGGGGCGCCTTCCAGACCGTCGAAGAAGCGGGCCGGGTACTGGGTCACCGCGGGAGCCAGCTCGGTGTCCTTGGCGAACACCTCGGTCTGGAGCGGGAAGCGGAGGAACGTGGCGCCGGCCGACTCGATGCCGAGCTCCTTGCCTGGGTTCGGCTCGTAGTCGCTCTTGTTGAGCTTCACGTCCGCAGGGGTCTCGTTCTTGTCGATGAACTCACGGAACCACAGCTCGACGTTCATGAGGCGCCAGAACACCATGGTGTCGGCGTCGTTCTTGTCGTTGAGGTACTCCTCGAACGCGGTCAGGACCGCTTCACGGTTCCAGTACGGACGGTTGTAGAAGGAGTTCGACATGAAGATCTTGTAGATCCGCTCGTTCATGATGCGGAACCACTCCACCTCGGGGGTGGTGAAGCCGATCTTGTTGCGGCGGTTGCTGATCTTCTCGGGAAGCAGCCCGCGGGTGGCGTCCCGGAGGATCCGCTTGTTCCAGCCGCCCTTGATGATGGCCTCATCGGACAGGCTGAAGAGGAACTTCACCACTTCCTTGTCCAGGAAGGGCACGCGGCCCTCCAGGGAGAAGCGCATGGTGTTCTTGTCCTCGTAGCGGAGCAGCGAGGGCAGCGACTTGTGGAAGAGGTCGTCGATGAGACGGGCCTTCATGTTGTCCGGCACGTTGCCGAACTTCTCGCCACGGTACCCGGAGGTGAACTCCTTGTTGAGGAGCTGGCCCATGGTCACGCGCTTCTTGGCGGTGAGCTTGGACTTCAGACGGAAGCGGCCCAGGCGGTAGAAGATGTCCAGGGACTGGCCGGCTTCCTTGAGGAGCTTCCGGTAGTCGCCGGCCTTCTGCAGCTGGCGCAGGTATGCGAAGTAGTACGGGATGTAGCCGGCCATCATCTCGTCGGCGCCTTGGCCGTCGAGCAGCACGGTGACGTGCTTGCTGGCTTCCTTCATGACGCAGTACTGGGCGTACGGTCCGGAGGAGATGATGGGCTCCTCCATGGTGCGGACGAAGTCCTCGAGGTCCGCCGCGAAGCCCTCGGCCGTCGGGAGGATCTTGTGGGCCTCGATGTTGCCGCTGCACTTGGCGATGGCGGCGTCCGCGTAGGCCTCCTCGTCATTGATCGAGTTGGGGAAGACCGCGCTGAAGGTGTTCTGCTTGGGGCCGATCGAGTCGACCGCGTCCGCGTGTTCCTGCATCAGTTTGTTGATGGTCACGACGACGGCGGAGGAGTCGAGGCCGCCGGAGAGGGCGGAGCCCACGGGGACCTCGGACTTGAGGCGCATCCGGATGGCCTCGGTGAACCGCTGGCGGTATTCCTCGGTGACCTCGGGCGTGTACGGGCGGTTGACGCTCGAAAGCTCCTCGAGCTCCTGGCGCAGCCGCGTGAAGCTCTCGATGGTGAAGCGGCCCGTGGCGTTGTCGATGGTCATCATCTCGCCGGGGAGCAGCTTGTTGACGCCGGCGAAGAAGGTCTCGGCGGTGTCGTCGTGGATCCGGTACTGCAGGTAGCGGTAGAGGATGCGCTCGTTGGGCGCGGCCTCGATGTGGCCGGTGGCCAGGATCGGGCGGATCTCGGAGGCGAAGATCACGCGGGGCTCGTCCTCGGTCCCGGCGTTCGCCCAGTACACCGGCTTGATGCCGAAGTGGTCGCGGGCCAGCACGGTGACGTTGCGCTTCTTGTCCAGGATGGCGAGACCGAACATGCCGTTGAAACGGTCGAACGCTTCGGTGCCCCACTCCTCGTAGGACTGCAGGACGACCTCGGTGTCCGACTGGGTGCGGAACGTGCGGCCCAGGGCCTCCAGCTCGGCGCGCAGCTCGAGGTAGTTGTAGACCTCGCCGTTGTAGACGAGGACGAAGTCGCCGTCGGCGCTGATCATCGGCTCCTGGCCGTGCGCGACGTCGATGATGGACAAACGGCGGTGCGCGAGTCCCACATTCGCCTCGGTGAAGTACCCCTCACCATCGGGGCCACGGTGAACGATGCAGGCGCTCATGGCCTTGAGCATCTCCTCGTTCTCCCCAAAGCCGTGGTAACCGGCGATTCCGCACATACTGCGCACCTCTTCGATAGATAACAGGTCCTGACCAATGCTACTGGGTGGGCGGCCCCCGTCCGGGGAGCATAGAAGGGTCGCGGGCGTCACACGGAACGGCCGCGACGTCCCGGCTGATTACACTGTCAAGGTGCGAATTCCTCCCTCCGACGCCCCCTTGGTGGGCGTGCTCGCCCTGCAGGGCGACTTCCGAGAACACCTGAAGGCCGTCCACGAGGTGGGCGGCCGCGCCGTTCCCGTGCGCCGCCCGGCCGAGCTGGCCGGCGTCGACGGCCTCGTGATCCCCGGCGGTGAGTCGACGGCGATCGACAAGCTGGCCCGCGCTTTCGAGCTGTCCGAGCCCCTCCGCGAGCGGATCGCCGCGGGGCTCCCGGTGTACGGTTCCTGCGCTGGGATGATCCTCCTGGCCGACCGGATCGAGGATCCGACCCTGGACCTCGACGGGAATCCCCAGCAGACCTTCGGCGGCATCGACATGACGGTGCGCCGCAACGCCTTCGGGCGTCAGCGCGAGTCCTTCGAAGTCGATGTGGACTTCGGCGGCCTCGAGTTCTCGGCCGGGCGCGACGGCGACGGCGTGGCTCCCGTTCACGCGGTCTTCATCCGGGGTCCCTGGGTCGAGTCGGTCGGCGAGGGCGTCGAGGTCCTGGCCCAGTTGCACCCTGACGAGATGCCGTCCGCGGCGACACTCGATTCACGGGCTAGAATTGTTGCGGTTCGCTCGGGCAACCTGCTCGCCACGTCGTTCCATCCCGAAGTGACGGGGGAGCTGCGCGTTCACGAACTGTTCATCCGGATGATCAAAGGAGAAGCGTAGGCATGTCGGGTCACTCCAAATGGGCTACCACCAAGCACAAGAAGGCCGTGATCGACGGCAGGCGTGCCAAGGCGTTCGCCAAGTTCATCAAGAACATCGAGGTCGCGTCGCGGATGGGCGGACCGGACCTCTCCGGCAACCCGGCGCTCGACCTGGCCGTGTCCAAGGCCAAGAAGAACTCGGTCCCCAATGACAACATCGACCGCGCCATCAAGCGCGGCGCCGGTCTGACCGGTGAAGTCGTCGACTACACCGAGATCATGTACGAAGCACGTGGCCCGCAGGGTTCCGCGCTGCTGATCGAGTGCCTCACGGACAACAAGAACCGTGCCGCCTCCGAGGTGCGCCTGGCCATCACCCGCAACGGCGGCACCGTGGCCGACCCGGGTTCGGTGGCGTACCTCTTCACCCGCCGCGGCGTGGTCAGTCTGCCGAAGAACGGCCTGAGTGAGGACGACCTGCTCATGGTCGTGCTCGACGCCGGCGCCGACGAGGTCAAGGACCAGGGCGAGAACTGGGAGATCCACTCCGAGCCGGGCGATCTGCAGGCCATCCGCGACGCGCTGAACGAGGCCGGCATCGAGTACGAGACCGATGAGGCCGAGTTCCTTCCGTCCATGCAGGTCGACCTCGACCTGGACGGCGCCAAGAAGTTCCTCAAGCTCGTGGACGCGCTGGAAGAGCTGGACGACGTCCAGAACGTCTACACCAACGCTGATCTGAGCGAAGAGGTCCAGGCCCAGCTCGAGGCCGAGTAGTCATCGTCCCGGTGAAAGGGCTCCTGCCGTGAGCCTGCGGGTTCTCGGGGTCGACCCGGGACTCACGCGGTGCGGCCTGGGGGTCGTGGACGTCGCCGGCGACCGCCGCGCCACCATGGTGGCCGTCGGAGTCGTCGGCACGGCGGCCGAGCAGCCGCTGGATCAGCGGCTGCTCGTGATCGCCAACGCGATCGACGAGTGGCTGGACCGCCATGAGCCGCACGTGGTCGCGGTGGAACGGGTGTTCTCGCAGCAGAACGTCAGCACCGTGATGGGCGTGGCCCAGGTGTCCGGCGTGGTCATCGCCGCGGCCGCCCGGCGCGGCATCGCGGTGGCCCTCCACACGCCGTCGGAGGTCAAGGCCGCCGTGACCGGCAGCGGCCGGGCCGACAAGGAAGCGGTCACCCGCATGGTGACCAAGATCCTCCGGCTGGAGGTGGCCCCCCGGCCCGCCGATGCCGCCGACGCGCTGGCGCTGGCCATCACCCACGCATGGCGTGCCGGCAGCGGCGCCGCCGTCGCCACCTCGGCGCCCGGTCACGCGTCGCTCACCCCGGCGCAGAAGGCCTGGGCCGAAGCCGAGGCCCGGGCGCGGCGCGGTCGCTGACCCGGGGATCGTCTTGCTAGCCTATTCGTAGAAATGTTCGAATGGCACAAACTTACTGAGGGGTCGCCGTGATCAGCTCGCTCCGTGGAACCGTGACGCATCTGGGGCTCTCCAGCGCAGTCCTGGAGGTCGGAGGGGTGGGGATGGCCGTGCAGGCCACGCCGCAGACCCTGTCCGCCCTGCGTCTCGGTGAGGAAGCGCGGGTCAGCACCGCGCTGATCGTGCGGGAGGACTCCCTGACGCTGTTCGGTTTCGCCGACGACGACGAGCGCGAGGTCTTCGAGACCCTGCTCACTGTGAGCGGCGTGGGGCCGCGGCTGGCGCTGGCGGTCCTCGCCGTGCTGGACCCCGAGGCGATCCGCGTGGCGGCCCACGGCGAGGACAGCAAGGCCTTCACGACGGTTCCCGGCATCGGGCCGAAAGTGGCCGGACGGATCGTGCTCGAACTCAAGGGCAAGCTGGTGCCGCACGGGACCGGTTCCCCCGGGACGCCGCTGCTGCCGGTGTCCGGCGAAGAGGCCTGGAAGCCTCAGGTCGTCGCAGCGCTCACGAGCCTCGGCTGGAGCGAGAAGGACGCCTCCTCCAACATCGACAAGGCGCTCAAGGATTCGCCGGAGCTCGCCGAGGCCGGCAGTGTCCCCGAGATCCTGCGGGCCACGCTCCGCTGGCTCGGCCAGGACGGCGCGCGGGTGAGGAGCGGTCGTGGCTGACGGCACGCCCGAAGACTCGCTGGTCCGCGGAGGCGAGGAGCCCGAGGAACGGGTCATCGAAGCCGCGCTGCGGCCGAAGAACCTCGATGACTTCGTCGGTCAGGCCCGGGTCCGGCAGCAGCTCAAGCTCGTGCTGGAAGCATCCCGGCTACGCGGCAAGAGCGCCGATCACGTCCTGCTCTCCGGCCCTCCCGGCCTGGGCAAGACCACGCTGGCCATGATCATCGCGGCCGAGATGAACGCGCCCCTGCGTATCAGCAGCGGTCCCGCCATCCAGCATGCCGGTGATCTCGCCGCGATCCTCTCCTCGCTCAGCGAAGGGGAGGTACTCTTCCTCGACGAGATCCACCGTATGTCCCGGCCCGCCGAGGAGATGCTGTACATGGCGATGGAGGACTTCAGGGTCGACATCGTGGTCGGCAAGGGGGCGGGCGCCACGGCGATCCCGCTCGAGCTTCCTCCGTTCACCCTGGTGGGCGCCACGACGCGTGCGGGTCTCCTGCCCGGGCCGCTCCGTGACCGCTTCGGATTCACCGGCCACCTGGAGTTCTATGCCGTGGAGGAACTGGAGCTCGTGCTGCGGCGTTCCGCCGGGCTCCTCGATCTGAAGGTGTCGTCCGCCGGTTTCAGTGAAATCGCGGGCCGTTCGCGCGGCACGCCCCGTATCGCGAACCGCCTCCTCCGCCGGGTGCGGGACTGGGCGCTCGTGCACGGGATCGACCAGATCGACGCCCGGACCGCGGGCGCTGCCCTCGACATGTACGAAGTGGACTCGCGTGGTCTGGACCGCCTGGACCGCTCCGTGCTGGAGGCCCTGGTGACGAAGTTCGGTGGCGGCCCCGTCGGTCTGTCCACCCTGGCGATCGCCGTGGGAGAGGAGCCGGAGACCGTGGAGACGGTGGCCGAGCCGTTCCTCGTCCGTGAAGGGCTGGTCGGCCGCACGCCCCGCGGACGGATCGCGATGGCCGCGGCCTGGACGCACCTCGGTTTCGTCGTTCCTGACGGCGTGTTCGGGCGGGAGCAGTTCGCCGCCGCGGGCCTGGTGGAGGAGGCGTTCCAGCCTCTTCTCCTGGACGACGACGGGTCCGGCTTCAGCGATTGACGCGGGAGCGCCCGGCATCGTTGCGCCCGGCCGCTTGACACTGTTCTCCCGGTTTTTGCCCGTAGACTGTGTTGACGCCCGCCCCTTCACGGGTGCGGCGACCCCCTGCCTGAACGCAACGATTGGAAATGATCCGTGGATCCCACCTTGCTCTTGATGCTGGCCGCCCTGGCCGTCCTGATGTTCTTCATGATGCGCCGGAACAAGAAGACCCAGCAACAGCAGCAGCAGATGCAGTCCAAGTTCGCACCGGGCGTCGACGTCATGACCAGCTTCGGCCTGTTCGGCACCATCCGCTCCATCGATGAGACGGAGAACAAGGTCGTCCTGGAGCTTTCCCCCGGCCACCTGGCCACCGTGCACCGTCAGGCGATCGCGAAGGTCGTCGAGCCGGCCGCCGCTGAGGCTGAGACTGTCGCTCCCGTCGAGGAGACCGTGACTGAGGCGCAGACCGCCCCGGCCGTTGAGCTCCCCGAGACGGTCAAGGACGACGTCGCTCCCGGCACCGCCGCCGAGACGCCGGAAGAGACTCTCAAGCGCCTGAACGGCGACAGCAAGTAGCCCCTGAACACCTTCCGTGGCCTTGCCACGTAGCCCCAAAGGACCTCATAGATGGCTAAGACCGGCCCCATAAGGGTGGCGCGCAGAACGCTGCTCTGGCTTGTCGCTTTGACCCTTGCCATGACAGCAGTCATGGCCGGGGGAGCGTTGTCCGGCGCATCCAGCTGGACGCCCAAACTCGCCCTCGACCTCGAAGGCGGCACCCAGATGATCCTGGCGCCGCGCGTCGAGGGCAGTGCCTCGGTCAGCTCGGAGCAGCTCAACCAGGCGGTGGAGATCATCCGCCAGCGTGTTGACGGCTCCGGCGTCTCCGAGTCGGAGATCAGCACGCAGGGCGGCCGTAACGTGGTCGTCTCGATGCCGGGCACTCCGACCAAGGAGGAGCGCGACCTGATCCAGGCGTCGGCGGATATGAACTTCCGGCCGGTCATCACGGCGGGCGCCGGCACGCCGGTCCCCGAGGCGCAGCGCACCCCGGCCAGCAAGCTTCCGAAGCCCACGACGCCGAAGGATGCCAGCGACAGCGCCTGGATCACGGCGCCCGTGCTGAAGGAGTTCGAGGCGATGGACTGCTCCACCCTGGACAAGGGTGGCGTCAAGCGCTCCGATCCGACCAAGCCGCTGGTCACGTGCCAGCCGGCCGCGAACGGACAGCCGGCCATCAAGTACGTCCTCGGGCCGGTCGAGGTCAAGGGCCAGGACATCGTGACGTCCTCTTACGGTCTGCAGCAGGGCCGCCAGGGCGCCGTGACGAACGAATGGGCCGTGAACATCCAGTTCAACGACCAGGGCACCAAGATCTTCAAGGACGTCACGCAGCGTCTGAACCAGTTCTACGTCGCCGGCGGCGGCGAGAACGGCAGCGATCCGCGCGCACAGTTCGCGATCGTCCTGGACGACAAGGTGCTGTCCGCTCCGCGATCGCTGGCCGTCATCACCGATGGCCGTCCGCAGATCACGGGCAACTTCACTGAGGCCAGCGCCAAGGCCCTGTCGGACCAGCTGCGGTACGGCGCCCTGCCGATCAGCTTCGAGATCCAGTCCCAGGAACAGATCTCCGCGACCCTCGGTGGCGAGCAGCTCAAGATGGGTCTGATCGCAGGCCTCATCGGTCTGCTGCTGGTGGTCATCTACTCGCTCTTCCAGTACCGGGCCCTCGGTTTCGTGACCGTCGCCTCCCTGGTCGTGGCGGGTGTCATCACGTACCTGGCGATCACCCTGCTGGGCTGGGCGCAGAATTACCGCCTCTCGCTCGCCGGTGTGGCTGGTCTGATCGTGGCCATCGGCCAGACGGCGGACTCGTTCATCGTCTACTTCGAACGCATCCGTGACGAACTGCGTGACGGACGCGGTCTGGTGGCCGCGGTGGAGAACGGCTGGCGCCGCGCCAAGCGCACCATCCTGGCGTCCAAGGCGGTGAACCTGCTGGCCGCCGTCGTGTTGTACTTCGTGGCGGTGGGCAACGTGCGGGGCTTCGCCTTCACGCTGGGTCTGACGGCCCTCGCCGACCTTCTGGTCGTGTTCCTCTTCACGCACCCGACGCTGCAGCTCCTTGCCAAGACCAAGTTCTTCGGCGAAGGCCACCGGTTCTCCGGTCTGGACCCGCGGAACCTGGGCGCCGTGCCGCTGTACCGCGGCGCAGGCCGTGTCCGCACTCCCGAGGACCTGGTGACCGCCGGCGCCCCGGTGCCGGCCAAGAACAGCCGTGCGCAGGCCGAAGCCGAACGCCGTCTGACCATCGCCGAACGCCGTCGTGCCGAGCGCGAGCAGGGCACTGAGGCGGAAGACGCCGGAAAGGAAGGCAAGTAGCCATGTCAACAGTCTTCGCACGTTTCGGCAACGAGCTCTACACCGGTAAGCGTTCCTACGAATTCGTGGGGCGCAAGAAGCTCTGGATGCTGATCGCCGGCGTGGCGGTCCTGCTGTCCATCATGGTGCCGGTGCTCAAGGGGGGCTTCAACCTCGGCATCGAGTTCCGGGGCGGCTCCGAGTTCACCATTTCCAACGTCCACAGCACCGATCAGCGCCTCGGCGAGGACGCGGTGCGGCAGGTCGTGCAGGGGTCCGCTCCGCGTGTCGCCAATATCGCCGGCGACACCATGCGCGTCCAGACGGACAAGCTGACGGATGAGCAGACCACCCAGCTTCGCGACAGCCTGGCCAAGGCCTACGGCGTGGGTGACGACAAGGTCACCTCGACCTTCATCGGCCCGACCTGGGGCGCCGATGTGAGCCAGCAGGCCCTGCTCGGCCTCATCATCTTCGTCCTTCTCGCCGCGGTGCTCATGGCGCTGTACTTCCGGACCTGGAAGATGTCGCTGGCGGCGCTGGCCGGCATGGCGGTCACGCTCATCATCACGGCCGGCATCTATGCCGTCAGTGACTTCGAGGTGACGCCGAGCGCCATCATCGGCTTCCTGACGGTGCTGAGCTACTCGCTGTACGACACGGTGGTGGTCTTCGACAAGATCCGGGAGAACACCGCCGATCTGCTGACCTCCACGCGCCGCACCTTCGACGAGGAGGTCAACCTGGCGGTCAACCAGACCCTGGTCCGGTCGATCAACACCAGTGTCGTCGCCGTCCTGCCGGTGGCCGCCATCCTGTTCATCGGGGCCGGTCTGCTGGGTGCGGGCACCCTGCGCGACCTCTCGCTCGCGCTGTTCGTGGGCATCATCCTCGGCACCCTCGCCACGCTCTACGTCTCCGCGCCGCTCTACGCGTGGCTGCGTCACGGCGAGGCGACGCTGAAGGCTCAGGCGGCGAAGGTTCACGAGCGGCGTGGCCGCAGTGAGGCCGTCGTCGAAGGCGTCTGAGGCGCCGTCGATCGGTTCTGACATTGAAAGGCCGTCCCCACCTGCGGGTGGGGACGGCCTTTCGTCCTTTTAAGCTGCGGGAACGGATTAGAATTGGTGAATTAAGTCCGTGGGGAGGAACAACTGTGGTGGACGGTTCAGCACCGGGTTCGACCCCGGAGGATGAGGCACCCGTGGGTGCCGAGCGCTCGGCGGCGCCCGCGACGACGGCGGAGCGCACTGCGCTGCAGGCGCCGGGGCACACCGTGGTGGGCGTCCCCGTGGACAATTCGGCGGCGAAGGCCACCTTCCCGGGGCGGCGGGAACGCACGCTCTCGCGACTGGCACGCCTCACGGGCCGTGGTGGCCTGAGCTATTCGCCGATCCTCGAACCGCTGCTCCGGACGGTGCGCAGCAACAATCCGCGCGAGGACCTCGAATACCTCCAGCGCGCCTACGACACCGCGGAACTTCACCACCGTGGCCAGAAGCGCAAGAGCGGGGACCCGTACATCACCCACCCCGTGGCCGTGGCGACCATTCTGGCCGAGCTCGGCATGAGTGGCACCACGCTGGCCGCGGCCCTGCTGCATGACACGGTGGAGGACACCGACTACACCCTGGACCAGCTCTCCAAGGACTTCGGTCCCGAGGTGGCCATACTGGTGGACGGCGTGACCAAGCTCGACAAGGTCACGTACGGCGACGCCGCCCAGGCCGAGACCGTCCGCAAAATGGTCGTGGCGATGGCCAAGGACATCCGCGTCCTCATGATCAAACTCGCCGACCGTCTCCACAATGCGCGGACCTGGCGGTTCGTCACCGCCGAGTCGTCGGCCAAGAAGGCCCGCGAAACCCTCGACATCTTCGCCCCGCTGGCCCACCGCCTCGGCATGAACACGGTGAAGTGGGAGCTGGAGGATCTCTCCTTCGCCGCCCTCTACCCGCGGGTCTACGAGGAGTTCGTCCGGATGGTCAGCGCCCGGACCCCCGAGCGTGAGGAACTGCTCGGCAGCATCCGCGAGATGGTGGCCGAGGAACTGCGGGAAGCGCGCATCAAGGCGACCATCACGGGCCGGCCGAAGCACTACTACTCCATCTACCAGAAGATGGTGGTGCGGGAGAAGGAATTCGACGACATCAACGACCTGCTCGGCGTGCGGGTCCTGGTGGACAGCGTCAAGGACTGTTACGCCGCACTCGGCGTGGTCCATTCCCTCTGGAAGCCGATTCCGGGGCGCTTCAAGGACTACATCGCCATCCCGAAGTTCAACATGTACATGTCCCTGCACACCTCGGTGATCGGACCGGGCGGCAGGACGGTCGAGATCCAGATCCGCACCCACGAGATGCACCGCAACGCCGAGTACGGTGTCGCGGCGCACTGGAAGTACAAGCACCAGGCCCGGGCCGCCGGCACGCCCCGCGAAGGCGAGATGGGCTGGCTCCGTTCGCTCGTGGACATGCAGCGCGAGACGGTGGATCCGGGCGACTTCCTGGACAGTCTGCGGCACGAGATCAGCACCAACGAGGTGTTCGTGTTCACCCCCAAGGGGGAGATCATGACCCTGCCGGCCGGCGCCACGCCCGTGGACTTCGCCTACGCCGTGCACACCGAGGTCGGCCACCGGACCATCGGCGCCCGGGTGAACGGCAAGCTGGTTCCCCTGAACTCGGAACTCAGCCACGGTGACCGGGTGGAGGTCTTCACCTCCAAGGCCGAAGGGGCCGGCCCCAGCCAGGACTGGCAGCACTTCGTCAAGAGCGCACGTGCCCGCAACAAGATCCGGCAGTGGTTCACGAAGGAACGCCGCGAGGAATCCATCGAAAAGGGCAAGGAGATGCTCACGCGGGCCATGCGCAAGCAGAGCCTCCCGCTGACGAAGGTCCTCACCCCGGAGAATCTCACGTACCTGGCCGATGCGTTCAAGTACGTCGACGTGGCCGGCCTCTACGCCGGGATCGGCGACGGGCACATCTCCACGCAGTCCGTGGTCGAGCGGGCCATGGAGCGGCTCACGGAGCCGGCTCAGGCCGAGGTCGAGGAGGAGTTCACTCCGGCCCGCACCCACAGCCCGAGCGGCAGGGTTTCGGACGCCGGCGTGATCGTGCGCGGTGTGGACGACGTCTGGGTCAAGCTGGCCCGGTGCTGTTCGCCGGTGCCGCCGGATGCGATCACCGGTTACGTGACCCGCGGCTCCGGCATCTCCGTGCACCGCAGCGATTGTCCGAACGCCCTTGCCCTCGCGCACGAGCCCGAGCGGTTCGTGGACGTCGAATGGGCGCCGACGCGCAGCAGCATCTACCTGGTCCAGATCCAGGTCGAGGCACTGGACCGCAAGAGCCTCCTGATGGACGTCACCAAGGTGCTCTCCGAGAATCACGTGAACATCCTCGAGGCCAGCGTGCACACCTCGAAGGACCGGCTGGCGATCTCCCGGTTCGCCTTCGAGATGGGGGATCCGAAGTACCTGGACCACATCCTGAACGCGGTGCGCCGGATCGACGGCGTGTTCGATGTGTACCGGACGGGCGGCGGACAGCGCCGCTGACCGGACTGCCCTTGACCGGCCTGCCCCTGACTGCCAGCGGCACGACGTTCCACGCCGGCGGGTTTCCGCCGGCGTTAACGGACGCACGCGTCCACCTTGGCCAGCGCCGCCTCGCGTACCCGTGGGGGAGCGGCGTGTTCCACCGCCAGACGGAGGACCCGCCAGCTGAGGCCGCGGCCGCCGTCGTCGAGCATGCTCCGCAGCACGGGCACCGCGAGCTCCGGGCGCAGTGAAGAGGCGATGTCCAGTGCGGTGCGCAGGGGAGTCGTCACCAGGATTCCACCCAGACTGACGACGTCGTGGCTGCCCAGCTGGATGTCGTGGAGCTCAGCCCGCAGGCCGTGGCGCAGTGTTCCGGCCCTGCGACCAGGGGCGATGTAGAGGACAGGCCGCGCAGGCTCCTTGGAGTGGCCATGGATCCACGCCGCGCTCAGCCGCCCGGCCACCACACGCTGCCGTGCTTCGAGCGGTATGCGGTCCGCCAGTGCCCTGGCCCGCAGTCGCGCATCCACCACGGCCGTCCCGGAAGCGAAGCAGTCCTGCGAGAGCGGCTGGGCCAGGCCGTCCAGCACCAGGCCATTCAATTCGGATCTGCTGAACGGCCGGCCGGTGCGCAGGAGGCTCTGGCGGCCCGGCGGCGCCGCGGTGGGGAAGTCCATGACAGCATCCTGCCGTGCGGACCCGTCACGCGACACCACCGGGACGTGGTCTGTGGACAACCCGGATGGTCCCGCCGGTGGACGGGGGATCGGCTCGCTGGAGGCTTAGGACCACAAAGGCCGCGGGCGCCGGAACCTGGGTTCCAGCGGCCGCGGCCTTCTGTTCAGTGCCTTCTGCTCAGTGCGGGGGTAAGCCGATCAGCCGAGGTCCTTGGCCGAGTTGCGGACCACCTCGAGCCACTGTTCCCGTGCTTCGAGCGCTTCACGGGCGCTCTTGATGGCACGGGCGTCGCCCTTGGCCTCGGCGGCGCTCAGATCGTCACGCAGACCCGCGATGGTGGCTTCGAGCTGTTCGATCATGCTGGTGCTGCGGGCCTTGGCCTCGGGATCGCTCCGGCGCCAGTTCTCCTCCTCGGCCTCGCGGACGGCGTCCTCCACGCGGCGCAGTGCGGCTTCGATGCGGCCCATGTCGGCACGCGGCACGCGGCCGGCTTCCTCCCAGCGGTCCCGGATCGACTGGAGCCCCTTCTTGGCGGCGGCCAGGTCGGAGACCGGGACGAGTTCCTGGGCTTCCAGCAGGAGCTGCTCCTTGACGGCCAGGTTGGCCGAGTAGCTCGCGTCCAGCTCGTCGTTGGCGGCCTGGCGTGCCGCGAAGAAGACGTCCTGGGCGGCACGGAAGCGGGCCCACAGCGCGTCATCGTCCTTGCGGCTGGCGCGCGGCGCGGCCTTCCACTGATCCATAAGACGGCGGTACTCCGCCGCCGCGTGGCCCCAGTCGGTGGACGTCTGAAGTTCCTCCGCCTCGGCGATCAGCTGTTCCTTGACGGCCTTCGCCTGGGCGTTGGAGCTGTCCAGCTGGGAGAAGTACGCGCGTCGGTGACGGTCGAAGACGGTGCGGGCAGTGCGGAATCGCTTCCACAGGCCTTCCTCGACGCTCTTGGACAGGCGGACGCCGGACTTCTGCGCGGCCTTCCAGGCGTCGAAGAGCTCGTTCATCCGGGTGCTCGAGGTCTTCCACTGCGTCGCCGCCGGGTCCTGCGCGGAGATGGTCTCGGCTTCGGCGACGATGGCTTCGCGGGCACTCAGCTCGGCGGCCTTGGCGGCCTCCTGGTGCGCACGCTGCTCCGCGATGAGAGCCGCCACCTTCTCGTCGAGCGAGGACACGCGGTCCAGCGCACCACGGATGTCGCCGAGGACGTTGCGTGCCTCGAGCTGCTCGCGCAGGTGCTTGAGGCTGGTGGGGAGCTCGCCGGCGGCGGCCTTGGCCTCCACTCGGCTCTCCAGCAGGTCGATCTGTGCCGTGATGTCCTCGAACTTGCGGGCGAAGTAGGCCAGGGCCTCGTCGGCCGAGACGCCCGGGTACTGGCCGGCGACGTGCTCTTCGCCGCCGACGGTCACGAAGACGTGACCGTCGCCTTCCACCCGGCCGAAGGCGCGGGCCGCCGTGAGATCCACCGTGGTGTCCGGGGCGTGGACCGCTGCGGGAGCGGCCGCAGGCGCCTTGGGCCGGGCGGCGAACGCCGCCGGGCTCGGTGCTGCGGGCTTGGCAGCGGACGTCTCCGTGGCCGCTTCCGTGGTGCTGGCTTCGTCGGGTTGCAGACTTTCTGTCACCGCTAAAACTCTTTCCTTCGTTGGAACATGCGCGGTCCCGGCCGGAGCAGGGATCGAGGATGGTGCTTCGTCCGAAGCGGGAATCACGTCAGAGCGAAAATCACTTCAGAGTAAACGAGTCTATCGTCACTGCCGTGGCAGGAGGGCCATCCGTGGCGGATGTCCCGCCTGCCTTGACTCCGGCCGACGCGAGGGCCGTGACGGCGTCGAGTCCGGAGGTGACGCGGCCCATGACCGTGTAGCCGCCCTGATCCACGGGGAGGACGCTGTCCTTGTACGTGATGAAGAACTGCGTGCTGTTGCTGTACGTGCTGGCCGCGCGGGCCACCGCGATGGTTCCGGCCGGGTATTTGCCGTCCGCCGGGACATTCTCGACCGGCCCCCACTGGAAGCCCGGGTCCACCCCGCCCTTGCCGTCCTTGGAGCCGCACTGCAGCACGTAGATCGAGGCGGTGGTCAGCCGGTGGCAGCCGTTCTTCTTGAAGAAGTCCTGGTCGGCCAGGGTCTTGAAGACGGACACCGCCTGCGGCGCCTTCGTCCCGTCCAGGGTGACGCCGAGCGGTTTGCCGTTCACCGTGAGAGTTCCGGTGAGGGTTTTGCCGCGGGCGAGATCGGCGCTGGGGATGTTGCCGACATTGCTTTCGGAAGGAGACGGGGTGGCGGACGGCGACTGCAGCCCGGCCTGGACCGCCGCGTACTCCTCGGGAGTGGGGTTGCTGGCGAACGCCGTCAGCTGGAGCACGACACCGAGTGCGACCGCGACGACGCCCGCGCCGATCGCGAGGGTGTTGTCACGGCGGCGCCGCTGCTGCTGAGCGTCGCGCAGGGAGCGCCTGGCTTCCATCTGGCGCACACGACGGCGCTGCTCCCGCAGCTCCTGCTTGCTGGCTGCCACCCGTAACCTCCTGCGGCGCCCGGTGGCGCCGTCGTCCGTCTGACTGAAAGTCGCGCGTTCGCCGCGCACGCCAGCCGCGGCTTAAACTGGCTGACGCACCTAGTTTAGGCACGGCTTCCCCCGCAACAGGCGAAAAGCCGCACGTCAAAGGAGTTTCACAGCATGGCACGCACCCCCTCCCTGTCCGGATTCCCCGAGTGGCTCCCACAGGAACGCGTGGTGGAACAGCATGTGCTGGACACTCTGCGCCGCGTTTTCGAACTGCACGGCTTCGGTTCCATCGAGACCCGTGCGGTCGAGACGGTGGGTCAGCTGCTGCGCAAGGGCGAGATCGACAAGGAGGTGTACGGCCTCAGCCGCCTCCAGGATGACGAGGACGCCACCGGCAAGCAGGACCCCAACGCCCTGGCCCTGCACTTCGATCTGACGGTGCCGTTCGCCCGGTACGTCGTGGAGAACGCCGGCTACCTGGCCTTCCCGTTCCGCCGGTACCAGATGCAGAAGGTGTGGCGCGGCGAGCGTCCGCAGGAGGGCCGTGCGCGCGAATTCACGCAGGCGGACATCGATGTGGTGGGCGACGGCGAACTGCCGTTCCGCTACGACGTGGAGATCGTGCTGGTCATCGCGGAGGCGCTCTCCGCCCTGCCGATCCCGGAATTCCGCCTGCGGGTCAACAACCGCAAGCTGTCCGAGGGCTTCTACCGGGGGATCGGGCTGGAGGACACCGCCGGGGTGCTCCGCAGCATCGACAAGCTCGAGAAGATCGGCGCCGCGAAGGTGGCCGAGCTGCTCCAGAGCGAGCTCGGCGCCACCCCCGAGCAGGCCGAGGCGGCGCTCAAGCTCGCCACCATCCAGACCATGGACACCTCCTTCGTCGAGCAGGTCCGGGCGCTCGGCGTCGAGCACCCGTTGCTGGAGGAGGGCCTCACCGAACTGGAGCAGGTGGTGGCCGCCGCGTCGCTGCGCGCGCCGGGCAAGGTGCTGGCCGATCTCAGCATCGCCCGCGGACTCGACTACTACACCGGCACGGTCGTCGAAACGGTGCTGGTCGGGCACGAGCAGCTCGGCTCGATCTGCTCGGGCGGCCGCTACGAGTCCCTGGCCACCAAGGGCAACCGGACCTTCCCCGGCGTCGGCCTGTCCATCGGCGTGACCCGCCTGGTGTCCCGCATCCTGTCCCAGGAGTTCGCGACCGCCAGCCGCAGCGTGCCCACCGCCGTGCTCGTGGCTCTCAACGACGACGAGTCCTGGGCCGGCGCGCAGGATGTCGCCGCACAGCTGCGGAGCCGCGGCATCGCCACCGAGGTGGCCGCCAAGGCCGAGAAGTTCGGCAAGCAGATCAAATACGCGGACCGCCGCGGGATCCCGTTCGTCTGGTTCACCGACGCCGACGGCGCGCACCAGGTCAAGGACATCCGCAGCGGCGATCAGGTCGCGGCCGATCCGGCTCTCTGGTCCCCGGCCGCCGAGGACCTCCGTCCCCAGGTCATCGCCCGCCTCGCGGACTGATCGCCCTCCAGCCCGGTGGGTCCTGCTCCCGCCCGCCACCGCGCGCACGCGCCCGGTGGCGGGCGGGAGCAGGCTCACCGGGTAAAATCGTCTGCGTCGGACCGAGACGTCCTGACGATCCTTGAGTTTTCCCGCCCGGAGCATCTGCAGTATCTCGTCGGCGGCGGGAGGATCCGCCTCACTCGAAAGGAATGCTGTGCTGCGCACACATGACCTCGGCTCACTCCGGGCCGAGAACATCGGACAGACCGTCACCCTGGCAGGCTGGGTGGCCCGCCGTCGTGACCATGGCGGAGTGGCCTTCGTGGACCTCCGCGATGCCTCGGGCGTGGCCCAGGTGGTGGTCCGCGAGGAGGAGGTCTTCCACGGTCTGCGCAATGAGTTCGTGCTGCAGGTGACCGGCACGGTCGAGCGGCGTCCCGAGGGCAACGAGAATCCCGCACTGGCCACCGGCGAGGTGGAGGTCATCGCGGACAAGGTCGTGGTGCTCAACACCTCCGAGCCGCTGCCGTTCCAGATCGACGAGCACGTGGAGGTCGGTGAG
This sequence comes from Arthrobacter sp. RCC_34, assembly GCF_041360795.1. NCBI lineage: Bacteria > Bacillati > Actinomycetota > Actinomycetes > Micrococcales > Micrococcaceae > Arthrobacter > Arthrobacter sp. RCC_34. The sequence goes on along the minus strand of NZ_JBFUPW010000001.1, from coordinate 1,531,566 downwards.
GAGGCCCGCCTCAAGCACCGTTACCTGGACATGCGCCGTCCGGTCCTGTCCCGCAACCTGCGCCTGCGCTCCGAGGCGAGCCGCGTGGCCCGCGAGCTGCTGCACTCCGAGGGCTTCCTCGAGATCGAGACCCCGACGCTGACCCGCTCCACTCCTGAAGGCGCCCGCGACTTCCTGGTGCCCGCCCGTCTGGCCCCGGGGTCCTGGTATGCGCTGCCGCAGTCGCCGCAGCTCTTCAAGCAGCTCCTGCAGGTGGGCGGTTTCGAGAAGTACTACCAGATCGCCCGCTGCTACCGCGACGAGGACTTCCGCGCTGACCGTCAGCCCGAGTTCACCCAGCTGGACATCGAAGCCAGCTTCGTGGACCAGGACGACATCATCGCCCTCGGCGAGAAGCTCGTCGTCGCGCTCTGGAAGCTCATCGGCGTGGACATCCCCACCCCGATCCGCCGGATGCCGTACTCCGAGGCCATGGCCAAGTACGGCTCGGACAAGCCGGACCTGCGCTTCGGCCTGGAGCTGACGGATCTGACCGAGTTCTTCAAGGACACCAACTTCGGCGTGTTCAAGGCTCCGTACGTCGGCGCCGTGGTCATGCCGGGCGGGGCCTCGCAGCCGCGCCGCACGCTGGACGCGTGGCAGGAATGGGCCAAGCAGCGCGGCGCCAAGGGCCTCGCGTACGTCCTCATCAAGGAGGACGGCGAGCTCACGGGTCCCGTCGCCAAGAACCTGACGGATGCCGAGCGCGAAGGCCTGGCCGCCGCGGTGGGCGCCTCCAACGGCGACTGCATCTTCTTCGCCGCCGGTGAGAAGACCGCGTCCCGTGCGCTGCTCGGCGCCGCCCGCGTCGAGATCGGGCACCGCACCGGTCTCGTGTCGGAAGGCGACTGGGCGTTCGTGTGGGTCGTGGACGCACCGATGTTCGAGCCGGCCGCCGCAGCCGTCGCCTCGGGTGACGTCGCCGTCGGCGCCGGAAAGTGGACGGCCGTGCACCACGCGTTCACCTCGCCGCGTCCGGAATTCATGGACACGTTCGACACGGATCCCGAGTCCGCCCTGTCCTACGCCTACGACATCGTCTGCAACGGCAGCGAGCTCGGCGGCGGTTCCATCCGTATCCACCAGCGTGATGTCCAGGAGCGCGTGTTCGAGGTCATGGGCCTGAGCAAGGAAGAGGCCGAGAGCAAGTTCGGCTTCCTGCTGGAGGGCTTCAAGTACGGCGCCCCGCCGCACGGCGGCATCGCCCTCGGCTGGGACCGCGTGGTCTCCTTCCTGGCCGGCGCCGAGTCCATCCGCGACGTCATCGCCTTCCCGAAGTCCGGTGGCGGCTACGACCCGCTGACCGCTGCCCCGGCTCCCATCACGCCGCAGCAGCGCAAGGAGGCCGGTGTGGACTTCAAGCCCGCCCCGAAGGCCGCCGCTGAGAAGCCGGCAGGGGAGACCGCGGACGTCTGATCCCGTGGAGTCCCTTTCCTCCGTGTCAGGCCTGGCCGCGCTGCAGAACGCAGCATGGCCGGGCCTGACCACGTTCGACACCGGCGCCTGGCTGCTCCGCAGTGCCTCCGGCGTGACACAGCGGGCGAATTCGGTGTGGCCCTACGCGCCCGTGGATGACGTCGACGCCGCCATCAAGGCCGCCGAGTCCTGGTACCGCACTCAGCGGCTCCCGGGGCTGTTCCAGCTCACCTCGGATCCGGCGGACGCCGCTCTGGACGCCCGGCTCGACGAGCTCGGTTACCGGGCGCAGTCCCACACGGTCTTCATGGTGCGGGAGCCGTCCGCCGAGAAGGTCCCGCAGGCGCCCGGCCATGTCGAGATCCGGCCGGACCTGACCGAGGAGTGGTTCGACGCCTGGTGGCTCACCAGCGGACACGGCGGAGCCGACGCGGCCGGCACCGCACGGGCCATCCAGGAATCCATCCGGTCCACGTACGCGCTCATCCGGGACGACGACGGCGCCCCGGTCGCCGTCGGCCAGGCGATCCACGTGGGCGCGTGCTCGGGGATCTACGGCATGGTCACGCGCGAGGCGCACCGTCGCAAGGGCCATGCCCACGCCATCCTGAGCGCGCTCCTGGCCGAACCGGCCGCACCGCACGGATTCTGGCTGAGCGTGACGCGTTCCAACCAGGGGGCTGTGGCCCTGTACCGGGACCTCGGTTTCGTGGAGGCCGGGTCTTACTGGTACCGCAGTGCGCCATTGCGGCGCGCGCCCGGAGCGTGCTGAGGCAGCGGAGCCTGGTGGCTCGCCGGGCCCCCTCGCCCTGGGCCCACGGCGGCGAGGGGCCCCACCGAGGAACGAAGTTGGGGAGCCGCCGGGGAGAGCGCCTAGCCGGGCTCCCCACCCTCGCTCCGCATCGGCTGGGGCCCCTCGCCCGCTAGGCTGGGGAGCATGGCTGACCTCTTTTCCCAGGATGATTTCTCCCAGAGCGATCCGGGCGATTCCCCCTCGGGTGAGGGAACGTCGTCGTCCGCGTATCCGCTCACGCCGCTGGCCGTGCGGATGCGCCCCCGGACCATTGATGATGTGGTGGGTCAGCAGCATCTGCTGCGGCCCGGCCAGCCGCTCCGGTCGCTCGCGGAGTCGAGCGGCGAACCGTCCGCCGTCGGGCCGTCGAGCATCATCCTCTGGGGTCCGCCGGGAACAGGCAAGACCACTCTGGCGCACGTGATCGCCAACGCGCCGGGACGCAAATTCGTGGAGCTGTCCGCCATCACCGCCGGGGTCAAGGACGTCCGCCGGGTCATGGACGAGGCCTTGCAGCGCCGGGATCTGCACCGGCAGGGGACCGTGCTGTTCCTCGACGAGATCCATCGCTTCAACAAGGCGCAGCAGGACGCCCTTCTGCCGGGCGTGGAGAACCGCTGGGTGATTCTCGTGGCGGCGACCACCGAGAACCCGTCGTTCTCGGTCGTGGCGCCCCTGCTGTCGCGGTCGATCCTGCTCACCCTGAAACCCCTGCAGGACACCGATATCCGCGGACTCCTGGAACGGGCCATCGAGGACGACCGGGGGCTCGGCGGCAAGATCGAGGTCGAGGAGGACGCACTCGACTACCTGGTCCGGGTGTCCACCGGCGACGCCCGGCGCGCGCTGACCTCGCTCGAAGCCGCCGCCGGCGTCGCGCTGGGAGAGCATGCAGGCGGTTCCGGGGAGGACGGCAAGACCAAAGCCGTGCTCCACCTGGCGCAGGCCGAGCAGGCGATCGACAAGGCGTCGGTGCGGTACGACCGCCAGGGGGACCAGCACTATGACGTCATCAGCGCGTTCATCAAGTCGATCCGCGGCTCCGACGTCGACGCCGCGCTGCACTACCTCGCGCGCATGATCGAGGCGGGGGAGGACCCGCGCTTCCTCGCCCGGCGCATCGTGATCTCCGCGGCGGAGGACATCGGAATGGCCGATCCCACGGCGCTCCAGACCGCGGTGGCCGCGGCGCAGGCCGTGCAGCTCATCGGCATGCCGGAGGGCCGGATCATCCTGGCCGAGGCCGTCGTCCATCTCGCAACCGCGCCGAAGTCCAACGCGGCCTATGTGGCGATCGACAAGGCGCTGGCGGACGTCAGAGCGGGGAAGGGCACCGATATCCCTATGCCTCTGCGTGACGCCCACTATCCAGGCGCAAAGGGCCTGGGCCACGGCAAGGGGTATGTCTACGCCCACGACGCGCCTCATTCGATCGCCCGGCAGCAGTATCCGCCGGACGACCTCGTGGGCCGGAACTACTATGAGCCGACCGCTAACGGCTCCGAGCGGGAGATCGCGGCACGCCTGGAGCGGCTGCGGGGCATCGTGCGCGGGGAGCGCTGAGCAGCGCTGAACCAGGCAGGACCACCATGCTAGAATTGAGGTTTGTCTGGCATGATCCCGCCGGCAAGCACCCTTCTCACGGTTCTCCGCGAGGGTGGCGCGCGCCCGGGACCAGTAGCAAAAGGCGGCGGTTTGCCGATGCTCTCCATACGGGAGGCCAGTTAACACCACAAAAACCGCACCATTGGAAGGACACAAGTGGCTAACAGCACTCGTGCTCGCCGTCAGGCCCGCCTTTCGCGGTCCCTCGGCATCGCTCTGACTCCCAAGGCCGCCAAGTACATGGAGCGCCGTCCGTATGGACCCGGCGAACATGGCCGCGCCCGCAAGAAGCAGGATTCCGACTACGCCGTTCGTCTGCGTGAAAAGCAGCGTCTGCGCGCTCAGTACGGCATCCGTGAAGCTCAGATGACCCGCGTCTTCGAGGAAGCTCGTCGCACCAAGGGTCTGACCGGTGAGAACCTGGTCGAGCTGCTTGAAATGCGCCTGGACGCCCTGGTTCTTCGTGCAGGCTTCGCCCGCACGATCGCCCAGGCCCGCCAGCTCGTGGTGCACCGCCACATCATGGTTGACGGACAGCGCGTGGACCGCCCGTCCTTCCGCGTTTCCGAAGGCCAGCTGATCCACGTGCACCCGCGCAGCATCCCGATGGTCCCGCTGCAGCTTGCTGCCGCCGGCGCCCACCGCGATGTCCTGCCGGCCGTCCCGGCTTACCTGGATGTCAAGCTTGAGGCCCTTCAGGCACGCCTGGTGCGTCGCCCGAAGCGTGCTGAGGTTCCCGTGACCTGCGAAGAGCAGCTCGTCGTGGAATTCTACGCTCGCTAAGAGCCTCTGGAAGGAGCCCGTGGCCCTGGCCACGGGCTCTTTCTCTTTCCCGGGCCGTGCCGGCGGTCACGGGCGATAAGGTAGGACACGTGCTTGTCCACGAACCTCAAGGAGAAAAGTCATGAGTGGCGGTGACATTGCCGGTCTCATCGCAGCCGGAGTCTTCCTGCTGTTGGTCCTCTTCCTCGCAGTGCCCATCCTGAAGCTGGGCAAGGTGCTGGACGAGATCAGGGATTCCATCAAGGAGCTGAGCGACGGCGCCCAGCCCCTCATGACGGAGGTGACGGCCACCGTCACCACGACCAATGAGCAGCTCAAGAAGGTGGACGGCATCTCGAACAACGTCGCGGATGCCAGTGCGAACCTTTCGGCGCTCTCCTCCCTCATCTCGGCGACCGTGGGCGGTCCGCTGATCAAGGTGGCTGCTTTCAGCCACGGTGTCCGTTCGGCCCTCTCGGCGCGGAAGCAGGGCGCCCAGCGTCCCGCGGGCCGCCGCAGCCGCTGAACCGCGGAAAGGACAGACGATGAAACGAATTCTCTGGCTGGGAGTCGGCGCCGCGCTCGGCGTGGTGGTCTTCCGCAAGCTCTCCGAGGCCCGCGACGCCGTCGGCCCGGAAGGCCTGAACCGGGCCGTGGGGCGACTGAGCGACAGCATCTATCACTTCGCCGATCAGGTGCGGGACGGCATGCGCGAGCGTGAGGACGAACTCCGGGCGGCCCTCGCCCTGGACGACCAGCGGTCCTGACACGCACGACGGCGGCCGCCTCCCGCCGTCGCACCTCACCGCCGCGCCCCGGAACGGGCGCGGAAACCGGCCGCGGGATTGGCCCCCGGGGCGGCCATGAAGGCACAATTGAACGCGGCGGACAGCTGGTCCGCCACCATGCATCACCGGGCATCGGCCCGAGTCACGCCGAAGGGAACTCACTTCCTCATGAAGTCGCAGGAAATCACCAAGCGCTGGGTGGACTTTTTCGTCTCCAAGGGCCACACCGCGGTGCCGTCCGCCTCGTTGGTCTCGAACGACCCCAGCCTGCTCTTCACCGTGGCCGGCATGGTTCCCTTCATCCCGTACCTGACCGCGCAGGAGACCCCTCCGTACAGCCGCGCCACGAGCGTCCAAAAGTGCATCCGCACCGGTGACATCGAAGAGGTCGGCAAGACGGCCCGCCACGGCACCTTCTTCCAGATGTGCGGCAACTTCTCCTTCGGCGACTACTTCAAGGAAGACGCCATCAAGTTCGCCTACGAGCTGCTGACCAGCCCGGTGGAGGACGGCGGCTACGGCCTGCCCGAGGAGAAGCTCTGGGTCACGGTCTACGAGGACGACGACGAGGCCCGCGACCTCTGGCTCAAGCACACGGCGATCCCGGCCGAGCGCATCCAGCGCATGGGCAAGAGCGACAACTACTGGTCCACCGGCCAGCCCGGCCCCGCCGGCCCCTGCTCGGAGATCTACTACGACCGTGGCCCCGCGTACGGCATCGAAGGTGGCCCCGAGGCCGACGACAACCGCTATGTGGAGATCTGGAACCTGGTCTTCATGCAGTACCAGATCGACAATGTGAAGTCGAAGGTGGACTTCGACATCGTCGGTGAGCTGCCCAAGAAGAACATCGACACCGGCCTCGGCATGGAACGTCTCGCGATGATCCTGCAAGGCGTGGAGAACATGTACGAGACGGACCAGGTCCGCCCCGTGATCGACAAGGCCGCCGAGCTCTCCGGCAAGGAGTACACCTCCGCCGAAAGCCCCGAGGATCCGCACCACACCGACGATGTGCGCATGCGCGTCGTGGCGGACCACGTCCGTTCCGCCCTCATGCTGATCGCCGACGGCGTCACCCCGTCCAACGAAGGCCGTGGCTACGTGCTGCGCCGCCTGATCCGCCGTGCGGTCCGCTCGATGCGCCTGCTGGGCGTCGAGCAGGCCTGCCTGCCGGAGCTCCTGCCCGCCTCCCGCGACGCCATGAAGGGCGTGTACCCGGTGGTCGAGCTCGAGTTCGACCGGATCTCCCGGATCGCTTACGCCGAGGAGCGGGCGTTCCTGCGCACCATCGCCTCCGGCACCGCCCGTCTCGACGAGGCCGTGGACCAGGCGAAGTCCCAGGGCGCCTCGCTGTCCGGCGAGGATGCCTTCGCCCTGCACGACACCTACGGCTTCCCGATCGACCTGACGCTCGAGATGGCCGAGGAGGCCGGCGTCGCCGTCGACGAGAAGCAGTTCCGCGCTCTCATGCAGGAGCAGCGTCAGCGCGCTCAGGCGGACGCCAAGGCCAAGAAGGGCGGCCACGCCGACGTCACGGTCTTCCGCGACATCCTGGCCGACGGCGAGACCGTGTTCACCGGCTACGACGAGCTGGAGACCGAGTCCCGCGTCCGCGCGCTGCTCAGCGGCGGCGCCCGGACGGGGCACGCCTCCACGGGCGATGAGATCGAACTGGTTCTCGCGGAGACCCCGTTCTACGCGGAGGCCGGCGGTCAGGCCGCCGACACCGGTCTGATCACGGGTGACGGCTTCGTGGTCGAGGTGCTGGACGTCCAGCGCCCGGTCAAGGGGCTCTCCGTGCACAAGGCCCTGGTGCGCGAGGGGGAGATCTCCTCGGACGCCATCGTGCGCGCCGCCGTGGACGCCGAGCGTCGTCACGCCGGCGAGCAGGCGCACACCGCCACGCACCTGGTCCACGCCGCCCTGCACCAGATCCTGGGCAAGGAGGCCACTCAGCGCGGCTCCTTCAACAAGGCCGGCTACCTCCGCTTCGACTTCGCCTGGGGCGAGCAGCTCTCCGGCGCCACCAAGAGCGAGATCGAGGAAGTGGCCAACCTCGCCATCCGGAACAACTTCGAGGTGAAGACCTCGGTGATGGGCCTCGAGCAGGCGAAGGCTCTCGGCGCCATGGCCCTCTTCGGCGAGAACTACGGCAGCGAAGTCCGGGTCGTGGAGATCGACGGCGCCTGGTCCCGTGAGCTCTGCGGTGGCACCCACGTGGGCAGCACTTCGCGGATCGGCAGCCTGAACCTGCTGGGCGAGCAGTCCGTCGGCTCGGGCAACCGCCGTGTGGAGGCTTTCGTCGGCATGGAGGCGTTCCGTCACTTCGCCGCCGAGCGCGCCCTGGTCACCGAGCTCAGCGAGATGTTCAAGGTCCCCTCCGGTCAGCTGTCCGAGCGCATCGCCGCCACGCTGAGCAAGCTCAAGGCCGCGGAGAAGGAGCTCGACCGCCTGCGCAAGGAGCAGCTCGCCGCTCAGGCCGCCACGCTGCTGAACAGCGCCAGTGACGCCAACGGCGTCCGCGTGATCGCGCACGACGCCGGCGCGGTGGGCGGCGCAGATGACCTCCGCTCGCTCGTGCTGGACCTCCGTGGCCGCCTGGGCAGCGAAGCGGCCACGGTCGCCGTGGCCGGTGTCGCGAACGGCCGTCCCGTGGTGCTGGTCGCCACGAACGATGAGGCGCGCGCGGCGGGTGTCAAGGCCGGCGCCCTGGTCCGCACGGCCGCCGGGATCCTCGGCGGCGGTGGCGGCGGCAAGGACGACATCGCCCAGGGCGGTGGCACCGACGCCGCGAAGATCCCCGCGGCGCTGACCGCCATCGTCGACGCGATCCGCAACCGCTAGGCAGGGATGGAAGACCATGCACAGACGTCCCCGGCGGACGCTCCTCGGGGCGTCCGTCTGGGGATCGACGTCGGCCTGGTGAGGGTCGGGGTGGCCGTCAGCGATCCGGACGGGATTCTGGCCACCCCCTTCAAGACCTTGCAGCGTGACAGCAAGAAGAACTCGGACATCGCGGTGATCGTCCGGCAGGTCGTCGAGCGCCAGGTGCGCTGGGCCTTCGTCGGCCTGCCGCGCACTCTGCGCGGCGGGGAGAGTCAGTCCACGCAGATGGCGCTGGACTATGCTCAGATCCTCGCCGACCGGCTCCAGGAAGCCTCCGTGGAGTGCTCGGTGGCGATGCTCGATGAGCGTCTGACCACCGTCACGGCGCACCGGACGCTTCGCGAAGCTGGAATGGACGGCCGTGAACATCGTAAAGTGGTGGATCAGGTGGCGGCGGTGAACATCCTCCAGCATGCGCTTGACATGCAGAAACACCAAGGACCTGAAGTGGGGACGCCGGTGCGCGCCCATTCCGCCACCCGCGAGGAAAGTGATGGAGGCACCCGTACGTGAGCACGGACAACAAAGAGCCCGGTGACATGCCGTCCCGGGCTGACGGTCCCATGGCCGCGGAGGGCATGCCGCTGACCCGGCGGGAGCTCCGTGCGCGGGAACGTCTCCTCGCCCAGCGCGAGGAACAGGAGCGTGCCGCGCGAGCCGCTGCTCCTTTCGACCAGGAGCAGGACGAGCTGCCGCGACGACGCGACTCCTCGCCGCGCCAGGACAGCGCGACGGCGGATGACCAGGCCGCCGTCGAGCGTGCAGCAGAACAGGCTGCAGAACAGGCCGCCGCGGAGCGTGCCGCTGCCGAGAAGGCCGCCGCGGAGCAGGCGCGGGCGGAGCGGATCGTGGCCGAGCGTGTCGCCGCCGCAGAGCGAGCCCGGGCCGAGAAGGCTGAGGCCGAACGGGTCGCCGCGGAGCGCGCGGCAGCCGCGAAGGCGCAGGCCGAGAAGGCGCGCCTCGAACGCGCCGCGGAAGAGAAGGCCCAGGCTGAGCGGGCGGCTGCTGAGAAGGCCACGGCCGACCGGATCGCCGCAGCGAAAGCCCAGGCGTCGAAGGCCGCCGAAAAGGCCGCCGCGGAGAAGGCGCGCGCCGAAAAGGCCCAGGCTGACAAGACCGCCGCCGAGAGCGCCCTCGCCGCGAAGACGAAAGCCGCGCTGTCCCGCGACCTCCCGCAGGAGAACGCACGGGCCACGGAGCCGGCGGTCGACGGCGACAGCCGGACGGCGTCGTCGTCCACTGAAGGCGGCCACGGCCGCGCGGAGGCCGCGCCGGGTTCACGGATCGCGCCCGTCCCCGCCACCGCGCATGCCCAGCACTTCTACCCGGAGCCGACGCACACCCGGCTCAACCCGCTGGCTCACGGACACCGGCCCACCGGCACGGCGGCCGGTCGCACGGAAACGCCCGCGGAGACGGTGGACACCCCCTCCGCCGAGGACGCCGAGCCCCAGCACCACGGCCAGCATGAGGCCGCCTCGGCCCACAGTTTTCACTTCATCCACTCGGCGGAGCCGGGCCATGATGAGGAAGAACCCGTCAAGACCGCGTTCCAAGAGGAGGTGGCGAGCCCCCGCAAGCACCGGCGCGTGCGCGGCTGGGTGGCCGTCCTGCTGTCCTTCCTGCTCGTGGCCGGCGGAGCTTTCGCCGCCTTCCAGTTCATCGGGCCCAGCCTCGGCTGGGGCCGCGTGACCGACTACCCGGGCCCCGGAACGGGCTCCGTGTCCGTCGAGGTCGCGCAGGGTTCATCCGTCACCCAGGTGGCCAACTCCCTCAAGGAGGAGGGGGTCGTGGCCGACGCGGGCACGTTCATCAAGGCGTTCGGCGAGTCGGGCGTGACGCTGTCCCCGGGCAAATACACCTTCCGCAAGGAGATGAAGTCCGCGGACGCCGTGGGCGTCTTCGCCGCGAACGGCAATGACAAGGTCTCCTACGTCCCTCTGTCCGCGGGCCTGCGGCTCAACGAGTCCCTCGACGCGATCGCCAAGGGCACCGGGCTGGAGATCGCGGACCTGAAGAAGCTCGCCGACACGCCGGCGCAGTTCGGAGTGTCCTCTAAGGCCAAGAACCTCGAAGGCTACCTCTTCCCGGGGGAATACCGCTTCGCCATGGGCAGCACGGCGAAGCAGGTTCTCGGACAGCTGGTCAAGGCCACGCAGGACGAGCTCAAGGCTCAGGGCGTGACCGACCCGGACGAGCAGTACCGCATGCTGACCATCGCGTCGATCGTCCAGGCCGAGGCCGGCCGCGCCGACTACCCGACGGTGGCCGGGGCCGTGATGAACCGCCTGAAGCACAACGCGCAGACGGTCGGTTTCATCCAGTCGGACGCCACCGTGACTTATGGACTCGGCCGTAAGAGCTATGAGCTCACGCCCGCTGAGAAGGCCGACAAGAGCAACCCGTACAACACCTATGCGAACCCCGGCCTTCCGGTCGGTCCCATCGGTTCCCCGGGCAAGCTGGCCATCGACGCGGCCGCGCATCCGAAGGCCTCCGACTACCTGTTCTGGGTGACCATCAACTTGGACACGGGGGAGACCCGCTTCGCCAAGACCCTGGATGAGCACAACCGCAATGTGGCGCTCTACCAGGAGTGGTGCAGCGCCAACGCAGGACGTTGCCAATGATGCGCAGGGCCGCAGTCCTCGGGCATCCCATCTCCCACTCGAAGTCGCCCGCGCTGCACAACGCGGCGTACCGTGTGCTCGGATTCGATGCCGAATACACCGCGGTGGATGTGGACGAGCCCGAGCTGGCCGCCTTCATGGCCGGAGTTCGCCGCGAGCCGTCCTGGCTCGGGCTCTCGGTCACCATGCCGCTCAAGAGGGCGATGGTCTCCGAGGTCGATGAGTGCGTGGGCGCGGCGGCCGAACTCGGGGTGCTGAACACCGTGGTCATCGAGACCGGCGCCGACGGCTCCGCCCGTCTCACGGGCCACAACACGGATGTCACGGGTATCGTGAACGCCCTCCGGAACGCCGCGGGCCTGCCGACCCTCCACGGCGTGCCCGGCGACGGAGTCACCCTGGGACGCCGCGCGGCGATTCTGGGCGCCGGGGGGACTTCTGCGGCCGCCATCACGGCACTGTCCCGTCTGGGCCACCGGGACGTGGTCCTCTTCGCCCGGGATGAGAGCCGTGCTGCGGAGGCGTTCGGCGCCGCGGACGCGAGCGGGGTGCGGCTCAGCCTGCTGCCCTATGACTCGGCGACCGACAGCCTGGCGGAGTACGACGTCGTGATCTCGACACTGCCGCCGCGCGCCGCGGACGGCCTGGCGGCTCAGCTGGCGGAGCAGGGGAGCGCCGCACCGTCCGGTGACGTGCCGCCCGTCCTGCTGGACGTCGCGTACGAGCCGTGGCCCAGCGCCCTGGCGTCCGCGTGGTCCGCCCGGGGCGGGTCCGTGGTGCCGGGCCTGGAGATGCTGCTCTACCAGGCGGTCGAACAAGTGCTTCTCTTTACCGGAAACGGGCCCGAGAAGGCCCCTCGCGTCATCGACGCGATGTGTGACGCAGTGAACGCACCCCGACGCGGGTGACCGGGCACAAGCATGGCAGGATGGACATATGTTTCGTTGGTTAACCGCTGGTGAGTCTCATGGCCCCGCGCTCGTCGGGATTGTCGAAGGCGTCCCGGCAGGCGTCGAACTGTCGAGTGAGGACGTCCGTGACGCCCTCGCTCGGCGCCGCCTCGGCTATGGCCGCGGCGCCCGGATGAAGTTCGAGCAGGATGAGGTCACCATCATCGGTGGTGTCCGGCACGGCCTGACCCAGGGCGGCCCCGTGGCCATCGAGGTGGGCAACACCGAATGGCCCAAGTGGGAGCGCGTCATGTCCGCGGATCCCGTGGATTCGGAGGAGCTGGCCACCTCGGCCCGCAACGCTCCTCTGACGCGTCCGCGCCCGGGCCATGCCGACTTCACCGGCATGCAGAAGTACGGCTTCCCGGAGGCCCGTCCCGTCCTGGAGCGCGCCAGCGCCCGTGAGACGGCCACCCGCGTCGCCCTCGGCACCGTGGCTGCCAAGTTCCTCCGCCAGCTCGGCGTGGAGCTCATCAGCCACACCACCGCGGTGGGCACCGTCGCCGTCCCGGACGGCACCCCGCTGCCTGCGCCGTCGGACCTGATCGCCCTCGACGCCGACCCGCTGCGCTGCTTCGACCGCGAGACCTCGGACGCCATGGTGGCCGAGGTGGACGCCGCTCACAAGGAGGGTGAGACCCTCGGCGGCGTCGTCGAGGTCCTCGCCTACGGCCTTCCGCCGGGACTCGGCAGCTACGTGCACTGGGACCGCCGCCTGGACGCCCGCCTGGCGTCCGCGCTCATGGGCATCCAGGCCATCAAGGGCGTGGAGGTCGGTGACGGTTTCGCAACGGCGGCCCGACGCGGCTCCGCCGCGCACGACGAGATGGTCAAGGATGAGAACGGCGACATCTCCCGCCTGAGCAACCGCGCCGGCGGCATCGAAGGCGGCATGAGCATCGGCACCGTCCTGCGGGTCCGCGCCGCCATGAAGCCGATCGCCACCGTGCCCCGCGCCCTCCAGACCGTGGACGTCACGACGGGTGAAGCGGCGAAGGCCCACCACCAGCGCTCGGACGTCTGTGCCGTGCCTGCGGCCGGCGTCGTGGCCGAGGCCATGGTGGCGCTCGTCCTCGCCGAGGCCATGCTGGAGAAGTTCGGCGGTGACTCGGTGGCCGAGACGCGCCGCAACCTCCAGAACTACCTGGCGGCCATCCCGGAGGAGCTCAGCTCCTCCGGCCACTGATACGGCAACTGAAACACAGGGAGCCCCACATGCCTTCTGATGAGGCAGCAGACAGCACGGCGATCGTCCTGGTCGGCCCCATGGCGGCCGGGAAGAGCGCCGTGGGACGGGCCCTGGCGGCGTTGCTCCAGGGCGAGTACGTGGACACGGACGAGGTCTTCGTCCTGGAGAACGGCCCGATCACGGAGTACTTCGAGACCCATGGCGAGGACGCGTTCCGCGCCGTGGAAGCCTCGATCGTGGCGCGCGCCGTGGCCGGCGACGTCCCCATGACCCACCCCGAGGCGCCGCGGATCATCTCGCTGGGAGGCGGGTCCGTCGTGGCCGAGGCTTCGCGCGAGGCCATTGCGCCGTGCCGCGTGGTGTACCTCGAGCCGGATCTGGCCACGGTGCTCCCGCGCATCGCCCGGGACACCGGCCGCCCCATGCTCACGGGTGACGCGGCCGAGCGCTGGCTCACCCTCTTCGAACAGCGGCGTCACCTCTACCAAGCGGCAGCCGAGCTGACCGTCGACGTGCGCCATGGAAGCCCGGAGGACTTCGCCCTGGAGATCGCCAGGGCGCTGGACCTCCCCGGAATCACAGCAAAGGACAGCAGCGAGTGACGCATCCCGAGACGGTCATCAAGGTCACCGGCAATCGCCCGGACGAGAACTACGACGTCGTGGTGGGCCGCGGTCTGCTGGCGCAGCTTCCGGACCGCCTGGGGGAGCGCGTCAAGCGAGTCCTGGTGGTCCACCCCCGCGCGCTCCGGCTGACGGGTGACGCCGTGCGCGACGAACTCGCGGCCGCCGGTTTCACCGCCGTCACGGCCGAGATCCCGGACGCCGAAGAAGGCAAGCACATCCAGGTGGCGGCCTTCTGCTGGCAGGTCCTGGGGCAGAACGACTTCACCCGCTCCGATGCCGTCGTGACCGTCGGCGGCGGCGCCGTGAGCGACCTGGGCGGCTTCGTCGCCGCCACCTGGCTGCGCGGCGTCAAGGTCATCCACCTGCCGACGAGCGTGCTCGGCATGGTCGACGCCGCCGTCGGAGGCAAGACCGGCATCAACACGGCCGAAGGCAAGAACCTGGTGGGCGCGTTCCACCCGCCCGCGGCCGTGCTCGCCGATCTGGACACGCTGCGGACCCTGCCCCGCAATGAGCTGGTGTCCGGCCTGGCCGAGGTGATCAAGTGCGGGTTCATCGCCGATCCGACGATCCTGGACCTGCTGGAGGAGCACGGCCAGGACGTGCTGGACCCGGAGTCCCCGGTGCTGCGCGAACTGATCGAGCGGGCCATCGCCGTCAAGGCCAAGGTCGTCTCCGAGGATCTCAAGGAGTCCGGCCTCCGCGAGATCCTGAACTACGGGCACACTCTCGGCCACGCCATCGAGCTGGCCGAGCGGTACTCCTGGCGCCACGGCGCCGCCATCTCCGTGGGCATGGTGTTCGCCGCGGAACTCGCCCGCAGCGTGGGGCGCCTGAGCGACGCCGAGGCCGACCGGCACAAGGCCATCCTGGAGAGCTTCGGGCTCCCCACCACCTACCGCAACGACCGCTGGGCGGCGCTCCTGGACGCGATGCGGCGCGACAAGAAGTCCCGCGGCGACCTGCTGCGCTTCGTGGTCCTGGACGGCGTCGGCAAGCCCGGCGTCCTGGAGGTGCCGGACACGTCCCTGCTCTTCGCCGCCTATCAGGAGGTGGCCGAGGGATGAGCAGCGGCGGAGTCGACCTGGAGACCTCCGAGTGGCCGGAGTCCGGTTTCCCCGGCATCAAGGTCAACCCTCTGACACGCCGGTACGAGATCGTGGACGAGGAACTGGTGCAGGAGAGCCTCGCGGGAGATGACCGCCCGTGGGCAGGCGTCTTCGTCCTGATGGTCCAGGGCAAGACCACCGAGGCCGCCGAGCTGCTGGCCGAAGCGCGCATGGTGGACCCCGAATCTTTCGAGCTGCTGCTCCTGGACACGGAGATCCTCTACACGCGGGGCCGTCTTGAGGCCGCCTACGAACGTCTGCACCGTCTGCTCGCACAGTACCGGGGGACCGGTCACGAGGCTGAAGTGCTGCAGCACCTGGGCAACACCTACTACAGCTCCGGTGATTTCGCCCGCAGTGCCGACGCCTTCCAGGAAGCCCTGGAACTGCGGGTCGCATCGCACGCGAGTCCCGAGCTGATCTACTCCTCCACGATCGCGCTGCAGCAGGCCCGGCACGCGGCGGAGGCCAGCTGACACACGGCCATCCGGTCGTTTTCCGGGCAGTCCGCCGAACGCGGTAGACTGGATCTCGGTTTTTTGACAACTACATGGCTGTTCGCGCCCTCAGGGCCCCGGACAGTCCGCATCGGGAGAGAGGCTGCAGTGGCAACCACGAACGACATCAAGAACGGCACGGTCCTCAAGCTGGAGGGCAACCTCTGGAACGTGATCGAGTTCCAGCACGTGAAGCCGGGCAAGGGCGGCGCGTTCGTGCGCACCAAGCTCCGCAACGTGCTCTCCGGCAAGGTCGTGGACAAGACCTTCAACGCCGGCGCCAAGATCGAGACCGCCACGGTCGATCGCCGCGATTACACCTACCTGTACCAGGACGGTGTGGACTACGTCTTCATGGACGTCCAGGACTACGACCAGCTCACCGTGACCCCCGAGGTCGTCGGCAACGCGAAGAACTTCATGCTGGAGAACCAGCAGGTCATCATCGCCATGCACGATGGTGCGCCGCTCTACCTCGAAATGCCGGCCAGCGTCGTCCTGGAGATCACCTACACCGAGCCCGGCCTGCAGGGTGACCGCTCTTCCGCCGGCACCAAGCCCGCCACCGTGGAGACCGGCTACGAGATCCAGGTCCCGCTGTTCCTCGAGCAGGGCACTCGCGTCAAGGTCGACACCCGTGACGGCGGCTACCTGGGCCGGGTCACCGACTAGTGAGCGCCCGCGGCAAGGCCCGCAACCGGGCACTCGACATCCTGTTCGAAGCCGAGCAGCGTCAGGTCACCCCGTTCTCCGTCATCAAGGAACGGCGTGAGCACACCGACCAGATCATCAACCCCTACACGGTGGAAGTGGTCGAAGGTGTGGTGTCGCTGCAGGAGACCATCGACGAGTTCCTGACCACGTACGCTCAGGGCTGGACCCTGGAGCGCATGCCCAATGTGGACCGGATCATCCTCCGCATCGGGACCTGGGAGCTGCTCTACAACGAGGACGTGCCGGACAGCGTGGCCGTGAGCGAGGCCGTGAGCCTCGCCAAGACCCTGTCCACGGACGACTCACCCGCGTTCATCAATGGCCTGCTCGGCCGGTTGAAGGAGCTCAAGCCCACGCTGCTGGCCTGATCCCCACGAAGGGGTCCAGCGCTCAGCGTGAGCCGGCCAAGCATGGCACGACGACGGCGGCCCGCCCCCTTTCCGGGGCGGGCCGCCGTCGTCGTTCGCGGAGGACTCAGTTCGCGGAGGTTTCAGGCGGTCACCATGGACCGCAATTGGCCGAGGCGCTCGAGCAGCCGGTGCTCGTCCTGCTGAAGGCGGGGGAGGTCCCGCCCGGTGAGGATCCGCTGACGGGTGTAGGCCAAGGCTGTCGCGGTGCGGATGAGTTCGTGCATGGTCTTCTGCCGGCCGAACTGGGAGGCCCAGCGTTTGGCGGCCCGGCGTCCCTGGCCCGTGGCGAAGAGCCCCACCTCCGGCCAGGTGAGCCAGCCGGCCGCGGCGTACTCACTCAGCCGCGCGCGGGTCAGCTTGGCCTCTGCGACCCGCAGGAAGATGAAACCGAGGACCGCCAGGAAGAAGAGCGGCATCTGGATGACGATGTAGAGCCAGAGGAAGTCCTGGCCCATGCTGTTCCACTGGTGGTGCAGGAACATGGCCGGCAGCAGTCCCACGAAGAACGCCCCGACGGTCAGTCCCCGGTTCCAGCGGCGGGCGGCGAAGCCCATGAGAAGGCCGGTGGCTCCCGTGAACAGGGCGTGCGCGAAGGGGGAGAGGATGCCGCGGAGGAAGACGATGGTCCAGAACGTCTGGCCGGCGCCCTCTTCGGCGGAATAGATGCGGCCGAAGTAGAGGATGTTCTCCGTGAAGGCGAAGCCCGCGGCGATGGTGAAGGCGTAGACCAGTCCGTCGACCGGGCCGTCGAAGTACTTCCGCGCCAGGAGCGCCAGCAGGAGCAGGCCGAGGGATTTGGAGAACTCCTCGACGATCGGGGCCTCCACCGTGGCCAGGAAGGTCTGGACCTCCGCCTTGGTCGAATCCGGCGGGGCGAGCTGGAGGAAGAACGGCTGGATCACCACGGTGGTGGCGACGGCGACCGTGGCGCCCCAGAGCAGGGCGAACAGCAGGAGCTTGCGGGGCTCGGGTTCCCAGCGGTCCATGAAGTACACGGCGGTGAGCACGATCGCCAGCGGGATGAGGGAGGCGAAGAAACCGCCGATGAACCCCTGACCGCCGACGTTCGAGAGCAGCAGCGGCAGCACGAGGACGAGGCTGAGGAAGGCGAGGACTCCGCCGATGATCATGAGCGCGAGTGTGGCCGGGTTGATGTTGCGGTGCCGGCGGGGTGGCGTCCAGCCCATCGGCGTCTGCTGCCAGGCGCCCTGGAACTGCTGCGGTCCGGCGGGCCAGGCGGGGGCCGACGCTTGCTGGGCGGGGGCGGGCTGCATCTGGCCCTGCGGCCACGGGTTCTGCTGCCACCCCTGAGGCCCGGGCGCCGGCTGCTGGAAAGGCTCCTGCTGGAAGGGCTGCTGCTGGAACGACTGCGGCTGGCCGCCGAACTGCGTGCCTCCCTGCGGCTGGGCGGGCTGCTGCGCATACTGCTGACCTTGATACTGCTGGCCCTGATACTGCACGGGCGCCGACGGCTGCAGCGGTGGCCGTCCGGCGTAGTTCGCCCCGGGCTGCGTATAGCTCTCGGGATCCACCCGGCCGATCCAGCTCGGATTCAGCTGCTGGTCCTCGGGGACGAAGAAGGGCTCCGGCGCGGGCGCCTGATGCGGCTGCCGGCCGGGGACCTGATGGCCTGATGGGTCGTCGTGACCGTACGGTGGGGCGCTCATGATTCTCCATCGTATTGATTCGGAGGCTCCCCAGCCAGCACGCGGACGCAACGCGCCGGATGCGTCGCGGATCACGCCCGACGGCGGCCGTCACACAGCGGTCCGGCCCGGGCCGTGTGGTAATTTTGGTACGCAATCATCCTTTTTTAATTCCGTCCCGTGAGGCGGGGAAAGGGGAGAGAGGCATGAATGACGCCACCAGTGCATCCTCGGCCGGGCAACCGGCCCAGCGCGTCGTCCTCAGCTCCGACGACATCGATCGCGCGTTGACCCGCATCGCCTTTGAGATCATCGAGGCGAACAAGGGAACCCAGGATCTCGTCCTGCTCGGTATTCCCCGTCGCGGCTACCCCCTCGCTCAGCGCCTGGCGCAGAAGATCGCCGCAGCGCACCCCGGTTTCGACGTCCGGGAATCCCTCGGCCAGCTCGACGTCACCATGTTCCGTGATGATCTGGCTCATCAGCCCACACGTTCACCGCTTCCCACCCAGCTCCCGAAGAGCGGCCTCGACGGCAAGGTCGTGGTCCTGGTGGATGACGTCCTCTATTCCGGCCGCACCATCCGCGCCGCCCTGGACGCCCTGGTGGACCTGGGCCGTCCCCGCATCGTCCGCCTGGCCGTCCTGGTGGACCGCGGGCACCGCGAGCTGCCGATCCGGGCGGACCACGTGGGCAAGAACCTCCCCACCGCGAGCAGCGAGAAGGTCCGCGTGCACCTGAGCGAAGTCGACTCCGGTGACAACGAAGTCGTGATTGAGGCGGGCGCATGAAACACCTTCTCTCCACCCAGGACCTGAGCCGCCGCGACGCCCTGGACATCCTCGACACCGCGGAGGAGATGGCGCGCGTCGGCCAGCGGGAGGTCAAGAAGCTCCCCGCGCTCCGCGGACGCACCGTGGTCAACCTCTTCTTCGAGGACTCGACCCGCACGCGCATCTCCTTCGAGGCCGCAGCCAAGCGTCTCTCCGCCGACGTCATCAATTTCTCCGCGAAGGGCTCCTCGGTGAGCAAGGGGGAGTCCCTCAAGGACACGGCCCAGACCCTCGCGGCGATCGGCGCCGACGCCGTCGTGATCCGGCACTGGGCGAGCGGCGCGCCGCAGCGCCTCGCCAACACGGACTGGATCGACGCGAAGATCCTCAACGCCGGCGACGGCACGCACGAACACCCCACGCAGGCGCTCCTGGACGCCTTCACCATGCGGCGGCACTGGGCGAAGCTCGCGGGGACTGATTCCGCGGGGACCGATCTGTCGGGCATGAGGGTCGCGATCGCCGGGGACGTCCTGCACTCCCGGGTGGCCCGCTCCAACGTGTGGCTGCTGCGGACCCTGGGCGCCAGCGTGACGCTCGTGGCCCCGCCCACCTTGCTGCCGGTCGGCGTCGAGAGCTGGCCGTGTGAGGTCAGCTACGACCTGGACGCCACGCTGGAAGCCGGGGTCGACTCGATGATGATGCTGCGGGTCCAGAAGGAGCGCATGCACGATTCCTTCTTCCCTTCCGCCCGCGAGTACTCGCGCCGCTGGGGCTTTGACGACGCGCGCCTCGAGGCGCTGGACCGTCACGGCCTGAAGGACACGATCATCATGCACCCCGGCCCCATGAACCGCGGTCTGGAGATCTCCTCCGCCGCGGCCGACTCGCCGCGCTCCACCGTCCTGGACCAGGTCAGCAACGGCGTGTCCGTCCGCATGGCAGCGCTCTACCTGCTCCTGGCCGGCGGCCGGGACGCCGAAGACCACAGCAACGAAGCCGTCACGGAGGGAATCCCCGCATGAGTTCCGACAACCACCTCCTCACGGGAGCCTCGCTCCTGGGCGGCGAGCCCACGGACATCCTGATCGCCGGGGGCGTCATCGCAGCGCTCGGCGCCGAGGCCGCGGCCCACCCGGACGCTGAGGGCGCGACGGTGATCGACGCGTCAGGTCTCGTGGCCCTGCCCGGACTCGTGGACGTGCACACCCACCTGCGTGAGCCGGGCCGGGAGGACGCCGAGACCGTCGAGACCGGCACCCGCGCCGCGGCGCTGGGCGGCTACACCGCCGTGCACGCCATGGCGAACAGCTCCCCGGTGGCCGACACGGCCGGCGTCGTCGAGCAGGTCCACAGCCTCGGCCAGGCCTCCGGCTGGGTCGATGTGCGCCCCGTGGGCGCCGTGACCGTCGGCCTGGCCGGCGAGCAGCTCGCCGAGCTGGGCGCCATGGCCGACTCCCGCGCTCAGGTCCGGATGTTCTCGGACGACGGCATCTGCGTCCACGACCCGGTCCTGATGCGCCGCGCCCTCGAATACGTGAAGGCGTTCGACGGCGTCATCGCCCAGCACGCTCAGGAGCCGCGCCTCACGGCGGGCGCCCAGATGAACGAGGGCGAGGTGTCCGCGGTCCTCGGCCTGGCCGGCTGGCCCGCGGTCGCCGAGGAGAGCATCATCGCCCGCGACGTGCTCCTGGCGCAGCACGTCGACTCCCGCCTGCACGTCTGCCACGTTTCCACGGCCGGCAGCGTGGAGATCATCCGCTGGGCCAAGCAGCGCGGCATCCGCGTCACCGCCGAGGTCACCCCGCACCATCTGCTGCTGACGGACGAGCTGGTCCGCAGCTATGACCCTGTTTACAAGGTCAACCCGCCCCTCCGCACCCAGGACGACGTCCTGGCCCTGCGCCAGGCCCTGGCCGAAGGCGTCATCGACGTCATCGGCACGGATCACGCGCCGCACCCGAGCGAGCACAAGGAGTGCGAGTGGGCGCAGGCCGCCATGGGCATGACCGGCCTCGAGACGGCCCTGTCCGTGGTGCAGCACACCATGGTGGACAGCGGGCTCATGAGCTGGGCCGATGTGGCCCGCGTGATGTCCGAGGTCCCGGCCGAGGTCGGCCGCGTGGCCGACCAGGGCCGTCCACTGGCGGTCGGCGAGCCCGCCAACCTCACCCTGGTGGATCCGGCGGCGCGCTGGACCGTGGACGGCAAGGCCATGGCCACCAAGGGCCGGAACACGCCGTTCCAGGGCATGGAGCTGCCGGGCAAGGTCCGGGCCACGTTCTTCCACGGCCATCCCACGGTGCTGGACGGTGCGCTCAACACGCCCCGCACCACCGTCGGGGCCTGAGCCATGGACAAGGTCCTGCCCGGCATCCTCATGCTGGCCCTCGGGGCGGCGGTCATCGTGCTGCTGTACGTGGGCTGGCGCAGCCGCCAGCGGCGCCAGAGCGATCTGGAACCGCTGCCCGCGGTGCCTGAGCTCGGCGAGCCCGGACTCGCCGTCGCAGGCCAGTACGTGGCCACGACGACGGCGGGGGACTGGCTGGACCGCGTGGCGGTCCACAGCCTGGGCATCCGCTCCCGGGCGGACCTGGCCGTCCACCCGGACGGCGTGCTGATCACGCGGCCGGGCTGCGAGGAGCTCTTCATCCCGGCAGCCGACCTCGAGGAGGTCCGGCTGACCAGCGGCATGGCGGGGAAGTTCCTGGGCAAGGAGCAGATCCTCGTCGCCACCTGGAAGCTGGGGGAGCGCAGCCTGGACACGGGTTTCCTGCCCCGGCACGGCGCCGACACCGAACCACTGCGGCAAGCCCTGGAGCGACTTCTGGGCCCCGCACGGGCCTGAGGGCCCTCCGAAACGACATGACAGACCACACGAACGCGAACAAGAGGACACAGTGAGCATTCAAACGCCTGAGGCGAGCACCGGCGCGGCAGTTCTCGTCCTGGAAGACGGACGCATCTTCCGCGGCCAGAGCTACGGTGCCGTCGGCACCACTCTGGGGGAGGCCGTCTTCACCACCGGCATGACCGGCTACCAGGAGACCATCACGGACCCCTCCTACGCCCGTCAGATCGTGGTGCAGACCGCCCCGCACATCGGCAACACCGGCGTGAACGGTGAAGACGCCGAATCCCGCCGCATCTGGGTCGCCGGGTACGTGGTGCGGGACCCCGCCCGACGTCCCTCCAACTGGCGCAGCGAGGCCTCGCTCGACGAGGAGCTCGTCCGCCAGGGCATCGTGGGCATCCAGGGCGTGGACACCCGCGCGCTGACCCGCCACCTCCGCGAGCACAAGACCATGCGCGCCGGCATCTTCTCGGGCGAGGCCGCTCAGGCGAGCGACGCCGAGCTGCTGGCCGCGGTCCGGGCGAGCGAGCCGATGGAAGGCTCCCGCCTGGCCGAGGAGGTCAGCATCGACGAGGCGTACGTCGTCGAGCCGTCCGAGCACGGCTGGGAGGGCGAGCCACGCTTCACCATCGCCGCGATCGACCTCGGCATCAAGGCCATGACCCCGCAGCGTTTCGCCGAGCGCGGCGTGCGCGTGCACGTCCTCCCGGCCACGGCCACGCTGGAGGACGTCAAGGCCGTGAACCCGGACGGGTTCTTCATGTCCAACGGCCCCGGCGACCCCGCGACGGCGGACGCCCAGGTCAGCCTCCTGCGCTCCGTGCTGGACGAGAAGCTGCCGTACTTCGGCATCTGCTTCGGCAACCAGATCCTGGGCCGCGCGCTCGGCTTCGGCACCTATAAGCTGAAGTACGGCCACCGCGGCATCAACCAGCCGGTCCTGGACCGCCGCACCGGCAAGGTGGAGATCACCTCGCAGAATCACGGCTTCGCGGTGGACGCCCCCATGGACGGCGCCACCCAGGCGCCGGAGAGCCGCTTCGGCCGCGTCGAGGTGAGCCACGTGAGCCTCAACGACGACGTGGTCGAGGGCCTCTCCTGCCTCGACATCCCCGCGTTCTCCGTGCAGTACCACCCCGAGGCCGCCTCGGGCCCGCACGACGCCGCTTACCTCTTCGACCGCTTCATCGAGCTCATGGAAGCCGAGAGCGGCCAGACCAACCAGAAGGACAAGGACGCCTAAGCATGCCGAAACGTACAGACCTCAAGAGTGTCCTGGTCATCGGGTCCGGACCGATCGTCATCGGCCAGGCGGCCGAGTTCGACTACTCCGGCACGCAGGCCCTGCGTGTCCTGAAGGAGGAGGGCCTGCGGGTCATCCTGGTCAACTCCAACCCGGCCACCATCATGACCGACCCCGAGTTCGCCGACGCCACCTACGTCGAGCCGATCACCCCCGAGGTGGTCGAGAAGATCATCGCCAAGGAGCGCCCCGACGCTGTCCTGCCGACCCTGGGCGGCCAGACGGCCCTCAACACGGCGATCGCGCTGGACAAGAACGGCGTGCTGGCCAAGTACGACGTCGAGCTGATCGGCGCGAACATCGCCGCGATCGAGCTGGGCGAGGACCGCGAGAAGTTCAAGGGCGTGGTCGAGCGCTGTGGCGCCGAGAGTGCCAAGAGCCACATCATCCACACCATGGACGAGGCCCTGGTAGCGGCCGACGACCTCGGCTACCCCATGGTCGTCCGGCCGTCGTTCACCATGGGTGGCCTGGGCTCCGGCCTGGCGTACAACGAGAGCGATCTGCGCCGCATCGTCGGCCAGGGTCTCCAGTACAGCCCCACCAGCGAGGTGCTGCTCGAAGAGAGCATCCTCGGCTGGAAGGAGTACGAGCTGGAGATGATGCGCGACAAGAACGACAACGTCGTGGTCGTGTGCTCCATCGAGAACTTCGATCCGGTGGGCGTCCACACGGGTGACTCCATCACCGTGGCGCCTGCCCTGACGCTGACCGACCGCGAGTACCAGAAGCTGCGCGACGTCGCGATCGCCGTCATCCGCGAGGTCGGCGTCGACACCGGTGGCTGCAACATCCAGTTCGCCGTGAACCCCGAGACCGGCCGCGTGGTGGTCATCGAGATGAACCCGCGCGTGTCCCGCTCCTCGGCCCTGGCGTCCAAGGCGACCGGCTTCGCGATCGCCAAGATCGCCACGAAGCTCTCGCTCGGCTACACCCTGGATGAGATCCCCAACGACATCACCCAGAAGACCCCGGCCTCCTTCGAGCCGACCCTCGACTACGTCGTGGTCAAGGTCCCGCGCTTCGCCTTCGAGAAGTTCCCGGCGGCGGACCCGACCCTCACCACCACCATGAAGAGCGTCGGCGAGGCCATGGCCCTGGGCCGCAACTTCACCGAGGCCCTCCAGAAGGCGCTCCGCTCGCTCGAGCAGAAGGGCGCCACCCTGGACTTCAGCCACGTCCCCGAGTGGGAGGTGGAGGAGCTCCTCGAGAAGGCCAAGCGCCCCACCACCGAGCGTCTGCACCAGGTGCAGCGCGCCCTCCTGGGCGGCGCGACGGTCGAGCAGGTCTTCGAGGCCACCAAGATCGACCCCTGGTTCCTGGACCAGCTCCAGCTCCTCAACGAGGTCGCCGGCACCATCCGCAGCAGCGAGGCCCTGACACCGGAGATGCTGCGCCTGGCGAAGCGTCACGGTTTCTCGGACGCCCAGATCGGCGCCCTGACCAACAACCCGGAGGCCGTGGTGCGCGGTGTGCGCCAGGCGCTCTCCATCCGCCCGGTCTACAAGACCGTGGACACCTGCGCCGCCGAGTTCGCCGCCTACACCCCGTACCACTATTCGTCCTACGACGAGGAGGACGAGGTGGGCCTGCACTCCAAGCCGTCGGTCATCATCCTGGGCTCCGGCCCGAACCGCATCGGCCAGGGCATCGAGTTCGACTACTCCTGCGTGCACGCCTCCATGGCGCTGCGCAAGGCCGGCTACGAGACCGTCATGGTCAACTGCAACCCGGAGACCGTGTCCACGGACTACGACGTGTCCACCCGCCTGTACTTCGAGCCCCTCACCCTGGAGGACGTGCTCGAGGTCATCGCCGCGGAGGAGCGCACCGGCGGTGTCATGGGCGTCTTCGTGCAGCTGGGCGGTCAGACGCCGCTCAAGCTCGCGCAGGAACTGGCCGACGCCGGCGTCCCGATCCTCGGCACGCAGCCGGAGGCCATCGACCTCGCCGAGCACCGCGGCGAGTTCTCCCGCGTGCTGGACAACGCCGGCCTGATCGCCCCGAAGAACGGCACCGCCGTCTCCTTCGAGGACGCCAAGAAGATCGCCGACGAGATCGGGTACCCGGTCCTGGTGCGCCCGTCCTACGTGCTGGGCGGCCGCGGCATGGAGATCGTCTATGACGAGGCCAATCTGTCCCGCTACATCGCCAACGCCACCGAGATCACCCCGGACCACCCGGTCCTGATCGACCGCTTCCTGGAGGACGCCGTCGAGATCGACGTCGACGCCCTCTTCGACGGCACCGACATGTACCTGGGCGGCATCATGGAGCACATCGAGGAGGCCGGCGTGCACTCCGGTGACTCCGCCTGTGTGCTGCCTCCGATCACGCTCGGCAAGAACGTGATCGAGCGTGTCCGCAACGCCACCCGCGCCATCGCGGAGGGTGTCGGTGTGCGCGGCCTCATCAACATCCAGTTCGCCCTCGCCTCGGACGTCCTGTACGTGCTGGAAGCCAACCCCCGCGCCTCCCGCACCGTGCCGTTCGTCTCCAAGGCCACCGGCGTGCAGATGGCGAAGGCGGCCGCGCTGATCGGCGTCGGCGTCACCATCCACCAGCTCCGCACCGCGTACAAGATGCTCCCCGAGCAGGGCGACGGCGCGAACCTCCCGCTGGAGGCCCCGGTGGCCGTCAAGGAGGCCGTGCTGCCCTTCAGCCGCTTCCGCACCGAGGACGGCCACGTGGTCGACTCCCTGCTCGGCCCGGAGATGCGCTCGACCGGTGAGGTCATGGGCATCGACAAGCACTTCGACACGGCCTTCGCCAAGAGCCAGGCCGGCGCGAACAACCCGCTGCCCCGTGAGGGCCGCGTGTTCGTCTCGGTCGCGAACCGTGACAAGCGCGCCGTGATCCTGGCGGTCAAGCGCCTCTCGGATCTGGGCTACGAGATCGTCTCGACCGGCGGCACCGCCGAGGTGCTCCAGCGCAACGGCATCCAGGCGACGCTGGTCCGCAAGGTCGCCGAGGGCCAGGGCGCCGGCGAGGGCGAGAACACGATCGTGGACCGCATCGTCGCCGGTGAGATCGACATGGTGTTCAACACCCCGTCCGGTGGCGAAGCCCGTGGCGACGGCTACGAGATCCGCGCCGCGGCCACCTCGATCGGCATCCCGTGCATCACCACGGTCGCGGAGTTCAACGTGGCCGTGCAGGCCATGGAGGCCATCCGCACCTACGAATGGGATGTCACCAGCCTGCAGGAGCACGCGGCGAACCTCGCGGCGGTCCGCAATGGCTGACCAGACGACGACGGCGGGCGCCGACTTCGGCGCCCGCCTGGCGGAGGCCATGGCCTCCCTCGGCCCGCTCTGCGTGGGCATCGACCCGCACCCCGGTCTCCTGGAGGCCTGGGGGCTGGACGACTCGGCCGTGGGGCTCAAGGAGTTCTCCGCGCGCGTCCTGGAGGCCGCGTCCGGCCGTGTGGCCGCCATCAAACCCCAGGTCGCCCTGTACGAGCGGCACGGATCTGCCGGTCTGGCCGTTCTGGAGGGTCTGCTCGCGGACGCCGCCTCGGCCGGGGTGCTCACGATCGCCGACGCCAAGCGCGGTGACATCGGCTCCACGATGGCCGCCTATGCGGACGCGTGGCTGTCGCCGTCGTCGCCCCTCGCGGCGGACGCCGTGACGCTCAGCCCGTACCTGGGCTTCGAGTCACTCCGCCCGGCACTGGACCTCGCGGCGGCCCACGGCCGCGGCGTGTTCGTGCTGGCGCTCACCTCCAACCCGGAGGGCGCGAGCGTCCAGCACGTCGGGGGAGAGGCCTCCGTGGCCCGCCGGATCATCGAGGCGGCCGCGGCTGAGAATGCCGGAGTATCCGGCCTCGGTTCCGTGGGTCTCGTCGTCGGGGCGACCGTGGGGGCGGCGATCAGCGACCTGGGTCTCGACCTCGCCTCGCTCAACGGTCCCATCCTGGCTCCCGGCCTCGGGGCCCAGGGCGCCACGGCCGAGGACATGCGCCGCACCTTCGGCGCGGCCTACCCCTTCGTCCTCGGCACCTCCAGCCGCGACATCCTCAAGGACGGCCCGTCCGTCCAGGGGCTCGTGACGGCCATCGAGAGGACCCTCGACGGCCTGCGCTGAGGGTCGCCACGCGCGGTCTGAACGCCCGGACCTGCCGCTCAGCTGGGAGGCCGCCGAAATCGGTGACCTCCCAGCTATGGTGCCGGACGTCACTTTCAGGTAGGTTCGCATCAACCGTCAGTCGCGCCCATAGCCATGGGCGCCCGGAGGTGGGAGATGCCATGAGCCTGCGAGTTCTGACCAGCACGGAACGAAGTGCCGCCCTTGCGAAAGCAGCCGCGGCCCGTCAGGTGCGTGCACGCCTCAAAGAGGCGCTGAAATCCGGGGAACTGACCGTGCCGCAGGTGCTCGCCCAGGCGGAGGATGATCCCGCCATCGCACGGCTCAAGGTCTCCGAACTGCTCGAATCCTTCCCGGGCATCGGCCGCGTCAGGTCGCAGGCGATCATGACGCAATTGCGCATCGCCCCGTCACGCAGGGTCCGGGGCCTCGGCGTCCACCAGCGCAAGGCCCTGATAGATTTTCTGGAAGACAAATAGTTCAGGCGGCCCACGGGCGGCCTATGACCAGAGGACACCGTGAGCTCACTTTCCGGTCTCACCGTGCTCGCCGGACCCACCGCGGTCGGCAAGGGCACGGTCTCCACGTACATCCGTGACAACTACCCGCAGGTCTGGCTGTCGGTCTCCGCGACCACACGGCCCCCGCGGCCCGGAGAGCAGGAAGGCGTCCACTACTTCTTCAAGTCGGCCGAGGAGTTCGACCGGCTGGCCGAGGAGGGCGAATTCCTGGAGTGGGCCGTGGTGCACGGCGTCAACCGGTACGGCACGCTGAGGAGCACCGTGGAGGCCGCTCTGGCCGACGGGAAGCACGTCCTGCTGGAGATCGACCTCCAGGGTGCGCGTCAGGTCAAAGCCAGCGTCCCCGACGCCCGCTTCGTGTTCCTGGCGCCGCCGAGCTGGGATGAAATGGTCCGCCGGCTGGTGGGCCGTGGCACGGAAAGCCCGGAGGAACAGCAGCGCCGCCTGGAAACCGCTAAACTGGAACTTGCTGCCGAGCCGGAGTTCGACCACACCGTGGTCAATGACGACGTCCAGCGCGCAGCCGACGAACTTGTCCAGCTGATGGGTTTGACCCCGAACCCTCGCTGAAAAGCCGCCATGACGCGGCGTCTGCTCACCGGCGGGCGCCATCCCGGACCCTCTCTGAGGAGCCGGGGACTGAACACCGAGAAGATCCTGGAGAACACCGTGTCCACCAACCTTGAGGGCATCATCAACCCGCCGATCGACCAGCTGCTCGAAGCCGCTGACTCGAAGTACGGTCTGGTCATCTTCGGTGCCAAGCGTGCCCGCCAGATCAACGCGTACTACGCCCAGCTGAACGAGGGCCTCTTCGAGTACGTCGGTCCGCTCGTCGAGACCAAGATGAACGAGAAGCCGCTCTCCATCGCCCTGCGCGAGATCAACGAGGGCCTTCTGGAGTGCAAGCCGGTCGAGAGCACCGAAGAAGCCGAGTGATCCGTCGCCGGGTCACCGGCGTCAGAGACTGAAACCAAGGAGACGCGCATGCGGATCGTCCTGGGTGTCGGAGGAGGGATCGCGGCCTTCAAGGTCGCGTCCCTCCTTCGTCTTTTCACCGAACAGGGTCATCAGGTCAACGTTGTGCCCACGGAGGCGGCACTGAACTTCGTGGGGCAGGCCACCTGGGAGGCGCTGTCCGGCCATCCCGTGAGCACCTCCGTGTTCGAGCACGTGGAGCAGGTGAATCACGTCCGGCTCGGCCAGGAGGCCGATCTGGTGGTGGTAGCGCCGGCCACGGCGAACATCCTGGCCCGCTCGGCGCATGGCCTGGCCGACGATCTCCTCGGCAACACGCTCCTCGTCGCCACCTGTCCCGTGCTGTTCGCCCCCGCCATGCACACCGAGATGTGGCGGCACCCCGCGACGCAGGCCAATGTGTCCACCCTCCGTGCTCACGGCGCCCACGTGCTGGACCCCGACGTCGGGCGGCTGACCGGCAAGGACAGCGGCCCGGGACGCCTTCCGGAACCGCAGGCGATCTTCGCAGCCGCGATGGCGCTGGTGTCCGCTCCGGACACGGCGCGCGACGGCGATTCCGCCGGCGCCCTGCTCACCGGGAAGCGCGTGCTCGTCTCCGCCGGCGGGACGCAGGAGCCTCTGGATCCGGTCCGGTTCCTCGGCAACCGGTCGTCCGGCAAGCAGGGCATCGCTCTGGCCGCCGCCGCCCGCGACGCCGGGGCCACGGTGACGCTCGTGGCCGCTCACGTGGAGGTCGCGCTCCCGGCGGGGGTCGACGTCGTGCGCGTAGGCACCGCCGAAGAACTGCGGGAGGTCATGACCCGTGAAGCGGCGTCCGCCGACGTGGTGCTCATGGCAGCTGCCGTGGCTGACTTCCGGCCCGCCGAACGGTCCGGCACCAAGATCAAGAAGCGGGCCGAGGGCACCGATCCGGTGATCGAACTGGTCCGCAATCCGGACATCCTGGCCGAGCTGGTGCGGCTGCGGGCCGACGAGGGCCGGGATCAGCTCATCCTGGGTTTCGCCGCGGAGACGGGAGACGACTCCGGCAGTGTTCTCGAGTACGCCCGGCAGAAGCTGGAGCGGAAGGGCTGCGACCTCCTGGTGGTCAATCACGTGGGGGAGTCCAAGGTCTTCGGTCAGGACGTGAACTCCGTGGAGATCCTGTCCCGGACCGACCGTGAGATGCAGCACGTGGAGGGTTCGAAGAACCTCGTGGCCGAGGCGATCGTGCACCGTGTCGCCGCGGAGTTGCGCGGCTGAACGGGGTGGGTTCACAGGCGTGTCCGGTGCCATCGTCCACATAACGTCATGTGCGCGCCAAAGCTGGTGGAAGTGGCCGGTAGAGTGTACTGGTGACCTTTGCCATGCAGAATTCTTCGCACACCGGCCTCCGGCTGTTCACCTCCGAGTCCGTCACTGAGGGACACCCGGACAAGATCTGTGACCAGATCAGCGACTCCATTCTGGACGCGCTGCTGGCCGCTGACCCCGAGTCGCGGGTCGCCGTGGAGACCATGGCCACGACCGGCCTCGTCCACGTGGCGGGCGAGGTCACCACGGACGCCTATGTCGAGATCCCGCAGATCGTCCGCGAGACCATCCTGGGCATCGGGTACGACTCCTCGGCCAACGGCTTCGACGGCGCCCGCTGCGGCGTGTCCGTCTCCATCGGTCAGCAGTCCAATGACATCGCGGACGGCGTCTTCAACTCCATCGAGGCCCGCGAAGGCCGCACCCAGGACGACTACGATCTCCAGGGCGCCGGAGACCAGGGCATCATGTTCGGCTACGCGAGCGATGAGACCTCCAGCTACATGCCGACCCCCATCTGGCTGGCCCACCGCCTGTCAGAGCGGCTCACGGAAGTCCGCAAGAACGGGGAACTCGCCTATCTCCGTCCCGACGGCAAGACCCAGGTCACCGTGGGGTATGACGGGGACAAGCCCGTCTCGGTCGAGACCATCGTCATCTCCAGCCAGCACGCCGAGGACGCCGGCCTGGAGCAGCTGCGCAGCGATCTTCAGACCCACGTGATCACCCCCGTGCTCGCCACGGCGGAACTGGACACCTCCTCGGTCCGCAGCATCCTGAACCCGGCCGGCAAGTTCATCATCGGTGGCCCCGTGGGCGACGCCGGCCTGACCGGCCGCAAGATCATCGTCGACACGTACGGTGGCTTCGCCCGCCACGGTGGCGGCGCGTTCTCCGGCAAGGACCCGTCCAAGGTGGACCGCTCCGCGGCATACGCCATGCGGTGGGTGGCCAAGAACGTCGTGGCGGCCGGGCTCGCACGCCGTGCGGAGATCCAGATCGGCTACGCGATCGGCCAGGCCCGCCCGGTCGGCATCTACGTCGAGACCTTCGGCACCGAGACCGTGGATCCCGCACGCATCAGTGACGCCATCAACGAGGTCTTCGACCTCCGCCCGCGCGCCATCATCGACGCTCTGGACCTCAAGCGTCCGATCTACGCCAAGACGGCCGCTCATGGCCACTTCGGCCGCGAGGAGCCGGAGTTCACCTGGGAGCGTCTCGACAAGGTCGCGGACCTCAAGGCCTTCTTCAACGCCTGACACCGGTGGTGACACGTGCAGGACGGACTCTTTCCGGTCTCTGACTCCGTGGGACCGTCGGCCTCCGGGCCGGACGCAGGAGGCGGCAAGGGCTGGCTCATGCCCGAGCCGCCGGAGAAGCTGGCCGCCACGAGTCCTGTCGCACGGGTGGTCGTCGAATCGCCGTTGCCCCATCTGGACCGGCCGTTCGACTACCTGGTCCCGGACGCCCTGGACGGCGACGCCGTCGCCGGCGCCCGCGTCAGGGTCCGGTTCGCGGGCCGGGAACTCCACGGGTACATCGTGGAGCGCCGCGAAGACAGCGATTCCGGCACGCGTCTGAGCGTGCTGGACAAGGTGGTCTCCCCGGTCCCGGTGCTCACCCCCGAGGTTCTGGAGCTCTGCCGTCTGGTCGCCGCCCGGTATGCGGGCACCGTGAGCGACGTCCTCCGCCTCGCCATCCCCGGCCGGGTGGCCAGCTGCGAGAAGGACTGGACGCCGCGGGGCGATGTTCCCGAGGACGAGTCGTCCCTGGCGGACGGTCCCGCCCCGGAGGAGGCCTGGACACGGCTCGGCAAGGGCGCGGCGTTCCTCCAGCACGTGCGGACCGGTGGTGACCCGCACGCCGTCGTGACGGTGCCCGAAGGGTACGGCCCGCACGCCTGGCCCGAGCTCTTCGCGGAGGCCGCCGTCGCCACGCTGCACTCCGGACGCAATGCCCTGCTCGTGGTCCCGGACCGCCGGGACCTGGACCGTCTGGCGGCCGCACTGGCTCAGCATGTGCCGCGCGGACTGGTGGCCAGGCTGTCGGCCGAGGACGGTCCGTCGGTACGCTACCGGGAGTATCTCCGGGTGCTGGGTGGCTACGCGCGCGTGGTCATCGGAACCCGTGCGGCATCTTACGCACCCCTCAGGGACCTGGGCCTGGTCGCGCTCTGGGACGACGGGGACGACGTTCACGCCGAACCCCGCGCGCCGTACCCTCACGCCCGTGAGCTCCTGATGATCCGCAGTTCCCAGGGGCAGGGCGCGGCCTGCATCCTGGCCGGACACTCCCGGAGCACCGAGGCTGAACGGCTCGTGGAGAACGGCTGGGCCCAGTCGGTGGAGGCTGACCGCCCCTTGTTGCGCGCCGTCACTCCTCGCGTCGTCAACACGGCGGACTCGTTCCACCAGGAGCGGGATCCGCTGGCGACCGCGGCGCGGCTCCCGCATGCGGCCTGGCAGGCTGCCAAGGACGCTCTGGCGCACGGGCCGGTTCTCATCCAAGTGGCCCGGGGCGGGTACGCGCCCACCCTGCTCTGCGCCGAGTGCAGCAACCCCTTGCGCTGTTCGAAGTGTGAAGGCCCCCTGCACGTTCCGGCCACTGGCGCCGCGCCTGAGTGCCGGTGGTGCGGCACTGTGCACCGGACCGTCACGTGCCGCGTCTGCGGATCACAGCGGTACACGGTGGCGGGCAACGGAGTCCTGCGCACGGCGGAGCAATTGGGCCGTGCCTTCCCGGGAGCGCGGGTGGTGTCGTCGTCGGCCGGTCGCGTGAAGGACGAGGTCTCCGGAGCAGGGACCCTCGTGGTCGCGACGCTGGGCGCCGAGCCCGTCGCGCCTGAGGGGTATGCCGCGGCGCTCCTGCTGGACGGCGATCAGATGCTTCGCCGCGAGAACCTGCGGGCCGCGGAGGAGACCGTGCGGCGCTGGTTCAACGCCGCTTCGCTGGTCCGCCCGGCCCGGGACGGGGGAGTCGTCATGGTCACGGCCGAGCACGAACTCGCCGTGGGCGCTCTGGTGCGCTGGGATCCGGCGTCATTCGCCGCGCGTGAGCTCGCGGAGCGCCGGGAGCTCCACCTACCGCCCGCAGTTCGTGTCGCCGCGATCACCGGGCCCAAGGACGCGGTGGAGAACCTGCAGCAGGCGCTGGCGCCGTTGCAGGAGGGCGAGCACGAGGTGCGGGTGGTGGGTCCTGTCCCGTTCGACGACGGCGACTACCGCACGCTCTGCTTCATCCCCTTCGCGGTGGCGTCGGAAGCCGCGCGGCTCCTGCGGGCCGCGAAGGCCGCGGCCTCGGCGAAGCGCACCCATGCGGCGGCGCAGGTGCGCTTCGACGGCCTGGATCTGCTGTAGCCAGTGAAACTCAGGTCCGTGCCATACTGGCGCAGTGACCTTGACGATCACCCGACGACGGGATCCCGCAGCGGTCCGCCGCATCCTCGAGAGCCTGCCCGACTGGTTCGGCGACCCGGAAGCCGTCACGGCATACGCCGGAGCGGCGGCGGAGGACGAATACCTGAGCTTCTGCGTGGAGCGTGGTGGGGTCGGACAAGATCAGGCGGACCAGGATCAGGCAGGGCCAGTTCGCGAGGTCGTGGGCATCGCGCTGGTCCGGCGGCATTTCCCCGAGAGCGCGGAGCTGCACTTGATCGCGGTCTCTCCTGAAGTCCGGAGCCAGGGGGCTGGCCGGGAGCTCGTGGAGCACATCTCGCGGATGCTCAGTGAGGACGGCTGTCTCATGCTCACGGTGCATACGGTCGGGCCGTCGTTTCCCCACGAACCGTACGCGCAGACCAGGGCCTTCTATCGCCGTCTCGGCTTCATCCCCTTGGAAGAACACGAGAATCTGGACTGGCCGGGCCCGACGCTGATTCTGGTCCGGCCCCTCGGAGCCGCGGGAGCCTGACCCGCAGCGGATCGACCCACAGGAGCCTGCCCCCGGGACAACCTCCCCGGCAGCGTCCGCCACCGATTCACGGGCGGACGCGTAGCCTCCGGGTTTCAGCGGCTCCGCGAACCCCGGAGGCGCAGCACCTCCTCCGCCGCGGACAGGAGCTCCTGCGCCGAGCGGTCCCACGAGAAACGGGCCGCCTGCTCCAGCGAGGCGCGGCTGGCGGCCTGCCAGGCGCCGTCGTCCTCCAATGAGCGCACTGCGGCGGCGAAGGCGGCGGGGTCTTCGGCCGGCACATAGTGCGCGGCGTCCCCGCCGACTTCACGGAAGATCGGGGTGTCGGCGACCACGACGGGCGTTCCCAGCGACATCGCTTCGACCAGCGGGAGGCCGTAGCCCTCGGCCTTGGACAGCGTCACCAGCGCGGTGCAGCGGCGCAACAGGTCCTCGTACTCCTCGTCGGTGACGCCGTTGTGGAACACCACCTGCGCACCTTCCGGGATGAGGGCTTCGAGTTGAGCGCGTCGCTCCGGCTGCACACGGCTCATGAGCCGGAGCGTGTAGTCCGGCAGGGAGGCCATGCCGCGGATGAGCGTCTCGACGTTCTTGTACTCCATGAAGGAGCCCATGTAGACGAGCTCCTTCACGGGCGCGACGCCATCCGGCCGTGTGACCGCACCAGGCTGCGGGGCATTGCCCACGATCCGGATCGGGCGCTTGGTCAGCCGGAACTTCTCCATGAGGGACTCGGTGGTCCGGCTGATGGTCGCGACGACGTCGGCCCGGTTGAGCAGGACCCGCTGCGGCCAGTACGCCTTGTGGTACAGACGCCACAGGAATCGGACGGGTGCCGGAAGGAATCCCGGGGGAGCGGGGTGCTCGTAGTAGATCAGGTCGTGGAGCGTGAGGATGAGCCCGTACTTGCGGCCCCAGGAGCCCATGGTCTGCATGGGGCACACGACCACATCCGCGCCGAGTTTGTTCACCTCACGCGCCACGAAGAGCTCGAGGGGCGAGAGCGGGCTGCCGATCTTCACGTACGGGACGTCCGGGAGGAGCTTGAGCTGCCGTTCGTCACTGATCAGCATGGTCACGTCCGCCACCTTGGAACAGGCCTCGATGAGGCTGGCGCCGTAGCGGCTGATGCCGTCGTGGTGGTCGGTGCGGGTGAACCGGGCGTCGATCACCAGTTTCATGCGGGGTGCTCCTGGAGGAAGAGTTCGATCGAGTGGGCGGCGGCCTGCGGCGTCTCGTAGTGGATCAGATGCCCGACGCCGTCGATCACCACGAGCCGTGAGTCCGGCAGGATGTCGTGCAGTTTCTCCTGGGCGGGCAGCGGGGCGACCTCGTCGGTGGAGCCTGCGATCAGCAGGGTCGGCAGGGTGATCCGGTCCGCCACCTCGGTGACCGTGCCGGACACGGAGGCGCGGAAAGACTCAAGCAGGCTTTCCCGGCTGGCGAAGTCGCTGAAGTACGCGTCGTGCTGGGCGTGGATGAACCGGCGGAGGTCCTTCTGCCTGGTGCGGGCCATCGTGACGCTCATGACGCGGACGATCGCCGGATTGGCCAGCAGGGCCCGCCCGGCCCTCTCGGGCAGGGCGGCGGCGGCGCGGTAGTACGCGATTGCGAGCTTGGTGAGCAGCGCCTTGGGCCCTTCCAGGGCCGGCGCGGCGATGGGATTGATCAGGACCAACGGGGTGACCCTGCCCGGATACAGCGTCACGAAGCGGCTGCACACGAGGGAGCCGAAGGAGTGGCCGAGCAGGACGGTGTCGGGACCCAGATTCAGAGCCTCCATGAACTCCGCCACGAACCGCGCATAGCTCTCCAGTGAGTGCTCGCGGTCCTGGAACGCCTCTGAAGCGCCGAAACCGGGCAGGTCCGGGGTGATGAAGCGGTGGCCCGGCATCAGATCCACCAGACGCAGCAGGCCGTGGTGGTCACCTCGGAACCCGTGGATCACCAGGATGGTGCGGCTCGTGCCGGGGACCGGGTCCACGGCGGAGTGCTCCCAGTAGCGGGCGGGCCCTCCGGGCAGCTCCACGACCGCGGTGCGTTCCCGGTCCGCGAGGGCGGCGGAGATGAAGCCGGTGGTGTCGGGCAGGGGCTGGGTCTGGAGGTTCATCACTTCACCTGATCCGGGTGGGAACCACTGCGGAAGCCGCGGTCGAGACCGGCGATCCGGTCCAGATCCTCCTGGTCCAGGCTGAACCCGAAAAGGTCCGCGTTCTGCCGGATACGCTCGGCAGAGCTCGCCTTGGGGAAGACGACGATCCCTTCCTGGATCTGCCAGCGCAGGGCGATCTGTGCCACGCTCGTGCCATGCTTGCCCGCCAGGTCCACGAGCACGGGATCCTCCAGGAGCGCGCCGCGAGCCAGGGGGCTCCATGCCTCGGTCGTGATGCCGTGCTGGGCGTGGAAAGCCCGGAGTTCCCGCTGCTGGAGCCAGGGGTGCAGTTCCACCTGGTTCACGGCGGGCACGACGTCGCGTTCCTCGAGCACCCGTTCAAGGTGGTCCACCTGGAAGTTGGAGACGCCGATCGCCCGGACCCGGCCCTCGCGGTACAGGGTCTCCAGCGCACGGTAGGTCTCCAGGTACAGACCGCGGCCGGCCACGGGCCAGTGGATCAGGTAGAGGTCCAGAACGTCCAGCCCGAGCGCGATCATCGAGTCGTCGAAGGAGCGCAGCGTGGCGTCGTAGCCCTGCTGGTCGTTCCAGACCTTGCTCGTGATGAAGAAGTCGTCACGGCTCAGGCTGCCGTCCTCCAGCTGCGCGCCCAGGGCCCTGCCCAGGGCCAGCTCATTCCCGTACATCGCCGCGGTGTCGAAATGGCGGTATCCGGCGTCGACGGCGGCGGGAACCAGGTCCGCGACATCCTCCCCGGGGACCTTGTAGAGCCCGAATCCCAGCTGAGGGATCAGGACGCCGTTGTTCAGGGCGACGGAGGGGATGTGACTCATGCTCCTGACTCTACCGAAGGTGTCTCCACGAATCCGGGGGACGCGCGCTCAGCTGCCCACCAGGAGCCGGGCGGTCTTCTCGTCGAGGATGAGTTCGGTGACCAGTCCGGCGGCGAGTGCGCCCTTGAGCCCGTTGATCTTTCCCGGCCCGGAGACGACGCACACGCGGCGGGGCGCCCGGCGCAACTGTTCATGGCTGGGCCCGGTCGACCGGGCGTTGAGAGGGATGCCGTCGGTGGACCCGTCGGCGCGGAAGAACACGGTGGCCACATCGCCCACCACCTGGTGTTCGGCGAGGGATTCGAGGTCCCGGCGCTCCAGGTAGCCGCCGGCGTACACGTGGCTGGGGTATCCGGCGTCGATCCCGCCCACGCCGAACAGCGCCATCGTCATCCGGGACTGGAGGTCGAGCATGCGGGCCACACTGCGTTCCTTCCACATCGCCTCCCGCGTCTCGACGTGGTCGAAGAAGGCCGGCACCGGGAACTGCTCCACCTTGGCGCCGTAGGCACGACCGAAGCGGCGGAGGATCTCGCTCGAGTAGGAGATGCCGGTGGAGTGTGTGTTGCCGGCGCCGTTGAGCTGGACGATGACGCTGTTGTGGGTGGGCCGGCTGGTGAGGTGGCGGCTCACGGCGCTCATGGTCGCGCCCCACGCGACGCCGATGATCGAGTTGGAGTCGACGTGCGGGGTGATCGTCCGTGCGGCGTAGAGGGCGACGCGGTCGAGTGCTTCGGCCTCGCCGACGCTCGACGGGATGGGCACGACGTGGGCGTCCACCCCGAAGTGTTTTTTGATCAATTGTTCAAGCTCGGGCGCCATGTCCAGGCTGGAGCGCACCTGGATCTGCACGAGGCCGGTGTCCCGCGCGGCTGCCAGGAGACGTGAGACCGTGGAACGGGAGGTGCGCAGCTCCCGCGCGATCGCGTCCATGGTCAGGTCCTGCAGGTAGTAGAGCTGCGCGGCCTTCAGCACGTCGCCGTCCTTGCGCATGACACACCCTTCTGCACGTTTGTGCATTTTGCTTGACGGTAATTTTCAGACCTTCCAAGAATAGTGGGGACGACGCCGTCATGGCGTCTGGAACGACGTGAAACCCAGTCCGGAGAAGCAATGTCCACGCAGCAGAACGCATCCGCCAACACCCCCCAGACTCGCCAGGCCGTCGAGGCCATCGCCGCCAGGCCGACAGCGAAGGTGCTGATCGTCGGCGGAGGCATCAACGGTGTGGGCACTTTCCGGGACCTCGCGCTCCAGGGCGTGGACGTGGTCCTGGTGGAGCGCGGCGACTACTGTCAGGGCGCCTCGGGCGCGTCCTCCCACATGATCCACGGCGGCATCCGCTACCTGGAGAACGGCGAATTCCGCCTGGTCCAGGAGTCCGTGGTCGAGCGCAACCGTCTCATGAAGATCGCGCCCCACTATGTGAAGCCGCTCAAGACCACCATCCCGATCTTCAGCACCTTCTCCGGCATCCTCAGCGCCCCGATGCGCTTCCTGACCCACAAGCAGGGCAAGCCGAAGGAGCGCGGCGCCTTCCTCATCAAGCTCGGCCTGAGCCTCTATGACTCCTTCTCCCGCGACGGCGGCACCGTGCCCCGCCACCAGTTCCGCGGCCGCACCAAGGCCCTTGAGGAGCTGCCCCGCCTGAACCCGGGCATCAAGTACGCGGCCAGCTACTTCGACGCCTCCGTGCACAACCCGGAGCGCCTCACCCTGGACGTCCTCAACGACGGCCTCAAGGCCGGCGGTGACAAGGCCCGTGCCGCCAACTACCTCAGCGTCGTCGGCCCGGCGGAGGCCGCTCCCGGCGTCGTGCGTCTGCGTGATGAGCTGACCGGCGAGGAGTTCGACTTCAGCGCCGACATCGTGGTCAACGTCACGGGCGCCTGGGTGGACCAGAGCAACACTGCGCTGGGCGCTCCGACCACCTTCATGGGCGGCACCAAGGGTTCGCACATCGTCCTGGACCACCCGGAGCTGCTCGCCGCCACCGGTGGCCGCGAGATCTTCTTCGAGCACACCGACGGCCGCATCGTTCTGATCTACCCGATGGGCGACCGCGTCCTCGTGGGCACCACGGACATCAACGCGGACATGAACGAGGACGCCGTCTGCACCGACGAGGAGATCGACTACTTCTTCGACCTCGTGGCGCACGTCTTCCCGGACATCGCCGTGAGCCGCGACCAGATCGTCTACACCTTCTCCGGCGTCCGCCCGCTCCCGCGCCACGACGACACCGCACCGGGCTTCGTCTCCCGCGACTACCGCATCGAGAAGCGCGAGCAGGACTTCGGGGCTGTCCGCGCCACCGTGCTCAGCCTCGTGGGCGGCAAGTGGACCACCTTCCGCGCGCTCTCCGAGCACCTGGCCGATGAAGTGCTCGGCCTGATCGGCGTGCAGCGCAAGGTCTCCACGGCGAAGCTCTCCATCGGCGGCGGTGTCGGCTTCCCGGCCGACGACGCCGGTGTGCAGCAGTGGATCAAGCAGCGTCTGAACCCGGCGGCGGGGCTGGACGCGGCGCGCGTCGACGGTCTCCTCACCCGCTACGGCACCCGTGCCGACGACGTCATCGCGCACCTGGGCCAGGGGGAGGACCGCCTCCTGCACTCCACGCACGAACTGAGCGTCCGTGAACTTCACTGGATGGCGGAGCACGAGCAGATCGGCCACCTGGTGGACGTTCTCATCCGCCGCACCTCCCTCGCTTTCCGTGGCCTGGTCACGGGAGAACTCCTCCGCGAAACGGCCGAGGTCTTGTCAGAACCGCTTGGCTGGGACAAGGATCGAATCGTGGCGGAAATCAACCATGCAACCACTGTCCTGGAGCGTATGCACCTGGTCCAGCTGGACAGCCTGGTTGCCTAGCCCTTCGGGGCTACTTATCCACCGGGCGCTGGCCCGGTGTGTTCAGCACCTCTCAAGGAGTCAATGATGTCTCTTGGAATCGTCTTCCTTTCGGAAGTCTTCGGTACCGCAATGCTCACCCTCCTCGGCTGTGGCGTTGTCGCCAATACCGCGCTGAAGGGGACTAAGGGCAACAACACCGGGTTCCTCTTTGTGAACTTCGGCTGGGGCCTCGCGGTCTTCGCCGGCGTCTTCGTGGCAGCCAAGTCCGGCGCTCACCTGAACCCCGCCGTGACGCTCGGTATCGTCGCGTCAGGCAAGAGCGAGTTCGTTCCCGGCATCCCCGTGGACGCAGCATCCATCTTCACCTACCTGGGTGCGGAGCTGCTCGGCGCCTTCATCGGCGCCGTCGTCTGCTGGCTGGCCTACAAGCAGCACTTCGACGTGGAGCCGGACCCGGCCAACAAGCTGGGCACCTTCTCCACCGGGCCCGCGATCCGCAGCTACGGCTGGAACCTGGTCACGGAAATCATCGGCACCTTCGTGCTCGTGTTCGTGATCCTCTGCTTCGGCGGTTCGCCGAACGAACTCGGCCCGCTCGCCGTCGCGATGCTCGTGGTCGGTATCGGCGCCTCCCTCGGTGGCCCCACCGGCTACGCCATCAACCCGGCCCGTGACCTCGGCCCGCGCATCGCTCACGCCGTCCTGCCCATCAAGGGCAAGGGCAGCAGCGACTGGAGCTACGCCTGGGTCCCGATCGCCGGCCCCATCATCGGCGGCCTGCTCGCCGGCTGGGCGGCCCACCTGCCCATCGTGTTCACGGCTGTGGCCAAGTAGCCGGTCGAGAAGGAGAACGAGGAAGTCATGTCTGAATACGTCATCGCGATCGACCAGGGCACCACGAGCTCCCGTGCCATCATCTTCGACCACAGCGGGAACATCGTTTCCAGTGGCCAGATGGAGCACGAGCAGATCTTCCCGCACGCCGGGTGGGTCGAGCACGACGCCAAGGAGATCTGGAACAACACCCGTGAGGTCATCGGGAGCGCGCTGTCCAAGGCGAACCTGACCCGCCACGACATCGCCGCGGTCGGCATCACCAACCAGCGCGAGACCGCCGTGGTCTGGGACAAGAACACCGGCGAGCCCGTCTACAACGCCATCGTGTGGCAGGACACCCGCACCCAGTCGATCGTGGACGAGCTCGCGGCCGACGGCGGCGTCGAGCGCTTCAAGGAGAAGGTGGGCCTGCCCCTGGCGACCTACTTCTCCGGCACCAAGGTCAAGTGGATCCTCGACAACGTCGAGGGCGCCCGCGAGAAGGCCGAAGCAGGGGACCTCCTGTTCGGCACCACCGACTGCTGGGTTCTGTGGAACCTGACGGGCGGCGTCGACGGCGGCGTGCACGCCACGGACGTCACCAACGCCTCCCGCACCATGTTCATGGACCTGCAGACCCTCGAGTGGGATCAGGACATCCTGGACGCCTTCGGCGTTCCGGCCTCCATGCTCCCGGCCATCAAGTCCTCCTCCGAGGTCTACGGCCAGGTGCACACCTCGCAGCTGCTGCGCGAAGTGCCGGTGGCGGGCATCCTGGGCGACCAGCAGGCCGCGACCTTCGGCCAGGCGGCGTTCCAGGCCGGCGAGGCCAAGAACACCTACGGCACGGGCTGCTTCCTGATCTTCAACACGGACACCGAGATCGTGCACTCCAAGAACGGTCTGCTGACCACCCTGGGGTACAAGCTGGGGGACCAGCCGGCGCACTACGCGCTGGAAGGCTCCATCGCCGTCGCGGGTTCGCTGATCCAGTGGCTGCGCGACAACCTCGGGATGATCTCCACCGCTCCCGAGGTGGAGCAGCTGGCGGCTTCGGTCGAGGACAACGGTGGCGCGTACATCGTGCCGGCGTTCTCCGGTCTGTTCGCCCCGTACTGGCGTGCGGACGCCCGCGGTGCGATCGTCGGCCTGACCCGGTACGTCAACAAGGGCCACATCGCCCGCGCCGCGCTGGAGTCCACCGCGTTCCAGACCCGTGAGGTCCTGGACGCGGTCAACGCCGACTCCGGCGTGCCGCTGACGGAGCTCAAGGTCGACGGCGGCATGGTGGCCAACGAGGCCCTCATGCAGTTCCAGGCAGACATCCTCGGCGTGCCCGTGGTCCGTCCGAAGGTCACCGAGACCACCGCGCTGGGCGCCGCCTACGCGGCCGGCCTCGCCGTCGGCTTCTGGAAGGATCTCGGCGAGCTGTCCGCCAACTGGGGCGAGGACAAGCGCTGGGAGCCGCAGATGGACGCCGAAGAGCGCGACCGTCAGCTGCGCCTGTGGAAGAAGGCCGTGACCAAGTCCATGGACTGGGTCGACGAGGACGTCAAGTAAGTCCTCCGCCACGACGGAGAGAGGCCGCGCATCGCCCGCAGGGGCGGTGCGCGGCCTCTTTCGTGGTGCGGACCACCGTGCCGCGCAGCGGGGTGGAACCGTGCGGTAAAGTGGAGGGTATGCACGCAATCCTTCTGCTTAGCTAGCCGTCCCTCGGCGCCGCGTCCGCACACAGTTCCGACGTGGTGTTCCGATGTGGACGGCCGCCCCTTGAACCCTTCCGACAGCCGGGCTGTCGTCGCGGGTTGAGGGGCTTTTGTGTGTGTGGAGTGGATGAGCGTGGCTGGAACGATGCCGGAGCGCCGAAGGTGAGAGAGCAAAGAGTGAGCGTAGAAGCTGAACAGACCGTGGGCGGTGAGTCCGCGCGCGAGCGTGGCTATGACTTCGCCGCCATCGAGGCCGTGTGGGCCAAGGCCTGGGAGGAGAACCCCCAGTTCGCCCCCCTCGACGACGGATCGCGCGAACGCCGCTACGTCCTGGATATGTTCCCGTACCCGTCCGGCGACCTCCACATGGGCCATGCCGAGGCCTTCGCCATGGGTGACGTGGTGTCCCGGTACTGGCGCCTGAAGGGCTACGACGTCCTACACCCCATCGGCTGGGACTCCTTCGGCCTGCCCGCCGAGAACGCTGCGATCAAGCGCAACGCCCACCCGAGCGAGTGGACTTACACCAACATCGACACCCAGGCCGCGTCCTTCAAACGGTACGCCATCTCCGCGGACTGGACCCGTCGTCTGCAGACCTCGGACCCCGAGTACTACCGCTGGACCCAGTGGCTGTTCAAGCGCTTCTACGAGAAGGGCCTGGCCTACCGCAAGGACTCTCCCGTCAACTGGTGCCCGAAGGACCAGACGGTCCTGGCCAACGAACAGGTCATCAACGGCGCCTGCGAGCGGTGCGGCACCCCGGTGACGAAGAAGTCCCTGAACCAGTGGTACTTCAAGATCACCGATTACGCGCAGCGGCTGCTCGATGACATGGACCAGCTGGAGGGCCACTGGCCCGAGCGTGTGCTGGCCATGCAGAAGAACTGGATCGGCCGCTCCGAAGGCGCCCACGTGCGCTTCGTGATCGAAGCAGCGGGGGACAAGCCCGAGCGCGAGACCACCGTCTTCACCACCCGTCCGGACACGCTGTACGGCGCCACGTTCTTCGTCGTGGCCGCGGATTCCGATCTGGCGGTCGAGCTGGTCGCCCCGAAGCACGCGGAGGCCCTGGACGCCTACCGCGAGCAGGTCAAGGCACTCTCCGAGATCGAGCGCCAGTCCACCGAGCGCCCCAAGACCGGTGTGTTCACGGGCCGCTACGCGATCAACCCGCTCAACGGCGAGAAGCTGCCCGTGTGGGCCGCCGACTACGTCCTGGCCGACTACGGCACCGGAGCGATCATGGCCGTTCCCGCGCACGATCAGCGTGACCTGGACTTCGCCAAGGCATTCGGCATCCCCGTCCGCCCCGTGCTGGAGACCGGCGAGGAGAACCCGGCGGAGACCGGCGTCGCGGCCACCGGCGAAGGCACGCTCATCAACTCCGGTGAGCTGGACGGCCTGAGCAAGGCCGAAGCCATTCCGGCCGCCATCGCCATCCTGGAGCGCCTGGGAACCGGTGAGGGCTATGTGAACTTCCGCCTGCGCGACTGGCTGCTGAGCCGTCAGCGCTTCTGGGGCACGCCGATCCCGATCATCCACTGCGAATCCTGCGGTGAGGTGCCCGTGCCGGACGAGGACCTGCCGGTCCGCCTCCCGGACGATCTGCGCGGTGAGGACCTGGCGCCCAAGGGCACGTCGCCGCTGGCCGCGGCCGAGGCATGGGTCAACGTCA
The DNA here is from genome assembly GCF_041360795.1 of Arthrobacter sp. RCC_34. Taxonomy (NCBI): domain Bacteria; kingdom Bacillati; phylum Actinomycetota; class Actinomycetes; order Micrococcales; family Micrococcaceae; genus Arthrobacter; species Arthrobacter sp. RCC_34. The sequence goes on along the minus strand of NZ_JBFUPW010000001.1, from coordinate 1,487,781 downwards.
CCTGCCCTGAGTGCGGGGGACCGGCGCGCCGAGACAGCGACACCATGGACACCTTCGTGGATTCCTCCTGGTACTTCCTGCGGTTCACCTCGCCGGACTACACCGAGGGTCCCTTCGATCCGGAGGCTGTCAACACCTGGATGCCGGTCGGCCAGTACGTGGGCGGCGTCGAGCACGCCATCCTCCACCTGCTGTACTCCCGCTTCTTCACCAAGGTCATCCATGACCTGGGCATGCTGGAGACCACGGAGCCCTTCACCGCGCTCCTGAACCAGGGACAGGTGCTCAACGGCGGCAAAGCCATGAGCAAGTCGCTGGGCAACGGCGTGGACCTGAGTGAGCAGCTGGACAAGTTCGGTGTCGACGCCGTGCGCCTCACCATGGTGTTCGCCTCCCCGCCGGAGGACGACGTCGACTGGGCCGACGTCTCGCCGTCCGGCTCGGCGAAGTTCCTGGCCCGCGCCTGGCGCCTCGCGCAGGACGTCACCAGCGAGCCGGGTGCGGCCCCGGAGCAGGGCGACAAGGCTCTGCGTGCCGTGACGCACCGGACCATCGCCGACGCCGAGGAGCTGCTGGCCGCGAACAAGTTCAACGTGGTGGTGGCCCGCCTCATGGAGCTGGTCAACGCGACCCGCAAGGTGATCGACTCCGGGGCCGGCGCCGCGGATCCCGCGGTGCGGGAGGCCTCCGAGACCGTGGCCGTCATCCTGTCCCTGTTCGCGCCCTACACGGCGGAGGACATGTGGAGCCTGCTGGGCCGTGAGCCGTTCGTGGCGAACGCCGCGTGGCCGTCCTTCGACCCGGCCCTCCTCGTCCAGGACACGGCGACCGCCGTCGTTCAGGTCCAGGGCAAGGTCCGCGACCGCCTCGAGGTGCCCGCCGACATCACCGAGGACGCCCTGCGTGAGCTGGCGCTGGCCTCGGAGAACGTGCAGCGGATCCTCGACGGCCGGGACATCCGGACCGTCATCGTGCGGGCGCCCAAGCTCGTGAACATCGTCCCCGCCTAGGCCGGACGAGATGCCGGAGCCGGGGGCCGGGACCTGGGGACGCTTGCTGGAGCGTCTCGAGGCTCTCCGTGCCCTCGGCTCTTCGGGTTTCAAGGGCGGACGTGCGGAGGGCCGCGCCGGACGCGCCCGGAAGCCCGTCGCGCCGCCGGTGCGGGTCGCCGTCGTGACCGATTCCGCGGCTGCTCTTCCGCAAGCGTGGCTGGACCAGGCGCCGGACTGGTTCCGGCACGTGCCCATGCCGGTGATGGTGGGGGAGGAGATCTACTCTTCCGCGGATCTCGCCGAGGGTGAAGAGCGTGTGGCGGAGCGGCTCAGCCTGGCCCTGGCGATGGGGGAGACGGTCCGCACCTCACGGCCGTCGCCGGCCACGCTGGCCGCGGCCTATCGGGACCTTGAGGCGGCCGGGTACTCGGCCATCCTGTCCGTGCACCTTTCCGCGGAGCTCTCGGGAACCGTTGACGCCGCGCGCATCGCGGCCGCCGAATGCGGGGTCCCGGTGCACGTGCTCGACTCCCGGACCGCCGCCATGTGCCAGGGCTTCGCCGTCCAGACGGCGTGCGGGCTGGCCGGCCAGGGGGCGCCTCTGGAGCTCGTGGCCGCCGGGGCCGAGGCCTCCCTGGCCGGAAGCACCGTCCACTTCTACGTTCCCTCCCTGGAACAGCTCCGCCGGGGCGGAAGGATCGGCAACGCTGCGTCCTGGCTGGGCACTGTGCTGGCCATCAAGCCCATCCTCGGCGTCGCCGGTGGCAAAGTGGTGCCGGTGGAGAGGGTCCGCTCCGCCGCGCGTGCATTGGCCCGGCTGGAGGACGTGGCGGGCGCCGCGGCGAAGAGCATCCCGGAGGAATCGCTCGGACTCGCGGTCCATCACTTCGGCTCACCCCAGGCCGCCTCAGAGCTGGCCGGACGTCTGACTGAGGCTTTCCCGGCCGCGCCTCCCGTGGTGATCAGCACCCTCCCGCCCGTGCTGGCGGCCCATGTGGGACTCGGCGTCCTGGCGATCGTCAGTGCACAACTGCCCCCGCGGGAGTTGTCCGCATAAACCTTCCCGCGCCCGTTCCAGGAGGACGTGCCGCAGTAGCTTCGGGAGATGACCTCGTCCGATGCCCAGGGTCGCCTGGAACGGATCCTCCCGGAGCCGCCCGGCGTCGCCGATCCGGCCTCTCCGGAACCGGCGCTCACTCTCGCCGACCGCCGGCGGCTTCATCGCCGTGGCCGCTTCCGCTGGCGGATCAGTCTCAGGGCCCTGACGACGACGGCGCTGTGCCTCGTCGCGCTGCTGGGCGCCTGGTGGGCGGTCACGGCCTCGGCCCCGGGTCAGTCGGTCCCGGAGCCTCCACCCGCGCCGCACGGCACTGTGGCGCCCCTCCGTTCCACGCCCTCGGCCCGGCCCTCGGGTGCGGAAACCCCCGACTCTGCCGGGACGTCCGCCCCGCTCGTCGTGCACGTCTCCGGCGCCGTGAGGCATCCTGGCATCGTCCGGCTGCCCGCCGGCGCACGGGTGTTTCAGGCCATCGAGAAGGCCGGCGGGGCGTTGGACACCGCGGAGCTGGACGCATTGAACCTGGCAGAACCGCTCCAGGACGGTCACAAGGTCCATGTTCCGCAGCAGGGTGAAAGCGCGGCGGGGCCCGGGGACGGCCAGGCCGGGGGCGCCGGGGTGGCCGGCGAGACCAGAAACTCCGAGCAGCCCCGTGGGAGCCAGGCCGCCCCCGTGCACCTCAACACGGCCTCGGAAGAGCAGCTCATGACCTTGCCACGGGTCGGGAAGGTGCTCGCGGACCGGATCATCGCGTGGCGGGAACAGCACGGATCCTTCACGAAGATCGAGGACCTGGACGCGGTGGACGGCATCGGGCCGCGGCTTCTGGAGCAGCTGACGCCTTTGATCGTGCTCGACGGCTGACCATGGACGTTGCGGATTTCCTGAAGCGTGCCGGGCCGGGCGCGGCACGGTGGCTCGCTGCCGCGCGCGCGGCGTTTCGCGCCCACGACAAGCAGGTGGAAAGGCGTCTCCTGCTCCGGGAGGCGGCTCACGACGTGCGGCTGGTCCCCGCGCTCTGCCTGCTGTGGACGGTGGGCGCGGTGACCGCGGCCCGCAATGATGCACTGTTGCGCCTCCTGGCCGTCATGGGGGCGGTGCTGCTCGGCGCCGTCGGGCTGTGCTGGTTTCTTCTCACTCGGTTTGATTCCTCCCGGCGACGGTGCTCGGCGTCGCCTTCGCCGCGGAGCAGGAGCATCGGGGCGTGCCTGGTTCTCGCGACCGTCGCGGCCCTGGTGGGCTGCGTCCTCGGCCTCGCGCGGATGGCCGACCCTGGTTCTCGTCACGTGTGGGACGAGATGCGGGACCGCCAGGCGATCAGTGTCATCGCCCAGGTCGCAGGGCATCCCGAGGCGCTCCCGCCGGGCTTCGGTCAGGTGCCGGATCCTCGACCGCAAGATGCTGCCGGCGCGCAGGAGGCCTCGCCGTGCAGACAGGGTTGCCGGTTCATCGCGCGGCTCCAGCGGATCCGCCACGGGGCGACGTGGCAGGGCCTGGATCTTCCGGTCGACGTCCAGTGCCAGGGTGTCTGCGCTGCGGTCCGTTACGGGCAGGAACTGGAGCTGACGCTCCGGGTCAAGGAACGGGACGGGCGCCCGGGGTCGCTGTCCGGAACGGCCGTGGGGAGGCCCCGGCTGGTGACGGCCCCGTCGGTCTTCGAAGATGCCGTGTCGCGGCTCCGGCAGGAATTCCTCGAGAGAAGCCGCGCCATTCCGGGTGAGCCGGGCGCCTTGCTCGACGGTATGGTGATCGGTGACCGCGGCCGCCAGACGCCGGAGTCCGCGGCCGTGATGGCCACCACAGGCCTGACACACCTGACCGCGGTCTCCGGCGCGAATTGCAGTGTGGTGTTCGCCTCCGTGGTGCTGATGCTGCGGAGCTTGCGGGTGGGCCGTGCGGTCGTGATGGTGCTGTCCATACTCTCCCTGGCGGCGTTTGGTGCGTTGGTGGGGCCGGACTCGAGTGTCTTGCGGGCGGTGGTGATGTCCGCTGCGGGTCTGACGGTCATGATGAGCGGTCATCAGGGCCGAGGGCTTCCGCTGTTGTGTGTGAGCGCTTCGGGTCTCTTGCTGGCCGAGCCGTGGCTGGCCTGGGACCTGGGGTTCGCGCTGTCGGTGGTGGCGACGGCGGGGATCCTGGTCTCTGCTCAGGGCCTGGCCCGCTGGCTGGCTCGGTGGATGCCGTATGTGGTGGCGCTGGGACTGGCGATTCCCTTGGCCGCGAACCTGGCCTGTGCGCCGCTGCTCGTGCTGATCCAGCCGCAGCTGACGCCGTATTCGATGCTCGCCAACGCGCTGACGGCTCCTTTGGTGGCCCCGGTGACATTGTTGGGCACGGCGGCTCTGGTTCTGGCCGTGGTGCCGGGTCCGGTCAGCGGGATCCTGGTCGGCTGGACCGGGGTGGCGACGCGGGGGATCTGGATGATCGCACAGGGAGTGGGCAGCATGCCTGGAGCTCTCGTGGACTGGCCTCCGGGGGCTCTGGGGCTGATCACGATGACGGCGTTCGGGGCATGTCAGGTGGGGTTGCTGTGGGTGGTCGCCCATCCGCGGGCGGTCCTGGGTTTCTACCGTCGGGTTCATGCATTCCTGCGAGACGGGAGGGCCCGGGCCTCGCCAAAGGTGGATAGGGTGCAATCATGACTCATCGTGACGAGAACAGCCCTCTGCGCGCCGCCCTGAACGCCATCGACGCGGCCCACCCTCTGGTGGCTCCGATGAACGGAAACGTGCAGCTCATCCTTCCTCGGCTTGATCGCATGGAAGCCAAGGACGCCTACGTGATCGAATACCTCGAATATCTGGAGCGGAGGATCGCCGAGCTGGAATCCCGGTTGAGCGACGGCTGAGACAGCACTGGACCGGTTTCGGATCACGGCCGCGAACCCCTCGCCGCGAGGCCTCGCCCGCCCCGGTCACGATACGATGCTGAGGAGCCGACAAGCCGAAAACAGCAGGGAGATCACCTCGATGGCGAAGGCCGCCGCATCCACCGCCTTGAACTGGCGAGACATCCAGCCCGCACCGCTGATCCTCCTCTCCGGCCCCGAGGAGTACTTCGCCCAGCGTGCCCGGGATCTGCTGCGCAGCCAGCTCCGTCAGGTGCACCCGGATCTGGAGCTGACCACCTTCGACGCCTCGGAATACCAGCCCGGGGCGCTCCTGATGGCGTGCAGTCCGTCACTGTTCGGCGAATTCAAACTCATCGAGGTGTCCAGGCTGGAAGCCATGAACGACGCCTTCCTCACCGACGCACTCGAGCTGGCCGTATCAGGGGCGGAGGACGCCGTCGTCGTGCTGCGGCATGGCGGCGGCAACCGGGGCAAGAAGCTGCTGGACGCCGTGAAATCCCGTTGGCCCGTCGTCGATTGCCAGCCGCTGAAGCGTGACACCGACAAGAACGCCTTCGTCACCTCTGAGTTCCGGGCGGCGAGCCGTCGCATTGAAGGTCCCGCCGTGGTGGCACTGGTCAACGCCGTCGGCTCTCAGACGGCCGAACTGGCCGCGGCGTGTGTCCAGCTCATCGAAGACACCACGGGCACGGTCACTGCGGACGACGTGGAGAAGTACTACGGCGGCCGGATCGAGGCGACTTCCTTCAAGGTCGCCGACGCCGCCCTCGCCGGCGATGCGGCCGGGGCCCTCGCGACCCTGCGGTACGCCCTGGACTCCGGCGCGGACCCCGTGCCGCTCGTCGCCGCGCTGGCCGCCAAGCTGCGCACCCTCGCCCGTGTCGCGGGCAGCCGCGGCTCCGCCGCCCAGGTGGCGCGTGATCTGGGAATGCAGCCGTGGCTCGTGGAGCAGGCCCAACGGGATGTCCGCCGCTGGACGCCGGAACAGCTGAGACTCTGTGTCCGCGCGGTGGCCGAGGCCGATGCTCAGGTGAAGGGCCTGTCCCGGGATCCGGTGTACGCCGTCGAGCGCGTGGTGCACTTGGTGGCCTCGTCCGTCCAGAGCCGTTGAGGACGGGGCGTCGCCCGCCGACGGCGGCGTCCCGGATCGTGGGACACAAGAGTCAGAAGTCGTGACGCTTAACGCAAGAGTGGCCGGTCCCTGGGGGACCGGCCACTCCGAAGCAAGTGAGGTGTCAGCCTGTCGCGTCAGCGATCGGCCGCAGCGGTTCTCTTAGAGAGCGCTGACCTTCTTGTTGATCGCGGACTTGCGGTTGGCAGCGTTGTTCTTGTGAATGACGCCCTTGCTGACAGCCTTGTCCAGCTTACGGCTGGCCGCCTTCACGGCGGACTCAGCGGCATCCTTGTTACCAGCCTCAACCGCCTCGTTGACGGTCTTGATGAGGGTCTTGAGCTCAGACTTGACAGCGACGTTGCGCTGGCGAGCCTTCTCGTTGGTGAGGATGCGCTTCTTCTGAGACTTGATGTTAGCCACTTAGTGAACTCTCTTGTAATGACGGATGGGTCTAGAGGGCGTCAGATTGGCCATTGACTGAGCGGCGTGGGGATGCCTATGGCAGCCAATCATCAGTGTCCGTCGACCTGTGCGGACACACAGCAAATGATTTTAGCAGAATCACGGCCTCGATGGCCAAAAACTCAGTGCCCGGCGCGGCGGAGGCCCTCGCTGACCTGGGCGAATCGCCGCCTGTCGAGCACTGCGCCTTCGCGGCGGATCGCGGCAGGATTGACACGCACCACGCGGTTGACCTTGACTTCACTCGGCCGGCCTTCGCGATCCCACGGACCGGATCCGATGTCCACATAGGCCGCGTCACGATGCGTGCCGTTGTTCCGGTCTTTGGACGTCAGCATGAGGCCGAGCAGCCACGGGCCGTCCTCGCCCACCAGGAGAACGGGCCGGTCCTTGCCCTGCCGGTGGTCCTCTTCATAGGGGACCCAGGTCCACACGATCTCGCCCGGATCGGCCCGTTCATCGGCCCGCGGTGAGTAGCGCACCGCGACGACGCCGGGGTAGTCGCCGGGATATCCGGCGGGCGCAGCGCGCCGCACACCGGGTGCGCGGCGCGGCGTGGCGCCGAGCAACCTGAGGATGCGTGAGAAGAAGCCGGCCATGTGGTCCAGCGTACCCAGGAAGACCGGCGCGGCGGTGGGGGAGGACGTGAGGAGAAGTGCTCCGAAACGTGGGACAATGGTGGATCTGACCCCTCGGTCCTGTTCCGCATGCCCGGTTTCGCGCCGGAGCCCCGTCGGAAGGACCGCCCGAAGGCAACAGTAAGGACTCCTGAGTGTCTCCCATGGCCCGCACTGCACCGGTGCCCGCCGCGACTGATCCGTCCGTGATCCGCAACTTCTGCATCATCGCGCACATCGATCACGGCAAGTCGACCCTCGCTGACCGCATGCTGCAGCTGACCGGCGTGGTCCAGCCCCGGGACATGAAGGCCCAGTACCTGGACCGCATGGACATCGAACGCGAGCGTGGCATCACCATCAAGTCCCAGGCCGTCCGCATGCCCTGGGAATTCGACGGCACGAGCTATGCGCTGAACATGATCGACACCCCGGGTCACGTCGACTTCACGTACGAGGTCTCCCGTTCGCTGGCCGCCTGCGAAGGGGCGATCCTTCTGGTGGACGCCGCCCAGGGCATCGAGGCCCAGACGCTGGCGAACCTCTATCTGGCCATGGAGAACGATCTCACGATCATCCCCGTGCTCAACAAGATCGACCTGCCCGCGGCCCAGCCGGAGAAGTACGCAGCGGAACTGGCCAACCTCATCGGCGGCAAGCCCGAGGATGTGCTGATGGTTTCCGGCAAGACCGGCGTCGGCGTCGAGGACCTGCTGGACAAGATCGTGCAGGACCTGCCGGCGCCCGTCGGCAATCCGGACGCGCCTGCCCGTGCCATGATCTTCGACTCCGTGTATGACACCTACCGTGGCGTGGTCACGTATGTCCGTGTCGTGGATGGCAAGCTGTCACCGCGCGAGCGCATTCAGATGATGTCCACCAAGGCGAGCCACGAACTCCTCGAGATCGGCGTGAGCTCCCCGGAGCCGGTGCCGACCAAGGGGCTGGGCGTGGGCGAGGTCGGCTACCTCATCACCGGCGTGAAGGATGTCCGCCAGTCCAAGGTCGGTGACACCGTCACCACGCTGCACAAGCCCGCCTCGGAGTCCCTCGGCGGCTACGAGGACGCCAAGCCCATGGTCTTCTCCGGCCTGTACCCACTGGACGGCACGGACTACCCGGTGCTGCGCGACGCGCTGGAGAAGCTGATGCTCAATGACGCGGCGCTCGTGTACGAGCCGGAGACGTCCGCGGCCCTCGGCTTCGGATTCCGCGTGGGCTTCCTCGGTCTGCTCCACCTGGAGATCACCCGGGAACGTCTGGAGCGCGAGTACAAGCTGGATCTGATCTCGACCGCTCCGAACGTGGAGTACGAGGTGACCCTCGAGGACAAGAAGATCGTCCACGTCACCAACCCGAGCGAGTACCCCGTCGGCAAGGTCGCCGAGGTGCGCGAGCCGATGGTGTCCGCCACGATCCTGGCGCCGAACGAGTTCGTCGGCGCCATCATGGAGCTGTGCCAGTCCCGGCGAGGCATCCTGGGTGGAATGGACTATCTCTCCGAGGACCGTGTCGAGATCCGCTACCGGCTCCCGCTGGCCGAGATCGTCTTCGACTTCTTCGACACCCTGAAGTCCAAGACCCGCGGCTACGGCTCGCTCGACTGGAAGGCCGACGGCGATCAGGTCGCCGACCTGGTCAAGGTCGACATCATGCTTCAGGGCGAAACGGTCGACGCCTTCAGCGCGATCACCCACCGTGACAAGGCCTACTCGTACGGCGTCATGATGACCTCCAAGCTCCGGGAACTGATTCCCCGCCAGCAGTTCGAGGTCCCCATCCAGGCCGCCATCGGCGCGCGCATCATCGCCCGCGAGAACATCCGTGCCATCCGCAAGGACGTGCTCGCCAAGTGCTACGGCGGTGACATCAGCCGTAAGCGCAAGCTGCTGGAGAAGCAGAAGGAAGGCAAGAAGCGCATGAAGATGGTGGGCCGCGTCGAGGTCCCGCAGGAAGCCTTCATCGCCGCGCTGAGCAACGACGAAGGCAACGGCAAGGACAAGGCCAAGAAGTAGCCCATGCCCAGCGCGCTTCCTCTCGGTGACCCGGCTCCCGCGGACGGGCTCCTGGATCCTCAGGCCCGGGAAGGCGCGCGGGAGCGTGCCTTCAGCTTGTACATCCACGTGCCGTACTGCACGGTCCGCTGCGGTTACTGCGACTTCAACACCTACACGGCCACGGAACTCGGCGGCGGCGCGAGCCAGGACGAGTACGCCGGCACCGCCCTGTCCGAGCTGGACTTCGCGGCCGGCGTCCTCGAGCGCTCCGGCATCCCGGCGCGTCCGGTGTCGACCGTGTTCTTCGGGGGCGGCACACCGACCCTGCTGAACCCGGAGGAACTGGGAGGGCTGCTGGGCCGGGCCCGGGATCTCTGGGGACTGGAGCCGGGCGCCGAGGTCACCACCGAGGCCAATCCTGAGACCGTCACCGAACAGTCCCTGGCACGGCTCGCGGAAGCCGGTTTCACCCGGGTGTCCTTCGGCATGCAGTCCGCCGTGCCGCACGTGCTCAAGACCCTGGACAGGGTGCACCGTCCCGAGCGGGTCCCGCAGGTGGTGGAATGGGCCCGTGCCGCGGGTCTCAACGTGAGCCTGGACCTCATCTACGGGACCCCGGGGGAGTCGCTGGCCGACTGGGAACGTTCCCTGGACGCGGCGCTGGCCTGCGAGCCGGATCATCTGAGCGCTTACGCCCTCATCATCGAGGACGGCACGAAGCTTGCGGCGCAGATCCGTCGTGGGGAGGTCCCCGACGTCGACGACGACGACCATGCCGACAAGTACGAACTCGCCGAGCAGCGCCTCGCTGCCGCCGGCTTCGACTGGTACGAGGTCAGCAACTGGGCGCGCGAACCGGGACAGGAATGCCGGCACAATCTCGCTTACTGGCGGGGCGACGACTGGTGGGGGATCGGCCCCGGCGCACATTCGCACGTCGGCGGCGTCCGGTGGTGGAACGTCAAGCACCCCCGTGCCTACGCGCAGCGCCTCGGGGATGGGGTTTCCCCGGCCGCGGGCAAGGAAGTTCTCGACGGCAACACCCGCTATCTCGAGGACGTCCTCCTGCGCGTCCGGCTGGCCGAGGGCCTGCCCACCGCGGCGCTCCAGGCTGAGGGGCGCACCGCCGTCGCGGGCCTGATCGCCGACGGCCTGATCGACCCGCAGGCCGCCTTCAAGGGCGCCGTGCGCCTGAGCCTGCGGGGCCGTCTGCTGGCCGACGCCGTCGTGCGCCGTCTGCTGCCGGACTGACCCCTGCCGTCCAGCACCCGACGGTGTTCAGGGCATGAAAAAGGCGGAACCCCCGTGCCGGGGTTCCGCCATTCGGCTACTTGAGGAGCCGCAGGTTGTACTTGTAGCGGTACGGCTGGCCCCGGTTGACGTGGATGCCGGCGATCACGGAGAACACGGTCAGGGCGATCCAGATCAGGGCCGCGATCACTGCGAAGATCCCGCCGATCCAGGGGATGAGGCTCAGGATGTTCGCCACGACGGCCACCAGCGTGGGCGGCAGGGTGAAGTTGAGGGCTTCCTTCGACTCCTGGGCCGTGAACGGTCCCCGGTCCTTGAAGATCAGGTAGATCAGGAGCGAGGGGATGAAGCCGAGGATCCCGCCGAAATGAGCCAGCATGGCCCACTGCCGGTCCTCGCTGGAGCTCAGCGGCTCCGGGACGGCGCTGGCGCCCGTGTAGGGGTGCTCTCCAGAGGTCTGACCGGGGTTGTTCTGGGCTGGATTGTTCTGGCTTGGGTTGTTCTGGGCCGGGCCGCCGTTCATGCCGGACGCGGAGCGCGGCTGATCGCCCGGGGAGGATGCTCCCTGGGGCTTCGGTCCGGATGCGTCAGACACAGCTCATACTCCTGAGGTAGTTCCGGATCACGGGCAGTGCACGTGACGGCGTTTCCTACTCAGCATAGTGGCTGGGAGGTCAGGCCGTGAGGAAATCGATGACCTCCTCGACACGCCCCAGCAGGCTCGGTTCCAGGTCAGCGTAGCTGCGCACGGTGGAGAGCAGCTTCTGCCAGCCGAGACCGATGTCCTCCGCGGTGGCGTGCGGCCAGCCGAAGGCCTGGAGGATGCCCGTCTTCCAGTCGGTGCCGCGGGGGATCTGCGGCCACGCGGGGATGCCGAGGGTCTGAGGTTTGATGGCCTGCCACACGTCGACGTACGGATGTCCCACCACCAGGACGTTCCCACTGACACCCGGCTTGCGCATCAGGGCGTCGACGATCCGCTGCTCCTTCGAGCCGGGCACCAGGTGATCGACCAGGATGCCCAGCTTGCGGCCGGGACCGGGGCCGAAGGCCGCGACGGCCGCTTCCAGGTCATCAATGCCGTGCAAAGGCTCGACGACGATGCCCTCCACCCGCAGATCGTCGCCCCAGACGCGCTCGACGAGTTCGGCGTCGTGCTTGCCTTCCACCCAGATGCGACTGGCGAGGGCCGTGCGGGCTTTGGTGTCGACGTGGAGCGAGCCGCTCGCGGTGCGCCGGGGACCCTGCTGAGCGGCGGCGGCTCGTGGCGGAACGATCTTGACCGCTTCGCCGTCCAGGAGGAATCCGAAGCCGAGCTGGAAGGAACGCTCCTTGCCCCGGCGGTCCTCCAGACTGAGGATGTGCATCCCGCCCGACTTCTCCACGCGCGTCACGGCGCCGACCCAGCCGGTCTGAACCTCCTCGAGGACCATGCCCCGCTCCACCGGCACCTCGCGCAGCTGCTTCTTGGCGGGTGCGCTGAGGTCCTGAGGTCCCCAGGAATGGATGGACATGATGCCTCCTGCTGTTCTCCGCCTGGCGATGTCCCGGGTCCGGGGCAGGCATACTAGAATTAGCACTTAGAGAGGTAGAGTGCTAAGAGAAACGCCGAAGAGCAAGAGCATGTGGAGGTGGCCGAGTGAGTGATCCTCGTCGTCTCGAAGTCCTGCGCGCCATCGTGGAGGATTACGTCCACTTCCGGGAGCCGGTGGGATCGAAAGTGCTGGTGGAGCGCCATCAGCTGGGCGTGTCCAGCGCGACGATCCGCAACGACATGGCGGCGCTGGAGGAGGAGGGGCTCATCGCGGCCCCCCACACGAGCGCAGGCCGTATTCCGACGGACAAGGGCTACCGGCTCTTCGTGGACCAGCTGGCCTCCGTCAAGCCGCTGTCCGCCGCGGAGCGCCGTGCCATCCACTCCTTCCTGGACAGTGCCTCCGATCTCGATGACGTGCTGGAACGGTCGGCCCGGCTGCTGTCCCAGCTGACACGGCAGGTGGCCGTGGTCCAGTACCCCAAGGCCAGCCAGGCCCGCCTGCGGCATCTCGAAGTGGTGGCGCTCGGAGGTTCTCAGGTGCTGCTCGTGCTGATCACCGACACCGGATCGGTGGACCAGCGGGTGGTGGATCTGGGACAGGTTCTGGCGGAATCCGATGTCGCGGTGCTGAGGACGATGTTCCTGGCGGCCTGCGCGAACCAGCCGCTCGACGCCCTGCGTGAGACCGTCCCCGTCCTGACCGCGACGGTGGCCCCGGGCCTTCAGCAGCCCGCCGCGGCACTCGCGGCCGCGCTCCTGTCGCTCCTCGACTCGAGCGCGGAGGAGCGGATCGTCCTGGCGGGAACCGCGAATCTGGCGCGCGCCACCATGGATTTCCCCCTGAGCATCGGGCCGGTGCTGGAGGCGCTCGAGGAGCAGGTGGTCATGCTGCGGCTCCTGACCGAGATGCACCAGGATCAGCATGGCGTCGCCGTCAGCATCGGACGCGAGAACCCGTTCGACGAACTCGCCGGCACCTCGGTGGTGGCCACCGGCTACGGCAAGGGTTCCGCGTCGAAGGTGGGCGTCCTCGGCCCCACCCGCATGGACTACCCGTCCTCCATGGCGGCGGTGCGCGCCGTCGCGCGCTATCTTTCACGGATTCTGGCGGGGTGACCTCACCGGTCGCCCGACGCCACAGCAAGTCACCCAATAGAGGAAGAGAAGTACACACACGTGAGCAGTCACTATGAAGTCCTCGGAGTCCCGCGCGACGCCAGCGGCGAGGAGATCAAGAAGGCCTACCGCAAGCTCGCGCGGACCCTCCACCCGGACGTGAACTCCGCGGATGACGCCGCCGAGCAGTTCAAGGCCGTGACGCACGCCTACGAGGTCCTCTCGGTTCCCGAGAAGCGCCGGGTCTACGACACCACGGGCAACGAGAACGGCACCGACAACGGTTTCGGCGGTTACTCCGGTTCCGGCTTCGCCTTCCAGGACATCTTCGACACCTTCTTCGGTGGCGGCGGCGCCGCTGGCGGCCCGGCCTCCCGGGTGCGGCGCGGCCAGGACGCCCTGGTCGAGGTCCGCATCGATCTCAAGGACGCCGTGTTCGGCGTGGAGAAGACGCTCGAGCTGGAGACGGCCGTGGTGTGTGAGACCTGCGACGGCAGCTGCTGCCAGCCGGGCACGAGCCCGGAGCGCTGCGACATCTGCCACGGCGCGGGCCAGGTCCAGCGCCCGGTGCGTTCCATCCTGGGCCAGGTCATGACGGCCGCCACGTGCCCCAGCTGCCAGGGCTTCGGCACCGTGATCAAGGACCCGTGCAACGAGTGCAACGGCCAGGGCCGGGTCCGCTCGCACCGTTCCCTCTCCATCAAGATCCCCGCCGGTGTGAGCACCGGAACCCGGATCCAGCTCTCCGGCCACGGTGAAGCCGGCATCGCCGGCGGTCCCTCGGGCGACCTGTACGTCCAGGTCAGAGTGAACGCGGACAAGACCTACACACGCGACGGCGACGATCTGCAAGCCGCGCTGAAGGTCCCCATGACCGCTGCGGCCCTCGGCACCGACGTCGAACTGGAGACCTTCGACGGTCCCCAGACGATCAGCATCAAGCCCGGCACGCAGTCCGGCGAGGTCATCACCCTCCACGAGCTCGGTGTCACCCACCTGCGCGGCTACGGCCGTGGCGATCTCAAGGTCCGCATCCAGGTGGAGACTCCTACGAAGCTCGACGCCGAACAGGAGGAGCTGCTCCGGAAGCTCGCCGGTCTCCGCGACGAGGAGTTCACTGAGGGCAAACTCGCCAGCAGCGGCGGGATGTTCGCCAAGCTCCGCGACAAGTTCGGCAACCTCTGAGCCATGAGCAACCCGGTCTTCTTCGTCCCCGCCGGTTCCCTCGATGAGGTGGAGCCCTCCGGTCTCGTGACCGTCGACGGCGCCGAAGCGCGGCACGCCGTCACGGTCAAGCGGCTGTCGGCCGGCGAGGGCGTCGATCTCGTGGACGAGCAGGGGACGCGCGTCATCGGCACGGTGGACTCGTCCGACGCCGGTGAGCTGGTGGTGCGCGCGCTGGAGATCGTGCGGGAACCGGCGCCGTCACCCCGGCTGATCCTGGTGCAGGCCCTCGCGAAGGGTGACCGTGATGAGCAGGCGATCGAGAGCGCGACGGAACTGGGCATCGACGGCGTGATCCCGTGGCAGTCCGACCGTTCCATCGTGCGCTGGCGCGGGGACCGGGCCGCGAAGGCATTGGCGAAGTGGCGTTCGGTGGTCCGGGCTGCGACGAAGCAGTCGCGGCGCGCCCGCACCCCGGAGGTCGAGGACGTCCTCGACTCGGCAGGGCTCGTCCGCCGCATCTCCCGCTCGGGCGCGGCATTCGTCCTCCATGAGGACGCGAGTGGTTCCTTGTCCTCGCAGCTGGATGCTATCCAAGGTCTTGATGGCGAGGTCCTGCTCATCGTGGGACCGGAGGGCGGGATCTCCCCGTCGGAGGTGGCCGCATTCCAGGCTGCGGGGGCCCGCACCGCATTGCTCGGACCGCACGTGCTGCGGTCGTCCTCGGCCGGTCCGGCGGCGCTGGTCGTCGCGAACACGGTGCTCGGACGCTGGTGAGCCGGTCTCTCAGCGAATGGTGACCGTCTTCGAATCCTGAACCGGCTGCGCCGTGCCGGGGACCGTGGCGGACACGGTCAGTTCGTAGGTGCCCTTCGGCAGGTCGAGCCGGGAGGCGAAACGCCCCACCTTGTCCGCCGTCTGAGCCACCGCGACCTTGTCCGAGGACAGCACGTCCTGGCCCTCGGGGGAGCCGGCCGGAGCGACAGACCAGGTCACGTCTTTCTGGCCGCCGAGCACCACCCCGTTGAAAGCGACCGTGCCCGAGTTGAGCACGGCCTGGTCCTGGGGGACCATGATGCGCACCGGCGAGAGGAACGCCAGGTCCCGGTGGAACGGAAGATTCAAGGGGATCGAGCCGAAGGCCTCGACGTCATTGCGCCCGTCGATCAGGAGCACGACGTCGGGTTCCACCGAAGCGTCGACCATTCCCGAAGCGCGCGCGGCGGACACCGCCGTGAAGACCAGCTGCTGCATGGCCCTCTTGGCCATCGATGGGTCAAGATTCTTGGAGAAGGCATCCGCGCTGACATCCACCGTGATGGTCGACACTCCGGACATCGAGGCGGCCAGACGGTGCGGGGCCTGCCAGGCGGTGAAGTAGTCGGGGTCCTCGGGCTTCTGAGCCATCATGACTTTCAGGGCCGAGGTGACGGGGTCGTCGCCGGCACCGGTCTTACGGGGTTCCGAGAACAGGTAGGCGTTGCCTCCCGTGCGCCCGATCCAGTAGACCTGCACCTGGGTGGCGGTTTCCGCCGTTTCGCTCGGGACCGCCGTGACATCCGGCACGGAGGTGGCCAGCGACTGTGGGTCCGGCAGACCGGAGGAGACGGTCACCGAGGGCGTGGCCGTGCAGGCGGACAGCAGAGCCGCGGCGAGGGGGAGTGCCAGCAGGCGCGCGGGAAGGCACCGTCGTCGTGCGCTGATCGACGTCATGGTGCTCCTTCCTCCTGCCGGTCTGGCTGTTCCTTCGGGTCCGCGGGCGGAGTACGCCCATGCGAAAGGGCCTGCTGATCAGCACGCCCCACATTCCACCTTGCCACACGTCGTCAGGTCCCCATGCCTCTGAGCGGGCAGCCTCCGGAAGTGAAATCCGATTGATACCCCGCTGTGCCCAACCCGTGACCCTCCGGCGTCCTGACGTAGACTTTCAGGAGGCCATGGACTTCATGGCCGCACGACTTCCACGAAAGGGATATCCGGTCACGAGGGCCGGCACCATGAGCGAAGAAACCATGCCATCGGGGGCCCTGTCAGGTCATGCCGACTTCCCGCACAGCACGCCCCTCTCGCGGACCGAGGTCATCCTCTTCGACACGGGCGAGGCCATGGTGCGGGCGCTCGGCGCCCACGACGAATCCCTGCGCGGTCTCGAGTCGGCCTTCCCCGCCGTGACGTTCCACGTGCGCGGGAACGAACTGACCCTGAAGGGCCCCACCGAGAACGTTCAGCTGGCGCACCGTCTGGTCCTGGAACTCAAGTCGCTCTCCCAGCGGGGCACCCCGGTCACCCGTGAGCTCGTGGTCCAGCTCCTCGGCATGCTGAGCGCACGCACCGTGCCGACGCCCACCGAGGTCCTGACGCAGAACATCCTCAGCAGCCGTGGCCGCACGATCCGCCCCAAGACGCTCAATCAGAAGAGCTACGTCGACGCGATCGATCAGAACACGATCGTGTTCGGGCTCGGCCCGGCCGGCACCGGCAAGACTTACCTGGCCATGGCCAAGGCCGTCCAGGCGCTGCAGAACAAGGAAGTCACCAGGATCATCCTGACGCGTCCTGCAGTTGAGGCGGGCGAGCGGCTGGGCTTCCTGCCGGGAACGCTCAACGACAAGATCGACCCTTATCTGCGTCCGTTGTTCGACGCCCTGCACGACATGATGGATCCGGAATCGATCCCGCGCCTGATGGCGGCCGGGACCATCGAGGTGGCGCCGCTCGCGTACATGCGCGGTCGGACCCTCAACGAAGCGTTCATCATCCTGGACGAGGCCCAGAACACCACCCCGGAGCAGATGAAGATGTTCCTCACCCGTCTGGGCTTCGGGTCCAAGATGGTGGTCACGGGTGACACCAGCCAGGTGGATCTGCCGGGCGGAACGACCTCGGGGCTGAAGATCGTCCAGGGCATCCTGGACGGCATCGAAGACATCAATTTCTCCGTCCTCGACGCCAGCGACGTGGTGCGCCACCGCCTCGTGGGGGACATCGTGACCGCGTACAACCATTGGGACGAGGAACAGCTGCGAGGCACGCACCGCCGTCGCACCCCCTCCCGCCAGGCGGCAGGCCTGAACAGCAGCGCGGAAAACAGCAGCGCAGAACACAGCAGCGCAGAACACAGCAGCACGGCGCACATCAGCGCAGAGCACAGCACCACCGAGCCAGGAGCCACCGCATGAGCATCGAGGTCAACAACGAGTCCGGCGTCGACGGCAATGCCGAGGACATCGTCCGCCTGGCGCGGTTCATCTTCGATGAGCTCTACATCCACCCCGAGGCCGAACTGTCCGTGCTCCTGGTGGACGAGCCCACCATGGAGAAGCTCCACATCGAGCTGATGGACGAGCCGGGCGCCACGGACGTGCTCTCCGTCCCCATGGATGAGCTGACCCCGGGCGCCCCCGGACGGATCACGCCGGCGGGCATGCTGGGCGACATCGCCATCTGCCCGCAGGTGGCGGAGATCCAGGCGAAGAACGCCGGCCACAGCACCGAGGAGGAGATGCTCCTGCTCGCCACGCACGGAATCCTGCACCTCCTGGGCTTCGACCACGCCGAGCCGGAGGAGAAGGCCGAGATGTTCGGCCTTCAGCGCCAGCTGCTCTCCTCCTTCCTGGGCAAGGACGCCCCCCTGGAGACCACCGAATGACCCTGGCGGTACTGCTGGTCCTGACGGTCGTCTTCCTGGTCATCGGCGCCATCCTTTCGGCGGCCGAATCGGCCCTCGCCTTCCTGCCCCGTCATGCCCTCGACGATCTGGCCGAATCCCGTCCCGGGCACGCGGCCAACCGGGTGCTCGACGACGCGCAGGCGCATCTGAGGTCTCTGCGTTTCTGGCGGATCTGGTTCGAGATGGCCGGCGCGGTCGCCCTGACGCTCGCGGTGTCAGGACTCATCGAGAACGTGTGGCTCGCCGGCCTCATCGCCACGGTCATCATGGCCCTGGTCGGCTTCGTGCTCGTGGGCGTGTCACCGCGCCGTCTCGGGCGGCTCCACCCGGCCGCGACCGTGCAGTACACGGCGTCCCTGGTCCATGCCCTGCGCCTGGTCCTGGGCCCGATCCCGGAATGGCTTCAGCGTTTCGGCACGGCCGTGCTGCCGTCCTCGCATGGCGCGGACGTGGACACGCATGACGAACTCGGATCGCTGACCAGCGCCGAGGTGCGGGAGCTTTTCGAGCGCTCGAGTGATTCGGAGCTCATCGAAGAGGGCGAAGCCGAGCTGATCCAGAGCGTCTTCGACCTGGAGGACACGTTCGTCCGCGCCGTCATGGTGCCACGGACCGACATCGTCCACATCGGCAGCGAACAGACGCTGGAACAGGCGATGAGCCTCTTCCTCCGCAGCGGCAACTCCCGTGTCCCCGTCGTGGGGGAGAGCGCGGACGACGTGCTGGGCATCCTCTACCTGAAGGACGTGGCGGCAGCGCTGTTCGGCCGCGGCCCGGATTCCTCGATCTCCTTGATCGCTCTCATGCGGCCCGTCCGGTTCGTGCCGGAGTCGAAGCCGGTGGCGGAGCTTCTCAAAGAACTCCAGACCGAGCAGGTCCACATGGCGATCGTGATCGACGAGTACGGCGGCACGGCGGGCCTGGTGACCCTGGAGGATCTCATCGAGGAGATCGTGGGCGAAATCGTGGACGAATACGATTCCGAGGCCGCGGAATTCGTCGAACTGGCGCCTGGCACATTCCGGGTGAACGCCCGCATGCCGATCGACCACCTGGGTGAGCTTTTCGACCGGGAGATCGAGGACGACGACGTGGACTCCGTCGGCGGCCTCCTCGCCAAGGCGCTGGGCAGGGTCCCCATCCTGGGCAGCGTCGCCTTCACCCATGGGCTGCGGCTGGAAGCGCTGAGCATTGAGGGCCGGAGGAATCGTGTGCACCACGTTCTGGCCCAGGAGTCGAACGAAACTGAACGTGGGACCGCAGAGTCCCGGGAGGAAGAGGACTGATGTCGGGACGCAACGACGGGCTGATGCCCACACCGGAGAACAAAGACTACCGGGCAGGTTTCGCCATCCTGGTGGGACGTCCGAACGCGGGAAAGTCGACACTGACCAACGCCCTGGTGGGGCAGAAGGTCGCCATCACCTCCAACAAGCCGCAGACCACTCGCCACACGATCCGTGGCATTCTGCACCGTCCCGACGCCCAGCTGGTTCTCGTCGACACGCCGGGCCTGCACCGGCCTCGCACGCTGCTGGGTCAGCGGCTGAACGATCTCGTGGCGGCCACGCTGTCCGAAGTGGACGCCATCGGATTCTGCCTCCCGGCCAATGAGGCTGTAGGCCCCGGCGACCGCTTCATCGCACAGCAACTGGCGCTCCTCGGGCGGAAGCCCATCATCGCGGTCGTCACGAAGGCCGATCTGGTGAGCAAGGAGGACCTCGGAAAGCAGCTGCTGTCCGTCCACGCCCTGGGCCAGGAGATCCTCGGCGGCGACGGCTTCCGGGACATCGTCCCGGTTTCGGCTCAGGACGGTTTCCAGGTGACCACCTTGGAGGACGTGCTGATCTCCCACCTGCCGAAGTCGCCGCCGCTCTACCCGGACGGAGAGCTGACCGATGAGCCGGAAGCCGTCATGGTGGCCGAGCTGATCCGCGAGGCCGCCTTGGAAGGCGTGCGGGACGAACTGCCGCACTCCCTGGCCGTGGTGGTCGAGGAGATCGTCCCTCGGGAAGGTCGTTCGGAGGACAACCCTCTCCTGGATGTGCGGGTCAACCTGTTCGTGGAGCGGCCCTCGCAGAAGGCGATCATCATCGGTCGCGCGGGCAGCAGGCTCAAAGAGGTCGGCACGCGCGCCCGCAAGGGCATCGAGGCGCTCCTCGGCACCAAGGTGTACCTCGATCTGCACGTGAAGGTGGCCAAAGACTGGCAGCGGGATCCCAAGCAGCTGGGCCGGATGGGCTTCTGAGCAGGACTCTTCGGAGATCTGTCAGCTCAAATGCAGGAATCGGCTCTACGATGGGACGGTTCTGTTTGTTTCGAAAGGCCCCTTGAGTGACCAAGCCACCCCATGCCGCACGACGGGCGGATGACACGCTCCGCAAAGCGCGTGCTCACGCATCTGATGCCAAGGTGCACGAAGCCCGCCACCTGACTCGGCCGTCCGGAGCTCCGCTCTGGGTGAAGGTCACGGCGTGGGTCGTCAGCGTCGCCCTCATCGCGGTCCTCGGGTTCGCCGGGTACTGGTACTTCCGTCTGCAGGGCAATCTGAACACCGCACCCCTGACGGCGTCCGGCAGGGACAAGGGGACTCTCAACGACGCGACCGACCGCCTGCAGATCCTGATCATGGGCACGGACACCCGCGACGGCAAGAACAAGGCGTACGGCACGTCGGACCAGTCGTCGGGTTACGGCAATTCGGACGTGCTGATGCTGCTCGACATCTCCGCGGACAACCAGCGCGTCAGCATGGTGTCCTTCCCGCGCGACCTGGTGGTCTCCATCCCGCAGTGCACCGACCCCAAGACCAAACAAGTGAAGGCGCCCCGGCCGGACTCGCAGATCAACGGCGCGATGTCCGAAGCGGGCCCCGGCTGCACCGTGGACACGATCAACAAGCTGACCGGCCTGGAGATCGACCACTTCATGATGGCGGACTTCAATGCCGTCAAGGAGCTGTCCAACGAGGTGGGTGGCGTGGAGGTCTGCGTCAACGCGCCGATCGACGATCCCGATTCCCGGCTCAAGCTCCCCGCCGGCAAGTCGCTCGTTCAGGGTGATCAGGCCCTGGCCTTCCTGCGCAACCGCCACGGTGTGGGCGATGGCAGTGACATCTCGCGCATCAAGTCGCAGCAGCAGTTCCTGGCCTCCCTGGCCCGGAAGGTGCGGAGTGACGGCACGCTCACCAATCTCCCGAAGCTCCTGGGCATCGCGGACACGGTCACCAAGAACCTCACGGTGGATGAGGGTCTCGCCAATCCGCAGACCCTGATCACCATCGCCCAGCGACTGCAGAAGGTGGATCTCGCCAAGGTCGCCTTCGTGACGGTGCCGTGGGAGCCGTCGGTCGTGAACCCGACGGCGTGGGTCCAGCCGAAGGAGCCGGACGCGGGCCAGCTGTTCAAGGCGATGCGTGAGGGCGTCGACCTCACCAACCCCAACGCGGCCAAGCCGAAGCCCAAGCCCAGCGCGACGCCGTCGTCGACGCCGTCCTCCACCCCCTCCGCCACCACGAACCCCGTTCCGGGTGTCGATCAGTCCACCGCGCCGGTGACCGTGGCGAACGCCACCGGGGTCGAGGGCCGGAGCCAGGAGCTCAACACCTTCCTCCTGGCCAAGGGATTCCTGGTCCAGGCGGCGGTCCCGGCGGAGACGAGCGCCAAGACGGTCGTGTACTACTCGTCCGCTTACCGCGGCGCGGCCGTCAAGGTGGCCACGGCCCTCGGCATCCCGCAGGCGCAGCTGAAGCCCAGCGCGGACATCCTGGGCGTCCAGGTGGCCGTGGGCACGGACTTCGCCTCCGGCACCGCCTACCAGACGGTCCAGCTGCCCAAGGACATCGTCGGCCAGACGGCCGCGGACCAGACCTGCCAGAGCGCTTTCACCGGCTGACGGGCGCCGGCACCACGGGAAACGGCGAGGGCCGTGAAGAGGAATCCTCTTCACAGCCCTCGCCGTTTAACTGGAAGCTGTCACCAGATGCGGACGCGTTCCTCCTCGGGGAGCCACATGGCATCGCCCTCCTGGACGTCGAACGCCTCGTGGAAGGCGTCCAGGTTCCGCACGGTCGCGTTGGCGCGGAATTCATTGGGGGAGTGCGGGTCGATCGTGACGCGGCGGATCGCTTCCTCGCTGCGGATCACCTGGCGCCAGCTGGTGGCCCAGGCGAAGAAGAACCGCTGCGCTCCCGTGAGGCCGTCCAGGACCGGGGCCTCCTCGCCGCCGAGCGTGGCCAGGTAGGCCTTGTACGCGATGCCCAGTCCACCGAGGTCGCCGATGTTCTCGCCGAGGGTGAGCTCGCCGTTCACATGATGGCCCGGAGCCTCCGCCGGTTCCAGGGCGTTGAACTGATCGACGAGGCGCCGGGTGCGGCCCTCGAACGCTTCACGGTCGGCGTCGGTCCACCAGTTGCGGAGCGTGCCGTCGCCGTCGTACTGCGAGCCCTTGTCGTCGAAACCGTGCCCGATTTCGTGGCCGATGACCGCCCCGATCGCACCGTAGTTGACCGCGTCATCGGCATCCGCCTGGAAGAACGGCGGCTGCAGGATAGCGGCCGGGAAGACGATCTCGTTGAGGACCGGGTGGTAGTACGCGTTGACCGTCTGAGGCGTCATGAGCCACTTCTCGTGGTCGACCTCCTTGCCCACCTCGTCCAGGTGGCGGTCGACGTCGGCGCTGTGGGCACGCTCCACATTGCCCAGCAGGTCGGTGGGGTCGATGACCACGGACGAGTAGTCGGTCCACTTGGCGGGGTAGCCGATCTTGGTCCGGAAGGAGTCGAGCTTCGCCAGGGCGCGGATCTTCGTCTCCTCGCCCATCCAGTCGAGCCCGGTGATGCTGCTGCGGTACGCCTCGACGAGGTTCGTGACCAGCTCTTCCATCCGGGCCTTGTGGCTCTCCGGGAAGTGCTTGCGGACGTACAGCTCGCCGATCGCTTCGCCGAGCGCATCCTCGACGACGGCGACGCCGCGCTTCCAGCGCTCCTTCAGTTCGGGGGTGCCGCTGAGCACGGTGCCGTAGAACGAGAAGTTCTCCTGGACGAACGCGGACGAGAGGTACGGTGCCGCGGAGCCGACGATTCTGGCCGCGAGCCAGTCCCTCCAGCTCTGCACGGGTTCGTTGGACAGCAGTTCCAGCAGGGCGGGGAAGTACTCCGGCGTGCTGAGGACCACCTCGCCGTAGACGGTCTCATCGATCCCGGCCGCTTCGAACCAGGGGCGCGCCAAGGGGAAGACCTCGGCGAACTCCGCCGCGGTGCGGAGGTTGTAGGTCTTCTGCGGATCGCGGAGGGTGACCTTGTCCCAGTGCGTCGCGGCGATCCGGCGTTCGAGGGCCATGATGCGCTCCGCGGCGCGCTCGGGATCCTCCCACTCGGCCAGCGCAAGGATCCGGCCGAGGTGCTCCTGGTACTTGGCCACGGTTTCCGCGAACTGCTCCTCGCGGTAGTAGCTCTCGTCCGGCAGGCCGAGGCCGGACTGTCCGAGATACAGCAGGACGCGGGTGGGATCGCCGGCGTCGGGGGAGGGGTAGAGGTAGAAGAGGCCGGGGACGTCGGCGCGGAAGAGCTCACCCACGCGGCGGACCACCGCTTCGGGGCTGTCGAGCCCAGCCAACGATGCGAGGCGTTCGCGGATCGGGTCCAGACCGAGCGCTTCGACACGTTCCTCATCCATGAAGCTGGCGTAGAGCCCGCCGATCTGCGCGGCGATCCCGCCTTCGGCCTGCCCGCGTTCGGCCGCGTCTTCGATCAGAGTGCGCACCGCCTCTTCCGAGGCGTCGCGGAGCGCGGTGAACGTGCCTTCGAGTGAGCGGTCGTCGCGGATCGTGGTGGAGGACAGCCAGGCGCCGTTGACATGGCGGTAGAAGTCATCCTGGGCTCGCGTCCCGGGGTCGACGTGGCCGAGTTCAATACCGGATGGATTCAAAGGGGAATCTCTCCTCTGCAGGATGGCCCCTGGTCGGGCCACATGGTGGACATCGTGGTGATGCGGGACACCCTCATCCTAAGCACGTGCTAACCTGACAACGTGCATGCAGGGTTGCTTCTTCTTAGCTGCCGTGGCGAGGCCTGATTCTTTACCGTTGTGAAGCTGGGCTCCCTCGTCGCGGAGTCTGTTGCGCCCGGCGATCTTGACAGCCCTCACGAGTAAAAGGCACTGAAATCACATGCGAAATGCACAGCAGCCCTCGGGCATGCCCGTCCACCGTTACATCCCGTTCCACGAGCAGATCACCGTCGATCTGCCGGACAGGACCTGGCCGGACAAGCGGATCACCACGGCGCCCCGCTGGTGCGCGGTCGATCTGCGCGATGGGAATCAGGCGCTCATCGACCCCATGAGCCCGGCCCGCAAGATGAAGATGTTCAATCTGCTGGTCGGCATGGGCTACAAGGAGATCGAAGTCGGCTTCCCCTCCGCGTCCCAGACGGACTTCGACTTCGTCCGTCAGCTGATCGAGGGCAACCACATCCCGGACGACGTGACCATCCAGGTCCTGACCCAGGCACGTGAGCACCTGATCGAACGCACCTACGAGGCGATCACCGGCGCGAAGAACGTCATCGTCCACCTCTACAACTCCACCTCCACACTGCAGCGCCGCGTCGTCTTCAAGCAGGACGAGGACGGCATCCTGGACATCGCCCTGCAGGGCGCCCGGCTGTGCAAGAAGTACGAGGAGACGCTGACGGACACCAACGTCACGTACGAGTACTCGCCGGAGTCCTTCACAGGCACGGAGCTCGAATACGCCGTGCGGGTCTGCAACGCCGTCGCGGATATCTTCGAGGCGTCGGCCGACCGCCAGGTGATCATCAACCTGCCCGCCACGGTGGAGATGGCCACCCCGAACGTCTACGCCGACTCGATCGAGTGGATGCACCGGAACCTGCACCCGCGGGAAGGCATCATCCTCTCTCTGCACCCGCACAACGACCGGGGCACCGGCGTCGCGGCCGCGGAGCTGGGTTACCTGGCGGGCGCCGACCGTATCGAGGGCTGCCTGTTCGGCAACGGTGAACGCACCGGCAACGTCGACCTGGTGACGCTGGGCCTGAACATGTTCGTCCAGGGCGTGGACCCGATGATCGATTTCTCGAACATCGACGAGATCCGGCGCACCGTGGAGTACTGCAACCAGCTGCCCGTTCCCGAGCGCTCCCCGTACGGCGGCGATCTGGTCTTCACCGCGTTCTCCGGTTCCCACCAGGACGCGATCAAGAAGGGCCTGGAGGCGCTGGAGCAGGACGCCCAGGCCGCCGGAGTCGAGGTCGACGAGTTCACCTGGCAGGTCCCGTACCTGCCGATCGACCCCAAGGACGTCGGCCGGAGCTATGAGGCGGTCATCCGCGTGAACTCGCAGTCCGGCAAGGGCGGCGTCGCGTACCTGCTGAAGTCCGAGCATCACCTGGACCTGCCTCGCCGTGCCCAGATCGAGTTCTCCGGCGTCATCCAGCGCCGTACGGACACCGTCGGAGGCGAGGTCAGCGCGGACGAACTCTGGAAGGCGTTCCAGGACGAGTACCTGCCCGCGAAGGATGCCGCACAGCAGTGGGGCCGCTACGCCCTCGGCGCCACCCGGACCGAATCCGATGAGGATGGCGCCGTGACCCTCCACGCGGCGATGCGCGTCGACGGCCAGATCGTGGATCGCACAGGGCATGGCAATGGCCCCATCGCCGCGCTGCTGGACATCCTGAGCAAGGACGGCGTCGACGTCCGAGTGCTCGACTACAGCGAGCACGCGCTGAGCGAGGGCGGCAACGCCCTGGCGGCCGCCTACGTCGAGTGCGCGGTGGGGGAGCGTGTCCTGTGGGGCACGGGCATCGACTCGAACACCAGCACGTCCTCCCTGAAGGCCGTGATCTCCGCGGTCAACCGGGCCATCCGGGACCGTTCCATCTGACGGCCGCCGATTGTCTGCCTGATTGAGCCGCCTGGTCAACCGGACAGCGCAGGCTGAATCTCCGCCGGCCCCGGCGGCGCTCCGACTCCCGGAGCGCCGCCGGGGCCTTTCGGCGTCCGGAAGTGGGAGAATGGAACCGTGGCAGAGGCGAGCTTCACATCACGCGCATACCGCGACGACGCCGTCGTGCTGCGCACCCATAAGCTGGGCGAGGCGGACCGGATCCTGACCCTGCTGACCAAGCACCACGGTCAGATCCGAGCCGTGGCCCGAGGGGTCCGGCGGACGAGCAGCCGTTTCGGCTCCCGGCTGGAGCCTTTTATGGTGGCGGACCTGCAGCTGGTCCCGGGGCGGAGCCTCGAGGTCGTCACCCAGGCTCAGAGCAAAGGCTCCTATGGGCATGCGATCGCCTCCGACTACTCGCGGTACACCGTCGCCGCCGCGATGGTGGAGACGGCGGAGAAGCTGACCGACGTCGACGGCGACTCGGGCACCGCGCAGTATCTTCTGCTGGTGGGGGCCCTGGCGGCGCTCAGTCGCGGCGCCCACGCGCCCGGCCTCATCCTCGATTCGTATCTCCTGCGGGCTCTGTCCACCGGCGGCTGGGCCCCGAGCTTCACGTCGTGCGCCCGATGCGACGCCCCGGGCCCGCACAGCGCGTTCAACGCGGCTCTGGGAGGCATGGTGTGCGCGGATTGCCGGCCGCCCGGGTCGCCGGCTCCCGCGCCCGAGACCATCACCTTGCTCGCGGCACTGCTGAGCGGTGACTGGGAGACGGCGGGGGAGTCCCCGGAACGCGCCAGGACCGAAGCCGCAGGGCTCGTGTCCGCCTATCTACAATGGCACCTGGAACGCAGGGTGAAGGCCTTGCAGCATGTCGACCGTTCATCCTGAACTGAGGAATTAACACACGTGTCCTTCTCTGACCCCGCCCAGCTGGGCTACGAATTCCCCTATCCGCACCCGAGCGGCGCCACACCGCCGAGGATTCCTGCGGAACTCGTGCCCGAACACGTCGCGATCGTCATGGATGGCAATGGACGCTGGGCCAACCTCCGGGGACTGCCACGGATCGAGGGCCACAAGGCAGGGGAGCCGGCGCTGCTCGACGTCGTCGCGGGCGCTATTGAGCTGGGTGTGAAGTACGTGACCGTCTACGCGTTCTCCACGGAGAACTGGAAGCGTTCCCCCGAGGAGGTCCGTTTCCTCATGGGATTTAACAAGGATGTACTACGCCGCCAGCGCGACCAGCTCAACCGCTGGGGTGTCCAGGTGCGCTGGTCGGGCCGCCGCCCCCGCCTCTGGGGATCCGTGATCCGGGAGCTCGAGGAAGCCGAAAAGCTCACCCGTGCCAACACGCGCTGCGTGCTGACCATGTGCATCAATTACGGCGGCCGGGCGGAGCTGGTGGACGGCTTCAACCGGATGGCGGAGGAGGTCGCGGCCGGACGGCTCAAGCCCGGCAAGATCACGGAGAAGACCGTGCAGCGGTACCTCTACCAGCCGGACCTGCCCGACGTCGACCTCTTCATGCGGTCCTCCGGCGAGCAGCGCCTGTCCAACTTCCTGCCCTGGCAGTCCGCCTACGCCGAATTCGTCTTCCTCGAGGAACTGTGGCCGGACGTGGACCGCACCACCTTGTATCAGGCGGTCGAGACCTACGCCCGCCGCGATCGCCGCTACGGTGCGGCCGTGGACTCCGCGGCAGTCTGAACGAGCCAGTCCATCGACTCCTTGTAGGCCTGTTCCCGGACCTGCCGTGAGGACATGAAAATGTCGTGGATGGCGCCGCGGTAGCGGAACACGGCCACGCGTCGGCTGATCCCCAGCGCCCGCTTGGCGGTCTCCTGGACGTCGATCACGGCGTCGAGCGTCTTGAGCTCGTCCGTGTAGCCGGTCTGGATCTTGCTCCGCTCGCTCAGCATGATCAGGACCGGCGCGTCGATGTCGAGGCCGTGCTGCACGCGGGCATGGCCGTTCATGACCGCACGGATCCATCCGGCGCGAATGGGGAAGGACTCCCGGGGACGCCACGCGGAGACGATGTGCCATTCGCCGTACGCCTTGTCACTGACGCTCTTCCAGTACGCCGGCATCTCCGGAAGCGGGAACGCGTGTTTGGGATCCGCGCGTGCGAACGGCTCGACCAGCTGGGTGGCGATACTCCGCACCAAGGTGCTGCCCTGCAGCTCGAGCCACGGGGAATTCAGAATCACGCTGGCCAGACGGCCCGGGTGGCGGTCCGCCCACAGTGCGGCGACCAGCCCGCCGAGGGAGTGCCCCATCAAGTGCACCCGGAGGCGTTCCTCCGGGACGCCGCGCACGGCGGCCTCCTCCCTGATGACGGTCAGGGCGGCTTCGATCTCCTCGTCGTAGACATCCAGGTCGTCCGTGTAGCCGGCGGTCTGGTACTCGTGCAGACTGCGGCCGAACTTGCGCAGGTCCAACGCATAGAAACTCGCGCCGTGGTCCTCGAAGTAGTCGGCCAGCTCGGTCTGGAGGAAGTAGTCGGCCCAGCCGTGGAGATACAGCACCACATTGTGATCCTCGTGATCATGGCGGTGCTCTCGTCGCTGCCGGACCGCGGCGAGCCACGACGGCCAGTCGTGATCCCGTGCCGCCGACGACAGCTCGCGCTTCGGCTTCCGGCGGACCAGCGTCGCCGAGACGGCGCCCTCCTCGTCCGGCTCCAGGGGCAGGAGACACTGTTCGAAGTCGTTGAACAGCACGTCCTGCTGCCAGGTGCGGACCCGCAGAGGGGAACGTGTCATCGGGCTTGTCCTTTCGGGGTTGTCGCTGTCAGAAGGTCTTCAGCCAGCGCCGGAGCCGTCCGTAGGCTTCCTCGCGCACGGCGGCGGGGGAGAGGAACACGTCGTGCAGCGCGCCGTCGACCCTTTCGAGGGTGACGGAGGTGCCGAGCTCGAGAGCGCGGACGGCCATGGTGTTGACGTCCAGGACAGCGTCGCTGCGGCGCATGTCCTCTCGCCAGAGGGGTCCGTTCGAGCTCGACGTGGACATGAGCACCACGATGGGCTGGGGAAGCCGCAGGCCCCGGGCCACCTTGCTCTGGCCGCTCAGGATCGCACTGAGCCAGCCCGCACGCACCGGGAAGGCCAGAGGCGGCCGGAACCGGTCATCCAGATCCCACTCACCCTCGGCCTCGGAACTGATGCTGCGCCAGTAGAATCCCCGTTCCGGAAGGCGCAGCACGGTCTGGGGTCGCATGCGGGAGAGGGGCGCCAGCAGGGACCGCGCCGCGTGGCGGATCGCAGGACTGCCGTGCATCTCCAGCCAGGGGCTGTTGAGGATCAAGCCGTCCACGCGGTCAGGATGGCGAGCCGCCCATAGGCTTGCCACCAGCCCGCCGGTCGAATGGCCCATGAGCAGCAGCGGGCGTCCCGACCCCGGGTGGCACGATTCGAGCGCGGCCAGGATGTCCTGGTCGTAGTGGTCGAGATCGGCGACATAGCCCCCGAGCAGGTCCGGGCGCAGGCTCCGCCCGTGATTGTGGAGATCCAGCGCGAAGAAGCTGAAGCCCTGGCCCGCGAAGAATTCGGCCAGTTCCCTGTTGAAGAAGTAGTCGCTCCAGCCATGCAGGAACAGGACGGTGCCCCGTGCCGGCCGTGTGCCATCCGGCGTCGCTCCGAGGTACCGGATGAGCGTGGCGGTCTGCTGGGAACCGTCCCGGGTGGTGTGCAGCTCCAAGGACTCGAAGGACGGGCCGAGGATATCCGGCTGCCACTCCATGTCCCCTCCTCAGCGCCTCGTGTGTCCGCGCTTTCATCCTAAGCCCGGGCCCATGACGTGGGCTCATTTGTGCGGACCGGCCTGAACGGAAAAAATGGAGCCATGCGCATCTATCCCACCGTCTTCCGTGTTGCCTTCTCCTGGATGGATCCAGAGAAGGCTCATCGGATCGGTTACCAGGCCATCCGGTTCTTCAACAAGGCCGGAGCGGCCGGGCTCCTTCACCGGCTCAACGGTCCCGACCCGTCGCTGAGGACCACGGTGTTCGGCATCGACTTCCCGTCCCCGTTCGGTCTCGCCGCGGGATTCGACAAGGAAGGTCTGGCCATCGAGGCGCTGGCCGCCATGGGCTTCGGCCACATCGAGGCGGGGACCATCACCGGTGCTGCTCAGCCGGGCAATGAGAAGCCGCGCCTGTTCCGCCTCGTGGAGGACCGGGCGGTGATCAACCGGATGGGCTTCAACAACGACGGCGCCGAGCACGTCGCGCCGCGCATCGCCGCCGCCCGCGCCGCACTGAGCCGTCGGCACCCGGGCGTGCGCCCCGTCATCGGAGTGAACATCGGCAAGACGAAGCTCGTGGAGCTCGAACACGCCGTCGAGGACTACCTCGTCAGCACGCGCGCGCTGGCCCCTCACGCCGATTACCTCGTGGTGAACGTCAGTTCCCCGAACACCCCAGGGCTCCGCCTGCTGCAGAACGTGGACTCGCTCCGTCCTCTCCTGGAGGCCGTGGGAGCGGAAGCGGACCGCAGCGCGGGACGCCACGTTCCTCTGCTGGTCAAGATCGCCCCCGACCTGAGCGATGAGGACCTTGACGATGTGGCCCGCCTCGCCATCGACCTCGGTCTCGACGGGATCATCGCGACCAACACCACCATCGGCCGTGAGGGGCTGACGGCACCGGCCGCCAAGGTGGAGTCCTGTGGCGCCGGCGGACTGTCCGGGGCGCCCCTCAAGGCCCGATCGCTGGATGTGCTGCGCCGCCTGCGCGCCCAGGTGCCCGCCGAGATGGTCATCATCTCCGTCGGAGGCGTTGAGACCGCGGCCGATGTCCAGGAACGCCTCGACGCCGGCGCGAACCTCGTCCAGGGCTACACGGCCTTCCTGTATGAGGGTCCCTTCTGGGCGGGCCACATCAACAAGGGCCTCGCGAAACTCCGCCGCTGAGTCCGGACACCGCAAGGGCCCCGGTCGTGAGATTCACGGCCGGGGCCCTTGTCTGTGGAAGGAGGAGGCGGCTCGACGGCCGCCCGGATCAGCTGGGACGCTGGCCGCGGGTGACCTGTGGCTTGGGAAGACGCAGCTTGCGGAACTGCAGGGCACGCATGCAGCCATACCAGACGGTGCCACGTTCCACGGAACCGAACTTGGCCGTCAGCGCCTTCTTCAGGCGGCGGCTGAGCAGGAACGTGTCCACGAAGACCACCAGGAACATCACCCAGAACGCGCCCAGGACGATGAACTGGGAATCGCTCCGCTGCGGGATCACGAGCGACGCGACCACGAAGATCAAGGCGCCGAACATGAGGAATTCACCGGCGCTGAAGCGGGAGTCCACGAAGTCACGGGCGAAGCGCTTCTGTGGACCCTTGTCACGCACGGGCAGGAAGCGCTCGTCGCCGGTGTCCATCGCGCTGCGCACCTTGGCGCGCTGCTCGGCGACGGCGAGGCGCTCAGCCTGCTTCGAGGCCTTGCGGTCCTCGGGCACCAGGGGGCGCTTGCGGGCTGCGACCTGGTCCTTCCGCTTCGGGGTCGGGGCACCCTTTCCGATCACGGGAGCATCGGAAGCGGTCTCCGGCTCGGCGGGCAGGGGCTCATCCTTCTTACGTCCAAACACCCCACAAGGATACTCGGTGCCGGTCGCTGGACCTGCACCGTGCTTCGGTAGGCTTTCAGCATGACTTCTCACGAGGAAAACAGCCTGCCCGCAGCCGGTCGCCACAGTGCGGCCCTGCGCGCCGCCATCGATGAATCCTTCGCCTCCACCGTGGCGACTCTCAAGGACCTCGTCGCCATCCCGGGCATCGCCTGGGCGAGCTTCGACGCCGCTCAGCTGGACCGCAGCGCCGAGGCCGTCGCGGCCCTCGCCACCGCCGCCGGATTCCCGGAAGTCGCCGTGCACCGCGCCCTCAAGGCGGACGGCACCCCGGGCGGGCCCGCCGTCGTCGCTCGCCGCGCCGCCGCGGACGGCAAGCCGACCGTGCTGCTGTACGCCCACCACGATGTCCAGCCGCCGGGGGACCCGGCACTGTGGGAATCCGAGCCGTTCGTCGCGGTCGAACGTGACGGCCGGCTCTATGGCCGGGGCGCCGCCGATGACAAGGCGGGCATCATAGTGCACCTCTCTGCCAGCGCCGCCGTCGCGAAGGTCCTCGGGGACGAACTCGGCCTCGGCGTCACACTCTTCATCGAGGGCGAGGAGGAGGCCGGTTCACCGACCTTCCGCACCTTCCTGGAGGAGCACCAGGCGGAGCTCGAGGCCGACGTCATCATCGTGGCCGACTCCAGCAACTGGAAGGTCGGCATCCCGGCCCTGACCACGAGCCTCCGGGGCCTGGTCGACGGGGTGGTCGAGGTCCGCGTGCTGGACCACGCCGTGCACTCCGGAATGTTCGGTGGGCCTGTGCTCGACGCGCCCACCCTGCTGGCGCGCCTCATCAGCACCTTCCATGACGAGCGCGGCAATGTCGCGATCGCTGGACTGGTCGCCGAGGACAACGCCGACGTCGACATGCCCGAAGAGGACTTCCGCGCCGACGCCTCGGTGCTGCCCGGCGTCCAGCTTGCGGGGGAGGGGAGCCTCACCTCCCGCATCTGGACCAAGCCCGCCCTGTCCATCCTCGGGATCGACGCGCCGAGCATCGAGGTGGCCAGCAACACCCTGCTCCCGACGGCGCGTGCGAAGTTCAGCCTGCGGATTGCTCCCGGGCAGGACCCGCAGTCCGCCATGAAGGCGGTCGAGGAGCACGTGAAGGCCCACGCCCCGTTCGGCGCTCAGGTCACCTTCACCCCGGGGGAGATGGGCAATCCGTTCGCCGTGGACATGGAGTCGCC
Source organism: Arthrobacter sp. RCC_34 (assembly GCF_041360795.1). Classification (NCBI taxonomy): domain Bacteria; kingdom Bacillati; phylum Actinomycetota; class Actinomycetes; order Micrococcales; family Micrococcaceae; genus Arthrobacter; species Arthrobacter sp. RCC_34. The sequence goes on along the minus strand of NZ_JBFUPW010000001.1, from coordinate 1,455,241 downwards.
CGCTGCGACCGCCATGATGGCCGCCCTCGCGGAGGCGTGGGGGACCGGATCTGTGGGCACCGGCATCGGTGGGTCGATCCCTTTCATCGCGGAACTCGTCGAGGTCTACCCGAAGGCGCAGATCCTGGTGACCGGCGTCGAGGACCCCGATTCCCGCGCGCACAGCGCCAACGAGTCCCTCGATATCGAGGAGTTCCGCAAGGCCATCCTGGCCGAGGCGCTCCTTCTCGCCGATCTCAACGGCTGAATCGGCGACGTCCGGGAAGATCGCGGGCCGTTCCCGCGTTGACTCCTATTAAGGCTGCTCCGTGTTCGGCCGTAGCATAGTAGGAGAGCCAGCAGTGTCCTGGGGTCATGACAGGCCTTGGGAAAAGTGAAAGAGGAGAGATCCATGAGCACCAGCACCAGCGAGAATGTCGCTGTCACCACGGATGACGAGCTTCCCACCCACGAGGTCCAGCTCAGCGACGTAGCCGCTGGCAAGGTCCGCAGCCTCCTGGAGCAGGAAGGCCGCACGGACCTCCGTCTGCGCGTCGCCGTTCAGCCGGGCGGCTGCTCGGGCCTCATCTACCAGCTCTACTTCGACGAGCGTCTGCTCGACGGCGACGCCGTGCGCGACTTCGACGGTGTGGAGGTCGTGGTGGACAAGATGAGCGTCCCGTACCTGAACGGCGCCTCCATCGACTTCGAGGACACCATCTCCAAGCAGGGCTTCACCATCGACAACCCGAATGCCGGCGGATCCTGCGCCTGTGGTGACTCGTTCCACTAGGAAGTCTCCTTCACAACAGCCGTGTGCCCCGCACTTCTCAAGAATGTGCGGGGCACACGGCTGTTGTGTGAGCAAAACGCGGCCCATCGCGGTAAGCTCTACATCGGGTAGTAAAACTCCACGCAGTGGTGCCAAAAAACGGCGCCACATGCTGAAACAAAGAGGAAGGGCCGTCTGTGAGTTCGCAGAACCGAACCGGCAGCCGACGCGGTAAGATCACGGCGATCACCGGCGTCGCCGTGGCCGGTGCGTTGGCATTGACCGGATGTTCATCGGAGGTAGCCAGGGGGTGGTTGCCGTCTGAGAAGGACGTCACCAATCACACTGGCCGGATCATTGACCTCTGGGTGAACTCGTGGATTGCCGCCATTGCCGTCGGGTTCGTGACCTGGGGCTTGATCATCTGGTGCATCATCGCCTACCGGCGCCGCAAGGGCACCACCGGTTTCCCCAAGCAGCTGAGCTACAACCTGCCGCTCGAGGTCTTCTATTTGACCATCCCGCTGTTCATGGTCCTGGTGTTCTTCTACTTCACCGACCGTGACCAGCAGGCGATCGACGACCGGTCCAAGCCGGCCGACGTCGTGGTGGACGTCCGTGGCAAGCAGTGGGCCTGGGACTTCAACTACAAGCAGGGCAATGTCATCCAGCAGCCCGTGTACGAAGGCGGCGTCCAGGCGCACCTCACCGGTCAGGAAGTGGACAAGGACAAGCTCCCCACGCTGTACCTCCCGGTCAACAAGAGCGTCGAGCTGGAGCTGAACTCCCGTGACGTCATCCACTCCTTCTGGGTTCCCGCCTTCCTGCAGAAGCGCGACATGATCCCCGGTAAGACGAACTACCTGAACTTCACCCCCACCAAGGAAGGCACTTACGACGGTAAGTGCGCCGAACTCTGCGGTGAATACCACTCCGAGATGCTCTTCCGCGTGAAGGTCGTCTCCGAGTCCGAGTTCCAGGCTCACATGGATGACCTCCGCAAGCAGGGCAATACGGGCGAGCTTGGTTCCAAGTACGACCGCAACCCCAATCTGAACGAAAAGAAGTAAGGGACGTCTCGTGGCTACCTACACTCAACCCGCTGGGGTCCTGGAGGCACCGGTCGTGCCGAAATCCAAGGGCCGGATCGTGGTCAACTGGATCACGTCCACCGACCACAAGACGATCGGTTACATGTACCTGATCGCCTCGTTCATCTTCTTCTGCCTGGGTGGCGTCATGGCGCTGCTCATCCGCGCGGAGCTGTTTGAACCCGGTATGCAGATCCTGCAGACCAAGGAGCAGTACAACCAGCTGTTCACGATGCACGGCACCGTGATGCTCCTGATGTTCGCCACCCCGCTGTTCGCGGGCTTCGCCAACGTCATCATGCCGCTCCAGATCGGCGCTCCCGACGTGGCCTTCCCCCGTCTGAACGCCCTGGCCTTCTGGTTCTTCCTGTTCGGCTCCACCATCGCCGTCTCGGGCTTCATCACCCCGCAGGGCGCCGCCTCCTTCGGCTGGTTCGCCTACGCGCCCCTTTCCAACACCACGTTCTCCCCGGGCGTGGGCGGTGACCTCTGGGTCTTCGGTCTGGGTCTGTCCGGCTTCGGCACCATCCTCGGTGCGGTGAACTTCATCACCACGATCATCTGCATGCGTGCCCCGGGCATGACCATGTGGCGCATGCCGATCTTCACCTGGAACACGCTGATCACCGCGATCCTCGTGCTGATGGCCTTCCCGCCGCTGGCCGCCGCTCTGTTCGGCCTGGGCGCCGACCGCCGCTTCGGTGCTCACATCTTCGATCCCGAGAACGGCGGAGCGGTGCTCTGGCAGCACCTGTTCTGGTTCTTCGGTCACCCTGAGGTGTACATCATCGCCCTGCCGTTCTTCGGCATCGTTTCCGAGATCTTCCCGGTGTTCAGCCGCAAGCCGATCTTCGGTTACAAGGGTCTGGTCTACGCGACCATCTCCATCGCCGCCCTGTCCGTGACCGTGTGGGCCCACCACATGTACGTGACCGGCTCCGTGCTGCTGCCGTTCTTCTCCTTCATGACGATGCTGATCGCGGTCCCGACCGGTGTGAAGTTCTTCAACTGGATCGGAACGCTCTGGGGTGGGTCCATCACTTTCGAGACGCCCATGCTGTGGAGCCTCGGCTTCATGGTCACCTTCCTCTTCGGTGGTCTGACCGGCATCATCCTGGCCTCGCCGCCGCTGGACTTCCACCTCTCGGACAGTTACTTCGTGGTCGCTCACTTCCACTACGTGGTGTTCGGCACGGTGGTGTTCGCGATGTTCGCGGGCTTCTACTTCTGGTGGCCGAAGTGGACCGGCAAGATGCTCAACGAACGTCTCGGCAAGATCCACTTCTGGCTCCTGTTCCTGGGCTTCCACGGCACCTTCCTGATCCAGCACTGGCTGGGTGTGCTCGGCATGCCGCGTCGTTACGCGGACTACATGCCGCAGGACGGCTTCACCGCGATGAACCAGTTCTCCACGATCTCCTCCTTCGTGCTCGGCGCCTCGCTGATCCCGTTCTTCTGGAACGTGTACATCACTTGGCGCAGTGACAAGAAGGTCACCGTTGATGACCCGTGGGGCTTCGGCGCTTCGCTCGAGTGGGCCACGTCCTGCCCGCCGCCGCGTCACAACTTCACGTCCATCCCGCGCATCCGGTCCGAGCGTCCCGCGCTTGACCTGCACCACCCGGAGCTGGCCCCCGCGCACACCTCCGCAGTCCCGAACGGAGTCGCCAAGTGAAAATCGAGTCCTGGCTCTTCGGAACCGGCGTCTTCTTCTTCGTCCCGGTCTCCATCGTCTACGGTTTCCTGACCAACTGGACCGAGTGGGTCGGCGTCCTGGGCATCCTCCTGGTGGGTGGCCTGGCCGGCATGATCGGCTTCTACCTCGGGTTCACCGGCAAGCGCGTCGGCATGCGTCCCGAGGACCGCGAGGACGCCGAGATCCACGAAGGCGCCGGCGAGCAGGGGCACTTCAGCCCCTGGAGCTGGTGGCCGCTGGTCCTCGGCCTGGCCTGCGCCGGTGGTTTCCTCGGCCTGGCCGTCGGTTGGTGGATCCTGTTCATCGCAGCCGGCCTCGCGGTCGTGGCCCTGGTCGGCTGGGTGTTCGAGTACAGCCGCGGTGATCACGCTCACTGACCGGCCGGCTCACGCCGACTGACTGCATCAACGACGACGGCGGCGGCCTCCTTCGGGAGGCCGCCGCCGTCGTCGTTTTCGTCTCTGGAGATCTACTCACCAGTGGGGGAGCCGTGACAGCCCCGTCAGTCGCCGCGCAGCGACGTCGCCTACTCCTGGGACTCGAGCAGGTCCCGGAGGCTCTCCAGGATGCTCTGGGCCTCCGGCGTGCCGTACCGCTCGTCGTCGAGGCCCAGTGTCACTTCGGTGCCCTGCGTGAAGTCCGCCGTCATGACCTCCAGGAGGGAACGGGCATCCACCGGATCCTGACCCTGCTGGGTGATGGTCACCGGCAGCAGCGTCTCGGCGACGGCGCGGACGAACTGGGCGGCCGGGCGCGCGTGCAGGCCGATGGCGGCAGCGATTCGGGCGCGGACAACGGGCACAGGGACTCCTCGAATGTTCATTAGACCGGTACAGCTATCTGAACAAGAATAGTAGCTGTCCAGTGATCCACTTTTCGTGCGGAGAACAGCATGCCCCCCAGTGCGTCGGCCATCAGCGGAGAGATCGACAGGGAAAGCCCTGTGCCGCTCTATGAGCAGCTCAAGTCGCTCCTGCTGGTCTTCATCGACACCAAGTGCCAGCCTGGCACGGAGCTGCCTTCTGAGCGCGCCCTGTGCGAACGTTTCGGGCTCGCGCGCATGACCGTGCGGCAAGCTCTTGATTCCCTGGCCCGCGACAACGTGGTGGACCGCATGGTGGGGGTGGGGACGTTCGTGCACCGCCCGAAGATGGATCTGCAGCTCAAACTCACGTCGTACAGCGAGGAGATGCAGCGCCGCGGCATGGTGCCGACGTCGCGGGTCCTCAGCTTCGAGGAGATCCATTCGAACGCTCATCTGGCGCGCGAGCTGGAGGTCCCCGAGGGAACCGCCGTGGTGCGCTTCAGGCGCCTCCTGCTCGCGGACAATGAGCCCATGAGCGTCGACGAGAACTTCATCGTCTCGTCACGGGCGCCCGGGATCACGGCGGGGAAGGCCCCGGTCTCGCTCTACGGCGAACTGGAGCAGAACTACGGCCTGGTGATGGACTGGGGGGAGGACATCGTCGAGGCCACCGCCGCCAGCCCGTCCGTGGCCACTCTTCTCAAGGTGGACATCGGCTCACCCTTGCTCAAGATCCAGCGTCATGCCTATGTGGCGGACACGGTCGTGGACTACTCGGTCTCGTACTACCGGGCCGACCGCTACTCGCTCAGAGTGCCGCTGCAGCGCCAGGGCAAGAAGTCGCCCCGCAACTACCGGGCCGCCCCGCCGCCTCGCCACTGAGGGTCGCCACAGAGCGCCGTCACAGGGCGCTGAAGCAAGCCATCGGGCATAACGCGACCGACAGTGTGCCGGCGGACGTGCCGTGACAACGAAAGGGCCCCCTCCAGTTTCCTGGAGGGGGCCCTTTCGGCTGTGTGCCGCTGAATCAGTGGCTCAGGCTCTTGCTGTCCTCGCCGGACTCAACCTCGGCGTGGTGGCCGTGGCCGTGAGCCGATTCGAGCTCGGCCGGAGTCACAGGCGCCACGCGGTCCTCGAAGAACCACTTCGAGAACTTCGCACGGCGGCGTTCCTTGCGGTCCACCACACCCTGCGCGTTCGGCTGTGCCGGGAGCGGCTTCGGGGACTCGAAGGCCACCAGGCGGTAGCGCTTGTAGTCGTTCAGCGGCTCGTGGACCTCGATGAACTCACCGTGCGGCAGGCGCACGATGCGTCCGGTCTCGCGACCGTGCAGAGCGATCTCGCGATCCTTGCGCTGCAGGGCGAGAGCCACACGCTTGGCCACGAAGAAGCCGATGATCGGGCCGATGAAGAACAGGGCGCGGAGCCAGTAGGTCACGTCGTTCAGCGACACCTTGAAGTGGGTGGCGATGAGGTCGGAGCTGGCTGCCGCCCACATGACGCAGTAGAACACGATGCCTGCGACGCCGATGGCGGTGCGGGTCGGAGCGTTGCGCGGGCGGTCCAGCACGTGGTGCTCGCGGTTGTCCTTGGTGATCCAGCGCTCGATCCACGGGTAGGTGAACAGCACCGTGAACACGATGCCTGCGGGCACGAGGGCCGGCAGCAGCACGTTCAGGGTCAGCGTGTGATCGAAGATGATGAACTCGAAGTGCTGACGGTAGCTGCCGATCGCGCCGATGACACCCGGCATCAGACGCAGTGCGCCGTCGACCCAGCCGATGTACCAGTCAGGCTGGGTGCCTGCGGACACGGGGGAGGGGTCATACGGACCGTAGTTCCAGATCGGGTTGATCGTGAAGAAGCCGGCCATCAGCGCGATGACACCGAAGACGATGAAGAAGAAGCCACCGGCCTTCGCAGCGTAGACCGGGCCGAGCGGGTAGCCGACAACGTTGCGGTCGTTGCGGCCAGGGCCGGGGTACTGGGTGTGCTTGTGAACCACGACCATGAACAGGTGGATGGCGACCATCAGAAGGATGAGTGCCGGGACCAGCAGGATGTGGAGCACGTACAGGCGCCCGATGATCGCGGTGCCGGGGAACTCTCCGCCGAAGAGGAAGAAGGAGATCCAGGTGCCGATCACGGGGATCGACTTGATGACGCCGTCGATGATGCGCAGGCCGTTGCCGGAGAGCAGGTCATCGGGGAGCGAGTAACCGGTGAAGCCGGCGGCCATGGCCAGGATCAGCAGGACACCGCCCACCACCCAGTTGAGCTCACGGGGCTTGCGGAACGCGCCGGTGAAGAACACACGGAGCATGTGCACGGACACGGAGGCCACGAAGAGCAGTGCGGCCCAGTGGTGGACCTGACGCATGAACAGACCGCCGCGCACCTCGAAGGAGATGTTGAGCGACGAGTTGTAGGCGACGGACATCTCCACGTTGTAGAGCGGCGAGTAGCTGCCCTGGTAGTGGGTCTCCGCCATGGACGGGTCGAAGAAGAACGTCAGGAACGTTCCCGACATCAGCAGGATGACGAAGGAGTACAGTGCCACCTCGCCAAACATGAAGGACCAGTGGTCCGGGAAGACCTTGCGGCCGAACTCCTTCAGGATGCCGGAACCACCGACACGCTGATCGACGAAGTCAGTGAAGCGGCCGAACTTGGTCTCCGCCTGATAGGTGGATTGCTCAGCTGTTGAGGCGGCGCTCATGCTCGTCACGCTCCCAGTAACTCGGTCCGACAGGTTCATGGAAATCGCTCGTGGCGACGAGGTAGCCCTCTTCGTCGACGGCGATCGGCAGCTGCGGCAGCGGACGGCTGGCCGGGCCGAAGATGACTTCACACTCGTGCGTCAGGTCGAAGGTCGACTGGTGGCACGGGCACAGCAGGTGGTGCGTCTGCTGCTCGTACAGAGCGACAGGGCAACCGACGTGCGTGCAGATCTTGGAGTAGGCGACGATGCCGTTGTAAGCCCAGTTCTCGCGTCCGGGGGAGGGGTGAAGCTCATCCGGGTTCAGACGCATCAGGAGAACGACGGCCTTGGCCTTCTCGTTCAGCTTGCCGTGCTCCAGCTCGTTCAGGCCTTCCGGGATCACGTGGAACGCGGAGCCGATGGTGACATCCGAAGCCTTGATGGGGGTGCCATCAGGGTCACGGGTGAGGCGCTTGAGCTTGCCGTCCTTCGGAGCCCACATGGTGTGTGCGAGCTTGTCGTCCGGACGCGGTCCCAGATCTCCGAAGACGGCCAGTGCGGGCAGGGGAGCCAGCGCGACCGCACCCAGCAGGGTGTTCCGGATGAGGGGGCGGCGCTTGATGCCGGATTCCTCGATGATCGTGTCCGCGATGGCCACGGCTGCCACACGGTCGTCCTCGGACCGCAGCTCATGCCGCTCCTCGGAGACTTCGTGATCGGGCATCAGGGTCTTCGCCCAGTGCACGATGCCCGTGCCGATGCCAAGCATGGCGAACGCGGTGCCAAGCCCGAGCAGCATGTTCTGCAGGCTGATGTCACGAGTCGTGGACTTGTTGGTCAGATCGATGGCGAAGTACGCCACCAGGAAGACCAAGGTGCCGATCACGGACACGATGAACAGGATGGCGACCTGCCGCTCCGCCCGCTTGGCGGCCTTGGGGTCTTTGTCGGCGAGTCGAGGACGGTGAGGAGGAATTCCAGGATCCTGGAATGCTCCCTCATCGTGCTGACCAGCCGTAGCTACGGTGCCCGAGCCTGTCGAGCTGCCGTCACTATGGTTGCCCATGGTTCCCCTTTTTCCCTCTCTGAGTTCGGCTGTTGCCGAAGATCTTCAATTTCAACGCCGCCGTCGTCGCAGCGGCAAAGTGTTCGCCCGCGCTGTCAGCTAGCTGCTACGCGAGGTCAGCCAGATGGTGAAGCCGATGATGACGGCCAGACCTGCAGTCCACACGAAGAGGCCTTCGGAGACCGGACCCAGGGCGCCGAGGTCGGCGCCGCCCGGGGACGGGTTGTTCTCGATGGTCTTCAGGAAGGTGATGATGTCGCGCTTGCCCTCGGGGGAGATGTTCGCGTCACTGAAGACAGGCATGTTCTGCGGGCCGGTGACCATGGCCTCGTAGATGTGCTTGCTCTCAACACCGTGCAGGGTTGGGGCGAACTTGCCCCGGGTCAGCGCACCACCGGCGGCGGCGGCGTTGTGGCACATGGCGCAGTTCACGCGGAAGAGCTCGCCACCCTTGGCGGCGTCACCCTTCTCATCGAGGATGTGTGCGTCGGGAACGCTCGGACCCGGTGCCAGGGACGCGACATAGGCGGCCAGCTGGCGGGTCTGCTCCTCGTTGAACTGCTTCGGCTTGATCTGGGCCTGCGGGCCGTTCATCTGCATGGGCATGCGGCCCGTGCCGACCTGGAAGTCGACGGCGGCAGCGCCGACGCCGACCAGGGACGGACCGTCCTTGGTGCCTGCGGCGCCCATGCCGTGACAGGTGGAGCAGTTAGCCACGAACAGCTTCTTGCCCTCAGCGGCATCGCTGGCGCTGTAGCTCTGGGTCTCGGCCTTGGCCTGGTTGGCCGTGGAAGCCGCCGCGTAGAGGCCACCAGTGAAGAGCAGACCCAACAACAGCAAGGCGATTGCCGCGAGCGGATGACGTCGCTTCAGGGAGAGTGCCTTCACTTGGTGGTTCCTTTGATCGATCGTGCACTTGCCAGCCAGGCAGGTGCGTAGTTTTCTTTGCCGTGTTCCGTGCTCAAGGCACCGGTCACTTCAGGACGTAGATGACCAGGAAGAGGCCGATCCACACGACGTCGACGAAGTGCCAGTAGTAGGAGGTCACGATCGCCGAAGTCGCTTCGAAGTGGCCGAACTTCTTGGCCGCGTACGAACGTCCGAGGATGAAGAGGAACGCGATGAGGCCGCCGATGACGTGCAGGCCGTGGAAGCCCGTGGTCATGTAGAAGGCCGAGCCGTAGGCGTTCGCGTTCAGGGTCACGTGCTCGCTGGTCAGCATCGCGTACTCGGTGGCCTGACCGGCCACGAAGAAGGCACCCATGAGGAACGTCAGGATGAACCATTCGTTCATCCCCCAGCGGGTGAACTGGAAGATGCTGCCGGTGCGGCGGGGCTGCAGACGCTCTGCGGCGAAGACGCCCATCTGGCAGGCGAAGGAGGAGAGCACCAGAACAATGGTGTTCACCAGGGCGAAGGGGAAGTTCAGCTTCGCAGTCTCTTCGGCCCAGAGCTCACCGGAAGTGGAGCGCAGGGTGAAGTACATGGCAAAAAGGCCGGCGAAGAACATCAGCTCGCTGGACAGCCACACCACGGTCCCAACGGAAACCATGTTTGGCCTGTTCAGCGTGGGATGCGCCGGGGTACTGGGGGCATGAGTCGCTGTGGTCACATAGACATTATGTCTGCAAAACCTCGCAGTGCCCAACGCAAAGCGCCGTTTCGGCAGACTTTTTCTACAGAGCTGCGAAAACTACCGTGGTTTTCCGCACCAGGGGAGGTGCTGCAGTTCACATTGCGGGTCCGGCGGCGGAGCCTCGATAGGATCTACACGTGAGTAACGACGTTCAGACCCCGCGAGTTCCCTGGACCTGGCCGCTCCTGATCAGCGCACTCGTCCGCGGCGAAGATCTGCCGTCCGAGGCCACGGCCTGGGCCATGGCCGAGGTGATGGACGGGGCCGCGAACCCGGCGCAGCTCGCCGGGTTCCTGGTGGGCCTGCGCGCCAAGGGCGAGACCGTGGAGGAGATCGACGGGCTGGCCGGCACGATGCTGGCGCGGGCCGAGCGCATCTCCGTCCCCGGCGAGACCCTGGACATCGTCGGCACGGGCGGTGACGGCCTGGACACGGTGAACATCTCGACGATGTCCTCCCTGGTCGTGGTCGGCGCCGGCCGCACCGTGGTCAAGCACGGCAATCGTGGGGCGTCGACGAAGGCGGGGTCCGCCGACGTGATCGAGGCACTCGGCGTGCGTCTTGATCTGCCGGCTCAGCGAGTCGCGGAGATCGCGGCCGAGGTCGGGATCACCCTGTGTTTCGCCCAGGTCTTCCACCCCTCCTTCCGGCATGCCGGGGGCGTGCGCCGGGATCTCGGCATCCCGACGGCGTTCAACGTCCTCGGTCCTCTGACCAACCCTGCTGGTGTCACGGCCCAGGCGCTCGGCGTCGCGAACGAGCGGATGGCGCCGCTCATGGCCGGAGTGCTCGCGCGCCGTGGAACCCGCGCCCTGGTGTTCCGCGGGGACGACGGCCGCGACAAGATCACGACCTCGGGCCTGTCGACCGTCTGGGAGGTGCGTGACGGCGAGGTCCAGGTCCACCGCCTGGACCCCCGGGACTTCGGCGTCGATCTGGTGCCTGTCGAAGCGCTCAAGGGGTCGGACGCGGACAGCAACGCCGACCTGGTGCGCCGTTTCCTGGCGGGGGAGAAGGGGCCGGTGAGGGACGCCGTCGTGCTCAATGCCGCGGCCGGTCTCGTCGCCGCCGACGCCGCTCACGATGCTCCGCTGACGGAGCGGCTGAAGAACGCCCAGCTGGCGGCCGAGGAATCGATCGACTCCGGTGCGGCCGCCGACGTGCTGGAGCGCTGGGTTCAGGCCAGCCGACGCTGAGCGGTTCAGCTCACGGATGGTGGGGCGGGGCAGAGAAGCTCCCGGAGACCAGCAGAGGGCTCCCGGATGATCCGGGAGCCTTCTGCTTTAAGCAAGGTGCGCGTTTAAGAAGAGTCCGCGAAGCTCAGCCGTCGATGCCCATGGAGAAAGCCTCGTCGAGGTCCTCCTTGGAGTAAGACCGGAAAGCGATGTGGGTCGTGGTGTGGACGACGGCGGGGACCTTGGACAGGCGGTCGGCGATGACGTCTGCCAGATCCTCATGCTTGCTCACCTTGGCGATGGCGATGAGATCCCAATCGCCGGTGACCGAGTAGACCTCGGAGATGCCCTCGATGGCCGCGATCTGCTGCGCGGATTCCGGGATGGAGGAGGTGTCCGTCTTGATGTGGACGAATGCGGTGATCACGGTGGGCCTTCCTGGTGTCACTGACCGGTGCTTGCTCTAGGGGAACTCTATTACAGGGCCCGGCGCTTTGATCCGCGTCGCGCGACCAGAAGCCCCAGGGCGCGCCAGCCGAGCAGGACCAGCGCCAGGAAGAGGGTGGCCACGATGATGAACGGGAGCACCACCACCTGACCGGTGAGAGCACGCAGCGCCATTCCGCCGACGAGGGCGCCCAACCAGACGGAGACGCCCGCGGGCCACAGGCGTAGGGGGGCTCGCCAGACACGTCCGGCGAGCCAGCCGATTGCGGCGCCGGCCAGGAACGGCCAGGCTGTGACGAAGACTCCGAGAACGCCTTGATCGCGGTGGTGAGCGTCGCGCCCGATCCCTGCGAACACGAGGATCAGCACGACGTCCAGGACGATCGCAGCGGTCAGGAGGGGTTTGCTGGGGGAGTTCATCGCGGTCTTCCGGCTCGGGGGTGATCAGGCGGCGCGGCGCTCAAGCAGCACCATGGTCTCGTAGTGGTGGCTCTGGGGGAACATGTCCATGAGCCGGGCCTTCACCGGAGCGAGGCTGGGCATCCGGGTCAGATCCTTGCCCAGGCTCACCGCATTGCAGCTGGAGTACAGGACGTGGCGCACCTCGGAGTGCTCGAGCAGGGAGGCGAGTTCCGCCCCCAGCCCGCGACGCGGCGGATTGACGATCACGAGCTCGGGAAGCTCCACGGCGTCCCGGACGAAGGCCGTGGCATCTGCTGCGACGAACCCTGTGTGGGGAAGGCCTGCGTCCGACGCACTGAGGCGGGCGCTGGCCACGGCCTCCGCGCTCACTTCGATGCCCGTGACCTCACGGTCGGGGCGTGCCGCGTGGAGGGCGAAGCCGCCCACGCCGCAGTAGAGGTCCCAGAGCGTCGAGGGGCCGACCTCGTCCACCCATGCCGTGCCTTGGCGGTAGAGCTCTCGGGCCACCGCGGTGTTGGTCTGGAAGAAGCTCCGGGTGCGCAGGTGGAGCGTCAGGGTATCCAGCCGCATAGGCAACGACTCCTGAGCGGTGAGGATGATCTCCTCGTCGCCTTCGAGGGTCGCCTTGTGTTCGGGGTGGATGTTCGCGGACACGACGACGGCGGCCGGAAGCGCCGCCTGAAGCCGCGGCAGAGCGTCGCGCAATTGAGCGAGCTGCCGGGTGCTGCGGAGGACGAACCGGACCATGAGCTCGCCGTCGGGCGATTCCGTGACGATGAGGTACTTCACCTCGCCTTGGCGGCGCGGCACGTTGTATGGGATCAGGCCTGTGGCGCTGATGAAGTCCGCCAGGACCGGGAAGGCGGCCGTCAGGCCGGGGGAGCACAGCCCGCAGGCGCGCAGGTCAACGCCCAGGCCGTCGGTGTCGAGGATGCCCAGGGTTGGCGAGGCGGGGTCGCCGGAGATGACCATCTTGGCCTTGTTCCGGAAACCGGATTCCGCCGCGGTGAACGAGGGGAGCCACTGGACGCCGGGGAAAGCGCCCAGCTGGCGGCGCAGATGCTCTTCCTTCCGGGCCACCTGGGTGGGGTACGGCACGCCCATCTCCGTGCAGGAGCGGCACGTCCCGGCGTCAAAGTAGTCACACTGCATAGCCCCTCCAGTCTAGGTGGACCGGGCCGCGCGGGCGGACACGCCGGAGGCCGGGGCGCGGTGCCCCGGCCTCCGCGGTGTGGTCGATTCAGTGACTGGTGCGATGACCGGCACCGCGGCCGCTGTGGCTGAAGAGCCCGAAGACGAAGAGGACGACAGCCGATCCGACGATGGCGAGGATCCACGTCTGGAGGCTCCAGAAGCCGGCGAGGCCGACGTTGAAGACGACGCCGCCGATCCAGCCACCGAGAAGTGCGCCGACGACCCCGAGGATCAGGGTGGAGATCCACCCTCCACCGTGCTCACCGGGCATGATCATCTTGGCGATCGCACCGCAAATGAGACCCAGAATAAGGAATGCCACAAAGCCCATGACGTTTCCCCTTTTCCCTTGTTCTTGCTGGTACGTGGCGGGTGCCATGACCTGATTCCATTATCCGCCGATCCAGCCGCTTATACCAGGGTGTGTCAAGGCCTTCGGGCGGTGGGCTTCCTGGGCGCTTGACCAGGATTGTCAGTGACGCTTGGCATAATGACGCTCGTGGGGAAATCAACGAAAACACTCAGTGTCCTGGCCGCGTCCGTCATCCTGCTCGGTTCGCTGTCGGCGTGCGACGACGGGCGGAAGGGCGCCGAGTCGTACGTCCAGCAACTCGCCGGCGGCCTTTCCGGGCTCAACGTCGGTTCAGTGCGCTTCGACGGCGTCAATGGCACGGACGCGGATAAGAAACTGAAGGCCATCGTGAAGGGCCTGCCGGACAGCAAGCCCACCGTCAAGGTCGATTCCGTGACGGTGGAGGGGGAGACGGGGACGGCGAAGCTCTCCTTCGACTGGACGCTGTCCGGAGCCCACTGGAGCTATTCCACCCAGGCCGGGCTGAAGAAGACCAATGGTGAGTGGGCTGCTCAGTGGAGCCCCGGGCTCATCGCGCCCGATCTGAAGGACGATGAGGTCCTGGAGACGGCCGGCCAGTCGGCGCCCCGCGCGGACATCCTGGGCGCCGGCGGCAAGGTTCTCGTCACCAACCGGCCCGTCCTTGATCTCGGCATCGACAAATCGCGGCTCAACGGCAAGGATGCCGGTGCGGCCGCGGAGCAGGTGGCCCGCCTGGCCGATGTGGATCCCGCCGGATTCGCGGCACAGGTCAAAGCCTCCGGGCCTCAGGCCTTCGTCAAGGCGATCACCCTCCGCGCGGACTCGCCGGAGGCCAAAGCGCTGACCGCCGAGAAGCTCGCTCAGATCCCCGGTGCGAGGACCGTGCCGGGCACGTTGCCGCTCGCGCCGAGCCGGGGCTTCGCTCGCGCAGTCCTGGGCACGGTGGGTGAAGCTACTGCGGAGCAGGTGGAGAAGTCCAAGGGTGAGCTCAAAGCCGGTGATATGACCGGCCTCGGCGGTCTCCAAGCCCGGTATGACTCGCAGCTGCGTGGTCAGGAGGGCGTGGTCGTCCGGGCCAAGTCCACCGCCCCGGCCGATGCGCCGACGACCGACGGCGCCACCCAGGATGCGGGCCGGGTGCTGTTCCAGGTGGAAGCCAAAGCTGGAACCCCCCTCAAGACGACCCTCGATCCACGCCTCCAGACGCTTGCGGAGGACACGCTCAAGGACATCGGGCCAGCCTCGGCGATCGTCGCCCTGCGGCCGTCTGATGGGGCCGTGCTTGCTGCGGCCTCGGGACCCGGTAGCAATGGCTACAACACGGCCATGATCGGTCAGTATGCGCCGGGTTCGACGTTCAAGATCGTGGACTCACTGGCGATGATCCGCAACGGCATGACCCCGGACAGCACGGTTTCCTGCACGGCCACCGCCTCCGTGGATGGCCGGACCTTCAAGAACGCTCCTCTGTATCCCGCCTCGGAAGTGGGGACGATCCCGCTGAGGGAGGCGTTCGCCCACTCGTGCAACACAGCGTTCATCAACGCCCGGGACAAGGTCTCCCAGGCCCAGGTGAGCGCGGCCGCTCAGTCTCTGGGTGTCGGGCTTCCCTCTGACGCGCTGAACTACGACGGCTTCCTCGGATCGATTCCCGCCGCGGCGGAGGGCACGGAGCACGCCGCCTCCATGATCGGGCAGGGCAAGGTCCTGATGTCGCCGCTGGCGGCAGCGGTCATGGCCGGATCGGTCGGCAAGGGCGCGCCGGTCACGCCGAAGCTGGTGCTCGGGGAGGAGGCCGCGGTCACCCCCGGGGCCACTGCGAGCGGTTCGCCGTCACCCTCGACGACGGCGGCGCCGATCGAGAAGCCGATTACGTCGGCGGAGTCGGTGAAGCTCAAGGACCTCATGCGGGCCGTCGTGACGTCGGGCCACGCGGGATTCCTGTCTGACGTCCCTGGCGCTCCTGTCGGGGCGAAGACCGGCACGGCCGAGTTCGGCACGGACAACCCGCCCAAAACTCACGCCTGGATCGTGGCGACGCACGGCGATCTCGCCGTCGCCGTCTTCGTCGAGGACGGCGGACTGGGCGCCGACACCAGTGGCCCGCTGCTGAAGAAGTTCCTGGTGGGAGCCGCCGGCTAGAACGCGGGTTCAGTCCAGGTCGAGCTTCATGCCGACGTGGCTCGCCACGAATCCCAGCCGAGTGTAGAAGCGCTGGGCGTCGGTCCTGCGGGCGTCCGTCGTGAGCTGGACGAGCCCGGCTCCGTTCCGGCGTCCGTACTTGACGGCCCAGGAGATCATGGCGGAGCCCACTCCTTGTCCGCGCAGCGTCGACGCGATGCGGACGCCTTCGATGTTGAGCCGGAGGCGCCCGCCCCGGGAAATCCCCGGGATCAGGCTGAGCTGCATCAACCCGACGAGGGCGCCGTCGGAATCTTCGACGACCGCGAGGAACTGCGCCGGATCTGAGTCGACCGCTTCGAAACCGCGGAGGTAGGCGCCGTCGTCGTGCCGTTCGCGGGTCTGACCGAGCATGTCGTCGTGCAGCAGCTCGATGAGAAACGGCAGGTCGTTGCGGACGGCCTTGCGGACGACGAAGCCCGGCGCGATGTCGACGGGCGGCAAGGATGGGGGAGTTGGGCTCATGCCCCCAGGCTACTGGGCCGTGGCCGAGCGGAGTGGTGCCGCCGGGGCATCACAGACCGGGGGAAGGGCTCGTGGCCATCAGCACCGCGTAGACGGCGACGGCGATGAATGTCGCGCTGCACAGCCCGATGAGCGGCAGCCAGGTCGCTGCGCGCCGTGGGCTTTTCCGGTTGATGATGGCCAGCACGAGCGTCGCGACGAAGAACGGCACGAAAACCAGCGCGAGGAGGACGCCGCTGAGCTCGAGTTCACCCTCGTAGCACCCCGAGCCAAGCGTCTCGAGGGTGCATTCCATCCGGAAGGGATAGGCGCCCAGCGCCAAGCCGAACAGTAGGGCCGCAGGGAAGCAGACCACCGTGCCCGCGATCGCGAGCACCACGGAGGTTCTCTGACCTGCCGTCAGGCGGTCTCCTGGGAGGGTCTGTGATGCCATCCCGTCATGGTCCATCTGACCTGCCCTTTCGCTGTTCCGAAGCTCTGACGGTATCAGGGACGTCCGGAACGGCTCATCGGACCGGTGAGGTTCGGTGGCCGGCTGCCACCGAAACTCAAGTGGAGGCCAGGACTGCTGCTGCCACCAGCGGAGCAGCGGTGACCACCACGATGAAGAGGCGTTCGCTGAGACCGAAGAACCGGCGTCGTAGAGGCCGGATGAGCAAGGCGAGGACAAGCGCTGTCAACGAGATCGCCGCGATCAGATCCAGTGCGTTCACCACGGCGACGGCGCCCGCTGGGCCGGCGATCAATCTGCTCAAGGGGGTGATGGTCGCGTAGGCGAGGGTGAACCAGGCGATCGCGAACAGCAGGTGGATCCTGCCACGCGTGGTCGTGGTGGTGCCGCTGCGATCGGTCGGCACGAAGGGCATGACCGCCAGGAGCACGCCGAGGCCGAGCAGCCAGCCACCCAGCGTGGTGTCCGATCGGGAGGTGCTGGACATGACGGCGAAGCCGAGCGAAAGCCAGGCCAAGGACGCCGTCCACGATGCGGCGGAAGCGACTGCCCTGGTCCGTTTCGCCGGAGATGCGGCGTAATCGCTGACGGTGTCGTGGACAGGGTGGATGCCGCCGGGCAGCACGTGCAGGAGGACGAACAGCAGGAGCCGCAGGGAGAACAGAGCAACCGCTGTGCCGGCGAGGAAGTGCGTCATGGGGAATTCCTTGAGTCATGGACTGGGTTGTCGGAATCGACGCTAAACTTTCAAGTTACTTGAAGGTCAAGGGGGGATGATGAGGATCAGCGAACTGGCTCGCCGCACGGGTGTGACGCCGTCGGCGATCAGGTTCTACGAGGATCGGGACATGTTCAGCCCGGGTCAGGTGAGGCGATTGCCGAACGGCTATCGGGACTACACGCCGGAAGCTCAGCGCCGAGTGGAACTGATTCTTGCGGGACGGGCGGCCGGCTTCTCCCTGACGGGGATGCGGGAGCGCATGACGCATTGGGACGGCATGAGCGAGGGGGAGAAGGCGGCGCTCCTGGCGGAGCAGCTCGACGTCATCGACGGGCGGATTGCCGAACTCGCACATGCCCGGGACACCGTCAGGGCCGCGCTGGTGGCGTTGCGAGGGAGCCGCGCTGTTGGAGAGTTGGACCGGCAATGACCTGGGAACGGCCTGAGGGCTCGTGAGAGGATCGATGGTGTGACGGACAGTACTTCGCTGGAACTACCGCCCCTCCATGACTCCCTGACGTGGCTGACTCCGCTCTCGGAGGAACGCGCCGCGCATCTGGTGACCTTCTTATCCGACCCTGCGCCGACGGACGTTCTGGACATGGGATGCGGGTGGGGTGAGCTGCTGCTCCGCGTCGTGGAGTCGGTTCCGAACGCGAGAGGCAGGGGAGTGGACCGGTCTCCGGCGTTCATCGAGCGGGCACGCCAGCAAGCGCAGAGTCGCGGGCTGGGTGAACGGGTGGCTTTTGATCTCATGTCTGGCTTGGAGGCCCGGAACACGGCGGCCGATGCGGTCATCTGCATCGGTGCGAGCCAGATCTGGGGGCCGCCGGTGGAGGATGCCCAGCCCCTGGACTACGGCGCGGCCCTGAGGGCGCTGCGTGGCCTGGTCCGTCCAGGTGGGCGGCTCGTCTACGGTGAGGCGATCTGGATGGCGCCGCCCCATCCGGCGGCCACTGCGACTCTGTCGGGGCGAGACGACGAATTCCTCACTCAGGACGCGGTGCGCGAGCAGATCCTTGCCGCCGGTTTCGAGGTGGTTGACGACGACGAGACGAGCCTCGAGGAGTGGGACGTTTTCGAGGCTGGGTTCCGTGCGAGATACTCCCGGTGGCTCGAAGCCCACGATGCCGGCCATCCCGCCGCGGCGCAGGTCCGTCAGGACCTCGAGGATCAACGGGCTGCTTATGAGGATGGGTACCGTGGAGTGCTGGGGATGGCGTATTTCTGCCTGCAGGGGTGAAGCGCTGTAGTCGGTTCCCTGACCGACGGGCGCAAGGTTCGCGGCGAAGCGCACACGTTCCCCTGTCCGAGATCAGATGGCTCCTCCGGAGTCCTCGAAGCTAGGGTGCCGCTTCCCGCGGTGCAGTTGAAGATTCGCTGGTCCAACTGAGGG
The DNA here is from genome assembly GCF_041360795.1 of Arthrobacter sp. RCC_34. Classification (NCBI taxonomy): domain Bacteria; kingdom Bacillati; phylum Actinomycetota; class Actinomycetes; order Micrococcales; family Micrococcaceae; genus Arthrobacter; species Arthrobacter sp. RCC_34. Next base: position 1,436,708 of record NZ_JBFUPW010000001.1, on the reverse strand, counting down.
TGAGCGGCAGCCAAGCTGTTACCCACCCTCAGTTCACTTCCGCTGGAAGCAGCGTCTGCCCTAGAGGGTGCTGATTCCCTGGGTGGTCGGTGGCCTTGCCTGACCTTCACACCCAGGAGCACCCCAAGGGACGAGACTCAGCGTCCGGTAAGTTCCTTGGCTTTGGCTTCCAGGACGGAGTCCGTTGCGGCTGACAGGTCGATCTGCGCGGTCGCGGCGAGTTGTTTGGCGACGTCCGGGTGATGCGCGGTAGCGCGTTCCATGAAGGCGGCAGCCGTGTTGGCTTTGCCTTCGCCATGGCCGAACAGCACGAAGGTCTGCGACGCGACCAGCGGCCGGAGCGTCTCGGCCAATTCGTCGAAGAACGCCTTGAGATCAGCCTCATCGTCACGGCCAGTGTGCCGTTCCACCGTGCGCATGTGGTGTGCCACAGGGCTGGAATCCTTCACATCGTGTTCGGTCTCCACCACCTTGGGCGTGGCAAGGTCGAAGTCCAGGATCCGCGCTGCGCGTTCGTCGATGGTCACCACCAGGAGATGTCCGCTGCCCTTGTCATCAGGGGTTTTGGCGAGGATGCGCCGCGCAAGCTCGATGTCCTCGATCGACACGCGGCCGTCGTGCTGCCTGCGGAACACCTCACGGTGGCCATTGATGTCCACGGCGAGCCTGGCGCCGGGATCCTCGGTCACCTTGTCTGCGATGTCCTTCCACAGCGTGACGAATCGATCCCAGTCGAGATCTCGAGGTGCCGGTTGAGAGAGGATCGCGTCGTATGTTGCGCGGATGTGGTGGTCCACGATTCCTACCTTCTGTAGATTCGCGCGGCACTATGCGCCGCGCTGGATGAAGCCAAGACAGTGCTGTGGCAGCCGATGCTGCCAGATTACCCGGAATGGCCTAATGTCTGACATTTCGCCCCGCTTCGGGCCGCGGGCGGCTTAGAGTCGCGGATCTCGGGGAGCAGATTGATCTTGACGTGAGCCCTCACCATCGAGACCGCCACGATGAAGACGATCTATTGGCGCTTCAGCAGGGGGTTCGGTGCCGAAATCGGCCCTGTGCGCCTGCAGCACCTCCACGACAATCACCGTGAGCATGGAGAGCAGCGCGACCCAACCGGCGCCGATTGCCAGAAGTTCCTTAGTCCGGAGCGCGCAGCCGCCCGTTCCTTCCGTGTCTGATGAGAGCCCGCTAAGATCGAGGCCGGTTCTTTGCCGCCCGGACCTTGCTCCAGACAAAGTACAGAACAGAAAACACCACGACATCAACAACGATGTAGACCGGCAGATGCTGTGGCAAGTGGTCGGCATCTCGTATCAGTGAACCTGCTTCCACTCCGATCAGTGGGAACAGGATGATTGCAGCGAATGGCAATGGTTTTACGGGTTGTTTCAATTCTCTCACCCCGTGACGTTGACGACCCGCAACTCCAAGAAGGGTCAGGGCGGGCCGCAGGGCTCGTTTGCTTACGGCGACAGGTCTACTGACCTGAGTTTCACAAAAATCAGAGCGGCGAATGCACTTAGTCCGGCAAAGTTCCCCGAGATTCTCAGTACGGGCCCTGCATCTCTGCTCCATAGCGGCGTTGCGAGGGAGATGCCAGTTAGCACCACCGCTGCCGAGAGAAAGAAGCTGATCGTTGGCAAATACTTCTGACGCGATTCGGGTATTTTGCGCATCAATTCTCTGATAAATAGCGCAAGAACACAGATCGTGACCATGGAGATGCTGGCAACCCATGCAATGGTTGGCACTTCCACGGATATGATCGAGGTCGATCCGTTTGGATTGACGAATAGAGCCGCCCATGCGGTTGCGCAGAGGACCAAAGCAATAGAGCTGAGTGCGGCAGACGAGATCAGATACCGCTTTCGGAGCTGAGGAGGCGTCGACTCATCTTCAGGCCCATCCTCCGGCAGCTCTTCTCGTTCCATCAAGTTCTCCCTTCCACAATGGTTATAGCCCGTACTTTTTCTAAGAACGGCGATACCCGAGAGATAGTTGCATACGGTAAGTATCTAAAGTCAACACACTGGCGTTCTTGTCCTACATTTGCACACGAGCTATTATCGCATGGTCAGCAACACCATCGTGCTGATTAATCCGTTTTGCTACCACTCGGAGCGAACCATGTTCAAGGAAATACTTGCCGCGTCGGTCATCGGGGCCGTGGGCTTGACCGCTTCAGGCGCCCACGCTGTAGCGGCGGATGATCGTCCAGCAGCGGCAACAGGTACCCAGAAGGTAGAGACAACGAACCTGCGGTATAGCGACCAGGACGTCATCTCCTTCTTCGTCTTGCATGCGGGACCCGTTTTTGATGCACGACCTGACCTTGCCACGCAGCTCGGCTACGTCAGGACTCATCCGAGCGCCGAGACGGTGTCTGCCGTGATGAAGTTGTTCCGTCAAGCTGATCCCCAGTTGCACGAAAGAGTGACGGAAGCCGTGCAGTCGGGGGATCCGGTCCGGGCCGAAGCGGGACTTAGAGTTCTCACGGACGACTTCAACAAGGTGGTCGAGCACATCAAGGAGTCGAGGTCGCAAAAGGGCACGCTGAGCCCCTTGGACTACAACAACGGCCCTGTCAGCAACTTCGTCGACACCATCACCTTCGTCGCCGCGGCCGCCGTCGTTCTGGGGGCGGTTGCCGCTGTCGCCGGCGCGGTTGTCTTCGTGCTCTACACCCCCGACAGCACCGCGACAGCGTATGACCGGCAACTGAACGCACTCGCCGTTGCAAAGTCGTTGGGCTGATTCAGGGGGCTGCTGGTGAAACCCTCGCGGATCGTTGCACTCTCCGGCGTGGCGATGGCCACGATCATCATCGCCACGCTCGTCGTTGGAGTATTGGGAGCGATGCCAACCACAGTCCTCAGCCAAGATAAGACCTGGAAAGTCACGGCGGTCGCGTTCGTGCCTGAATCCTGGTCGTTCTTCACCAAGGAGCCTGACTCAACCGCGCTGATTGCCCTCCGCCCAACGGCCGAGGGGCTGGATCAGGACGATCGGCTGGATCCGCTTCCACAGTCATTGGCGGCCAACGGGTTCGGGATCTCTCGCATACAACGGTCCTACGACACGGAGAAAGCTCTCTATGCCGGCAAGATCCAGAACTGGATCGACTGCGGAGGGACGACGAATAGTGAGTGCGTATCGGCGGCTAAGGCGGGAGAGGCGCAGGTTTTGGACTCAGCCAAGGGAGCCCCGAACCTATGCAGGCAATGGCTCTTGGTTCAAGTTCACGTTGTCCCCTATGCGTACCGTGAATTAACTCCCTACGAGCGGAAGGCTGACAAGGCAGCGAAGGTGAGCGTCAGGTGCTGATGAACGTCGTGGATCGTATGGGTGCGCAGATTCTGCGGTTCAGATCAGCATCCATTCCAGTTCAATCCGCCAGGGCACTCCTAGCCGCCGCCACCCTGTCCGTCGTCTTGTTCACTCCATGGGAACAGCTCACTCCTGAGATCGCCGGAATCGGGCGCCCCACATACTGCAAGCCGCCAGTGAACCTCGGACTGTACTGCCTTGACTCCACCCCCGATAAGTCATTCGCGCCGTGGATTGCGTCAGGCGTGCTCATCTTGGTGACTTTGGGTGTGGTCCCCGCGCTCAGCAGCCTGTTACATGCGTGGGTCGCGTTTTCCATCTCAGTGGGAATCGGGCTACCTGATGGCGGAGAGCAAGTAGCCCAGTTGGTTTCGGGCCTGGTGTTCTTGATGTCCATCGACGATTGGGCGTGGTGTGCATGGGTGCCGAACAGGGGAGAGGTCTTCAACACCGCCCGGCTGTCGCGCTACAGCGCCGGGATCCGCTGGGCAGGCTGGCTCGGACTACGGCTGCAGATGGCATACATCTATCTGGATAGCGGCATCTCAAAACTCTCTCATGAAGATTGGCTGAACGGCTCAGCCATGTATTACTTCGTGCGAGATCCCTCCTTTGGCGGCTCAGGCATCGTGGGAGAAGTAGCCCGATGGGCCAGCAGCTTTGACTTAGGAGTTGCCGTCCTCACCTGGGCCCCTATTCTCATCGAGATCATGATCGCCGTGTTTCTCCTCGGAGGGCCGCAGCGCAGGAAAGCAGCATTCGTCACCTCAGTCCTCCTGCATGCTGGCATCATCGCGGTCATCGGGCTGTGGTCATTTTCCCTGATCATGATCGCGGCAGTTGCACTGGCTGCATTCCCGGGATTTCGGCCTACCCCCGTAAGCGATACACAGGAATTGGAGAGGAAGGAGTATGCCGCGATAGCTTGAATGGTGCAGACGAAAGAGTGTGAACTTTAATCAAGGCAGGTAGAGACATGTCCTCAAGCGAAACGGCCACTCTAGTGACGATTCTTTCCGTTCTCGGCGCAATATTTATCATCTGCGGGATCCTGGCATTGGCAGCGCGATTGCCGATGAACCCCATCGTCGGGATCCGCATTCCATCAACCATGATGTCTGACGCAGCATGGAAAGCAGGTCATCGCGCAGCAGGCCCGTACCTCATCGTCGGAGGTTTGTGTGCTTTTGCCGGCGGGGCTCTCGCCCTGGCGGCACCTTCAATCGGCACCCTCGCCTTGACCCTCATCCCCACTGCCGCGGTGTTGGTGTTCCTGACGATCGCGGTGATCCTTGCCTCACGCGCCGCAACACGAGCCTCCATTGAGTGAGTGTTCAGTCGACCTAATGAGGCCTATGCGCCAGAGTCGCGCAACGAGCTCCAGGGGATTCGGGTGACCTCGTCACGCGCAACGGCGTCGTGTATCCGATGCCCGGGTGTCGCGTCTGGACACATGGGCGAACGTTGCGTCGTGCCGTAGGGATGGGGGAGTGCGGGCCCCTGCGGTCGCTCTAGTTCAGCGGCGGTGAGTATCTCAGTACGTTCGTTTCACGGGGCCGGAACCCTACTGATTCATAGAGTCTCAGTGCAGATTCGCGCGATGGGCGGGATGTGAGATCCAGGGTGCGGAGGCGCTTTCTGGAAGCCTCCGCAGTGATCTCAGTAAGCAGCAACCGGGCGATACCGCGTCCACGTGCCTGGTCGCTGACGACGACGTCCTCGACGATCCCGCGCCAACCGGTCACCAGGGGAAAAGTCACCAGGGTCGCCATGCCGACGATCCGACCGCCGTCGCGCGCGGCGAAGAGGTCGACGCCTGGCGTGTCGACCATCGACTGCACCCGCTCACGGACGAACGTCGCGCCGGTGGACAGCTGGGGGAGAAGCGCTTCCACTTGCTGAAGATCGTTGTCAGTGAGACTTTCGACGATCGCGACCTCGATATGATCGGCCATGAGCACAGCCTAGTCCGCGACGGCGGAGACCGACCGCTGCGCCCTCGTGAACTGTGTTCAGCGGTCTCAGCCTCACTGAAGGGGGAGCAGGGTGCCTTCGCCAGGAGCAAGTCTCGCAGTATTCGGAGCGATATGTCTCCTGATGGGCTCAGGCGTAGCCCTCTGCCGAGTGCCAGTTTCCCGGAGGCATCGTCAGTGGATGGAGATGTTCATCAGGCGGCTCCGTGCCATGGGCATACGGCCCAGACATTCAATCGAGGATGCCACGTCTCCAGGCACCTGGCTGACGGTCGGGGTCTTATCGGCTCTTGTGGGCGCCGCGTTTCTTTTCGCTGGCCTGAATCTGCTGCTCCGGCCGTGAGCGCGGCCGGCCGCACGGTGCCGGTGTCGGCCCGGCAGTTCTCACAGTTATCCTGGGGGAGTGACGAAGACCGTGGGGCTGCTCGCCACGCCCATTGATCCACGCATCCAAAACCGCAGCTCAGAAGTGCGGCGAATGCCTCAGGCGACGTTGAGGGTGGCCGTCGCCCAACCGGTGATTCGTCTGAACGACCTCAGGGCGAACGTCGCATCACACGTCGACTCCATCCGGGCTGCGGACAGCCGGATCGTGATCTTTCCCGAGCTGTCTCTCACCGGCTATGACCTCGGCGCGCCCGTCATTGAACTGGACGACCCGCTTCTCCAGGAACTTGTCGATGTCTGCGCGGAGACGGGGAGTGTTGCGCTCGTCGGTGCGCCCGTGGGGGAGGGCGACCGCCTGTCCATCGCCACGCTCAGGGTTGACGCGGAGGGGGTATCGGTCGTGTATCGAAAGACCTGGCTGCACGGCGAGGAATTCACACGGTTCACTCCCGGCGCCGGCCCGTCGACCATCGACGTCGACGGCTGGGTCGTCGGGTTGGCCATCTGCCGCGATACCGGGCAGAGCCAGCACACCGCGCAGATGGCGGCGCATGGCGTCGACCTCTATGCTGCCGGCGTCGTTGATGTCGCCGCTGACGTCGTCGAATGTCAGGCACGCGCCTTCGTCATCAGCCGGGCGCTGGCAGCGCCGGTCGCGATCGCCAGCTTCGCGGGGCCGACGGGCGGGGGCTTTGACGAGACCGCCGGTCACTCTGCGGTCTTTGCTGCTGACGGAACCAAGCTCGCCGAAGCCGATGGGCGGCCGGGCGGCATGGTGCGCGCTGAACTGACGCGTCGAACTCGCTGAACAGTGAGAGCGTCGCGTGGAGGGCGTGTCTCAGCGCACCGCGAACGAGGGGGACGTGTCGCGTCAGGGAGGAGCGAGATGATCAGCCCAGGGCAGCGTCCGGATTATTAGTTGACATAATGTAGATTATCGGCGCATTACGGGGCTGACGAGGTCAGTGCGGGAGCATGTTTTGCAGCGTTCCTTCACACTCTGCCTTTGAGTCGCAGTGCGGGTATCCCTGCGCCCACCGCCCCACTCCTGATGTCTGCGCAACTCTCAGGCCGGGCTCACTGGGCACAAGCCTCTGCGAAGGGATCCGAATCAAACCGTACTAGTTTGCATCCGAGGTAAGGAATGTTCTGGGCCCGTATGGCGAGAGTTTCCACTGGCCAGGCTCGTCCTCCAGCACTACCTGACCGTCCGGGCCAATTCGGACCCAGCGCAGCACTGCCCTCTGGTGCACGCCATTGACACGTAGTTCGACATCAATTTCAGCAACAGCTGCTGAGACGTGGCGGACCAGAAGAACGTTCCATTCCTCTAGGTTCTCACTTTGGTATAGCCACTTAGCCTCTTCTGCCAGTTTGCCCAAGCTCGCTTTGGTGCTTCCGAATTCGATGAAAGTGGCTCCCACAGGCGCCCATTGCCGGCGGTGCCACTTCGTCAAATAGTTTGTGCATGCCAAGAGGACCTCGGATTCTTCGTTCACTTCGGGCGAGAATTCGCGTGGTTCCCATGCCTGAAGTAGCTGCTGCTGTTGCTGCTGGCGGCGAAGCTGCGCGAGAACATCTTTGCAGGTCGGTGGGACCTGCTCAGGTTCTTGCTCTCGTTGCCGCGCATCTGCCCAGTCGGCGACGGCGAAGAGCCTGTTCCAGGCTTTGGTGGCGATGATCTCGTTGTCGAAGTTGACCAAGGTTCCGTGCATGATTCCGTTGCGATACAGCTCCGTGGTTTCAGCCAGGTCGGTCTTGAAGACGCTCTTCCGGAACGACTTGTGCGCGTGGCCCAGGCCCATGTGGTGGCCGGCGACGCTGTCCCAGGCCACCATGTCCTCTTCGGAGCGGGCGTGCAAGCCCTTGCGGACGGAAGTTTCGAATTCACCTACAAAGCCATCCATGACCGCCAAGATCACGAACACGGTGCTGTAGTAGCGGCCTGCTTCGTAATCGGACAAGGCCTTCCTCAGCAGCACCATACGATCTCTCATTGCCGGGAACCGGTTCAGCCGACCCAGTGGAGATGAAATGTGATCCTCGGCCTTGTAGTACGCAATGAGCCGGGCCTCGATGCCTGCCGGGTCGGCTGCCTGCTCCCGATCGAGAACTTTCTCAATCTCGGAGGGGATTAGGTCGCCGGTGAAGACCCAGTTCCGCTCCCCCACAGCCTCGTAGAAGGAGTCAACCAAAGCTGTGAGCTGTCTATGCTGTTCCTGCAGAGCCCTCAACTCGCGCCGGTGCTCACGAGGAACGACAAAGCTCAGAACCCTCAGTTGACGGATCTGTTCGGCCATCTTCCTAATCGATGGGACATCAGCGGCGGAACCATAGGGACCGGCTGAGGGTTTGGAGCTCATAATCAGGACAATACCTGAGTTCAGTGACTGGCTTTGGGGAGCTATCGCGAGCGTTCCATGGCGTAGGCGCGCACGGTCTCTATGAGCTTTCTCTGATTCCGGCCCGCGGTTCTTCGATGGCCGCAAACCGCGCGGGCACGGATCCAGCTAGTTGGTACTTGCTCGTTCAACAGGCTTATCCCGGGTCCTCGAACCGGGTTACTGATCCTGACGCTTGTTCCCAGGCCAAGGTCGGCCGGAAGCACGTCGTCCGCACGCCATCGTTCAGTATGAGCGAAGGTGCCACCGTCGGGTAGCTCGAGCGTGAGCTGTGAGACCTGGGTGGTGGCGGTGCGGCTCTTGTTGGTAACTGTCACGTAGATTCGCGCGGACCCCTCGGCATTGCGTCCAAGGCCAACGGGGATCGCCCGGTTTGTCATGGCAGATAAACGGGGCCGGTCTCGACGCCGAAATATCAGGGTCAAGGCAACTGAGAATACCGACACGGCGATCGACACAATGGGCAGCAATTGGCCCGGCCCGTCTTTGACCAGCTGCACCCGAATCACGTAGACGGGGCTGTTCATGCACCGAGAATATCGGTTGATCTCCGGCCTGTTCGGACCAATGTCCAGCTTTCGGCTTCTCCGGGGTTTGCGCAACTGACGCTACGCGTGGTGTAGGCCACATTATTCGGGTATGTTTCGCTCCTCCTGACGACTTGACTGGAAACTCGCATCGGGCCCACGTAGCCTCCGGCAAGGTTCTGGCAGATGCCGGGCGTTTTTCAAACATTGGGGAATGTTGTGCGTGTACTTGTCATTGATCCGCTCTCCAGCGGTCCAGAGCTCGTCTCTCACCTTGAGAAACAAGGGCATGATGTCTTGTCGTACTTCCAAGATGAACCCGCCGCGGCGGCGGAGGCCTGGACGGAGACCGTGGTCGAAACCGCCCTTCAGGGACTGGCTCTCACCAGTGGCTTTGATCACATTATTGCTGGGAGCGACTACGGGGTCGTGGCGGCTGAGGTGCTGGCTGCGCGAGCGGGGCTGCCGTGCAACGATCCTGAGCTGATCTGGGCGCGCCGGGACAAGGACGCGATGGTGTTGGCCTGCGGTCAGGCTGGCCTTCGGGTACCGCAGTCATGGCGGATCACTTCGGTCGATCAGATTGAGGCTATCCGGCCCGAAGTGGCGCGCCTGGCTAATGGAGTGGTCGTCAAACCGGCCTCCAGCGCCGGCAGCGATTCGTGCATCATCTGCCACTCTGAGGAGGAGATCCGTGAGGTCGTTTCCGGCCTGCTGGGCAAGGTAAACCTCCTGGGTGTTCGGAACACGAGCTGCATTGTCCAAGAACGGATTGTTGGGGAACAGTACTTCGTCAACACGGTCACCACCGATGCCGAACACCTCGTCACCGAGTTCTTCGTCTACGGCCTGCTGGAGCAGGACGGCCGGCCCCACATCTACAATGCGATCACCTTGCCGGAGTCCGGCGAGCTGTTCGAAACGGCGAGAGATTTCGCGTTCGCGGTCAACGACGCCCTCGGGGTGCGTTTCGGAGCCTCGCATACTGAAATGCGTCTGACTCCAGAGGGTTGGGTTCTGATCGAGTACAACGGCCGATCCATGGGCCCGGTGGTCCCGGACGAGGTCTACCTTCCGGCGCGCGGGTTCAGTCAGATATCGCTGTGGGCCGACTGCATCGCCGGTGGTGTTCGGAAGGCCGCCGCTGTCAAGGATCGTGGCCAGGCAGAGCACTGCGTGGCCTGGCACATGCCCCAGCCCACCCATTCCGGGGTCCTGGTCAGCACGCACTGGGAGCTGCTGGAACAGCTCCCCTCCTTCTCGCTGGTGGCCCGACAGCCGGCGCCGGGCGAGATCGTCGATCTCTACAACCGGGTCACCACGGCATCCCACGGGCTGGTCTTCTTCTCCGGCCCCAGCACGGAGGAAGTGGTTCAGGATCTGCAGCAGGCCCGATTGATGGAACTTGACGGGGCTCTTTTCACGATGGCGCCGGCCACTCCCGCTCACGTCTGAGGGAGAACTGTTATGCATATCGCACTCATCGGTGCCGGAGTGGCTGGCACTGCGGTCTTTCACCAGTTGCTCACAGCAAACCCGACCGAGATTTCGATCATCAGTCAGGACGTCCCTGGCTGTTCCGAAGCCTTCACCGGGGCAGCCCAGTGGCATCTGGCCAACACCAGCAACGACACGATGTCACTCATTCCTGGCGACCCGCAGCACTACACGAGCTGGCTCGCCCGCCGAGGTATCGACACATCCGCGACCTTCACCGGTCGCAGTGTCTTCGGCAGCTACCTCGCGGAGACTTTCGATGCTGCTCTTCGCCGCTTCGACGAACGCGGAACTGTAGTGAACAACATCCGGGATACGGTGACCGGCATCACCCAGGAACCGCTCGGCCGGCCGCGAATCGCCCTCGCCTCCGACGCAGTCATAGAAGCTGATCACGTGATCCTGTGCACTGGCCCGGGCCGGCCCCGGACGCTGTCTGCGCTACCGTCAGAACCTTCCGAGGGATACTTCACCACTCCGTACTCCACCGAGTTCACTCAGGTGCTCACCGCCAACCCCGGTGCCCGTGTTTTGATCTTGGGCTCGAAGCTTTCCGCTGTGGATGCCGTCAAGACATGCCTGAAGAATCAGGCCTCCACGATGATGGTGAGCCGATCGGGGCAGCTTCCCTCTGTCAGGACAGACCTTGCGCTCCACTGGGCTGGGACGAGTGCGCCCGATACTGAGCACAGTGCATTCATCGATTTTCTGTGCGCCTCGGAACACCCCGAGAAGTTCCTGCGTCACATTCTCAGTTCACTCCCCCGAGCTATAGATCCGGGAGAATCCCTCTCGCAGGACCCGCTGTCCCTGCTTCGCCAGGAGTTGGACGCGGCCCGTACGGGGCGGAGTGAGTGGCAAGACTTGGTGGGTCCGATGATCGAACAGGCGAACCTTCTCTGGCCGGCACTGCCTGAAGCCACAGTCAAGCGCCTCAAGGCGATCACTGCCCGCTACCTGAACCGGTACGTTTCGGCCATCCCGGCTGAAAGCGCCCAAGCGTTGCTCACAGGCGCCGAACAGGGCTTGATCAGTGTTCGTGGAACGCCTCACTCGCTACGCCGTGAGGACAGGCGCTGGATAGCAAGCTGGGGCCCCGGGAGAGATGAATCGTTCGATGCCGTCGTCAGCGCGCTCGGCCATCAAGGATCGCCTTGGACGCTGACCGATGATGGCATCACCGCCACCTCCTCAGCCGGCGTCCTGCCAATCGCGGTGGACCTGAGTGTTCGTATGCCCGGCGCCGCCAGGAACCGGGTGTGGGCAGTCGGAGCTCCCACTGGCTCGCGGTTCCCGGTGGTCAACTATGTCCGGACGGCGGTCGTTCAAGCCGAACGCGTCATCAATCAGCTCAACACCCCTCGTCAGACCCGGCACGCCCACCGGCAGCCGGCTCACACCTAGGCCTTACAAGGACCACCTTCATGTCATCACCTGCATCAACGACCACCACCCCCAAACAACGAATGCGAACCACTTCTGCCAGCGCGGGCGCCGCCGTGGTCGCCGTCGCCGTCATCTGGCAAGGCATTGGAACCGCCTTGGTCTCACACACCATCTCCCCGGCACTCGGGACATACTCCACCTTCACCGCATTCCTCCTCGCCGCCCTCATCGGCGTGATAGCAAAGGTCACCTCCGCCAAGCGGACCCCGTCCGGCGCCGGGGAAGCCCTCCGGATGAGCCGTGCCGAGGTCATTGTGTTGAATCTGGTCACCGCCGGGGCATTCGCCTGCTTCTACGTCGCCGCCACACTCATCCCGGCAACCGCCGCGAGCGTCATCGAAACCGGCCTCGGCCCTATCGCGGTCGCCATGGCGCTCCTGGGCACCACTCGGAAGCCCCGCACACTCCTACACCCGACCATCGTGCTCCTCGCGGCTGCAGCCGTCGCTGTCGCTGTCTTCGGCGTCGCCACCGTTGACCCGGGCCTGAAAATCGCCGGGATTTTGCTCAGCACGATAGCCGGAGCCTGCGCAGCTGGCGTGCTATTGATCTCCCGTCGCCTGGCCGGCCGAGGAATCGACGCCCTGAGCATCAGCGCCGCACGGTTCCACCTGGCCTGGGTCCTCTGCGGCGCCATCGCCTTACCCACCATCATCGACACCCACCAACGCCTGGAGACGCTCATCGGCGCCGCCGGCATTTCCGTGATCGGCATCAGCCTCCCGATCCTGCTCTTGCAGTGGGGCATCACCAAGGCCAAGCCATTGGCGTCGGCTTTCATCATCTCCGCCCTGCCCGCAATCGTTCTCGCCGCCGACACTCTTCTCGGTGCACCTCTCACCCCCATGATCGCGTGCACCATGGGCATCCTCGTCCTGGTCTTGCTGGCCGGACTCCGCCAGCCCCGGAAAGCTCAAACTGCATAGAGCCGACACGTCTATCCGGCTCCAGCCAACAGGTGCTGCAGTACACCGTTGTGGTTCAATGCGCCCGAAGCCGTCACGACCTGTGCGCATGCGCGGTTCTAACAGCATGCTCAATCCACTCTTGGCTCGCCAGCACACGACCGCACGGCGCAAGAAAGTTCATTTTGCCTCCCCGAGGCGGAAGGTCAGAGTGACGTTGAGGCCTGTCTGATATGTAAACCAGACCTCACGTAGGCGGTCAATCGAGCAGCCACGCACACAGGCTATTCAGTGCGCTCATGCACCGTCTGGATTGGACCTCCCGAGGGTGCTCTGTCGAGCCCGCGGAACGACACCATTGACCCGGTTCAATCGACTGCTACGGAATCACCATATATCTTGCTACAAATCGAGAATTTCCTCTCAATTTAGTTGGCGTATTTAATAGGTGACATACACCAACTAAATCGAGAACGGACAGTCGTGTAGCTGCTGCGGCGACGTCGGCATCTCCACAGCAGTAGCCGACCAAGCTCTGGTCGCGCGCGGCATTCTCGCTTAGCCTGACTCCACGACTGCTCATGGAACGCCGCGGCAGAGATGTGGAGAGTTCTTCGATGACCGCCGACCGAGACATCACGCTTGACACGTCCGTCGGTGTCAGCTGGATCGCTCTCGTCTGTGTGCTCGTGATCATCGGCGGATCACTTGTCGCGGTGCATGCGCTCTGGCCTGACACATTCTTCGACGTCGCCGTATGGGTGGTCGTCGCTGAGGTGATCGGACTCCTGGCTGCGGTGTTCATCCGCCAGGCGAGGCGCCGCCGTCGGGTTCAGCGTTCCGGACGTGAGGCGATCGGCGTCGTCGAGAGCTCGGAGCCATGGCTGAGGCAGGGCCAGGAAGGCTCAGAGGACACGATCGGTGCTGTGGTGACCGTCGTCTTCGCCGATCATGAGGGGCGGATGCGCCGGACGATCCAGTCCATTGAGGGCAGCCTCTCCGTCGGGCAGCGCGTGGTGCTGCGCTACCTTCCGGACCGGATCGATCACCGCGACGGCGTCGTCCTCGTCAGCACCCGAACGGTGTCCTGAACGCGTTGAGAGGCCCCGCCTGTGCCCACCACGCCCCTCCCCTGCGCCTTTCTGATCATTCGGCGCTCACCTGGATCGTTACATGACAGCCGCCCGAAATATTCTCGACAGACACTTTCGCGGACACCTGCGTCCTATAGCGTCGTGCCATGTCTGACACTCCTGTTTCTCACCCGCTCGCACTCGGGCCGGTGGCCCCACCCGCCAGCACCGTGGACGGGTTCGTCCAAGAATTCCTCAACAACCTGAACTTCCGTCAGGGCGTGGCGCTGTCGACGTCGAGCGATAACGACCGCTACTTGGCGCTGGCGCAGACCGTGCGGGACTACCTCATGGCCCGCTGGCTGGAGGACCAGCGACGCCAGCATGAGCGCCAGGCCAAGGGCGTCTGCTATCTCTCCGCCGAGTACCTCCTGGGCCGGCAGCTCGACAACAACCTCCTGGCCAGCGGCCTCAATGAGATCGCGACCGAAGCCCTCGCCTCCTGCGGCATCGACATCGATGAGCTCCGCCGCCTTGAGGTCGAACCGGGCCTCGGCAATGGCGGTCTCGGCCGCCTCGCGGCCTGTTTCGTCGATTCCCTTGCCACGATGAGCGTCCCGTCCATCGGGTACGGCATCCGCTACGAATTCGGCATCTTCCGTCAGACGTTCGTCGAGGGCCAGCAGGCTGAACAACCGGATCAGTGGCTGGCCATGGGCTCCCCCTGGGAATTCCCGCACCCCGAAGCCGCTCAGACCATCTCGTTCGGCGGCCACACCGAAACCTACGAGGACAACGGCACTCAGAAAACCCGCTGGATCCCGGCGTGGGACGTCCAGGCTGTCCCCTACAACTACATGGTGCCCGGATACCGCAACGGCCGCGTCAACACCCTGCGCCTCTGGAGTGCGGAAGCCACCAACGCTTTCGATCTGCGCACCTTCAACTCCGGCGAGTACTCGGAGGCCGTGCGCGCCCAGACGTTCGCGTCCAACATCTCCAAGGTGCTGTACCCGGAGGACTCGACCCCGCAGGGCAAGGAGTTGCGCCTTCAGCAGCAGTACTTCTTCGTGGCCGCCTCGATCCGGGACTTCCTGGACCGCCAGCTCGCCAAGGGTTTCGACCTGAAGAACCTGCCCGAGCGCGTGATCTTCCAGCTCAACGACACCCACCCGGTGATCGCGGTACCCGAACTCATGCGCGTCCTGGTGGACGAGCGGGGCCTCGAATGGGCCGAAGCCTGGGAGATCACCCGCCAGTGCTTCGCCTACACCTGTCACACCCTCCTGCCGGAGGCCCTGGAAGTCTGGTCGGTGGACCTGCTCGGGCGCCTGCTCCCCCGCCATCTGGAGATCATCTACCGCATCAACGAGGAGTTCCTCCTAGCGGTGCGGGAACAGTTCGGCGACGACGAGCTGCGGATCCGCAACATGTCGATCATCGGCGAGCACCCGGAACGCTCCGTCCGCATGGCCTACCTGGCCACCGTCGCCGGATCCAAGGTCAACGGCGTCGCCGAGCTGCACTCCCAGCTGCTCCGCGACAAGGTGCTGCCCGACTTCGCGGCGTTCTTCCCCGGCAAGTTCACCAACGTCACGAATGGCGTGACGCCGCGCCGCTTCCTCCGCCTGGCGAACCCGGGGCTCTCCTCCCTCATCTCGGACACGATCGGCTCCGGCTGGGAGACGGACCTGGACCGCCTCAGAGAGCTTGAGCCGCACGCGGAGGATCCCGCGTTCCGCGCGGCATTCGCCGAGGTCAAGGCCCATAACAAGGACCGGCTCCGCGATGAGCTGATGCTCCGTGACGGCCTGGTGGTGGGTGAGGGCCACCTGCTCGATGTGATGGTGAAGCGTCTGCACGAATACAAGCGGCAGATGCTCCAGGTGCTGCATATCGTCACGCTGTACGAGGGCGTGCAGTCCGGCCGGGTCAAGGCATCCGACATCACCCCACGCACGTTCATTTTCGGGGCGAAGGCCGCCCCGGGATACGCGATGGCGAAGCGGATCATCCACCTCATCAACGCGGTCGGATCCGTCGTGAACGAGGATCCGCGCGTCGAGGGCCGGCTCAAGGTGCTGTTCCCACCCAACTACAACGTCACCCTCGCCGAGCGCGTGATCCCTGCTGCCGACCTCTCGGAGCAGATCTCGCTGGCCGGCAAGGAGGCCTCGGGCACCGGCAACATGAAGTTCGCCCTGAACGGCGCCCTCACCATCGGCACGGACGACGGCGCGAACGTCGAGATCCGTGAACTCGTGGGCGATGACAACTTCTTCCTCTTCGGCATGACCGAACCGGAAGTCGCGGCGCTGTGGGCCAAGGGATACCGGCCCAGTGAGTTCTACCAGGGCAATGAGGATCTCCGCCGCGCGATGGACCTCATCGCGTCCGGCGCGTTCTCCGGCGGTGACCGCTCGACCTTCGAACCGATCGTCTCCAATCTGCTCTACGACGACCGTTTCATGGTGCTGGCGGACTACGGTTCCTACCTCCAAGCTCAGCGCACCGTGGATGCCGCGTACGCCGACCAGGACGCCTGGACCCGTTCCGCCATCCTCAATGTCGCGCGCTGCGGCTTCTTCTCCTCCGATCGCTCGATGCGGGATTACATCGACCGGATCTGGCACACGCCGCCGTCGCTCTAGACCGGTCGCCATCACCCCTGACAGAGCCCCGGACACCACCTTGGTGTCCGGGGCTCCGTGGTGCCCGCCCCTCTCCCCCGGCTCGCCTCTTGCGGCAAAATAGTTCAGATGCAAAACTATCTTCATCACCCGTGGTGCAGATCACAGACGAAGGAGTCTTCATGCGCATCGCCATTGCAGGGGCCGGCATCGGCGGCCTGGCCCTCGCCCTCAGTCTCGAGGCGGCAGGCCTCCGGGACGTCGTTCTCTACGAACGCAGCCGTGAGATCCGGCCCTTGGGAGTCGGCATCAATCTGCTGCCCCATGCCGTGCGGGAGCTGGACGAACTGGGCCTGAGCGCGCGGATCCGTAGCCTCGGCGTAGGACCGGAGGCGCTGAGCTACTTCAACCGGCATGGCCAACTGATCTGGTCCGAGCCGCGCGGGCTGGCCGCCGGATACCGCTGGCCCCAACTGTCCGTGCACCGCGGTCGCCTGCAGCTCGCTCTCTACGAAGCGGTCCGGGAGCGGCTGGGTGACGTGGTTTGGACGGGGCACCGACTCTCTGCGCTCCAGGACCGACCCGACGGCGTCACCGCCACCTTTGACACCGCGGACGGTCCGGTGGACGTGGACGCCGACGTGCTGATCGGCGCGGACGGCATCCACTCGGCCCTGCGCGCCCTCCGTTATCCCGAAGACGGCGCGCCCGTCTGGAGCGGCCTCACGCTCTGGCGCGGAACGGCGCGAGTCGCCCCTTTCCTGGACGGCCGCACCATGATCATGGCGGGCGACGGCGAGCAGAAGTTCGTCGCCTACCCTCTCGAACCACTCGACCCGGCGACCGGCACTCAACGCGTGAACTTCATCGCCGAGCGCCGCGTGGCCGGCTCGGCGGACGCCGACTGGAACCGCGCCGTCGACCCCGCTCCCATCGCCGAGCTGTTCCGCGGCTGGTCCTTCGACTGGCTCGACGTGCCGGGTGTCATCGCCGGTGCCGAGGAGATCCTCGAGTACCCCATGGTGGACCGCAATACACTTCCCCGCTGGAGCATCGGCAGGACCACGCTCCTCGCGGACGCCGCCCATGCCATGTACCCGAACGGGTCCAACGGGGGTTCCCAGGCCATCCTCGACGCCCGCACGCTGGCCCATCACCTCGCGACTGCGGCGACGATCGAGGATGCCTTGCAGCGCTACGAGGAGGATCGCCGCCCCGTCACGGCGAAACTTCTGGAGATGACCCGGCAGACCGGTCCGGAACGTGTCATGCATCTGGCCTACGAGCGGGCTCCCGACGGCTTTGAGGACATCCATGACGTGATCCCGGCCGAGGAGCTCGAGGAGATCGCGGCGTCCTACAAGCGTGCCGCAGGTTTCCACCCGGAGCAGCTCAATGCGCGGTCTTCGCTGAGTGTGGGAGCCGGGGCATGATCGTCGACGCCGCACGACTGGCCGCCGTCGTCTCGCCGCTCCGCCGGACCCTGCTCACCGTGACCCGCGCCCGTGCCGATCTGCCCGACATCCCGGATGCCCAGGTTGAGATCCTGCGCGCCCTGCCGCGCGGAACCGCGATATCGCCCGGGGAACTCGCCACGACACTGGGCCTCAGCAAGTCCAGCGTCAGCAACCTTCTCGCCACCATGGAGCGGGCGGGACTGATCAGCCGGCGCCCGAGCCCCGAGGACGGACGCGGAGTTCAGGTCCGTGCCTCCGAGGACGCACTCCTCCACTTCGAGTCCTTTGACGCCACGTCCACGACCGTGATCCTGGAGGCGGTCGCGCGTTTGACCCCCGAGGATCAGCAAGTCCTCGTCGCGGCGGTTCCGGTGCTGGAGACGCTGCGGGACCTGGTCGCCGCGGGTGGCCGTGCGCCGGACTCCGGGGTCACATCATGACAGTGCTGTCTCCCGTACCCGGCCTGGAAGCGGCCTTCGATGTCGAAGTGAGGGTCGGCGCACCGGCCGACTATGGCGTCACCCGCGCCGGTCACCGCCGCGTGGTGCCGATCCTCGGTGGGAAAATCTCCGGTGAGCTGGTGGCGGAGATCCTTGAAGGTGGCGCGGACTGGCAGCGCATCCGTCCGGACGGCGGCTGCGAGATCGATGCCCGCTACAGCGCCCGGACCGAGGACGGCGACCTCTTGTATCTCCACGCCGAAGGTCTCCGTATCCCCAGTCCTCAAGCAGCCGAAGCCCTGGCCCGCGGTGATCAGCCCGGTCCGGACCAGTTCTACTTCCGGACGACCGTGTCGATCGAGACGTCGACGCCGCGGTGGGCCCACCTGGAACGGTCCCTGTTCATCGCGTCAGGTCTGCGTGACGCGGACACCGTGCGCTACACCGCCTACCGGGTGAGCTGACCGTGCACGACGGCGGGCCGCCGGCCGTGAGCAAGGTGCGGCGCCGCCGTCGTCGTCGGTCAGTTCACAGTCTGTTCGCGTGCAGCGGGCCGCCGCAGGAAGACGGCGAGCAGGACGGCCATCGCCAGGCAGACGCCTGCGTTGACGATGATGGCCGTGGAGAGGCCGCCCAGGATCGCGTCCGGTCCGGCGGCCCCGGCGCCCGCTCCGGCCAGGTGTGCCGTGACGATGGCGCTCATGATCGGGATCCCGAGCGTGATCCCGATCTGCTGGCTCATGGTCGCCAGACCGGTGGCGAGGCCTTGCTCGCTGTCGGGCAGTCCCGAGGTCGCAGTCACGGTGAAGCCGACGATGACCACGAGGTTGGCCACTCCGCCGACGAAGGTCGCGATCAGAAGGAGGATGATCGACCCGGGTTCCGGACGCAGCAGCACCAGGATGCCGGTGGCGATGGCCTGCACGGCGAAACCTCCGGCCAACGCCCCCTTGGTGTCGAACCGGGCGATCGCCCGGGGCCCCAGGAGACCACCCAGGACGGTGCCGAGACCCAGGACCGCGAAGGACAACCCTGCGCCGAGCGGGCTGTACCCGAGGACACGCTGCAGGTAGAGGGTCAGGAGGAACACGAGGGACGTCTCGGTGGCGAAGGCCATCAGACCGGCCAGATTACCCCACGCGATGGCCGGACGGCGCACCAGCCATAGGGGCACGAGAGGTGCGGCGGCCCGCCGTTCCACCAGGACGAAGGAGAAGAACAGAACGGCTGCGGCCCCCAGCGCGAGGAGCGTGAAGGGTGAGGTCCAGCCGGTCTCGGCGGCCTGAGTGAGCCCGAGGACCAGTGCGAACAGGCCGAGCGTCACGGTGATCGCGCCGGGCACATCCAGGGTCTGCCGCTTGGCCGGACGGCTCTCGTGGAGTACCAGCGGACCGGCGATCAGCACGGCGAGGGCCACCGGGATATTGAGGAAGAAGGCCCAGCGCCAGCTCAAAATGTCGGTCAGGAGGCCGCCCAGCACGGCTCCCGTGGTGAACCCCGCCGCCATGAGCGCGCCGTTCAGACCCAGGGCCTTCTCCCGCAGCGGGCCCTCCTCGAAGGCGGCGAGGAGCAGCGCCAGGGCGGACGGGATCACGAGCGCCGTGGCGACGCCTTGCCCCACCCGGGCCGCCAGGAGCAGTGCCGGTTCGGACGCGATCCCGCCGGCGAGCGATGAGATGCCGAGAAGCGCCATGCCGGTTAAGAACACTCGGCGTCGGCCGAGCAGATCGGCGACCCGTCCGGACAGCAGCGTGAGTCCGGCCGCGCACAGCGAGAACGCCGTGGCGATCCATTGCAGATTCTCCAGCGCGAAGCCCACCTCTCTGCCGATGACCGGAAGCGCGACGTTGAGGATCGAGAAGTCGACGGCGAGCGTGAAGCCCGCTGTCAGCAGCACCACGAGCGCAATTCGCTGGTGCCGGGTCATCGTGGTGCTCGTGTCGCCGCCGCCTGGGCTCGCACCGCCGTCCGGTGTGGCGGCGGGCGTCCCGCTGTCCGTGTGCGGTCCCGAGGGAATGGTCATGCCATGGCTCCTTGCTCGTGGGGTCGATCCCGCCTCAGGTGGCGGTGCCTTCACTGTGCGGCGGTTGCCGGATCGCAACCAGACCCGGCCCTGCCTAGCACTCCCAGGGACAGGACAGCCGCCTCTCCACGGGGCAGAATGGCTTCCATGAATCCTCAGAGCGAACTCGGCGAGTTCCTTCGGCTCCGCCGCGCCGGCATCCAGCCGGATGACGTGGGCCTGCTGCACCACGGGGTGCGGCGCGTGCCCGGGCTGAGGCGCGAGGAGCTGGCGATGCTCGCCGGGGTGAGCCTGACCTACTACACCCGGCTGGAACAAGGTCTCAGCACCAATGCGTCGGATGCCGTGCTCGACTCTCTGGCCCGGGCCCTCCGCCTGAGTGCCGACGAACGGATCCACTTGTTCGATCTGGCCCGGCCGACGAAGAGGCCTGGCCGTCGCAGGCCGGCCCGCCCGGATGCAGCCCGGCCGGGCACCATCCGGTTGGTTCAGGCCATGACGGGAGTGCCCGCCGTCGTCCTGGGCCGTCTCGGCGACGTGCTCGCGTGGAATCCGCTGGGGCACCGCCTGGTGGCGGGCCATCTGGACTTCGAGGCGCCTGCCGTGCCGGAGACGAGACCTAATCTGCACCGGCTTCTCTTCCTCGACCCGCACACGCGCGAGCTCTACTCGCGCTGGCCCGAGGAAGCGTCCCGCGCCGTCGCATCGCTGCGCCTGCTGGCGGGACGGGCCGACGACGGCGCGCTGGCCGCGCTGATCGGTGAACTGACGCTCCACAGTGAGGAGTTCGCCCGGCTCTGGTCCCGGCATCCCGTGCAGAATTGCGTCTCGGGCGTCAAGCTGCTGAAGCACCCCGAGCTGGGTGAACTGGAGCTGTCGTTCGAGGTGCTGGACTCCCCCGACGACTCGGGACACCGCATCCTCCTGTACACGGCGGAGCCGGGCAGCCCGGCCGAGGAGTCGCTGAAGCTTCTGGGGATCCTGGCGGGGTCGACCGGCAACGCCGTGCCGGACGCCGGAATCAGGCCCGGGCCATCCTCTCGACCAGTCGTCTGAGAGGATCCGGGACCTCGCTCGGCTCCAGTTCGGCCGCGAGAGCACCGGCCAGGAGCTCCTTGCGTCCTGACGCGACCCCGCAGAAGCGGTGAAGCTGGTCGGCCAGGGGCCGGCCCTGCCACGCGGGCTGCTGCTGCAGCGTGGCGAGCTTGGGCCCGAGCCCGAGTCTTTCGATGACCGCCACCGTCCGGGCCGTCCCCAGAGCGCGGATCAACTCCTCCTCGAGGTCGGCGTGGCACACGAAGAACCCTCGGGAGGGCAGCTCACGTTCGTGAGCCACTCCGAGGCCTGCCGCTTCCAGTGCCCACAGCACGAAGCGCACCTCGCCGGCGTCGCAGAGACCGAGAACGTCGGATTCGGGCCTGGTGTGGACGATCTCCAGCAGGACCCGCCGAACGTTGGTCACTCCTCCGAGATCGACCAGATGCACGGACGAGAGATCGACGCCGAGGCGGAGGGCGACCGCCCGTACGGCCGCGACATCACTGACTCCCTCGAGGAGCACGGTGGACGCGCAGAACATCTCATCGGTCTCCGCCCAGGTCAAGCCCTCCATAGCGGCCCAGTCTGGCAGTCCCGTGCCCAGCGGACAAGGCCTCTGCTGGCCAGAAGGTGCTGCCCTGGCCTTGGATCCCCCGCTCGTGAAGCCTAGATTCGAATCATGCTGGTCATCGGTTCGGTGGTGTTCCGTGTTCGCGATCTGGCCGCGCAGACCGCCTTCTGGTCCGCGGCGCTCCACTATGTGGTGAGGGAGCCGCCAGGCGACGACTTCGTCCTGCTCCACTCCCCTGACGGGCGCGGCCCCAATGTGTCGCTGGACGCTTCGCCCTCGGACCGCATGCTGCCGCCGCGCCTCCATCTCGACCTGTACGCAGAGGACCAGGCGGTGGAGGTCGAACGGCTCGAGACGCTGGGGGCGCGCCTCGTCCACTGGGCGGGCAGGCCTGACGACGCCGACTACCTCATCATGGAGGACCCCGAAGGCAACCGCTTCTGCGTGATCGACGCCGCCGAGTGGGGTGGGTGGGGCGGGTGGGCGCGCGCTGAGCCGCGCCCAGGACTCACCTGACGATCGAGGGTCCCCAAGACTCTTCCCATTCGCACGGCTAACTTGCTAGCATGCTCGCATGACAGAGAAACAGCCGAAAGTGCAGTTCAACGTCTACCTCCCTCCGGAGCTGATCAAAGCCGTCAAGCATCGCGCGGTGGATGAGGGCGTCTCGCTCTCAGCCCTCGTGGAGAACGCCCTGTCGGAATACTTGAAGGAGAAGCCATGATCCCCGAACTGACCGTCAGGCCTATCGTCTACACCACACACTGCGACGAGTGGCTTGCCCTGCTGGAGTGCCTCGGCGCAGTCCGGTTGACCAACGACCCGTCGTGGACCGTCCTCGGATTCCGCAGCGGGCGGGTCGCTCTCCACGCGGCCGAAGGCGACTACCCGGACGGCACCGTGAGCCTGGGGTTTGAAACGGAGAGCCTTGAAGCCTTCCTGGAGGCCGTGCCGTCCACTCCTGCCCTGCGCGTCGAGCGTCATCTCGCGGGGCACGGTGAATCGGTCCAGGTCACGACGGCGGACGGCCTGCGGTTCCTCGTGGACCCTCGAACGCCCTCCGGCTCCGAGCGGGCCGGCCTGGACACCTGGGTGGAAGCTCTGAGGATGAGCGCAGATGTCCCCGGGGCCGCGGCCGAACTCGAGCACCTCGGCTTGAAGCGCCACCTGAGCGAGACCAATGGTCAGACCATCACGCTGCGTGCCGCGGAGGGAACGGTGCTGGTGCACATCGGCGACGCCGGAGCGCCCGCCGCCGCATTCGCCGTCGGGACTTCGGATCTGCAGCGCTGCCATCAGCGCCTCCTGAACGCGGGCATCCAGCACGATGTTATTGACGAGACATTCGGCAGGACCTTGCACGTCCCGTGCCCCGGACCGGAAGGGAGCACGCTCTGGATCTCCCAGCCGGACGATGATCCGGTCGGCGCTGTCCAGCATCCCTGACGCAGCAGGCAGAATGGACTCATGAGTGTCATCAAGATCAACGCCATCACCGTTCCCCCAGACTCCGGCGACGAGCTCGCCAAACGCTTCGCCGCCCGCGCCACCTCGGTGGACGGCCAGCCCGGCTTCGAGGGCTTCGAGCTCCTGCAGCCGTCCGACGGCCGCAACGTCTGGCTCGTGCTGACCCGCTGGGCCGATGAGGAGAGCTTCAACGCGTGGCGCGAGTCGGCGTCGTTCGGTCATGGTCACCGCCCTTCCGGAGACGACGACGGCGCGCGCCAGCGCCCGGTGGGAGTGTCCGCCGAGCTGTGGAGCTACAGCGTCGCGGACCTCAGCAGCGGAGAGTGACGTGGAGGGGGCGGTCGCGGGCGAAGATCCCGCGGCCGCCCCTTCGTCGAGCAGGTCAGAGCGGCAACAGACGGAGCGGAAACGCGGGAGGCTAGACTCCCCGTGTGCCGATCTTCCACCACCTCGAGCTCTGGACTCGCGATCTTCCCGGGGCCGAGCCGTCCTTCGACTGGCTCCTGTCCCGCCTCGGTTTCGTCAAAGAGGACTCCACAGATTGGCCGCAGGGCAGGATCTGGCGGCATCCGGAGGGAAGCTATCTGGTGCTGGAGCAGTCCCCCGCGGTGCTGGACGAACCGCATGACCGGCTCCGTCCGGGGCTGAACCATGTGGCCTTCACGGTTCCAGGACGAGCCTTGCTCGATGAGCTGCGCCGGGACGCCGCGGCGCACGACTGGCAGGAGCTCTTTCCAGAGGTCTACCCGCATGCCGGCGGACCGCAGCACACCGCGCTGTACCTGGTGAACGGGCAGGGCTTCGAGGTCGAACTGGTCGCCTGAGCGGATCAGTGCAGGAACACCAACTGCGCGGCGATGATCAGCATCGTCACGGCGATGGCCGCGTCGAGGAGGCGCCAAGCGGCCGGTCGGGCGAAGACCGGGGCCAGGAATCGAGCGCCGAAACCCAGCAGGCTGAACCAGACGACGCTCGCCGCCGCGGCACCCGCGCCGAAGGACCACCGCGCCTCCCCGTGCGCAGCACCCAGAGAGCCGAGCAACAGCACCGTGTCCAAGTAGACGTGCGGGTTCAGCCAGGTCAGGGCCGCCACCGTGCCGAGAGTCGCCCAGAGACCGGCGCTTCCTCCGCATTCTGCGGAGAGGAGGGAGCTCTTGCTCATCACTCGCCGTGCCGCCGTGAAGGCGTAGACCAGAAGGAACGCGGCACCGGCCCAGCGCGCCACCACCAGAATCCACGGCGCTGCCTCGATCGCCGCGCCCACTCCCGAGATCCCGGCCAGGATGAGCACGGCGTCACTGCCCATGCAGAGCAGCACGACCGGCACCACATACTCTCGCAGGAGACCCTGGCGGAGCACGAAGGCGTTCTGCGCGCCGATGGCGATGATGAGGGACAGTCCGGCGCCGAAGCCGGCGAGAAGCACGGGGATATCAGGGGAAATCACCCGCTCACGCTATCCACGCCCTGGCCGGAAGTGAAGCTAATCCTTCTTCAGGATCATTAGAATCATTCATGTGATAGCTCATCCCGATCAGCTCCGCGCCCTGAGCGCCGTCGTGGAACATGGCACCTTCGACGCCGCAGCCGCCGCCCTGCACCTCACGCCGTCCGCGATCAGCCAGCGCATCCGAGCGCTGGAACAACAGGTCGGGAAGGTACTGCTCCTGCGCTCCAAGCCCGCCGTGGCCACGGCCCCCGGTCGGGCGGTGCTGCGTCTGGCACGTCAGATCGCACTCCTGGAACAGGAGACGGCGGTGGAGCTCGGGCTGGAGGACCCGCACGGGGCGCGCATCCCCCTGGTGGTCAATGCGGACTCGCTCGCCACCTGGGTGCTCCCGGCCCTCGCCACCGTGCCCGGGGTGCGTTTCGAGATCCTCGTGGACGATCAGGATCACACGACCGCGTGGCTCCGCGAGGGTGTTGCGATGGCGGCGATCACCTCGGACACGAGCCCGGTGCCGGGCTGCCGCGTGACGTCACTGGGGGTGATGCGGTATCACGCCATGGCGAGTCCGGAATTCCGCGACCGCTGGTTCCCCGAGGGTCTGAGTGCCGACAGGCTCTCCCGTGCCCCTATGCTCAATTTCAACCGCAAAGACAGCCTGCAGGACCGCTTTCTGGCTCTCCACAGCCCGGAGAAGATCCTGGATCCGCCGTGCACTCATGTCCCCTCCAGTTCGGAATTCGTCAAGGCGACCGAGCTGGGGCTCGGCTGGGCGATGCTGCCGGACATCCAGACCGAGGAGGGCCGTGCCGCGGGCCGATTGGTCGTGCTGGATGCCGGCAACACGGTGGATGTCAGCCTTCACTGGCAGCAGTGGGCGGTGGGCTCGGCCGCTCTCGATTCCGTCGCGGCCGCGCTGCGCGAGACCGCCGACCGTGTGCTGCACTGAGCTCGTGTTCTGCTCGTGTTCTGCTGGCGCGCCAGGGTCAGTCGCCCCGGAAGTACTCCGCCATCCCGGGAATGGCGAACCGCAGTTTCCCGTGTCCCGCCGCCTCGATGAGACCGGCATCGATGAGCCGGGTCCGGTAGTTGCCGACGGCGCTGGCCCTCATGCCGATCCGCTGACCGATGTCCCCGCTGGTGGAGATCCCGTCCGGGTCTTCGGCCATCGCTTCGAGGAACTCCCGGTCCCTCGGCGAGACGGAGGCCAGCGCCGCTTCGATCACGGTCCGGTCATGACGACGGCGTGCGGCCGCTACCGCGCGCTGAACGGCTTCGTCGCCGAGCGGCCCGACCTCGGCTTCCTTCCAGAGGAAGTACCCCACCAGCTGGATGAGGAAGGGGTACCCGCCCGTCGCCTCGGCGGCCCGCGCGGCCTGATCCGTGCCCAGTGCCCAGCCGCCTTCGGCGAGGGTGTCGCGGAGGGACCGTTCGACGTCGTCGAGCGCGGCGGCATGCAGGTCGATGCGGTCGGCGCGGCGCAGGAAGGTCGCCACGCCCTCGTTGAGGAGGTCCGAGACGGCGGAGGGCAGCCCCGCGAAGACGAGCCCGATCGGCAGCGACTCCCGGATCAGGTGCTGGACGTCGGCGGCCAGGAGGGCCAGCTCGGAACGGTTGGCGGCGTGGATCTCGTCCACGGTCAGGATGAGACCGGTTCCCTTCTCGGCGAGGAGGGCGAGCAGGGCGATCGCCTGATCACGCCACTGGACCTGCTCCTCGGGCGCCAGCTGCGTGGTGATCCCGAATCCGGCGACCGAGAGTGCGGTGACCCGCCGGGCCGCCCGCCCCTCCCCCAGTTCCTGGGTGAGCCGGCGCATGTGCTCGCCGATCCTGGCCACGAATCCCGGTGTCGCAGTCTCGGAGATGACCGCCCAGCCGGCTTCCAACGCCGCATCCTCGGCGGCGCCTAGCATGACGGTCTTCCCCACACCTCGCACACCTGTGAAGATGGTCAGCAGACCCGGCGCGCCCGAGCCCAGGTGTAGTCCGTACGTGAACTCGTCCAGGAGGCCTTCCCTGCCGATCAGTTCAGGCGGAGTGGCCCCGGCGGTCGGGCGGAACGGGTTCTTCATGGGGTGAGTCTAGCGATGAGTTTGTGTGAATTCTATGAATTTTATGAATTTACGCGAACGGGCGCTCCGCAAGATGCCGCAGCCTGCTGACGAACCGCGCGGCGTCCCGCACCCGGAGGGCCAGCTCCTCCTCTGACGGCAGCGGGGACTCCGACGCGAAGAGGACGTCCACCCGCTCGTCGTACAGCACGTCGACCAGGTGCGCCCAGCGCTGTGCCGGCTCACGCTCCAGGCGCTCGACGCCGGGCACCCCGGTCACCGCCCATGTCCTCCACTGCCGTGCGAGGACCAGATAGTCCTGCGCTGAGAGCGGGTCTTCGCAGAGCCTGGCGAACTCCACGACGAAAACGCCATCGCGGGTCAGCCCTGCCCGCAGGCTCCGGCTGCCGCCTCCGAGAGGCACTTTCAGCTCCTGCGAACCTCCGGCACGGCCCCTGCTGTCGGACGGCGTGTACGGCCCTCTGAGCCAGCCCGGCCGGCCTGGTCCGTCCGGGGTCCCGGTCCGCCGGTGATCCCACGTCCCTGTCAGCTCGATGACCTGGAAGCCGGATTCGATCGCCCGGATGGCCGGCAGGGCGGCTTCATGGAACAGCGGATCGGGCAGGAGGCTGTGCGGTGGGTAATTCGATGTGGCGAGGATCCGCACCCCGGCCCCGAGCGCGCGCGGGAGCCAGCGATTCAAGAGGTGGGCATCGGCGACGTCATGGAGGAGGAATTCGTCGAAGAGCAACACCGGGGCTTCCGTGCGGTAGTCCGCCAGCACGTGCTCGGCGCGTCCGGGAGCGGCTGCCAGCGCGGACTGCAGTCCGCTGAGGAAGGTGTGGAGGTGGACGCGCTGCCGGGATTCCACCGGGAGGAGGGTGAAGTGCTCCTCCAGTAACCAGGATTTGCCGCGGCCGACGGCGCCCCAGAGGTAGATGGAGGCTGAGCCGGCTGCTTCCAGCCGGTCGAGGGCCTCCTCTTGGGCTTCGTCGAGCTGCCGGCCTTGGGCTTGGACGTTCCGACGGACCGCTGCCGCGGTGGGCAGCGCGGAGGTTTCGCCGATGGAACGGAACAGGCGGGACAGCATGCCAGTACTCTACATCTATAGAGGAAATGGACATCTACAGAGGATGACATCTACAGAGGATTGGGAGGCGGCGTGATGAGACAGGACCGGCGAGACGCGATCTGCGAGGCTGCGGTGGGATTGCTGGCGCGGGATGGCGCGCGGGGGCTGACCCACCATGCGGTGGACCGGAGCCTGGGCCTGCCGCTCGGTTCGGTCTCGTACTACTTCAGGACACGGCACGCTCTGCTGGAGGCGACTGCCCGCTGGATCGCGGAACGGTCCCGCGCCGAACTGGACCGGGGTCTCCCCGGCCCGGCGGACGCCGGCCCTGGGGCACTGAGGCGCGATGGCCTTCCCGGGGCTGCCGCCGTCGTCGCCCGTCAAGTGGAGCTGCTCCTGACGGTCCGACGCGATCAGGCTCTCGCGCGGACCGCTCTGCTTGGTGAGACGTCGCTGCCGGGTGGACTCCGCAGCGCCCTGGCGCACTGTCTGTTCTCGCGCCGGCTGGCCGAGGGTCTGATGGCCGGTCTCGGGGCTCGGGAACCCCGGGAGGCTGCGCAGGACCTCGTGACGTTCCTGGAGGGCCTGGTCGCCGAGGACCTGTGGAGCGTCTCCGGGAGTCCCGCTCCTTCCGTGCTGGCCACTCGCGTGGAGCGGCATCTGGAGCGGCTGCTCGCCGTCGCCTGAGCAACGGCGGTCTTCTACGCGATCACCAGGGCGCCACCCAGCCCGAGGGCCGCGACCAGGGCCGTGGACCCGGCGGCCAGAGCGAGCAGCCTCCCGCTGCCGGACAGGAGTGACTTCACGTGGACTCCGGCGCCGAGCGCGAACATGGCGGCCGACAGCAGGAATTCCTGGGCTGATGAGGCCAGCGCCAGCACCTCGTGCGGCACCGGCAGAATGCTCCGGACCACCGCTGCGATGATGAACCCCACGAGGAAGAGGGGAATCACGGGAGGGTTTTTCGACGTGGCGCCCTGACTCACGTCACCCTCCGGCGCGAGCGCGCGTGAACGGGCGCCGAGGATGGCCGCCACCGGGGCCAGCAGCAGCACGCGGGCGAGCTTCATACTGACCGCCAGGCCAAGCGCTCCCCCGCCGAGCAGACCTCCGATCGCGACCACCTGCCCGACTTCATGCACCGACGCGCCCGCCCAGAGCGCCGTCTGGTCCGTGCTGAGGCCCAGGAGGGCTCCGAGGCCGGGGATCAGCGGGATCATGAGGGTTCCGAAGAGGACCACGAGTGCGACGGCGGTCACCGTCTCCTTCTCGCGGGCATCCACGCTCGACTCGACGCCGGCGACGGCGGCGGCTCCGCAGATCGAGAATCCACACGCCACGAGCAATGCTTGCTTGCGCTCCACCCCGAGCAGGCGGCCGAGGCCGAGCGTCCCCACGATGCCGACGCCGACCACGAGGACCGCCAGCACCGGGATTCCCCAGCCACGCGCGAACAGCTCGGGCAGGGACAGCTGCAGGCCCAGCAGCACGATGCCCAGGCGCAGCGGCACCCGGGAGGCATAGCCCAGGCCGGGTTCGCTCGTGCGGGGCAGGATGCCGGCATTGCGCGCGACGACCCCCACGATGATCGCGATCAGCAGCGCACTCACTCCCGGAGCGAGGTGGGAGATCACACAGGCCACGAGGGCCACGGCTCCAGAGAGGAGCAGTCCGGGACGTTGCAGAGCGGTAGGCATGTTTCCATGCTGTCAACGACGGTCGACGGCCAGTAGACGGCAAACGGGCATGGAGCCATATGCTGGTGATATGACCGTACGAGACTGGGATCTGCGCCATTTCCGCTTGCTGGACGCGCTGGCCGAAGCGGGCAGCATCGGCGCTGCGGCCCGCCTTCTGGGACTCGCGCAGCCCAACGCGTCCCGGCTGCTGGACTCCATGGAACGCAGTGCCGGCTTCCCTCTGGCAGAACGGTCCGCGCGGGGAAGCCGCCTCACCGACCGTGGCCTGGTGCTGGCGGGTCTGGCCTCGGAAGTCCTCGCGGCGGCGACCCGGGTGACCCACGCCGTGGACGCCCTCGCCGGCCAGGGTGGCAGCCTCCGCATCTGTGCGAGCCTCACGGTGGCCGAACACCTCATGCCCGGCTGGCTGGCGACCGCCCAGCAGCGGCTTCCCTCCCTTTCCATCACCCTCGACGTCGGCAATTCGGCGTCCGTGTTCGAACGGCTGCGCGACGGCAGCGTCGATCTCGGCTTCGTCGAAGGGCCCACCATCGAGACGGGGTTCCACTACCTGGATCTGCTACGGGACGACCTCGTGGTGGTCGTGCCGGCCTCGCACCCCTGGGCCGGACGCGGAACCGTTGGTGCCGAGGAGCTCGCGGGCGCCACCTTGGTGGTCCGCGAAGCCGGCTCCGGGACACGGCAGGTGGCCGAGCGGGCCCTTGCGGCCCATGCGCGAGGCGACACCGGACCGTCACGGCTCGAGGTGGGGAGTAACGCCGCACTCGTGGCGAGCGTGGCCGCGGGACTGGGCCCCGGCGTCGTCAGCCGCCTGGCGGTCGGCTCCGAACTCCAGACGGGCCGGCTCACGGCCGTGACCGTGCCCGGTCTCGTGCTGGCGCGGACGCTCCGGGCGGTCTGGCCTTCCAGAGTGCCGCTCAGCCGGGAGACGGGTGAGTTCCTGGCCCTGGTGCGGTCGCTGATCGGTGACTGAGCCCCGCGGACGGACGGACCGGCCCCGAGCAGTTGCTCAGGTCTCGTAGCTGTCGAAGCTGTCCTGCCCCACGATGAGACCGTCACGCACCGTGAAGACGGAGAGGATGCGGGCCTTCATGGTGTCGCCCACATTCCAGTAGGGCAGGTCCATCCGCGCCACCGCCTGCCATGCCAGTTCCACGGCCACCTCGGAGCCGTCGGCCAGCACCCGCTGCACGGTGTACTCCTGATCCCCCACCACGAGGTGCGCCTGAGCGAATCCGTTCAGGGTCTGTTCCCGGTCCCGGGTGGCCTCCTGGGGCGACAGGGCGTTGGGCCATTCGCGGAACCGGAAGTCCGGCGCCAGGAAGGCGGCGAGCTCCTCCACAGGGGCCTGACGGCCCACGGCATGCACATAGTCGAGAACGATCCGGCGGGCAGTCTCAGCTGTCATAGACTGCATCCTAGCCGTGCCGCCGGCCCGCCCTTCCGACGAGCCGTCGCCCCCTG
Source organism: Arthrobacter sp. RCC_34 (assembly GCF_041360795.1). Classification (NCBI taxonomy): domain Bacteria; kingdom Bacillati; phylum Actinomycetota; class Actinomycetes; order Micrococcales; family Micrococcaceae; genus Arthrobacter; species Arthrobacter sp. RCC_34. The sequence goes on along the minus strand of NZ_JBFUPW010000001.1, from coordinate 1,405,808 downwards.
ACCTGAGGAGAGCCGTGTCCGCCCCTGCCCCCACCCTGAGTGATGAGGAGATCCGCGACCTGGTCCTGGCGCTCCTGAAGTCCCCGGACGAGATCGCGATCGTGCAGGCCGGCCACCCCGTCCTCCGGCAGCAGGCGATGGACTTCACCGGGCAGCTCAGCGCCGCGGAACTCTCGGCGTTCCTCGACCTGATGCGGGCCGTCATGCATGCGGCACCGGGGGTCGGACTCGCCGCGCCACAGCTGGGCATCCCTCTTCGCATCGCGGTTCTGGAGGACCAGTGGCCCATCCCGGAGGAAGTCGCCGCGGAGCGGCACCGTGAAGCACTGCCTTATTTCGCCGTGATAAACCCGGTATATCACAGCGTGGGCGAGGAGCTGGCTCCCTTCTATGAGGGGTGCCTCTCGGTCCACGGTCTGCAGGCGGTCGTTGCACGTCACCAGCGCGTGCGGCTCGACTGGACCTCCCCGGAGGGCGAGACCCGCAGCGAGGAGTTCAGCGGCTGGCAGGCCCGCATCGTTCAGCATGAGACCGATCATCTGGGCGGCACACTGTACGTGGACAAGGCCATCACCCGATCCCTGACCTTCAATCCGGAGTACGCGGAGTACTGGGCCGCGCCAGGTATCGACGGCGCCAGGAAGGGCCTGGGTTTCTGACCGTGCGGGATGTCGTCAGGGCGCTCCTCCACTGTCCCCACTGCGGTGCGCCGTTCCTGCCCGGTCCGGGACCGCGCCTCCAGTGCCCCGCGGGCCACAGCTTCGACGCGGCCAAACAGGGGTACTACAACTTCCTCACCGGCAAGGGCACGGCGTTCACGGCGGACAGTGCCGCCATGGCCGCCTCCCGGGCTGCATTCCTGGAAAGCGGGCACTACGCTCCCCTGGCGGAGGCACTCACCGGCATGGTGCGTGACGGGATGGCCTCAACGGCTCCGTCGCGCGACGGAGGCCTGCCGGTCGTGGTCGACGCCGGCGCCGGCACGGGCTACTACCTCCACCAGGTGGTCGCGCGACTGAGCCCGCAGGACCCCGGGTCCTCCGCCCCCGCCGCGGTCGCCTTCGACATCTCGAAGTTCGCCCTGCGCCGCGCCGCACGCCTGAACCCCGACGCCGCGGTGTTCGTCTGGGACGTCTGGCGTCCGCTTCCGCTGGCCGACGGCAGCGCCGACGCCCTCCTGGTGGTCTTCGCGCCCCGGAACCCGGCCGAGTTCCGCCGCGTCCTGCGGCCGGGCGGGGTCGCCGTCGTCGTGACGCCGCTGCCCACCCATCTCCGGGAGATCGCCGACGTCGCCGGGCTGCTGGACATCGAGGAAGGCAAGACTGAGCGGCTCGACGCCGGCATGGGCGAGGACTTCGAACTGGTCGAACGGCGGACGCTCGAGTTCGGCCTATCGCTCACTCCGGTGGACGTCGCCGCCGTCGCGCTCATGGGACCTGCCGGGCACCACCTCGATCCCGTCGAGCTCACCCGCCGCACCGAAACCCTGGGCGACCTCACCCCGGTCACTGCGGCGTTCACCCTCTCCGCCTACCGCCCTCGCCGGGCCTGAGCAGGCAGACCTCCCGACACGGAAACGCACATCGTGACCCCCGCGAGAGGGCCCCGGGAGCCTGGTGTGACTAGGATGGCTTAAACGATCGTGGGGAGTCGTCGCCGAAGGAGGCGTTGGTCTCACCCACAGCAAAGGGGTGGCACGATGGACTGGCTCATCGACAATCTCTGGGCCCTCTGGCTCGTCACGTTGCTGGTCTTCGGGGTGATCGAGCTCCTCAGCCTCGACCTGATCTTCCTCATGATGGCCGGCTCTTCCCTGGTGACCCTCTTCGTCGCCCTCGCGGGAGCGCCTTTCTGGCTCCAAGTGGTCGTGTTCTGCCTGGTCTCCCTCCTGATGATCTTCTTCGTCCGGCCCATCGCGCTGAAGCATCTGCGCAAGGGGCCGAAGGACTCCCTCAGCAATGTCGACCGGCTGATCGGTGACTCCGCCCTCGTCGTGGAGACCGTGAGCGCGCAGGGCGGGCTCGTCAAGATCGGGGGCGACGTCTGGAGTGCCAGGACGGACGGCCTCAGCTTCCTCACCGGCACCACCGTCCAGGTGCTGCGCATCGACGGCGCACACGCCGTCGTCGGACTTCCCGAGCAGCCCACGGCTGCTTCCTGACTTTCTCAGCGGGCAAGGCGCTTGCCCGTCCCGCCAACCCAGGAAAGGCACCTGCTGATGTTCAATCCCTTACCTGTCGTACTCTCCTTCCTCCTGATCGCCCTGGTGATCTTCGTCCTGATCGTGCTGATCCGCTCCGTCCGGATCGTGCCGCAGGCCCGCGCCGGGGTGGTGGAACGGCTCGGAAAGTACCAGCGCACGCTGAACCCGGGCTTGACCATCCTCATTCCGTTCGTGGACCGGCTGCTGCCGCTCCTGGACCTCCGCGAACAGGTGGTGTCCTTCCCGCCGCAGCCCGTCATCACCGAGGACAACCTGGTGGTCTCCATCGACACCGTGGTGTACTTCCAGGTCACGGACGCCCGCGCGGCCACCTATGAGATCGCCAATTACATCCAGGCCGTCGAGCAGCTCACCACCACCACGCTCCGTAACGTGGTGGGTGGCCTCAATCTGGAGCAGGCTCTGACCAGCCGCGACCAGATCAACGGCCAGCTGCGCGGTGTCCTGGACGAGGCCACCGGCCGCTGGGGCATCCGCGTCTCCCGCGTCGAGCTCAAGGCCATCGATCCGCCCCTCTCCATCCAGGACTCGATGGAGAAGCAGATGCGCGCCGAGCGTGACCGCCGTGCCGCGATCCTGACCGCGGAAGGCACCAAGCAGTCCCAGATCCTGACCGCGGAAGGTGAGCGTCAGGCCGCCATCCTCAAGGCCGAGGGTGATGCGAAGGCGGCCATCCTGCGGGCCGACGGTGAAGCCCAGGCCATCCAGAAGGTCTTCGACGCGATCCACGCCGGACGTCCCGATCAGAAGCTGCTGGCCTACCAGTACCTCCAGACGCTTCCCAAGCTCGCCGAAGGCTCGTCCAACAAGCTCTGGATCATCCCGAGCGAGGTGGGCGAGGCCCTCAAGGGCATCGGCGGCGTCCTCGGCAATGTGGCGCCCGACGCCGGCGACTCCACCGGTGGGGTGCCGCGCCACTGACGCGTCCCCTCCGGAACCGTCGCGGCCGGATCAGCTCAGCCGGCCCCGTTTCGACGGGGCCGGCGGCATATGGCCCGCGAACGGGCTCCGGTGCCGTAAAATAGGTGGTTGCGCCCTGGAGCGGGAACAAGTCCCCCTCTGGAAGCGTTGCATTCGACAGGGTATCCTCCCTGGCTCACCAAGCCAGGGTGAGTGCCGTGGAACCCGGTCAGCGAGGGAGAACAAATGAGCGATCGCAGCCTGCGAGGCATGCGCCTTGGCGCACAGAGCATGGAGAGCGAATCCGGTGTGGAGCCGGCGCCGCGCCAGCGCGTGGAGTACCGCTGCGCCGATGGTGAGCAGGTTTTCGTGACCTTTGCCGCCGAAGCGGAGATCCCCCCGGTCTGGACGTCCAAGACCGGCAAGGAAGCCATTCTGGTGGACGGTGAGAAGCCGGTCGACGTCAATGAGAAGGCCGCCCGTACCCACTGGGACATGCTGCTGGAACGCCGTTCCATCCCCGAGCTGGAGCAGATCCTTGAGGACCGCCTCAAGATCCTCCGCGAACGCCGGGGAGCACGCGCCAGCTGACACTGCTGGACGACGACATGAAGGAAGGGCCGGAACCCGTGGGTTCCGGCCCTTCCTCTGTCTCAGTTCGCTGTCTCCGGTCTACCACGAACAGGGTCCACCCCGAGCGAGGTCTACCCTGAGCGAGGTCCACCCCGAGCGAGGTCTACCCTGAGCGGAGCGCCTTCCGGCGCTGGTTGATCAGCGCCCTGGTGGATCAGCGCTTGCGGCCGCCCGTGAGGGCGTTCCAGCGGGCGTTCAGGCCCCACTTGGTCACGTTGATCATGGCTTCCACCACGATGTTGCCGCTCATCTTCGAGGTGCCGAACTCGCGCTCGACGAAAGTGATCGGAACCTCCTTGATGGTGAGGCCGGCCTTGGCCGTACGCCACTTGAGGTCCACCTGGAAGCCGTAACCCTTCGACTCCACGAGATCCAGATCGATGGCCCGCAGAGTGGAGGCGCGGAAGGCGTTGTACCCGCCGGTGAGGTCACGGATCGGGAGCCCGAGCATGGTCCGCGCGTAGAAGGAGCCGCACCGGGAGATCAGCTGACGGTGAGCCGGCCAGTTGACGGCCTCTCCCCCGGGCACCCAGCGTGAGCCGATCGCCAGATCGGCGCCGTTTTCAAGGGCAGTCAGAAGCTCGGGGAGCTGCTCCGGCTGGTGCGAACCGTCGGCGTCGAGCTCCACCAGGACGTCATAGCCTTCGCCGAGGCCCCACTTGAAGCCGGCGATGTACGCCGCGCCGAGCCCTTCCTTGCCCTTGCGGTGCAGCACCTTGACCTGGGAGTCCTCGGCCGCGATCTGATCCGCCAGGCGTCCCGTCCCGTCCGGGCTGTTGTCATCGACCACGAGGACATCGGAGGCCGGAACCGCGGCGCGCACCCGAGCGAGCGTCTTCGGGAGGGACTCGAGTTCGTTGAACGTGGGGATGATGGTCAGGACGCGCAAAGAGGCTTTCCATTCTGCTCGGGACAGCTGGCCGCGCCGCTCGGTCACCGAGGGTGCCGGCAGGGCGCAAAGTCCCATTATAAGTCACGCGCCCGAGGCCCTCCGGTCAACCCCGGTCCTCCGGGGGCGCTCCCCCGGTCGCGGTCCCGGCTGAGACAAGAACGGGCCCGGTGGAGAAGGACCAGTCGCAGACGGCACACACATGTCCGCTACAACTGTTTTCTGCTACCACCAGGCCCGTTCAGACGTGCCGCCACCGTGACGCGGGGATCTCCGGCCTGGCCGGTTCCCTGAGCTGTCCTGCCGATGAGGCTGGATGGCCTAAGAGACCTCATGACCACCCGTGATGTACAACTCTACGGTCCACGAACTCACTGTCAACCCCGGCCTTGAACTGCAAGGACATGCTTCGTCGCAGTTCAGGAGGGGGTTCAAGGAAGGTCGGTCAACCGGTTTTTCTGAGGGTCTTCCTTCAGATCTCCTCGGAGCGGTACAGCTCCACGCCCTCCGACACGGTCTGGAGGCACCGCGGCTCGGCCCCGTCCAGCGCCGGGAGCAGGGGGGTGCGGGCGCGGGGGTCGGTGCTCCAGGACGCCACCCGGTCGTCGGCGACCTGGACCATGAGGCTTTCGACCTCCCACACGGCGAAATTGGCAGGAGCCCCGGGGACCAGCTGGCCGTTGAGCGGGTTGGAGTCCCGCGCGGCGCGCCACCCGGCCCGGGTGTGCCCGACGAATGCCGCACGTGCAGAGATGCCCTGCCCCTCGGACCGGTGGTCCAGGCAAGCGCGGATGCTGTCCCAGGGGCGCAGCGGCGTGACCGGGGCATCGCTGCCGAAGGCCAGAGGCACGCCGGCGCGGTAGAGGTCGGCGAACGGATTCATCGACGCCCAGCGTGAACCGAGACGCTGGGCATACATGCCGTCGGGTCCACCCCAGGCGGCGTCGAACGCCGGCTGCGCGCTGACACTCACGGAGTGAGAGACGAGCGCCGCGATGTGGCCGGCGTCGAGCATCTCGGCGTGTTCCACGCGGTGACCCGCGCGCCGGACGGCGGACTCCCCCAGCCGCGCCGAGGTGCGGTCCAGGGCGTCGACGACGACGTCGAGTGCGCCGTCGCCGATGGCGTGGAAGCCGCCCTGGAGCCCCAGCTCCGTGCACGCGATGAGGTGCTCCGCGGCCGCCTCCGCGGAGAGGTACTGGGATCCGGCGTTGCCCGGGGCGTCCGTGTAATCGGCGCGGAGCAGGGCCGTGCGGGATCCCAGGGAGCCGTCGATGTTCAGATCACCGGCCAGCCCCAGCACGGGGACGTCGAGCTCCTCGAGCAGCGCCCTGGCCTGCTCCACGTTCTCCACGGCCTCTCCCCAGTACGGAAGGACCCGCGGCCCGGCGCCCGGCACGTCGTTCCAGGCCACGGCCCTCCGCAGATCGTCCATCCCGGCGATGGTCGGCCCGGACATCTCGGCGAGAGCCACATAGCCCTGACGCGCCGCCGCGTCCAGGGCCACCTTCTGGTACTCCTCGCGCTGCACAGAACCGAAGCGACGCACGGCCTGCCGCACCGCTGCGTGGGCTTCGAGGCTCAGCACGGAACCGCCGGAATTCCCGCGCAGTCCGGTGAGGTCTCCCGCCACGGCCAGCGAAGCACGGTTGACGAGCGCCGAATGGACATCGATGCGCGTCAGGTACAGCGGACGTCCGCCCGCGGCCCTCTCGAGCTCGTCGAGCGTGGGAAGCGTGGAATCCACCCACCGGGACTCGTCCCAGGAGTGCCCGAACACGGTCGCTCCCGCTTCGAGTCCGGAGGCGGCGCCGGACACCGCGTCCAGGAGCTCACGGGCCGAGCGGACCGTGCTCAGGTCCAGGGAGGCGAGGGCCAGACCCGTCTCCGTCAGATGGACGTGCGAGTCCACGAACCCGGGCACCACGAGCGCCCCGCGGAGATCGATCAGCTCCATGCGGTCGTCGCGGAGGGACTGCGCCGCCTGTTCCGAGCCGATCCAGGCGACCGTGTCGCCGTCCACCAGCATGGCCGTGGCGAACGGGTCCGCCGCCGAATACACGCTGCCGTTGACATACAGCCTGAGCCCTGATGCGGTGCCGGACCGTCCGTCGTTCATTGCTGACCTCACACTTCCTGTTTCCTCTGCCCCTGGCTCACTCGCTCAGGGATGAATAGGACACCACGCCGCGGCGGACCCGGGTGATCGCTTCGCGGCAGATGCGCTGGACCCGCGGGTCCAGACCGGGGACGCCCGCGATCTGATCGAGCAGGTCGATGACCTGCCGGACCCAGCGGACGAAGTCACCGGCGGCCAGATCGCTGCCGGTCAGAACCTCTTGCAAACGGCGTCCCTTGGCCCATTTGTACATGGGCCAGATGAGCTGCAGCTCGGGTTCGGCCGTGAGCGGGAGCTTGTGCCGCTTCTCCGCTTCGGAGAGGCGCTCCCATTCCCGGACCACGATCTCCACCGCGCTCTCCAGCGAGATGCTCGGCATGCGCGGAGGCACCGTGCCGTCGTCGCGCTTGGACTGATACAGGAGCACGGTGACGAACGCCGCCATCTCCGCGGCGTCCAGATCGTCGAAGGCGCCTTCCCGCAGGGCCTGGGCGATGAGAAGGTCCCGGTCCCCGTAAATCCTGCGCAGGCGCTTGCCCGTCTCGGTGATCTGCTCCTTGCCGTAGCGGGATTCCAGGTAGCCGAATTCCTCCAGGAGACCGCAGAGGCGGTCGAAGGTGCGGGCGATCGTGTTGGTCCGGCCCTGGATCTGGGCGAGCAGCGTGTCGGTCTCCGCCCTCAGGCGCCACCACCGTTCGCCCCAGCGGGCATGGTTCTCCCGGTCATGGCAGCCGTGACAGGGGTGTGCCGCCATCTCCTTGCGGAGCTGCACGATCCGTGCCTCGGTGTCCCTGCTCCCTTCGGCCTTACGGCGCGCCTTGGGGCCGTTGAGACCGGTCGTGCCGTCGAGGATGCCCCGCTTGTACAGCTCGTGGCGCATGGTCGAGGCCAGAGCGCGCCGGTCCTTGGGCGTCTTGGCGTTGAAGTTCTTCCCGATGCGCACCCGGAACAGTGCGTCCACCGGACCCTGCAGATCGCCCAGGCCGATGCGCCGCAGCTGGTGATCGTTGGTCAGCACCGCGGGGCGCGGCTCGTGCGCGTTGGTGTCCGCATTGAGGACGACGGCGTATCCCTGCACCCGCTCACCGTCCAGGTGGATGACGTCGCCGGGCATGAGTTTGGTGAGTGAGGACACCATCCAGTTCCGGGCGGCCCGCTTGTTCTCCTTGGCCGCCTGGCCCTCCAGGCTGGAGAGCTCCTGGCGCAGCCGGGCGTATTCCTCGAAGTCACCGAGATGGCAGCGCATGGCCTCCGCGTACCCTTCGAGGGACTCCTCGCGGCTGCGGACCTGCCGGGCGAGGTCCACCACGGACCGGTCCGCCTGGAACTGCGCGAACGACGACTCGAGGATCTCCCGGGACCGGCCACGCCCGAACTGGGCGAGCAGGTTGATGGACATGTTGTACCCGGGACGGAAACTCGAGTTGAGGGGGTAGGTTCGCTTGGAGGCCAGACCGGCCACCGCTTGCGGATCGATGCCTTCGTGCCACAGGACCACGGCATGGCCTTCGACGTCGATCCCCCGCCGTCCGGCGCGGCCCGTCAGCTGGGTGTACTCCCCCGCGGTGATGCCCACCCGGGATTCGCCGTTGAACTTGTCGAGCTTCTCCAGGACGACGGCGCGGGCCGGCATGTTGACGCCGAGAGCGAGCGTCTCGGTGGCGAACACGACCCGCACGAGGCCCTCCGCGAAGAGGTCCTCGACCGTCTCCTTGAAGGCCGGCAGGAGCCCGGCGTGGTGCGAGGCGATACCCCGCAGCAGACCGTCCCGCCACGCCCAGAAGCCCAGGACATCCAGGTCTTCACTGGGGATGTCCCGGCTGGCCTGATCGACACGGGCGGCGATGATCTGCCGTTCCCGCTCGGTGGTCAGCCAGAGGTCGGCGGCCGCGCACTGCTGCACGGCGGCGTCACAGGCGGCGCGGGAGAAGATGAAGTAGATCGCCGGCAGCAGCCCGCGGGATTCGAGCGCCTGGATGGCGGCCGGCCGCGAGACCCGCGGCACGGTGGTCCGCGGTTCGCTCCGGCCATGAGCGCGGTCGTGGCGCTTCCTGCCACGGACCGACTGCGGGCCGCGGCGGCCGGACGAGCCGGAAGGGCTGCGGACCATCTTGAGCAGCTCAGGGTTGACCTCGAGATGAACCGGGGCTTCGGCGTCGTCCTCGGCGCCGGTCGGTTCCGGCTCAGCGAACAGGTCCAGGACCTGCCGCCCGGCCATCACGTGCTGCCACAGGGGCACGGGCCGGTGCTCGGAGACGACGATCGCCGTGTCGCCTCGGACGGCGGCCAGCCAGGCGCCGAACTCCTCCGCGTTGGACACGGTGGCGCTCAGGGAGACCAGCTGGACCTCGCGCGGGAGATGGATGATGACCTCCTCCCAGACGGCGCCCCGGAACCGGTCGGCGAGGTAGTGCACCTCGTCCATGACCACATAGGCGAGGCCCGTCAGAGCATCCGAATCGGCGTACAGCATGTTCCGCAGCACTTCGGTGGTCATCACCACGATGGGCGCGTGCGCGTTGATGTTCGTGTCGCCCGTGAGCAGACCCACCTGGTCGGCGCCGTACTTCTCGGCCAGCTCGCTGTATTTCTGATTGCTCAGCGCCTTGATGGGCGTGGTGTAGAAGGCCTTCCGACCCTGACGCAGCGCACAGAAGACGGCGAACTCACCGAGGATGGTCTTTCCGGCGCCCGTCGGCGCCGCGAGCAGGACTCCGCGGCCCTCTTCCAAAGCGCGGCAGGCGTCGACCTGGAAGTCGTCGAGCTCGAAGGCGAGGGTCTGCCGGAATGCCCGGAGTGCGCTGTTGCTCTCGCTGTTCCTGGCTTTGGCCGCGGCGTACTTCTCGGCGGGAGTCAGGGGCTCACTCATTTGAGGCATTACTCAAGGGTATCGGCATTCAGCTCCGCTCCGTGCCGGGCCACGACGGCTTAAACAGCAAGACCGGCCCCTCGGGACCGGTCTTGTGAAGAGTGTCTCAGAGTTTCCCGAGATCCTCCGTCGGCGTCGCGACGTCCGCCGAGGCATCCGTCTCCTCGGCCTCCTTGCCTTCACGGCGTGCGCGGCGCTTGTCGTTGAACAGGCAGATCCCGATGGCCAGGAAGAACAGGGCCAGCAGCGGAAGCGCCAGCATGAACATGGAGATCGCGTCTGCGCCCGGAGCCGCGATGGCCGCCAGAACGAAGACGGCGAACACCGTGATGCGCCAGGCCTTCAGGATCGTCTTGCCACTCACGACACCCATGAGGTTGACGCCCACCAGGATCACCGGGACCAGGAAGGCCAGCCCGAGGAAGAGCATGGTGTGCGTCGCGAACGTCAGGTAGTCATCGGCACTGATGAGGTTGGATGCGTTGTCCGGTGTGAAGTGCAGCAGTGCCCGGACGATGTTGGGGATCACGGACCACGCCACGTACACGCCGACCAGGAACAGCGGAATGGCCGCCGCCATGAAGCCCAGGGTGAACTTGCGTTCCTTACGGGTCAGACCCGGCGTGACGAAAGCCCAGATCTGGTAGATCCACACCGGGCTGGAGATGACCAGACCGATCTGGATCGCGATCCGCAGCTGGAACTCGAACGGCGACGCGATCGACGAGAAGTTCATCGAGGCGTTCCGGTGCATCTCCTGAGCGATCTGCTCCAGAGGAGCCGACAACGAGGCGATCACCGGCGGATAGAGGAACCACCCGACCACGGTGGTGACAGCCAGGGCGACCAGGCTCTTGAGGAGCCGGTTCTTCAGTTCCTTGAAGTGATCGAGGAGGGCCATGCGGCCCTCGGGATTCCTCCGAGGGCCTTTGCTGAGTGCCACTTCGCCTTAGGCGTTGCCGGACGGCGGGGTCTGCTCGCCGTTGTCCTTCGGGGCAGCTTCGGGGTGCTGCACGACCTTGCCCTCAACGGGCTCCTCGGCCTTGTTCTTGGAAGGGCTCTCGTCCTTCATCTGCTTGACCTCGGACTTCATGATGCGCATCGACTGTCCGAGGCTGCGCGCCATCTGAGGAAGCTTGGGGGCCGCGAACAGCAGCAGCGCCACGATGATGATGATCACGATGGGCCAGGGGCCATCAAAAAGTCGTCCCATGTCGGGGTCCTTTCTCTTTCTTAAATCATAGGGCGCTCAAGGCCCACATCGCGCAGCTTCTGTGCCCGGTGGGCCGCTGCACGACGGACCACACGACGTTGCCGCCGAAGTTCCCGGCGCTCGGCCTTCCCCGCCTCATAGCGGATGCGCATCTCCTCGGGATCAGCGTGAATTCCGAGGACTTCCAGACGATGTTCGGGAAGCGGTGTGCGCGGACTGTCCGAGTCCAACCCGGACAGCATATCCGCCGCGGACCCGAGCTGACGCATCATGGCCGTGAACTGTCGGAAAAGCTTGATTCCGAGCACCACGAACAGCAGAGCGCTGAGGGCGAGGATCGCCACCCAGATCAGAATCCAGGACCACCACGGCATCACTCCAGCCTACCTTTCCCTGCCTGAGAATTCTCTCTGAGTGACGGGACGCCGTAGGAATCCAGCCCCTTGGCGAGCCACTCGTTCACCTGGTCCACGACAGACGACGGCGAGACCACCCGCACGGTGCCCGCGGTCTGGGCCACGAGCCCGGCCAGCCAGGAAGGGGACGCGACGGCGAGCTCCGCCAGCACGTCGCCGTCGTCCAGGGTCGCGGTGCGGAGCGCGTTGTAGCGCGCGGCGAGCCAGCGGGACTCCTGGGAGAAGATCACCAGGACGCGCGGGGCCCGTTCACGGACGGTGAACGGCTCCTCGTCCACCGCGCCGTCCCACAGGCTGGCGTCGACGGGTTCCGCGGTCACGTCGAGGGAGGCGATCCGGTCGAGACGGAAGTTCCGAGGGGCGCCGGCCCGGTGGCACCAGGCATCCAGGTACCACTGCTGATCGACCGAGCGCAGCCTGCGGGGGTCGATGAGCCGCTCGGTCAGCTCGTCGCGGCTCGGGACCACATAGCCGATGCGGACACGGACTCCGCGGCCGATCGCGTCCCGCAGCTGCTCCAGGTGCCGGCCGAGGCTGCCGGACGGCGCCATGCGGACCTTGATCGCCTCCGCGAGGGCGAGCGAGTCCCCCGCCGCGCCCGCCAACCGGAGCCGCAGCGACTCGATCGACCCGGCGTCCCCGCCGATGCCCAGTTCGGAGAGCGCGTCAAGGCCCACCAGGAGCGTCCAGGCCTCCTCCGGGGAGAACCGGATCGGCTGGGCGAGATCCAGGGCGTTGTTGATCCACACCCGCTCGCCGTCGTCCACGATGTCCATGAGGTCGTTGTGGTACCCCTCGGGACGGCCGACCATCATGATGCGCTCGAGGTCGTCGTCGAGCTGGCGGCCGGTGATGCCGAACTCGGCCGCGAGTTCCGATTTGAGGATCCCGCCATGGCGCACGAGGAACGGGATCATCCCCAGGAGCCGACGAACCGTCGTCTCCGACGAGGACTTCGGCCCCCGTTTGACGGGCGGAGTCCGGAATTCGGTCACCCCGGCGGGACGGGACAGGGCCTCCGCAGCACTCCGGAGACGGGCGATCACGGCGTCCCGCAGCCGGGCCGGTTCGACGACCTGCACCGTCGGGGCAAGGGCGGCCAGTTCGTCCAGGAAGGCTGATTCATCCTGGTAGCTGATGGTGGCGTGGTCCCCGTCGACCTGAGCGGCCCTGACGCGCCACTGCGCTCCCCCGCCGTGCGGCAGACGGACCACGGCGTGCTGCTCCGGATAGGCCTCCATCGAATCGAGGGCGGCGGCGATGGAGAAGTCCCGCGGCGGGGCGAACCGCTTCCGCTCCTCGACCTCGACGGAGGTGGTGATCCTGCTCAGCCGGAAGGTCCGCTCCGCGTCGCGGTCCAGATCATGGCCGACGACGTACCACTGGCCCGAGCGGTTGCCGAGTCCATGGGGTTCGAGACGACGTGTGGCGGTCTCCCCCGCCCCGGCGGCCCGGTAGCCGAACCGGACCGGATGGCGGCCCGCCAGCGCATGGTGGAGCGTTTCGAGGGCCGCGCCGCCCGTCGTGACGCGGGGCAGCACGGGCGCCGGGGCGCCGTCGTCGGGATCCTGGCCGTCCGTGAGCTTGCGGAGCGCTGCACTGCCCGCCGAGCGGAGGCTCGCCTGCTCCCAGAGCTGGGCGGCGAGCTGCAGCAGCAGCCGCTCCTCGGCGGTGAGCTGCAGGACGGGCAGCAGGTAGTCGTCCGGGTTGACGCGGTACCGGGTGCCGGAGGACTCATCGACGTCGAACGTCTCGTCGTCCACGACCTCCAGGGGGACGCCCATGTCCCGGAGTTCGGCCTTGTCGCGTTCGAACATGCGTTCGATCGCGGCGTCGTTCATGCCCTCCGCGCGGCAGTAGGCGTAGACGGTGGACTCCAGGTAGGCCCTGGTGTGGCCGCGGGGGCTGGACAGCAACGCGATCAGCAGGTTGAGGATTCGTTCGGTCTTTCGTGCGGACACCAGCCCAGCGTACTAAAGACCGGCCCTGACATGCGCCAAGGGCCGCCTCCCCTGAGGGAAGCGGCCCTTGCGATGTCCTGACGGACGGAGACTCAGCGGACTCCGACGAGGTCCACCACGAAGATGAGGGACTCGTTCGGAGCGATCGCCCCGCCGGCGCCACGGGAGCCGTACGCCAGCTCGGACGGGATCTCCAGACGACGGCGGCCGCCCACCTTCATGCCGAGGAGGCCCTGGTCCCAGCCCTGGATGACCTGGCCGACGCCGACGCGGAAGTCGAGCGGTGCGCCACGGCCCCAGGAGGAGTCGAACTCCTCACCGGTGGACCAGGCGACGCCGACGTAGTGGGTCGAGACGGTGGAGCCGGGAGTGGCTTCGGCGCCGTCGCCCTCGATGAGGTCGACGATGCGCAGCTCGGTGGGGACATCCCCTTCCGGGAACTCGATCTCCGGCTTGGTGCGGTCGTAATCACGCTGACCGAATGACATGGGTGCTCCTCTTCAGGTTTCGGGTGGTGCCGGGTTTCAGGCGGTGTGAAGTTTACTGGACGCCGAGGATGTCCACGACGAAGACCAGATCACCCGCGGGACGGCCGTCGGTCGGCTTGGCGCCATAGGCATCCGCTGCCGGAATGACGAGCAGCACGCGGGAGCCGACGGTCTTACCCGTGAGTCCCTTGGTCCAGCCCGGGATGACCCCGGTGAGCGGGAAGGTCGCCGGCTTGCCGGTCTTGAAGCTCGAGTCGAAAACCTTGCCGTCTGCGAGGCGGACACCCGTGTAGTTGGCCACGATGGTGTCGGTGCTCTTGACCTCGGCGCCCTTGCCCTTGATGAGGTCCTGGGCGATGAGCTGCTTGGGAGCGGCGACGCCCTTGACGTCGATCGTCGCCTCCTGCTTGTCGTTCACCGTGACCTTCGGCAGGCCGGCCGGCGGGGTGACGGCGTCGCCTTCCGGCTTGGAGAGGACCGGCGCGATGTCGGAGGCGCTGAAGACGTGGAGCACCAGCAGCTGCGTGGGGCCGGTCCCGCCCTGGCCGGGCATGGCGATCGCCAGATCGGAGCCCTGCTTCACGCCGAGGATGGCCTTGTAGAGGGGCTCATTGCCCTTCTTCAGCGCATCGTTGACCGGAAGGGACTCGTGCTTGGAAAGATAGGTGTCCGCCAGCTGGGAGCCGTCCTGGCCGTTGTAGGCGAGGTAGCCGACTTCCGCCTTCTGGTTCTCCTTGATCCGCTCCCCGTTGCCCTCACGCAGGACCTTGATGGTGGTCTCGGAGACGGACAGGGGCTTGGCGAACTCGACGCGAGGGGCCTTGTCGGCTCCCTGATCGCTGATCTTCACCGTGCTGAGTTTGGAGGTGTCGCCGGCCGGCTGGCTGCTGGGCTCGGAGGGGTTGCCACAGGCCGTCAGCAGGAGAACGGCGGGGACGAATGCCGCGAGAATACGTCGCAATGGTCGTCTTTCCACTAGAAATCAGGGGGTCCGGGCCCATCCGGGGACAGGCACGCCCACCATCGTAACGGAGCAGGCTGTGAAGTCGCCCGACGCCGGCCGCTCAGCCCATGCTGGCGATCAGCGCGTCCACCCGCTCGTCATGTGCGGCGAACGGGTCCTTGCAGATGACGGTCTGGTGCGCCCGGTCGTTGAGCTTGAGATGGACCCAGTCCACCGTGTAGTCCCGGCCGAGCTCCTGGGCCTTCCGGACGAACTCACCACGGAGCCGGGCGCGGGTGGTCTGGGGCGCCGTCGTGCCCGCCTCCCGGGTGGCCTCCTCCGTGACCACACGACGCGCCAGACCGCGCTGCTCGGTCAGATAGAAGAGGCCCCGCTTCCGGGAGATGTCGTGGTAGGTGAGGTCGATCTGCGCCAGACGCGGCGAATCCAACCCGAGCCCGTGCCGCAGCGCATAGCGGTCCATGAGCTTCTTCTTGATGGCCCAGTCGATCTCGGTGTCGATGCCGCTGTGATCACCGGAACGGACCGCCTCCAAGGTGCGGCCCCACAGGTCCAGGATCTGGCCGACGTGCTCGTGGTGCGCCCCTTCGCGTTCCACGAAGTCGGTGACCCACTGCAAGTACTCCTCCTGGATCTGGAGCGCGGTGAGCTGACGACCCGTGGCGAGCTTGACGAGCACCTGCCCGCTGAGGTCTCGGGAGATCTCCCGGATGCTTCTGATGGGGTTCTCCATCCGCATGTCCCGCATCATGGCGCCGGCTTCGAGCGCACGGAGCACCAGGTCCACCGCACCGGTCTTCAGCAGAGCCGTGGTCTCGGACATGGTGGAGTCGCCCACGATCACGTGGAGCCGCCGGAAGTACTCGGCGTCGGCGTGCGGCTCGTCCCGGGTGTTGATGATCGGACGGGAGCGGGTGGTGGCCGAGGAGACGCCTTCCCAGATGTGGTCGGCGCGCTGCGAGAACGCGTACAGCGAGCCCTGCGGCGTGTTGATGATCTTCCCCGCGCCCACGAGCAGCTGCCGGGTGACCAGGAACGGGATGAGGACGTCCGCCAGGCGGTTGAACTCCCCCTTCCGCGGAATCAGGTAGTTCTCGTGGCTCCCGTAGGAGTTGCCCGCGGAGTCGGTGTTGTTCTTGAACAGGAAGATCCTGCCCTCGAAGCCGTCGGCTGCCAGACGCTCCTCGGCCTCATGGCAGAGCTCCTCCAGGATGAGCTCACCCGCCTTGTCATGGGCGATGAGCTGAGGCAGTGAATCGCACTCGGCGGTGGCGTACTCCGGGTGGGAGCCGACGTCGAGATAGAGGCGGGAGCCATTGGCCAGGAAGACGTTCGAGGAGCGCCCCCAGCTCACGACTTTGCGGAACAGGTAACGCGCCGCTTCCTCCGGGGCCAGGCGGCGGGTGTTGCTCCCCACGTAGGAGATGCCGAACTCCGTCTCAATGCCAAAAATCCGCCGGTCCATGCCGCCCTTTCCATTCAGTCCACAGACATTCAGCTCACGTTCACCCAGCTGCGTCCGCCATCACCACATCCGTTCGTCCCGAGGTCGGGACCGATCGCCGCCTTCGGCCGCGGTCACTCCTCCAGCAGCCGTTGGAGCGCATCCTGCCCGATCCGCCGGAACGCTCTGCGGCGGGATCGCCAGCTGGCCGGTTCGCGGTCCAGGACGGCGACCTCAAGGCCCACCGCCGCCACCGGAGCCGGGGGTTCCGGACGTTCGGGCACTCGCGCGGCGCCGCCGTCGGGCTCATTCGTCCCGCCGGTCGCGACGGCGTCCTGTGCCGCCGTGGCCGCAGCCAGGGCCCGCGTGGCCAGCCGCAGCGTTTCGCCCAGCGCCAGATCGGCGCGCCATCCCGCGCGGAGCACTTCCGTCACCCGGTCGCTGCGACCGCCCATGGCCACGAAGCTGCGTTCATCCGTGATCGAGCCGTCGAAGGTCAGACGGAAGATGTGGTCCCCCGCCTGGGTGGCGCCCACTTCGGCGACGGCCAGCTCCACCTCGAACGGCTTCTGCTCCGCGGTGAAGACGGTGCCCAGACTCTGGGCGTACACGCTCGCCAGGCCCCGGGCCGTCACGTCGCTCCGGTCATAGGAATAGCCCCGGACATCGGCGTACCGCACCCCGGCCTGCCGCAGGCTCTCGAACTCGTTGTACTTGCCCACCGCCGCGAAGGCGATGCGGTCGTAGATCTCCCCGATCTTGTGCAGGGAGTTGGAGGTGTTCTCGGCGACCAGGGCGATGCCCGCCGCACACGACACCACCACCACGGACCGGCCGCGGGCGATGCCTTTCCGGGCGAAGTCGGCCCGGTCCTTCATGATCTGTTCCGGCGAGACGTAGAACTGCTGTGACATCTCAGGCCTCCCGTCCCTGTGCGGTGCGTCCCGACAGCACCTGAGCGGCGATGCCCTTCACCACGTCGTCCGGCACCCGCCGGCTTCCTTCGGCGTCGGCCACATAGACCACGGGCCAGAGCTGGCGCACGAGGTCCGGCCCACCGGTGGCGGAGTCGTCGTCCGCGGCGTCATACAGCGCCTCGACCGCGACCCGCACGGCGTCGGCCTCCTCGAGCCCGGGCTTCCAGAGCTTCTTGAGGGCACCGCGGGCGAACGTGGAGCCGGACCCCACGCTGTGGTGCTCGTGCTCCTCGTAGCGGCCGCCCGTCACGTCGTAGGAATAGATCCGACCGGAGGCCAGGGCGGGTTCGAAGCCGGCATAGAGCGGCACGACGGCCAGGCCCTGCTGCGCCATGCCGAGGTTGCCCCGCACCATGGCCGCGAGCCGGTTGGCCCGGCCCTCGAGGCTGAGCGGGGTGCCCTCGATCTTCTCGTAGTGCTCCAGCTCCACCTGGAAGAGCTTGACGATGTCCACGGCCAGGCCCGCGGTGCCCGCGATGCCCAGGAGGGAACTCTCGTCCGCGGCGAACACCTTCTCCATGGTCCGCGACGCGATCAGATTGCCCATGGTCGCGCGCCGGTCCCCCGCCATCAGGACGCCGCCGGCGGTCTGCAGCGCCACGATCGTGGTGGCATGGGGCACCTGAAGGCTCACGGTGCCCTGCGCCGCCGCCTGACCGAACGGCAGCAGCTCCGGCCTGGTGGCCGTCAGGTGCTCCAGGAAGGAGGCGCTGGCCTCAGCGGGCAGGCGGGCGGCGTCCCTGGACACGGCCTACTGGCCGCCCTTCTGGACGAAGCCGCGGACGAACTCCTCGGCGTTCTGTTCCAGCACGCCGTCGATCTCGTCGAGCAGGTCGTCCACGCCCTGCGTCGCCTCACTGGCCTGAGCCGCGGGGGCTGCGGGCGCCGGGGCGTCCGACTCCTCGATCTGCTCCTCGCCGCGCGAGCTCGGGTTGATCTGTTCCTGGCCTGCCATGGTTCCTCCTCGGATTGTCCTCTCCTGCCATCCTGCCACTTCAAGGGCCTGTTCGCAGCAGCTCAGCTCACGGTGAGCTCAGGAGCGCGCGGAGGAAATCCCCCGCGTCCTCATGTTCCTCGAAGAGCGCGCCGGTGAGTTCCCGGGTGCCGCGCAGAGGTTCGCGCGTGGGGATCCTCGTGGCCCGGCTCTGCCCGGGCAGGCGGAAGATCACCGAGTCCCAGCTGGCGCCCGTGACGGCGCGGGGGAAGCGGCTCAGGCACATGCCGCGGAAATAGGCGCGTGTGTCGGCAGGCGGCGTGTTCGCCGCGGCCGCGATCTCGGCGTCGTCCACCAGTTTGGCCATACGCCCGTGCTGCACCAGCCGGTGGTACAGGCCCTTCTCCGGGCGGATGTCCGACCACTGCAGGTCGATCAGTCCGAGGCGTGCGTCATCCCAGGCCAGTCCTCCACGGTCACGGTAGCCCTCGAGGAGCCGGAGTTTCGCGAGCCACTCGACGCGCTGGGCGGCGCGCTCATCGCCCTGCTCGAGCCAGCCGAGGGTCTCCTCCCATGCGGTGAGGACCGCGTGAGTCTGGCCGTCGCCCTGGGTGGGATGGCCGGCGCCGCTCTCCTCAGCGAACTCACGGGCCGCCTCGAAGTACAGCCATTGGAGCTCGACGGCGGTCATCCGTCGGCCGTCGATCAGGCGCACCTGGTGGGCGAGCGTGGTGTCGTGGCTGATCTCCTGGAGCGCGGCGACCGGTTCGAACACCTGGAGGCGCGGGACGCGACCCGCCTCGATGAGACCCAGCACCAGGGACGTCGTGCCGAACTTGAGGTAGTTCGCGTACTCCGAGAGGTTGGCGTCCCCGATGATGACGTGCAGCCGGCGGTACTTGTCCGCGGTGGCGTGCGGTTCGTCACGGGTGTTGACGATGGGCCGCCGGATGGTCGTCTCCAGTCCGACCTCCGCTTCGAAGAAGTCGGCCCGCTGACTGATCTGGTACCCGCTGCCGCGCCCATCCTGGCCCATGCCGAGCCGGCCTGCGCCGCACAGCACCTGACGGCTCAGGAAGAACGGGATCAGGCCCTCCGCGATCGAGGAGAACGGCACGGCCCGCGGCATGAGGTAGTTCTCGTGACTGCCGTAGGAGACGGCCTTGTTGTCCGTGTTGTTCTTGTAGAGATTGACCGGGCCGGAGCCGTCGTCGGCATCGAGTGCGCGGATCGCGTCGAGAGCCACCAGGTCACCGGCGGCGTCCCAGATGACCGCGTCCCGGGGGTTGGTGACCTCGGGGCTCGAATACTCGGGGTGGGCGTGATCCACATAGAAGCGTGCGCCGTTGCCGAGCACCATGTTCATGAGGGGCTGCTCCCCCGATTCGACATCGGAGTAGTCCAGCTCGGCACGGCCGTGCGCGAGAGCCACGGCCGTCGCATCCAGCACGGGCGCGACGTCGGTCAGCTGGCTCGGGTGAGCCTGGGCCCGGGGAAGGGACCAGCCGCGCGCGTCGTGCAGCGGTTCCTCATCGCTGTAGTCCCAGCCCGCAGCCGTCCGCCGGCTCCCGCCGGCTTCACCCGCGGTTGCGCTCCCGGCCGCCGACTGACGCGCCGAGGTGAGGCGGGCATAGGCGTCGATGACCCGCGCGGAGAGGACGGTCGCATTGGCGGTCGGCGCCTGCGGGGCGTGGATGCCGTACTCGGTCTCCGATCCCATGACACGGATGACCCCGCCGTCGCCGGCTCCGGGCAGTCCGGATGCGCTCACAGATACTGTCCCGTGTTGGTGGCGGTCTCCAGGCTCTTGCCGGGCTCCTGCCCGCCCTTGCCCTGGACGATCGTCCGGATGTAGGTGATCCGCTCACCCTTCTTGCCGGAGATGCGGGCCCAGTCGTCCGGGTTAGTGGTGTTCGGCATGTCCTCGTGCTCGCGGAACTCGTCCGTGACGGCCCGCAGCAGGTGGTCGATGCGCAAGCCCTTCTCACCGCTCGTGAGGAGGTCCTTGATGGCGTACTTCTTCGCGCGGTCCACCACGTTCTGGATGACGGCGCCGGAGTTGAAGTCCTTGAAATAGAGGATTTCGCTGTCACCGTTGGCATAGGTCACTTCGAGGTACTCGTTGGACTTGTCCGTCGAGTACATCGACTCCACGGTGCGCTGGATCATCCCACGGACCGTGGCGGCCTGGTCACCGCCATGTTCGGCCACATCCTGCGGGTGCAGCGGCAGCTCGGTGGTGATGTACTTCGCGAAGATGTCCGCGGCCGCTTCGGCGTCCGGGCGCTGGATCTTGACCTTCACATCGAGGCGTCCAGGGCGGAGGATCGCGGGATCGATCATGTCCTCGCGGTTGGAGGCGCCGATCACGATCACATTGTCCAGGCGCTCGACGCCGTCGATCTCGCTGAGGAGCTGGGGCACGATGGTGGTCTCGACGTCGGAGGAGACACCGGTGCCGCGGGTGCGGAACAGCGAGTCCATCTCGTCGAAGAACACCACCACGGGGCTGCCGTCGCTGGCCTTCTCCCGGGCGCGGGCGAAGATCAGGCGGATGTGCCGTTCGGTCTCGCCGACGTACTTGTCCAGCAGCTCCGGGCCCTTGATGTTCAGGAAGTAACTCTTCAGCTCGGCCGCGCCGGAACGCTCCGCGGCTCGGGCCGCCAGGGAATTGGCGACGGCCTTGGCGATCAGCGTCTTGCCACAGCCCGGAGGGCCGTACAGGAGGATGCCCTTCGGCGCTTTGAGACCGTGTTCCCGGTACAGGCCCGGGTGCAGGAACGGGAGCTCGACGGAGTCCCTGATCTGCTCGATCTGAGGGCCCAGGCCGCCGATGTCCTCGTAACTGATGTCCGGGACGTCTTCGAGGACCAGGGTCTCGACTTCGCTGCGGTCCACCTTCTCCAGGGCGAAACCCGTGCGCCCGTCCACGGACACGGCGTCGCCCACGCGCACACCCCGGTGGCGCAGCGGGCCCGAGAGGCGGATGACCCGCTCGTCATCGGTGCGGCCGACCACCAGCACGCGGTCGTGACCGATCAGCTCCTTGACGGTGACCACTTCACCGGCCTGCTCGAAGCCCAGCCCCGCGATCACCACGAGGGCCTCGTTCAGCAGCACCTCCTGGCCGACGGCGAGCTGATGGATGTTGACCAGTGGACTGATCCCCACGCGCATCTTCCGCCCGCCGTTGAAGACGTCCACGGACTCCTCCACGGCGGCGTTGGCGCTGGCGCCTGGAACCGGTTCCTTGCGGTGGTTCAGCTGGGCGATCGTGGCGAAACTGTAGGGCGGCTGCCCTTCCTGTTCCAGCGCGGCCTTGAGCCGCTGGATCTCGGTCTTGGCGGTCTCGAGCATGCCGACCAGCCGGGAGTTGTTCTGGGTCGCGGAGGACAGCTGACGGTCCACATTGCGGAGTTTGTCCCGCAGCACGTTGATCTGCCGTTCGGCGATGCTCTGGTGGGCCGCGTTGCTCCGCGCCTCATTCCCGCCGTCACCGTTGGTGCCCAGTGTGTCCTCGCTCATGGTGGCCAGCCCTCTCGTGGAAAGTCCGTGTGCCGTCACGTTCGACACTAGCGCGTTCCGACGGGGATCGCGGACCGGTGCCCACGATGTGACTGCCGATGGCCTCCGACCTGGGATTACTCCCCTGCGTGCGGCTCCTCAGGGTCCTCCACCTGGGTGCCGGCCATGGCGTCACGGGCGGCGCGGCGGAGCTTGCGGTCCGAGTAGGGACGCTCCCCCACGCTGGCCGGGGTCCAGGCGTTCATGTCCTCTTCAGTGAACTCCGTCTTGGCCCGCTTCTTGAGCGCCAGACCGTCGACGCCGTCCGCCAGACGGCGCGTGACCAGCAGGAAGCCGGTGTGGCCCACCATGCGGTGGTTCGGGCGCACGGCCAGGCCTTCCAGGTGCCAGCCACGGACCATGGACTCCCAGGCGTCGGGCTCGGTGAAGCGGCCGTCGGCGCGGATCGCTTCCGCGGTGCGGGACAGCTGGGTCGCCGTCGCGACGTAGTTGATCCAGACACCGCCGGGCGCCAGCACCGTGGCGACGGCGTCGAGGCACTCCCACGGCGCGAGCATGTCGAGGACCACGCGGTCCACGCTGCCGGGCGCCTCGGCCTTGACGACCTCATCCTGGAAGTCGCCCAGGCTGATCTGCCAGGCCGGGTGCGGGCCGCCGAAGATGGTCTCGACGTTGCCGCGGGCGATGTCGGCGAACTCCTCGCGGCGTTCGAACGAGTGGAGGTAGCCCATGTCACCGACGGCGCGGAGCAGGGAGATGGACAGCGCTCCGGAGCCGACCCCGGCCTCGACGACGCGGGCGCCCGGGAAGATGTCCGCCATGGTCACGATCTGGCCGGCGTCCTTCGGGTAGACCACCGCCGCACCACGCGGCATCGAGAGGACGAAGTCGCTCAGCAGCGGACGGAGCGCCTGGTACTGCTGGCCGATGTTGTTCACGGCCACGCTGCCGTCAGGCTGCCCGATCAGATCGTCATGGTTGAGGAAGCCTCGGTGGGTGTGGAACGCGCCGCCCCGTTCGAGGGTGATGGTGTTCATCCGCCCCTTCTCATCGGTGAGCTGGACCCGCTCGCCCACCCGGAACGGCCCACGGCGTCGAGCGGCGCCGACCGCCTGGCGGCCTTCCGCGGGGGTGGCCTGGGGGGTTTCCTGGTTGCTCATGGCGTGTTCCTTCTCCTGTGCGCCGCGTCGGGCGCGCATGGGGTGTGGGCGAAATGTCCGGGAATCAACTTTACCCGTCAGCGGGTCCCGGAACGGCCGGGGCCTTCCGGTCGTCCCGTCAGGGCCGCCACGACCGTCGCCTGGCGCAGGAGACCGGTCACCCGGCCCTGAGAGTCGACGACGGCGTACTGGTTGCCGTCCAGCGCGGACAGGTAGTCGATCAGTTCCTTGCCTGCGGCGTGGTCCGGCACGTAGGCGCCGGGAGCGAGCGGCACGCTGACCGCGGAGACCGGCGTCGTCGGCAGGAGGCCGGCAGGGACCGCCGCGACGGCGGAGGGGTCGACGACGGCC
This sequence comes from Arthrobacter sp. RCC_34, assembly GCF_041360795.1. Lineage (NCBI taxonomy): Bacteria > Bacillati > Actinomycetota > Actinomycetes > Micrococcales > Micrococcaceae > Arthrobacter > Arthrobacter sp. RCC_34. The sequence goes on along the minus strand of NZ_JBFUPW010000001.1, from coordinate 1,382,741 downwards.
TGCGGGCTGCCGTCCGGCGCGATGACGACGAACACGGTTCCCGCCCGTGCCGCGGAGAAGAGCTGCGCCACGGGGAGATCCTGCGGGACACCGTGGGCGGGTTCGGCCAGCTGGGCGGCCCGGATGTCGGGAAGCCTGCTCCGCATGCGGGCGACGCGGATCGCCTCGCTCGCCCCCATCCAGAGGAATCCGGCGACGAGCAACGTGATGATGGCGAACTTGAAGTCGAGGCCTTCCCCCAGCAGGAAGGGGCGGACGATGAAGTAGAGCACGATCAGGATGACGAGGATGCGGCCGGTCCAGCCTGCTGCGATGGTGCCCTTCTCGCGGTTCCCGGTGCTCGTCCACACGATCGTCTCCACGAGACGGCCGCCGTCGAGCGGCAGACCGGGCAGGACGTTGAAGATCGCGATGACGAAGTTCGCCCAGGTGAAGATCCAGAGGAGGATCCCCGCCACCCCGTCGGGCTGCGCGAGCGTGGCGACGAGCCAGCCGAGGCCCGCCAGGACGAAGTTGGCGACCGGCCCGGCGAACGCGACCAGGACGGAACGCCACGGCGTCGCTTTGAACTCAGTGAACTGGGTGTGCCCGCCCCAGAGGTTCAGCACGATCTTCTCCGACGCCCAGCCGAAGATCATGGCGGTCAGCGCGTGGGCCAGTTCGTGCGCCAGCACGGAGAGGAGCAGCAGCACCGCGTACATGAAGGCGACGACATAAGCGCCGAACCCCAGGGCCGGCTGCGACCCCGCGAGCATCGGTCCGAACGTCACCACGGTGAACGCGGCGATGATGAACCAGGAGTACGCCAGATAGATGGGGATGCCCCAGAGCCGGCCGAGCCGCAGCCCGTCCCGGCTGGTCACAGAGCTCACGCGCTGACCTTCCCGTCTTCGGGGTCGAGCCCGGCGGGCGTGCCGGACCAGTGCCCGTTCAGGATGCGCTGCATCGCGTGGTGGTCCTTCTGCGCCAGAGTGTCCCAGCGGGTGAAGCGGCCGGGGAATTCCGGCAGTGGCACGGTGTGCGGGATGCCGATGGTCACGGCGCCGGACGCCAGCGCCGCGCCCACACCCGGAACGGAATCCTCCAGGGCCACGAAGTTCTCCACCCGCAGCGCGGATTCGGTGGACTGCATCGTGGCCATCGCCTGAAGGTAGGCCTCGGGATCGGGCTTGCCGTTCGTCACGTCGTCGCCGGTGACCAGGAATTCGAAGTACTTCTGCGGCAGCTTCTCCACGACGAGGCTGGCGAGGGGGCGTTCGCTCATCGTCACGAGAGCGCAGCGCACGCCGTTGGCCGTCAGCGACTCCAGCATCTCCTGAGCGCCGGGCCGCCATGGCACCGCCTCTTCGATGCGTTCCATGACGCGCGTCGAGAGTGTGGAGATGATCTGGCGTTCGGGCATCCGGACGCCAGCGGCCTGCAGGATCCGGGCGCTGCGGTCCAGTGCCTGGCCCACCAGCTGGATCGCCTGAGCGTGGCTCCAGGTGCCTCCGAAGCTCTCCACGAGTTCGTGTTCGGCCGCGATCCAGTACGGCTCTGTGTCCACCAATGTGCCGTCCATGTCCCACAGCACGGCCCGCAACGGGGCATCGGGACGGCGATCACCGGAGGACAGAGGCGCTGGAGACAACATGGGCCAAGTCTACGGGGCGGTGATGTGCGAAGACGTCTCTTGAGCTGGGCCGGGTCCGTCGTAGGGTAGAGCCCATGGAGAACTTCGACGACCCCGAGACTCTGCAGGACGAGGCATTCCTTCCCCTGCACCAGGGCGGGAAGCGCAGCACGGTTCTCATTGCGGCCTTCGAGGGGTGGAATGACGCCGGTGAAGCTGCGAGCGACACCATCAAGTTCCTGAGCAAGGCGTGGAATGCCCGGAAGGTGTCCGTCCTGGAGCCTGACGATTACTACGACTTCCAGTTCACCCGGCCCACGGTGCGCACCACGGGTTCCGGAGAACGGCGGCTGCGCTGGCCAGGCACCCGGATCCACCAGGCGAGCATCCCCGGCGTGCCGGTGGACGTCGTCCTGGTCAGCGGTGTGGAACCGTCCTACCGCTGGCGCGCGTTCACCGCGGAGATCCTGGCCCAGGCCGAGGAACTCGGGGTGGACCGGGTGGTCCTGCTGGGCGCGCTCCTGGCGGATGTCCCCCACACACGGCCCCTCCCCGTCACCGTGACGACGGATGACCGCGCCCTCCAGGAGCGCCTGGACCTCGAACCGTCCACATACCAGGGCCCCACCGGCATCGTGGGCGTCTTCGGCGAGCTCGCGCGGCTCGCGGGGCTTCCGGCAATCTCCCTCTGGGCGACCGTTCCCCACTACGTGGCCCAGTCCCCCTCGCCCAAGGCACAGCTCGCGCTGCTGCACCGCATTGAGGAGCTGCTCCAGATCCCCCTCGATCCCGGAGATCTGGTCGAGGACGCCGAGGCCTGGGAGCGCGGCGTCGACGAACTGTCCTCGGAGGATCCGGACATCGCGGGCTACGTCCGCCAGCTGGAGGAGGCCACCGACACGGCCGAGCTGCCGGAGGCCTCGGGCGAGTCGATCGCCCGGGAGTTCGAACGCTATCTGCGGCGCCGCGGCAAGGGCAACGGCCACCCGCACGCCGATCCATCCTGAGCGCTTCCGCCGGGAGCGCCTGACACCTTGACAGCAGACGACGACGGCGGTCACCCGCCGTCGTCGTCTCTTTCAGGAGCGTGCCCCGCGCCTCAGCCCGGAGGCCGTCCTCAGAGCTCCACGCCGAGGAGCGCGTTGACGGAGTCGGAGACCAGGCTGGCGTCCGGCACGCTGGCGGCCCCACCCGCGGCGAGAGCTGCGTCCGCCCAGGCGTCCAGGGCCTTCAGCGCGCCCGGCGCATCCAGATCGTCGGCGAGACGCTCCCGCATCGCCGCCAGGAGCGGTCCGGCGGAACCCTCCGGGGCGTGCTCCAGGGCCTCGCGCCAGCGGGTCACGCGACGTTCCGCCTCCTGGAGGAGCTCATCGGTCCAGAACCAGTCGGTGCGGTAGTGGTTCGCCAGAACGGCGCTGCGGATGACCGCGGGCTCCACGCCCTCCCGGCGCAGCGCCGAGACCAGGACCAGATTGCCCCGAGACTTACTCATCTTCTCGCCGTCCAGGCCCACCATGCCCGTGTGGGCGTAGTGCTTCGCCATGGGCTCGCCCGTGAGGGAGTACCAGTGCCCGGCGCCCATCTCGTGGTGCGGGAAGATCAGGTCCGAGCCGCCGGCCTGAACCGTGAACGGCGACGGCAGGAAGCGCTGGGCGATGACGGTGCATTCGATGTGCCAGCCGGGACGGCCCCGGCCGAGTGAACCGCCGTCCCAGCAGGGCTCGCCGTCGCGCGCGACGCGCCAGAGGAGCGGGTCGAGGCGGTTGCGCTTGCCGGGGCGGTCGGGGTCCCCGCCGCGCTCGGCGAAGAGGGGAAGCATCTCGTCCTCACTCAGCCCGGAGACGGCGCCCAGTTCCCAGGCTTCGACATTCTGCCCCTCGGCGTCGGCAGCGGCGACGTCGTAGTACACGTCGCCGTCGGGTTCGCCGTCCGTCCCCGGCACGCGGTACGCCAGGCCCGAGGCCACGAGGCGCTCGATCTCGGGGACGATCCACGGGATCGCCTCGACGGCGCCGACGTAATGAGCGGGCGCCACGACATTGAGTGCTTCCATGTCCTCGTGGAACAGGCTCGTCTGATCGACGGCCAGCTCGCGCCAGTCCTGGCCGGTCGCGGTGGCCCGCTCCAGGAGCGGGTCGTCCACGTCCGTCACGTTCTGCACGTAGTCGACCTGGCTGCCGGCGTCGCGCCAGGCGCGATTCAGCAGATCGAAGGCCAGATATGTCGCCGCGTGACCCATGTGGGTCGCGTCATAAGGCGTGATCCCGCAGACGTACATGGACTGTTCGGCCTGCGGCTGGATGGTGGCGAAGTCACCGCGCGAGGTGTCGTAGATCCTGAGCGGCGGCATGGTTCCGGGCAGTTCAGGGACAGGGCGCGTCTTCCACGATTTCACGCCTGTCAGCCTATCGCTCAGGCGGGGATGACCCCGAATCCGAGCAGCAGGTACAGCGCGGCGCCGAGTCCGATCCGGTACCAGACGAACGCCTGGTATCCCCGGCTGGAGATGAACTTGAGGAACCAGCCGATGATCACATAGCCGACCGCGAAGGCGATCAGGGTCGCGAGGGCGGTCTCCCCCAGACCGTACGGTCCGGCGGCTTCGGAGCCTTTGAGGACCTTGAAGAGCTGATAGAAGCCGGAGCCGAAGACGGCGGGGATGGCCAGGAGGAAGGAGTACCGGGCCGCCGCTTCACGGGTGTAGCCCATGAACAGACCCGCGGTGATGGTGCCGCCCGAGCGGGACACGCCGGGGATGAGGGCGAGTGCCTGCGCGAAACCGTAGAGGATGCCGTGGTTGACGGTCAGGTCCTTGAGCTGGCGTTCCTGCTTGCCGAACACGTCGGCCACGGCCAGGATCATGCCGAACACGATCAGCGTGGTGGCCACGATCCACAGGGAGCGGAAGGTGTTCTCGATGTAGTCCTGGAGCAGGATCCCGAGCACGACGATCGGGACGCTGCCCAGGATCACGAGCCAGCCCATGCGGGCGTCCGGATCGTCCCGGGGCACACTGCCGCGGAGCGAGCCGAACCACGCCTTGACGATCCTGACGATGTCCTTCCAGAAGAAGATCAGGACGGCGGTTTCGGTGCCGAGCTGGGTGATGGCGGTGAAGGCCGCCCCGGGATCGGAGGCATTCGGCAGGAACTCCCCCAGGATGCGCAGATGAGCGCTCGATGAAATGGGGAGGAACTCGGTCAGGCCCTGTACCAGGCCGAGAAGTATGGCTTCGATCCAATTCATGTAGACGACCTTACGTCATGGCCTGTGACCTGCCAGGAAGCCCTCGCGGCACCCCCGGCGAAATGTGTCGGAGGGCAGGAAATTCGCCCCCAGGAGTGGTAGACATCTCACATGAAGGAACAGATTCTGCCGCGGTCCGTGGAACAACGTCTGTACCAGGGCCAGAATTACGAGTACATGGTCATCAGCGTCGAGCGCGACGAGTCGCTGCCCGAAGCGCGACGGCGCGTGCTGGAGCACAGCGAATACGGCAAATGGGAACTTCACCGCTCCGTCCTCTATCTGGGCGGGCATCGGCGCTACTGGATGCGGCGCAAGGTCATGAACGTCGCGCGGACGATCTGAGGGCAGGCACAGGTCCGGCAGCACTGACCCGGCAGCACAGGCCCGTCGGCTCAGCCGCCGACGGGCCCGCCCTGTCAGTAGTTCTGGAGCAGATCGGACAGGACGCGGGTGCCGAAGCGCAGGGAATCCAGCGGGACCCGCTCGTCAACACCGTGGAACATGCCGGTGAAGTCGAGCTCGTCCGGCAGCTGCAAGGGCGCGAAGCCGTAGCCGGTGATGCCCAGCTGGCTCAGCGACTTGTTGTCCGTGCCGCCCGAGAGCGTGTACGGGAGGACCGTCGCCTCGGGATCGTGCCGCTTGAGGGAGTCGACCATCGCGTCCACGAGATTGCCCGCGAACGGCACCTCCAAGGACACGTCCTTGTTCACGTAGCTGAGTTCGATGCCCTCACCGGCGAGCTGGCGGATGGTCTCGAAGACCTGTTCCTGCTGGCCCGGCAGCGTGCGGCAGTCCACGAGCGCCTCGGCCGTCTCGGGGATCACGTTGTGCTTGTACCCGCCGCTGAGCAGCGTGGGGTTGGACGTGTTCTGCAGCGTGGCGCCGACGAAACGCGCCACGGTGCCCAGTTCCTTGAGGATGATCTCGGGATTGTCCGGATCGAACTCGACGCCGGTCAGCTCGGTCACGCCGTCCAGGAACTGACGGGTGGTGGGCGTGAGTTCGATCGGCCACTCGTGCTGGCCGATGCGAGCGACGGCGGCCGCGAGCCGAGTCACGGCGTTGTCCGTGTTGATCTGCGAGCCGTGGCCCGCTCGGCCGTGGGCGACCAGGCGGAGCCAGGACAGACCCTTCTCCGCCGTCTGGAGCAAGTACGCGCGCTTGCCGCCGATGGTGGAGGAGAAACCGCCGACTTCCGAGATGGCCTCGGTGGCGCCGTCGAACAATTCGGGACGCTTGTCCACCGCATACCGGGCGCCGTAGTCCCCGCCGGCTTCCTCGTCGGCGAAGAACGCGAACACGAGGTCCCGCTTCGGCTTGATCCCCCGCCGCGCGAAGTCACGGAGGGTCGCCAGGATCATGGCGTCCATGTCCTTCATGTCCACGGCGCCGCGTCCCCAGATCATGCCGTCCTTGACTTCGGCGGCGAACGGATCGACGCTCCACTGCTCGCGCAGCGCCGGCACGACGTCGAGGTGCCCATGCACCACCAGTGCACTGGCGCTGGGGTCCTGGCCCTCCATCCGGGTCACGACGCTCGCGCGGCCGGGCGCGGACTCGAAGATCTCCGGCTCCAGGCCGACCTCGGCCATGAGTCCGGCCACGTACTCGGCGGCCTTCCGTTCTCCGGGACCCTGGTTGTCGCCGAAGTTGGTGGTGTCGAAGCGGATGAGTTCGCGGCAGATGTCCACCACTTCCGCTTCGGCCGGAGATGTCCCCTGGGAGGGGGTGACGGATTCCTGAGTGCTCATCGTTTCGCCTTTCCGCGCCGCTGCCGAACTGATCACTCCTCAGCCTAGTGGGGACGTTCCAGCGTCGGGCGTTCTCCCGTTCATGACCCGAAACCTTGCGAAGCCCCAGCTCAGCCAGGATTTCGCGTTTCCGCGAAATGCGTGTAGAGTATTTCTCGTTGCCCCGGCGGCCTGAACAGCGGAAACGCGGTCCAGACGGCTGGATCACCCAGATGCGCGGGTGGCGGAATGGCAGACGCGCTAGCTTGAGGTGCTAGTGCCCGAATAGGGCGTGGGGGTTCAAGTCCCCCTCCGCGCACAGAATGAAGGCTCCCGGTTTGAGACCGGGAGCCTTCAGTGTTTTCCGGGTGTCCCCTGCCAGAATGACCTCATGACGCCCCGGCTTTTCGACCTCCGGTCCACCTGGCATCTGCCCGCACCGGTCGACCAGGTGTGGGACGTTCTGACCGCACTGGATCTCCGTCCGGGCGAACCGGTGTGGTGGCCAGGCTGCACCGTGGCCGCTCCCCTGACCAGGACGGACTCCTCGGGCGATCCTGATGCCCCCGAACTGACGGCCATCACCGCCCATCTGCGTTTCCGGACGCTGCTCGGCTATTCGATCACGGTCAGCATCCACCCGACGCTCGCGGTCAGGACCCGGCAGCTCGCGTTCGAAGCGCACGGGGATCTCGAAGGGGACGGCGGCATCGTGCTCACCGCGGAGTCCGCCGGCGCCACGACCAGAATGGACATCCGATGGACCGTGCGCCCGGCCCTCCGATGGATGAACGCGCTGTCGCCCGTGGCCGCACGGGTGTTCGTGGCCGCGCATGCTCACACGATGCGGAAGGGTGAACAGGGGCTCGCCGCGGCGCTCGCGTCCGGCTGATCCGACGAGCCCGTCATACCCGCGCCGCCAAACCGCTGATCCCGGTCCTGAGGAACGCGAACGGATACAGCAGCAGCGGCACCACCAGGAGGACGTCGCCGCCCGTGAGGTCTCCGCCGAGCACGAGCCACGGGAGGGCGAAGGTGAGGACCAGCGCGCCGGCCAGATAGAGCCAGAGCTGCCACCACGGGTTCGGTGGTGGCTTCTTGTCCGGATCGCTGGACCGGGTCCGTGATTTCTTCCGGCGACGTTCCAGCAGCCCGTGGAGGCCGCTCCAGAGCATGCCGTTCAGCACCCAGATCTGGACTGCCGTCAGGACGAGTGTGGAAGCCGCCTGAAGCGACCAGTCGGCGGGGTCCGCCCAGCGGTACGGGCCGTCAGCGCACAGCCACCCGAGCCAGGACACCGGATCCGCGTCGCAGCGGGCAGAACCGCGCACCACTCCTCGTCCGGCGAACCAGGTCGTGAGGGCAGGAGCCGTGAGCAGGGCCGCCACGAGGGCGGCCACCCTGGTCACGCCGAGACTCTTGACCATGACGCGATGCGGCCGGAGACGGACGTCCCCGGGAACGCCCGTGAAGTGCAGCGGCACCTGCTCCCCCGCCGTCGGCCACGGGGGTTCCCGGTGCGGCGTCGCGAGGATGAGCCTGGCCAGCGGATCGATCACTTCGATCCGGTTGCGCGAATAGACCACGTGGTCATAGACCAAGGCCGAGCGGTTGTAGACCGGGTGCTCCTCCGGGCCGGGACCACCGGCGCCCGGCCCCTGACGGTCGAAGATCTTGCGGAGGATGGCGGCACGGCCGTCCACGGCACGGGAAATGGGACCGGCCGGGACGAAGTCGAGTTTGCCCCACACATTGATCCACCGCGGACGGTCCGGGACGTCGAGCCAGTCCTGCACCGGGTCACTGCCATCGGTGCCGCCCCATTCCGCATACCCGAGAAGGTCGATCCCGCTGCCGACGCTCACGAAGTTGGTGGCGCGCACGGGATCCTCACTCCGCTGAAACAGCACCTGCCCCACGATCGCAGCGCCCTGACTGTGCGCCACCACGGTGACGGGAACGCCGTCGTCGCCGTTCCAGGGCGCCAGCGTCTCCCGGATCCGCTGCCGCATGGCCGCGGCCTGCATCTGCTTGCGTTTCCAGACCTGAGGGTCGCCGAGGAAGTCCGCGAACAGAGACAGGAGCCGGCTGACGAACTGACCGAGGGCCGGGATCTTCGCCAGGACCATGAGGACGAGTCCCAGCACGAGGATCCCGAAGATCAGGAGGAAGCCCAGGACCGCCACCGCGCTGATGAACGGGATCACGAGCACCCAGTTGAGCAGCCGGGCCGGGAAGATGCGTTCGTGGTCCGCCGGCCGGAAAGTCCACCACAGGAGCCGCAGGCACCGCTTGTACACGGTCTTCGCCTGGCTGGCGGCCCACCAGAAGGTGGCGCCGACGGTCGCCGGTTCGAAGTCCTTCGCCCACGAGGCCTCGGTCATCAGGACGTCGAGGTATTCGGGATCGCCCGACGGCGAGCAGCCGGTGAGCACTTTCACGCGGGCCTGCGGGGCATCCCCCACGGCTGTCGCCTCGGTGATGATGAGCGGCGGGTGGTCTCCGGCGTCGTCGCATTCGAGGGCCTCGTCGTGGAGGCTGAGCATGAGCGGCTGCGCCCATTCCTGCAGCGTCCCGCCTTTGAGGGCTCGTCCCATGCCGTGGACGAAGAGCACCACGTGGTCCGGCTTCGCCGCTTCAGGCGCGCTGTCGGCCCGCTGACCGGGAGGACGGCAGAGGAGTTTCCGACGAGTCCACATGACTCATCTTCCGCCCGTGTGGCGGAGAAGGAAAGGGTGGAGGCGGCACGCACGGCGACCGCGAAACGATCAGGAGAGCAACAGGAACGCTCCTCCTCACTTTCAATCTATAGCGCACCCGGGGGCTTGCGGCAAGGCCCCCCGGATGCTGCACAGTAAGGGGTCCAACGACACGATCCGAGGAGACCCCACCGTGGCAGCCACCACCCCGTCCAGCGTTTTCCAGCTCCCCGAACGTCTCGCAGCGAAGGCGGACCCCATCCTGATCGCGGACGACGAACGCCACTTCGCCGCCATCGCCGAAAGCCTCGAACGGACCCGCGCCGAACTGGCCGAGCGGCTCGATGCCGCACGCCGTGCCCCCGGCCGTTCGGGGCAGCAGGCCGTGGACCGGGACGCCGAGATCCGCCGCCTCAGCGGCCGGCTGCGCGCCCTCGAGAGATACGGACTCGACCTCTGCCTGGGGCGTTTCGTGGCATCGGACGGCTCGGCCCCTGTGTACATCGGCCGGCTGGGCCTGACCGACGCCGACGGCGAGCGCCTCCTGGTCGACTGGCGCGCCCCCGCCGCGGAGCCGTTCTCCAGTGCGACCCACGCTCACCCGCAGGGCCTCGCGAGCCGGCGTCGTTACCGCTGGAGTGGCGGTCGCGTCACCGACTACTGGGACGAGGCATTCTCCCCCGCCGGTGTCGACGGCGCCGCCTCGCTCGGTGACCTGTCGGCCTTCATCGCGAGCCTCGGGCACAGCCGGACGGCGCGCATGCGGGACGTCCTGGGCACGATTCAGGCGGACCAGGATGCGATCATCCGCGCGTCGTCACGGGGCGCCCTGGTGGTCGACGGCGGGCCGGGCACCGGGAAGACCGTCGTGGCGCTGCACCGCGCCGCGTACCTCTTGTACGCCGACCCCCGCCTCAGCCGCGGTCGGGGCGGCGTCCTGCTCGTCGGGCCGCACCGTCACTATCTGTCGTATGTGGCGGATGTCCTGCCCGGCCTCGGCGAGGAGGGCGTGCAGGCCTGCACCGTCCGAGAGCTGGTGCCGGAAGGCGCCGCGGCCCGCGCCGAGTGCGATCCGGAGGTCACGCGGCTCAAGTCGTCCGCGGAGATGGTGCGTGCGATCGAGCGGGCCGTCCGGTTCTATGAGGAGCCTCCCGCCCGTGGGCTTCTCGTGGAGACCCCCTACCGGGACGTCTGGGTGAGTCCCGAGGACTGGGCCGAAGCCTTCGCGGCCCCTGCGCCCGGGACGCCCCATAACGAGGCTCGCGCCGAAGTCTGGGACGAATTGCTCACGCTGCTGGTCCAAGGAGCCGACGACGGCGAGGCGTCCGAAGGCGCGCTCCGTTCGGCCCTCACCCGGAACGCTGAGCTCGCGGCGGCGTTCAATCGTGCCTGGCCCCTCTTGGAGCACACCGTGCTGGTCGGCGATCTGTGGCGGGTGCCGGCTTATCTGTCCCTCTGCGCGCCGTGGCTCACCCCTGAAGAGGTCCGCCTGCTGCAGCGGGAGGAGCCTCACGCCTGGACCACGGACGACCTGCCCCTGCTGGACGCTGCCCGGCTGCGGCTCGGTGATCCTGAAGCGGCGAGGCGTGCGCGACGGCGCCGGGCGGAGCAGGCGGCCGAGCGGGACCTGATGGGGCGTGTGGTGGAGGACCTGATCGCCGCGGACGACTCCGAGATGCTCGTGATGTCAATGCTGAAGGGCGAGGACCTGCAGGCGAGCCTGGGCGACGAGGGCCTGCTCGCCGCTCCCTCGCCGGACGTTCTCGCGGGGCCTTTCGGGCACCTGATCGTGGATGAGGCCCAGGAGCTCAGTGACGCCGAGTGGCAGATGCTGCTGGCGCGGTGTCCGTCCGGGAGCCTGACGATCGTGGGCGACCGAGCCCAGGCCCGGCGGGGCTTCCCGGAAAGCTGGGTCGAACGGCTCGAGCGGGTGGGAATCCCCGAGGCGCGTCTGGCCACTCTGACGATCAACTACCGCACCCCCGAGGAGGTGATGGCGGAGGCCGAACCGGCGATCCGCGCGGCGCTGCCCGATGCCAATGTGCCCACCTCGGTCCGCAGCAGCGGGATCCCGGTCCGGCGGGGCGATCTCAGCGAGCTGGACACCGTCCTGAGGGGATGGCTGGAGCGGAACGCGGAGGGCGTCGCGTGTGTCATCGCCTCCGTTCCGGACGAGGTCGCCTCCCCCTGGATTGCGGACCACGCACGGGTGAGTCTCCTGACGGCCGAGGAGGCGAAGGGTCTGGAGTTCGATCTCGTGGTGCTCGTGGACCCGGACGGTTTCGGCGCGGACGTCGACGGTGCCGTGGACCGGTACGTCGCCATGACGAGGGCGACGCGGGAACTGGTGATCCTCTCGTCGTGAAGCGCACGCCCGGGTGGCTGGCAGCCGTCGTCGTCGGCCGTATCCCCCAGGGCGTGCAGCCCAGCGGTGCTTCAGCCGGCGGGAGCGGTGGAAGGTTCGTCCGGCCTGCTCGGCGCACCCTCCGGGGCACGGGGTGAGGGCGCGTCGGTGGCCTGTGTTCCAGGGGACTGTGTTCCAGCGGTCTGTGAGCCGGTGGGTTGTGCGCCGGGCGTCGGCGACGGCGGATCGGCCGCGGCCGGCGCGAATCGCACCGTGATGACACTGCCCGCCGGGGCCCTCGACCCTTCAGTCGCCGAGAGCCCCGTCACCGGTTCGACGCCTTGCCGGCTGCGACCGCCGTCGGTCACGACGACGGCGAATCCCGCGGTGCGCAGCGCCTGCACTACGTTCGCGACGCTCCGTCCGAGCAGACCACGCGGCACCTGCTGGAGACCGCTGGCCACGGTCAGATCCACGAGGGCACCGGGGCGGAGCACCTCGCGTACCCCGGGCGAGGAGGACAGCACTGTTCCGACCGGAGAGGCGGAATCGGATTCCGTGATCGTCCCGACGGCGAGACCGAGTGACGACAGTTCCCTGGTCGCCTCGTCGAGGCGCCGGCCGCTCAGGGTGGGCACCGGGATGCCCGGCACGGTCGTCGATGGCAGGGCTGTCGCCTTGACGGTCGGCGCCGGGCCGTCCGAGATGCGCAGCACGACCGCGCTGCCCGGCCTCACCTGTGCGCCCGCTCCCGGGTCGGTTCCGGTGACTTGTCCGCGGGGCACCGTGGGGTGGAACCCATGGGTCTCGCCGCCGGGCAGGAGCCCTGCGCCGCGCAGGGCGGCACCGGCCTGCGCGGTGGACAGGCCGAGCACCCTCGGGACGGCCACCGGGGCCGCAGTGGCCGCCCCGGCCCAAGGCTTGAGCAGCAACAGCGTGCCTCCGGCGGCCAACAGCACCAGGAGGAACAGCACGATGCCCGCGGACCTCGCCGTCCGGCCGGGGGCGTGTCCGCCCTCGGGTCCGGGGTGGGCGGGTCCGGAGCCGGGCACGCTGCCGCGCCGGCGGTCCTGGGAGGTGGGCTCCTTGGTCCAGGAACCGGCCCGTTCCGCGGCGGCCGTCATCGCCCGCTCGTGCCGCAACGCCCTCTCCTCCTGGAGGGTCGGGGGCGTGGAGGCCTCCCGTGCCGCCTCGATCACCGAGGCCGTGCGGAGCGACGCGGGCACCGGGACGAGCGGCAGCGGTTCGGTGATCGCGTCGTCAGCCATGGCTCATGTCCCCGTCCAGCTGGGCGTAGACCACGAAGTTCTGGTCCGACTCCGCCCGGTGGTTGTACTGGAAGCACGTCACCAGGACCAAGCGCCCCGGGACCGCTTCCCAGAGTTTCCGGGCGCCGAGGATGTCCGTCTTCACGTAGCGGGCAGAACCGGTGACCGTGTAGCTGTAACCCCCTTCCGGGGTGGTGACGAGGATCTTCTGGCCCGCGTGCACCGCGCCTCCCACGGCGCCCCGGTCCAGGAGCGGGTTGAAGGCCGCAGGCCCCACGGATGAGGAATGCGCGGCGATGTAGACGGTGTTGCGGGACGCCGGTCCCGCGGCGCCGAAGTCCATCACCCAGAAGGCGTCGGGGACGGTCGGCGGATCAAGCGTCCGATCTCTGGGCAGTCGGCTGGCGTACACCCGGACATCCAGCCCAACACCGGGCAGCTGGACTCTCAGGGGCTGGCCGGGCACGGGCGGCACCACCCGGCCCGGTCCGCCATCTCCGGTCGAAGCGGCGGGTCCGCCGTCGAGCACCGGCGCACCAGGCGGCGGGCCGCCCGGCAACGAGGCAGGCACGGGCTTCGGGGAAGGCATTCCTGCACCCGTATCTGGTCCCGCTCGGCCCGGCCCCGGGCGATTGCTTCCGAGCAGGGCGCCTGCCGTGACCAGCACAGCGACGGCCAGAAGTCCGGCGCACAGCATCCGCCAGGTCTTCCTCACGGCGCCCCTCTTCCTCATGGTTCTCCTGTTCCTCATGGCTCCCGGGTCCGCGTCGCGTAGGCGTCGGCCGCGGCCAGGACTTTGTCCACATAGGGCTGGGAGTGGTTGTAGGCGAACACGGCCCGGGTCCAGCCGGCGGCGGTCCGGAGGTCGCCGCCCGCCGCGCACAGATAGCGGGCGGCGGTCAGGGCGGCGTCGTCCATGTTGTGCGGGCTGGCCGCGGCGCCGTCGCCTGCTGCACGGCTCGCGTACCGGGCCCACGTCGAGGGGATGAACTGGAAGGGGCCCACCGCGCGGTCCCAGCGGGTGTCGCCGTCGAGCGCCCCGCCGTCGGTGTCGCGGATCATGGCGAAGCCGTTCCCGTCCAGCGCCGGTCCGAGGATGGGTCCGGAGACCTGGCCGTCGAGCTGCACCCGGTGGCCCCCGAAGGTTCCGTGGCGCGATTCGATGTACCCGATGCCGGCGAGGGTGTTCCACCCGATGCCACAGCCGGGAACACTCCGCTCCGACTGGACGGCGGCCCCCGCGTAAGACTGCAGGGCCCGTGCGGGGATGCCCGTGCGCTGGGCGGTCCTGAGAAGCCAGCCCCGGTCGATGCCGGCGGTGTCCTTGCCGAGGCCGTCTCCTTCGGCATTGGTGTCCACCGGCAGATCGGCGCCTGGTCCGGCGGTGGTGGCCGTTCCCGGCCGGGGCGTGGACTCCCCCGACATCGCCGTGATCTTGCCCGGGACGGGTGCGGGGACCGCGGACCAGCCCGCGGCGTGATCGATCTCCGACTGCCAGAGCGGTCTGCCCGTCTCCGAGGGCGCCGGCTGCCGCCCGCTCCCCCGCAGGGCCGCGAGCGCGGTGTCCGCGGCGTCGACCGTCTGAGGCGGTTCGGACCCTGACACGCGGGATCCGCTCATGGTGTGGACGCTCCAGCCGGTCCCGGCCAGCAGCACGAGGGCGGCCAGTCCGGTGGTCCAGTGCGAACGCCGTGTCATGGTCATCGGTGGGTCTCAGCCGAACCGGCCGTTGACGTAGTCCCCGGTGCGCTCATCCTGGGGCTCCTGGAACATGAGCCGGGTGGGGCCGTGCTCCACGATGACACCCGGCGTGTTCTGCGCCGCGAGGAAGAATGCGCAATGATCCGAGACGCGCGCCGCCTGCTGCATGTTGTGGGTGACGATCACGATGGTCACCTGGTCCCGCAAGGACTCGATGGTCTCCTCGACGCGGCGGGTGGAGGTCGGGTCCAGGGCGGAGCAGGGCTCGTCCATGAGAAGGACCCGCGGTGCGACGGCGAGCGACCGGGCGATGCACAATCGCTGCTGCTGCCCGCCGGAGAGGCCGCCGCCGGGCTGAAGGAGGCGGTCCTTCACTTCGTCCCACAGGGAGGCCTTCCGCAGGGAATCCTCCACCAGGAAGTCCTTCTCCTCCCGCGAGGCTTTGATGCCGGTGAGTTTCAGACCGGCCACCGTGTTGTCGTAGATGGACATGGCCGGGAACGGGTTGGCTTTCTGGAACACCATGCCGATATCGCGCCTGGCCTGCGTGATACGGCGGTTCGGATCGTAGACGTCCTCGCCGTCCAGGAGCACCCGGCCGGCCAGGGAGGCGGAGGGGATCATCTCGTGCATCCGGTTCAGGATGCGCAGGAACGTCGACTTCCCGCAGCCGGAGGGTCCGATCAGGGACGTGACTTTTCCCGCCTGCATGGACAGGGAGACACGGTCCAGCACCTTGTGGTCGCCGAACCAGGCGGAGATGTCCTGGGCGTGGAGCTCGGCCGGTTCGGAGAGCCGGATGGCCTGCGGCGGGGTCGCCGGCAGCGGGTCTTCGATGTCGTGCAGCATGAGTTCGTCCAGAGGCGCCTGCGCCTCGAGGCTGGAATCACGGCGGCCGCGGCGGGCCCGGAGCAGATGAGTCATGGCGGGTTTCCTTCGACGTTTCAGAGGAGGTTGGGCAGCAACAGGCCCAAGGGGGTGGCGATGAGCACGCCGAGGGTGAGGAAGGCCGGAACGAAGATCAGCCAGCTCTGCCAGCGACCCCATTTCTTCAGGCTCCAGACGCAGGCGACACCCGCCACGACGGCGAGCTGCAGGAGGAACACCAGGCCGACCAGTCCGGAGGTGTCGGAACCCAGGGGTTTCTCCGCCTCGGTGATCGAACCGACACGGATCGCGTCGAGCGCTTTGGGGGCGGCCGTCGAGACGAGCTTGGCGTCCACGCGGAGGACGTCGTCCGGCAGGAACGGCAGACCACCGGCCGTGGCGAGCGTCATGCGGCCTTCGGTGGGCTTCATGGCCCCGGGATCCGGATCTCCGGGATTCCGGATCCCCGAGACCTCGTAGGTGAATCGGCCCTGGCCGGTGGAGACGACGAACCGGTCTCCGAGCTGAAGCTGGTTCAGGCCGCCGAAAACCCCGCCGTAGGCGCCGCTGCGGCCCATGACGACGGCATTGCCCGCCTGCCCGGGGAAGGCCGTGTCGCGCTGGTGTCCGACCCCCTGGGCCGTCTGCGACGAGGTCGTGCCCTCCACCATCACCTCCTTGAGGTCCAGCCGCGGGATCTCCAGGTACGCGATGGGCGTCCCCAGGGGAACCAGCGCGCCGTCGGCGTCGCTCGGCCCGACCGGAATGGAACCTTCGGCCAGGGTGAGACGCAACTGAGTGGTCAGCTGCTGCTGGGCCGCGGCGTGCTGGACCCGGGAGACGAACACCAGCTGGAGCAGAAAGCCGAGGATGATGATCGCGACCAGCTGCAGCATCGAGGAGAAGTCCAGTTCCCAACGTCGTGGCGCTGGCGCGGCGGGAGGGCGGGGCGGTTCGAACAACGACGGCGGGGGCGGCGCGCTTCCCGGTGCGGCCGCCTCAAGGGTCGCCGTCATGAGTCGGTCCCCTTCCCGCGTCGTCCGCTCTTGATGTAGCGCGCTGCGAGCGGAGGCGTCAGGACGAGCAGCAGGAGGAACAATGAGGCCACCACGAGGAGGTTCTGAGACGTCCCCCAGCCCGTGTTCCCCGCCAGCACCAGGGGAACGGCCTTCGCACCGGGCCCGGAGGCCTCAGGCGCGTCATCCAGGTACTGTTGCGCCTGTTCCGCGGCCAGCACGTTCCCCTTGGCGTCGGTGCACTGCCCGGTGGCACGGTTGCAGGACACGCTGGGCTTGTTCGCTGCGGTGGGTTGCTTTTTGGCGGCGGCCGGGCTGTTGCCCTGCGGTGTCGCTCCGTTGGCGACCGGACCCTGTGCGGCCGCGGGGCCTTGCGCCGCCGCGGGACCGTCGGAACCGCCCGCCACCTGGCCGGGTTTGGCGCCCGGGCCGGCGTTGTAGCCGACGTTCTTGCCCCTCCAGGGCGCCTGGCATGCGGCATCACAACCGCTAGGGAACGGGGCCGTGTAGACGAGCTGGTTGTTGTTCACGTCCTGGCCCGGTTTGAAGGTGGGGTTGTTACAGGGGTTCCCGGAACTGCTCTGGGCCGCGTTGATCGTGGAATCCAGGCGCTTCCCGGTGTCCGAGTCCAGCCCGGGGATCTTCTTGACCTGCTGCATGGCGGACATCACCAGGTTCATGGGCAGAGGCGAGTAGCCCAGCGCTCCCATGGTCTGCTGGCCCTCGCAGAGGGAGTAGCTCGCGAAGTTGCCGAGCGCGGCGCCCTTGCTGTTGTCGAAGCTGCCCCGCGTCTGGGCCGGCACCAGCATGTACGTGTACGCGGAGAGGGCGTAGACACGGGGGTCCTTGTGCGTGTAGACCGCAGAGAGGTCCTGACTGAGGTAGTTGGGCGAACTCGCGTCCATGTTGATCTTCGCCTTGGTCAGCGCCACGGCCACCGCGGTGTCGGTGGGGATCGTGAAGAACCCTGCCGCGTTGCCGACCTGTGCCACCGGGAAGTTCGCCCCGAGCGCGTAAGAGTACTCGTCGTAGTTGATGGTGTACGGGGTGTTCGCCGTGTAGGTCGTCACGCCGCTGGATCCGTTCTGGGCCGAGAAGTTGGCGATGCCCTGCCCCGGGAAGTAGGACGTCGCGCCCCCGTTCGGACAGCCTCCCGTCTTGCCGCAGAGCTCGGCGTAGTACGACGGGAACTGACGCTTCATCCACAGGGTGAACTGTGCGGTGGCGCCGGAGCCCTCGGAACGCACGACGACGCGGATCTGCTGGTCGGGCAGGTTCACTCCGGGGTTCGTCTTGGCGATCGCAGGATCATTCCAGCGGGTCACCTTTCCCGTGAAGATCCTGGCCAGAGCATCCTGAGTGAGTTTGAGTTCGGAAAACCGCTTTCCGTTCACCGGCAGGTTGTACATGAAGCTCGTGCCGCCGGCGGCGATGGGCAGCATCGAGTATTTGAACCCGGGGAACACCGTGTCCTGCGGATCGGCGGTGTCACCCTTGTACGGGATCTCCGAGACCGCGAAGTCGACCAGGCCGTTGGCGAACTCCTTGCGGCCGGTGGAGGACCCGCTGGGGTTGTAGTCCACGGTGCTTCCCTGGGAGCGGATGTCCGTGACCCATTGATTGACCGCGTTCCCCGCCCAGGAGGACCCGGATCCACCGATCCGGGTGTAGCTGGCGGCGAGGGCCGCGGGGATGAAAGTCCCGGAGGCGAGGGCCAGGGCCGTCAGGAGGGCGAGGAACCGCCGGGTCACCCGCCCGTGGCTCCGCCGGTTCTTGTGGGGATCATGCGTCATGGTCGTTCGTCCTCCGGGGTGGATGTCGGGTGGCTGACCAGCCACCCACTGCGGTTTTCTTCGATACGTCGGAGCCACGCGCGGGACCTCGCCGCGCGTCGTCGTTGCTGTCCTGCCGTGAGCTTGCCCGCCTGCTGCCCGCCGAGCACGCGGGCCAGGATGAACAGCACGAGCACCACGAAGAGGAGGAAGGTGGCCGTGGCGAAGCCGCGGGCCACCATGTTGGGCTGGCCCGACTTCACGAATTCCAGCGCGGCCAGCGGAAGCGAGACCTGAGGTCCTTCGAACGGGTTGAAGTTGAGGTTGTTCGTGACCCCGGCGGTGAGCAGGACCGGGGCGGTCTCTCCGATGCCGTGCGCCGTGCCCAGGATGATCGCGGTCACGAGCCCCGAGCGCACGGTCGGCAGGACCACGTGCAGCACCACGCTCCACTGCCCGGCGCCGAGAGCCAGCCCCGCCTCCCGCAGATTGCCGGGCACCAGCCGCAGCACCACGTCGGCGGACCGGATCATGATGGGGATCATCAGCACGGTGATCGCCAGGGAAGCGGCGAATCCATTGAACTGCCGGGTGATCCCGATGATGACGGCCGCGTAGATGAACAGCCCGGCGACCACGGAGGGCAGGGCGGTCATCGCCTCGACCACGGTGCGGACGAGCCGCGCGAAACGCCCGCCGACCTCATTGAGGAAGACGGCGGTGGTCACGCTGAACGGGACCGAGATGGCCAGGGCGATCCCGATCTGCTCCAGAGTCCCGACCAGTGCGTGGATGATGCCGCCCTTCTCGAGCGGGGCCAGCGGGCCTGCGACTCCCATGTCCTGGATGAAGAAGTTGGCGTTGCCGAACACGTCCCATCCCCGCGTGCTGGTGAACCCGATGACCAGGGCCAGCGAGGCGACCACGACGATCGCGGCGGACCAGAGCATGACGCTCCAGAACCTGTCCCGCACCGCGGGGCCACGGTTCGTGATGAAGACGAGGGCGGCGTAGGTGCCCAGGAACCAGAGATAGCTCAGGAGCGGCATCCACCCGAGCGGCACGATGCCCAGACCGAGGCAGAGCAGGGCGCCCACCGAGAGGCCGGCCACACCGGCGCCTGCGATGGAGAGGACCTCCTCCTTGGACACGCCGATCCGGATCCGCTCCTGAGGCGGCGCCCCTTCCGGCAGGTCGAGGCGCGGCAGAGTCGTCTTCTCCGCGTCCAGCTGCTCTTCCAGTTCCTTGGTTCCGATGATGTCCGTCGTCATCTCAGGCCTCGCTTTCCGCGCCCGACCGCGACCGCGCGATGATGGCGGACGCGGTGAAGTTGACCAGCATGGTCAGCACGAACAGGGCGAGCCCCGCCGCCATCAGGGCCGACATGGTGAATTCGTTGGCTTCCCCGTATTTCAGGGCGATGAGGGCCGCCACCGAGTTGGCCCCGGTCTGGAGGATGTGGAAGTTGATGGCGTACGACGCCGTGTTGATGATCAGGTAGATCGCGATCGTCTCGCCGAGCGCCCGGCCCAGCCCGAGCATGGTCCCGCCGATGATCCCGCCCTTGCCGAACGGGATCACGACCGAACGGATCATGCCCCAGCGGGTCGCGCCGAGCGCATAAGCACCTTCCCGTTCCCCGATCGGCGCCCGCGAGAAGGACTCCATCATCACCGACGTCTGAATGGGCAGGATCATGAGCGCCACGACGAGTCCCGCGATGAACGTCGACGAGGTGTAGAGCGAATCATTGGGCAGTGGATTGTCCGGTTCCACGCCATCGACGGCGAAAAGGGGGATCCAGCCGAACCAGGTGGACAGCCAGCGGGCGAAGGGGACGATCTGGACCTGGAGATAACTCAGGCCCCAGAGCCCGAAGACCACCGAAGGCACGGCCGCCATCAGGTCGATCACCGACGTGAGGATGCTCCGCACCCGTCCACCGGCGACTTCGGTGATGAACAGCGCCGTGCCGAGTGCCAGCGGCAGGGAGACCAGCAGCGCGACGGCGGCGATCAGCACCGAACCGGTGATCACCGCCGCGATGCCGAAGTTGTTGTTCTCGGGAGCCCATTCCTGAGTGACGAGGAAGTTCCCCAGACCCACCGAGTTGATCGCCGAGATGCCGTTCCCGGCGAGGAACAGCCCCACCAGGGCCATGACCGCCAGGACGACCACGCCGCCGCTGCGGGTGAGCGCCCTGAACCACAGGTCCTTCCGTTCGAGCACCTGGCGGATCTTGCGGGGGCCGGAGGGCGGCGCTCCGAGAGCCGCCTCGTTGCGGATCGACGTGCTCATGCCTCTCCCCCGCCCCGGAGCCGCTTCAGCACGGGTGACACGATGGCCGCCACGAGCCCGAGCCCCAGGAGGACGAACAAGCCGTAACTCGCCCATGCGGCCGGCGTCACCGCGGTGACACCGTTGCTGACGGGGCTCGCGGCGTCGGCCTGCTGGGCGCCCTTGCCCCCGGTCGGTGCGGCTGGACCGGCGGCTGCCGCCTCGTCGGCCGGTTCCGCAGCGGGCTTTGCGCCGCCGTCGTCGCCCTTGGCGCCCTGCAGGAGGGGGGCAAGCGGGCTCTGCACACCGCTGATCGGCCGTTCCCTGGCCGGGAGGAGCGGGCTGGTCCCGGTGGGTTTGTTCGCCTCCGGCGTTACGGTGGCACACCCCGCCTTCTTCGCACCCGTGAAGGTGACGAGCGCGCACGAGGCGTGTGCCTTCATGGCGGCCGTGACGGGGGCATAACCCGGCGGAAGCTGCCCGACGCCGAAGCCCGGCTTCTGCCCCGGGCCCGTCATGTAGGTGATGACCGTGTCGATCTGCTTCACCACCTCCGGGGTGGCTTTCGCTCCCGGCTTGAGTGCCGCGTACACCGGCACCGTGAGGGGGTATGCCCCCGCGGCCAGGGCCTTGGCGGGATCCGGCTGTGGCGCCGCGTCCGAGGTGAACGTCGACGCCGCCTTGGTGAGGGAGGACTCATCGGCGCCTATGCACTTCTTGCCGTCGTCATCGCAGAGGAGGGCGGTCTGCACCTGGTAGTTGGCGGCCGTCGCGGTGTCGGTGACGCCGAAGACCGATGAGGTGCCTTCCTTGGGGTTCTTGCTGCCATCCGCCGTCCACTTGCCGGGAGGAGGGACCTGGCATCCTTCCGCGGTGCTGCACCACTTGTCCGTGTTCTGGATGAAGAGCATCCGGGAGGTGCGGAGTCCCGCCGTCTCCATGGTGTCCACTCGCGGGTAGGAGTCGGGCAAGGTGCGCGGAAACGACAAGCCGTCGACGACCTTGACCGGGTCACCCTGCGTCCAGAGGACCTGAGGATAGGCGCCGGAATACGGCGGGTAGATCTGCGGTCCATCCACGAACTCGGGGACCTTGGACGCTGCCGCACGCTGAGCCGACGCGCTAGCCTCCAGCGTCTTCGCCTGGGACTCGCAGCCGGTGTAGGTCCTGCTCGAGTAGAAGGGCTGCACCGTCATGCCGTCCGGATCGGGGCATCCGCTGAGGAAGGACGCCGCCGCCTTGTCCTGGCCCAGCCAGGTCCACAGGACCTGGGCCGCATCCGAGTTGAGCGATTCGAGGTTGAAGTTCTGGTTCTGCAGTTCGGCGAGATACGGCGGCTTGGCCGGATCGAAGTTGTAGTCAGGATTCAGCCGCCGGAACTCAGGATCGTCCGAAAGAAAGTTGGGCGAGACGTATCCCGGCGGCTGTGCGATGTCCTTGATCGCCTGTGCATAACTGCTCGTGAGCATCTTGGCGAGCAGCCGGGCGTTGAGTTTGAGTCCTGTCACCGCGCCGTCGAACCGGGGCTGTCCGGGCGCCGGCTCATTCGTGTAACCGGCCCGGTAGGCGATGACGACTCCGGAGAGCGCCACCGGCACATGCTGTGCCCCGTCGGACGGCCGCGTCGTGAACGCCAGTGGATTGCCGCCGGCCTGCTGGTTCCTCGCCGTGGCGTCCGACACCTTGGCGAGAGCAAGTCCCTGTCCTTGACCGCAAAGAGCGGGAATCCAGGACGACCCAGACCTCGAGATCAGTTCGGAACCGGAGGAGATCAGGCGTTGCTGCGTGCTGGAGCAGGGCTTGGGAATGTCCCGGAAGCCGAGTTTGACCTGCAGGCGCTGAGCCCACGCGGCCGGGCTCGCGACCTTGCTGAGCTGGAGCTGACCGACCCGGGGAACCGCCACGAGCCAGCAGCTGCTGGTCGACGGCGCGTCGTCTCGCTTGCCGCAGCCCATGAACTTCGCCTCGGTGCCGGTGTGGACTTCAAAGGGCGCGCTGACGCTCCCCGTCTTGTTCACGGTCAGACGGGACACCTCGTTGGTGGAACTCTGGTTGATGACCGGGCTCGTGAGCGGGTACCCGGACACCACCGATCCGTCGATTCCGGTGACCTTCAGATAGCCGTCCTGGTCAATCAGACCGCGGCGCTCCCAATCGCCGCCTGCAAGCAGCGGATCCCCTCCGACCTGCTGGGCGAACGACGTCGGGCCGTCGGTTGCCCACCGTCCCCACCCCGCAGCCCCGAGCTCGCAGGTGGAGGGATCCGGAGCCTGGGCCCGGGGGTCCGGTTTGCCGTCGGGCCCGGGCGCTCCCCAGCACTGGAAGACCTGGAACTGGTCGTTGTCTGGAGCCGTTCCGCCGGGGTTGATGTCCGGGGACGGATCCGCGAGCCCCTCCAGCCGGACGGAAATGGTCTGGTTCGTCAGTCCCCTGCTCTGGGAGACCGTCATGCGCATCCCGCCGCGGCCGTTGTCCGGCCCGAGGAGGGACTGCACCGAGTTCCTGATCCGGGCCGGGATGTCCGCGTACGTCTTACCCGCGGTGTGGGGCAACGGGGTGTCCCGCTCCCGGGGCACCGTGTTCTCCGGGGCGTTGCCCGTGTTGTCCCACCGGACGGAGACGACGGAATCCGAGTCGAAGGTGCCGTCCGGTCCCCAGGAGCTGTCGTTCGACGGCGGGGGCGCCGCTTGGGACGACGCAGGCACGGTCAGCGGCAGAGCCACGGCAGCGAGCGAGGCCATGGTCACCGCTGCGATGGACGCGCGACGTCGGAGGGCGGACGGAAGAGTTCGCAAGAGCATGAGGTGAGATCTTTCGTGGAACACGAGCTGGAAGAAGGCGGGAACGAGACCGGCGGGTGGTGCCTCAGTGCCCGCGTTTCCGCGCCCGCCGAGTCAGGATGTTGAAGCCGAAGGCGAACCCGGTGACCAGGACCAGGGCGGCCGCGAACAGTCCGGTGATCCCTTCGGGTGAGGAGACCGTCTGGCCGATCCAGCCGGTCAGCGGGGCGAAGCCGCTGTTGACCCCGGGAGTGTGAGCGCCATCGCCGGGAAGAGGAGCTGCGCCGCTGGCCGGACTGCCGGAACCGGGATCGGAACTGTTCTCACTCGGAGAGGACGACGGCGTTTCCGACGTCTCGCTGGGTGTCGGCGTGGCCGAAGGGGTGCCGGTGGGTGTCGGCGTCGTGGGTGTCGTCGCAAGGACCGTCACGGACACCGCCGTCGACTCGGAACCCCTATAGGAGGGCCCGGAACCGCTCGGTTCGGCGGGGACGAACTTCGCGGTGTAGCTGTGGACGGAGCCCGGGACCAGGTTCTTCACCGTGAGGGCGGCTTTGCCGGCCGAAACCGTCTGCTGACCGACCTTGGTGGCACCCTCGTAAAACTCGATGACGCCCTGAGCGTCGTCGGCGAGTCCGCCCACGACCTCCGCGTCGACCTCTGCCGTGAGATCCACGGAGCTCGCCTTGCCCGCACCGCTCAGCTTGGTGGTCGTGGGATTGAGCTTGGCTGGAGTGCTCCAGTTCTTCACATCGGCGCCTGTGATCAGCGTGGTCCAAGCTGCAATGGGTTTTCCGTTGAGACTCTGTACCGTCGTCGTGCCGGTCCAGGTGTTCGTATCGAGAACATTCTCTGTGCAGAAAACCCCGAAGCTATACCGATGAGAAGGCTTCAGGGACGCTGGAACGGCCGACGGCGAATTCCAGTTCTGAACGTCGAAAAGCGTGGTGGAATCAGAGGCGACCACATCTCCCCTGGTTTCCAGCTGAAGGTTGGAGAACGCGACGATTGAGCCTGAATCGAGCAAGGATTGAGGAGTCGTGCCATCGTTCACCGATGGCAACTCATTTCCGCTTTCCGCGATGAAGGGAGACCCCTTCACCGTGATGATCTCGGAGGGGGTTCCTGAACGCGGCGGCGCACATTCGAGCTTTCCGACCGCTGCAACGTAGAACCCGCTCGGGGGGACTCCCGGGTCTCCGGATCGGTACCAGATTCCCGAAGGGGGATCGAGCGAGATTTCTCCGGCCCCCGAACCATCTCCGGGCGCCGCCGCGACAGGAGGGACGGCCAGCGAACCGGCGAGGACGAAAGAGCCCAGGAATGCCAAGCCGAGCGCGCGGCCGATGCGGGGCAGAGAGTATTTCACGATGCTGCTTTCAGAAGTGGGATGCGAGTGAGGTTGGCCAGGGCCGTGGGCCGGGATCATGAATCCCGGCCCACGGCCGCAGGGTGAATCGATCGTCAGTGCTTGTATGCCGACTGGTGGGCGGCCAGGCCCGCGCCGATGGTCGGGTTGCCGACGTAGGAGAGGTTCTGGAATCCGAAGGCCGTGATGGCGTTCTTGGCGTTGGTGGTCGCCAGGTTCGCCTTCAGCGTGGTGGTCGCCAGGGTGGTGCTGCCGGTGTATTCGCTGGTCTTGACGACGTTGTACGTGTCACGGGCGAAGGTGCCGACACCGGCGGCGGGTTCGGTGGTGGTGGAGCCGTACAGGGCGCCCGGAGCGAGGCTGGGGGCGGTGCCGGTGGTCGGGGCCTGGCCGTTGAGGGTGGCCAGTTCCAGACCTGCGGTGGTGTTGGTGACGCGGTTGTTGCGCTGCGCGATCCACTGCGCGGCGGAGAACGGGATGACATCGCCCGCGGTGGTGAGCTGGCCGCCGTCGTTCTCCGCGCCGACGGTGGTGACGCAGGTGCCCGGGGTGGTGATGCCCAGGGCGGAGAGGAAGAACGCCCGGGTGCCGGAGTTGGCCTGGGGAAGCTTCGGGTGGACGGTCACGGTGCTGGTGCCGGCGGTGATGGTGGTGACCGTGCAGTTGTAGATGCCCTGCAGCTGGGCGGTGGTCAGGGACACGGGACCGGCCGTGGTCTTGACCGCCAGGCTGACGGCGTCACGAGCGAACGGCAGGTAGGTCAAATCGGTGCCGTTCTTCGCCGCAGCGGAAGACGAGCGAGCGAAGCTGATCTTGCCCTGGACGTTGACGTTGCCGGAGGGGCCGGGGTATCCACCGGTCCATGCGGGGTCAACGGCGGCGCTCAGAGCCTGCACGCCGGCGCCGGACCCGGCCGGACGGTTGATGGTGGTGGAGGCGTCGAGGTTGATGGTCGTGCTGGTGCCGAGGAACGCGTTCCAGGAGGCGACGTTGGTGTCCAGATTGGACAGGCCGTTCCACACATCCTGCGTGGTGTCGGAGCCGACGGCGTTGATCGGACGGGGGGACGAGGTCGGGTCGGCCTGGGCTGCGCCCGTACCGATCAGGGTGGCCGTCACAGCGGCGACGGCGAGGGTTGAAAACTTGAGAGCCTTCTTCATGGCTGCTCGTCTCCTTGATAAAGTGGGTTCGAGTGCTGAAACTGAGCTCCGGACATGCGAATGCCCGGGCGCTTTGTGACTTCATTGCTCCAGGAACGGTTTTCCGTTCCTGCGGGAACTCCGGCTTGGTCGTCCAAAACTCTTGCCGGAGTTCCCACCTTCAATCCTTGGGCCGCCCGATTCGGGACACCAGCAACAGCAGGTGAACCAGACGCGAAGTTCTGATGAATCGCTTGCGGGACCAGAGGCGCAGCTGCTAGACAAAACTTGTCCCGTGTTTTGTCACTTCGTCAGTGTTACGGAGATCACCGAGACCGTTGTCTCGCCCGGCGCCCGCGAATGTCCCGCCCAGCGGCCGGAATTCCGAGGATCTGACAGGCCGGTCTCAGTTCGCAGCGGCCACAACGGCTCCAGATGCCCACGAGGCGCGAACTCCGATTGTGACGAAAAGGGTTCATACGAGTCGGCCTCGCGCAGCTGTTTGCTGTGAAGAAACCATGAATCCCGCCGGCCCCAGCCCCCGCAAACCAACCTCTAACGGTTGCCCGAAAGTGCGAAGGTTAACGGGAGGTGCCGCTCCCCCGGTCGCAGTGAGCGCCCCCGGAGGCCCGCCCCGCCCGCCACGGAGGATTTTTTTCCACTTCTTCACTATTCAGTCTTGCTAGGTACCGGTACTCAGTGATACTTTCTAGTAGTACCAAGTATTACTGAGTAGTGAAGGGAGGAACCGATGGGCAAGCAGATGACCGAGATGCTCAAAGGCACCTTGGAGGGCATCGTCCTCGCCCTCCTGGCCGAGCAACCGGCCTATGGATATGAGATCACCGCACGCCTGAGGGACCGGGGCTTCGCCGACATCGCCGAGGGCACCATCTACGCCCTCCTGGTGCGGCTCGAGCAGAAAAAGCTCGTGGACGTCCAGAAGGTGCCGAGTGAAAAGGGACCGCCTCGCAAGGTGTTCACCCTCAACGCGCAGGGGGCCCAGGAACTCGACGAGTTCTGGAAGACCTGGACATTCCTCGCACAGCACATCGAACAGCTGAACAAGACCGGAAACAAGGAGAACTGATCATGGCCGCGAAGTGGATCGAAGCGCTCACCGGATCGCTCGAACAGAAGAAGCAGTACCGCCAGGCGAAGGCCCGGCTGGACGCCCTCCCCTCGCCGTACCGGGAGGTCGCGAACGCCCAGCACCGGTACTCGATGTACTACGGCGGGATCACCGACGGCGACACGCTCGTCCAGATGTTCCTGGACCTGGCCGACCTCTGGGAGCGCGCCGCCGTGGACGGCACCCCCATCAGCGCGATCGTCGGAGAGGATCCCGTGGAGTTCGCCGAGAACTACGCCCAGTCCTACGGCGGCGCCCAGTGGATCGACAAGGAACGGGCCCGTCTCATCAAGGCCGTCGACGACGCGAAGACGCAGGAGGACAGGCCATGAGCGCGCCGGCCATCTCCGTCCGCGGGATCGAGAAATCGTACAAGGACCTCCCCGTGCTCCGCGGCGTCGACTTCGACGTGGAGCGGGGCGGGATCTTCGCCCTCCTCGGCTCCAACGGCGCCGGGAAGACCACCATGGTCCGGATCCTCTCGACCCTGCTCCAGGCCGACGCCGGCACCGCCACGGTGCTGGGCCACGACGTCGCGCGTGAAGGCCTGAGCGTCCGCGAAGTCATCAGCCTCACCGGACAGTTCGCGGCAGTGGACGAAATCCTCACCGGCCGGGAGAACCTGGTGCTCGTCGCGAAGCTCCGCCACGTCCCCGATCCGGGCGGCGTCGCCGACGAACTCCTGGCGGCCTTCCGTCTCACGGAGGCCGGTGGGCGGAAAGCCGGAAGTTATTCCGGAGGCATGCGGCGCCGTCTCGACATCGCGATGAGCCTGGTGGGGCATCCCGAGGTGATCTATCTGGATGAGCCGACCACCGGACTCGACCCCGAGGCGCGTCTCGAAGTCTGGGAGGTCGTCAAAGGTCTCGCCGCCGGCGGCACCACGGTCCTGCTGACCACGCAGTACCTCGACGAAGCGGAGCACCTGGCCGACCGCATCGCCATTCTGCACGAAGGCCGGATCATCGCCAACGGCACCCTGGCGGAGCTCAAGCAGCTCCTTCCGGCCGCCACCGTGGAATACGTCGAAAAGCAGCCCACGCTCGAGGAGGTCTTCCTCCGGCTCATCGGGCCGCGCCAGACTCAGAAGGAGGACGCGTCATGAGCACCCATGCGCTCGCGGACACCGCGACACTCACCGGCCGATCCCTGCGGCACATCTTCCGCAGCGCGGACACGATCATCACTACGGCGGTCACCCCGATCGCCCTGATGCTGCTCTTCGTGTACGTGTTCGGAGGAGCACTCCGGCAGAGCACCGGGACCGAGAACTACGTCAACTACCTGCTGCCAGGCATCCTGCTCATCGCCATCGCCTCCGGCATCGCGTACACGGCATTCCGGCTGTTCACCGATCTGCAGAGCGGGATCTTCGAACGCTTCCACTCCATGCCGATCGCCCGGTCCAGCGTGCTCTGGGCCCACGTGCTGACGTCGATGGTGGCCAACGGCATCACGCTGGTGATCATCTTCGGCGTCGGGTTCCTCATGGGCTTCCGCACCGGGGCGAGCGTGCTCGCGTGGCTCGGCGTCATCGGCATCCTGCTGCTCTTCACGCTGGCCCTCACCTGGCTCGCCATCATCGCAGGCCTGAGCGCCAAGACCACCGACGGCGCCAGCGCCTTCTCCTACCCGCTCATCTTCCTGCCATTCATCAGCTCGGCCTTCGTGCCGACCGCCACCATGCCCGGTCCGGTGCGGTGGTTCGCCGAAAACCAGCCGGTGACCTCAATCGTGAACACGATCCAGGCGCTGTTCGCCGGGCAGCCGGTGGGGAGCGACATCTGGGTCGCGCTGGCCTGGTGCGTCGGCATCCTCGTGGTCGCCTACGTGCTGGCGATCGCCGCCTACCGGAAGAAGATCAGTTGAGCACAGCGAGCGATACGGAACGCTCCGCCCGGGCCCTTGCCCGGACGGGGCGTTTCGCCGCGCTCGCAGCCGGTCCGGGGGCTACCCGCGGTCCGAGACCTGCCAGAGTCCGCGGCCGAGTTCCGCATGCTGCAGCACGAGCCACGGACTAAAGACGAACGGCGTCGCGGTGATCGCCTGACCTACGCGGTCCGGGGTCGCCCAGGCCCACGAATCGACCTCCTCCGGGGCAGGTTCAGGGTCGCGGGTGGCCGTGGCGACGAACACCGGGCAGATCTCGTGCTCCACCACGCCACTGGAGTCCACAGCGCGGTACCGGAAATCCGGCAGGACGGTGCGCACGTCGGCGATCTCGAGTCCCAGCTCCTCCAGCGCGCGTCGCCTCACGGCCTCCTCCAGCGGCTCCCCCGGCGCCGGATGGCCACAGAACGAGTTCGTCCAGACGCCCGGCCACGCCGTCTTGGACAGACTGCGCCTCGTCAGCAGCACCCTGCCCTGCCCGTCGAGGAGGTGACAGGAGAAGGCAAGGTGGAGCGGCGTCGTCGTCGTGTGCACGGTTGCCCGGGACGCCGTCCCCAGCGGTTCGCCCCGCTCGGAGACCAGCTGGACGAGTGACGTGTCATACGCTGGAGCGCTCATGGGTGCCTTTCCGTGGGGGCATGGAGGGACCGGTTCAGGCGCTCGCCGACACCGCGGAGCACGCTCCGCCGGAACGGGAGCAGCCTCGCCCAGTGGAACCGGGCGAACCGGTCGTGATGCGGCAGGAAGATCACCCGCTGCCGGCAGACGCATTGGCCTCCGATATCCGCGAGCGACAGCTCCAGCCAGAGACGGCCCTGCCGGAGGTGGCCCGCTCGCAGGAGCAGGGACTTCCCCGGCTCCCGTGACTCGATGCACCAATAGCTCTTGCCCTGGCCGCCCGGCATGGCGATCCCGGACGATCCGTAAGCGTCGATCACCCGCCAGACGTCCTGAGCGCTGGAGGTGGAGCGCCATTCCCTGGTCTCCGTCAGCACCGGACTATGCCTTGACCGTTCGGCGCCGCGCGAGGAGCAGCGCCGCTCCGAGCACCAGCGCGACGACGGCGAGCAGCGCCACAAGCGCCACGTCCGGCGAGTAGCGGGGGCCCTGCCACCGCGCGACGGCGATCCAGGCGACGCCCCAGATCATGGAGACCAGCGGCGTCCAGGCCCCGCGGCGTGCCAGGACGAGCCCGATCGCCACGACGACGGCGAACACGACCACTGCCGTCGGAACCTCAGGCCAGTCGACACCGCTCCAGGCGAGCATCGCAGCCACATTCGCCACCGTGGCGACGCAGATCCAGCCGAGATAAAGGCCGAAGACCGCCACACTCAGCAACCATTCCACACCGGCCCGGGGCGCAATACCCTCGGTCAGCACGAGAATCCGGCACAGCACCGCGAGCAGCAGGACCATGACCACCAGGGTGGCCGGGAGACTGCCGAGCTGGGCCGCCCAGAGCCACCCGGCATTGAGCAGCATCGACGCGGCGGCCCACGGCCTGAGCCGCTGCTGCAGGGCGTCCGCTCGGGCCCGGCGGCCGAGCTGCCAGACCGCATAGGCCAGGAGTCCCAGGTAGATCACGCTCCAGATGCCGAACGCGGCGTTGGCCGGGGCCAGTGGAGTGGCGGTGCTGGAGAGATATCCTCCCGCCGCGGACGCGACCGGGGTGAGACCGAACGCGCCGGACCCTCCTGCCGCGAGCAGCAGCGCCAGAAGGGCTGCCGCAAGGGTGGCCGCGGCGGGGGCGAGGTGCGACTTCGGGGACTGTAGTGCCATCGACATGATGTCCTCCTCTGGACAATCGAGCGTTCCTAGACAACCATATTTGTAGATAGTCGAGATATACAACAAGCTAGATGTTCTAGGAGCTAGGCAGTTCTGCCGGCCGAGTCAAGGAGTGGACATGAGCAGTGTGACCCAGACGGCGTGGACGGCGCCGGACCATCACCTCCCCGAGACCCAGACCTCGCACCATCCGGTCACGTCCGCTTCTGCGGTCGCGACCTGGCCCCGCACCTCCCGCCTGGTCGACGAGCAGATCGTGGACATCATCACCTCGGCGATCGACGCCACCAACTCCGTGCAGGCCCGCGGACTGTGGCGTCATCTGGCGGACTCTTTCGAAGGCGGCAAGCGGCTCCGGCCCCAGCTCGTCTGGACGAGCTACGCGGCGTTCGGCGGGACAGATGAGGTCCGCTGCTCGGCCCTCGGAGCCGCCTTCGAACTCCTCCATGCGGCGCTCGTGATCCACGACGACGTGATCGACCAGGACCTCACCCGGCGGGGACGCAGCAACATCGCCGGCATCTACGGCCGAGGAGCCCTCGAACGCGGATTGCCGGAGGAGGAGGCTCGCCACGTGGGCCGCTCGGTCGCCATCGTCGCCGGGGACATGCTGCTGGCCGCCGCCTTCCGCGCGGTGCGGGAACTGAACTGCCCGGAGCCTGCACGCCAGGCTATCGCCGACCTCATGGACCGTGCCGTGGCCGACGCGGCCGGCGGGGAACTCGAGGACATCCTCATCGCCCAGGACACGTCGATCTCGCTCGGGGACGTCCTCGAAATGGAGCGCCAGAAGACCGCCGTGTACTCCTTCGCGGCTCCCCTGGCCGCCGGGGCCCTGCTGGCCGGAGCCCCCGTGGCGTCGGCCGCTGCCCTCGAGCTGCTGGGCGAGAAGGTCGGCATCGCCTACCAGGTCATCGACGACGTCCTCGGCACTTTCGGCGACCCGGGCCAGACCGGGAAATCCGTGACCTCGGACCTGCGCGGCGGCAAGATGACGGCCCTGACGGCGCTCGGCAAGCGGGACCCGCAGGTCTCCTCCCGCCTGCGCGCCGCCACGGACTCCGACGACGCCGCCGAGGCCCTGAAAGCGGCGCTGCACCACGCAGGGGCGGACGACTCGGCCCTGGCACTGGCCCATGAACTCGTCAGCGAAGCACTCCGCGACGCGGCGGACGCCGGCCTGCCGGCGCCCCTGCGCACCGATCTGACACGCATCTGCAACCACGTCCTGCACCGGGAGAACTGATGACCCTCTCGCTGAAATCCCGCACCGGCCCACGGACGGCACGGCACGATGTTCCCGATCCCCTCGCGCGCTACTCCTCGGCCGCGAGCGCGGGGTCGGTCGTGATCATCCGGCGTTATTCGACCTCCTTCTCCCTCGCATGCCGCCTGCTCCCCCGGCCGGTCCGGCAGGACATCGCCAACGTCTACGCTCTCGTCCGCCTGGCCGATGAGGTGGTGGACGGCGCGGCCGCTCATGCCGGGTTCTCCGCCGAAGAGGTCCTGGCCTGCCTCGACGGTCTGGAGCAGGAGACCTTGCTGGCCCTCGACCGCGGGTACAGCGCCAACCCGGTCGTGCACGCCTTCGCGGAGACGGCCCGGAGGACGGGGATCGACCCGGCCCTCGTGACACCTTTCTTCGCGTCCATGCGACGGGACTGCGTCGCAGTGCCCCACACGGAGGATTCCGTGGAGACGTACATCTACGGCTCCGCCGAAGTGGTCGGTCTGATGTGCCTGCGGGTGTTCCTCAGCTCGGATGAGGACGCTCCGGAATCCGCCGGGCAACGGTGGGAGGAGCTGGCCGAACCGGCACGACGCCTGGGCGCGGCGTTCCAGAAGGTCAACTTCCTGCGGGACCTGTGCGAGGACACCGTGGAACTGGGCCGCGGGTACTTCCCCGGCATCGAGGACGGCACCCTGACCGAGACGCAGAAGAACGTCCTCGTCGACGGCATCCGGGATGATCTGCGCGCCGCGCTTCCTGGCGTGCGGCGCCTGCCGGCGTCGTGCCGTAAAGCCGTGGAGCTCGCCTATGCCTTGTTCGCGGCGCTCACCGACCGGCTCGCGGCCACCCCCGCAGCCGTGGTGGCACACGAGCGCGTCCGCGTGCCCGGACGGGAGAAGGCCTGCCTGGCAGGCGCGGTCTTGCTCGGACTGGGTCCGGCGCGCGGTGCGGGACGGCAGGTTTCCGCATGAGCGCCCGGACGCAGGACCGTTTGCGGGTCGCGATCATCGGCGCCGGCGCTTCGGGGCTGGCGACGGCGGGCTTGCTGGCCCGTGACGGCCACGACGTCACCGTGTTCGATCAGTGCGAGCAGGTCGGCGGACGGGCAGGGCGCTGGGAGAAGGACGGGTTCCGGTTCGACACCGGCCCGTCCTGGTATCTCATGCCGGAGGTCATCGACCACTGGTTCCGGCTCATGGGGACCTCAGCCGAGGCCGAACTGACCCTGACGCGGCTGGACCCGGGATACCGGACGTTCTTCGAAGGTGAGGCGGTACACCGGGACGTCCCGGTCGGCGCCGCCCGGGCGGCAGCGCTGTTCGACGAGCTCGACCTTGGGAGCGGTGCGAAACTCGCGGGCTACCTCCGGGAAGCTGGGGACCTGTACGACACGGCGCTGCGGCACTTCCTGTACGACGATTTCTCCTCGGCCCGGTTCCTGACCCATCCGGAGGTGCTGCGCAGGGTCCCGCGCCTGCTGTCGGCGCTGGGCCGGAGCCTCGCCGGCGTGACCCGGCACCGGTTCCGGGACCACCGGCAGCAGCAGATCCTCGGCTACCCCGCCGTCTTTCTGGGGACCACGCCCTACAAAGCCCCGGCGCTGTATCAGCTCATGAGCCACCTCGACCTCGAACAGGGCGTGCTCTATCCGCAGGGCGGTTTCGCGGCGTTCATCGACGCGATGGCCCGGCTGAGCGTCGCGGCGGGCGCCGGGATCGTCACGTCGGCGCGCGTGGAGCGCATCCTCACCTCCACGGGCCCTGGCGCCACCGCCGTCACGGGCATCGAATGGACGGACGACGCCGGCACGGTGCATCGCCACGACGCGGACCTGGTGGTGGGCGCGGCGGATCTCCACCACCTGGAGAACGCCCTCCTGCCCGAGGAGCTCCGCACCCACCCCGAAAAGGCCTGGAGCCGGCGGGACCCCGGCCCGGGGGCGTTCCTCGCGTGCCTCGGCGTCCGGGGCACGCTCCCGGAACTCAGCCACCACAACCTCTTCTTCAGCCGGGACTGGCGCGAGGACTTCGACTGGATCAGCGACTCGCGGTCGCCGCACACCGTCCCGGACCCCGGCGCGCTGCCGAAGACCACCTCGATCTACGTCAGCAGGACGAGCGCGAGCGACCCGGGCGTCGCCCCGACCGGGGACGAGAGCCTCTTCGTGCTCGTCCCGTCCCCCGCCCGCCCCGAATGGGGACGCGGGGGCATGGACGGCAACGGCTCCGCCATGGTCGAAGCGGCCGTGGATCACGCCGTGGATCAGATCGCCGCCTGGGCCGGCATCCCGGACCTCGCCTCACGGATCGTGGTGCGGAGAACCCTGGGGCCGGCCGACTTCGCAGCGGACTTCAACGCCTGGCGCGGCGGCGCTCTCGGACTTGCCCACACCCTGCGGCAGAGCGCCTTCTTCCGGCCCGGCAATGTGAGCCGGAAGGTCCAGGGGCTGCACTACGCCGGGGCCTCGGTCCGTCCCGGGATCGGCTTGCCGATGTGCCTGATCAGCGCGGAACTCGTGCTCAAACGGGTGCGCGGTGAACGGCGTCCGGGACCCGCTGAGCCGGCGCCGGACCGGGCCTCCGCCCTGGAGGCACGGTGACCTATCTGCTGGCTCTCCTCGTGAGCGCCGCCGGAATGGCCGTGCTCGACCGGCGCTGGAGCCTCGTGATGTGGCGCGCCCCGCGTTCAGCCGCCGTGGTGGTGCTGTTCGGCACCGTGTTCTTCCTCGTGTGGGATCTGATCGCGATCGGACTGGGCATCTTCCGGCACGGCGACTCCGCGCACATGACGGGAGTGCTCCTCGCCCCGGAGCTTCCCCTCGAAGAGCCGGTGTTCCTGGCGTTCCTCTGCTACACGGCGCTCGTGCTGTTCGCGGGCGCCGAGCGGGTCCTCGAACACGTCCAGGAGCGACGGCGGAAACGGGTGGGCCCATGAGTTACCTCGCGCTGGACGCCGTGTTCCTCGTCGTCTGCGGTGCGGTAACCGCGGGAGTGGCGGTGGCCCTGCGCCGACGCTCCGGGCGGCGGGCCGACGCCCGGCTGAGCTGGCCCGCGGTGGTGGTTGCCGGCGTCGTGCTGCTCGCGCTGACGGCGGTGTTCGACAACGTGATGATCGCCGTCGGGCTGTTCTCCTACGACCCGGCGAGCCTCAGCGGCGCGCACCTCGGCAACGTCCCGCTGGAGGACTTCGCCTATCCGGTGGCGGCGGCGCTGATGCTCCCGGCGCTCTGGGTTCTCCTTCGTGGACGCGAGAGGCGGGGTGGCCATGACAGTGACCGCTGATCTGCTGCGCAAGGTCTTCGTGGCCTCGCGCCCCATCTCCTGGCCCAACACCGCCTTCCCGTTCGCCGCCGCGTACTTTCTGACGGCCGGAGTGGTCGACTGGAAACTCGTGGTGGGGACGCTCTTCTTCCTCATCCCCTACAACGCGGCGATGTACGGCACGAACGACGTGTTCGATTACGAGTCCGATCTGCGCAACCCTCGCAAGGGCGGCGTCGAGGGCGCAGTGCTGGACCCCTCGCTGCACCGGCCCGTCCTGTACCTGGTGTGGGGCTCGTGCGTGCCGTTCGTCATCGCCTTGGTGCTCGGCGGCGGACCGTGGAGCTGGCTCGTGCTGGCCGTCTCGCTGTTCGCCGTCGCCGCGTACAGCGTCGCGGGGCTGCGGTTCAAAGAGATACCGGTCCTGGACTCCATCACGTCCAGCACGCACTTCGTCTCCCCCGCGCTGTACGGCCTGGTGCTCGCGGGCTGGGCGCCGGGCGGCTCGGCGGTCGTGACGCCCGACGCCGCCGCGATCGGCGTGAGCGTGCTCTGCGCCTTCTTCCTCTGGGGCATGGCGAGCCACGCCTTCGGGGCGATCCAGGACATCCTCCCGGACCGCGCGGCCGGCATCGACTCGATCGGCACCCTGCTCGGCAGCCGCGTGACCCTCGGGCTGGTGCTGGTCTGCTACACCGCCGCGGGAGTGGTTCTTCTGGTGACCGGAGGACCGGCCCGCTGGACGGGGCTTCTGGCGATCCCGTATCTCCTCAATGTGGCCCCGTATCGCGGTGTGCGGGATGAGACGTCGGAACGGACCCGTCCCGGCTGGCGGAGGTTCCTGTGGCTCAACTACCTGACGGGCTTCGCGGTGACCCTGACCATGATCGGGCTCAGCCTGGGGATCTGAGGTCAGCGGTCCGTCCCGGAAGCTTCCTGAACCGGGACGGACCGCTCTCTGCGGTCAGAGCGTCCAGCAGTTGTTCGTCGCCGGCAGGCCCCGGAACCGCGCCTCGAAGAACGCCAGCGTCGCCGCGAAGTGCGGCGCCGCTCCGCCGACGTGGGTCGGGACCGGAGTGGGGACGAAGTTCACGGTCGCACCGGCGGTGCACCAGCGCTGCGCCAGACCCTTGCCCACGCGGTACGGGATCACGTCATCCGCCACGGAGTGCGTGATGAGGACTGGAGCACCGGGACGCGCGCGTCCGATGAGCTGGTCCGCCAGCATCGTGGAGATGGGCGCCTGCTGAGCGAGCTGCGTGAACGACTGCCCCGAGGAGGACAGGTTCGACATCTTCACATAGCTGTTCTGCGGCAGGTTCCAGACGCAGTGGCCGGAGACTTCGGCGGCCTTCGCCTGCCCGGCCGCGTTGAGGAACGACGCCGGGTCGACACCGTACGAGCTGAACAGCCCGTCCAGCGCAAAGAGCATGAACTCGGCGTACAGGCCGCCGTCCAGCGACGTTCCGACCGCGGTGAGGTCCGCGGGGACGGCCCCGGCGGACACTCCCTTGATCTGGAGCTCCGGCGCATAGCTCGGGGCGAGCTCGGCCGCGGCGGCCGCGGCCCCGCCGCCCTGCGAATATCCGTCGACACCGATCGGTGACTGCGGGCTCAGTCCGGTGCCGGGAAGCGAGATGGCCGCCCGCGCCATGTCCAGCACTGCTCGGCCCTGAGACACCCGATCCATATAGGTATGGATCCCTGCGGTGCCCAGCCCTTCGTAGTCGGTGATCGCGACGGCGTAGCCCCGGCTCAGCAACGTCCCGACGAACACCTCCTCGTACTCCGCGGCGAAGGCCAGCAGACGGGAGGGCGCACACTGATCGGCGAGGCCCTGCGTGCCGACCGCGAACGAGATCAGCGGCCGCTTTCCGGGGCCGGACCACGCGGTCTTGGGGGTGATCACGGTGCCGGTGACGCCGACCGGGGTCCCGGTCCGGTTCGTCGTCTTGTACATGATGCGCTGGGACGTGATGAGCGTGCCGCGCAGATTGAGAGGATCCAGGTGGAAGGGCTCAGGTTCGGCCTTGATGACGGCGCCGTTCTGGGCCGGGAGCTGCGCCGGCGCCTGATAGAACGCCGGCCGGGTCGCGTCACCCGGATCGGTGAGAGGTGCCGCCTGGGCCGGGGCCCCGGGCAGTAACGAGAGGACGGTGAGCAGTGAAACCGTGGCCGCAGTGGCGACTCGGCGGGTCAACGATGTCATGGTGGCCTTTCGGGACGTCTTTGTTCCGTGAGTGTCAGGCCCACGAAGCCGTGAACCCGGGGTAAGGCGCGGTGATAGCTTGAAACCTACTTGTCGGTAACTTACTGGTCAAGAGTGAGACTGAAATTTCATTTCTTGTTGACATCCGGGTTGAGCGGCTGCGCGCGGTCCTGTCGGGCGGGCGCTACTGCCGGTACTTCGCGGCAGCGGAGGACCGAACTGCAGATGATGCCTGGTCAGCGAGGTTGGAGGCACCTGTCGTCACAACGAGCGCCTGTCGGCTCACCCGGACGCGAGGCCTTGCAGGACCTGGAAAGCGACTGCGACCACCAACGCGTTGTAAAAGAAGCCGACGATGCTGTGCACCAGGACCACACGCCGGGTTCTGTCACCGACCACCTCGACGTCGGAAGTGGCGAAGGAGGTGCCGATCGTGAACGAGAAATACAGGTAGTCGAGAGATGACAGCGGACGTTCGTCCGGCATCCTCAACTCAGGTTTCCTACCCGCCTGAGCGAGCACTTCATAGACTTCAGCGAACCCGACCTGCAGCATCATTCAGGAAAGCACGATGCCGAGGCAGGCCGCGATCACCAGGAAGGAGTCGAGGCCATCACTGGTGCCGCTGTTCTTGATGAGGAGGGCCGTCACCGCCGAGTTGGCGCCGACGATCGCGGAGAG
This sequence comes from Arthrobacter sp. RCC_34, assembly GCF_041360795.1. Lineage (NCBI taxonomy): Bacteria > Bacillati > Actinomycetota > Actinomycetes > Micrococcales > Micrococcaceae > Arthrobacter > Arthrobacter sp. RCC_34. Next base: position 1,344,724 of record NZ_JBFUPW010000001.1, on the reverse strand, counting down.
CACCGGGGGCAGCCACATCCATCGCATGACGGCGGACGTTTCGTGCCGGTCCAGCAAGGGCCGTGGGTTTGCTCGCCACATCACGATGCCGCCGACGAGGAGATACAGAGCTGCGATGAGCTCCCAGACCATCAGGGCCCAGATCTCATTCGTCACGACGTAAAGAAGACTCGCGAGGAGGATCACGGTCTCGATGACCGTGCCGGCCTTCTTAAGGTTGCCCCGTCTGATCGGCCTGATGCGCATTGCTCCCCGTTCTGGTTTTAGGCCTGACCGTATGACATCCGCATGGTTGCTGCAAGGGTGACTCACCCACACACCGCAGGGGCTCTCGTCCACCACGACAGATCCGCTGCAAGCAATGAGCCAGTGTGGGGGCGACCGCAGGCGCTGTCATTTAGCGGCAGCGCCTTCCACATTCCATCCGCGGGAGAGTGCGATCCTGGCCGCCAGGGCCAGATCAACCACGTCTGCCGGGTTCTTCAATGATCGCGACGTCAATGTCTCAAGCCGTCGGAGCCGGTATTTCACCGTGTTGGGGTGGCGATACGTGAGACGTGCGACCTCGGAGACCTCACCTCGATGATCAAGCCAGCTGAGAAAGGTCTCCAAGAGACTCCGGCGTGCATCATCACCAAGAGAGTCAAGACCGGAGAGCGTCGCCTCCACGAGCGGGTCAACGATCGCAGGGGATGCCGCGGCCACGACGGATTCCGCGAAGTGATCGCCGAACACGACCACGTCCGCGCGCCCGCCGGCGGATTCCATGGCGTTCCGCGCCTGTCGATGGGCGCGTGCGATTTCCCCCGGGGCACGGGCCGTGCTCACTCCAACGGCCCCCACCACGGAGCGGCTCAACTCCTGGAGGAGGATTGCCAGAGACCTCTGGCTGTCGAGCGCGACGAGCCCGGTGGTTTCGCTCAGATCGACCTGCCAGCTGGACCGCTGGCCGCTTTCCGCAAGTTTCGCGCGGATTCCAGGCAGCGCCGACACCTCCCCGTCAGGAGCCGCGCGGGCGACGATCAACGCGAAGCTCTTGGCGCCGTCGAGCCCGAGCGCGAGCAGTGATTGCTGAGTCGTGTCCGGGTCCAAGAAGCCGTCTGCAAGGAGTGCGCGGAACAGGGCTGACGTTTGCCTCTCCCGTTCCACGGCCCGGCGCACCGCTGAGGTTCGATAGGCGTCCACCACGCTGGCTGAGGCCGCCCTCGCGAGTGACCACAGGACTTCGGCGCCTTCGACGAGATCCCGCGCGGCGATGTCGTGACCCTTGGCGGCCTCCGTGAGCTGCCACCAGTCGGATTCAAACGCGATCCACAGCACCGCGTACACATCGACCAGAGGAATGTCGGCCTGTGCATGCGCGCGTCCGAATTCCTCGAAGATCCGGACGTCCAGCGGCCTGCCATGCTGGAGTCTCGAGAGAACCCCATCTTCGAGCTTGTCCAGCCAGGCGCCGAGGTCTGATTCCGGAAGCCCGCCAGACAGCTGAAACGACGGGACTTCCTTAGCAACCCGCTTCAGGATGCGCTCGCGCCACGGGGCTGTGTCTTCGGCCAGGATTGCTGCCAGCCGAGCGACGACGGAAGAGCGCGAAGACTCGCTGCCGGTGAAGCGCACCATCGTCCAATGTTAACCAATCGAGTGAGCCGATCGGAGAATCGCACATGGTGGCGGAACCAAATATCGGCGATGAATATTGACACCCAGAACGAAGTCCGCGGCACAACGCCGGTGTTACGGTCGTCCCACCGCATTTCGAGCCACGTCGTGTCCCCAGGAAAAGGATGATCATGACCGAGTACATCGCCGCCATCACCCTGCCGAAAGACGCTGTGAAAGACGCCTACGACAAGCTGATCGTGGACGGTAAAGACCTGACGATCTCCAGCCTCGCTCTCGTCGAACGCAAGCCAGGGGGCAAGGTCGAAATCGTCGACCATGAGGATGTCGATCTGTCGGGCAAGGTGGCTGGCGGCGCGCTGATCGGACTGTTGGCAGGTGTCCTTGGAGGTCCGCTGGGCGTTCTCTTCGGTGCCGGAATCGGCGCAGCTGTCCCGGCCGTCACGTCCCTAGCCGAAGTCGAACAGACCGAGGACGCCCTCTCCGGCTTGAACCGTCTCGTCGCTCCCGGCTCGGGGGTCATCCTCGCCTATACGAAGAACGAGTCCGGGGCCCTGGACGAGTTCGTTGCGCGACTCGACGGAACCATTGAGCGCCACAAGGTGTCGGATGTGATCGCCGAGCTGGAGGCGCAGAAGAAGGCGGAGAACGCGGCCAAGGAAGCCGCCCGGAAGGAACTCTGGGAGAGCCGGGCCAAGGAATGGGATGCCGACCTCGGCAAGCGCTGGGAGCATCTCAAGGCCGCATTCACAGGGCAGGAACCCGCTGCCGATGAGAAGAAGGGTTGAGTCGGTGACCACTCAGGAAGCATCAGGCCGGACCGGACAGTGGGAATCAGCCCTTCTCCCCTGGCTGTGGTTGCTCCTGACCGGGCTGTTCTCGGTGATTGTCGGGCTCCTCGTAGTGTTCGTGCCAGCCGCGACTCTTGCAACAGTCGGCATGTTCTTCGGGCTCTTCCTTCTCGTGAACGGCGTTCTCGCGATCGTCGGGTCGCTCGTGAGAACGCGGTGGGATGGTGTCTCCCGGGTTCTCACGGCTCTTGCCGGTCTGCTGTCGATTGCGCTCGGACTCATGAGCCTGCGGAACGAACTTCAAAGCGTTCTGCTTCTCGCGACGTGGATCGGGATCGCATGGCTGACCACCGGGGTGGCTCGGATCGCCACAGGCGTGGAGTCACGAAGGTCTGGCGGCGGATGGCTGATCTTTGGCGGGGCCGTCCTTTCGATCGCGGGAATCATCGTGCTCGTGTCGCCGTTTTCCTCAATCGTCGCGCTGACCCTCACCACTGGCTGGCTTCTGGTCATCGGCGGGATTGTCGAGATGGTCGAATCGTTCTTCTTCAGGCAGAAGTGATGAAGTGCGGGGCTCATCAGTAGTTGCGCCCCCACACTCGCGTCCGGATCCGATGGCTCAAACGATGGTGATGGCAGCTGCGCAATTCGGTGACAACGAGGCGGATCTTTGCCGGATGGATGGTAATTAGACCTGGGCGCGCTTAACAGCGCCCAAACCAGAAGGTGGAGGCGCAGTTCGCGGCTCCACTGCATCAACTGTGAACAACTGTGAACAACTGAGGAGGATGTCATCGCCAGGAACTCGAACCCAGGAGTCAGTTACTCGGCTTTCACCGGGTGGAGTGAGGAACCCACCGATATCGCGCCCTCGCTCAAGGGCGAAGTCCGCTGCGACGTGGCAGTCATCGGCGGAGGTCTCGCCGGCATGTCCACCGCACTTCGACTTGCCGAGCGCGGCGTCGTCGTCGTCCTCCTCGAGGCAGGCTATTGCGGCTGGGCCGCAAGCTCGCGCAATGCCGGGTACCTCTCCAACGAGCTGGCCGGTGAGGCTGAAAAGCTCCGCGCGCTGTACGGCAGCAAGCTGCGCAATCTCACCCAGTACGCGGAGAATTCGGCCCATTTCACTGAGGGACTGATCGGAAAACTCGGCATCGACTGCGACTACGAGGCCACCGGCAACATCAAAGCTGCACTGAATCCCGCACAGCTCAAGCGACTGCGGCACAACGCCGAGATCCTGCGCGACGCCGGCGCGGACATCGAGTTCGGCGATGGCGCCGACCTCGGGCTGCCCAGCACCTTCCTCGGCGGCATCTTCATCCGCGGCGGCGGACTGATGAACCCTGGAAAATTCACGGCCGGAATCCGCAGCACCTTGCTGGGCTCCAGCGCGAGGGTCTTCGAACGGACGACCGCCCTCTCCGTAGAGGCGAACGGCTCCCGTGTATCGGTCAAGGTGCCCGGTGGCCATGTCGACGCCGAGCGAGTCGTCCTCGCCACGAACGCGAACACCCGCGACCTCACGGCGGGTCCTTCGAATGTTGCGCCGGTGTTCACGAGCGTGGTCGAAACCGAACCCGTGGATCCCGGGCAGCTCGAAGCCATCGGCTGGACGAGCCGGGCAGGCATCGTGACGCCGCACCAGATCCTCGAGAACTACCGCCGTACCCCTCGCGGAACGCTTCTGTTCGGAACCCGGCGCCTGCGCGGGGCGCCGGCTGCCCTGGGCGCACGCGAGCCCGACCGGGCCGTGGTCAACGACCTGATCAACGGCTTCCACCAGCGGTTCCCGTCGCTGAATTACCTCGGAGCCGAACGAGCCTGGGGCGGCTGGGTCGCCATGACCTCGTTCCTGCCGGTCGCCGGAGAATCCGAGAAGAACGTCTTCTACGCGATCAGCTGCAACGGCCACGGACTGGCCCAGTCCCCGTACATCGGGACACTGCTGGCCGATCACCTTGCCGGCGATGAGATGCACGATGACCTCAAGACCCTCTGGCGGCCGAACCCGCCCAAGGTCCCCGCCGCCCTCCTCAATACGGCCCTGTTCGAAGCGGCCTGGGCTTTCGACCGCGTCACCGATCGCTTCCGGATCTGAGGCTCTGCCTCCCACGATCACCTCACGGCGCCAGCGACGGCCCAGCAGCTTCTGCTTCTGGGCCGTCGCTCGTTCGTGTTCGGGGGTATCCGCCGGGCTGACGATAACGGTCCGCCGCGGCGAGGCGCCGGTGGTGTGCGGCTGGGCATTAGACGCCGACTGCTCCATAGGATGCGATTTTCCACCTGTTTCGGGGTGATTTAGGCATCCTATGGAACAGTCGATCGGGGCCTGTGGGCTGGAAGTGTTACTCGGCGTCCAGGTCGGTTTCGACGAGGGTGGCCCATCCTCGCGATACGGGGACATCTGAAAGTCATCGTGTGCCGCGATCGCGTCAAGCTGCTGTGGTGTCCATTCGATCATGGTCGGTTCTCACGGATCATGTGCCGCTGTACACAGGAAAAACGCTGTGCTCGCCGTAGTCCTGCGCCCGCAGACCTCGCAGAGCCTCCATGTCCGCCGCGGAGATGTCAAAATCGACCTCGGCATTCGCGCGCATGTGCTCGGGGTTGGCGGTCTTCGGCAGGGACACTGCGCCCAGCTGCAGCGTGTAGCGGATGCAGAGCTGTGGAACGCTCACCCCGTAGCGCTCGGCCATCGCGGCCACTTCCTGGTTCTTCAGGATCTCGCCGTGCGCGATCGGTGAGTACGCCTCGACGAGGATGCCCTGGGAGGCGCAATACTCCAGCAACTCGGACGGGGTATTGCCCGCGTGGACCAGCAGCTGGTTCACCTGCGGGACCACCGCGGCGGTCTCCAGCAGGCTCTCCAGATCCTCCCGCAGGAAATTGGAGACGCCGATCGCGCGGATCTTTCCGGCCTGATACGCCTCCTCGAGCGCCTTCCACGCAGCCCTATTGCCCTCGGCGTAGTCGCCGCCGCGGAAATCATTCCAGGGCTGCGGGGAATGGATCAGCATCAGGTCGAGGTAGTCCAGCCCCATCGTGGCCAACGATCTCTCGACGGCCGCCACTGCGCCGTCGTAATCCTTGATCTCCGCGGCGAGCTTGGTGGAGACGAACAGGGTGTCCCGCGGCACGGCTGCCGTGCGCACGCCCTCACCGACGCCGCGCTCGTTCCCGTAGGCCTGAGCCGTGTCGATATTGCGGTACCCGATCTCGGACGCCGCGCGCACGGCGTCCACGGCCTTGTCGTCGTCGATGAACCAGGTGCCGAGCCCGAGCTTGGGGATCTCGACGTCGTTGGACAAGGTGTAGGTATCGTTCAAGATGGTCATGCGTTTTCTCCGTTCTTCGGCAGCCGTCCGTACACCTCATCGGTGACCGGCTCGAGCCATTCGTTGCTGATGCCCTCCCCCGGCGTGATGAAAGCCAGGTGCGAGAACCACGAATCAGCCTTGGCACCGTGCCAATGCTTCGTGCCTGCAGGAACCCGGATCACCGTTCCCGGCTCCATGCTGACCGGTTCGGAGCCTTCGGCCTGGAACCAGCCGGAACCGGCCGTGCACATCAGGATCTGGTCGCCGCCGCCCTCGGTGCCGTGGTGGATGTGCCAGTTGTTCCGGCAGCCCGGCTCGAACGAGACGTTGCTGACCGGCACGCTCCCCGAGGCCAGCGGCGCCAGATAACTCCGGCCGATGAAGTACTGCGCGTAGGCGTCGTTGGGTTCCCCCAGCGGGAAGATCTGTTGGAAATCGTTCATGGTGTTCTTCTCTCAGTTCTCCGTGACGGTTGTCGGTCGGTGGCTCAATTCCTGCTGGTTTGTCGCGGCAAGACTTGCCAGCAAGTCAAGGCGTTCCTGGCTGGGTGAGCCGGGCTGGGCGGTGTAGATGAGCAACGAAAGACCGGGTTCTGCGGTGAGTTCCAGACCCTCATAGCTGAGGGTGAGGTCTCCGACGGAGTGGTGGTGGAAGTTCTTCGTGCCCGAGCCGTGGCGTCGGACATTGTGTGCACCCCAGCGGGTGCGGAACGCATTGCTGCAGGTGGAAAGCTCGCCAATCAAGTCGTGGAGTTGTTTGTCGTGCGGGTCGTGGCCGGCCTCAGTGCGCAGGATGGCCACGGTGACGTCAGCTGCGGCCTCCCAGTCCGGATAGAAGGCAGTGGCGCGCTCGTCGAGGAAACAGTGCCGCGCGAGATTCCCTCTACCAGGCCCGTCGAAGACCTCGTCGTAGAAGGTTCGCCCGAGAGCATTGGTCGCAAGGATGTCCATCCGTCCGTTCCGGACGAAGGCCGGCCCATTCACGATCACGTCCAACGCGCGGGTCAGACTTTCCCTGGGAACCCAGGTCTTCGGCTTGCGACGTCGCACGGGTTGCGCGCCACCGTTGGCAGCCCGGGCCAGGTCGAAGAGGTGCTCACGTTCGGCGTCGTCGAGTTGCAAGGCCCGGCAGATCGCTTCCAGCACGGCATCCGAGACCCCGCCCAGCTGACCACGCTCGATCTTGGCGTAGTACTCCGGGCTCACGCCGGCGAGCATCGCCACCTCTCCGCGCCTCAGTCCCACCACCCGCCGGTGGCCCGTGACGGGCACTCCTGCCTGTTCCGGGCTGATGTTTGCACGACGGGACATGAGGAACTGTCGCGCTTCGTCCGTGGTGTTCATGGCTACAACGCTAATTCGACAAAAGCACCGCAGGGAGTCTCCACTGGTACACCCTTCACTGGAGACTCCCTCCTGCGCCTCCCGTGCGCTGGACTGGAAGCACTCAGCCATCACATTTTCAGGAGACCCAGATGAGCAGCAACGAACAGACCACCGGCTGGACTGGCGGGAAGAACGCTTTCGGCGACTTCGCACCCGGCATAGTGCATTACACGGACAAGGTCCTTTTCGATGAGGTCTGGGAGCGCCCTGGTCTCTCCACGCGAGACCGGAGTCTGATCACCGTGGCCGCACTGACAGCGATGGGCAAGATGGATCAGCTGAAATTCCACCTGGGATATGCGCGTCAGAACGGCGTCGCCGATGAAGAACTCCAGGAAGCACTCCTTCACCTGGCGTTCTACGCGGGGTGGCCCAACGGCATGGGCGCGACCGGTGTGCTGAAGAGCGTCGTCGACACCCAGAGTTGAGCTGACGGCCCACTGATGCGGAGCGTCAGTGCGCCGGAATCCGATTGATTGCGCCCCTCACCGCATGCCCGTCGCACGAAAAGAGCACGTGTCCCGTCCGGATGGCCGGGGCACGTGCTCGTTCTCTTCACCTCTCAGAGATTTCAGCAATCCCAGAAGAGGTTTCGGTGCCCGAGAAGGGACTCGAACCCTTACACCTTTCGATACCGCATTTTGAGTGCGGCGCGTCTGCCAATTCCGCCACTCGGGCAGGCACCGAAGCGTTCCGCGACATCACGCGGGCCGCATACGCGTGATAACTCTACATGGCGATAGGCTAAGAGCGTCAAATTGCCCATCAGGGCCACTGGCAACGGCGCCATAGACCTGACACGTTGTCCCCGTTCCCCTCGTTAAAGGAGACCCTGTGAGCGAATCCCCTGCCCAGGACACCACTGAAATCACCAACGGCCCCGCCAAGCGCATCGTGGTCGCCGAGGATGAGACCCTCATCCGCCTCGACATCATCGAGATCCTCCGCGGTGAAGGCTACGACGTCGTCGCCGAAGCCGACAACGGCCAGCGTGCCGTCGAGCTCGCCGAAGAGCACAAGCCGGATCTGGTGATCATGGACGTCAAAATGCCCGTCATGGACGGCATCAGCGCCGCCGAGCAGATCGCGAAGGCCCGGATCGCCCCCGTGGTGCTCCTGACCGCCTTCAGCCAGAAGGAACTCGTCGAGCGTGCCCGTGAGGCCGGCGCCATGGCTTACGTGGTCAAGCCCTTCACCCCGGCTGACCTCATCCCGGCCATCGAGATCGCCCTCTCCCGCCACGAGGAGATCAAGGCCCTCGAGAAGGAGGTGGGCGACCTCAAGGAGCAGTTCGCCACCCGCAAGCTCGTCGAGCGCGCCAAGAGCCTCCTCACCACCAAGATGGGTCTCTCCGAGCCCGAGGCCTTCCGCTGGATCCAGAAGACCTCCATGGACCGCCGCCTCAGCATGCGTGAAGTCGCGGAGACCATCATCAACCAGGTGAACTGAGCTCCCGCTCAGCCGACCGACGACGACGGCGGCGCACCTACCCGGTGCGCCGCCGTCGTCGTTTTCTCACCGCCGTCGTGGCACCATGGCAGCCGAGTCCGCTATGAGGGGCGTGAGTCCGCTAGACCATGTAGCTGACTCACACCCTTGATAGCGGACTCGACCGAAGGACGGCGTCCGTGGGACTCCCCCGGGAACGCCCGAGGGGGCGGCCCTTCCGGACCGCCCCCTCGGGGAAACGCAGCGTGACGCTACTTCTTTTTCTTCTTCTTGGCGGGCCAGGGGCCGATGGGCTCCCGGCGCTCCTCCTGGCCGGCACGGCCGGTGTCTGCCAGGTCGCCCACCTTGTGGACCTTGATGGAGTTGGTGGTGCCGGCCTGTCCGGGAGGCGAACCGGCGGCGATGACCACGAGGTCGTCCTCCTGGACCAGCTCCAGATCCGCCAGGAAGGTGTCCACCTGGGCCGTCATGGCGTCGGTGTGGTTCACCATGGGGACCTGGATGGGCTGGATGCCCCAGGTCAGTGCCAGGAAGTTGCGGACCTGGTCCACCGGGGTGAACGCGAAGATCGGCTTCTTCGGACGCAGACGGGACAGGCGGCGGGCCGAGTCGCCGGACTGCGTGAAGGTGCAGATGTACTTCGCGTCGAGCTGGTCGGCGATCTCCACGGCGGCCAGGGTGATGGCGCCACCACGGGTCTTCGGCTTGGAACCGAGGGCCGGAACGAGGTCCAGAGCCTTCTCCTCGGTGTACTCGATGATGCGGGCCATGGTCTTGACCGTCTCGATCGCGTACTTGCCCACGCTGGTCTCGCCGGAGAGCATGACGGCGTCAGCGCCATCCAGCACGGCATTGGCGCAGTCGGAGGCCTCAGCACGGGTCGGGCGGGGGTTCTCGATCATGGACTCGAGCACCTGGGTGGCCACGATGACCGGCTTGGCCCAGCGACGGGCTTCGGCGATGGCCTTCTTCTGGACGACCGGCACCTCTTCGAGGGGCAGCTCGACGCCGAGGTCGCCACGGGCCACCATGATCGCGTCGAATGCGTCCACGATGTCGTGCAGCTGGTCCACGGCCTGCGGCTTCTCGATCTTGGCGATGACCGGGATCTTCCGGCCTTCCTCGTCCATGATCTCGTGGACACGGGTGATGTCGGTGGCATCGCGCACGAAGGACAGTGCGATCATGTCGACGCCGCGCTGCAGGGCCCAGCGGAGATCCGTCTCGTCCTTCTCGCTCAGGGCGGGAACGTTGACGGCGACGCCGGGCAGGTTGATGCCCTTGTTGTTGGACACGTAACCCGGAACGGTCACCTCGGCGACGACCTTGACCTCGTCGACGCTGACAGCGCGCAGGGCGACCTTGCCGTCGTCGATCAGGAGGGTGTCACCCGGACGGACGTCCTCGGTGAGGCTCTTGAGCGTGGTGGAGCAGATCTCCTTGGTGCCCGGCACGTTCTCCGTGGTGATGGTGAACTGGTCCCCCACCTCCAGGAAGTGCTTCTCATCGTTGACGAACTTGCCCAGGCGGATCTTGGGTCCCTGAAGGTCCGCCATGATGCCCACGGCGACACCGAGCATCGACGAAGCCTTGCGGATGTTCTCGTAGTTCACATCATGCATGGAGTGATCGCCGTGGCTCATGTTCAGGCGGGCCACATTCATGCCCGCCTGGATGACCTCGAGGGCCTTCTCATAGGTGCCCAGGGCGGGGCCGAAAGTGGCCACAATCTTTGCGCGTCTCATATACCTAACCTAGTTCATCGCTTTTTACGGAAGGTTGACTTCTGCTGAAAATCTCGTGCAGGCCTTTGGGCCTAAAGCAGCGAGATCGCTCGATCGGTGGGTGCCACGGGGGCCGGGAGGATGGTGCCCCCGGTCAGGAACCTGTCCACCGAGGCCGCGCACGCACGGCCTTCGGCGATGGCCCACACGATCAGTGACTGCCCACGGCCGGCGTCGCCGGCAACGAAGACGCCTTCCGTGCTGGTCATGTACTCGGCGTCGCGGCTGACATTGCCGCGGCCGTCGAACTCCGCCTTGATCTGCTCGGTGATCCCGGCCGGCTCGGCGCCGGTGAATCCGAGAGCGAGGAAGACCAGGTCGGCCGGGATGATCCGTTCGGTGCCCGCCTTCGGCAGGCGCTTGCCGTCCACGAATTCGGTCTCCGCGACCTTGATCCCCGTGAGCTGACCGTTCTCGCCCACGAACTCGACGGTGGACGCCAGGTAGGTGCGCTCACCGCCTTCCTCATGAGCACTGGCCACCTCGAACAGGGTGGGGAACAGCGGCCAGGGCTGGTGCGCGGGGCGCTCGGCAGGCGGCTGCTTGCCGATCGCGAGCGTCGTCACGGAGGCGGCCTGCTGCCGGTGGGCGGTGCCGATGCAGTCGGCGCCCGTGTCACCGCCACCGAGGATGACCACGTGCTTGCCGCGGGCGTCGATGTGGTTCTCGGGCTGCTCCCCCGCCACCACACGGTTGGAGGGCACCAGGTAGTCCATGGCGTAGTGCACACCGGACAGCTCGCGGCCCGGGATCGGGAGGTCACGGGGCACGGTGGCGCCGGTGGTGACCACGACGGCGTCGTAGCGGCGGCGCAGCTGCTCCCACGTGACGTCGACGCCCACGTTGACGCCCGGACGGAACCGGGTGCCCTCGGCCTTCATCTGTTCCAGACGACGGTCCAGGTGGTCCTTCTCCATCTTGAAGTCCGGGATGCCGTACCGCAGCAGGCCGCCGATCTTGTCGTCGCGCTCGTACACGGCCACGGTGTGGCCCACGCGGGTCAGCTGCTGCGCGACGGCGAGGCCCGCCGGGCCGGAACCGACGACGGCCACCGTCTTGCCGGTCAGACGGGTGGGCGGCAGAGGCGTGACCCAGCCTTCCTCGAAGGCCTGGTCGATGATGGAGACCTCCACCTGCTTGATCGTCACGGCGGGCTGGTTGATGCCCAGCACACAGGACGACTCACACGGGGCGGGGCACAGACGGCCGGTGAACTCCGGGAAGTTGTTGGTGGCGTGCAGGCGCTCGATGGCCTCCTCGCCACGATCCCGCCACACGAGGTCGTTCCACTCCGGGATGAGGTTCCCCAGAGGACAGCCCTGGTGACAGAACGGCACACCACAGTCCATGCAGCGGCCGGCCTGGCTCTTCAGGACGCCATTCTCCTGCGCCTCGTACACTTCCTTCCAGTCCATGATGCGGACCGGAACGGGGCGGCGAGGCTGGGTCTCGCGTTCGCGGACCTTCAAAAAGCCACGGGGATCAGCCACCGGTTACCTCCAAAATACGGGACCAGACCTCTTCGCCATCCGGGTCGAGACCCTCTTCGAGGGCGTCCAGTCGAGTCTGCAGTACGGCCGCGTAGTCGCGGGGCAGGACCTTGGTCACCCGTGCGGCCGTGTCGTCAAAGTTCTCCAGCAGGCGTGCGGCCAGCTGGGATCCGGTCTCCTCCGCGTGACGCTTGAGTAGGCCGTGCACGATGTCACGGTCCTCGGCGTCGAGCTCCAGGAGCTTGAGTTCGCCGTTCTCCAGCGCCTCCTTGTTGACCTTCTCCGGCCGCAGATCCAGCACGTAGGCCGTTCCGCCGGACATGCCGGCGCCGAAGTTGCGGCCCGTGCGTCCCAGGATCAGCGTCTGACCGCCGGTCATGTACTCGCAGCCGTGGTCGCCGATCCCCTCGACCACCGCGGTGGCGCCGGAGTTGCGGACCAGGAAACGTTCGCCGACTTGACCGCGCAGGTAGATCTCACCGCTCGTGGCGCCGTAACCGATCACGTTGCCCGCGATCACGTTCCGCTCCGCCGGGAACACGTTCTGGCGGTCCGGGCGGACGATGATGCGGCCGCCGGAGAGGCCCTTGCCGACGTAGTCGTTCGAGTCGCCGTCGAGCCGCAGCGTGATGCCGGCCGGCAGGAAGGCGCCGAGCGACTGACCGGCCGTGCCCGTCAGGGTGATGTCGATCGTGTCGGTGGCGAGGGTGTCGATCCCGAAGGTCTTGGTGACCACATGGCCGAGCATGGTGCCCACGGAGCGGTCCGTGTTGACCACGCCGAGCGTGATCTTGACGGGCTCGCGGCGTTCCAGAGCATCCGCCGAGAGACGGATGAGCTGCTGGTCGAAGTGCTGGTCCAGCTCGTGGTTCTGCCCGGTGGTGTTGCGCAGCGGGGCGTCCTCATCGAAGTCCAGGCCGTTCAGGATCGGGTCGAGATCCAGACCGGAGGCCTTCCAGTGCGTGATGGCCGCTTCCTTGTCCAGGTACTCGGAGTGCCCGATCGCCTCGTCCAGCGTGCGGAAGCCGAGCTCGGCGAGGATCTCGCGCACCTCCTCCGCCAGGAACTCGAAGAAGTTCACCACGAACTCCGGCTTGCCCGTGAAACGGGACCGCAGCTCGGGGTTTTGGGTGGCGACGCCCACGGGGCAGGTGTCGAGGTGGCAGACGCGCATCATGATGCAGCCCGACACCACGAGCGGCGCCGTGGCGAAGCCGTACTCCTCCGCGCCCAGGAGTGCCGCGATGACCACGTCACGCCCGGTCTTGAGCTGGCCGTCCACCTGGACGACCACGCGCTCGCGCAGGTTGTTGAGCATGAGGGTCTGCTGGGTCTCGGCCAGGCCGAGCTCCCACGGCACACCCGCGTGCTTGAGGGAGTTGAGCGGCGAGGCGCCCGTGCCGCCGTCGTGTCCGGAGACGAGCACGACGTCGGCCTTCGCCTTGGTCACGCCGGACGCCACGGTGCCGATGCCGACCTCGGAGACCAGCTTCACGTGTACGCGGGCGGACGGGTTCGACCGCTTGGCGTCGTAGATCAGCTGCGCGAGGTCCTCGATCGAGTAGATGTCGTGGTGCGGCGGCGGTGAGATGAGCCCGACGCCGGGCGTCGAGTGACGCGTGCGCGCCACCCAGGGGTACACCTTCTGGGCCATGAGCTGTCCGCCCTCGCCCGGCTTGGCGCCCTGGGCCATCTTGATCTGGATGTCGTCGGCGTTGCTCAGGTACAGGCTCGTGACGCCGAACCGGCCGGAGGCGATCTGCTTGATCGCGGAGCGGCGCTCGGGATCCAGCAGGCGGTCCACGTCCTCGCCGCCCTCACCCGTGTTGGACTTGGCGCCCAGACGGTTCATGGCGATGGCGAGCGTCTCGTGCGCCTCCTTGGAGATCGAGCCGTAGCTCATGGCGCCCGTGGAGAAGCGCTTGACGATCGAGGAGACGGACTCGACCTCGTCGAGGGGCACCGACGGGCGCAGACCTTCCTTGAACTTGAGGAGGCCGCGGAGCGTCATGAGCTTGCCCGACTGGTCGTCGATGCCGCGCGTGTACTCCTTGAAGATGTCGTAGCGGCGCTCACGCGTGGAGTGCTGCAGACGGAACACCGTCTCCGGGTTGAACAGGTGCGGTTCGCCGTCGCGGCGCCACTGGTACTCGCCGCCGCCGTTGAGCGGGCTGTGCGGGAGTTCGATGCCCTCTTCCGGGTACGCGAAGCGGTGCCGGGTGAGGACCTCCTGGGCGATGACGTCCAGGCCGACACCACCCAGCTGGGAGTGGGTGCCGGAGAAGAACTCGTCGACCAGGTCCTGGGAGAGACCCAGGGCCTCGAAGGTCTGCGCGCCGCAGTAGGACGCCACGGTCGAGATGCCCATCTTGGACATGATCTTCAGGACACCCTTGCCGAGGCCCTTGATCAGGTTGTAGACGCCGGTCTCCGGAGTGACCCCGCGCAGCTCGCCCGTGCGGATGAGCTCTTCGACGCTCTCCATGGCGAGGTATGGGTTGACCGCGGAGGCGCCGTAGCCGATCAGCACGGCCACATGGTGGACCTCGCGGACGTCGCCGGCCTCGACCAGTAATGCCGTCTTGGTGCGGTTCGCGCTGCGCAGCAGGTGGTGGTGCACGGCGGACAGCAGCAGGAGCGACGGGATCGGCGCCCACTGGGCATTCGAGTCACGGTCCGAAAGGACCACGTACTGGACGCCGCGGTTGATCGCGCTGGAGATCTGCTCACAGATCTCCTTGATGCGCGTGCGGAGGGCCTGCTCTCCGCCCTCGGGGCGGTACAGGCCGCGGACCTTCATGGCCACGCGGTCGCCGTCGGCGTTCTCCATGTTCGCGATCTTCGACAGCTGGTCGTTGTTGATCACGGGGTACGGCAGGGCGATCTGCGGCTGGCGGATGAGGCCCGTGTCCAGCATGTTGCCGTTGGGGCCGACGGCGCAGCGCATGGACGTCACGAGCTCTTCGCGGATGGCGTCCAGCGGAGGGTTGGTCACCTGGGCGAACGACTGCACGAAGTAGTCGAACAGGACGCGGGGGCGCTCGGAAAGCACGGCCACCGGGGTGTCCGAACCCATCGCGCCGAGCGGTTCCGCACCGGTGCGGGCCATGGGCCCGAGGAGGATCTTCAGCTCCTCGGTGGTGTAGCCGAAGGTCCGCTGGCGGATGTTGACCGACGCCGGGGTGTGGACGACGTGTTCGCGCTCGGGGAGGTCGTCCAGCTTGACGAGGTTCTGCTCCACCCATTCGGCCCACGGGTTCGAGGCGGCGATCTCCGCCTTGACCTCTTCGTCAGCGATGATGCGGCCTTCCCCGGTGTCGACCAGGAACATCTTGCCCGGCGAGACGCGGCCCTTCTTGACCACCTTCGACGGCTCGATGTCCAGGACGCCCACCTCGGAGGCGAAGACGATCATGCCGTCCTCGGTGATCCAGTAACGGCCGGGACGCAGGCCGTTACGGTCCAGCGTCGCGCCGACGAGGTTGCCGTCGGTGAAGGACACGGCGGCAGGACCGTCCCACGGCTCCATGAGCATGGAGTGGTACTCGTAGAACGCGCGGCGGGCCGGGTCCATGGCGGTGTGGTTCTCCCACGCCTCCGGGATCATCATCATGATCGCGTGGCTGATGGGACGGCCGGACAGCCAGAGGAGCTCGGCCACCTCGTCGAAGGACGCGGAGTCCGAGGCGCCCGGGGTGCAGATGGGGTACAGGTCCTCCGGGGAGTTGCCGAGCAGCGGGCTGGCCAGCTGGGACTGACGGGCACGCATCCAGTTCCGGTTGCCCTTCACGGTGTTGATCTCACCGTTGTGGGCGATGGTCCGGAACGGCTGTGCGAGCGGCCAGGAGGGGAACGTGTTGGTCGAGAAGCGCGAGTGCACGATCGCGAGCTTGCTCTTGAACCGCGTGTCCGAGAGATCCGGGTAGAACGGCTCGAGCTGAGCCGTGGTGAGCATCCCCTTGTAGACGATGGTCCGGCTGGACAGCGACGGGAAGTAGACGCCGAACCGGTTCTGGGCACGCTTGCGGATGCGCCAGACGCGGCGGTCCAGGTCATCGCGGCTCAGTTCCGTGCCGTCGGGCGCCGCGAAGAAGGGCTGAGCGAAGAACGGCATGCAGGCACGGGCCATGGACCCGACCAGCTCGGCACGGATGGGGACCTCACGCCAGCCGATGACGGACAGGCCCTCTTCGCCGGCCAGGCCTTCGATGCCCTGACGGGCGGCGTCGGCCTCGGCCGGGATCGCCGGAAGGAACGCGGTGCCGACGGCGTACTGCCCCTGCGCGGGGAGCTCGAAGTCGAGGACCGCGCGGAAGAACTCGTCGGGGATCTGCGTCAGCAGGCCGGCGCCGTCGCCGGTGCCTTCGTCAGCGCCGACGGCGCCGCGGTGCTCGAGGCTCCGCAGGGCATGGAGGGCGTTGGACACGATGTCGTAGCCGGGCTCACCGCGCAGGGTGGCGATGATGGCGAGGCCACAGGCGTCCTTCTCCTCCTCGGGGCGGTAAAGCCCTGAGGCGGCAGGCTGAGCCGCGAACCGCACGAAAGGGTTCTCCGGCTGCCCGGGGGCTGCCGGTTCCACTTCGGGTGCGTGGTGCCGCGTATGAGTCATGACGGAGCGTCCTTCCTCCTGGTCGAGCTGGTGGAGGGGACAACATTGGCCCCAGTCGTTCGCGCGTCATTGTGACGAGCGCAACAAGGCGATTGATACTAGCGATTGTAGGTCACCAGCGGTCACCGAACGAATGGTTACACCCCTCTGAGGGGCGGCATCAGGCCGCCCCCGTCGTGACGGGGCGGGGCCGTGGCTGGATTCAGTTCCGGGTTTCCTGGTCGGTGGACGAGGAGGAGGCTTCCGGGCCCGCGGACTGGGGGGTGGCGTCCGCTTCGGGCTGGGCTGCTGCAGGGTCATCATCGGTTGCAGCATCGCTCGGTGTTGCAGCGACACTACCACGAGGACCACCATCTGAGACGGAACCTTCCGCATCCTGGATGGTAACTTCCGGTTCATGACTGTCGGCCAGTGCTTCAGGCTCCGGCTCGTGACCCTTCAGGTACGGGGTGTCGCCCCGCTTCGAGCGCCCGAATCCGGCGATCACGAAGTACAGCAGGGCCGCGATGAGGACGAAGATGCTCGTCCAGACGTTGAGCCGGGTGGTGACGCCGAAGAGGGCGATGTGCTCGGCGTCGTCGATGCGGAGCAGCTCGATCCAGACGCGGCCCAGGCAGTAGTAAGCGGCGTACAGGGCGAAGAGGCGGGCGCGGCGGAAGTGGAACCGGCGGTCCAGCAGCAGGAGGATGACGACGCCGATCAGGTTCCAGAGGCTCTCATAGAGGAACGTCGGGTGGAACAGCGTGCCCGGAGCCGCATCCGCGGGGAAGTTCGGGTTCTGCGGATCGATCTGCAGGCCCCAGGGCAGGTCCGTGGGAGCGCCGAAGAGCTCCTGATTGAACCAGTTGCCCCAGCGGCCGATCGCCTGTGCGAGGAGCAGGCCGGGCGCCGCAGCGTCCATGAACGCGCTCAGCTTCACCCCGGACCGGCGGCAGCCGATCCAGGCGCCGATCGCACCGAGGACCACCGCGCCCCAGATGCCCAGGCCGCCGCGCCAGATCTGCGGGATCAGGCTGAGGTCACCCGTGCCGTCGAAGTTCGGGCCGAAGTACTGTGCCGGCGAGGAGAAGACATGGTAGAGGCGACCGCCGATGATGCCGAACGGGATCGCCCAGATCGCGATGTCCCACAGGCTCCCCTCGGGCGTGCCACGGCGCTTCCAGCGCACCGCGGTGAGCCAGAGGCCCACCACGATGCCGAGCAGGATGCACAGGGCGTACGCCCTGATGCTGAGCGGCCCCAGCTCGAACCCCGACCAGCTGGGGCTGGGGATGCTGGCAGGGAGCTGGGTCGCCATCAGGGCGGTCTGCATACCGGGTTCCTATCCGGCCGGGGTGAATCCGGCGCTGAGTTCCTGAGTGAGCTGTGCGACGGCGGGGACGCCGCCGTCGCGAAGTGCCGAGACCAGGGCGGAGCCCACGATCACGCCATCGGCGTAGGAGGCGATCTCCCGGACATGCTCGGCCCGGGACACGCCCAGCCCGACGCACACGCGTTCCGCCCCGGCGGCGTGGGTCGCCGCCACGAGGCTCTCGGCGAGGTTGCTCACGGCACCACGGGCGCCGGTGACGCCCATGACCGAGACGGCGTACACGAAGCCGCGGCTGGCCTGGACCGTCATGCTGAGGCGCTCCGGCGTGGAGGACGGGGCCACCAGGAAGATGCGGTCCAGCGAGTACTTGTCCGACGCGGCGACCCACTCGGCAGCCTCGTCCGGGATGAGGTCCGGCGTGACCAGACCCGCTCCCCCGGCCTCCGCCAGGCGGCGCGCGAACTCGTCGACGCCCAGCCGCATGACCGGGTTCCAGTAGGTCATGACCACGACGGCGGCGTCGCTCGCCTCCGTGATGCCCTTGACGACGTCGAAGACGCTCGCCACGTGGAAGCCGTTCGCGAGGGCCTCGGTGGTCGCGGCCTGGATGACGGGGCCGTCCATGACGGGGTCCGAGTACGGGATGCCGATCTCGATGATGTCCGCGCCGTTCTTCGCCAGGGCGATGCCGGCGTCGATGCTGGTCTGGACGTCCGGGTATCCGGCGGGCAGGTAGCCGATCAGGGCGGAGCGCCCCTCGGCCTTCGCCTTGTCGATGGCGGCCGCGGCCTTGGAGTGGATCATGCCGGGGACTCCTCACCCGTGGTGCTGTGACGTGTGGAAAGCGTGGTGCCGCGGACGTTGCCGTCCTCGTCGAGCATGTCGAACCACTCGGCGGCGGTCTGGACGTCCTTGTCACCGCGGCCCGAGAGGTTCACCACGACGATGACCTCGCTGGGATCGTCCTTGCCCTCAGTCAGCCGCTGGCCGACCTTGATGGCGCCGGCCAGGGCGTGCGACGACTCGATGGCCGGGATGATGCCCTCGGTCTGCGACAGCAGCTTGAAGGCGTCCATCGCCTCGGTGTCCGTGATCGGCTCGTACGTCACCCGGCCGATGTCATGCAGGTAGGAGTGCTCCGGCCCGACGCCCGGGTAATCCAGGCCGGCGGAGATGGAGTGGGACTCCACCGTCTGGCCGTCCTCGTCCTGCATCAGGTAGGAACGCGCGCCGTGCAGCACGCCCGGGCGGCCGAGCGTGATCGTGGCCGCATGCCGTCCGGTCTCCACACCGTCTCCTCCGGCCTCGAAGCCGTAGATGGCGACCTCGGGGTCGTCCAGGAAGCCGTGGAAGATGCCGATCGCGTTCGACCCGCCGCCGATGCAGGCACAGACCGCGTCCGGCAGACGGCCGGTCTGGGTCAGGATCTGCTCGCGGGCCTCATCCCCGATGACCTCGTGGAAGAAACGGACCATGGCCGGGAACGGGTGGGCTCCGGCCGCCGTGCCGAGCAGGTAGTGGGTGTTGTCCACATTGGTCACCCAGTCGCGGAGCGCCTCGTTGATGGCGTCCTTCAGCGTCTGGGAGCCGTTCGTGACGGGGATGACCGTGGCGCCGAGCAGCTGCATGCGGGCCACGTTGAGGGCCTGACGGCGGCAGTCCTCGGCACCCATGTAGACGACGCACTCCAGACCCATGAGGGCGGCGGCCGTGGCCGAGGCGACGCCATGCTGACCCGCGCCGGTCTCGGCGATCACACGGGTCTTGCCCATGCGCTTGGCCAGCAGGGCCTGACCCAGCACGTTGTTGATCTTGTGCGAACCGGTGTGGTTGAGGTCTTCGCGCTTGAGGAAGACCCGGGCGCCACCGGCGTGCTCGGAGAAGCGCTTGGCCTCGGTGAGGAGGCTCGGGCGCCCCGAGTAGTTCTTGTTCAGCTCGGAGATCTCCGCGAGGAAATCGGGATCCAGCCGGGCCTTGTTGAAGGTGTCCTCCAGCTCGTCCAGGGCGGCGATGAGGGACTCGGGCATCCAGCGTCCGCCGTACTCACCGAAGTAAGGTCCTTCCGCGTGGCGCAGCGGGCCGCGGCCGGCGCTGCCGGCCTCGGCCTGCTCCGCCAGCCGTCCCGCCAGGAATGCCTCAGCGGGGTCCCCGAACGCCTGCTCTTCAGCCGCGCCCTGCCCGGGGTTCTGCGATGCGTTCTCCGCCATCGCGCTCACCGTCCTCTGTGTTTCGGTTCGGACCGGCGACGCCGCGTGGGCATCGCCGGGCGTGTTCGTAGAGCTGTTCAGTCGCGCCGGGCCGGCATGGCCCGCGTGCCGGCCTCCCGGAAGTCCTGCAGCAGCCGGCGAGGGTCCTCGGTGGTGACGAGAGCCTCGCCCACCAGGAGCGCCTGGGCGCCCTGGGACGCGTAGTGCACGGCGTCCTCGACCCCGCGGACTCCCGACTCCGCCACGGCGATGGCTCCTGCCGGAATGGCCGAGGCCAGCCCGCCGAAGACGCCGCGATCGACGTCGAGGGTCTTCAGATTCCGCACGTTGACGCCGATGATGCGAGCCTCCACGGCCGCGGCCCGCTCGATCTCCTCGAGCGTGTGGGTCTCCAGCAGGACGTTCATGCCCAGTTCGTGGGTGAGGTCGCTGAAGTCCTTGAGCTGCGCGTCATCGAGAGCGGCGGCGATCAGCAGGATGAGGTCTGCGCCGTGGGCGCGGGCCTCCCAGATCTGATACTCGTCCACCGTGAAGTCCTTGCGGAGCAGCGGCACGTCCACCCGGGCGCGCACCGCGTCCAGATCGGCGAGGCTGCCCTTGAAGCGGCGCTGCTCGGTCAGGACCGAGATGACGGAGGCTCCCCCGGAGACGTACTGCTCCGCGAGAGCCGCCGGATCGACGATGCCCGCCAGCTCACCCTTGGAGGGGCTGCTGCGCTTGATCTCGGCGATGACCTTCAGCCCGGCGTCGGGCTGACCGCCACCGAGTGCGGCCCAGGCGTCCCGGGCGGGTGCCGCGGCGCGCGCGGCGTCCTCGATCTCGGCCTGGGGCAGCCGACGGGCCTCAAGGTCTTCGCGGACTCCCGCGATGATGTCGTCGAGGACAGTCACAGATCAGTGGCTGTTCTTGAGCTTGCTGCCGCCGACGCCGTAACCGGCCTTGCGCATGGCGAAGCCGGCCAGGAGACCGATCACCATGACGCCGATGCCGCCCCAGAAGACCGGCGCGCTGGCCAGGACGAAGGCGATGGACGAAACCAGGGCGCCCACCAGCATGATGGCCACGCAGGTCCAGGCAGCCGGGCTGTTGCCGTGTCCGATCTCGTCCGCGTGGGACTCGGTGGACTGGCTGGCGGAAACAGTGGCTTTGCTCATGGTGATACTCCTCAGGAATGAAACTAACTACATTCTGCCATTGATTGTGCAGGTCCAGGCGCAGCGGAGCCGCCGTGCCCACCTGCCGGACAGGCCTAGCTGGGGTCGTGACCCTTACTGAGCTGATCCCAGCTGTCGATCGCATCCAGGGGCTCGTCGTCGTCGGCCTCCTCGGCTGCGGCGGAAGGGCTCGCGGAGCCCTTGGCCGCCGCACGGGACCGGCCCGCGGCGCCGTCGTATTTCGAGCTCCCCGCCCAGTGCCGCGAGGCGAGAACCAGCCACACCGCGCACAGGATGAGGAGCGCGCCGAAGATCACGGCGAGCACCGGGAAGGTGGTCAGGCTGACGTCCGCCGGTCCGTTCGCGACGCCGGTCTGGCGGCTGATCTCGCCCTGAGCCGCGGACCGCGGGTCGTTCAGGACGGTCAAGCCGGCGGACACGATGCCCACGCCGGAGAGCGCGATCGCCACGGCGACCACCCAGCGGGCCACGCGGCCCGCGATGCTGCTGGCGATCGCTCCGGCCACCGCCACCACGGCGAGGGCCGTGACGGCCGTGGCGGCCTTGCTGCCGGCGACGTGGATGTCGGGCATCCTGACGCCACTCTGTGCCAGGACGACATTCACCCAGCTCTGGGTCGTGGTGCCGAAGACCGCGACGGCGCACAGCACCGTCACGAGCACGACGGTGGCCTTCCGGGACCAGCGGGGAGCTGTGGTGCGGCTCATCACTGACCTTCCGCGAGGGACGTGGCGAGCCCGGGCTCCGCATCCCGCAGAGCGGAGGCGAGATGCGCGGCACGCAGCGGCGCCGCGGCCTTGTTCACGGTCTCCAGCGCCTCGTCCGGCTTGTGGGAATCGGCGACGATGCCGCCACCGGCCTGGACGTATGCTTTCCCGTCCAGCAGCAGCGCCGTGCGGATGGCGATGGCCATGTCCATGTCCCCGGCGAAGTCGAGGTAGCCGACCACTCCCCCGTAGACGCTGCGCCGGTGCGGCTCCAGCTCGTCCAGCAGACTCAGCGCCCGCGGCTTCGGGGCGCCCGAGAGCGTGCCGGCCGGGAACGTGGAGGCGAGCACATCGTAGGCCGTGGATCCCGGGGCCAGCTGCCCCACCACGGTGGAGACCAGGTGCATGATGTGACTGAAGCGCTCCACTTCCATGAACTGCGTGACATCCACGGTGCCGGCGGTGCAGACCCGCGAGAGGTCGTTGCGGGACAGGTCCACCAGCATGAGGTGCTCGGCGCGTTCCTTCGTGTCCGCGAGGAGCTCCTCGGCCAGCGCGACGTCGGCGTCATGGGTCTTGCCGCGCGGCCGGGACCCGGCGATCGGGTGGGTGATCACCTCGCGGTCGGTGACCGTCACGAGCGCTTCGGGGCTGGAGCCCGCGATCGCGTACTCCCGGCCCTCCGGATCCTCGAAGTTGCAGAGGTACATGTACGGGCTGGGGTTGCTGTTGCGCAGCATCCGGTAGACGTCCAGGGCGCTGGCGGCGCAGTCCAGCTCGAAGCGCCGGGAGATGACCACCTGGAAGACCTCGCCGTCGCGGATGGCCTCCTTGCCGCGGTCGATGGCCTCCAGGTACTGCGGTTCCGGCCAGCGGTGCTGCACGGATTCCTGGTAGTCACGGCTCGGAGCCAGGGCGGCGATGGCCGGCGCGGCCGGACGCTGGAGGCGTTCCAGCATGGCGTCGAGCCGGTTCACGGCGTCCTGGTAGGCCTCGTCGACCCGTTCCGGGCTGTCGTCCATGTTGATGGCGTTGGCCACGAGCAGCACCGAACCGTCCACGTTGTCGTGGACCGCGATGTCGCTCACCAGGTTGAGGGCGAGCTCCGGCAGGTTCAGATCATCCTGCGGCGGGTGGACCAGCCGCTCCCAGTGCCGGACGGTCTCCCAGCCCACGAAACCGACCAGGCCGGACGTCAGCGGGGGCAGATCGGCGTGGCGCTCGGTGCGCAGCGCTTCGAGGGTGAGGCGGAGGGCCTCGGCCGGGTTCCCCGAAGTGGGGACGCCCTGGGGCGGCTCACCCTGCCAGAAGGCCTCGCCGTCGCGCGTCGTCAGCGTGGCCCGGCTGTGCGCGCCGATGAAGGAGTAGCGGCTCCACGACCCGCCGACCGCGGCGGATTCGAAGAGGAACGTCCCGGGCTTCGCGGCGCCGTCGTCGGCGAGGGCGAGCTTGCGGTAGAGGCTGATCGGCGTCTCCGCGTCGGCCAGCACCTTCAGCGTCACCGAGATGACCCGGTGCTCGCGCGCCAGGGTCCGGAACTCGTTCAGGCTCGGGGTCAGTGCGGTGGTCTCCAGCACTAGCGTGCCCCTTCCGTCGTCGCGTCGTCAGCGGTCGGTTCCTTGGCGGTGGTGTGCCCGGCGTCCCGGGACCCGACGACGGCGGGCAGCTCCCGGCCGTCAAAGCAGGTCCGCGTTCCCGTGTGGCAGGCGGCGCCCACCTGGTCGACGCGCACCAGGAGCGCGTCGCCGTCGCAGTCCAGCGCGACGGACTTCACCCACTGCACATGGCCCGAGGTGTCCCCCTTGCGCCAGTACTCCTGCCGCGAGCGGGACCAGAAGGTGACCCGGCCCGTGGTGAGCGTGCGGCGGAGCGCTTCGTCGTCCATCCAGCCGAGCATGAGGACTTCTCCGCTGTCATGCTGCTGGATGATGGCCGCCACCAGACCGTGGTCGTCGCGCTTGAGGCGGGACGCCACGTCAGAGGCGAGCTCGGTGGTCGGCTCGGAGCCGGTGGACGCGCCGGAAAGAGGGGGAATGGGCTGTTCAGACATCGCGATCCAGTCTAGTACGGCGAGCCCTGCCGCCCCGCCTCCACCCGGCTCGGTGACGCCGACCGGCACCGTGGTCCGCCCTGTGCGCAACGCCGCGTCGCGCGGTGTGCCATGCACCGCCGGAAACCCCCTCTCGTGTTAGGTTCACAGTGATGCGTTTTGTGGCCCCCTCCCGAGAATTCCTGGCCGAGACTTTGCTCGCGGCCGGTCCCGACGCGCCCACCCTCTGTGAGGGGTGGAAGACGCGCCACCTGCTGGCGCACCTGCACCTGCGGGAGAACAGCCCGCGGGTCGCCCTGGGTCTCGCGGTGAAGGCGCTGGCGCCCGCCACGGATCAGGCGATCGAAGAGCTCGCCTCCACCCTGGATGACGGCGCTTACGTCAAGCTCGTGGAGCGGTTCCTCGCCGGCCCGTCCCGCTTCTCCCCCTGGGGCATCCCCGCGGTCGCAGAACTGGCCAATCTCGCGGAGTACTTCGTGCACGCCGAGGACGTCCGGCGCGCCGGGGACCGCTGGGCGCCGCGCGCGCTCGATGACTCGTACGCCGAGGCTCTCTGGGCGGATCTCGTGAAGCGCGCCGCCCTGCTCTACCGCGGCGTCGACCTCGGGATCGTGCTGGTCCGTCCGAACGGTCCGCGTCACGTGGCCCGCCGGGCGCCGGACTCGGTGGCCATCCTCGGCGATCCGGCCGAGCTCATGATGCATGCTTACGGCCGCGCCTCGCATGCCCTGGTGTCGTTCGAGGGGCAGCCCGACGCCGTCGCCCTGCTCCGCTCGGCGACGCTCGGCGCCTGAGACGAGCCCTCGCAACACTCATGAACTGAAGAGGGACTGAACTCAAGAGGTACCCTGCCAGACGGCAGGGTCCCTCTTCAGTTCCGGTGGAACGCTCTGCGCCCCGAGGTCAGCGGACTTCGTACCCGGCCTCGCGGATGGCGGTCTTGACCTGGGCGATCATGTCGTCCGGCCCGAAGTGGAACATGGACGCGGCGAGCACGGCGTCCGCGCCGGCTTCGATGGCGGGCGGGAAGTGCTCCGGAATCCCGGCGCCGCCCGAGGCGATGAGCGGGATGTTCACGGCGGCCCGCACGGCACGGATCATCTCCAGATCGAAGCCGTCCTTGGTGCCGTCGGCGTCGATGGAGTTCAGCAGGATCTCCCCCACACCCCGGTCGGCGGCCTCCCGTGCCCAGGCGATGGCGTCGATTCCGGTGCCCTGACGTCCGCCGTGGGTCGTCACCTCGAAGCCCGAGGGCGTCGTGCTGCCCGCACCCTCCGGGACACGGCGCGCGTCCACCGAGAGCACCAGGACCTGGGAGCCGAAGTGCCGGGTGATCTCATCGATCACGTCGGGACGCGCGACGGCGGCCGTGTTGATGGATGCCTTGTCCGCGCCGTAGCGCAGCAGCTTGTCCACCTCGGCCACGCCGCGCACGCCGCCGCCGACCGTGAGGGGGATGAAGATCTCCTCGGCGGTGCGACGGACGACGTCGAACGTGGTCTCGCGGTTGCCGGAGCTCGCGGTGACGTCCAGGAACGTCAGCTCGTCCGCCCCGGCGCGGTCGTAACGGTGAGCCAGCTCGACCGGATCTCCGGCGTCGCGAAGGCCCTTGAAGTTGACTCCCTTGACCACGCGGTCGGCGTCGACGTCAAGGCAGGGGATCACGCGGATGGCGACGGCCATGGTTCCTCCTGGGTTCTCGTCCGGTGGCTCAGATGCGGCAGGCGTGGATGCTGCTCACCAGGATGGCGCGGGCGCCCAGATCGTAGAGCTCATCCATGACCTGATTGGTGGATTTCTTGAGCACCATCGAGCGCACGGCCACCCAATCGGAGTCACGCAGCGGCGACACCGTGGGAGATTCCAGGCCCGGCGTCAGGGCCGCGGCCTCCTCCACCAGGTCTTTGCGGATGTCGTAGTCCACCAGCACGTACTGACGCGCCACGAGCACGCCCTGCAGGCGGCGGATCAGCACCTCGGCGGCGGGGTTGTTCTCCCCCGGCCGTCCGATCAGCACGGCCTGGGACTTCAGGATCGGCTCGCCGAAGATCTCCATGCCGGCGGCCTTCAGGGTGTTGCCGGTCTCGACGACGTCGGCGATCGCATCGGCGACGCCGAGGCGCACCGAGGACTCGACCGCGCCGTCGAGGCGGACCACCTTGGCGTCGATGCCGAGGTTCGCGAGGTAATCGCGGAGCAGGCCGTCGTAGCTGGTGGCGAGGCGCTTGCCGGCCAGCTGCTCGACGCTCTGGAAGTCTCCGACGGGCCCGGCGAACCGGAAGGTCGAAGCGGCGAACCCGAGTTCGAGCATTTCGACCGCCTCCACCTGGGCGTCCAGCAGAAGATCGCGGCCGGTGATGCCGACGTCGAGGGTGCCCTGCCCCACGTACACCGCGATGTCGCGGGGACGGAGGAAGAAGAACTCCACATCGTTGTCGGGATCCACCATGACGAGTTCACGGTTGTCCCGGCGCTGGCGGTAGCCGGCTTCGGCCAGCATCGCCGCGGCGGCTTCGGAAAGGGAACCTTTATTGGGAACTGCTACGCGCAACATATGTCTTCAAGCATCTTTCGTGTCCGGGCCCTCGGCCCGCAGTGGTCTGTGAACTGGAGAGACGTGAGCCGTCCCGTCCCGCGGGAAGGCAGGGCCGGGAACGACGCCAGCCGCCGGGCGCTTGCCGCGCCGAGCGGCTAGAGATGCTTGTAGACGTCTTCGAGGGTCAGGCCTTTGGCAAGCATCAGGACCTGAAGGTGGTACAGCAGCTGGGAGATCTCCTCCGCAGCGGCCTCGTCGGATTCGTATTCCGCCGCCATCCAGACTTCGGCGGCCTCTTCCACAACCTTCTTGCCGATCCCGTGCACGCCCGAATCCAGTTCAGCGACGGTACGCGAACCTTCGGGCCGGGTGTCGGCTTTTTCGCTCAATTCAGCGAAGAGCGCCTCGAAATTCTTCACGTGTCATACCCTACTGTGAACCGGGCCCCCGGCCCGAAACGGGCCGGGGGCGTTACAAAACCGCCAGGGGTGATCTTCCCCACCCCTGAGACGGTTCAGTCCTGCGGTGCGAGCGTGGACCGCAGCGTCAGCGCGGTGGCCACGGCTGCCTCGAGCGCCTCGCGGCCCTTGTCCTCGGACGAACCCGGCAGGCCAGCCCGGTCCAGGGCCTGCTCCTCGTTGTCACAGGTCAGAACGCCGAAGCCGACCGGCACTCCGGTGTTCACCGACACCTGGGTGAGACCGAGGGTCGCGGACTGGCACACGTAGTCGAAGTGTGGGGTGCCGCCACGGATCACGACTCCGAGTGCCACGAGGGCGTCGTAGTGCGGGGCCAGACGCGCCGCCGCCACACTCAGTTCGAACGTGCCCGGGACGGTGACTACCGTGACGTCGGTGAGTCCGGCGTCGGCGGCCGCCGCCTGGGCGCCGGCCAGCAGACCGTCCATCACCTCCCGGTGCCAACTCGCGGCGATGACGGCGACGCGCAGCGGCTGCTGCTCCGCGCCGGCGTCGAGGGTGATGGTGGGTGCTCCGTGGCCGCTCATGCGGTGCTCGCTTTCTGTTCGGGCTGGGTGGTCATCAGGAGTTAGCTCCGGGGATCTCCACGTCCGGGACTTCCAGGGTCAGGCGGTGGTCCATCCGGTCCTTCTTGGTCCGAAGGTACCGGAGGTTCTCCTCGCGGCTCGGGACCTCGGTGGGGACCATCTCCACCACCCGGACACCGGCGGCAGCGAGGCGCTGTTCCTTGTCCGGGTTGTTGCTGAGCAGACGGATCTCCGTCAGCCCCATCTCCGCCAGGATCTGGGCCGCGGCGTTGTAGCAGCGGGCGTCCACGGGCAGACCGAGCTGCTCGTTGGCCTCCACCGTGTCGAAGCCGGCTTCCTGCAGGGCGTACGCCTTGATCTTGTTGGCCAGCCCGATGCCGCGGCCTTCCTGCCCGCGCAGGTAGAGCAGCGTGCCGCCCTGTTCGCGGATCAGGTTGAGCGCCAGCGCGAGCTGCTCGCCGCAATCGCAGCGGTAGGAGCCGAACACATCGCCCGTGAGGCATTCGGAGTGCAGCCGCACGAGCGGCGCCTGCCCGTCGCTGGGCGGGCTGGGGGAACTGACGGCCAGATGTTCCACACCGGTTGCCTCATCGGTCCAGGCCTGGGCCACGAACTCCCCGAAGGCCGTGGGCAGTTTCACGATGGGCCCCGAGCTGACGGGGTGCTTCCCACTGTGCTGTTCCGGACTCATAGTTCCTCCTCTGGTTGCACCATGCTGCGCTCTGTCATCCTGCCTGTCCTGCCTGCTCGCCTCCGGACCGGAGGTACGCCGCGAGATCGGCGATGGACACCAGAGGACATCCATGAATGGCTGCGAAGTCACGCAGCGCATCCAGGCGCATCATCTCGCCGTCGTCGTGGACGATCTCGGCGATCACGCCGGCCTCCTGGACTCCGGCCAGACGGCAGAGGTCCACGGCCGCCTCGGTGTGTCCAGGGCGTTCGAGCACTCCACCCTTAACGGCGCGCAGCGGGAAAATATGCCCGGGACGGGTGAGTTCCTCGGGCCGGGTCTGGGCGCTGGCCAGGAGATTCACCGTCAGCGACCGGTCCGTCGCCGAGATGCCTGTGCTCACGCCGACCGCCGCGTCACAGCTGACGGTGTACGCGGTGCCCTTGGCATCCTGGTTGACCTCGACCATGGGAGGGAGCTCAAGACGGTCCGCCTGGTCCCCGGTCAGGGGCACGCAGATCACGCCGGAGCTGTGCCGGATGGTCCAGCCCATGAGCTGGGGCGTGGAGTGCTGCGCGGCGAAGATGATGTCGCCTTCGTTCTCGCGGTCCTCGTCATCCACCACGACGACGGCGCGCCCCGCCGCGATGGCGGCGACGGCGTCTGAGATGGGGTCCAGGCCGTGCGGACCGCTGGGCTGCCCGCTCACCGGCGCTCTCCGTCCAGGAAGGAGAGCAGACGCTCGGCGTACTTCGCGAGCACGTCGACCTCGAGGTTGACGCCCTCCCCCGGCTTCTTGTCGCCCAGCCCGGTCTCCGCGAGGGTGATCGGGATCAGCCCCACTTCGAACCACTGCTCCGCCTCGGTGGCGGGACTGACGGCGGTGACGGTGAGGGACACGCCATCGATCGCGATGGAGCCCTTCTCGGCCACGTAACGGGCCAGCGGCGTCGGGATACTGAAACGCAACCTGTCCCAATTGCCCTGGTTCTCGCGCTCCAGAAGAGCGCCCACGCCGTCGACGTGGCCCTGCACGACATGCCCGTCCAGGCGTCCCCCTGCGGGAACGCAGCGTTCGAGGTTGACCTGATCGCCCGGCTGGAGCGAGCCGATCGTGGTCCGGACGAGGGTCTCGCCCATGACGTCCACGTCGATGCGGCCGCCCTCACGGGAGGTGGCGGTGAGGCAGACACCGTTGACGGCGATGGAGCCGCCCAGGCCGAGGTCCTCGGCCAGCGTGGGGACGTCGAGGGTCAGGACGGCGCTGCCGTCCTGCTGCTGGAACGCGGCGACGGTGCCGCGTTCGGCGATGATTCCGGTGAACATGACTATTCCTTAATGCTGCGGCGTGGCCGGCTGAAGATGAAGGCGGAGGTCGCGGCCCAGGTGCCGCACGGAGCCGCCGTCCGAGTGATCCCAGTCCCAGGACTGGGCGTCGGCGAGGGTGTGGATGCCCAGCCCGGCCACGGAGTTCTTCCCGGAACCGAGGAGGGTGGGGGCCTGGTAGACGACGAGTTCGTCGACGAGGCCGGCGCTGAGGAAGGCCCCGATGATCCGGCTGCCGCCCTCGACCATGACGTGACGGACTCCCCGTTCGAAGAGCTCCGCAAGGGCCTCGCCCGGCTCCCGCGTGGCCAGATGGATGGCACGGCCGTCATCGCCGAGGATCGCGGCGCCCTCCGGGATCGGGCGCACTCCCATCACCGCGCGGAGCGGCTGATGCTCCGCGAGCTCGCCGTCAGGGGTGCGCGCGGTGAGCCGCGGATCGTCGATCTCCACGGTCCCGGTTCCGACGAGGATCGCATCGATCCGCTGCCGGATCGCGTGGTTGTCCCGCAGCGACTCCGGACCGGAGATCCACTGGCTGGTGCCGTCCTCCGCCGCGATGCGCGCGTCCAGGGTCTGGGCGATGTGCAGGGTCACGAACGGCCGGCGACCGTCGACGGCGGCGAGCCACCGCGCGTTCAGCTCCCGGGCCTGCTCGGCCCCCAGTCCACTCTCCACCTGGATTCCCGCGGCGCGCAGCGTGGCTGCGCCTCCTGCGGCGGGATCGTGGGGATCGTCGATCGCGTAGATGACCCGGGCCAGCCCGGCGGCGATGATCGCCTGGGCGCAGGGTCCGGTGCGGCCCTGGTGGTTGCAGGGCTCCAGGGTCACGAGGATGGTCCCGCCCGCGACATCGATGCCGTGCTCCTGGGCCTTGGCCAGCGCGTCCGCCTCGGCATGTGCCGTGCCGGCCCCTCGGTGGTGCCCGACGCTGAGGACCCTGCCCTCGGGGTCGAGGATCACGGCCCCCACGAGCGGGTTCGCTCCCCGGGGGCCGCCGAGCGCGGCGTCCAGGGCCTGGTGCATCGCGGAACGTTCGACCTCCGTGAAGGAGGCGCCGCTCTGGTGCTGCCCCCCCACGTCATGCTCGCCCACTCAGCGCACCTCCGCCGTGACGGGGGCGCCGTCGTCGTGGGTGTATCCCGGAGGCGCCTGCGCCTCACGCTTCTGGGCGCACATCCAGACGAAGAAGCCGACCAGCGTGAAGACGCCGTAGAAGAGGTACATGAAACCGCTCGCGTAGTACCCGGCGCTGAACAGCAGCGGCACCCCGACGATGTCCACGGCCACCCAGATCAGCCAGAACTCGGTCCAGCCCTTGGCCATGCCGAAGGTGGCCAGGAGCGAGCCCACGAAGGTCCAGGCATCCGCCCACACCGGAGGGTAGGAGCCGAGAAGCGAGAAGAGCGGGGTCAGAAGGCCAGTGCCGAGCAGGAGCGCTGCGATGAGGGCCACGCGGGCCCGGCCGCCTGCCCAGCGGGGCACGAGGGCCACGCCGTGACTGTCGGCGTCGCGCTTGCCCTGACGCCAGCGGATCCAGCCGAAGACGGCCACCGCGATGAACATGATCTGGCGGCCAGCCTGGCCCCACAGTGTGGCGGGGGCGGCGGCGCCGAAGACATTGCCCAGGAAGACCGTGAGCAGGAGCAGATTGCCCACGATGCCCACGGGCCACGCCCAGACGCGGCGGCGCATGCCACCGAGGGCACTCGCCAGACCGAAAACATTACCGAGAACTTCACGTAGCAGAAGCGCCGTCCCACCGACTGGGATCTGCGCTTCGAAGAGCCACCGCAAGAGGTCCATGTCTCACCCTTTCCAGAGAACCGCGGCGGCTCCGGGGGCGACAACAAGGACGCACGGGACAGACCCGTGGCTTGTGTTCGTGCTTCTCCCATCCAGACTTTAACTGTCGGTGCCGGAATTTCACCGGCTCAACCGTCCGACCGATGAAGGTCAGGCGGGTCGCGGACTATAACCGCCGGTTCGGACTTTCACCGACCCCGGAGCACGATTGATCAAATTGTGTCTGTTCCCCTCACCGTGAGGTGCTGGGAGCAGGATTACATAGTGTCATAAGTCCGGTAGCCGCCGGTTCATTCCCGACGGCCACCGGAAACATTTCGTCAGGAACGTGCGCCGGCCCAGACGCTCTCCGCCACCTCGCGCAGCCGCGTGATGGCCCGTTCCGGATCCTCCGCCCCATAGACCGAGCTGCCCGCCACGAAGACGTTCGCCCCGGCCTCTGCGGCCCGCACGATCGTCTCCTCCGTGACGCCGCCATCGACCTGCAGCTGCACCGCCGCGCCGCTGCCGTCGATCGCCGCACGGGCGCGGCGGATCTTGGGCAGCGTGACGTCCAGGAAGCTCTGACCGCCGAAGCCCGGCTCCACGGTCATCACCAGGATCATGTCGAATTCGTGGAGGAGATCCAGGTACGGCTCCACCGGGGTGGCCGGGCGGAGTGCCAGGCCGGCCTTGGCGCCACGGGCCCGCAGCTCACGGGCCAGTTTGATGGGAGCGGTCGCCGCCTCGGCGTGGAACGTGACGGAGGCCAGGCCCGCGTCCGCGAACCCGGGAGCCCAGCGGTCCGGGTCTTCGATCATGAGGTGGGCGTCCAGCGGAATGGGGCTCACCGCCTGGATCCGGGACGCCACGGGCAGTCCCAGGGTCAGATTCGGCACGAAGTGGTTGTCCATGACGTCCACGTGGACGGCGTCGGCCGCGGCGATCCTGTCCAGCTCCGCCTGGAGGTTGACGAAGTCTGCGGACAGGATGCTCGGATTGATGCAGCAGCGCATGCGTTCTCCTTTGAGGGCTGATCCGCTCAGGCCTGGGCCGCGGCGGGATTCTTCTTGCGGAGCAGCGCCAGGAACATGGCGTCCGTCCCGTGCTGATGGGGCCAGAGCTGAACGTATCCTCCGTGGTCGGCGGACAGTGATTCCCCGCGGGCCACTCCGTCGATCACGGGGCCCGCGTCGACGAGTTCCAGATCGTCGCGGCGCTTGAGGACGTCGTCCACCACCATGCGCGTCTCGGCGAGGTGCGGGGAACACGTCACATAGGCGATCACGCCGCCCGGCCGGGTGGCCTGGATCGCGGAGTCCAGCAACTGACGCTGCAGGGGGCCGAGTTCCGTCAGGTCCTGGGGCGTACGCCGCCAGCGGGACTCGGGCCGGCGGCGCAGGGCACCGAGGCCAGTGCACGGAACGTCGACGAGGACACGGTCGAACTGCTCCGGGAGCTTCTCCCCCACGTCACGGCCGTCTCCGGTGCGGACCTCCCAGCGTTCCTCCGGTACCGGCTGAAGGGCGCGCCGGACGAGCTCGGCCCGGTGCTGCTGAGACTCGTTGGCCAGCAGTGACGCGTCCGCGTCGATCGCCAGGGCGGCGAGCAGGGCGGCCTTGCCACCCGGTCCGGCGCACAGGTCGAGCCAGCGTTCCGGCTCGCCGTCGCCGCCCTCGAGGGGCGCGGCCACCAGGGCCCGCGCTACCAGCTGGGACCCGACGTCCTGCACACGCACGACGCCGTCCCGCACCGCCGGGATACGGCCCAGATCGCCGCCTGCCGACAGCCAGGACCCCTCCAGGAGCGGGCCGGGCTCGGCGCCGCTGTCGTCGAGGTCGTGTGCGGACGCCAGCGACGGCAGAGCCACGAGGTTCACCACGGGGGCTTCGTTGTCGGCCGCGAGGAGGTCTTCGATCTCGGCCACGTCGTGGCCGTGGCCCACCAGCGCCTGGCGCAGGGCCCGCACGATCCATGCCGGGTGGGCCTGGCGGAGGGCGAGCTGCTCGATGACATCGGGCGTCCGGGACGAGATCTCGTCCAGCCACTCCTCCAGCGTGTGGGCGCTGACCTTCCGGAGCACCGCATTGACCAGACCGGACGGCCCGGCGCCGATCACCGCACGCGTCAGACCGACGCTCTCGTCGAGGGCCGCGTGCGCGGGAACCCGCATGCCGAGGAGCTGGTGCGCTCCGAGCCTGAGGACGTCGAGCACGGCCGGGTCCAGGTCTTTCAGAGGCCGGTCCACGGATTCGGACAGGATGGCGTCGTAGCTGCCCTGACCACGGAGGGTCCCGTAGGCGAGTTCCGTGGCGAACGCGGCGTCCCGGCGTTCCAGCCGGTGCTCGCGGATGAGACCGGGCAGCACCAGGTTGGCATAGGCGTCCGCGCCGGAGACGGCCCGGAGCACCTCGAAGGCGACCAGGCGGGCCGGATCGGCGCGGCGGGAACGCTGCGAGGGCGCGGCCGAGCTGAACTGCCGGCCACCTCCACCGTTGCCACGGTGCCGTTCGCGACCCTGCGCGTTCCTGCGGCCGGAATCCCGGCCACCGCCGGAGCGGCCCGCGCCGCCCGAACCTGAACCACCCGAACTTGAACCACCCCTGGACTGGGGCGTGCCCCGATGCTGACTCATGCGAAGGTCACTTTCTCCAGGGCGGCCAGGCCACGGGCCCAGTCGCGTGCTGACATCATGCGTTTGCCGCTGGGCTGCACCTCGAGCAGCTCCAGGCCGTGACTGCCGGTGCCGACCACCACGGACTTGCCCACGAGCCGCAGGGTGCCCGGCGCCAGATCCCGGACGTCCGGCCGGAGCGCGAGAGCCCCGATCTTGAAGCGCTGGCCGTCGAGTTCGGTCCATGCGCCGGGTTCCGGAGTGACGCCCCTGGCGCGGCGGTGCAAGGACAGCGCCGGCAGGGACCAGTCGAGCCGGCCGTCCTCCAGCGTCAGTTTAGGGGCGAGCGTCGGGGTGCCCTCCTGGGGCCTCGCCTCCGCGCGTCCCGCGGCGATCGCCGACAGCGTCTGGGCGAGCAGGACCGCGCCGCTCACCGCCAGACGTTCGAGGACAACGCCACTCGTGTCATCCGGTCGCGCCGTCTCGGTCATGGTGCCGAACACCGGACCGGTGTCCAGGCCCGCCTCCAGCTGGAAGGTCGAGGCGCCCAGGACGTCGTCGCCGTTGATGAGGGCGTGCTGAACGGGGGCCGCTCCGCGCCATGCGGGCAGCAGGGAGAAGTGGAGGTTGATCCAGCCGTGGTCGAGGGCGTCGAGCGCGGACTGCGGCACCAGACCGCCGAAAGCCACGATCGCGCCCACCTCGGCGCCGGTCGCCACGATCTGTTCCGTCACCTCCGGGGTGATGCGCGAGGCCTTGATAGTCTCCAGCCCGAGTTCTTCGGCGCGCTGCGCCACCGGCGACGGGGTCAGGACGCGCTTCCGGCCGAGCGGCGCATCGGGACGGGTCAGGACACTCACCACCTCGAAGCCGGCCTCGAGCAGCCGGTCGAGGGACGGCACGGCCACGGCGGGCGTTCCCGCGAACAGGACCTTCACAGCGCCTGCCCGAAGGAGCCGCGGCCGCTGGAGGCCGACGACGGCGCCTTGCTGAAGGCGGAGGCCACGGAACTGGCGCGCTGATCCACCGTCGCCCGCTCGGCTGCCGAGTATTCGCCGCTCCGGAGGGCCTTCAGGGCTCGACGCCGTTCCTCGCCGGACAGCCGGTCGATGAACAGGATGCCGTCCAAGTGGTCCGTCTCGTGCTGGAAGCACCGCGCGAGCATGCCTTCGGCCGTCAGCTCCACAGGATTGCCATCCCGGTCGATCCCGCGGACCGTGGTCTGGCGGAAGCGGCGGACCGGGGCGGAGATGCCGGGCACCGAGAGGCACCCTTCGCGTTCGTCCGGCTGATGGTCCTCGCTGTTGACGAGGACGGGATTGATGACATGGCCCTTCACACCGTCGATGTTGAAGGTGAAGATGCGCTGGCCCACGCCCACCTGGGGCGCGGCGAGGCCGGCGCCATGCACGTCCTCCATGGTCTCCAGCATGTCGTCCACCAGCTGATGGACCGCCGGTGAGATGTCGGTGACTTCCTCGGCCCGGGTCCTGAGGACCGGGTCGCCGAGAGTCCTGATGCCGAGAACGGCCATGGAGTGGACCTCCTGTATAAGGTGCTGACGGATCACTGCGGCGCCGTGCGCCACGCTGTCTATTCTACGGACCGGCGGTCCCCGGGCCTCCCGGCGAGGGGTCCCAGCAGCGCCCGGACTCCGTTCAGGCCCGCGGCGGGGCCAGAGGAAGGAGAGCGGACCGCTCCTGCAGCAGGTCCTGGTTGAGCTGCCACACCCTCTTCAAGGCACAGAACTTCCACCAGTGATGCTTGAGGACCTCGGGGTTGGCCCGCTGCGGACGAACCTCGGTCTCTCCCACCGCGACCGCGATGAGCAGTGGACCGGCGCCATGCTGCCAGGCCTCCCACTCCCCCAGCTCAGGATCCACCAGGCTCTCCTCCGCCTTCATGCCGGCGACGAGCTGCATGACCACCTTGTCATCGAGCGCCTTGACCTGACCGTCCCGCGTGGTGCCCTTGGTCTTGTAGTCGATCAGGCAGGTGCGCCCGTTGATCTCGGCCACCAGATCCAGAGTGCCCGCGTAGCCGACCTCGTGGTTCCAGACCGTGATCTCGGGGGCGATCGGGCGGACGTCGTACGCCTTCCACCATTCATCGAATCGGTCCGCGAACGCCTGCTCGCCGTTCTGAGCGAGAAGCTCCCGCGCGCCGTCGACGTCGTGCTCGCGGTCCAGATGACGCAACGCCACCTGCTCGCAGTAGTTGTGGACGCGGTCACCGCGCTCGGCGGCGGCGTCCCGGTAGAGAGCGGCTGCATTGGCCGCGCGCTGAACCGCCTGGCGGAGCTTCGCCGGGCTGTTGAGGGCGGATTGCAGGGTGACGTCCTGCGCCAGCGCGTTCGCTCCCATGTATCCGAACCAGCCGTCCAGACCGTGGGGCTGCTGCGCGATCACCGTGGTGATCGACGGGACGACGGGTTCTTCGCGCGTGCTGCGCGCATACATCCGGCCCGTATCGGTGGCCCGGGCAAGCATTGGTGCGGTCATGTCTTCACTTTCCCATAACGCGCCGACATTCCTTCAGGCAGCCCACGGTGAGCGGGGAACGAGCCCGGGGTCTGCGACGGGCTGGAGGTGATGAATCCGGAGAGTGCACCATCCGGCCCGGCCGACGCCATCCTTGAATGCGGGACGTTAATGCCCGGAGTCCTCGTCCTGGAGCAGCCAGACGACATCCTCATACACTGACGATGTCAATCGTGCGAGCCGTTGGTTGGCGGCGGCCGCCTCGGAGTCGGTCAGGAGCTGCCCGTGATGCTGACTGATGACCACATCGTTGAGGCTTCCCATGCCCCCGAAGGCGCTTCTCACCCCTTCCAGAGCCCGAGGGTCACCACTCTGAAGCAGGGCCAAGCAATGATCGGCCCAGGAACTCCAGCGTGAGACGCCGTACTTCTCCAGGAACCGGGCCAGGGCCGATAGCTCACGCCCGAGCCGCGCGACATGACGGCTGCGCTGTTTACTGCTCATGAAACCGGCACGCGGCTGCGGAGGCGCCCCGCTCCGGTCTGATGAACTGTCTCTGCGTCGCTCTCCATCTCAGTCCACTTCCGTCTACGAATGGTGCATACAGCCTGCTCGGCGAACGACAGGACAACGGCTTCGCCGCCCGGAGCGGCATCGCGTCCGCCGGAGGCAATGCCACGGAACAGCGAGGGCGGGCGCGCGGAGGAAATCCGACTTCAACGGAGTCGATGAGCGACCACGAAAAAGCCCCCTTTTCCCGTGATATATCGCGGGAAAAGGGGCTTTGCAAGGGTGGGCGAT
This sequence comes from Arthrobacter sp. RCC_34, assembly GCF_041360795.1. Taxonomy (NCBI): domain Bacteria; kingdom Bacillati; phylum Actinomycetota; class Actinomycetes; order Micrococcales; family Micrococcaceae; genus Arthrobacter; species Arthrobacter sp. RCC_34. Next base: position 1,307,604 of record NZ_JBFUPW010000001.1, on the reverse strand, counting down.
ACTGGGTTCGAACCAGTGACCTCTTCGGTGTGAACGAAGCGCGCTACCACTGCGCCAATCGCCCTTGCGTTCTGCAACGCTTAGAAACTCTAGACCATGATCGGACGGAACGCCAATTGAGCGGGACGACGCGCGGAAGGCCGCGGGATTTGAACAAACAGGCCTCCTTCCTATAGAGTTTTTCTTCGTTGGAAAGCGGCCCTAGCCCATAGCGGGACAGGGCCGGAAAACCTTCTGCGGACGTAGCTCAGCTGGTAGAGCACCACCTTGCCAAGGTGGATGTCGCGAGTTCGAATCTCGTCGTCCGCTCGCAGGACACTGTCTGAAGAGAAATCTTCTGCACGGTGGGTTGGCCGAGAGGCGAGGCAGCGGCCTGCAAAGCCGTATACACGGGTTCGAATCCCGTACCCACCTCGGTGAAAACCCTGGTTCCACTTCGGTGGAAAGCTAGGGGCGATTGGCGCAGCGGTAGCGCGCTTCCCTGACACGGAAGAGGTCACTGGTTCGATCCCAGTATCGCCCACGGACACGCA